>NZ_CP040846.1:0-1200000 GCF_006274605.1 Thermococcus indicus
ATGGCTGAAAGTGTTGGTGAAGTTCCAAGCGGCGAAAAGGAGTTCGCCGAATCCACCCGCAGGATAAGAGACATCATCGAATTTCCCGAGATAAATGAGGAAGAGTTTGAGCGCATGCTCAAGAGCGCGAGCAGGGCCTACGGAGGGCCCCTGCCGCACAGGACGTACTCCCTCTGTCCCGAAACGAGGAGGGTCGTTCCTGCCCTCGTTTGGGAGAACGATGGAAAGGTCTGGATAACCAAACGCTGTCCCGAAGGTATGATAACCGACGTTTATTACGAGAGCGTTGATCAGTACTACCGCTTCCAGAAGTGGAAGTTCGATTTCAAGCTCATGAGCACGAACGTTGAGAACACCGGAGTGAACTGCCCGTTCGACTGTGGATTGTGCGCCAGACATCGCTCCCACACGAACCTGCTCAACATCGTCCTGACCAACAGGTGTAATTTGAGTTGCTGGTACTGCCTGCCAAGGGACGAGGAGGTCCTCTTCAGGATAAACGGAGAGACGGTTATAGCAAGGATGGAGGACGTTTCCAAACTCATCAACTTCGAGCACAGGGTCGAGATAGACGGCTTCTCAGGCGAGTATGGAACGCCTGACTTCCTCGAGGTGCTGACCTTCAGGGACGGCAGGGCCGAGTGGACAAAGGTAACCAAATTCCTCAGAAGAAAGCATGAGGGTAAGGTCTACAGGATTAGGACCCACACCGGAAGGACTCTCAGAACGACCCCGGAGCACAAGTTCCTCGTCTACTCCAACGGCGGCTTCGTCAAGAAGAGGGCAGATGAACTTTCCCCCGGCGATGAACTCGTTCTGCTCTGGAACTTTGATGCCAAAGACGAAGTTGAGGAAATAGACCTCATTGAGGCCTTCAAAGAGCTGCCGGAGGAGGAAAAGGGGAAAGTTTACGTAAGGGGCATTAAAGACCTTGACCTCTCCCCGCTAAAGGCCAAATACGGCGAGAGAATCTACCAGTGGAAGGGCCAGGACTCAATGCCGCTTAAGGCCTTCTACGAGCTCGGCGTTGGTGGAACCTTCAGGCTTGGAAGGGACGCCACAAGCCACGAGATTCCTTCGAGGCTAAAAATAACCCCCGAATTCGCCAAGCTCATCGGCTACTTCATAGCGGACGGCCACTACACTGACAAAGACCTGAGAATAACCGTCGCCCACGAGGACGTTGAGAGGGAGATAATCGGCATAATCGAAAGCCTTGGCTTACCGCACAGCACTCTCGAATGGGAGGGCAAGGCGAAGCAGATAGTCATTGGCAGCAGGCTGATGAGGCTCGTCTTCAAACACGCCCTGGGAATCCCGGAGAAGGCCGAGAACAAGAGGCTTCCGAAGAACTTTCTGAGGTTGCCCTTCGATGCCAAGGTTGCCCTCCTGAGCGGGCTCTTCAACGGCGACGGCTACGTTGTGAGGGGTAAGAAACACCTCAACATAGGCTACGCGAGCGTGTCGAGGGGACTGATAAGGGACATCCTCTACCTGCTGGCCTCCCTCGGAGTGTTCGCGAGGGTCTACACGGTTCCAAAGGAGAGAATGAAAGGGGCCAACCACGACCTGTACAAGCTCTACATAGCGGGTCAGGATATGGTCAAGCTTGTCGAGATGCTTGAGCTGAGGGAAGGCCACAGGGAGAGACTCGGCGACGTCGGGGAAAGAAAGCCCGCGAGAATAGACCGCGTGGGAGACTTCTTCATCGACACGGTTGAAGCCATCGAGACGGAGGAATACAGCGGCTACGTCTACGACCTTGAGGTTGATGCTGAAGAGCATGCATTCATTGCGGGCGATGGAATGCTGATAAGCAACTGCTTCTTCTACGCCAAAGAAGGCCAGCCGATTTACGAGCCGACCCTTGAGCAGATAAGGATGATGCTCCGCAACGCCAAGAGGCAGCACCCGGTTGGGGCGAACGCCATCCAGCTCACCGGCGGCGAGCCAACCCTCCGCGAGGACCTCATCGAGATAATCAAAATCGCGAAGGAAGAAGGTTACGACCACGTCCAGCTCAACACCGACGGCATAAAGCTCGCCTTCGAGCCGGAGCTGGTGAAGAAGATCCGCGAGGCGGGCGTTAATACCCTCTACATGAGCTACGACGGAATGACGCCCCAGACCAACTGGAAGAACCACTGGGAGGTTCCACTCATCCTCGAGAACGTCAGGAAGGTCGGCGGGCCCGGCATAGTCCTCGTCCCGACCACCATCAGGAACGTCAACGACCATGAGCTCGGTGCCATAATCAACTTCGGCCTCAACCACATCGATATAATAAGGGGTGTGAACTTCCAGCCCATTTCCCTCGTCGGAAGGGTTCCTCGGAAGGAGCGCCAGCGCTTCAGGATAACGATCCCCGGGGCCATAGAGAGGATAGAGGAGCAGACCAACGGGGCAATAGCCATGGACGACTGGTACCCGATTCCGATAGCAGGACACATAGCCAGGTTCTTTGAGGCGTTCACCGGCTCCCGCTACTACATGACCAGCCACTACTGCTGCGGCGCTGCCACCTACGTCTTCCTCGACCGCGAGAACAAGAAGGTGGTGCCCATAAGCAGGTTCCTCGACGTCGAGGGCTTCGTCGAGTACCTCGAGAGCAAGGCTGAGGAGATAGAGAACTGGAAGACCATGGGCAGGTTCCAGAAGCTCAAGCTCGGGGCGGAGATATTCATGAAGTTCCGCTCCTTCTACGACGACAGATACGCACCCAAGGGCATCAAGGTCCTCGACCTCATAAAGAACGCCTTCATGTACGGCAACTACGACGCCCTCGGAAAGTTCCACACTAACGCTCTCTTCCTCGGAATGATGCATTTCATGGACGAGTACAACTACGACGTCGAGCGCGTCGAGCGCTGCGTCATCCACTACGCCATGCCGGACGGCAGGACGGTGCCCTTCTGCACCTTCAACGTGATTCCCGAGCTCTACAGGGACAAGGTGCAGGCCCAGTTCAGCTACACCTGGGAGGAGTGGAAGAAACTCCACCCGGACTGGGAGTACCACAGGGACAAATACATCAGGACGAAGGAGTTCGTTGAGCGGATGAAGAACAGCGAGCTTTACAGGAAGACCTACATCGACATAGAGGACTACTTTGGCCTGAACACGAGGTGAGGTGGTGGAGATGAGCGAGGGGATTTACAGCAGGGCCCTCATCAGGATGGACCTCAAGTTCGGCAGGGTAACCCCCGACGAGGCCCGCGCCAGACAGTACGAGCTCCTCAAGGACGGACGGATATGGAGGGTCTCCATCAACGGCTACGCCCGGAGCGGCTTCGTGGTCTTCGACGAGGGAGCCATATCAAAGGACGAAGTGCTTGAAAAGCTGAGGGACTTCGAGCCGGAGGTCACCGCCATAAGAAGGCTCACCGTCGCGGAGCTTATCGAATCGAGCTACTCATGGAACAACGTTCTTTCAAAGGCATGAGGCCGTTTATCGTGTTTCTTCACTTCTCCCCATTTGAATGCCCGCAGACCACTATCGGACCTCCATTTCGCCAAGAATACACCCCAGAGGACTTCGCTTCCAGAATGAAAAAGTAATCACCTACATACCGCCCTACACAAAAGCGCTTTAAGTTTTGAGGGTTATAACATCAATAGTCAGACATTGGTATACTGTTCAGTCGTCTGACGACCGTGATGGACCACAGGCAAGGGGTGGTTTCCATGCAGTTTAAGAAGAAGATCATCATGACAATGGCGGCGGCTCTGATTATTACAATACTGATAGGCTCCCTCATTGTGATATCATCCTCGCTCATGATGAGGGACAACATACGCAAATCCCTCGACCAGGAACTGAGCAACAACCTCCCCCGGCTCATGGCGGAGGGCATCAAGGACCCGACAACCAAGGAGGCGGGGATGATAGCAACGGGCTCCGCTGAACTGGGTGCAAAGCTGTTCGACGATTACTTTGAGAAGATGAAGGTTATGGGATCGGTTGCCATAGAGGCCGTTGACGTGGCGTATTCGAACTACGACGAGAGCGATCCAAAGTTCAAAGCGTTTCTCCTGGACAGGTTTAAGGCGGTTAAAGACCTGGATCCAAACATAGCCTACGTCTACTTCGGAAGCACGAGCGGCGGAATGTACATGTGGCCCGACGAGCCCCTGCCAGAGGGCTACGACCCGAGGGTCAGGCCGTGGTACCAGGAGGCGGTGGCAAAGAACGGCCCGATATGGACGGAGCCGTACCAGGACGCGTCAACCGGAAAGTGGATAGTCACGTACTCCGAGCCCATCTACATCAACGGCAAGCTCGTCGGCGTCATAGGCGTTGACGTCTTCGTCTCCACGCTGATAGAGCAGTCAAAGGAAATAAAGATAGGTCAGAGCGGGTACATAGCCATCCTAAACAAAGACGGAACCATCATAGTGCACCCCAACGAGAGCCTGGTTCAGACGTTCAACATAAACGACGACCCCAACCTCAGGTCCCTCTCCGACGAACTCAACAAGAACAAGGATAAGGGATGGGTTCTCTATTCATTCCAGGGCGTGGAGAAGGTCGCGGGATACAAGAGGATGAAGACTACCGGGTGGATAGTCCTGGCCACGGTGCCTCTCCACGAGCTCACTGACCCCCTGACCGAGGCAATATCGGGCACGCTCAACCAGAGCACGGATAAGATAACAGCTTCCATCAACAAAACAGTCGATGACGGTCTGAAAACGACGATAATGGGCTCCATTATAGCGGTCCTCGTCGGAATCCTCATGCTGTTCATCGGTTACAGAACCCTCAACAAGACACTTAAGCCGCTTGAGGAGTTGAGGCGGGTCGCGCAGGCTCTCGCCGAGGGAAGATTAAGCGACGTGAGCAAACAACTCAACCAAATCCACTACATTGAAGACGACGAAATCGGAGCCCTCATAAAAGCCTTCGAAGCCGTCGGAAAAGACCTAGTCGGAACACTCAACGCAATAGGCGAAAAACTCGAACGCCTCGCCGAAGGCGACCTAAGCAACGGCCTAAGCGTCGAAGCCAGAGGCGAACTCCAGGAGATCATCCAGGACCTCAAGGACACAACCCATAAGCTCAAGGGCCTCATCGGCGAAATAGTCAACGTCACCAACGAACTCGACAAGAGGGCCAACATCCTCGCCCAAATCACAACCGACGTAACAGAAGCCATCAACCAAGTCAACGAAGCCGTACAACAAGTCAGCATCGAAGCCCAAAGACAACAAGAAAGCATCAACGAAATAACCGAAGGAATGCGCTTCGTCTCAGAAACAAGCGCCGAAAGCGTCAGAGCAATGGAAGAGTTCGAGGCAGCGGTAACGGAAGTCCTCAACATAGCCAACGAAGGCAGGCAGAAGGGCGAAATCTCAGCCAGACAGATAGAGAGCATCCAGGAGATGATGAGCAGCATCGAGAGCGCCGTCAGGAAGGTTGCTGAGATGAGCAGGAGTATTGAGGAGATTACGAACGTGATTACTAACATTGCCGAGCAGACGAATCTCCTGGCTTTGAACGCTGCGATTGAGGCGGCGAGGGCTGGTGAAGCTGGAAGAGGCTTCGCTGTGGTCGCCCAGGAGATTAGAAAGCTTGCAGAGGAGAGTAAACAGGCGGCCGACAACATCAAGAACATCATCGACCAGATTACCGGCGAAATCCGCGATGCAGTAGACAGCACCCAGAAGGGTGTCACCGTGGTGAGTGAAAGCGCGGACACGCTCAGGGAAACCATAACGTACCTGACCAATATCGCCGATCTGCTTCAGGATGCGAGTTCGAGGATGGGTGAGGTTAAGGAGCAGATTGTTAGGACGCAGGATGAGGTTGAGAATGCTTTGAGGTCTCTTGAGAACCTGGCTGCGAGTGCCGAGGAGACCACAGCTTCAGCGGAGGAGGTAAGCTCGGCAGTTGAGGAGCAGACTGCAGCAACGGAAGAACTCGAAAGAGCCGCCAAAGACCTCAAAAACATCGTGTCCCAGCTGCGGACAATAATAAGCAAGTTCAGGCTGTGAAAAAAAAGGGCTCAGCGGAGCTCTATTCTCACTTTTCCTTTCATATCCCCTTTCTCCAGCTCGAAGCCCACGATGCCGCTGAAGGAGTCCAGCTCAAGGATGTTCTTCCCCGCCCTAACGTCGAACCTCTCGGCGACTGCCTCCCCCGCCGGGAGCGATAGGTCGTACTCGTAGACCGTCAGCCGGTTGTCGCCGCTGAGGTGAAGAACCATTCTCGGCTCGCGGTAGCCGTCCAGCGGGATTCCACCGAAGGTCCCCGCCCCAATGTCCTTTGCGGCACTCGGAAGCGCGAGCGGAAGGGAGAAGCTCACCGCCGGCGGCCTCTCTTGAATTATCCTCTCGTCGAGAACCACTACCTCCCTGTTCCCCGTGTCGAAGGGCGTCGCCTCCGTCGCGCCCGTGTTGGGGGCGGTGTTGGTGGCAACGAGGAGCCTTCCGCCGACTTTCTCGATGCTCGTCACCCTGGCGCCGAATGCCCCGACTATCCTGACCATCGGCGGGGCAACGTAGATGAGAACGCTCGGCCCGACGACGGTGTTGGTGGCGGCCCACTCGATTCCCGCATCCTGGGAACCTGGCCTGTAAACCGCGTCGTGGTGCGCGTTGAAGGCGGTGATAATGCCCCCGCCGACGTTTATCGCGTTCACCCTGAATGGGGCGTAGAAGGTGTAGAAGTCGAAGAGCCTGAAGAACCTGAACTCCTCGCCCATGAGGGGATTCCCTGCCAGAACCCCTCCCCTGACGAAGGCGAAGGCGCGGTTGTAGGCGGAAGCCATCGCCCCGAGCTCGGGCCTTATGTACGGCCGTCCATCGACGCTTCCACCGGGCTGGAACGTCTCCCATCTCCCCTCCACCAGGTCCAGCGCTTTAAACTCCCTCAGACCGCCGGTGAAGTTGTTCCCAACGCCGAAAAAGGCGGCATCGTGAACCCTGGTTCCCTTGGGGGCCGGCTCGTGAATCAGCGCCTCGGCCTTTCCGGTTCTTCTGTCGAGGGCGTAGACGCCGAGGTTGGCGTGGCCGTCCTCCCTCGCGAGGAGAAGCCTGTCATTGTAGGGGTCGTAGAGTATATCGCTCACCTCTCCCGCCCAGTCGGTCTCGTGGTGGATGGAATCCTTCCAGAGAAGCCTTATGGAGTCGTTCTCGGTGTCGTAAACGTGAACGTGGGAGTACTTGTTGTGGAAGAGTATCCTCCTGTCCTCACGGTAAATCGCCGGCGCGTGAACCCAGCCACCGAAGTAAATGAACTCGTCAACCGTCTCGACCGCGTTGTAGGTGTCGCCGCCGCTCGTCGGGGCGTCTCCGAGGAGGGTGAAGTCGTAAACATTTTCCTCCCCGCTCCCGAGGTCTATGAAGTGCGCCTCCGCCTCAAAGGCCAGCGTGAAGTAGAGCGTCCCGTTGTGATATTTCAGCCCGAATATTCCTCCGCTGCCCCATTCTGGACCGTAGCGACCCGGAAAACTGTAGTTCCCCATGAGCATGATATCACCGGTGGTGTTACGCAACGGGGGCTTATTGGCCTTTCGCATCACCCGGGACGCTTTTATATGGAGGCACCCTAGACTGGAGCATGAGGCCCTACCGCGGACTGGCGATAATATTCGGCTTCTACGCGCTGGGTGAGTTTACAGCATATGCCCTCAACCTGACGATTCCGGGGAGCGTGCTCGGCATGCTCTTCCTCCTGGGCGCACTGCATACAGGTCTCATCAAACTGGGGTGGGTTGAAGGGGAAGCGGAACTCTTCGTCAGGAACATGAGCGTCATGTTCATCCCTCCTGGCGTGGGCATAGTGACCTACCTCGGCCTGATAAAGAGCCAGGCGGTACCGATATTCGTCGCCCTGGTTCTGAGCTTCCTGATTACGCTCGTCGTAACGGCGAAGACCGTCGAGTTCCTCAGGAGGGAGGAGGAATGAACCCGCTCGGAATAACCCTCACGCTGGTGGTCTTCTACCTGTTCTCGGAACTCCACTCCAGAAAGAGAGCCTTCTACACGAACCCGGTTCTCCTGTCCATAATCACGATAGCGGTTATCCTCAAGTGGTTCGGAATCCCCTACGGGAGCTACATGGATAGCGCGGTTATACTCAAGTTCCTTCTCGGGCCGGCGGTGGTGAGTCTGGCCGTTCCGGTTTACAAGGGCAGGGAGACCATAAAAGCCTACGCGAGGGAGATAGCGCTCGGAGTAGCCGTCGGCGGAACGGTTGCAATCCTCAGCGCCTTCTACATCGCCAGACTCCTCGGCGGAAGTGAGGAAGTTCTCCTCAGCATAGCCCCCAAGAGCGTTACCACCGCCATAGCGATCGGTATAAGCGAGAAGATAGGCGGCATTCCAGCTTTAACCGCGGTACTCGTGATACTGACAGGGATAATGGGGAACGCGGTCGGGCCGGAATTGCTCGGCCTCATCAAGGTTAGGGACAGAATAGCACGCGGTCTGGCGATGGGGGTTAGTTCCCATGGCCTTGGAACGGCGAGGATAATACTGGACGATGAGCTCGCGGGAGCGGTGAGCGGCCTTGCGATGGCCCTGAACGGCGTCTTCACGTCACTCCTGCTTCCCCACCTTATCGAAGTCCTCAAGTAGGCACTCGCTTATCCTGAGCCGGTCCTTGGCATCAAGGAAGAGCGTGAAGTCGCGCTTCGCTATCCTGTCGCTTATCGGGGCGTGCTCCACGAGAAAGGCGATTATCTCCGCCGTGCTGTACGGCACCTTGATTTTCAGCTCGTCGGCCTTCAGGAAGAGCCTCTCCGGAACGTTGAAGATGTCCTCACCCTTCCTCACATCGACGCTTATCTTGGAGTTTATCTGCTCCCAGATCAGGAGGGTGTTTCTGGCCTTCTCGATCTTGTCAAGCGCGCGCCTCTCAAGGATGCTTATGTTGGCCCGGCTCGTTCCGAGCATCTCGGCTATCTCGCTCTGTTTGAGGCCCCTGGCGCGGAGGCGGAGAATTTTAATCTGCTGCTCGGTTAGAAAGCTCCCCTTCCCCATTTTAAACACCTGAGTTTAACAAGGCGCAGAAGGTTAAAAGTTTTTCTCGATACCCTTCCAACCGGATATCTAAAAGATACCCAAAAAACACCGCCCAAAATCGGTACGGTAGGGAGAACGTCGCAGTTCAGAACTTTTAGAACAGGAGAGGGTTTCTGGTGGTCCCGCGGCCCGGATTTGAACCGGGGACCTGCGGATCTACAGTCCGCCGCCGCTCCCAGGCTAGGCTACCGCGGGACCTCTGCCCGTTCCATAGTGCCCCGGGTAGGTTTATAAATTTTTCTCCCGATTCAGTGGGGGTGGGAGCATGAAGCTGTACGAACCGGTCACACTCGCGATGCCCCTTGCAAAGAGGATCGGCGAGTTCATACTTGAGGAAGGCCGCATTCCGGAGGGGGACGAAATCAGGGGATTCATGAGGGAGTTCGGACTCGAGGAGAGCTGTCTCGAGAGGGGGATGGCGGTATACAGGACAAAGTTCCTGGTCGCCCTCGCGTTCCCGCGCGGAGAGAACGTCGTCATCGACGTCATATCATCCAGCGGAGAGCTGAGCGACGCCCTGGAGGTCATAGCGTACAGGGACCGGGAGCTGGGTGCCTTCGTCGTGGAGATACTGCCGGCGAACGACCTCGAGTACGGGGGCAACATAGGCGTAGAACCGATAATCATAGACGAGAAGACCCTCGAGCCCGAGAGCTTCCCTGTCCTCGGCCACTTCGAGGAGGATGAAGAGGGACTCTTCCTCGTCATAGACCGCGAGACCTACTCGAGGTGGAGGGAAAACGGCGACCCGCACACCTGCCCAATATGCGGCGGAGAGCTCGCCTGGAAGGGGAAGAAAGCCTACTGCCGGGACTGCGGCTATGGCGTGAGGGTAAAAGGTTAAGTACCAAGAGAAAGAACCATTCCCGGGGGAGTGTGATGATAGTAAAGTTTGACGTGTATTTCGATGGAGAGTACTGGTGTGCCAGAGGAATTAACGAGGACATCTTCACTCAGGGAAAAACCCTAGATGAGCTAATGGAAAACCTCCAGAAGGCTGTAGAGCTCCATTTTGAGGAGGATATCGAGAGGGGAGAGAAGATAATCGTCATGACGCTCTCGGAGTTTGAGGTGTCCAGAGTTGAGCAAACTGCCAGCGGTTAGCGGCGAGAAGTTGATAAAACTCCTCAAAATGCTTGGATACACTGTTGTAAGACAGCGCGGAAGCCACGTCAGACTTGAGAAAAGAACCCCATTGGGGACGCATAAGATAACTGTTCCGTATCATGACGAGATAGCCAAAGGAACCCTCAACGACATCCTCAACAAAGTTTCCCTCTGGAACGGGATTCCCCGGGAAGAATTGATTGAGATTCTCAAAAAGCTTTGAGGTGAAACCATGAGCAGGGCAGTAAAAACCCAGCTTGTTAAATACTCCCGCCTCGCCCACGAGCGCGGTTTGACGGCCGCCTTTGGAGGAAACCTGAGCATCAGGAGGGGAAACCTCGTCTTCATCAAGGCCACCGGGGCGGTAATGGACGACATGACTGCCGAGCAGGTCGCCGTAATCGACATGAGCGGAAGGCAGGTCTCCGGGGTGAGGCCGTCGTCGGAGTACAGGCTCCACCTTGCGGTTTACAGAATGAGGCCCGACGTCAGGGCCATCGCCCATCTGCACCCGCCGTACTCCATCGCCGCCTCGACGCTGGTGGAGGGGGAGCTGCCGATAATAACACCGGAGGCAGAGATATACCTGAGGAGAATCCCGATAGCCCCGTTCAGGCCCGCTGGGACGAAAGAGCTGGCGGAGGTCACCTCGGAGGCCCTCCGGAACTCAGACGCGGCAATAATGGCCAAGCACGGCATAGTGACCGTCGGAAGAACCCTGAGGGAAGCCTTCTACAAGGCGGAGCTCGTTGAAGAGAGCGCGAAGCTCTGGTACCTTGCCAGAAAAGGCTGATTAAACGCAGGAAATGAGCGTAAAAAGGAAACGCTCACTTGACCTGCTCGAGGGCACCGAGGACCTCCCAGATGATCGTCCTCGTGTGCATCGGCATGTTCGGGTCCTCGCTTATCTCCTCGAGGATGGCTATCGCATCGGCGGCCCTGACGGCCGGCTCCTTGCTCTCGTCGAGGAGGGCCTCTATGGCCTGCTCAGCGGCGCGCCTTATGTTCCTGGGAACAACGGTGTCCTGAACGACCTGCTCCTTGAGAACCTGCACGATCTGGCCGATGAGCTCGCTCATTCCATCACCCCCTTTTCTAAAGAATTGTTACTAAAACCTTCCCGGATTATCTTAAGCTCTCCTAACTAAAAAGCTTTTCGGTCAATCGTCGAAACCAAAGGAGAGGAGAGAGCCTGAATCAAAACTCAACACCCCTCCTGGCGAGGATACCCTTCTGATAGGGGTGCTTTATCTCCCTCATCTCGGTGACGTAGTCAACTAATTCAAACAGCTCCTCTGGACAGTAGCGGCCGGTCAGGACGAGCTCCGTGTGGGGCGCTCTGTTCCCGATGAGCTCTTTGACTTCCTCGACATCGAGCATTCCAAAGCCGAGGGCGACGCAGATTTCGTCGAGGATCACCAGATCCCACTCCCCGCTCGAGACTACCTCCTTGGCCCGTTGAAGGGCTTTCTTTGCCGCCTCGATGTCGTCGGGCTCGGGCTTTCCGTGGACGAACTTGGGCAAACCGAAGGACTCTATAACTGCACCGCACTCGGCTATCTTCTTCTGCTCGCCGTAAACGTCCGGGGCCTTCATGAACTGGAGGATTATCACCCTCCCGCCGGAGCCGAGCATCCTGACGGCGAGGCCGAAGGCGGCGGTGGTCTTTCCCTTCCCGTTGCCTGTGTAGATGTGCACAAGGCCGAGCTTGTCTTTCCATGTCATGTGAATTCACCGGGATGGATATAATCGCCAGGGGTTTTAAAAGGGTGTTGGATAGAATAGGGAAATGATTAAATTCTCGCCAGTGCAAATCCCAAAATGGTGAAACCAGATGGCGGATTACTTCTTAATATCCCTTTCAAACAGGGAAAACTTGGAGCTCTGCATAAAGTATAGCCTTGCAGGGTTCACAAATAGCATAAACGGCCTCTGGACCTTTTTTGATATAGATGTTGGGGATTATGTCTCATTTCTATACGGGGCTCGAGTTAGAAACCTCTACAAGGTTACCAAGAAAGTCGCCTATAAGAACGCCGAGAATCTTCCTCCTTGGCCACCAATAACATTTAGGTCAAAAAGAACGTATTATTTTCCATTCAGACTGTTCCTGAAACAGGAAAGGGAATTTAACGAACCAATGGTCAGACCTGAATTTTCTTACGTAGCTGAGAATCTGCTCTTGAGAGGAGGATATAGAAAGACCCATTTCCAAGCCGACACAATAACGTTTTACAACGTTTCCGAGATGGGAACAGTATTTGATGGCGAAATCAAGTATCTAGAGTTAAATGCCGAAACGTTTGAACCCAAAATTGTTTTTAGGAAAGAAAATCAAAAAATTCCGGAAAAGTTCTACTTTAAAGAACTTATACTCCAGTCTCTCGTGAGAAGAAAAATCCAAAGTTCCGTTCTCGATGATGCTTTGGAATTCTTTGGTGTTGATAAGTCCCCAGATGAGTTTGAAGTACTTGGTGAAAAAGCCCTTCCTGAGGGATACGTCGATATATTCATCAAGCTAAGACACCCAACTGGGACAAATAAGTATCTGCTCGTGGAAGTTAAAACAGGGAAGGCACAAAGAAAAGACGTAGAACAGTTAACAGGATACATAAGCGAATTTAGCAATGAAACTGTTGGGGGAATATTAATCGCCAGAGATTTTTCAAAGTCTGCTTTTAATAATTCCAAGATCCTACCAGTTAGATACTATTTTAATGACCTAGACAAATCGGCAGAGTATAGTTACAAAGAACTGCTGAGAATGCTAACTTTAGAGGTGGTAATATGAGAAAAAGACTGTTTATGTTCGTAACACCTGATGGAGTTACATATTCGTCCCCCAACGAGATGTATCCCGATGTGGAAAATCTCCAAGTGCTTGGATTTGGTGAAGGGTTGAATGAAGAAGAAGCGTTTGAGGACTTTATCAAGAACAATAGATGGGTGTTGGAGACACAGTTTAACGAAGTGATATGCATAGAGGTAAAGTCGAAAATTTACCAGGGCAAAAGATTTTATCTCAACAACGGAAGCTCGGCGAGCTCGACTTCAAATCCTTCATTCCAAAGCTAAGGTTGGTCACAGTCCGTGACCGCTTTGAGATGTTGTTTGCTAAAGAGCGCATACCTCAAAATTCATAACCTCTAATGGGGGATTTCTCATAGAAATCACCGTATATTTAAGTCCACTTTTCTTTTTGACGCCCGTAGGGCGTCGTATTTGAGGGACTACCTTTGGTTTGGCTAATTAACGAGAATCCAAACTAAAAATTAGCCTCTTGGTAGATGCACACTGGAAGAAGACACCTGAAAAGCTGTCACGAACTTTGATGAAACTTTGCCCAGCAAAGTTTCTTATGGGGCCAGGGCCGGGATTTGAACCCGGGCTAGGGGATCCACAGTCCCCTGTGCTAACCAGGCTACACCACCCTGGCCATTTCCAGCTAAACCTTTTGGGTTAGCTTTATAAAGTTTTCGACAGAAGGGGCTGAAAGAGGAAGCTGAGACCTTTTACTTACCACAACCCTCGCTTAACGACGCTTTCGCGGGAATTAAGAATCGTCAGGAGGTTTCAACATGAAAGCCAAACGCGAAGCCCTTGTGAGCCTCTTCACAGCTATGAGAGAAGGAAAGGTTGACGAAGATATAATTGACCTCCTGCTGCTCATCAACTCAATTAACGGCGTTTACACGACCTCCTCCTGCTCCGGCAGGATAGGCATAATGGAGGAACCGGACCTCGGGGCCAAGCCCCTCGCGAGGTGGCTGATCAAGGTCCACAGGCCGATGGAGTTCGAGGAGGCAAGGGGGGCCCTGAGAAACGCCGAGAAGGGCCTCATATTCCTCAAGAGCCAGCCGCCCATATTCCACATCGTCGCCGAGGACCTTGAGGGAGCGAGGAGGCTCCACGAGCTCGGCCTGTCGAGCGGCTTCAAGTACACCACCTTCAAGGTCGTCTCGAAGCGCTACCTTGTGGAGATAAACGCCACCGAGTACCTGACGGCACCGCTCGGTAGGGATGGAAGGATACTCGTGGACGATGAGTACCTCAGTTTCGCCGTTGACCTCGGCAACGACATGCTGAGACGGAGCAAGGGCCGGCTGCCCCGGCTTGAGGAGAGATTCAGGGCACTGCGGGAGGAACTCGGCGGGGACGAACTGTTCTACGAGCTGGCGGAACGATTCGAAGTTAAACTGCGGTGAGGGGCATGAAGCTTTTCATTGATGAAAGCGGCGACCTAGGAGGTATGCGGAGTGGTAAACGCTATTTTATCGTCGCTGGAGTGGTTTGCGACGAATCCGAGGCAAGACAGCATATAAAAGGGACACTTCGAGATCTCAAATCCCCCGAACTGAAATTCAGCAGACTTTCCTACGAGAACAAGCGGAAAGCGCTTTCCCTGCTGAGTACTATTGATTTCATGGCTGGATATGCCGTTCTTTCTAAAAACGACAGGGGATTAATGGAGTGGCTCGATAAGTCAAAGAAGAACAAGCTCCTGACAGCGGGATTTATGCACTGGGTTTTAATCTCGGGAATGGGCTTCTCGGAGGCCGTTATTGACAGAAGCCACTACTCACGGGAGATCACCAGATTGCTCTCGAGGAGGGGGATAACCATCACCTCCGAAGACTCCATGAGAAGTTCCTGCCTCCAGCTCGCCGATGCCGTTGCGAACGTTGTGTACCTCAGATATCAGCACCGGAACACCGAGCTTTTCGGAATGCTAAATGAAAAACTCACCTTCGAATGGTTTACCGGGGAAAGGGGACTCAGAAAAGGGATAGGAAAATTCAAGTCGGGTGGCTAGTCCCCAGCCGGGCGACCCCCACCCTCATTCTCCAATACAAGATATAGCGTAATAGCTTATTAAGTTTTTGACAGGCAGGCCCAAGCATCAACACCGCGGGGCTGAAATCGAAACAGGGTACCTAAAAAATGGAACAGTAAAGGATAACTCCAAAACTCACCGGCTCTCGTTCCACCCAGGATTTCCATATTTCTCCTCCACCAGCCTCTCGGCGAGCTCGAGCTCATAGTCGGTGAGCCCACCCTCCTCGAGCTCAAAGGCACTGAAGAAGCTCCCCTTGAGCAGCTCGTAGGCTTCCCAGCGGCTCAGATTTATGCCCTCGCGCTCCAGAGTTGTTACGCGCTCCCAGATGCTCGAAACACCCTTGTCGGCGAGCTTGGCCTTGGAGACCCTGAGAACCCTTCCGAGTACCTCGACGCGGGTGGAGTACATGAAAGTGCCGTGTTGCAGGATGACACCTTTCCGCCTCGTCTGTGCGGAGCCGCTGATTTTTTTCCCGTTGGCAACTATGTCGTTGAGGCCAGAAAAGCCCGCCTCAAGGCCGAGCTCTTTCAGCGCATCAACAAGAGGGCCGGCCAGATAGCGGTAGCTCGTCTCAACGTTCCTGAGCATTGGGTGGTATTCCTCGCCGACAACGACGGAGTAGGTTACCTCACCGTATTCGTCGTGGAACACCGAGCCGCCGCCGGTTATACGCCTGACGACGGGGATTCCGAGCTTCCTGGCCTCCTCGAGGTTCACATCGTGGACGACGCTCTGGAAGCGGCCTATGGTCACGGAGCTAGGCGAGAACGCGTAGAGCCTGACCGTATCGGGAACCTTCCCCTCGATCCTGGCGCGCATTATCGCCTCGTCTATGGCCATCTGAACCTCGGGTCTTGCGACGATGAGCGGGATGAAGCGCATTGCCATCGCGACCACCAGGGTTTAAAAGGTCATGAGCGTTTTTAAGCCCAGCGATGATGACGCCCAAGCCCTTCCGAGGGAACGATGAGGAGAGCGGTCACCACTGAGCGGATAGAAACTTTGCCTTCGCAAAGTTTCTGGGGGTGTGGGGGCGTTAGCCCCCCGGCAAGCTTTGCTCGCGCAAAGCTTGACCAAAATGGCTTAACTGTTCAAAAGAGAGTAGTCAAAAGTTGGCATGCTTCTTCGAGGGTTGCCTTTGAAAGGGTTTGCACTCATGGTAGGAGATTTAATGAGTGTTTGCTTTAAAAAGGCGCCCGAAGGGCGCTCAAGCATGGAAAACACGCTTTGAAATTGCCAGTCTAGAAGTTAAACCCCATCAAAAAAGCCAAACAAAAAAGCATGCCAAACTTTGATGAAACTTTGCCCAGCAAAGTTTCCCAACGCGGGGCAAAACCCCACTACGGGGTTTGAGAGTACAGGAAGCTTTTGGAAAAAGCTTCACCAAAAGTTTGTAGCTCACCATTGAAGGCGTCATTACAGTCGGTTTTCCAAATCGAGGGCGTTTCTTTTTGAGGGAGACAAACTGCAGGGAAGCATCTGGAATGGTTTACTTCCCCATGACGCCCTACGGGCGTCTTTTAAGGTTAAACCTTCCTTTAAAAAGAGTTCCTAAAGAGTCTCCCACTCAAAACAATGGACTTCAAGTGGAAAAACCCAAAATCTGGCACTTAAAAAAAGGAGCTACAAACTTTGATCAAACTTTGCTTGTGCAAAGTTTCTGGGGGCGTGGGGGCGTTAGCCCCCGGAGGATTAAGGAATAAGGAAGGTGTGGAAACGTAGTTTCCCAGGTTTTTAGAGAAAAACGGGGTTGTGGGGCGAAGCCCCACTCCGGGGTTTGAGAGTACAGAGAGATAAGGGGGCGGAGCCCCCTTGTCTTTCGTAGGGTCAGGGGCCGATTAGCTCCTCATCGCACCGCTCGGCCACCTACCCTCACATCATCCCAGGCCCAGGTTCTCCCGGATTTCAAGGGGGATGAGGCCTATCTTCGGGAGCACCAGCAGGGCCTTGTCCTCGACGGCATAAGCGGGAACGCACGGCACCATACCGTAGGGGGTCGGGTATTCGGGGTCGGGGGCCCAGTTGTTGTCGCCCCACGTGAGGAAGCATTTCTCGGTCTTGCCGCCGAGGTTCACCTCGCTTATCCCCCTGACGCGGTGGATGATGGGGTACTCGTAGCCGGGACGCTTGTAAACGATGACGTCATTGACCTGGACATCATCGATGTTCTCCTCGCTTATGCCCTCCAGCAGGACGACGTCCCCGCGGTAGAAAACCGGCTCCATCGAGCCGCTGACTACTATGACGAGGGGGGAGTCGGTATGGAGCGCAACCTTAAGGCCAAACTGGAAGATGAAGACAACTATGACCGCTATCAGCACCCATGCTAGATCTTTCTTCCACCCGTCTTCCATCTCAGAGCCTCCATGAGGGTGCTTATCCTCGCGGGAATGGCACCGATGGCGGTGCACGTTTCGAGGCTCACCCTTTTTCCAGTTATGTCCATGTGGTAGCGGGCGGTCTTAAAGATTTCCTTGGGGAGGCCGTGCCGTCCGAGGCCCACCAGGAGGAGAAAGCTCTCCCCGCGGAGGGCGCGTTCGGCGAGCTCAATGGGTGTTATCTCCTTCTCAGCACTGGGCTTCCTGGTGGTGGCTACGGGTGTCCCGAACTGCGGCGGGAAGCCTTTCCGGGGAAAATCCAGGAGGTGGAAGCGGTTCCCCTCCGCCAGTTCCATGAGGTACCTGCCGCCCTCGCCTATCGTGGTGTGGCCGCTTATCTCCCCCGCCACATCGATCGGTCTGCCCTCGAAGGGAAAGCCCACCAAGGCCAGGTGGAAGCCGTAGGCATACGCTATGGGTCCCGCTCGGGCTATGGCGCGCAGGTGTGCCTCATGGAGCCTCCTGGGGTCGTAGGTGTTGTACAGGGCTATCGTCAGCATAATCCTCACCCAGAGTAATCAACAAATATTTATAAGGATTTAGAGCGAATTAAAAGGTTAGTATGGCGACGCTTGAAGATGTCATCCCCCTGATAGAGAGGGGCTACTACGAAGAGGCCCTGGAGAAAATAGAGGGGCTCGACGACCCGATGGACAAGGTGGAAGCCCTGACCCGGCTGGCCGTTACGATACACTCCAAAGGTGGGCCCACAGATTGGATACCTGGCATAATCGATGATGCCTCGTACATAGTGCAAAAAATGGATTACCCCTCGGACAGGGCCATGGGGTACTCGATGATAGCCTCGGCCCTGGGGAGGATGGAGTACCACGAGGAGGCCGCAGACTTTTTCAACACCGCCATAGAAGAGCTGGACAGGGCGAAAGACCCCGTGGAGAAAGGGATAGCCCTGGCATTCCTCGCGTACCATATGGCCCTCTCCGGGTACTCCGAGCAGGCCCTCGACGTTTTTGACCTGGCCTTTGACAGCATCATTAACGCGGAGGTGGCGTACCGTCTCAAGGTGGATGGCCTCCTGAAGATCGCGGAACTTCTGGAGAAGGCGGGAGACAGCGTACCATCCAGCAGAGCGCTAAAATTCTATGAAATGTCCTTCGATATATTCGACAAGCTCAACGTCAACCAGCAGGCGGCCATAATCGAGAAGAAAATAGAGCTAACGAAAACCGTCTACGACGTTGGCCTCCCCCAGATTCGAAGGGCACTTATGGAGGGCAAAAACCACTACGCGCTGGCGATCCTGGACAGGAAATACAGTGGGGTGGTCAAACTCATAGGGGCTCTTGAGATAGCCCTCTGGATGAAGAGGGTGAACAATCCTGAGTACCTTGACATCATGGACAGGGCATTTGAGAACTGTCAGAACCTGCATTTCACCGAGGCGAACGTTCAGCAGATAGCCAGACTGCTCACAGCGCTGGGAAGTCTCAAGAGGGCACTGGCGTTCGCCATAAAGATAAAGGACGTCCGAAAGAAGAGCGAGGCGATGAAGGCGATAGCCCTCGAACTGGCCCTCAACGAAGACGTCGAAAATGCCGAAAAGCTCGCAGCCAACATCCCTGATCCCCAGGTGAGAGAGGAGGCCCTCATCGAAATCGAGACGCTGAGGGAGGGCAAGCCGTGATATTCGACGCCCATTCAGACCTGCCGACGCTAATTCACGATGAGAGGATGAACGGAAGGAGCCTTGTGCTGGAAAGGAACTTCGAGAGGTTCTTCGATCCCTGGGTTAGGGCTAGGGTTATGGCCATCTGGACGCGGCCGGAGAGAAGGGGAGACGCAACGGCCTACGGTTTTGAGGTCCTGAACTCCCTGCTGAAGGACATCGGGGAGAGCGAGCGCTTTGAGCTGGTCACAACCGTCGATGGAATGAAAAAGGCGATCGAGGACGGAAAGGTCGCCCTGTGGCTCAGCCTTGAGGGTGGGGAGCCGATAGGGGAGAGTTTAGAGCTCCTCGAGCTCTTCCACCGCCTCGGCTTGAGGGTTCTGACGCTCACCTGGAGCCTGAGGAACGCGATAGCCGACGGGGTCTTTGAGAGAACCGGCGGTGGACTGACGAATTTCGGCGTTGAAGTCGTCGGAAAGGCCGAGGAGCTCGGGATACTGCTTGACCTCAGTCACATCAACGACAGGGGCTTCTGGGACGCCCTGGATGTCACGGCGTTCCCCATCATAGCGTCTCACTCCAACACGAGGAAGCTGTGCGACCATCCGCGGAACCTGACGGACGAGCAGATAAAGGCGATAGCGGAGAGGGACGGTGTAATAGGGGCGGTTGCAATTCCCAGTTTCATTCACCGGGAAAAACCAACGCTGGAGAGGTACGTGGAGCACATAGCTTACATGGTCGATCTGGCCGGCTACCGCCACGTTGGGCTCGGCTTCGACTTCGTTTACTACCTCAAAGGCTGGAGCGGGAGGAGCATTGAGGGCTTCGAGGACGAATCGAGGATACCCTCCCTGATAGAGAGGCTCTCGGAGACCCTCAGTGAGAAAGAAGTCGAGGCGATAACCTTCGAAAACTTCGAGCGCGTTTTTGAGCGGGTCGTGGGTTAGGTTTTTAATGATTTTTTCAAATCCCCTATGGGGAGTGAGAATGGGGACAAAGATAGTTGCTGTTTATGAGAATGGCGTTCTGAGGCCCAAGAACAGGCTTAACCTTCCAGCCGGCACGGAGGTTGAACTGATAATCCGGCCCTCCTTAAAAGGACTCATGAAGCTATTTGAGGGCATAGAGGTCAAGAAGGACGTTGAGAGCACCCTCAAAGAGGCCAGGGAGAGGAAACTATGGGAGTAGTCATAGACTCATCGGTTGTCCTTAAAACATTCGAACGCACCCTCAGGTGATACCATGGAGACCCTTTATTTTCTAACCGCCAGAGACGCGAGAAGACTGCTCTTCGCGAAGGGCGGAGCGAGGCTCAACCTCGACCTGAGGAAAACCAGCCGTTCGTGGCTGGTAACCCTCGACGGGGACGGGTTCATATTCCCAGATGGAACCAGGGTCGAGAGGGACGTCATCGAGAGGATCGCGAGGGACGAGGGTAGCGTTTACTTCGTGAGAGGGGGTGGGGTTTATAAAGCCGCCATCGCAGGAGAGCACTTCTACAAGCTCGTCCCGACGATTCCACCGACGATAGAGATAAACGGCATCAGAATGCACAGGACGAAAGACATCAACCCGCTCCAGGACACAAGGAACAAGGTGAACGCGGTGAAGCCGAAGGAGGGCGAAACGGTTCTCGACACCTGCATGGGGCTAGGATACACCGCGATAGAGTCCGCCAAAAGAGGGGCGTACGTCATAACCATCGAGAAAGACCCCAACGTGCTCGAATTGGCAAGGATAAACCCCTGGAGCAAGGAGCTGTTCACCGGCGGGAGGATTCAGGTGATACAGGGCGATGCCTTCGAGGTGGTGAAGCGCTTTAAGGACGAGACCTTTGACGCCGTTATCCACGACCCCCCCAGGTTTTCCTTGGCAGGCCACCTCTACGGGGAGGAGTTTTACCGCGAGCTGTTCAGGGTTCTCAAACCCGGCGGGAGGCTCTTCCACTACGTCGGCAACCCCGGGAAGAAATACCGCAGAAAAGACTTGCAGAAGGGCGTTATGGAGCGCTTAAGAAAAGCGGGCTTCGTCCGGGTTAAGCGCGTTGAAGAAGCGCTCGGCGTTGTGGGGAAAAAGCCGGGAAAGGAAAAGGGGAAGGATTAAATCCCTCCAACCTCCTCCATCTCCTCGAAGGCTTCGAGGTTCGTGTAGTAGTCCATGAGCTCTGAGATTTCCTTTCTAAGCCTGAAGCTCTTGGCTATCGCTATTCCAAAGCCTATTACCGACGGCCAGGCCAGGAGGAGCAGCAGCTTGGCGTCGCTTATCGGTATCGGCCTTGGGTCGGTGAAGCGGTTGAAGTTCCATATCATGAAGGCTATCATCAGCCAGGCCGTTGAGAAGTTGGTAAGCCCACTACCGCTTTCTCCGAGCTTGAAGCCCGGAACGACGTCCTTGGTGAGGGGTGGGAGCAGGTTGCTTCCCATGAATCCGAGCTGGTCCTCGAAGACGTGGAGCCACTGACCTATCATCGAAGCGAGTGCAAGCTCGGTCGCGTGCTCGTAGCCAATCAGCCTGAAGAAGGCGAAGACGACGAGGCCTATTATCATGCCCATTGTGAGGGAGTGGCTGAAGCCGTGGTGCCAGGGCAGGAACCTGTCCTTGACGACCGTCTTGCCCTTGAACTCAGCCCTCCTGAAGGCTATCTCCGGGCCCGAGAAGGAGTCTATCCTGGTGGGCTTGGGGTAGGTCTTGATGAAGGGAACGCTTACCTTCGCTACCCCGTACTTCCTGTACTCGGGAACGTCGCCGCCTATTGCAACGCCACCTGGCGTTACTATCGGGCCCATCTCGACGCGGACTTCCCTCTTGGGCGGGTCGGGGTGAACCCAGAAGCGCCTGTAAACGTCGCCGGGGAGGCGAATGTTGTGTATCTTGACTATCCTCTCACCCTCGCGGTAGGCCTCCTCAATGGCTCTGGCTATCGTTTCCGCTATGCCCTGCGGGTGGGGGGCATCGCTGACGACGAGCTTAAGCGAGCCGTCCTCCTCGAGGTCGACGTAGCCGAAGACGAGTAACCTCTTGCCCCCCTCGATCCTTCCGAACTCCTCCTCGAAGAACTCGTAGTCATCACCGAAGGCCTCGACGGTTATCTTCCCGGTTCCGTCGTTGAGGGTGAAGACTATGCTGTTGTAGGTCTCGGTTACCGTCTCCTCGCCCCCGTCCTCGCGGAGAACCTTGTAGGAGACCTTCCCGGAACCCCTGGCCAGTATCTCCTCCACCATCCCTTCGATGGCGAAGAACTGGTAGCGGTTCTTTTCGCTCAGCTCGGAAACCTTGACCAGCTTCGGCGCGTAGTGCTTCTTCTCGTCCCAGGGGGCAGGGTCTATCTCATAGTCCCTTCTCGCCAGGAACTTTCCGAACTTGAAGTCCACGAAGTCGGGGAAGTAAGCGGCGGCAGCCGCTATGACCGGAATGAGTATGCCGAGCCTTAAATCACCGACGAGCGCTCCGAAAAAGGTCGCCGCTGCCAAACCAGAGATGTAGTGGGTGAAGCCTCTCATCTCCCATCACCCCAGTCCGAGCAGGTGCATGAAGTAGCCGGTGTGGCCTGTCATGCTGATGAGCACCGGAAGGATAAGCCCTCCGAGGCAGTAGCTCCTCCTGGTGTTGAAGGCGGCCGCCATGAGGCCTATCGCCGTCGAGACGAAGAGCACTGCTAGGCCCATCGGCCCGGTGAGGAGGTAGCTTATGACCACGAGCGTAACTGCAACAACGTAGGAGAGCTTCTTGATGTGGACGACGTTGAAGCTGTTGGCTATGAACCTGGAGAGGTAGTAGGTGAAGAGGAAGCTTATGCCCGCGCTGAGCAAGATGACCCCTATCGCGGCCAGGTACTCGGCGTAGCTCTTGGGGGTGTAGATCGAGCTGACGAGCCAGGCAGCCGCTCCCCTCGTGAGCCTCAGCTGGGGGAGGAAGAGGAGGGTAAACGCGCCAACGTAGTAGATGACCCTGTTCACGCCCTGGCTTATGATGAAGGCATCGTCTCCGCGCTGGCTCGTCATGTGGCCGGCAACTAGCGCGCCCATTCCTCCAGTGATTATCGGATAGACCGCCGCTATGGTTCCTCCTAAAGCGCCGCCGAAGCTGGCCTTGAGGGTGTTGTAGAGGCTACTCTCGACCCTGTCGTCGGGAACCTGCTCCAGCATCGGCGGGTTGGAGAGTATGTTGAGCAGCACCCAAGACATTCCGAAGAAGCCTATGAACATCGGGGTCAAGCGAGTGTATGCGCTCGTCGTCGGTAGAAGGTTGGTGTTCATAACTATGAAGCCCAAGAGGCCGGAGAGGAAAAACACCAGGATTCCGCCGAGTATCTGCCTCCAGGCCAGCCAGAGCCTCTCCCCCGGAGTCCTTCCGCGGTCGCCCTCCTTGGGCCACTCGCTCATGAACATGAAGACCACTATCGCAACCAGGAAGTAGGTGATGTACGGGCTGGTCGCCTGGTAGATCGGCGGGAGGACCCTCGGGAAGATGAAGAGGGCACCCAGCACGAGGAAGAGGGTTCCAGCCACCGCCCCGATGAGGTAGAGGAGCACAGCCTCGTGTCCCCTGCCGAGAAGCAGGTATCTCTGTGTGGGGAAGAGGAGGAATACTGCGCTCTCGTCGGCGACGCTGAAGTAGACACTGGAAATGGCGCTCACGTAGGCGTAGGCGACTATTGCTCCAATAGCGAAGAATGGAAAGGCCTGGACGGGCATCAGCTCGCCCACGCCGAAGACTGCCACCAGTAGGGCCATTATGTTGAATATGTGGAAGCCCGGGATCCAGGATATCAGCGAGCCGAAGATGACTCCCGCGAGGGACCAGATTAAAAGGTCTGAAAGGGGAACCATGGCCATCACCTCACCTCGATGCAGTCTCCCCTGTATGGAATGACCTCAACGGTTCCCTTGTACTCGGCAACGTAGCCCGCAATCCTGACCGTCTGACCCTCGGTGAAGCTCAGGTCTCCCGCAACGCTCTTCGGGATGAATATCACAAGCTCTCCGCTTCCGTCGTCGATGGTCAGCTTGACGAAGGTACTGCCGGTGTAGACGTCCTTGACAGTTCCCTCAACGACCACAGTCGTTCCGAGGAGGTCGAGGGTAACGTCGCCCGTCCTTAATTCCTCCGCCGGAACCGCCTCGACGACGGTTATGGAAACCACCTCCCCGGCGCTGGTGTCGTAGGTTATCCTCAGCGTGCTCCCAGTCCCCGCTTCCCTCGGGTCGGGGAGGAGGGTCCTGGCCACCTTGAGCTTCGTGCTTCCTGTGGAGTCGTGGATAGCCATGTAGTAGGCACCGTTTTCGTAGCCCAGCCCGTCCCAGGTGACGGTGAGGTTCACCCTTCCGGTAGCTTTAGAGAGCTCCGCAACCGTCACCTCCTCGATTTCACCGGTTCCGGAGGGCCTCTCCACCTCGATGGCAGAGAGGTCGTAGACGATTATCTCCGGCTCGTCCCTGTACTCGTCGACATAGCCTGCCAGGTGGACGGTCTGACCCTTGCTCACACTGACGTTGGCCCCTCCAGGAATGAAGACCGCTATCTCACCGCTTCCGTCATCTACAGTCAGCTTGAGGTTGCTTCCGATGATGGCCACGCTGGAAACCGTTCCGTTTATTGCAACAGTCTTACCCTTCATCGAGAGCCCGATTGAGCCGGTCCTGAGGATCGGCGAGGGCTTGGCTCTGGTGACGTTCAGCCCGGTTATCCTGCCGGAGAGCGGGTCGGCTATCACCCTCAGCGTGCTGCCCGTTCCGGCGTTGAGCGGGTTGGGCAGGAGGGAGCGCTCGGCAAGCAGGGTTGCGCTTCCGGTGGGGTCGTGGAAGGTTATGACGTAGTCGGGCTTCTGGTAGGCAATCGAGTCCCAGGTAACGGTAAGGAGGAGCGGCTCTGTGGCGGTTTTGAGGTCACTTACAGTACCCTCAGTTGGCCCGCTGGCTTCCAGCTTCTCGATCGAGGCCGGGTTGAAGAGCACTACCTCCGGCTCGTCGCGGTAGATTTCAACGTATCCTCCAATCTGCACCAGGTCGCCCTTGGCCGGGACGTAGGTCAGCTCGTTGGCCGTTGAGCGCGGCACGAAGACCGGAAGGTTGCCGACGACTATCTTGAGGTTGCCGCTGAGGTTGGCAACGTCGGTGACCTTGCCGACAACCGCGACAAGCTGTCCCTCCATATCCACGGTGACCTCATCTGGTTTGAGCGGAATTGGAGCTATCGGCACCTCTACGGTGATGTTTTCACCCTTCACGAGGTTATCTCCAGCCACCAGGCCCCTTATGACCACCGGACTTCCGGTTCCTGCTTCAAGCGGGTTGAGGTTCAGCAGGGCCTCCCTCGGGAGCGAGGCCTTGACGCCGTCCACGGTGAGGTAGTAGGTGCCGTTGGCGTAGGTGAGGCCCTCGATGGATCCAGCGAAATCGACGAGCTGGCCCTCGTAATCAGCCAGCTGGCCAGCGGTGACCTTTGGGAGCTCTATCTCCTCCGGTGGGAGCGGCTCTCCGAGGGCCCTTATTCCTTCTCCAGTGTAAACAACTACCTCAAGCTTTCCGCGGTACAGTTCAAGGTAGCCACCAACCTCGACTCCGAGGCCGACCTTGAGCTGGGCCTTGGTCTCGTTGGAGAGCTCCGCGAGAGTAGCTGACGGAACGAAGACGTCCAGCCTTCCGGTTCCGTCGTCGATGACGAGCTTGAGGTTCGAGCCTATTCTATCGACCTCTTCGATGTTGCCCTTCACGGCCACTATCGAGCCGCGCATGTCCAGGGTTAGGACGCCGATCGGCTTGAACTCGGTTTTCACTGGCTTGACGGCCTCCAGGTAGGCCGCAACGAGCCTGCCGTCGTCACCCATTCTTCCCGCGACCCTGACCGTGCTCTCGCTCGAGGCGTTGAACGGGTTGAGGTTCGCGAGCACCTCGCGTGGAACGAGGGCGTCGAGATAGTTCCCACCGTCGGTGAGGGTCAGGGCGTAGCGGCCGTTCTCGTAGGTTATTCCGGCTATGGAACCCTCAACCGCAAGCACCATTCCCGGATAGTTGGGTGCCTCGCCTATCGGGACTACCGGGGCTTCCTCGATCGGAGTCACCGCAAGCTGGGTGAGGTTCCTGACGACTATCTCCGGCGAGGTACCCTTGTAGAGGTAGACTATTCCCGGGGCATAGATTGTATCCCCGACCTTAACGGAGAGGTTGTTGAAGACGAGTAGAACCCTCGGAACGAGCACCGAAACGAGGGAATCCCCGGTATCGACGGTCAGCAGGTAGCCGGAGCTGACGTTGGAAAAATCCGTGATGATGCCCTCAACGGCCACGTAGGTGTTGCTCATGTTGGCGTTGAGGGACTTGACGAGGGGCGGTTTCTCGGAGTAGAGCTTCGAACGGAAGTGCAGGCCGTCGAGGTACTGGAGCATCGAGTAGGTGTAGGTTTCCCTCACGCGGAGCTGGACCTCGGCGGTAACCTCGTCGCCGGGGAACGGAACGAGGCCCTTCCGTATCATCTCGTCCGCCAGGGGGGAGTAAACGCGAACGTCTATCTGTCCCGTTCCATCGTCCACCGTGAAGGTAATGCCGAGCTTTCCGCCGGTCTGGGAGACGTAGGGAACCGTAACGACCGTTCCGTTTATCCTGACGACGGCGTAGTTCATCAGGTAGTTGCCGTAGACGTCGCTCACCCTGACGAGCGGGGCCTGGGCGCTCTGGGCAGCCACCAGAAGAACGGCGACGCCGATTACAGACAGGAGAATCGAGAGGTATTTGAGCCTCGAAACATCGAGCTTCTTCTGCTCCTTCAGGCCGTGATAGTAGAGCTTTTTCTCACCCTTCTTTCCCGACATGAGCAGACCTCCGGATTATTTGACATAGCAACTCAGTTGATGGGTGCACCTTTTAACGCTTTCGTGACAAAGAACGTCAGAACTGGGCAGGTTTGAATAGGAGGGAGCGTTACGAGACCGGAAAATAATTTAAGCCCCGGGGAGCTATTGCGACCATGCGGGTCATCATTGTCGAGGACAAAAAGAGGCACCTCTTCCACCCCCTGCTCGTCTCCAGGGCGAGCAGGGCTTTAGTGGATAGGAACAGGTGGGAGTTCGAGGCCGTTCTGAGGGAATTCGAGCGGAACTACTTCATGGAAGGGCTGATGAAGTACAGGGGCGAGTCTTTTCTCGAACTCCTGGGCAAGTACCTCTTCTTGGGTACCGTGGCGGGGTTCAAGGGGGCCGAGGAGCTCGTCGAGGAGGCAAGAAAAGGACTCCGCATCGTTGAGGTCGGCGACCCCTACGTCCCGTTTTATATATCCGGAACCCTGTTCTTAGCCGGAAAACCTGTCCCAAAAGAGATTGTAAAAAAGCTCCCCCACCCAATCCACGACCTCGAGGACGATGATTACATCGCCTTTCTCCTCCGGCTCTTCGAGCACAACCACCGCTTCGGGATAGTCAGCTGTGCCCGCGAGTTCTGGACGATGAGGCAGGCGCTTTATGGGGGACTGCTGAGGCCAGAAAGGCAAGAAATCTGGGAGGGAGAAGGCTGCTTCGTTGGGGTGCTTCACCTGAACGGAGAAGAGGACGGCATTGAAGGGAACACCCGGGGGAATTTCAAAATAGCCTGCAGGAACGGGTGGTGCGTCTTCTACTTCCGGGGAAGTAGAAAAAGGCTGAAAGGAAAGCTAAGGGAACTGGGGGTCAGTTCCCTCCTTTGAGTACCTTCTCGACCTCAAAGCCCTCCTCGTACTTCTTGAGCTTCCTCTCGAAGAACTCGATGAAGAGCTTGTAGCGCTTTGAGCGGTGCTTCGGACTTCCGCGGATGCTGTGGCCGTGGGGGCCCTTCTTGAAGACCGCTATGTAGGCCTCCTTGCCCAGATCCCTGAGCACGTGGTAGAACATCAAACTCTGATCGAGGGGACAGCGGTAGTCCTCAAGGGAGTGGATTAGGAGTATCGGCGCTTTAACCCTCCCCGCGTAGAACAGCGGACTCAGCTTGCGGTAGTTCTCGTTTTCGAGCGGGTTCGGGCCGATTACCTCCACATCGTACCAGAGGCCTATGTCCGAGAAGGCGTAGCTCGTCAGCCAGTAGCTTATGCCGTTCTCGCTTATTCCGGCCTTGAAGAGGTCGCTCTGCGTTAAGGCCCAGTTGGTCATGAAGCCGCCGTAGCTTATGCCCGTTATTCCAACGCGCTCCCTATCAGCTTGAGGTTCAAGTTTAAAGAACTCCTCGATGCCGGCCATTATGTCCTGGAAGTCCTCCAGACCGGTTCTCTCCAGAACGCGCAACGCGAAGTCCTCGTCGTAGCCGTCGCTACCGCGCGGGTTCACGAAGACGACGTAGTAGCCCTTGCTCGCCATCAGCTGCATCTCGTAGACGAATCTGTAACCGTACATGCCCTTGGGCCCACCGTGGACGAAGACTATCACCGGCGCCTTTTCGTCCTCCTTGAGTTCCGGCCTGAGATACCAACCGTCTATCTCAAGGTCCTTGCTCCTGAACCGGAAGTGCCTCGGCTCGGATGTCTTGAGCCTCTCAAAGATTGGCCCGTTGTAGTCGGTCAGCTGCTTCAGTTCGCTGTCGTAGAGGTAGAGCTCTCCTATCCTGGTAGCGGTCATTATCAGGAGCAGGGCCCTTCCCTCGCTGGCATCTAGTCCATAAATCCAGTGGTTTCCAACCACAACCCTCTCGGCCTTTCCGTCCCAGAGCCAGAGGTTCACCCTGCCAGCGTCGGGAGTCAGGAAGTAAACCTTCCCATCGGTGAGCTTGGCAGAGTAAACGTCGAGCGGGCCCTCGTAGACCGCTTTAAGCTCGCCGTCCCAGATGTAGAGCCAGTCGTGCTCGCTGATGAACCGCTTTTCCCTCTTGCCCCTAAGGAGGAGGGCTTTCCCGTCGGAATCCACAGCCTCAAAGGAGACCCTCTCGAAGAGCTTCTCCTCTTCTCCATCTTTCCAGAGGTAGATGTCGTAGAACTTGAAGAGTGCCGGCTTGCTTCCCTCGCGGTGGGGGACGTTGACGACTATCGCATCGCCGTGCCATATCCCGCTCGAAAACCTCGGCTTCTCAAACCGCTCGATAACCTCTTCGCTCTCCGTGTCGAGAACCCAGAAGGTCGTTTTTTCACCGTCGAAGAACCCCATGCTGTCGAACCAGGCGGGAACGTCGTCGTCGAAGACGAAGTCCTCATCATCGCGGCGCTTGAAGCCGATTACAAGGAGTCTCCTCGAATCGTCGTTCCACTGGATCGAGCGGACGTTTTTAGCGCTCAAAACCTTCTTGGCGCTCAGGGTCTGAACGTCCGCCACCCATATCTCGCTCGTCTTCTTCTCCTCGTTAAAGCGGGTGAAGGCCAGCTTTTTGCCGTCAGGCGAAATCCTGGGCATGGAAGCGTTCTCGATGAAGCGTCTCGCCCCGATTTTCAGGTCATCAACGACCACCGTGCTCTCGTATTTGTCCTCCTGCAGGTTGGCCTTCGTGAGGGTATAGGCCACCAGGTTTCCCCTTATCCGCGGGTCGCCGAGGTAGGCGAACTTAGAAAAGGTCTTCTCATCCCATTCGATGTTGCTCATAACGCTATCACCGGCCTATCATGGGCATCAAAGTATATAAACTTAACTATCATGCGCAGTAACAAACGCGAGAAGGTTTAAAAGGTCATCACCGATAGCGGGTGGTCAGGTGGAAACATGAGGGAGGAGCACGGGGTTGGAATCATACTCGGTCTTGGGATATTCATCTCCGTGGCGTTCAGAACCTACGCCGGGGTGACAATAGCCGCCGTCGGGATACCCCTCTACCTCGCGTACGTCGCCCGGCAGCAGAACATCCTGGCAAAGTCCAGGCTCTTCGACAGGGACCTCTTCCTGATGATGGCGATAGCCGTGGCCGTGATACTGGTCTTCAACTACCTCTGGGATCCGAGGATGGGCCTGATAGCGATGGCCGTGGCGATACCTCTCCTGGCCCTCTACGCCGACAGGCTAAAGGCGAGAAAGAAGGCCCAGAAGGCCTGAGAGCTTCCCGGTTCTCTTGTAGTTCCGCACCTCCTCCCTCATCTCCTCCAGGAATGCCCGGTCCACCCCGAATTTCTCCCGAACCCGGCGCGAGATGTGGTTGTCGTTCAGGAACACCATTGCCATCGCGGAGGTGAGGTTCTTCGGCTTCCTCCAGCCGGACTTTTCGAAATCTATCAACCAGACCCTCTCGCCGACTATTACGTGCTTTCCCCCCTGAATCTGGCCGTGATCGAGACCGAGCCTGTCGAGCAGGGCGGTTTTCTCAACTATCTCAAAGATGTGTCGCTTTTCGAGGTCCGCGTGGAAGATTATCTCCCCCTCCGCGAACTCCCGAACGAGATACTCAAGGCCCTCAAAGACGCCGTAAGCCACGAGCGGGGGGGTTATTCTGAATGGCTCCACCGCGCGGATAATTTCGGCCTCCCTGGCGAAGTTCTGCCTCGGGGAGTCCGGTCGTTGAAGCTTTATTATGACGTTTTTTTCATCCAACCGGGCGCAGAAGATGAGACTCGTGGTTCCCTTGGCGTAGGGCCGAATTTCCTCAAATCCAAGCGATTTCAGGCGGGAGTAAAACCGCCCCAATTGAGCTTCGCTTATCAAGTGGTGGAACATAGGCCTCGATAAGCTTAAATACTCCGCCGATAAAATACTTTTGGTGATAGCCATGGTGACGGCTTTTATTTTGATGGTGACGGCCGCTGGAAAGGAAAGGGAAGTTATGGAGAAGCTTCTGGCCATGCCGGAGGTTAAGGAGGCTTACGTGGTCTATGGCGAATACGACCTCGTCGTAAAGGTCGAAACCGACACGCTCAAGGACCTCGACCAGTTCATAACCGAGAAGATAAGGAAAATGACCGAGATCCAGATGACCTCGACGATGATAGCCATCTGATTCTCTCGTTCTTCGTTCTTCCGTTCTCCATTATGCCAGCACCCCTTCTGAAGTCTCATCCTCCCAGAGCAGGGCAAAGCCCACGCTCAGAAGCACCATCGTGACGACAGGTGCTAAAAACCACCACCATCTGCCCGCGTAGAGGGCATTCTGGTTGAGGCCCTCCAGTATGAACGAACCCCAGTTGTCGCTCGGAATCATGTTGAAAAACCCGAGTATCGCCACGAGCGCGACCACCTTGGGGAACAGGAGGCTGAAGTGGCTCAGGGCGTAGGGGATTACAGGCTTCAGGATATGCCTCCTGAGGATGTGGAGATCACCCGCTCCGAGCGCCCTCGCCGCGGCAATGTGCTCCTTGACCTTCTCCTGAACGACGAAGCCCCTCACGGCGCTCCCGAACTTGCCCGCGAGCAGGAGGGCGAGTATCAGTGACAGGGTTTCCGTTTTTATTTCCCGGGTCATCGCTATGCCCGTCGTTGAGAATGAAAATATCATCAGCATCGCGAGGGGAAGGACGGGGAGAGCTCCGAGAGAGTTCAGCAGGCTCTCGAGAAGAATCGCGGGCCGGCTCCGATAGTAGCCGGCGAAGAGGCCGAGGAGCAGGCCGATGATCATCACAAGGAGGGAGACCTCAAGCGACACGAGTAACGTGCTTCTACCGGCCAGGACGAAGCCCACCCAGAGGTCGCGGCCGTAGGAGTCTGTACCGAGGAGACCGTAGGAATCGCCAAAGACCGTGACGGCAACGGGGGAAGTGGATTCGACCTCGAGGGTGTACCTTCCCTCCAGAACCTCGCCGCCGTACCCCATGAAGAGGAGCTGGGTGGGGGTGAAGAGGGGCCTGCTCTCCGGGCCGTAGCCGAGGGACTCGGCAAACTCGTAAGCCCCCGCGGCGAGTGCAGGGTTGGAGTTGATGCTCGTCCTCCCATCCACCTCCACCGGACCGAGGACCACGGAAAGGCCGTCGGGGCGGTGAATCACGAGCCTAACCGTCGAATTGCCCTCAAGCATTATATTTCCTGGAACGATGCCCTCAACCGCAAAGGTAATTGAAAAGTTCGTTCCAGCCGATTCAAGGGTTCTGAAGCCCGAAGGGAGCCAGATGGGCCGGGCGTTCTTGGGGTAGTCGTTCCAGTAGGGCAGGTAGTTCCAGTTGGCGGCCTTTTCCGGGGGCACGAGGAGACCCACTGGGACGACCGCGAGGAGCATCACCAGCAGTATAAGCGTGATTCCGGCTTTTTCCTTCCGGTCAAGCCTCAACGCCGCCACCTCCAGGGGTTAGGAGTTCTGACAGAACCGTAACGGCCAGGAGGACGAAGAAGTTCACCACCATGAAGACCGCTATGGGGTAGAAGAAGACGTCCGGGTCGAGGGTGTAGAGGTCGCCCGATATGCGGAAGCCCCACTGGAGCATCTTGCCGAGGCCGAAGAGGCCGAAGAAGGCATCGACCACAAGGGCGAGCGTCGAGACCTCGACGAAGTGCTGGAAGAGGAAGCCAAGGAAGGAGGGCATCACGGCGCGGAGGACGTGCCTCTCGATCCTGCGCTCCGGCAGCCCCATCGCCCTCTTGGCGCGCACGTACTCCTTCCCGAACTCGTCTCGGAGGAGTATCACCAGGGCCTCGACGAACTCCCAGAGGGCGACGAGGACTATGGAAACCAGCGGGAAGGCCATGTAGGCGAGGGTCCTGGTGGGGGAGGTCGATGTGCCGAGGCCGTTTATCAGGTAGTTGGGAAGCGCGCTCATTATGATGAGGAGCGAGAAGAGCGCCGCCACCGCCCAGACGGGGAGGCCGTTGAAGACTCTGGCGAGAAAGCGGACGGTGGAGCGGAGGCGCCTTTTCCTGAGGGCGAGCTTCGCCAGCGGGAAGCCGATGAGGATTATCGTGATCTCAGCCAGGGGGATTAGCACCAGCGTTCTGGCCACCATGAGCTTTCTGGGTATCGGGTAATCGTAGTCCGGCCTGAAGAGGGCGTGGTGGAGCGTGTAGAGCCCCGCATGGAGGGGGTTCATCACGAGGGTTGGGTAGTCCTTTGGGGCCACGAAGTTCATGTAGTAGTCGTAGGGGTCCATTCCCATGGAACTCGCGTTGGCCTCTATCACGGTCCTCTCCGCCGAAGGAAGAAGGCTAAACTCCATGTCCGCCCGGTAGAACTGGTAATCCTTTATCCCGATGCCAGAGATGAGCGCCACTAGGAGGATGAGGAGGAGGTAGTTGAGGAGGGTGCGAGTAACTGCCCGACCCACAGAATCACCTCGCAAAAATATTGAAACAAAGGCTACCCGACGAGCTTGAGGAATATTTCCTCCAGGCTGGGTTCTTTCACCTGCATTGTCAGAATCTTCGCCCCCTGATTCGCTACAAAGTCATGAAGCTCCTCCCTTATGTCCTCTGGCGAAACCACCCGGTACTTATTCCCACCGAGCGGACTCACACTCCACTCCACCGAACTCCAGTCCACGGGCTTGTTAGTCTCAATGACGATGGTATAGCCAGCCTTCCTTAAGAACTCCCGCCTGATGTTCTCAATGCTGTCCTCCAACCGGAGTTTACCCTTAACAATCACTCCAACCGTGTCGCAAACCTCTTCCACGTGCGCGAGGATGTGGCTGGAGAAGAACACCGTTTTTCCAGCCTTCCTCTGCTCTCTAATAATCTCCTTGAACTCCGCTATTCCTCGCGGATCCAAACCAGTCATCGGCTCGTCGAGGATGAGAAGCTCCGGGTCGTTGATGAGCGCCTGGGCAAGCAGGAGGCGCTGCCTCATTCCCTTCGAGAACTTGCCAACCTTCCTCCTCCTGGCTTCCTTCAAACCAACCAGGTCGAGAAGTTCGCTAATCCGCCTCTCCTTCTCAGCCCTCGGAATCCCGAAAGCGTCAGCGATAACCTCGAGAGTCTGCTCGGGAGTCAGAAAATCCCACAAAGTAGCATGCTCGGGCATGTAACCAATCCTCGCCTTGGCTTTGACGAGCTTACCCTCGTCAAACTTGCCGTCCCTGAAGACTTCCTCGCCAAACAATTCAATTCTCCCATCCTGAGGGAAGATGAGGCCGAGGGTGCTCAGGATTGTCGTGCTCTTCCCGGCTCCATTCGGACCGAGGAAGCCATAAACTTGACCAGGCTTAACCTCAAGGTTAAGACCGTCCAAAGCCCTAACGTCCTTATAAACCTTAACAAGGTTCTCAACCCTAAGCATGACCATCACCTCAAATCCATCCTTCCGAACCTGAAGAGGGCCAACCCGAGGTAGACAGGGATAAGTCCAACTATCAAGGCAGTCTGGGCGGAATTGTCGGCTATGGCTCGCCTAACCCCAAGGTACTCGACGGTGTACGTGCCGTCGTCGTTGAATGTGGTTCTGTCTATGTCAGTGAATATGTCAAGCATGAGTACCTGGGGGGCGTAGAAGAGGTATCTGAGGTGGTACTCTCTGTAAAGCTCGTTCAGGCGCTCGCGATAGGCCCTCAACTCGTCTTTCGAGAGCTTATCAAAGTCATTCCAGCCCTTAATTCCGAACTCTTCCTTGGCTTTGTCCTCCGCAAAGCCGTCCACCACCTGGGGCATGACGAGACCGGTAACGAAGAACAGGACCAGGGCCAGCCCCAGGGCGGTGTTTGAGGAGCGGACAAAGGTTGAAATCAGCAGACCGAGAGCTAAAAGCTGGAGCATCGCAAACAGGATCAGCAGGTTGGAGAGAACCAGGTCCCCAACGAGGGAAGTGGTGAGGGAGAGGCCGTAGTACTTCGTTATCGCGAAGGAGAGCAGGGTGGCAAAGGCCATCGCCACGACTATGCTGAGCGCCTGGCCGAGGAACTTGCCGAGCAGGTATGAAATCCTCCCCAATGGCTTGCTGAGGGCCACCCTCACCGTTCCGTTCTCAAGGTCATTATTAACTGAAGTCGCCCCGGCCATGAGGGCGTAGACGCCGATGAAGAGGAACGCGCTGACCGCTATGTAACCTATGACGCTCGTGACGAGCACTTCCTGCGGGTTTGTGGCGCCTTCGAGGTTGTCCTTCACTTCCCTGAAGGCCATGGCGTAGATTAGCAGAATCAGAACGAGTATCAGCCAGAACTTCTTCGTCCTCAGACTTTTCTTCAGCTCCAGCTCAAACCCCCACATTCTATCACCTCAGGTCGGCTTTTCTAAACCTGAGCCACGAGATGGCTAAGTAGACGAGCGTCGGAACGACCAGCATCGCCAGGTTGCCGGGATAGTTTAGAATCTCCGAAAGGGACTTCGGTGGAAGGTTCCTCCTCGGAGAGACTGCCATCGCAAGCACGGTGTACTGCAGGAAAGGACTCGGCACGAGGAGGGAGTTTTTGGCCAGAGCATCAACGAAGGAACCCCCTGCCGAATTTGAAGCTGCGATGACGGCGATTGGAACGGCGAAACCCAGGAGAAAGGCGAAAATCAAAGAGAGGAAAAGCGCTTTCCTGCCCCTCATGAAGGCTGAAAGCAGGTAGCCGAGGGCCAGATACTGGACGAGCGAGAGGAGGAGCAGGGAACCAAAGGTAAGGCCGAGTTCAAGGGTTTTACTCATGGGAGCACCCAAGTGGAGGGCGTAGGCAACGAGGAAGACAACGTAGAGGGCAGTTCCAATGAACACCGCAAAAACGTCGCTCAGGAGCGTCCCGAGGAAGAAGTCCCTCCTTCTCAACGGCTTGCTCAGCAGAACCCTAACGGTGCCGTTCTCGATAGCCGAGCCTATCGAGACTGCCCCGAGAGGCAGAACAACAAAGGGCAAGAATACGCCATTCAGAGCTGAAATTAAGGCTCTTAAAAGACCGGAAAGGCCATAGCTGGCGTAATAGTCCCCGAGCGTGTCCAGGTTAAGGAAGGCCGTTAGGGCGGCCAGGGCGACGAAAGCTATGAAGCGCCTGCTCTGAAGGCTTAACCCAAGGAAAACACCATAGAGCCCGCGGGGGGAGAAGGAAAAACCGGGCACCGGTAGGGGTTCGGAGCTTCTAAGCTCTTTCCGCCTGAACAGCTCCATCCCGATTAGCGACAGGCCAACGGAAAGGGCCAAAAGCTCCCCAACAGCTCCGTGGGAGATGAAAACGTCCTCTCCAATGGAAACGGCCCTCTCAAGGTAGACCGTTGGAACGAAAGAGTAGTCAGATTTTCCGAGGAGCAGGAGCGCAATAAAGGCCCCGAGCCCGAGAAAAACCCCCGAATCGCGGGAAGTCGTAAGGGGGATTAGGAGCAGGGCGATTCCGAGGACGCCGACCAGCGAGAGCGAAAGGGCGAGGGAGCCGACGAGGTAGTCCCCAACCGCGAAACCGTGAGCCAGCATCGCGAGCGCTCCCGAGAGTGCAACTCCAAGGGCAGAAATTAGGGCGAGCTTCAGCCCCTCAGAGGCCCAGTCGAGGAAGTAGCGCCTCCTCGTGAGGGGCTTTGAGAGGAGTAATACCACGTTGCCCCGCTCGAAGTCCGAGCCGAAGCGCGAGAGGAGCAGGATTAGGATTAGGGGAACCAGCAGGAACTTGAGAAAGTTGGGGAGCCACTTTGTGAGCAGGTCGGCGGTTATTAGGTAGCCGAGCCTTTCAGGAGGGACGTTCGGGTAGTGAATAGCAAATCTGTGAACGTCTATCTCGACCGCTATGGCCGGGAAGAGGGAGATGAGGAATAGAACGGACGAAGATCCTGCCTGTTGGATTTCAAGTCGCATTTTTCTCACCGCAAATCCTTCTTGTCGAACACTGCAACCGAGATGCTCACGTAAATCCCAACTGAGGCAATTGCCGTCAGCGCGTCTCCGTAGGACAGCGTTCCGTTCAGGAAAGCACCACTGAGGGAAAGCACAGGCAGGAGGAGCTTCTCGGCGAGGTTCGGGGAGGAAAACTTAACCATTGTCCCAATGAACGCGAAGACCACTCCAACGGACCAGATAACCCTTAGCTCCCTGCCGAGGAAAATAGCAGGCAGAAGGGAGAATGCAGAAACGCTGAGAAGGAAGAGAATTAGAACTATGGCAGAGAGCTCAACGGCGTGGGCGTTTGGGTAGTAGTGCCACTCGATGGGCATAGCGATTACTGGGAAGAGCACTGAGAGCAGGGCAACTGCCCCAAAGTGCTGGAGAAGTGCTGAGAACCTTCTAATGGGCTTCGACAGGACGAGGGGCTCTCTCGGAAGCTCAGTAGAGTGAAACGCTATCAGAATTCCCCCGAAAAGGGCCATGAAGAAGGTGTAGTTGCCCACTACCATCTCGGGTGTCAGAACTTTGTCTGGGTCGCTGAAGAAGCTCACAGTGTAGAGAACCGAGATTAATAGTACGCCATAGAGGGTCTTCGAGTGCAGATACTTCCTGAATTCTAAGCCAATCAGCCACATTTCAAGCCCTCCATTCGCGTTTTTTCATCACGACAAAGTAGAGCGAGGAGTAAATGCTAATTGAAATCAGCTGATAGAAAACACCGCGGTAGGAGGAAAGGAGTGGATTCCAGAGTGAGAGGAGTGGCGAGAGTCTTAGGAGTGAGACAAAAGTAAGAATGAATAGAATCGGCAACACCAGGGAGAGTTTTGGGCCGAGACCCAAGCTTCCAATGAAAAGACCCGCGGAAACTCCGGAAACCACTACGAGAACGGCGCTCAAAAAGTGTTTGGAAAGGGCAAAGGGAACAAGAGGGATCAGAAGGGCTATCAGGTATGAAATCATCATGGCGAGGGAATATTCAACCCTCGATACAGGATTCTTAAGTTCAAAAACGGTGTTTTCGAAGGCCATCGAACAGAGTGGGAAAGCAAGAATGAAGATGAACAGCGAGTACGTCATGGCGGGTGTTGTGGAGGGGGAGAATGAATAGTAAACAAGTCCAAGTACAAAGAGGATAGATGTGATATTTGCCAATCGTTTAAGGTACAGACGAACAATCCAGTACATACTTAAACCTCCTAACTGATTTAAAAAATTCAGAAAATTAGAAAAAATAAAATTTGCGAACTCAGTCCCACCAGTGGCAGTGCTGGTCGGTTTCACAGGCATCACTCTTCCAACACAAGTCAATGTAGCAGTGATCAGATCTACAGGAGTCCTTACTGCAGAGATCAAGCCCAGCACATGCAGGAAGAACGTCCCCTGGTCCTCGTCCATTTAGCTTCTTAAACATTACATTCACCTCCGTCAGTCCTTTCCACAGGTGTCTCTCCAGATGCAGATATCTATGTCACAACCAGTATCCTCCACACATTTGTCGTGGAGGACACATATCCCATCTAAAACCACAATACAGATGTCCGGCTCCACCGGGTTATCGCCGGCGTTCAGCTTCTTAAACACCAGCTATCACCTCCTTCAGTTTTTGGGTTTTGGCCTCATCGGACTCCTCGGCCCTCACCCCTCTCTGGGGTGAGCGTGAGAAGACCTCATTCAACCAATCCTCGTCAAGATTCGAGTAGAGCCAAGAACCCCACTTCACAAGAGCAAACATGTAGGCGCAGTGGAACTCGTCGGGGAGGAATATATCGCCGTTGTAGTAGTGGTTGTTGTAAATACAACCACCGCCACAGTAGGCCCTTATCGGGCAGTTCGAACAGTTGGGCCGCCTATCTACGGTATGGCGCAGAATCTTCTGAATGAACCCGTTCTCCCACCTGAAATCATCAACGTGACCAATCACGAATTCTTCCATCCCAACGAACCTGTGGCAAGGATATATCCTCCCGTCCGCCGAAACTCCAAAGTAGCTCCTGGCAACGCCGCATGGATAATGTCGGTAGGTGCCAGAGTAAATCATGTGAACCATCTCACGGAGCTTCGTGTAAACGATTCCCTTCTCCTTGTAGTGTTCAAGCTCGTCCTTCGCTATCTTCTCCAGGGCGGACTCAATGAGTTTGGCATGCTCCTTGGTTAGCGGTGTGCTGGTGGTGGCGGGCTCAAGATGAATACTCCTAAAACCAAAATCAACGAAAAACCGATAAATCTCATAGTACCTGCCGATCTGTTCGGGCAGAATCGTCGCGCGGACGCTGACCTTAACGCCGCGCTCAAGCATCTTTCGAGCGTTCTTGGCCACAACATCAAACGTGGGGAATCCACCCCTCAATGGCCTGTTGTGGTTTTGAACCTCCCTGGGACCATCAAAGCTCAAAGTTACCGTGAAGTTGTTCTCGAGGAAAAAGTCAATGACATTATCTGTGACGAGGTAACCGTTGGTTGTTATGCTGAAGGTAACAACTTTATCGTGTTCCTTAGCTCTCTCTTTTGCATATTGAACCAGCTCCCGAATCAGCGGAAAGTTCAACAAAGGTTCGCCACCGAAAAACTGAAGGTTAACAGCTTTCTTCCCTTCCCTCATTAGCAGATCAATGGCCTTTTTACCAACTTCAGGACTCATTCTGGTGTTGGGAGTATGATACGTTCCACCATCACCGTAACAGTAAACGCACGCAAAGTTGCAGTCCTCCATGACGTTAAGGGAGAGGGAGGAGATCTTAGATTTCATAATTCCAAGATAGGGTTTTACAGGAAGTTTAGCTTCAAAGAACACCCGGCGCAGGCTCTCATCGGATTTAATTTCATCTATCAAAGAATCCCAGTCAGATTCGGAGTACTCCATTACAAAACGCTCTCGGGCATCACTCCAGCCCAGTTCTGCCACAAACCTGCAGAAGTCGTAGGTTTTCTTATCGACTTCAAAGAGGGTTCCTGTGGATGAATGCAAGACAAAATACTTGCCACCAACGTGGAAGGTGTGCAATTCCGGTCTCACGTTACCAGACATTGTACTCTAACACCTCCGAAAAAAAACTGTGGTTAATGCATATAAGATTTTCTATTCATTCAAAAAACAATAGAGTATTAAAATTTTTCTACCCCATCAAAACGATCAAAAATAAGCAAAAACACGTCCTCAAGTGATAGGTCCTCCACCTTAATTTGAAGGGTACCTTTCGAGGAGAGAAACCTCACGAACTCATCGACCTCGTTGAGCCTGAGATAGGCCCTAACGTGGGTGTAGTCCCCTTTGGTAAGACACTGAACCATAGACCATCGAGCACATTCAACTCTCCCCTTAACAATCGCGCTGACCTTTTTATCAACCGGAGCCCTAAGCTTCCTGCTTATCTCCTCGGGCTTTCCCTCCAGGATAGGCCTCTTGTTGAAGAGCAGAACCCTGTCGCTCAGCTTCTCCGCCTCCCCAAGGTCGTGGGTGGTGAGGATAACCGTTGTCCCAAAGTCACGGACTAAGCTTAATATTGCATCATGTATCTCGCTCTTGGTTATCACATCGAGAAAAACCGTCGGCTCGTCGAGTATGAGGTATCTGGGCTGTACCACCAGGGCGGAGGCGATGTAAACCTTCTGCTTCATTCCGGCCGAGAGCTTCTGGTACCACTCGTCCCTCTTCTCCCACAGGTTCAGCAGCTTGAGCGCGTACTCTATGCGCTCCCCTATCTCACCCTCCGGGACCTTCCACAGCCTCGCGATGAACTGGAGGTTTCGTTGAACGCTCAGACGCCACTGGAATATGCCCCACATGTCCCTCTCGCCGGTGAAAACGGTGAACATCTTGCTCGCAACTTTGCCGTGCTCCCTAAAGCTGTCGTGGCCGTCGATGAGCAGTTTTCCAGAACTCGGCTCGAGGAGGCCGTTGGCGATTTTACAGAGGGTTGTCTTTCCCGCGCCGTTGGGGCCGAGGAGGCCGAATATCTCCCCCTCCCTCACCCGGAAGCTCAGGTCTATGAGGGCCGGAATCTCCTCCCTGGGCTTTCCGAGAAAATCACGAAGGCTACCCAGATCGAAGAAGCCCCTGAAAGGGGGCGGATAGTACTTGGTGAGATGCTCTGCTTCTATCATCTAACCACCTCACACGTGCCCGAGGGTTCCCAGCTGCATTGCCTTTCCAACGCCCCACCGAAAGGTCGCGATTCCAACCAAGAGCATAATGCCAGTGGTCAGGGCAAGGTTCACGAAGCTGGGCCAGATCTGAGATACTGAATAGCCCCCACCCATCGTCAGCCTGGCCATCTCAAGAATATACCTCTCGGGGTGTATCTTGGAAATAGGCTGGAGCCACCAGGGGAGCGCGTCGGGCGGGAAGTAGAGACCGCTCACGAGCTGGGAGGTGAGGTTGAGAAACCAGTTTATCGGGTCCTGCCTGGCCTTGGTCGCCGCCCGAAAGCCGGCGGAGAAAAGTTCAAGGGCGAAGGTGAGGGTGAAGCCCGCGAGGATAACGAGCAGGGCACCGAGGTTGATGTGTATGACCAGACCGTAGAAGAGAACGAAGACCCCCGTTATCAGGCCCATTATCATAAGGCTCCAGACGACGTTCCAGGCGTTTATTCCCACGAAGATCGCCACCATTCCGGCGGGGGAGGCGTAGAGCATCGGGAAGCTCCGCCCAATCAGGAGCTTGGAAAGACTACCGCGGGGAAGGAATATTATGTTGTGCACGATGAAGCCTATCAGAAAGAACTGGAGGAAGGAGTCAGTCCCGTACTGCTCGATGTTCGCGTTTATAGTCACCAGGCTGGCGAATATCCCCATCACCGCAACCTGGATTAGAAGGCCTATCAGATAGCTGACCACGTCCCAGCGGTAGCTGAAAAAGACCTCCCTCTGAACCTTGAAGAACTCGCGGACTATTCTAACACCGTCCTTCATTCCCACCGAAAAAAGTCAGAAGGGAGGTTTAAAAGAATATCGGCTCACTTGTTCATCATGAGCCTTATCCTCTCCGCCGCATCCTTGGCCTTGTCCGAGATGTTGCTGAGCGTTCTGGCGATGTTTAGGATGTAGAAGCCGTCGCCCCAGCTCATGGAGTCGGCGTTTTCAAAGACCAGCTGCATGAGCTTCGTGTCGAGGCCGTCTATCTCCTTCTCAACGCTCTCTATCTGCCTGATTATCTCGTACTCCCGCTTTATCTCACCCTCGGTGAAACCGCTCTCTATGACGCGGTCCATCTGAACTATGGCCTCGTGGACGAGCTTTGCAGCTTTGATGCTCTCCATGCCCATCTCGAGAATTATGTCCTTGGCCTCCGTCGGGACGCAGTCGGGCTTCTTGACGAGCAGCCACTTGGCGGTGTCCTCGGCCGCATCCGCCACCTTGTCCTGCATGTGGAGGTAGATGAGAACGTCCTCCCTCGCGACGGCCATCATGAGCTTCGAGCTGAGGGAATCCCTTATCTCCTCCTTTATCCTGTCCGCAACGTCCTCAAGGCGGTCAACCTCGATGGCAAACTCTCTCATACCCTCGTAGTCGCACGCGTACCATGCCTGAAGCGCCTTCTCGAGCGTTTCAACGGTGTTGAGCACGACATCCGCGTGCTTTATGAGGGGCTTGAAGGGGCTCTTCGCGAAGAGCTTAGTCCACACCTGCATGCTATCACCCCACGATCATCAGGAGCTTGAATATGGCCGCGCTTATCAGACCCGCGACCGGAACGGTAACGAACCAGGAGATTATTATATCCCTAACGATGTCCTTGTTTATTGCCTTTACTCCCCTTGCGAGGCCTATTCCTATGACCGCGCCGACCACCGTGTGGGTCGTCGAGATGGGCAGTCCAAGCCAGCTGGCGGCGAGAACAACGGTTGCCGCCGAAAAGTCGATGGTGAAGCCGCGCGTGTTGGTTAGCTCGGTTATCTTCTTACCGACAGTTTCCATCACCTTGTAGCCGTAGGTGGCGACACCGACCGCTATCCCGAGACCGCCCATGGCGAGTATCCACTTAGGGACGGGAACCTGCATGCCGCCGAGGCCCATCGTGGCCACCGCGTAGACGGCAGCGACGGGACCTATCGCGTTCGCCACGTCGTTGGCGCCGTGGGCCAGGGCCACGTACCCGGAAGTAACCACCTGCGCCTTCTTGAATATCGCCTCAACGCCGATGAAGGGGTCGCTGCTCGGGAAGCGGAGCTTTATCAGGAGGTAAGTTACCACGAACACGATTATGCCCAGCGGAATACCGTACATCAAAACTCCCGTCTTGAGGTCCTTCCCGTGGAGGACCTTGATGTAGAACATGGTTCCGATGACGACGAACGCCAGGCCAATCCAGAACGGGGACCATATCCTGGCGCTTCTGACGGGGTCCTTTCTCTCGAAGATGCTCTTCGTGAAGGCCTTGAAGATGAGGTAGGCCATTATGGCGCCGATTATCGGCGAGAGGATCCAGCTGAGAACCACCTGGCCCATCTTGCCCCAGTTGACTATCGCGGTGCCGGCGTAGACTATTCCGTAGCCCGCTATTCCTCCTATGATCGAGTGGGTGGTCGAGACCGGCAGGCCGAACTTGGTCGCTATGATGAGCCATATCGTGGCCGCGAGAAGGGCCGCAACGGAGCCATACACGAGGACCATCGGGTCGGTTATCATCGTCGGGTCGAGGATGCCCTTCCTTATCGTTTCGGTGACGCTCTTTCCGAAGAAGTACGCGCCCGTGAACTCAAGGAGGCCGGCTATTATAACCGCCTGCTTCGGGGTTATCGCCTTGGCACCGACGGCGGTGCTCATCGAGTTTGCGGCGTCGTTGGCACCTATCGCCCAGGCCATCGAAAATCCTAGCACCACGGTTATCAGTAGCCATACGTCCACACTCACCACCGGGAGAGGCTCGAGGGAGGCATATAAATACCTTGCCGCAGTAGAATATAGTTCTATACCCGCATCTATATAGGGGCCAATAGAATAAATAGGAGCCAGGGTGCGAGTTCATGACTCCACCCTGACGGGCTCGACCGTTATCGTGCCGTTGGAGAGCATGCCGAGCCTGACGTAGTGGTAGAAACCTCCCTCGTCCGCTGGAGCGTAGAGCGGAGCACCACCACCGCCGGTGATTACCATCTGGACGCCATCTTCCTCGCCGTACCAGTAGATGTGGATGTGGCTGAAGATTCCAAAGGCGTTGTAGGATTTCATAAGGGCCAAAAGCTTCTGGGCGTCCGCGGGGTTCATCGCGTGGTCACCGTTCGGCCTCGGGTCGATCGGCGGCGCGTGGAGAACGAGGACCGGCCTCCTGCCGGATTCCTTCGCCTTTCTGAGTTCGCTCTCGAGCCAGGCGAATGTCTCATCGCTCAGCCCGTAGTCGTGCTCGATGTTGTTGATGATGATGTAGTAATAACCGCCCAGGGCAAAGGAGTAGTCGTCCGGACCGAAGAACCGGTGGTAGACGTTTATCCCCTCGCCCCTGTACTCGTGGTTGCCCGGAGCCACGAATATCGGCTTGTTCCACTTCCACTCCTTGAGGAGCTCGCCCCACTCGTCCACCTTGCCGGAGTAAACGAGGTCACCGCCGTCGAGGATGAAAAGGGCGTCACCTTCGTCGTTTATCCTGTCCCGTATCTTGAGGAACACCGGCGGAAGCTCCTTTCCCCCGTCGGGCCTGTGGTCTCCAAAGGCTATCACCGTGTAGTTGCCGACGTCCTTTGGAGTTACGCTGAAGGAGGAATCAGAGGCGGTGAACTTGACCCAGGTATCGCCCGTCTCGGCCCCCTCGGGCAGGTTCAGCACAGAGGGATTGGTGTTCTCGATGACGTATGTGAGCGTAGCCCCGGTTCCGTCCTTAACCTCCACGCTGACGTTGAAGCCCAGGGCGTGAATGTAAACCGTGGAGCCGTTGACGAGCCTTATGAAGCCGCCCTTTACTGTGACGTTCTCGCCATCAACGATGCGCCAGTAGTAGATGAACGGCTCCACCGTCTTGAAGGAATCGAGGTACCAGCTCTCGCCGTCGTCCGGAATTCCGTTCCAGTTGTTGTCCCCTATGACCTTGAGAAGAATCCCCTCGAACTCGCCGCTCCTCAGGACGTCATCCGTTCTAAGGGGTGCCCCGCTCTTTAGGTTCATGGCGTACTCAAGGGCCGCGCCAGCGCCGGCCTTGCTGGTGCCCGTGAAGACGAAGTACGCCTTTCCATCCTCGTTGAAGGCGGCGAAGACACCCTTGTCTTTTCCAACGAACTTGACGCCGAACTTGTAGACTATGTAGCCAAAGTAGTCGTTAACCGTTATAAGTATCGGCTTTCCTCTGAGGAGCTCTCTTGCATCGGCGGGGGACAGTATTGCAATACCCCCATCGTACTGGCTCGCGGGAAGTATCTGCGCGTTCGGGAAGTAGTGCTTCGCGAGATCCTCGTAGCCCTCGCTGACGTAGACCCTGGAAACGTCCGCAAGCTCGGACCAGCCCGCAAGAACCTCGCCCTTTCCGTAGGCCCCGAAGTCTATCCCGCCGGCGGGAGAGGTAGCTGTAGTGGAAGTCCCCGTTGGAGTACTCTGGCTTATGCATCCCGACGCCAGCACGATGAAAACCAGGAGAATTCCAAAAACGGCCCTCTTCATTGCGTTCACCTTCCGAAAAATTGGAACGGGAGCTTAAAGCACTTTTGATTGGCATCACGAACTCGGCAGATTTAAATAGCCCCAGGCCGAAAGTATTTCGGTGATACCATGTTCGTCGGACACTACACCGAGGTCCCCGAGAAGGACACCGGTTTTGAGGGAGTGACGATAAGGTGGCTCGTTTCTCCAAAGCTCGGAGCAAAGAACTATGCGATGCGCTACTTCGTCCTCAGGAAGGGCGCGGAGATACCGCTCCACGACCACGACTGGGAGCACGAGATATTTATCGTGAGGGGAGAGGGCATCATAACGAACGGAAAGGAGGAGTTCCACGTCAGGGAGGGCGACTTCCTCTACGTCCCGCCCAACGAGCCCCATGGATACAGGGCGACCGGAGAAACGCTGGAGTTCCTCTGCATAATCCCGGCCAAGAAGGAGGCAATTCCAGAGGACGAGTGGGCCTAATGGCGCCGGTAGTGGTAGGCCTTTATCTTCTTCCTTCTTAGAACGAGGATATCGGCTTTTCTGGATTTTGAACGTGGGGGTTCCTCCTCGAGCAGGAGCCACGCCAGGTCGTATGCGAGAGAGGCGATTATGAACAGGAAAATCCCGAAAACTATCAGCGGGGTGTAGTACCAGACCACACCGACTCTTGGAATCACCAGAACAACCCTGCCAACCACTTGGGAGTAATAGACCCGCCAGGGGTCTGTGTAGTTCCTGTTGTCCCCCTTGGTGATATAGTACATCCGCATTTCCGGATCGGCATTCATGCCAACGATGCGGTGGGTTATCCTGTAGGTCGTGTTGCCTATGTCCACGCGGTAGAGGATAACATCCCCCACGTGAAGCTCACCAGGAGAAACCGGCATCGTGATGACGAGGTCATTGGGGTTGATATTGGGCTCCATTGAGTCGGTGAGTATAACGACGTACTGGAAGCCGAAGACGAAGTGGAGAACGATCACTAAGGCCACGAAAGCGAAGAGGAGATACGAGACAACCGAAAGAACGTCAATGCGACGCTTTCCCATTCAGCACCACCTAATTAAAGCCGCACTCGGCACCCATCCCAGCGATTTCAGCGGTGTACCTTGAATACCGCACAACACAAACCCAGTCGATGTAGGCTAAAAGGTTGACGGTGCTCCACCAATCAGCGTTCGCCTGGCCGAAGCCGATGGAAATCTCCCTGTTCCTGAAGCGGTTGCTGGTTTCAAAGGTGTAGGAAGCCACCAAAGCCCCGCTCGAGAACTTCTCGATCCTGCCGGTGCTGTTCCGAGGGGTAACCAGTATCTCGCCGAGGTAGTACTGCTTCCCGGCGTACTTGTTGGTCTCGTCGCTTCCGCTCCGGTCGTTGCCGAACTCGAAGCGGAACTTGGAGTTGGAGTTCTCCTTAATCGCTATGTAGTCGTATCTGTCCCCGTTGCCAACATCGGCATGAATGAACATGTAGAAGGGGTAACTGACGACCCCCTGCTTACCGGAGCCCCTTTTGAACTTGAAGACTACGGCGTAGGAGTCATCGACCTTGAGCCTCACCAGCTCGGCCTCCTTTGCCGTGCTTCCAGACCACCAGTCGGTCGAGATGGTCGAGTTCACGACCAGCTTTCCCTTCTTGATGTAACGCTCCCCGCTCCCAAAGGCCCCCGAGCTGGAGAAGATGCCACTATCGACGTGGGGGTAGTTCTTGAGGCTGTTGAAGGACTCCCAGTAGACGAAGAGCTCGGCCGGTTTCCTGTACCTCCTATAAGGGTTGTCCGAGCCGTAATAGATCCGCACGGTGGCCCGGCCGTTGGGGGCTATGTGGGGGACCTTGAAGAAGACCGTGAAGACGCTGGAGGACTTCCGCATCACCCAGTAGTAGAGGGGCTTCCCGTTTTCATCGACGACGTAGACGTTGCTTAGCTTCAGCCTGGAGTAGGCGACTATTCCCTCAGAGGGCATCGTGATGTTGAAGGTGTAGTTGACCAGCTCACGATTCTCGAGGTTGGTGACGTTCACATCTATCCAGAACTTCTCGCATTGGGAAGCCCCGATGGACTGGACGCTAACCCATATCGAAGGGACTGCAAGGGACGGAGTGAGAAGTAAGGCAGTCATGAGAAGGGCCACCAGTGGAAGTTTGGCGTCGATGTGGTGGCGTGGCATGTTTAGCACTCATAAGGGTCAGAAAACGTGGAAAATGAAAGGAGGTCGGGCGTGTAGCGTTCATCCAACCTATGCCAAGTGCCAATCATGTATTGACCTGATTGCCAGCAATAACAAGGGACACACTCTTGATGTAGTTTTGAGTAAGGTCTATGTTAATGCCTGAAGACACCGTAATTGTAGTATCAGAGGCCCCAATGTTGCCATTAACATGAATAACATTATCATCGTCGAGGGTTATGTAGAGATCCCAAGTGCCATCCACACCAGGCCCCTGATCAAGGGTTATCGTAGCGCCAGTTATAGTGGTCCCTGAGATATCCCAGTTGATGGCGGCAGTAGTAGTGTCTATCTTAGCATCCGTATTGGAACCACCACCAACCTGCTGAACGTTCACAGTAATTGCCGGAACAGCCAGTGCAGCTCCAACCATCGCCAGCACAAGGGCGAGTGCCAGCGGAATTAACCTCTTCTTATTACTCCTTCTCATTCTGATTCACCCCCTAGGCTAGAGAGCTATAAGGTATGATTAAACGATAGTATAAATAGTTTTCTAAATCCAACCGGATTGGTTCACCCTTTGATATTGTAAGTTCTACAATGAAACCTAAAACCCGTTAGATATCCCTCAACAAGCATTGAATACTCCTCAAGGGAGATACCTCAGCGGAGGGGTATGCCCTTAAGATACGTTGAACCGGCCCACTCGACCCGAACCTGCAGGAATTCGCCGGGCTCGCCGGAATCGAGGATTATATCCTTGTAGTTGAACGTTCTGCCCTCTATTCCACCCTTCTTCCCCTCGCCGTGGACGAGAACCTCAACGGTTCTCCCAACGTAGGCGCGGTTTATCTCGTAGGCGATGGCCAGCCGGAGCCTGTGAAGCTCCCTCGAGCGCTCCTTGACCTTCCAGCCCGGCAACTGCTTCCATTTTGCCGCTATCGCCCCTGGCCTCGGCGAGTAGCGCGAAACGTTGATTTTGTCGGGCCTAACGCGCTCCACCAGCTCAACGGTGTTCCTGAAGGCCTCGTCCGTCTCACCAGGGAAACCAACTATTATGTCCGTGTTGAGGTTCAAATCACAAACCTTCTTACGAAAAGTTCGAACTATCTCCTCAAACTCTTCCACAGTGTACGTTCTGCCCATTCTCTTGAGAACCTCATTATCCCCGCTCTGGACGGGCAGGTGGAGGAACTTGTAGACCTTCTCATCGGTGTAGGCATCAACGAGCTCGTCGAGGAACTTGAGAACGTGGTTCGGGTTCATCATTCCAACCCTGACCCTGAAGTCGCCCTCGATGGCCGTTATCTCGTCGAGTAGCTCCGCCAGGTTCGTCCCGATGTCGAAGCCATAGCATCCGGTGTCCTCACTCGACAGCTGTATCTCCTTGTATCCCCTGGCGAGGGCCTCCTTAACCCACTTAACGACGAGCTCAGGTTTGTAGCTCTTGAGAACCCCGCGGGCGAAGCGGGTTGCACAGTAGGTGCAGGCGTTGAGACAGCCCTCACTTATCGGGACGACGAAGGCAACGCCGCCCTTCCAGAGGCGGGGGAGCTCGAGCTTATCTATGTTCCTCTCACGCCAGCCCTCGACGCTCACCAGCTTTCCGCCGCGCTCCGCTACGCCCACCGCCTCGGCTATCATATCTATGCTCTTAACGCCGAGTATTCCCGAGACGCGTGGATCTATGGCCCCAGGATTCACGTGGACGAGACAGCCGGTGGCGATGACCTTTTTCCCGGAATCGAGGAGCTCCTTTATCCTCTCGCGCATGTGCTTCTCGGTGGGGTCCTTTACGGCGCAGGTGTTCACGATGACGTAGTCGGCATTTTCCGGGGTTTCCACCAGCTCATAGCCCGCGCTAACCAGAAGAGCCTCCATCATCTCTGCATCGGCCCTGTTCCTCGTGCAACCGTAAGTCTCGACGTGAACCCTAACCATCGGTGGGCGCTCTGGGAAGGGGTTTAAAAAGGGTGCGGTTCAAAAATGAGGATTAAACCACACCCAGCATACTCAGGAGCATGAAGAGAGCGGCGAAGAGGAAAACGGCCAAGAAGGCCAGTTTCTTCCGTATCCAGCCGGGGGGCTTGTTGTAGTGCCTCATGACCAGAAAGGAAAGGAGGGAGACTATGAGAACCGGGACGAGGGCCGAAACCGCTATGAAGAGCGTGCCCGGCAGGTGGCGGTCGATGCCAGAGGTGTCGAGAAAAGCCACAGTCCAGTAGAGCAGTATCGGCGAGAGAAGAACCAGGAACACAACTATAGCCACGATAATCGCGGACTCCTCGTCCATGGAACCACCAGGAAAATCTTGGTCAATGCATTAAAAACGTCTCGCAAAAGAGCGGGTAAGAATAAGAGGGAAAGGAAATCAGATGACTTCGCCAAAGGCGAACTTCCTCTTGACCGAGTTAATGACGATCTCAACCTCGTCGCCGACCTGGGTGTTCGGGACGAAGATAACGAAGCCCTTTATCTTGGCGATACCATCGCCACCCTTTCCAAGGCTCTCAATCCTAACTCTATACCTTTCTCCAACCTTAACAGGGGCTTCGTAGCCACCGCCAAATCCATCTCCATACATATCTAACACCAACTCTTTCAACTTTCAGGGCTCCCTCGAAAGACTCCGAGAAGAGTCCCATTGAGAACTCATCGTCAAGGGTATATAAAGCTTTGGGTAGATTTTGGGCCCTTAAAGTCACCAAAATGCTGTTTCGAGCCACATGAGGACACTGATGCATTATTTTTCAGAAATCCCGCGCTTCCAACCCTTAACCGTGGAGGGTTTCGGCGCCGATGTCAGCAGGCAGATAATTAACCTTTGGTTAATAACAAAGGGTTAGATACCTTTGTTTTCAATTCTAAGCTTCAAAAAACCCTTTTAAGAGAATTTTTTCTATGTTAAGCGGAAATCCGGGAAAATGAAGCCTAGATAAGGTTGTAAACCAAAAGTGGGGGGACGCACAATGGGTTTCATTCCTGTATTCATTTGGTCATTCGTGCTCTGGCTTGTGCTGACAGCGGGCAGCAAGGGCATGCTGTGGAGCCCCGAAGAGCTCGTCGCGGGAGTGGTGTTCTCGGGGATAATCGCATTCACGACGAAGGACATCATAGGTGAGAAGGCCGCGAGGTTCCTCAACCCGGCGAAGTGGGCCGGCTTTGTGGTTTACTCCATCGGCCCGCTCTTCTGGGGCATGGTCAAGGCCAACCTCGACGTTGCCTACCGCGTCATAACCGGCAGGATAAAGCCCGGAATCGTTCGCGTTCCGGTTGAGCTCGAAAACGACGCTCAGTACACAATCCTCAGCAACTCAATAACCCTCACCCCCGGAACGCTCACCGTGGACGCCTGCCCGGAGGAGAAGGCCCTCTACGTCCACTGGATAAACGTGACCGAGAAGGAGCCAGCGAATTCCGAGGTCATAGCGGGTTCGTTTGAAAAATGGGCGAGGAGGCTGGGAAGATGATAGCACCGGAGTTCTTCTATGCCGCGGTCATAGTCATGATCGGAGCATTCCTGGCTCTGCTCAGGGTGTTCTTCGGACCGAGCGTGCCTGACAGAGTGGTCGGAGTCGACACCCTCAACACGCTCATCGTTGCCGGAATGGTTCTCCTCGGAGCGGCCTACGACAGGACGATATACATCGATATCGCCATCGTTTACGCCCTTCTGAGCTACGTGGGAACCCTGGCCATAGCCAAATACCTCCAGGGGGGATTGGAATGAGTGCGGTCACCTACGTCATCTACGCATTTCTCACGATAAACATAGTCTTCAACCTACTGGGCAGTTTCTCGCTCCACAGGTTCCCGGACGTCTACACCAGACTCCACGGGGCGACCAAGTGCACCACCTTCGGGACGATATTCGCGGTTCTGGCGGTGGTAGTTCACGCCGCCTACCAGCTCCACCTCACCGGCGACCCCAAGTACCTCCAGATGGCGCTTCACAGCCTCGTTGCCCTAATCGCCCTGCTCCTCACAAACCCGACCGGAGCGCACGCGATAGCCAAGGCGGCCCATCTGAGCGGCTACAAGCCGGCCAAAGCCGTCATTGACGCGTACGAGGACAAGCTCAGGGGTGGTGCCGAATGAACGCCCTTTCGATGGACATGGTCATACAGTTCGGGATACTCCTCGGCGTGCTGGTAGCGGCCTACATCACGATAACCATGCGCGACCTGCTCAGCGCGGCCATCGCTTCGGCGGCCATGAGCCTGCTCCTCAGCCTTGAGTTCTACATGCTCCACGCGCCGGACGTTGCGATAGCCGAGGCCGCGGTCGGAGCCGGCGTCGTTACGGCCGTGGTTGTGTATGGAATCGCCAAAACGGAGAGATGGGAGCGTGAGGGACCATGAAGAGGACTTTCGGAGCTCTCGCACTGTTGTTCCTCCTCGGAGTGCTGCTCGTCGTTGCGAGCCCTTCAACCGGAATAAAGTTCGGCCTCGGCGGTGAGGACTGGAAGGCCTACCGCTACACCGACCAGTACTACATCGAGCACGGTGTTGAGGAGGTCGGGGGAACCAACATAGTCACCGACATAGTGTTTGATTACAGGGGCTACGATACCCTCGGAGAGGCGACCGTTCTTTTCACCGCCATAGCCGGAGCGGTGGCCCTGCTAAGGCCCTGGAGGAGGGATGAGGATGAAGAGTGACATGGGACTGATCGTTAAGACCACCGCGAGGGCAACCATTCCGCTCATAGGAATCTTCGGTGCCTACGTGGTCTCACACGGTCACCTTACGCCGGGAGGCGGCTTCCAGGGTGGAGCGACCATAGCGGGAGCCGGGATACTGTTCCTCATAGCCTTCGGGCTGGGCGAGATGAAGAGGCGCTACAACCACCACCTCTACTCTGCCCTCGAAGGTCTGGGTGGCCTGGTATTCCTCGGAGCGGCGATGCTCGGCCTGGGAGTTGCGTTCTTCTACAACACGCTGTGGCACAGTGGGCCGGTCTTCAACGGCCAGCCGGGAACGCTGCTCTCTGCCGGTTATCTGCCGGTAATGAACATCGCCGTGGGACTTAAGGTCTTCGCGGGACTGGTCAGCGCGATGGTTGCCATAGCGGCATTCAGGAGGTGGAACGAATGATACCGTTCCAGTTCATCACGGCGTTCCTGCTAATAGCCATGGGAATCTACGCCCTCCTCTACAAGAGGAACCTCATCAAGCTCATACTGGCCCTCAACATCATAGATGCAGGCATCCACCTGCTCCTCATAAGCTTCGGATACCGCATAGAGGCGGGCCAGATACCGACGGCGCCAATCTACACGGGCTACGAGACCGTAAAGAGCGCCATGGTCGCCCCGATTCCGCAGGCGCTCACGCTCACCAGCATAGTCATCGGGGTCTGCGTTCTCTCGCTGGCGATGGCCCTCACGATAAACGCCTACAGGCACTACGGAAGCCTCGACGTTAACAAGCTCAGGAGGTTGAGAGGATGAACGGGCTGATCCCGTACCTCATCATAGTCCCGCTCCTCGGAGCGTTCGCACTGCCCATAGTGGGCCTCGCGGGAAGGAAGGCCAGGGAGCTTTGGGCGATACTCATAACCGGCATCACCCTCGGCGTCGCGGCCGGACTGTTCAGAGAGGTCTGGAAGAGCGGCGAGATACTCGTCTACACCCTCGGCGCGAAGAGCCCCCTCGGAAACGGAGTTCCGTTCCCGATAAGGATAGTCTGGGAGGTGGACCTGCTGGGCGCACTCTTCGCCCTGATGGTGACCTTCATAGCCTTCGTGGCCGTGCTCTACTCCAGTGAGTACATGAGGCACGACACCGGGCTTGAGAAGTACTACGCCCTGGTCCTCGTCCTCGAAGTTGGAATGCTCGGCATAGCCATAACCGGCGACCTGTTCAACTTCTACGTCTTCCTGGAGATAATGAGCATAGCGAGCTACGCGCTGGTGGCGTTTAGAAACGACACCTGGGAGGGCATCGAGGCGGGCATAAAGTACATGTTCGTCGGCTCGCTGGCCAGCTCGTTCATCCTCCTCGGCATAGTGCTCCTCTACGGCCAGTACGGAACGCTGACTATGGCCTACCTGGCCAAGATGATAGCCGAGAACCCGACCTTCACCGCCAAGGTGGCCCTCGGCCTCCTCGCGGGAGGGCTTCTCTTCAAGAGCGGTGCCGTTCCGGTGCACATGTGGCTCGCGGATGCTCATCCAGCGGCTCCGAGCTCGATCAGCGCCATGCACTCCGGCCTGGTCATCAAGATAGGCGGTACCTACGCCCTGGCGAGGCTCGCCTTCAGCGTCTTCAGCGCCGGAATCAGCACCAGAACGGTCGGCTGGATAATCATATTCTTCGCCTGCGTGACCCTCATAGTCGGAAACGCGATGGCGGTGATACAGACCGACATGAAGAGGCTCTTCGCCTTCTCGTCGGTGGGACAGATCGGCTATATCCTGCTGGGAATCGGAATTGGCCTTGCCGCGTATGGAAGCGACGTCGGCCAGGTCGCTCTGGCGGGTGCGATATACCACACCGTGAACCACGCGATAATGAAGGCCCTCCTGTTCCTGGTTGCTGGAGCGGTCATACACCAGCTCGGAACCAAGAACCTCAACGAGCTGAGCGGAATAGCCAGGAAGATGCCGGTCACGAGCTTCGCCTTCCTGGTCGGTGCGGCCGCGATAATCGGCCTTCCGCCGCTCAACGGCTTCGCAAGCAAGTGGCTCATCTACGAGAGCTCGGCGCTCTTCAACCCGTTCCTCGCGGCAATAGCCGTCATAGGCACGGCCTTCTGTACGGCAGCATACATCAGGGTGCTCTTCACGTTCTTCGGAAGGCCGAGCGAGAGGGTCATGAATGCCGAAGAGCCAGGAAAGGCCATGCTCGTGCCGATGCTCATACTGGTGGTGGCAATAATCGTCATGGGACTCTTCCCGTGGGCCATCAGCGACAAGGTCATGCTTCCGGCGGCAAAGACTCTGGAGAACATAGGGGCTTACGTTTCGGCGGTGCTGGGGGGTGCGTGAAATGTTTGGCTACTGGGATGCACTCTACTTCGTTTACGTCTTTGCCATAGGCCTGCTCATCTCGTACGCCCTCTACAAGTGGGCCGAGCGCTCCAGCACGGGGACGAGGAGAACCGGCGATGGAACGAAGATATTCCTCAGCGGTGAGGACCAGGACGAGATTATTCCGCAGTTCGAGCACTTCCAGGGCTACGTCACCGGAAGACACGTCATGTGGGGCCTCATAAGGGGAATCCACAGGATGTTCCTGGTCTTCCGCAGGGAGCACACCGGACTGCTGAGCGACTACATCAGCTACCTGCTCGTCACGACCGCGATAATTGTGGGAGCGCTGATAGTGTGGGGGTGAGATGAATGGCGATTAAGGTTAGGAGGGCAGAGACCAATGTCAGCTCAAACTCCTCGGAGCGCGAGAGGCTTGAGAGGGAGATATCAAAGCTCTGCAGGTATATCGGAAGATCACCCTGGGTGTTCCACGTGAACAGCGGCAGCTGCAACGGCTGCGACATCGAGATAATAGCTGCACTGACGCCGAGGTACGACGCCGAGCGCTTCGGTGTGAAGCTCGTCGGAACGCCGAGGCACGCCGACATACTGCTCGTAACCGGGCCAGTGACCGACCAGAGCCTTGAGAGGGTCAAGCTGGTCTACGAGCAGACTCCGGACCCGAAGGTAGTCATAGCCGTCGGAGCCTGCCCAACCGGCGGAAGCGTGTTCTTCGAGAGCCCCTTCACCAACGCGCCGCTGGACAGGCACATACCGGTGGACGTCTTTGTGCCAGGCTGCCCGCCGAGGCCCGAGGCGATACTCTACGGAGTCGTGCTCGGTCTGCAGAAGCTGATAGAGAGAATTGAAGGTAAGGAGGGGAGCGGAGAATGAACGTTGACGAGTTCGTTAAAGCCTTTGGCGAGAGGTTCCCCGAGGCGGAGGTAAGGGTGAGCGAGAACAAGCAGCCCCACCCAAAGAGGCGCGTCTGGGTCGAGATAGACCGGGAGAAGTTCCACGAGGCGATGAAGTTCATCAGGGAGCTCGACCCAAAGGCCCAGTTCTCCATCATCATCGGAATGGACGCCGGCGACAGACTGCTCGCCAAGTACCACATGGAGCTCTTCTGGGAGGAGGGTGAGAGCCTGTCGCTCGTCATAGGCACGAGCGTTCCCAAGGACGACCCCAGGCTGCCCACGGTCACGGACGTCTTCCCGAGCGCGCTGCCCTACGAGAGGGAAAACCAGGAGTTCCTTGGATTCATATTCGAGGGAATTCCCGACCCAAGGAGGCTCTTCCTGCCCGACGACTTCCCGGAGGGAATCTACCCGCTGAGGCTCGACGAGACCGGAATCAAGCCGGAGATGGTGAAGAACGCCGGCCACCCGTACAAGATAGGGGGTGCGAAGAAATGAGGCCAGTTCAACAGGTTCACACTCACCCTGCGCCCGGAGGGCGCATTTCACGGGTGAACAGAAGCAGAGGAGGCAGTAAAGAGGCACCGATTGGAGGAAAAGCGAGTTGGATAAATAATAACTTTCCGCGAGCGCTTTGCGGAGCAAAGGGCTCTAAGGAGGGCTCAAAATGAACGGAAAGCTTGAGTACTGGGTTAAGATACCCATCGGACCCATTCACCCCGCACTGGAGGAGCCCGAGAAGTTTATCATCACGCTCGACGGAGAGAGGATAATCAACGTCGACGTCAAGCTCGGCTACAACCTCAGGGGCCTGGAATGGATAGCCATGAGGAGGAACTACATCCAGATACTCTACCTCGCCGAGAGGATATGCGGAATCTGCTCCTTCTCCCACAACCACACCTATTCCAGAGCCGTTGAGGAGATGGCCGGCATAGAGGTGCCCGAGAGGGCCGAATACATCCGCGTGATAATCGGCGAGCTCGAGAGGATCCACTCCCACCTGCTCAACCTCGGAGTCGTTGGGCACACCATAGGCTACGACACCACCCTCCACCTCAGCTGGCTCGCCCGCGAGCGCGTCATGGACATCCTGGAGGCCATCGGCGGCAACAGGGTCAACTACTCCATCAACACCATCGGCGGCGTGAGGAGGGACCTGGAGGAGAAGCACATCAGGGCAATACTCGACATGATAGAGAACTACAGGAACGAGGTCATGCCCAAGATAGAGGAGATATTCCTCTACGATCCGACGGTCGAGGCCAGGCTGAGGGACGCTGGCGTCATTCCCAAGAGGATAGCCATCGAGTACAGCGCCCAGGGACCGACCGCCAGGGGAAGCGGCGTGAAGAAGGACGTCCGCTACAACGAGAGGCTGAGCGTCTACCCTGACCTCGGCGTGAAGCCGATAACGCCCAAGGAGTTCACCGGAGTTGTCAAGGGGGACGTTTTCGACAGGATGGTGGTCCGCGTTGGGGAGCTCTGGCAGAGCATGGAGCTCATAGAGAGGGCCATAGACCAGATGCCAGAGGGCAAGATAAAGGCAGTTCCAAAGGACAACACCCTCCTGTTCCAGCTCAAGAAAGCCGAGGGGGAGGGAATAGGCAGGTACGAGGCCCCGCGCGGTGAACTCATCCACTACGTCATGGCCCAGAAGGGCAAGGACGTTCCGGCGAAGTGGAAGATGCGCGAGCCCACGTTCCCGAACCTGTTCGCGATAGCTAGAGCGTTGGTCGGTGAGCAGGTGGCGGACGTTCCGGTTGCGATAGCCTCGATAGACCCCTGCCTGAGCTGTACGGACAGGGTCGCGGTGGTGGATGCTAACACAGGAAGGAAGAAGGTCCTCACCGAAAGGGACCTCCTCAGGCTCTCGATAGAGAAAACCAGGGAGCTGAACCCGAACGTTAGGGCGAAGCCCGAAGTTGTTGGAGTAGGCTGCCCGAGGGGTGGTGTCCTATGAACGTCCTCTACGCAACGCTCGGATTCCTGGGGATTTACGCTTACGTATCCTTCGCCTCACTGCTCTGGGGAGGCATAGACAGGAAACTGGTTGCAAGGATGCAGCGCAGGATGGGCCCCCCACTGCTCCAGCCGTTCTACGACTTCCTGAAGCTGGTGGGCAAGGAGTCCATAATCCCGAGGGACGCCAACAGGTTCTTCGAGCTGGCCCCCGTGCTGGCTCTCGCCACCTCCATCGCCCTGCTCGCCTACACCCCGCTCGGATTTGAACCCATCTTCGGAACCAAGGGAGACGTGATACTCTTCATCTACCTGCTGACCCTAATCGGCTTCCTCAGGGTCGTTGGTGCCGTTAGCTCGGGCTCCCCCTACGCCCAGATAGGCGCCCAGAGGGAGATGATAATCCTCGTCTCCAGGGAGGGGCCGATGATGCTGGCCCTCTTCACAATACTCTGGCGCCTCAGCGATCTCGGCGTTACAAAGCCGTTCAGCATGGGCACCTTCTACGAGCACAACGTCTGGGAGCTCGGGACGCCGATGAGCATAATAGGGGCCGTGGTGCTCCTGCTCGTCTTCCTCGCCTGGCTCGCCAGCGAGATTGAAGTCGGCTACTTCGACATCCCCGAGGCCGAGACCGAGCTCGCCGAGGGAACGATGGCCGAGTACAGCGGAAGGCACCTGGCCCTCTTCGAGCTGGCCAACGCGATAAAGGCCTTCGTGAGCGCGAGCCTCGTCGTGGCGATATTCTTCCCGTGGGGCATATCCGGCTACATCGGGCTCACGGGGCTTCCGGCAGTGGTCATAGACCTGCTATTCCACACCCTCAAGGTCTTCGCCGTGCTCTTCGTGAGCATGAGCCTTTTCAGGGCGGTGACAGGAAGGCTCAGGATAAACCAGGCGGTGAGCCTGTTCTGGACCAGGATGCTTCCGGCCGCGATAGTCGGGGCGCTGTTGCTGGCAATAGACACCCTGGGGGTGGTGGCATGAGGGTCCCACCGACGCTCTCAGCCGTGCTGAGCAACCTGTTCAAGAAGCCGGCAACCAATCCGTTCCCCGCGAGCGATCCGGTTCCGACTCCAGAGGGCTTCAGGGGCAAGCTCATCTACTATCCCGACAAGTGCGTCGGCTGCAGGCTCTGCGTCATGGTCTGCCCGGCCGGGGTTATAGAGTACGTTCCAGAAGTCAGGAAGGTCACCTTCTGGCTCGGAAGGTGCGTCTTCTGCCAGCAGTGCGTGGACGTCTGCCCTGTCAAGGCCCTGGAGATGAGCGATGAGTTCCTCTTGGCCACGGACGACAAGTACAACGACAACCTCCGCTGGTTCAAGGAGGATGAGATAGAGGCGCTCAAAAAGAAGCTGGAGGAGCAGAAGAAGGCCAAGGAGGCGGCAAAGAAAGGGGCCGAGTCCCAGAAGAAGTAGCCCCTTTCTTTCCTTGTTTTTCCCACCGACGATTCCAGTCCCATAATGGACTTTTCTGAACGTCCATCCCCTCTAACCTACTACAACGTACAGTTTTATGGACGTACGTCAAGGGTCGTCCAATTTATATTTGTCAAATTTCTGGTTGTTAACCATTTGTTTTAGAAACCCATTTATAAAAATTTAGCCAATTCATAATTGAGATTTCGGGAAAATAGGCCCGAATAGGGTTTAAAACCTAAAGTTGAGGTGGGAAAATGGGGTTTGCCGCACCGTTCCTGTGGTCCCTTATCGTCTATCTGCTCCTCACAGCGGGTTCCGGCAATGTCATCGCCTGGAGCCCCGGGGAGCTGGTTGCAGGGATAGTAATAGCGGCCATCATCGGCTACGCCACAAAGGACGTCATGGACGAAAAGGTGGGCTACTTCTTCAGCCCAAGGAGATGGTTACTCCTAATAATCTACGCCATAGGGCCGTTCTTCTTCGCCATGGCCAAGGCGAACATTGACGTCGCCTACCGCGTCATAACCGGCAAGATAAGACCGGGGATAGTCAAGATATCCCCGGACCTGACCAGGGATGAGAGCAGGACTCTCCTGGCCAACTCGATAACACTGACCCCTGGAACCTTCACGCTGGAGATAGACGAAGAAGGCAACTTCTACGTTCACTGGATAAACGTGCCGCCCGGAAAGGAGAAGCCCACCCCGGAGGAGCTGTGCGGGTACCTTCCAAAATGGGCAAGGAGGATTGGAGAATGACGGTCGATGGGGCATTCATGTGGGCGCTGATACTGCTGCTGTTCTCGGCCATGCTGACGCTCATAAGGCTTCTTGCGGGGCCAACGATTCCGGACAGGGCGGTGGCCCTTGATTCCATGACGACGACAACTGCCGGTGCCATGGTCATCTACGGCGTGGTAACCAGACAGGCGGTTTTCATAGACGTCGCGCTGGTTTACGCGGTTCTGAGCTACATCGCGACCCTCTACATAGCCCGCTACCTGGTCAAGAAGAGGGTGGGAATTGCATGCGAATGCGAGGAGGGAGAGGCGGCATGATAGAGTGGCTGATAGCGGCATTCCTGGCCATCGGCGTGTTCTTCAACCTTCTGGCCAGCGTTGGCATCCTCCGCTTCCCCGACGTCTACACAAGGATACACGCGGCAACCAAGTGCACGACCTTCGGCACGATATTCATAGTCCTGGCCGCCGTCACGTACTCGATATACAGCTACTTCTGGGTGGAGAGGGACCCATCCTGGATAACCATAGGGATACACTCGGCCCTGGTGGTCATATTCCTGGTGCTCACCAACCCCGTTGGAGCCCACGCCATCGGGAGGGCCGCGAGGAAGTCGGGCATACGGCCCCACGGGGCGGTTATAGACGAGCTGGAGGGTCGCCTATGAACTTCGAGGAGCTCTTCTGGGTGCTTCAGGCCATGGTGGGGCTGGGGCTTCTGATAGCAGCCATAGCGGCGGTGAGGTTCAAGAACCTGGTCTCAGCCGTCATCGCGATGGCGGTGTTCAGCCTGATACTCTCGCTGGAGTTCTACATACTGCAGGCACCCGACGTCGCGATAGCGGAGGCGGGAGTTGGAGCGTGCCTCACGACCGCCATGTACCTGCTGGCGATCAAGAAAACCACCGACGAGGAGGTGATAGAATGAGGAGAGCCCTCGGCCTCTTCGCGTTCATAGGCTTCACGCTGTTCCTCCTCGTGGCCGCGGCGAGCCTCAGGCCCTTCGGTGAGCCAGTCCACACGGAGATGGACTCCTACTTTATCGAGCATGCACAGGGGGAGGCATCGTCAAACAACGTCGTCACCAGCATAGTCTTCGACTACAGGGGTTTCGATACCCTCGGAGAGGCCACGGTACTGTTCACCGCTGTTGCGGGCGTGCTGATGGCCCTCAGAAGGAGGGAGGTGAAAGCATGACGACGCTAATCATCAAGACAACCACCAGGTACCTGACGGCGCTCATACTGACGTTCGGAGCCTACATCATCCTCCACGGTCACCTTACGCCGGGAGGCGGCTTCCAGGGAGGAGCCGTCTTCGCCAGCGGCCTGGCACTCCTCATAGTCGCGTGCGAGGACAGGGTGATAAGGGAGCGGTTCAAGAAGGTGCCCTTGAGCGCCTTCGAGAGCATCGGCGCCCTCGGCTTTCTGGGAGTGGCCACCCTCGGCTTCATGGGGTACACGTTCTTCAGGAACGTCATAGCCAACAGCAGGTTCCCGCTCTTCGGAGACCCGACCCCTCTAGGGATAAACCCCGGCTACCTAAACACGGGCGGAACGCTGCCGTACATGAACATATTCGTCGGAACGAAGGTTTTGGCCGGATTAACCAGCATAATCCTGGTGTTCTACCTCCTCCTGGGGGTGAGGAAGGATGAATAACGTGATTCTAGTCAACCTCCCCTTCATAGTCGTGGCGCTCCTGCTGGCGGTGGGGTTCTACACGATAGGATTCAAGAGGAACCTCATCAAGGTCGTCATAGGCATTGAAATCCTTGAGGGAGCCGTCAACCTGTTTCTAATAGCCCTTGGCTACGTTAAAGGCGCCTACGCTCCGATATACACCATGGCACCGAAGGATGCGGTCAACAACATGGTTCTGCCGACGCCTCAGGCACTCACTCTGACGAGCATCGTCATAGGTGTCGCCGTCTCGGCCCTGATGCTGGCCTTCGCCGTCAACATCTACCACCACTACGGAACCCTTGACGTTACAAAGGTCAGGAGGCTGAAAGGATGATCGAGCACCTGCCTGCACTCATGATAGCCGTGCCCCTCTTCGGGGCGTTCGTGGCTCCCCTGCTGAAGAAAAAGGGCAGTGCTCCAGCAGTCTGGGCGGTGATAATCACCGGCGTGACGCTGGGGATGGCGCTCCTCCTCGTCAGGGAGGTGCTCGCCCAGGGAATGATGGTGTACGTCTTCGGGGCGGACAAGCCGACCCTCGTTCTGCCCTCCGGATACAGGGTTCCGATAAGGATAATATTCGAGGTCGACGCGATAGGGGCCTTCATGGCGCTCTCCGCAACGCTCATGAGCTTCATCGGAGCGATGTACTCCTACAGCCATGTGAGGAACGAGACGGGCCTTGAGAAGTACTACGCGTTGCTTCTCCTCCTCGAGGTCGGAATCCTCGGCATGGTCCTGACGGGAGACCTGTTCAACCTCTTCGTGTTCCTTGAGATAGCCGGAATAGCCGGTTCAGCGCTTGTCGGCTTCAGGAACTATCGCGGTGAGGCAAGCGAGGCCGGAATCAAGTACCTCATAGTCAGCGCAATCGCTTCGCTGATGGTGCTGTTCTCAATCGGCCTGCTCTACGGCCAGTACGGAAACCTCAACATAGCCTACCTGAGCACCCAGATAGGGTTCAACACCGTTGACGTAATCGCCCTAGGAATACTCTTCACGTCCTTCGCGATGAAGTGCGGTTCGGTGCCGACGCACCACTGGGTTCCAGACGCGTACACCGAGGTCCCCTCGGGAATCAACCCCACGCTGCTGGTGGCGACCTACGCGAGCCTCTACGCCCTCTTCAGGGTGAGCTTCAGCCTCTTCGGAAAGGTCAGCTCGGGAATGAGCAGCGTCGGCTGGATAATGTGCGTCCTCGGAGTGCTCACAATGTTCATCGGCGTTACGATGGCCCTCGTCCAGAAGGACGTCAAGAGGCTCATGAGCTACCACGCGATTTCGCAGACAGGCTACATGCTCCTCGGAGTCGGCGTTGGTCTGGCAGTCCTCAACGACCCGGCAAAGCTCGCCGCCTTTGGAAGGGACGCCATGGCCGGAGGTATATTCCACATAATCAACCACATCATCTACAAGAGCCTCCTCCTCATGACCGCGGGAGCGCTGTTCTACGTGACCGGAACGAGGAATCTCAACGAGATGGGCGGCTTAGCCAGGAAGATGCCCTACACCACGATAGCCTTCATAGTCGGTGCCGCGGCAATATCGGGAATTCCGCCCTTCAACGGCTTCGCGAGCAAATTCCTCATCTACGAGACGTCCTACCAGCTGAGCCCGATATTCGCGATATTCGCAATGGTCACCAGCGTGCTGACGCTGGCTTCGTTCGTCAAGGTATTCGCTTCAGCCTTCCTCGGACCGCCGGTCAAGAAGTACGAGGAGGTAAAGGAGGTCCCAAGGAGCATGGTGGTGGCGATGCTCATCCTGGCGGCGCTGTGTCTGCTCTTCGGTCTGTTCCCGAACGTGGTGCTGGACAAGCTGGTGTACCCGGCAGTTGACGCGCTGCTGAAGCTGGGCAGCTACCAGACGTGGGGTGGTATACTATGACGTGGATTGAGAGCCTTACGCTGAACTCGCCGTCGGGCTTCTGGAACCCGATAGTCTGGCTGGCGTTCCTCATCGTCTTCGCGCTCATCGGCTACCTAATCTACTCCCGCGGAAACAGGAGCTACAAGCCGAACACCGACCAGGTGAAACCCTTCCTGAGCGGCAACGAGGTTGAGGACGTGGAGGAAATCCGCGTAAGGGCGGGGGACATATACTGGGGCTTCATCGAGGCGCTCAAGGGCTACTACAACGCCCTCATGAGAATGCACACCGGAGACGTCAGGGACTACATCCTCTGGTACCTCGGGCTCGGTGCCGTGATCCTGTTCGTCCTCGTGGGGGGTGTGTGAATGGGGAAGCTGACCAACTTTAAACGCTCCCTCTGGGTTTTCCATGCCTCTGGAGGGAGCTGTAACGCCTGCGATATCGAGATCATAGCCGCGTTGACGCCGCGCTACGACGTGGAGCGCTTTGGAATCAAACTCGTCGGAAGCCCAAGGCACGCGGATGTGCTCCTCGTTACCGGAGCCATTCCAAGGGACTTCGCAGATAAGCTGAGGCGCATATACGAGCAGATGCCCGACCCGAAGGCGGTCGTTGTCATAGGCTGTTGCGGAACCAGCGGGGGAGTGTTCTACGACTCCTACAACATAGCCGGCCCGATAGACGAGATAATCCCCGTGGACGTCTACGTTCCCGGCTGCCCCCCGAGGCCCGAGGCGATAATAGACGGCGTTGTGAAGGCCTGGCTTAAGATAGAGAAGCTGGAAAAGGAGCTGGAGGGGAAGAAAGGATGAGGGAACCAATGAGCGTGGAAGAGGTCCTCAAGAGGCTCCAGGAGGCGCTCGGTGAGGCCTTGCTCTCCCACGAGGTCAGGGAGTACACGATGGGCGTCAGGAGGAAGAGGACGTACAGGGAGCTCTGGATAGAGATAGACCCGAAGGCCTTCAGGAGAGCCGTCGAAGTCATGTTCGAGCTTGACTACCCGCACCTGCACTTCATAACCGGAGAGGATGACGGAGGCGACTCCCTGAGGATGGTCTACTCCTTCGGCCTGTTCTGGGCCATTCCCTGGGGGGAGCTCAGCGTCACCATGCGCTTCAACCTTCCGAAGGATAGCCTAGTCCTGCCGACGATAACCGACCTGATGCCCGGTGCTGAGACCAACGAGCGCGAGATTAGGGAAATGCTAGGCGTTGAATTCGAGGGACTGAAGAACAAGCGGCACCTCTTCCTGCCCGACGACTGGCCGGAGGGCAAGTATCCCTGGAGGAAGGACGAGTACGGCGTGGAGGACATGGTGAAGCACACCCACAAGAGCGTGAACGAGATAAGGAGGGGTGAGTGATGGCGAAAACCCAGTACTACGTTCCAGTCGGCCCGATTCACCCGGCGCTGAAGGAGCCCATAAGGGTCGAGGCCAAGGTCGAGGGCGAGAGGATAGTCGAGGTGGACGTCAAGAGGGGCTTTGCCCACAGGGGAATAGAGTACATGGGCATGAAGAGGAACGCCATCCAGACCCTCTACCTCTCGGAGAGAATATGCGGAATCTGCTCGATATCGCACCCCTACGCCTTCGTCATAGGAAGCGAAAAGGCCCTGGGAATAGAGGCCCCGCCGAGGGCCCAGTACATAAGGACAATAATAGCCGAGCTGGAGAGGATTCACAGCCACATACTCTGGCTCGGCGTGGTTGCGCACGAGATGGGCTTCGACTCCCTCCTGTTCTGGACGTGGAAGGGTAGGGAGAAGGTCCTCGACATCCTGGAGCTCCTGACCGGGAACAGGATAAACTACTCCGTGTTCATGATAGGCGGCGTCAGGAGGGACATAACGGAAAGCCAGGCGAAGGCAATAAAGGACATGATAAACTACTACAGGATATTCACGGAGGAGATGAAGGACGTTTTCCTGGCGGACCCGGTTTACAAGGCCAGGACGCGGGGAGTGGCACAGCTCTCCAGAGATATGGCGAAGAAGCTCAACGTATGCGGGCCCGTTGCCAGGGCGGCCGGACTGCGGATGGACGTCAGGCAGGACAACCCCTACGACGCCTACGCAGACATCGGAGTCAGGGCGGTGGTTCCCCAGGACATAGTCGGCGAGGCCAGGGGCGATGCCTACGACATCACCCTCGTCAGGATATACGAGATAGAGCAGAGCCTCGACATAATCGAGTTCTGCCTCGAGGGGATGCCAGAGGGCAAGATAATGGCCATTCCGAACTACGTGGCGCTTCTGGCAAAGATAAGGAGGAGCGAAGGGGAAGCGATAGGCATGCACGAGGCGCCGCGCGGTGAGGTCATCCACTACTTCAAGTACGGCAACAAGCGCGACGGACCGGTCGTCTGGAAGGTAATAGCCCCGAGCTACAACAACATCAACACGTGGGGGCCGCTCCTGCTCGGTGCCGAGGTGGCCGACATACCGATAGTCGTCGCCTACATAGACCCGTGCATGTGCTGCAACGACAGGGTCGCGGTGGTAAGGGACGAAAACGGCAGGATAATCGACCCGGCGACGCTGCACCTGAAGGCGGTTGAAAAAACAAGGAAGCTTAGGGAAGAGCTGGGGGTGAGAGAATGAATGGCAGCATTCTTCATGAGGGGTGCACGGGAAGCAAGGCCATTCGTGAGGCTCACACCCATCCTGCGTCCGGAGGACGCACTTTAAGAGTGAGCAAATGGACAATGAACACTATTGAGGCACCCCCCAGCGGAAAAGTCAGTTTTAGAGTTAACGACATTCCGCCAGCGCTTGCGCAAGCAAGGGCTGAGGGGGTGAGGGCATGACCCCCGAGACCCTTATTTACGCGTTCACCTTCCCCGTGCTGGGGTCTTCCTCGGGCTGGTCTACAAGGGTGTGGACAGGCGCGTCTCGGCCAGGCTGACCTCCAGGATAGGGCCGCCCATAAGGCAGCCGTTCTGGGACGTTGGCAAGCTGCTCCTCAAGGAAACGGTAGTTCCAGAGAACGCAATAGCGTGGATATTCAACGCCATGCCGATAGTTTCCTTCGCGGCCTCGATGACCCTGCTCCTCTACATACCCTTCGGAGTGCTCAAGGCTCCGCTCGAGGGCTACGGAGACCTGGTAGTCATACTCTACCTGCTAACCCTCCAGTCGCTGGCAATGGCCATAGGCGGCTTTGCATCGGGAAGCCCGTTCTCCTCGGTGGGTGCGCAGAGGGAAATGGTGCTCATGATGAGCTACGAGATGCCGCTGGCGACGGTTATAGTCGGCTTCGCCGTGCTCTACAAGAGCTTCTCGCTGACGACCATAGCTAGCACACCGGTGTGGGGCGTCGCGGGTCCGCTCGCGGCCATGGGCGTGCTGCTGCTCTTCATAGCACTGCTCGTAGTCACGCCGGCCGAGCTGGCGAAACTGCCCTTCGACATCGCAGAGGCTGAGACGGAGATATGTGAGGGTATGCTCGCAGAGTACAGTGGGAGGAACCTGGCACTGTTCTACCTCTCGGACGCGGTCAGGGGCTTCGCCATGGCAGCGCTGGAGGTGGTGCTGTTCTTCCCGTTCACGCTGACGAGCATGCTCAACCTGAACCTAACGGGAACGCCCTACTACGTCGTCGAAGCCCTGTGGTTCCTCTTCAAGGTCATGGTCATCTACCTGCTGGCGATAACGCTGGTCAGGACATCGTTCGCAAGGTTCAGGATAGAGCAGGCGTCCATGGTGTTCTGGGTCTACGTCAACATAATCGCTCTCGTCGGGCTCGCGCTGGTATGGTTGGGGGTGTGATGCATGGTAAACAAGATGATGTTCGTCCTCCTCAAGCAGCTCGTCAAAAAGCCCGCCACCAACCCCTTCCCGGTTAAGCATGCTCCCGCTAACGTCACGGCGTTAATAGAGAAGGTCCAGAAGGGAGAGGTGCAGATAAACCCACCCGTTCCGGTTCCCGAAGGGTTCAGGGGCAAGCTCCTCTACGACCCGGAGAGGTGCATAGGCTGCAGGCTGTGCATAATGGTCTGTCCCGCTGACGCTATGGAGTGGATTCCGGAGCTCAAGAAGATACGGCACTACGTCTCGCGCTGCATGTTCTGCGCCCTCTGCGTTGACGTCTGCCCAGGCAAGAAGTTCCCGGGCGAGGAGAAGGCCGTCAAGGCACTTAGGATGAGCGAGGAGTTCCTCATAGCCGACTACGACAAGTACAGCGACAACCTCATCGAGGAACCGCCGGAGGCGAAGGAGATGTTCGAAAAAGAAGCTGAAGGCACTGTTCAAACGGAAGAAAAAGTTTGAGTTATTCTTCACTTTTTTCTTCCGAAAGCCTCGCCCTTCAGGGCGGGGAGGAGGTCAGTTTTTCAGTTCCCCGTACCTCTGCCTCAGTAGCTCATAGTGCCCCCGCTCAACTTCGGCCAGTTTGGAGTAGAGCTCCCTCAGCCGCTCGTCATCAACCCTCTCCGCGAGCAGCTTGTAGGATTCGTGGGCTATCAGCTCGCTCTCCATCGCGGCCTTAAGAACCTCCTCAAGCTGGTCAGCCCTCTCGAACTCATCGAGAACCGGAAGAACCTCGAGCGGGGGAAGGTCGCTCCTCGGAGCGTCCCCGTAGGTCTCCCTGAACCGGGCCTCGAGCTCGGTGGCGTGGTTCAACGAGTCCTCTGCCAGCTTCTCGAAGGTTTTCACAAGCTCCTCTCCAAGACCGAGGTTTCTCGCGCGTCCCGCGAGCTCGCGGTAGAATTCCGCCTCCTCCTTCTCGCCCTCTATCCAGTAGGCCAGGGCGTCCCTGTAACTCAGCTTTGAAAGGGCCTCAACGACCTCGTGAACGTCGTACATTCCCATCCCCCCGTACGGATAGCCTCGGGGACCTAATAAGCTTTCGGCTCACCTAACCAGCCATATCGTCAGGAACATCAGAAAGTAAGCTATCACGCTGATGACGATGTGGACCTTTATCCATGCTTCCCTGCGCTTTGAAAGGAATATCAGGGCCCCGCTCAGCATGGCGAGGCTCATGAGGGCAAAGCTCAGATAGCCCAGGGTGTAGTGGTCGAGGCTAACCATTTGGAACACCCACCGGGAAGATGTACATGGGAGTGCCTTCCGTTCCCACTATCTCGGCAACCTGGTCATCGTAGAACGCCCCCACCGCGACGGTCCCAAGGTTCAGAGCGGTTGTCTGGAGGTAGATGTTCTGGCCTATGTGGCCGGCCTCCATGTGGATGTACCTGACGCCCCTTTCCCCATAGTAGGAGGTCGTCCTGGAGTAGTACGCCACGAGAACGATGTCCACCGCCGCTCTCCCTACCCACAACTGGTCCAGCGCGGCCTTCTGGAGGGCCCTCCTCCAGTCCCCGGTCTTTACCAGGATCAGCGTGTGGTTGAACGGGTCGTATCGGTATATCCCCTCTTCGAGGCCCTCGACGTTTCCGACCACGACGTAAACCTCGAAGGGGTAGGTCGCCCCGGCACTCGGGGCCGAGCGGTACTTCCTCGGGTCCGTTATTCCCTGCGCCGCCCACAGGAGCTGGGAAAGCTGCTCAATGCTGACCTCCTCCCTGCCCTGAAGGGTTAACCCCTCGCCAAAGGCGGGGAGGTTCGAGGGGTTCTCATCAGGGCAACCCTTGAAAAGGGTTCTTCGAACCCCTCGGGGAGGGCCTTCCCCCCATTACCCCTACCTCCCGCAAGAGCGGAGAGACTCGGGGTTATGGTTTTGGAAACCTTCTTCAAGATATTGAAGGCACCAACGATGTCAGCATTCATAACAACGCCCTCCCTGTGGCACTTAAATAAACCCCTAACAAAACGAGCGTTAGAATGGCGTTGGCCACAGAGAGGGCAAGTTTGAGAAGTGAAAGCCTCATTCACAACCACAATGGCAATACCATACTCTTCTGCAACTTCTTTGAGACGTTTAATCACATAATTAAACCGCCAGACGTGAGAGAGGATAAAGTTTTGCTTTCTACCCTTCTCAGGATTCCGAGCTATTCCCTTCGGATAGCCAACGACAATTCTGGAAACGCCCAAATCGTAAAGCCTTCTCACAGTTTGCCTTACGGCAGTGTTAATGTAGTGCTTCGCTTGAAGTTTAGCCTTCTCATGCATTCTTTTTAGTTTCCTACTCGTTTTAGCTCCTGACTTGTTGAGTTTTGACTGATAATCAGCAATTTTTCTTTTCCAATAAAAATCAATACTCTTTAAAGGTTTTCCATTGACCAGAAAGCTTTCCCCATTCTCCACGTAAACAGCCATTAAATTGTTAACTCCCAAATCAATTCCCGCTGAAAGGCTCCCCTTAGGAGTTCTTGGAAGTTTAATCCACTCCCCGCCCTCAAGTTTTTCCTCTGCCGTAAAACTGATGTGAGCATGCCATTTCCTCTTTACGGAGTCGTAAGTGATTTCTAAGCGTCCTTGCTTACCCTTCAAGTGAATTCTGCCCTTGAACTGGATTTCGAGTTTTCTAAATTTGCCAAGACGTCTTAACTCGATAATGTTTCCCTTGATTTTGTACTGGTCGTTCCTGAGGGGAATTACGAAGAGTTTTCTGCCGTTCTTTTCCTTGACGAATTTTGGCGGTTTTGGTTTGAACCATTCGGGAAGTTCTCCTTTCTTTTTCTTCCTGTTGAGGGTGAAGAAACTTCTCCACGCTTCAGCGTTCTTTCTGGCTAATTGTTGAACTGTTGAGCCCCCAATCCAGTTTTTGAACTCGTGATAAGCTTCCTTTTCAGTTGTTGAGAAGTCGATTTTGCCGAATTCTTTGAACTGTTTGAGCCTCTGGTAGTTGAGTTTGTTCCAGATTACTGCTGTGGTGTGGGCTAACTCGAAGAGGGCTTTCTCTTGCTCTTTGCTTGGTTGGAGTTTAACCGTTACTGCCCGCTTCATCTTAAAGTATGGTATGAATCTTAGGCTTTAAAAGAGTATTGCTTTCCTACTTGAAAGCTATTTGCTGAACATCGTACCCCCTAAAGAATGAAGCTTGTGAAAAGAAAAATGTCAGGGGCTCGTTCCTGTACGAGCGGATGCTCCTTCGCTTTGCTATGGCCTCCTCCACGCTCATCTCTCCAGTCAGTCTCGGCTCAGGGAGAACAACGACCTCACCGGAGATTCTCTCACCCCCCTCCCTCCAGATAACGTAGGGCTTGACGAAAAGAAGAACCGAAGAGACAAGGACCAGGGCGATGACCATGTACGAAACCCGCTTGACGTTCATGTTTATGAATTCGACTTCATCCTATTTTAGGCTTCACTCGACAACCTCGAAGCGGAGGAGCTCACCCCTCCGCACAAGCCCGATGCCGGCCTTCTTTCCAAAGACCTCAACCACGAGGGTGTAGTCCGGGTCGCTCAGGTTCACCCCAAGGCCGAAGCGCTCGACCACCAGGGAGCCAAGGCCGATCTCAAGCTCCCTCTGGGAGAGCCTCTTATTTCCCCTGACCTTGGCGCGTACCGCGAAGGTTCCGTCTATTTTCTCCGCCAGTTCAAGGACGGCCCCTTCAATCTCCTCCCTCCTGGCGGGAACGATGAGGTCGAGGGGAACGACCCTCTGTATAGCCTGCGTCTCGAAGTTCTTCAGCCGTTCAAGGGTTTCGCCCTTCGGTAGGGGCGTTTCGGCCAGGAGAACCCCCCGCCAGTCCGTTCCCCTAACCCGGACCTTCCCCAACGCCCATTCCAGTTCGAGTATTCCATCGCCCTCGCGTCCCTGTGGAGTCGTAACGAGAAGAATCGTCATCTCCGCTCACCGATGGACAGGTTTTTATATTTCGCGTTCCTAAACTATGCGGTGAGTTAAAATGGAAGCCGGTGGCCTTAAGCTTTATCCCTACCAGTCATACGAAGTTTATGGCCTTTCTCGGAACCCCTTCGAGCAACTCGCAAGCGAGGGAATAAGCGACGTCGAGAGCATTCACGTCTATCAGGAGATAGACATGCGCCTTCAGATGATAATCTCCGAGGTTATCGGAAACAAGAGCTCGATAGCCATGAGCATCGTCGGCCCCCTCGGAATGGGCAAGACCCAGAGGCTCAAGACCATAGCGAAAGCCATAGAAGAGAACCACGGGAAGGCCATATACGTCAAGGTTGACACGAACGACATCCTCAAGCTCACGCGCGACATCTTCTACGCCCTCAAGCCGCCGAAGAGCAGGACTAACATTTTCCTCGAGAACCTCTCAAGGAAGCTCGGATTCATAGACAGGCTTGAGAAGATGCTGAGCGACAGGGACGAGTACAAGAGCAGGGACATAGCCGAGCTTCTGACCGAGCAGATGGGCAAATACCCCTACTGCGCCCTTCTCCTGGACGAGCTTGAGAACATGGGAAGCGCGAGCGAGAGGGAGAAGATACAGTTCTTCGAGATGCTCAGGCACTTCATCAGCAACATGCCCAAGGGCTGCATCGTCGCATTCGCCTGCGTGCCGGAGGCCTACGAGGAGTACTCCAGGATATTCCCCGCGTTCTTCATGCGCCTCCACTACGAGTTCAAGCTCCGCCCGATGAGCATAGACGAGACCTACGAGCTCGTCAAGAAGAGGCTCAACAAGGTGAGGATACGGGACACCGATGATCCAATCTACCCCTTCACGGAGGAGGCCATAAAGCTCATACACCAGCTCGGAAAGGGCAACCCGAGGCAGATCCTGAGGCTCCTTCACTACGTCCTCAGCGAGGCCTCCAAGCACAAGTTCGACCCCATAGACGACTACGTGGTGACCACCATACTCGAGGAGCCGAAGAGCCTCGAGGAGTACCTCACGAGGATTCCGAAGGAGTACAAGGACCTCGTTGAGGCCATAGTCTATGAGTTCAACGGCGGGCCGGTGAGCTACATCCAGGTGGCCAAGGCCGTCAAGAGGCCGGGAATACAGGTTTACGACCAGCTCAACGAGCTCATAAGGCTCGGCTTCCTGGTCGGAGACCCCAAGGGCAACTACAAGGTTCCCGAGTACGTGAGAAAGTTCCTCGAGGAAGGGCAGGCCGAGAACGAGGAAGAGTGATGCCCGATGCCCAACTACGACGTTCACGTGCTCAGCGGGGTAGTCAGCTATCCGGTCATCGTCGCCGCCGCGGGACTCGCGGCCGCCCACGGCGTCCCACTCGCCCTCACGACGATGGCGCTGGTGCTGGGCTACGCTTTCTACGTCCTGGGGAGCGACCTGCCCGACATGGACCATCCAAACGCCCTGATCCACCGCGGGACGAAGCCGATAGTCAGCGTGGTGGTCGGGGGGGCGGTCTACGTCAACGCCGCGGGATCGATAAACGTCGGGGAGCCCTGGCTCAACATGGCCGTGGAATGGGGCATAGCGGTCCTCGCCGCCGTGATAGCGTGGTTCGCCTTCACATGGATGATGCCGAAGCACAGGGGGATAGTTCACTCATTCCTCTTCGCGGCGGTCTATGGGGGCCTGGCGTTCGTTCTGGTGGAGTACGGCCTCAACATGACGACGGGGGAGGGGCTCTACGTCGGCTTCGCGGCCTTCTGCGGCTATGCCCTTCACCTCCTCCTCGACGGGGAGCTATCACTACTGTAGAGAAACTCTTTTATTTTCTAACTTCGTATTTGTTACGGTGGTTGCATGGAAGGCGGCGGGGCCCTGTTTATCGTTTTCATATTCATCATGCTGGGCATCATACTGATGGATATGGAGAGGGAAGCGAAGGCGAGGAAAAAGTGCACCGAACTTGCCTCATCCATAAGGATCGACGGGAGAACCCTCTTCCTACCCGAGAAAACCAGGCTCCTGCGGGGAACCCTGCGGATGAAAGGGGAATGGATCGGGGCCAAGCACAGGCACTACTCCGTGCAGCGGGAACTCAGGACCGCGGGAGAGTTCACCTCGGACAGGATAGAACTGGAACCGGAGGGGTTCTTCGTTTTCATAGGTGAAAACGACGACGCCTGGGTTGAGCTCCCGGTTTACGTTATCGCGGAGGGGAGGTTCAGGGACGCCCTGATATCCCCCGTGCTGCCCACGTACAGAATCGAGGCGGGGGAGAACTCCCTGGGAACGTCCCACAACGACGAGTACGCCCACCTGCGGCTGGAGACGGGGAGGGGAACGATCTCGGGGAGGCTCTACACCAGCGTCGCGAAGTGCAGGGGGGCCAGGGTGGAGCTGATCCACCCCGAATCGAAGGGAAAGGAGAAGCTCGTGGAGGTCCGGGGGAGCGGGGAAAAGGATTTTGAGAGAAGGTTCTGGGAAAAGCCCCTGATACTGGTGATGGACAGAAACGTCAGCGACCCGCGGAAGCTCCGGGAGGCCTTCGGAGCGCGGAGGGTTCTGGAGGGACACGGAAAATACGAGGTTCTGCTCACAATGGACGTTCCCCTGAAACAGGACGAACACGCGGGAACGGAACTCCTGATCGAACCCGAGGAGGGGTTCCCTGAGGGCAGTCCGGAAATTAACGTCGTGGTGTGAATACACACCACTGGGCAATAATGCTTTTAAATAGTCCACGTTAGGAAAGCCCGGAGGTGAGAGAGATGTTCAGTCTGGGAGGATTCTCACGCGGAGGAGAGTACGAAAACAAGACCTGGGACGTGCTCATCATAGGCGCAGGACCGGCCGGATTCACCGCGGCAATATACGCGGCGCGCTTCGGCCTTGAGACGCTGATACTCAGCAAGGACCTCGGGGGGAACATGGCGCTGACCGACATGATAGAAAACTACCCGGGGTTCCCCGAGGGGATAAGCGGCTCGGAGCTGACGAACAGGATGCACGAGCAGGTCAAGAACCTCGGCGTTGATATAGTCTTCGACGAGGTCGCGCGCATAGACCCCGCTGAGTGCGCCTACTACGAGGGGCCGTGCAAGTTCGCGGTGAAGACCAAGAACGGCAAGGAGTACAAGGCAAAGACGATAATTATAGCCGTCGGTGCCGCGCCGAGAAAGCTCCACGTTCCGGGAGAGGAGGAGTTCACCGGAAGGGGCGTTTCCTACTGCGCGACCTGCGACGGCCCGCTCTTCAAGGGCAAGAAGGTTGTCGTTGTGGGCGGCGGAAACACGGCCCTTCAGGAGGCCCTCTACCTCAAGAGCATAGGCGTTGACGTGACCCTCGTCCACAGGCGCGACCAGTTCAGGGCGGACAAGATACTCCAGGACAGGTTCAAGGAGAGCGGTATTCCGGCGATACTCAACACCGTCGTGACCGAGATTAAGGGCGACGGCAAGGTCGAGGCGGTCAAGCTGAAGAACCGCGTCACAGGCGAGGAGACCGAGATGCCCGTTGACGGCGTCTTCATCTTCATCGGCTACGAGCCCAAGACCGACTTCGTCAAGCACCTCGGCATAACCGACGAGTACGGCTACATCCCGGTGGACATGCACATGCGCACGAAGATGAAGGGAATCTTCGCCGCAGGCGATATAACCAACGTCTTCAAGCAGATCGCCGTTGCCGTCGGTCAGGGTGCCATTGCCGCCAACTCGGCGAAGGAGCTCATCGACGAGTGGAACTCAAAGGTCGTGGAGTGATTTTCCACACCCCTTCGTTCTTTTCTCTCGGCGTTTTTCGGATTTCCGTTTTGGGAATCGAGGTATTTTCCGATTCTCCCGAAGATTTTTCGGTCAAAAATGTTCATCGATGAACACAGACTTATATAGGAGAACCCCTATCTCACACCGGTGATGCACATGGTGGTTAGGCCGAACGTTAAGGAACTCCCCGGACCCAAGGGCAAGGAAGTTATCGAAAAGAACTTTGAAGCCCTCGCAGTTACCACCCAGGACCCGGAGACCCTCCCGATTGTCATCGACCACGGAGATGGAATCCTCGTCTACGACGTTGACGGAAACACCTTCTACGACTTCGGAAGCGGCGTCGGCGTGCTGAACGTCGGCCACGCCCACCCGAGGGTCGTCGAGGCCGTTAAGAGGCAGGCCGAGAAGTTCACCCACTTCGCGCTGAACGACTTCTTCTACGAGAACGCGGTCGTTCTTGCCCAGAAGCTCGCCGAGCTTGCACCCGGCGACTTCCCGAAGAAGGTCGTCTACCAGAACAGCGGTGCGGAAGCAAACGAGGCCATGATGAAGCTTGTCAAGTACGGCACCGGCAGGAAGAGGTTCATCGCCTTCTACCACGCCTTCCACGGAAGGAGCCAGGCCGTTCTCTCGCTTACCGCCAGCAAGTGGGTTCAGCAGGACAGGTTCTTCCCAACCATGCCGGGCGTTGAACACATACCCTACCCGAACCCCTACAGGAACCCCTGGCACATCGACGGTTACGCCGAGCCGGACGAGCTCGTTAACAGAGTCATAGAGTTCATCGAGGAGTACGTCTTCAGGCATGTCCCGCCCCACGAGGTTGGAGCCATAGTCTTCGAGCCGATACAGGGTGAGGGCGGCTACGTCGTCCCGCCGAAGAACTTCTTCAAGGAGCTCAAGAAGCTCGCCGACAACTACGGCATACTCCTCGCCGACGACGAGGTTCAGATGGGCGTCGGAAGGACTGGTAAGTTCTGGGCCATCGAGCACTTCGACGTTGCACCCGACACCATCCAGTTCGGTAAGGCCATAGGCGGCGGAATCCCGCTCGCCGGTGTCGTCCACAGGGCCGACATAGCCTTCGACAAGCCGGGCAGGCACGCCTCGACCTTCGGCGGCAACCCGGTTGCAATAGCGGCCGGAATAGAGGTCGTCGAGATAGTCAAGGAGCTCCTCCCGCACGTCCAGGAGGTCGGCGACTACCTCCACAAGCGCCTCGAGGAGCTTCTCGAGAAGTACGAGGTCATCGGAGATGCGAGGGGTCTCGGTCTCGCCCAGGCAGTCGAGATAGTCAAGAGCAAGGACACCAAGGAGAAGAACCCCGAGCTGAGGGACAGGATTGTCAAGGAGGCCGTCAAGCGCGGGCTCATACTCCTTGGCTGTGGCGACAACAGCATAAGGTTCATACCGCCGCTGACCATCCAGAAGGAGGAGATAGACGTCGCCATGGAGATATTCGAGGAGAGCCTCAAGGCCGCTCTCCAGTGATTTCCTCCCTTTTCTTATCCGTTTACTTGAGTGGTAATCCCGAAAAGTCAAGTTTTTAAAGTTATAACTTGAGATACCCCCGGTGGTGAACATGACTGAGCTGACCGAGATTCTCAAACCGTACGGACCATACGTCCTCGCCACAGTCACCCTGCTCTACGTCGCGTACCTATTCATGAACAGGAAGAAGTTCAGGAGCGCGAGCGTTCTTGCCCTCTCCGCCGTGATGGCCGCGGTGGTGGGCGTCACCACGGCGTTCATAACGATAGCCACCCCCGCGACCGGCGGCTACCTCAACTTCGGCGACACTATGGTCATGTTCTCGGCAATGGCCTTTGGCCCCGTCATCGGCGTCTTCGCGGGCGGCGTTGGTTCGGCCCTCGGTGACATAATAGCGGGCTATCCGGGATGGGCACCAATAACCCTCGTCGTCAAGGGGCTTGAGGGCCTCGCCATCGGCTACATCGCCAGGAGGAGCGACAACGTCTCGACGCTGGTGATAGCGGGCCTGATAGGCGGAATAATAATGGTCTCCGGGTACTTTGCCTTCGAGGCCTACATGTACGGGGTCCCCGCTGCCGCCACGGAGGTTCCGGTGAACATGCTCCAAGCGGTTACGGGCGTCCTGGTGGGCACTCTCCTTGCCAGGGCGATAAAGAAGAGATACCCGGAGATAGAGGACCTCCTCTAAACCTCCAGTTTCCTTATTTCTTCCCACATCTCGTTCTCGACGAGCAGGGGCTCGACCGATATCCTCCTTGAGGCGCGCTTCACCTGGCCAAGGTAGCTGGAGTCCGCGACGACGGCATCGTAGCCCAGTTCGTCTATCTTGTATATCTTGAACCTGCACTCGCGCAGATGCTCGACCGCGTACTCGATGAAGCGGGGGCCAACGAGGAGTATGTCCGGCTCGAGACCCTCCTCCCGGAGCTCCTGGATGGCCTTGTTCAGGAGGTCGCGTACTTCATTCATTTCGGGGCTCCCTCCACGATCTTTATTCCGCTCGACGTTCCAATCCTCGTCGCGCCGGCCTCTATCATAGCTAAAGCCTGCTCGTAGGTTCTGATGCCTCCGGCGGCCTTGACCCCCATCTCCGGGCCGACCACCTCTCTCATGAGCCTGACATCCTCAACCGTGGCCCCACCGGTTCCAAAGCCGGTGGAGGTCTTAACGAAGTCCGCCCCGGCTTCCTTAGCCAGCTCGCAGGCCTTCACTTTCTCCTCCTCAGTGAGGTAGCAGGTCTCGATGATGACCTTAACCTTCGCGCCCCTCTCATGGGCGACCTTAACGACCTCCTCGATGTCCCTCTTCACGTAGTCGTAGTCCCCGTCCTTGAGGGCGCCTATGTTGATGACCATGTCGAGCTCGTCGGCACCGTCGTCGAGGGCCCTCGCGGCCTCGAAGACCTTGACCTCCGTGGGGGTGGCTCCGAGCGGGAAGCCTATTACGCTCGCAACTTTGACGTCGGCACCCTTCTCGCGGAGATAGTCCCTCGCGAGCTTGACGCGGTAAGGGTTGACGCAGACGGCGTAGAAACCGTACTCAATGGCCTCATCGCAGAGCCTCCTAATGTCATCGGCGGTAGCGTAGGGTTTGAGGTTCGTATGGTCGATATACTTGGCAACATCGATGTGATCAGCCATTCCCATCACCGGTTACTACTCCATTCCAATGTATTTAGAGTTTTTCTCCCCAAAAATGCGTAAGCTTCCGGAAAATATGCGGACTTTGTTTTGAAATTCCAGCAATCTCCGGTCCCGTATCCATAGAACAGAAAAAATACAGGTTTTTGGGAAAATTTCAAAGGGGCATCATTGAGCCTCCAGCCTCCCAAGCGCACGGAGAAACCTCTCCGCAACTCCCTCCTCGCCGAACACCGGCGTTTCCTTACCCTCCAGGATCCTGCAAAGGACCTCCACAGCGCTGTCCCAGCTCTCCTCAAGGCTATTTCCCCTCGGAATCGGGTTCCTGAGGACGTGCCATCTCCCGGTTGGCGGGTCGTAGAACAGCACCCTGGGGATGTAGTCCAGGTCCATGAAGGTGTTGTCCAAGCTCAGCTCTATTCGAAAGCCATCGACCTCGACGAAACCATCCTCGCGTAACCGTTTCTTCCAGTCCATGCGGGAAAGTTGGAGGAGAAGTTTAAAAGCTCATCTCCTCCCGAGGGCAGCCAGCAACGCCAGCAGGGCCACTATCCCGGGCCCGCATACCTCCCCTTTAGTCGAACCAGACGTCGTGGTAGGAGTTCCGGAAGGAGGCTTGGTTAGTGTCGGACCGACGTAAGCGGTGCCGTTGGGGAGGTTGTAGGACTGGAAGGCATTGGAGACGCACTTTATCAGGCTCGGATTCCGGCTCCTGTAGTAGGGCATCCAAGCATAACTCCCGTTCGCCCCTTCGTACCATCCTATTCTCCCGTTGTGGCCGGCAAAGCCCCACTGGGCCACCGTGGAGATCTCCCCCACGTCCCTCTCGCTCAGGTTAACTATTCCTGGCTCCTTCATCCACTCCAGCTCGGCTTTTATCGCCTCGGAAGCGTTAACCTCAGAGGGATCTATGGCGGGGGAAAGCCGGGTTACGGCAGTCTCAACCAGGGTGAGCGGTGAGTTGCAAGAGACCCCGAAAGCGCCAAGGAAGTCCTTAACCGCCACGTTCACCTCGTCATCCGACTTGTCGATGGCCTCAACCTTTAGCTCAAAGTATCCCGCACGAACCACCCTGGACGGGTCGATTCCGTGCTCCCTCAGGCAGGTCTCGAATGCAGGGTCCGGCTTCCAGGTGCAGAGGCCGTTGAGGCAGCCGCAGCTCGTCAGGGAGAGGCAGTCATACCACGGCTTGTAAACGCATGGGGTGACTATCTTCGGGGCTTCCTCCTTGGGGGCGCAGACCTCACCGGAGCAACCGCCGGTGGCGCAGTCGGCGTCGGAGGTGCATTGGCTCCCCTTAACCGGGAGGAGGGTTATCTTAACACCTTTTCTCTCAAAGGTCGTGTTGTCTGAGACCCTCCATCCGTCGTCCTTGAGCCTCTCAAGGACATCCGGAGTGATGAGCAGGGAGACGTTTAAAGACCCCATCGAGACGTCCTCGGTCTTCCACTCAACGGGAATCCCAACTTTGATGTGAAGCCCATCGCTGGCATTCCAGACCAGAACGTAGAGCCTTTTGTCGTAGTGGGAGCGGAAGACGAAGGTGTCGTTTTCAATGAGAACGTGGTGTGCTATCTCAAGCCGCCAGAGTTCGCTGGTTATACCCGGCTTGTTCAGCACCACCTCGACGGCGTAGGAATCGGCAGGAGTCATGCACGCTCTCACGAGAGGGGTGACGGTGAACATCAGGAGTATTACCATGGCAAGCGCTCTCTTCATTTTCCCACCGGATGGTTTAGGGCGCCAAAATATATACGCCTATCCATCGCTTCGGCCAGGATTGAAGCTAAAACCTTTATATGCTCACTGAGAATATCACCCGAGGTGATTGAGATGGAGAACCCCTTTGAGATAACCGGAGTCGTCGCCAGGGAGATACTCGACAGCAGGGGAAACCCGACCGTCGAGGTTGAGGTCTACACGCCGATAAGCATGGGCCGTGCTGCAGTTCCGAGCGGAGCGAGCACGGGGACCCACGAGGCCCTTGAGCTCCGCGACGGCGGGAAGCGCTACCTCGGCAAGGGCGTTAGGAGGGCCGTTGAGAACGTCAACAAGATAATCGCGCCCGAGATAGTTGGTATGGACGTCACCTGGCAGAGGGACATAGACAGCCTCATGCTTGAGCTCGACGGCACCGAGAACAAGAGCAACCTTGGAGCCAACGCCATTCTGGGAGTTTCTCTGGCGGTAGCAAAGGCCGCCGCCAACGCTTTGGGACTGCCCCTCTACCAGTACATCGGCGGAACCAACGCCTACGTCATGCCCGTTCCGATGAGCAACGTCATCAACGGCGGCGTTCACGCCGGCAACGAGCTCGACTTCCAGGAGTTCATGATAATGCCCGTTGGGGCCGGCTCCTTCAGGGAGGGCATCATGTGGGTCAGCGAGACCTACCACGTCCTCAAGAAGGTCATAGCGGAGAAGTACGGAAAGAACGCGGTCAACGTCGGTGACGAGGGCGGCTTCGCCCCGCCGATGAAGGAAGCCACCGAGCCGCTCGAGGTTCTCATAAAGGCCATCGAGGAGGCCGGCTACAAGCCCGGCGACGAGATAGCCTTCGCCCTCGACGCGGCATCGAGCGAGTTCTTCCACCCGGACAAGGACAAGTACGTCGTCGGTGGAAAGGAGTACGACAGGGGAGAGCTTCTTGAGCTCTACCGCGAGCTCGTCTCAACCTACCCGATAGTATCAATTGAGGACCCGTTCCACGAGGAGGACTGGGAAGGCTTCGCTATGATAACCAGGGAGCTCGGGGGCAAGATACAGATAGTCGGCGACGACCTCTTCGTCACCAACCCGAAGAGGATAAGGAAGGGCATCGAGATGGGAGCGGCAAACGCTCTGCTCCTCAAGGTCAACCAGATTGGAACGCTGAGCGAGGCTATCGATGCCGCCTACACGGCCTTCAGGGCCGGCTACGGCGTCGTCGTCTCCCACCGCTCGGGTGAGACCGAGGACAGCACCATAGCCGACCTCGCGGTCGCCCTCAACGCCGGCCAGATCAAGACAGGTGCTCCGGCCAGGAGCGACAGGAACGCCAAGTATAACCAGCTCATACGCATAGAGGAGGAGCTCGAGGGCATAGCGCTCTATCCGGGCAGGAAGTTCCGCAACCCGTTCCTCTGATTCCTTTTCGATTCCTTTTCCTTAATTTTGGTGGAGCCGATGGAGTTTGACCCCGAGAAGCTCATAAAGCCCAGACCGTTCCTGATTCTGGCAGAGTTATTCCTCCTGCCGGCGGCGGTTCTGGCTTCGAAGTCCTACAACGCCTCGATAGCCTGCCTCGGTGCCTCCACGGTTCTCTACTACGTCGGCATGACCGAGCTGGTCAGGAAAAGGCTCGGAAGGTGGGCGGTGAAGCGCTTCACGGTGGCTACCTCCTCAGGGCCCTCTCATGGGTTCTCATGCTCGCATCGGCCGTCTATACATACTCAGCGGTTGTAGAGAACATCCTTCCCTTCGGACCTCCCGAGTTCGTGATAACCTCCGTGGTGGCTTTAGTGGGAGCTGGAATAAACTACCTCGCGGTCGGGATAAGGAACAGCGTGCTCTGGAAGGTTGAGGGTCTGAAGATGAGCCTCTGGATGTCGAGGCTGAACTCAATCGTGCTGTTTCTCATGGCGGCGGTCCCGTTCCTGCCGGCTCTCGCGAAGGCGGGGGAAGTAACGTGGCTTCTCGCGATTCTGGCGGCACCAATACTCGGTTCCTTCACGGTTCTCGCGATACTCGGGAAGCTCTTCTACCTCAAATTCCTCCTGACCTTCGAGGAAACAAAACCGTCCAGTGAGAGTTTTAAGCGGGAGGGCGGACTCCCGAGGCGGGAGGGATAATGACGAAGAGATTCAAGATTTCCCAGACCCCATCTTTTAAACACCGGAGGGGGCTACGCCCCCTACAACCCCCTCTGAGGTGAGTTAAATGAAAAAACTAAAAATCTACATTCCAGGCGTTAAATTCCCCTCGCAGGACCGGGGGGTTTCACCCCCCACGTCCTTGCCAACCCCCTCCCCCGAACGTGGGGCTTCGCCCCACATGAATCGGGAAACTACGTTTCCCGGACCCTTCCTTCTCTTTTAAACGCCGGAGGGGGCTACGCCCCCTACAACCCCCCCAAGGTGGTTTGAATGAGAAAACTCAAGATATACATCCCGGGCGTTAAGTTTCCCTCTATCTCGCTCACGGGCAACTACTGCGCACTGAACTGCGCCCACTGCGGGAGGCACTACCTCGAGGGCATGAGAAAGCCCACCAAAAAGAATCTAGTCGATTACTGCCTCGGTCTCGAGAGGGAGGGCTACACCGGCTGCCTGCTGAGCGGCGGGATGGATTCCCGTCTTAAGGTGCCATTGGACAGATACTCGGATGAAATCAGGGAGATAAAGAGGAGAACGAGCCTCAAGCTCAACGCCCACGTCGGGTTCATAGACGAGAGCGATTTGGAGTGGGTCAGGTACGTCGATGTGGTCTCCCTCGACTTCGTGGGCGATGACGACGTGATAAGGCGCGTTTACAGGATAGACAAGACCGTTGGGGACTACCTAAAAATCCTCGACCTGCTCACGGAAGCCGGCGTGAGGGTCGCACCCCACATAACAATAGGCCTCGACTTCGGGAAAATCCACTGGGAGTACCGGGCGATAGACCTGCTGATGGAGTATCCGATAGACGTCCTCGTGCTGGACGTGCTCATCCCAACGAAGGGAACCGAGATGGAGAACGCTCCAAAACCGAGCGTGGAGGATAGCCTGAAGGTCGTGAAATACGCCAGGGAGAGCTTTAGTGGGGAGCTGAGCATAGGCTGCATGAGACCCATGGGGAGATGGAGGCTTGACTTCGACAGGGGGGCGGTTTTGGCCGGCGTTGACAGGCTGACGAACCCGCCTAGAAAAGTTATCGAATGGGCAAAAAGCCTGAGGGACGTCGAGATAATCTACGAGTGCTGCGTTATGTAGGGCTCACCATTCCTCGCATCATCATAAATCAGAAAGGAGAACGCCGATCATCGCCCCGGGGCTTCACAGTTCCTCCTTAACCGTGACAAATGACACCATCGTAACCGTCTGCCCGACGCCCTTTATCTCCCTGAGCCTGTCCACGACTATCCTTCCAACGGCCTCCGAGCTCGGGGCACGCACCTTTATGAGCAGGTCCCACTCACCAGCTATTATGTGGACCTCGTAGACACCGTCGAGCGCCGCTATCCTCTCCGCCACCTCGCGCTGATTTACTCCGGAATCGGGGTCATAACGGGCGAGGATGAAGGCAGTGGTCCCGAGGTCGAGCTTTTTGTAGTCTGGCTTGACGGTGAACTTCTCGATGACGCCATCCTCGACCAGCTTTTTGATGCGGTAGTGAACGGTGGTTCGGGGTATGCCGAGCTTCTTGCTGAGCGAGGCTATGTTCTCCCTCGCGTTCTCCTTGAGCTCCTTCAACAGCCTCAAATCGGTGGCATCAAGAGTGTTTACCATCGCGACCCCCTTCGTCATTCATTCAACTATTACTGTTAACTTTGGAACATGAGGCTTATTTAAGGTTTTCCTTTAGCCACTCTGAGAATGCTTTTAAAGCCCTTCCACGATGTGATATCCTGTTCTTCTCATCCGTTGTCATTTCGGCAAAAGTTCTGTCGAATCCCTGAGGCATGAATATCGGGTCAAAGCCGAAGCCGCCGGTCCCGCGCTTCTCCCGGGTTATCTCTCCATCGACGCGGCCCGTGAACAGATGGACCTCACCGTCCCAGTAAGCTATCACGCTCCTGAAGTGCGCTTTTCTGTTATCAACACCGGCCATAAGCCGGAGGATGCCGTCTATTCCCAGGGTCCTGTAAACGTAGGCGGAGTACACGCCCGGGAAGCCCTTCAGGGCGTCAATGAACAGCCCGGAATCATCGAGGAAGAACGGGCCCTCGAGTCTCTTCGCCAGCCACCTGGCACCGTACTCCGCCACCTCCTCGAGCGTATCGGCCTGTATCTCGGGGTACTCGAACCGGAGCTGATAAACCTCAACTCCAAGGGGCTCGAAGTACTTCCTCGCCTCCTCAACCTTCCCGGGGTTAGAAGTGATGAACGCGAGCCTCATACCATCACCGGAGGAGAAGAGGGGAGGTAGGTAAAAAAGGTTGCCGGTTCTTCAGTCGATCCGGTAGCCTATCTTCTCCACGAGTTCCCTGCGCTCCCTCTTGAGCTCCTCGTCCTCTATCCTGTTGGCGGCCTTGCCGTCCACGACTCCCAGGACGCTCCGTCCCAGGTCCGTCTCTGCTACAATAACCTGGAGCGGGTTCTCGCTGGCCCCGTAGACCATAACCACTGCGGGGTGGTTCTTGACGGCGTTGAGGACGTTTATCGGGAAAGCGTTGCGCATGAGCACAACGAAGACGTGGCCCGCCCCGATTCTAAGGGCGTTCTTTGCCGCGAGCTTCTCCAGCTCCTCGTCGTTGCCGCTGAAGCGCGTCAGCTGGGGCTTCGCCTCGTTCATCGCAATCCCGAACTTTATGCCCGGAACCGTCGTTAGAAGGGTCTTGGCGAGGTCATCCACGGTGAATATGGAGAAGTTGCCCTGCCCGATTATGGCCTCGACGCCCTCCGGCTTTTCGATGTCAACGACCTCTATCTTTACCATGGTCACCACCGGAAGGATTTAATATCCCGACCGATATAACTTTTTCTCGTCCGATGAACTGGTGAGGTAAAATGACCGAACCGGTCATGTCTGAACTGGAGTTCCTGGTTGAAATCCTCGATAAGTACCCCTTGGAAAGTCTGAAGAAGATAGCCGAGAGCGAGGGGATAGACTACTATCGGCTCAAGAGACTCTACGACAAGTATTACGGGAAATACCTGACCGTGAGCGCTTCATACAACATAAAAAAGATTGGACTGAGAAGCTACATAACGTTTCTGAGCGTGCCGTCGGACAGGACCATGGAAGTCGCGCATAGACTCACGAAAAACCCCTTCATAAGCTACGCAAACCCCGCCTTCGGGTTCAAGAACGGCTTCTCCATCTTGTTCCACATTCCCGACAAGCAGAGGAAGCTCATTGGAGAGATGCTCTCAAAGTACTCGGACGACTACGAGTACTACGAGGTGAGGGTATATCCCTACAGCGGCGACGACAGCTTTGGGGACTGGTACCTGAGCCACGATTACGCGGTTCTCATGGACATCCTCAAGTGGGACGCCCGAACCCCCATAACAGAGATAGCCCGAAGGCTGGGAAAGAGCCGCCCGACAGTCAGGTATATGATAAACAGGCTCCAGGAGGAAGAGATCATCCGGGGGTTCGTTCCCCTGGTGGACGTGAACGTTCACGACAGGGCCGTTATAGGGCTGGCGAAAGATCTCGATGAAACAATTCTCGAGAGGTTCAAGGAGTACGAGGTAACGGTCGGCGTCCTTCCAGGTTACGGATACCTGCTTGAATGGTTCTTCTCCTCAAAGGAAGACCTGGGGGGCAAGATACTGGAGTTCAGCAGTTACGTGGAGAAGCTCCTCATCGAGTACATAGACCCCATTTTCAAGGAACTCAACGACAACAACCTGAGGGACAGGTATTCAAGAATGGTTAAAGAAGATGGGAGCGGATACCGCTCCATCCTGGAATTCTGACTTTTCTCTTCTCCAAGTCTCGCCCTCCAGGGCAGGGAGGATGTCAGGTCAGAGAACTATCTGGCAGTACTCTATGCCGTCTATCTCGCCGGTGGCCTGATACTCGAGGGCCCTGCAGTCGTGGCAGATGTATTTGAACGGGCACGTGCTGCAGGCCTCGATCTTATCCTTTGTCATCCTCCAGAACTCCTTGAGGCGCCTCTTCCGGAGCACCTTCTTAATCCCAACCTCCCTGGCATCCGCCACCACGTTGTTCCTGAGGAGCGGACAGGGGAGGGCGTAGCCGTCGGCCGTTATCGCGAGGGTCCCCGCCAGGCAGTCGTGGTACCTCTCGGTGGAGGGGTTAAGTATGCGCCTCAGCTCAATGACGTTGAAGTCGAGTTTCCTCGCGGAGCCGGGGTACAGGACGTCTATGTAAATCTCCCCGGGGAAGGTGGTCCTGAGGTTCCTAAGCTCATCCAGGTCGGAACCTTTGACCATAACCAGGGCACCGTGGAGCCAGTCCAGGGCCTCAAGCCGCTGGATGTTCTCCTCGCTGTACTCAAGCTCAGCGATGAAACGGACGCCCTCCATCGGCTTTACCTCGTCCAGGTCATCGAGAAGAACTACCGCGTAAACCTCGGGAACGCCTATCTCCACGGCGTATGCGGCCGTTGAAAGGAGGTACTCAACGCTGTCGTAGTTGGTCAGCCAGAGCTCGCTTCCACCAGCCTCCAGAAACTCCCCGATAAGCTCCCTGACGCGCTCGACACTCATCGGTTCGCGGCGGAGGATGAAAGAGTTGTTCCCGATGCACCCCATCGAGCGGGGGATTCCGGTCACTTCGGAGAACCTGCCCCTGCCAGCACCGAGCTGGAGTATGAGCCTCTCGAGCCTGCCGTTGTGGCGCCTGTTGCTCCAGGGGGGCTTTGCCACCGACGTTACCCTGGGGGAGAGGCCTATGCCAAAGGAATGAGCGGTATCATAAGCCACCTTCTCCACCGGACATCACCACGGGAGAATAGGGAGGAATCGTATATATACTTTTTCTATTCCGATTTTGCATACCACTAAAAGTAGTCTGCAAAAAATGGAAAATTCACGATCGCTCCAGAGGGACCGTCCTATCCCCCTCTATCCAGAACTCGCCCTCGTCGGTCACCTCCCTCTTCCACACGGGCACGCGTTTCTTTACTTCATCTATGGCCCATTCACACGCCTCAAACGCCTCCCTCCTGTGTCTCCCGCTGGCTATGATGAGTATCGTATCCTGGCCGACTTCCAGCTCCCCGTAGCGGTGCCATATAAGCATATCCAGAATGGGGAACCTCTCAATGGCCTCCTCTCTTATCCGCTCCATCTCCGCCTCCGCCATCTCCGGATAGGCCTCATATACGAGCTTCCTGACGCGCCTCCCGTGGTTTTCGTTCCGCACCTTGCCCAGGAAAAACACGTAGCCACCGGCCTCGGGAACGAGCAGGTATCCCAGTGCCTCGTTCAGGTCGAAGGGTTCCTTCGTGAGCCTCACCTTCATGCCTATCCCCCTCAGGTATAGGGCCCGGGAGATTAAAAACCGCGCGGTGGAAAGGTTTAAGTGGTTCCGACCGCAGCCTCTCCAGGTGGATGAGATGAAGAGGTACGCGCTCCTTCTCATCGTAGTTCTTCTGACCGGCGCGGTAGCGGGCTGTCTCGGAGGGGACGGCTCAAGCGTGACTCCAAGCACCACTGCGGAAAACGAGGGCACAGTCCCAACCACAACCACCGCCCCCCAGACCACCACGACGCCGAGCCGGACCGTGACCGAAACCCCCGCCGGGCCGGATGTAAACGCCCTGCTCCAGGGGGTCTCCGAGATTCGGCAGTTCACGTACACAAGCAACACCAGCCTCGAAATGCTCGTGACGATCGAGGGGAACGGCACCTCCCAGGGGGACAACGTGACCCTCCGCATACTCGAGAGGGGATACATGGACTTTGAATCCTGGAGCGCCTGGATAAACTCGACGACCGTCAGCCTGCCAGATGGGGCGAGGACCAACACATCGAGGATCGTCGTCGACAACGTCACATACATCCAGACCATCGTCGGCTGGGTGAGGACTGAAGACAGGACCGCGAGCGATATCCTCTGGAGGTACAGCATCGTCGGCCTCGCCAGGGAATACCTGAAGGAGAAGCCGAATTCAGTCGAGACCGGGGCCGTCACGAAGCTGACCTACAGCATCCCGGACTACAGGCTCAAGCCCCTCGCGATGGTTTACTTCGCGGCGTCACCCGACACCGTTGTATACGTAAAGGACGGCCAGTTGGAGCTATGGTTCAGCGATGGAAGGCTTGTCGGGGGCAGACTGAGCTTCAGCGTTAGTTCGGAGACGAACGTTGATGACCCAACCCTCGGTAAGATGACGATAAAGCAGGACGGGAAGTGGAGCGAGACATTTGAGATAGACTCGATAAACGAGAAGAGGAGCGTGAAGGAGCCATCTACCTGAGCTCAACGACGTCGAAGGTGTTGAAGGCAAGATCAACTATGAGAAGTTTGTTCAGCAGGGGCTCACCGATGCCTGTGAGGAGCTTCACGACCTCCATCGCCTGAATCGAGCCGACGACTCCGGCCGTTGCCCCCAGGATGGGGAATTTCTCCTTCTTTTTCCCTGCCCTTGGAAAGATTTCGCGCAGGCTCTTGGTGACGCCGGGCACCACGGTCGTGACCTGGCCGAAGGTACTTTCCACTGCACCGTGAACGAGGGGCACGCGATTCCGCTGGGCGTAGTCATCGAGCAGGAAGCGCGTCTCAAAGTTGTCGAGGCAGTCAACTATCACATCCACGCCCTCAAGAACCCCATCGATGTTCTCCTCGCTCAGCCTGCCGACGAACGTCTCGATTTCAATGTCGGAGTTGAAGCGCTCCAGCTTCCACCTGGCGGATAGTGGTTTCGGGTTCTTCCCTAAATCCTCCTCCCAGTGGAGTATCTGCCTGTTGAGGTTGCTGAGCTCGGGCTCCTGCTCGTCTATGAGGAGGAGCCTCCCTATCCCCGCGGCCGCGAGGTAGTAGGCGACGGGGCTTCCGAGGCCGCCGACACCGACGACGGCGACCTTTGAGCTTTTGAGCTTCTCCTGGCCCTCCGGCCCGAAGATCATTATCTGCCTGTCGTAGCGCTCTATCTCCTTTCCGCTCAGCATATCAACCACCGCTCACGGGGGGAATAGCGCCACGATGTCGCCGTCGCGGAGAACCTCGTCGAAGCGGACGTAGCGGCCGTTGCGGGAGACGTTGACGTCGGCGAGGTCGTCCTCCTCCGCGAAGACCTCGTTTCTGAGAACAGGGTGCCTCTCCTTCAGCATTTCGATGAGTTCAAGAACCGTTATCCCCTCCGGAACCTCAAGCTCCTCCTCGCCCTTCCCGACGAGGGAGCGGTAGCGGGCAAAATACCTGACCGTGACCCTCATTCACACCACCGAGAAAAGGTTGGATGGAGGGTTAAAAAGGGTTGCTGGACGGTTATGCTACCACGGCACGCTCTTCCAGCCCATCCTGTAGGCGAAGTAGTTGGCCCCCCAGTGAACGAAGGGCGAAACGACCAGGAGGAAGATTATCTGGCCCGAGTCGAGGGTTTTAACTGGATACGCGAGGGCCAGGGCCGCTATGAGAAAGCCGAGCTGGTCAAGGCCTATGGCCGGGGCCCCGCGCGGGAGGTTCGCGCGCCTCTTGAAGAAGCTCCCCACGAGGTCACCGAGAAGGGCACCGAACGAGAGCAGAAAAGCGAGCATGAGGGCGGTTTTAAGGGCCCCGTAGAAGCCCGGAGTGATGAAGTACTGAAGGAGTCCCGTGAGGGTTCCGAGGGAAACCCCACCGATGAGGCCGCGCCAGGTCTTTCCATCCCCGAACACCCTTCGGCCGTCCCTCCAGTGTCGGCCGCCGTCTATGGGCCGCCCTCCTCCGACGAGCACGGGGGAGGCGTTGGCGACGTAGGCCGGCAGTATGTACCAGAACGCCCAGAGGAGAGATGAAACGAACCCCATTATTCCACCCGTCTGGAGTACAAACCGTCGGTTTTAAAGCTACCGCTTTTCATCCGACTCGAGGCAGTTGAGAAGCCTCTCAAGGACCTCCTCATCCTCATGCTCGATCAGAAACTTCAGAATCCTCTCGGCGAGGGCGTTTCTCCCCATTGCGAACGTGATGCTTTCGCGTATTGACTCAGCCTCCTCACCTTCCTCGCCCTCGAGCTCCCGCAAAGCCCTCTCGAGGTTGGCCCTCGTCTGCTGTATGTCCTCCATTATCTTCCCGTAGTAGGCGGCCTGACGCCAGTCCCTGAGGAGCTTGGTGGCCCTGTAGTAGGCCTTCTTATCGCCGGGCTTCTTTATCCTCACCACGAGCCCTATGCGCTCCATAAACTTGAGGGCGGTGCTCACGTGGGAGAGCGAGTATCCAGTGGTCTCCGCAATCTCACCCAGGCTCATCGGCTCGCTCGCAAGGAAGAGAACCCCGTATATGTACCCGTAAAGCTCGTTGAAGCCGAAGCGTCTCGCGGCCCCGGCAAAGTGCTCCATGACTATCTTCTTGGCCTCCTCAATACCCATCGTCCGCACCTCGATTTCATCCGTCGCCTCTGACAAAAGGTTTTTAAGTTCTGCATATTTAAAACTTTCGGAAGTTTCCGAAAGTTTGGAGGTAAGCTCATGGACGTGCTCAGGGGAGCGGCGAGGGTTATAGTCAGGTACAGGGTTGCCTTCGCGCTGATAGCACTGTTTCTGCTAGTCGTCTCCATCTACGGAATGAGCCAGCTTCGCTTTGAGAGCGACCTCAGCTCAATGCTCCCAGAGGGCAATCCGGCCATAGACGACTACAACGCCCTGCAGAACGAGTTCCAGAGCGGCGACAGCACGATAATCGTGGTGAAGATAGACTCAATCGAACCGGGCGGCGTTTACGACATCCGCGACCCGCAGGTTATAGAGGCAGTTTACGAGCTGGAGCAGCGGCTCAGGGAAAGGGAGTACGTAACGGATACGATCAGCATAGCCGACGTGTACATGCAGGTCCTCGGCAGGCTTCCCCGGACGGAAGAGGAGGCCAGGTTCGTCCTCGACATGCTCCCACCCGAGCGGAGGTACTCCCTGGTCAGCAGGGACTACACGATGACGATGATACTCGTCACGATAAGCAGGGAGAAGAAAACGGAGACGCTCGTGAGGGTGTACGAGGGAATCCAGGAGGACATGGAGAGCGTCAAGTTTCCAAAGAACGTCGAGATAATCCAGACCGGGAACATAGGCATAACCTACCGCATCCTCCAGCTCCTCCAGAGCGACCTCAACAAGACCATGGCCATATCCTTCGTCCTCGTCATCGCGCTCCTGCTCTACTTCTACCGCTCCCCGGTAAAAGCTGCCATCCCCCTCATTCCCCTCGTCTTCGGAGTGGCCATGACGCTTGGATTCATGGGGCTGGCGGGCATTCCCCTAGACCTGGCGACGACCACGATAGGCGCGATGCTCATCGGTATGGGAATAGACTACGGCATCCACGTCACGAACCGCTACTACGAGGAGAGGCGCAACGGCAGGGACATCGAAGAGGCCGCGGCGGAGGCGGTCGCCGAAACGGGGAAAGCACTCCTCGGCGCGGCGCTTACGACAATAGCGGGCTTCGCGGCCATGTACCTCTCCACCCTCCCCATGCTCCACAACCTCGCAACCACACTCATCCTAGGTTTAAGTTTAGCCGCCCTCAACGCCGTTGTGATAACCCCCGCGGTCATAATCCTGGAGGAGGACGTTATGAGGAAGCTGAGGGGGCACTACGTTCCCCCGGAGGTGCGCTCGAGCTCGGGATTCATAGGAAGCGCCTTCCACTCCCTTGGGAAGGCGATAAAGGCAAGGCCCCACGCGTTTCTCGGGGCGGTTTTTCTGGTCACCCTGATCTTCGCCTACGGTGTGACCCAGGTTACAACCGAGGTGAGGCTGGAAAAGTTCATCCCCCCGGGAATGCCCGAGATAGAGGCAATCATGGACGTGAGAACCGAGTTCGGGGGCCAGGACGAGCTGTACGTGCTGGTGAGGGCGGACGACGTTAGGAACCCCGCCATCGTGAGGGCCATGTACCGCTTCGAGAATCAGGTAAAGGCGGACTCCTATTACAACGGGGTTTTCAGCTCCGAGAGCCTGGCCGACGTCGTTTACAGGCAGTACGGCTACATTCCAAATGACGATGAAAAGATAAAGGCGGCGCTGGCCTCATACCAGGGATCCGGCCTGGTCTCATCGGATTACTCAATGGCAATAATCAAGTTCACGGGGGACTTCGGCGGTGCGAGTATGGACGAGTTCAGGAGGATAATGCGCTATTTCGAGGATGAGACGGCGCTGGCCCAGGGGACGGAGTTTCCGCCCGGGGTGAAACTGGCCCTGACCGGCGATCTGTACCTGAACTACGTCCTCGACCAGCTCACCAGCGTTGAGATAAATCGCATCTCCACCTACGGAACGATCTTCGTTGTCCTCATCGTCATGCTTCTCTTCAGAAGAATCCGGGTGGCCCTGGCAATGATAACCCCCATGTTCCTCGGGGCGCTCTGGACCGTGGGCTTCATGGGGCTCGCGGGTATCCCCTTCACCCAGAGCCTCGCGGGGGTTATATCCATGATAGTCGGCCTGGGCGTCGATTACGGCATGCACCTCACCCACCGCTTCCTGGAGGAGATGAACGAGGGCAGCACGCGGCCGATAGTCACGGCCGTAGGAAGCGTCGGACCGGGCATACTCGCCGGCGCGCTGACGACCGCGGGAGGATTTCTGGCGCTCCTCGCGGGCGAGCTTCCAACGATACACGACTTCGGGGTCACCCTGGCCTTTGGAATATTCGCCTCGATGATGGCCGCGTACCTCGTCACGCCCGCGCTGCTGCAGGTCTTCTACGGACGGAATATCGGAGGTGATAGGGAATGAAAAAGGCCGCGTTCATGGTCATTTTAATGCTCATTCTCCCTCTGGGAGGAAAGCTTGCCCTTGCAACGTACGAGGCCCTCCTTTTCGACGGATACATGGATAAAGGGGAATCGATCCTGGTGGGGCCCCTCGTGATAACCCTGGTAGACACGACGGTCAACTACACCACGGGGGATGAATACGCACTGTTCATAATAACAAAGGACGGTCAGCTAATCGGAGGAAAGTACGTCACCATATACGTCCCGGATCCAGAAAAGATGGCACGTCTTCTGGCAAATCCAGAGTTCCTGGTGGCCCTGGCCGAGACCCAGGGCTATGACGTGGAGGAGTGCGCGGGATACGTGAACGACACCGCGGAGTTCAACGCCTGCCTGCTGGCCAACGCCTACGGCTTTTACCAGTGGCTCAACCACGCGTCCCCCGAGGAGATAGCAAAGGCGGTTATGCAGACCATAGACGAACATCCGGAGCTCGGAATAACGAAGGAGGACGTTACCAAACCGATAACATACCCCGAATCGATGCCGATCAAAGAGGGCGATACCGTGGAGTTCATGGTGGACAACAGAACGGTCACGCTGAGCGTTCCCGAGGTTTACCCCAACGTCGCCAGGGTGATTGTGAACGGACCTTCCCAGTGGAAGGGAGCCACTGCCCCCGGAAACATCGTATCAACCGTCAGGATCACGGAATACGTATATCCCGGGGACACAGCGACGGTGGAGGTGACGCTGAAGAACGAGGGCGCCACGAAGGCCAGATACGTTAACGTCTTCGTATCCCCCGAACCGATAGCGTTCAACAACACGCCTTCCCTCGCCAGCGGTCTCTCCGCAGTTCTCTCCCAGGGCAAGTTCTCTCAGGAGGTCTTCTATCCAAAGTGGAGCTCGGTCCAGTACGTGGAGTACATCGAACCCAAGGGAAGCACCACGCTGACCTTCAAGATTAGGGTAAACCCCAACGCAGACATCGGGATATACCCCGTGTACGTGGGCATCATCTACTTCACCGGCGTGGGAGAAAACATGCGTATGGTTCAGTCATACAACGTGGTCGCGCTGAGGATATACCAGAAGCGCAGTGCGTTCGTTGAGATAACCCGGGTCGAGACGGAACCGATGGAGATAAGCCCTGGGGACACATTCACCGTGCGCTTCACCCTTGAGAACCCCGGTGCCGAGCCGGTTAAGGCCCTCAGCCTGAAGATAAGCTCATACAAAGTGCCCGTCCAGGGAGAGATAAAGAACGTTGACCTCTCGGCACTCTCGCAGCTTCCGCTGCAGGGGAGCGAGCAGCTCAGCGGAAGCCTTCAGGACGCGCTCAATCAGATAATGGCCCAGCTCGCCAGGCAGAACATAGAGGCATTCCTGCCCATTGGAGAGGACAACGTGAAATATGTAGCTGAACTTCAGCCCGGGGAAAATGCAACAGTGGAGTTCAGAATCAAGGCCAACGAGAGACTGGAGAACGGGGTATACCCTCTCAGGATAGAGCTGAAGTACCTCACAGAACCGAGCGAGGAGGAGATAACCGACGAAAGGCTGGTCGGGATAGACGTAACCGGAAGGGCACAACTGATACTCTCCAGGGTATCAACGTCGCCCGGCAAGATAATCCCCGGGACTGACAACGTTGAGGTCGACTTCCAGGTGGACAACGTCGGAACCGGAACTGCCAGGACGATAATAATAAAGCCAATGCCGGAATGGCCCTTCTCGCTCAGCGAGAGCAGCGAACAGGTAATTGGTCTGGGGAGCCTCGGAAAGGGCGACTCCGCGCAGTCATCGTTCAAGATAAACGTCGCCAACAACGCCAGTTCGGGAACCTACGAGATACCGCTGCTCGTGACCTACACCAACGACCTCGGTATAACAAAGAATGTCACGCTCAAGGTTCCGGTCATAATCGGCGCGAAGCCGAACATCGAGGTGGTAGGAGTACGCTTCGACCCCGAACCCCTCCAGGGGGAGACCGTCAACGTCTACGTCAAGCTGAAGAACACCGGCGGCGAGAAGGCCACGAGCGTTCTCATCGAGGGCGTCGTGAAGGCGGACCAGCCCTTCAGCCTCGACAAGAGAACGGATTACATCGGAGATCTCGCCCCGGGGGCGGTCGGGGAAGGAGTGATAGTCCTCAAGATAGACAAGAACGCGATACCCAAGGACTACAGCATAGGATTGAGGATAAGGGCCGTCGGCGACCCCAACCAGGGGGACGACAACGTCTACGTCTTCGAGAGAACCGTCGTCATGACCGTGGGGGAGAACACGAAGACCGAGAGCAACCTCAGAAACCTGGCGATCGCCATCGGGGCCCTTGTGGTTGTGGTGGTGCTCTACACGTACATGAGGGGCCGGAAAAAGTGAGCGGGAAACATTTAAACGACCTTTGAAGAAAGAAAGAACACGGTGGGAAAATGAAACTCAGATACATAATCCTCGGACTGGCACTGGTCTTCATCGTATGGATCGGGTACGTTGCCTACGCGGCCTACACCATCAACCCCCGAATCAGCGCGCAGTGGGGCTACGTGGACGAGAAGACGACGGAGATATGGGTGGATGCAAAGCTGAGCAAGCCCCTCCTGGTTCCGGCCTCAATGGAAGAGCTCAGCATAGAGTTCACTGGCATCCCCGTGGCGAGGGTGGCAAGGTTCGAATACGGGGCGACAAAGACGGACGTGAGCCTCGTCCTTTCAATAGACAACCACAACCTCGTGCGCTCCCTCGTGAACTACATGGACAACGGGCAGAGCGGCACGATGGTGATCCTCCTCCAGGGCCGGCTGCTTGGAATAATCCCAATCAAGACCGACATAAGGCAGGGGGTAAGCGAGAACGTGCTGGCGTACCTCAACTTCACCGCGGAGAGCAAGGAGCTCGCCGGCGGGCTGGTGAAAACTCCAGCACTGGTTGAGACGACCTTCGACTGGGCAGGGGAGGAGAACGGAAGGGCCAAGCTGGTGGCACACATGAGGTTCCACAACCCCAACGCCTTTCCGATTCCAATTGGCAACGTGAGCTTCGACGCCTACGCCAACGACGTCAAGATAGGCGATGGGAGGACGGCCAAGGTGACCGTAATCCCCGCCAACGGCTACGCGACCGTCGACGTCGAAACCTACATCGAGGAAGACTCCCTGCCGAAGGTCTGGGAGACGCACATCAAGAACGGCGAGGTGAGCAAGGTCAGGGCGGATATATTCCTCGACCTGAACGTCATGGACCGGCACTACAGCGTGAAACTCGCCAGCTACGAGGAAACCGTCAAGACTGACATAATGGGCGAGCTCAACAGGCTCCTCGGAAATATGCTCGGATGAAAGTTTTTAAGGGGCCTTTCTTTTTCCATTTCTGGTGAGAAAAATGAACGTGAGAGAGATTCACGAGTTCCTCAACGAGATGTGGGAGAACATATTCACCCTCAACGAAGAGCTCAAGCTCGAGCTCCCAAAGGAGGGCTTTAAGGTTGAAGACGTCGAGGAGGCCTTCGGTGCCTACATCTTCCTGGACGGCGAGTGGAGGCTCATGAAGTACCCCCACCCGGCCTTCGAGATAAAGCCCCAGATAGAGGTCGGGGCCACGCCAGAGAGCTATTACTTCGTCGTCGCGGTTCCGAGGGAGAGGATAAGCGAGAACTTCGTGGGCCTGTTCGTTGAGATATTTCCAAGGAGCTTCATATACGGCGCCCAGGACTTCCTCAGCGACGTATACAACTGGAGGCGCGACGGAAGGGTCTCTCCAAGGGAGATACTTGAGAAGATTGAAGCCAGCGATGAGAGGCTCTTTCAGTTCGAGGCGAACTTCGGGAGCGCCGGGGCGCTGAAGCAGGGGATTCTGAGGCTGATAGACCTCGGGAAGCGCTTTGAAATCTTCGACCTCTGAGGTGTGGCTATGGTTGAGGGCTACGAGGAAGCTTTTCCAGAGGAGCTGAGGGAGTACTACCGGAGGCTCTTCGGGAGCGAAGCGGAGGAGATAATGGCCTCGCTCAGAACACCGGTGGAGAAGTACTACATCCGCGTGAACACGCTGAAGACGAGCAGGCAGAAGCTCATGGGGATACTCAGGAAGGAGGGCCTCAAGCCGAAGCGAAGCCCCTACCTGAAGGAGGGCATATACTTCGAGAGGGAGGGCCCGAACTTCCCCGACGACTACGAGCCCGGTCTTCCGGTCGTCCGCGCCAACAAGTTCGCGAGCGAGAGTGTCTATCAGGGCGCGATGCTCTACGCTCCCGGCGTTCTCCAGGCGGACAAAAAAATCAAACCAGGGGATGAAGTCGAGATACGCGACCCCAGGAGACTTCTCGTCGGAATAGGCATCGCCAGAATGAGCGCCAAGGAAATGGTTGTCTCGACAAGGGGACTGGCGGTTGAGGTGACTTTGCCGAAGTTCAAACTGCCAAGTCTGAGCGAGCTGGAGTCCTTCAAGGAGGGCCTCTTCTATGCCCAGAGCCTGCCATCCATGGTGGTCGCCCACGTTCTTGAGCCGAGCGAGGAGGAGCTAATAATCGACATGGCAGCAGCACCGGGCGGAAAGACGAGCCACATAGCCCAGCTGATGCAGAACAGGGGCGAGATAATAGCCATAGACAAGTCCAGAAACAGGCTCAAAAAGATGGAGGAGGAGCTCAAAAGGCTCGGCGTGAAGAACGTTAAGTTAATCCACATGGACTCGCGGAAACTTCCCGAGCTGGGAATCCAGGCGGACAAGATACTCCTGGATGCACCGTGCACGGCCCTTGGCATAAGGCCAAAGCTGTGGGAGAGCAGGACGCCGAGGGACATAGAGGCAACGGCCCGCTACCAGAGGCACTTCATCAACGCGGCCATAAAATCCCTCAGGAGGGGCGGCGTTCTCGTCTACTCCACCTGCACGCTTAGCTACGAGGAGAACGAGGCCAACGTGAAGTACATCCTCGGCAAAGGTTTAAAGCTCAAAGAGCAGAGCATCTTTATAGGTTCGAGCGGTATGGGTATGGATAAGGTTCAGAGGTTCTACCCCAACAGGCACCTGACCCAGGGCTTCTTCATAGCCCGCTTTAGGAAGGTGTAGGCATGGACTGGAAGAAGTACTCCCTCCTGGGCCTCGGCCTGCTCATAATAATCCTCCTGGTCTGGTGGGCAGGCCTAGAGGACGTTATAGAGATACTCAAAACAGCAAGGCTCGACTACTTCCTCCTGGCGGTTCTGGCTTACATCGCCGCCGTCATCATGTGGGCGCTGCGCTGGCGCGTTCTGCTGAAGAGCCTGGGAATAAACGCCCCGTTCCGGACGATAATAGGCGGACTCTTCGTCGGCATCTTCATAAACAACGTGACCCCAGGAGCCAGGGGCGGAGGCGAGCCGGTCAGGATGTACTACATCTCCAAGCACACGAAGCAGCCCTACGGCCACGTCTTCGCCACCATCATGATGGACAGGATAATGGACGTCATCCCGGTCGTCGTCATGCTCCTCCTCGCGACGGTCTACGTCTACAACCTCGGCTCGTTCTCGCTCACGCTGACGCTGCTTCTCCTCGATGTATTCTTCGCCATAATAACCCTTGCCACCGTTGGAATACTCCTGAGCGAGAAGAAGACCAAGGGCATTCTCTACTGGTTCTACCGCCTATTCGGGAGGATAATGCCCAAGAAAGCCAAGAAGTACGAGGAGAAGTTCGTCCACGCGGTGGAGGTGAGCGTTCCCCAGTTCCAGGAGAACTTCAAGCTCCTGATGAGGCACAAGGTGGCCTTCACGCTGTCGCTGGTTTACTCCTTCGCCTTCTGGTTCCTCGTCCTGCTCCGCTCCTACTTCATCTTTATCAGCATAAACAGCCCGATAAAGCTCCTCGACGTCATGGTCGTCCAGATGATAGGCATAGTGGTGGGAATGTTCATGATAATCCCGGGCGGAGCGGGGATAATAGAGGCCATAAACTCGGCTGTTTACGTTCTCCTCGGCATAAACAAGGAGATAGCGGTAACCGCGACGCTGTTGGAGAGGCTGATATCCTACTGGGCGCCGACTGCGATAGGGGCCGGGGTAATGACCCACTTCGGCATCAAGGTGAGCCAGGACAGGAAAAAGCTGGAAGCGGAGGACGACAAGGATATAAACGATGAACCCCAATAACGGGTTTGACGGTGTACATCATGGACTGGAAGAAAGCGGTTTTTTTCATAGGAGCGCTCATAGTCATAGGCGCCCTCATCAACTGGGCGGGGGCCCAGGGAATAGCTGAAATCCTCAGGGACTCGGATATCAAGTACTTCCTCCTCGCCATCCTCGTTTACGTTCTCACCCTCGTTGCCTGGGCGCTACGCTGGAAGGTTCTCCTCAAGGGGCTCGGGATAAAGGCCCCGTTCAGAGCGGTTTTCTCGGCCATATTCGTCGGGATGTTCTTCAACAACATCAGCCCCGGTGCCAAGGGGCTGGGCGAGTTCATAAGGGTTTACTACCTCGCGAAGAGGGTGAAGAGCCCCTACGGGCCGATGACGGCGAGCGTCATGATGGACAGAATCCTTGACCTTGCGCCGATAGCCGTGATGATGGTCATGGCGACGCTCCACGTTTACAGGCTCGGCGAGACCGGCCTCACGATCCTGATCATAATCCTCGACGCCGTACTGATGGGATTCTCCATCCTGGTCATATGGCTCCTCATGAACGAGACCAAGGCACCGAAGGCAGTATGGTGGATTTACCGCCTCTACCACCGAATCTCCTCTGGAAGGGCCGAGAAACGCAGGGACTCCTTCCAGAACATCGCGGACGTGACAATTCCGCGGCTCCAGTCGGACTTCAAGGAACTCTCAAAGGACAAAATGTCAACCGCCGCGGCCCTCTTCCATTCCTTCGTTTACTGGGGGCTGACCATACTCCGGTACTACCTCGTCTTCCTTGCAATACGCTATCCGATAGCCCCCGTGGACATAACCGTCGTTCTGGTAGTGTCCATGGTCGTCGGCATGTTCGCGATAGTGCCCGGTGGGGCAGGGATAATAGAGGCCGTAAATTCGGCCGTCTTCATCGCCCTCGGAATTGACCCGGAATACGCAGTTACCGGAGTCATCCTTGAGAGGCTGATATCCTACTGGGGGCCGACGGTTATAGGGTCCTTCGTGACCGCCGATTACAAAGCCGAGATTCCGGAGGAGGAGCTCCCACTTCCCGCCCCGGATGAGGAAACATTGAAGAAGGAAATGAAAGAGAAGGAGGAAAACGAACCATGAAGTTCGGGATAGTGGCCAGGAGGGACAAGAAGGCCGCACTCAAGCTCGCCTACCGCGTCTACGACTTCCTAAAGGTCAGCGGGTACGACGTCTGCGTGGACGGCGAGACCCACAGCCACCTGCGGGAATTTGAGGAAGCAGACGTCTGCCCGCTCGAGGACTTCGACGTGGACTTCATCATCGTTATCGGCGGCGACGGGACCATACTGCGGGTCGAGCACAGGACAAAACGGGAGATACCTATCCTCGGAATAAACATGGGTACGCTGGGATTCCTCACGGAGGTCGAGCCCCACGAGGCTTTTTTTGCCCTCAGCAAGCTCATAGAGGGGGACTACCACATAGACGAACGCATAAAGCTGAGGACCTACCTCAACGGGGAGAACACCGTTCCAGACGCCCTCAACGAGGTGGCGATTCTGACGGGAATCCCGGGAAAGATAATCCACCTCAGGTACTACATCGATGGGGGACTGGCGGACGAAATCCGGGCCGACGGCCTGATAGTCTCGACGCCAACGGGCTCGACAGGCTACTCGATGAGCGCCGGCGGTCCCTTCGTTGACCCGAGGCTGGACGTGATCGTCATAGCCCCACTCGCCCCCATAGCACTGAGCTCCAGGCCGATGATAGTCCCATCCTACAGCACGATAGACGTGAGGAACCTCGCCCTCGAGAGGGAGATAATACTCGCCATAGATGGCCAGTTCTACACCTACCTGAAACCGGAGACAGAGATAACGATAAAGCTCTCACCCAGGAGAACAAAGTTCGTGCGCTTCACGGACGAGGTCTATCCAAAGTACACCGTAAGGCTGAAAAACAGGTTTTAGCCCCTGGCAGGCAACTCCCCAAATCCCTTCAACACAGCCATCAGGGAAAAATCACAGGGGTTCGAATTCCTTGAGCAAAAACGATTTCTCGCGGGGGGAGATGACCGCGTCGTCCACGAACACCATGAGTGTGGCGTTAAACGCCGTCAGGTAGTCCTTGACGTTCACCAGGAACTTGAATACAGTCTTGAAGTCGTTGTAGAGCAGAAGGTACTCCACAGAGTCTATGATGACGACTGAACCGGGATTCCGCTGAACGAACTGAATTATGCTGTCCTGCAGAAGATGGAGGGCGGTGGGAGGAATACCCCCCGGAACCTGAGTTATCCAGGCCGTCTCAACGTGCCCCTTGTTGAAACCCTCGTACAGGTCGGGGGAGCGGGTAAGGGCAAAAATCGGATAATCAGCACTTTTTAGAAGTTCTATGACATCCGCAAGCCGGTATTTGGAGAAGATAACGTACGCACGCATCGACAGTGGGGACTCCCTAGGCGGGCCGCGAACCCGAACTTTCGGCTTTGAGCCAACCTCAGCCGCAATGGACGGCATGTACCTTCTCTCGACCAGGACAATGTAATGCACCACCGAGTAAATAACACCGAGTATGGAAACGAAATAGAGGGCCCATTCAACGGCATAAAAAGTATCCCCACAGCAGAAATCATCGATAACGTCAAAGAGCCTTCCCACCACTGCGAGCAGGAGAAACCCGAAGGAATATTTTATCAGGGTGTTGAGTTCCGGGTCGTACTTGCCCATACGGCGATACAGAAATATCACAACGTAACCAATCGCGAGCAGAAGGACGAGGTCCATGCCCAACGTGTACCACGGAACTATCAGCCCCATATTACCTCCACCTCATCGGTGCGGAACTTCTGATGCACCACGGTGTCCTCCAGCGAGAAGCGCACCCCACCGAGGTACATCCTAAGGCCTGTGTAGGCTATCATCGCACCGTTATCCCTGCAGAGGTCGTAGGGCGGGACGAAAAAGTCTATGCCCCTGTCCTCCGTCATCACTTTCAGCATCTCGCGGAGGCGATTGTTGGCGGCGACGCCGCCGACCAGGACGACCTCCTCCTTACCGGTGTGTGCCACGGCCCTCTCCGTCACCTCCACCAGAGCGGCAAAGGCGGTCTCCTGGAAGGAATAAGCCAGATCCTCCACGCGGTACTTCCCGGTTCTGTACTTCCGAACCGCCTCGGTCAGTATCCCAGAGAAGCTTAAGTCCATCCCCTTAACCGCATAGGGGAGTTCTATGTACCGCTCTCCCTTAAGAGCGAGCTTCTCGATCTTCGGCCCACCCGGAAAGCCTATTCCCAGCTCCCTAGCGAAGGTGTCTATCGCGTTGCCTATTCCAATGTCGAGGGTCTCGCCGAAGACGCGGTAGCGGCCGCCTTCAAGTGCCAAAACCTGAGTGTTACCGCCGCTGACGTAGAGGCCGACGGGATCCTTAACCCCGAACATCTTGGTTATCTCCACGTGGGCGATGCAGTGGTTGACGCCGACTATGGGCTTTCTGTATTTTATCGCCAGCGCTCTTGCGGCGGTCGCAACGACGCGGAGACACGGCCCCAGTCCCGGCCCCTGGGAGAAAGCTATAACGTCAACGTCCTCCATGTCTATTCCAGCCTCGTCAAGGGCCTTTCTGAGAAGGGGCTTTAGGAGTTTAGAATGATGTTCCGCCGCCTCCTTGGGGTGTATCCCACCCTTCTCCGTCGTGAGAGTGTGGAATACGTTGGCCAGAACCTCCTTTTCTGTAACGATGCCTATGCCGAGTGTGTGGGCGGTACCTTCCAGACCTAAGGCTATCATGGTGTTTGAAATGCAGCAGAAGGGTATAAAAGACTAACGTTGGGCCACAAGAGAACTCAGAACCCGCGTTAATAGTGGGAACTCATCTTCGGAACAAAATGCTGAGGTGCGATAAAACAGAATTCCATAAATCGGAACCTCCTCGTAAACCTTCTGTATTCTTTCAATACCCCCGTGGACGTACTGGATAACTCCCGAACCTTCTATAACAAGGAGATTTGATTTTTTGCCGTTGGTAGAGTCAACATACCATATATCCGGACTGAAATACCGGGGCATTCTAAGAACCCACTTGGATTTGGAAGCAACTTCCATAGAGTACTCCTTTTTGAGGAAGGGGAGCTTTACGGGACCAAGTTTGCGCCTCTTCCTGGCCGTCGTTGTGGTTTTCTCCATCAAAACGAGTCTAACCTCTCCCCTGGACACAACAATTCTAACCCTGTTAATTTTTAACCCATCGTCCTTAAGAGAATTCCATCTTCCCCGAGGTGTAACTTTTATGGCAACGTCTGATACAGAGAATTCAGCCTTCGATACCAAACGCACCACCATGTTAAAAGAGTAAGATATGCAATATAAACCTATCGACGGGACAGCCACATCAAGGCCCTAGCAGCCCTCTCGGGGGTCGGGAAGTTCTTGACCCCACGTCCCTCCAGTAGCTCAACCCCGTCCCTGACGAGCTCCCCCGCCATGAAGTTGACGATGACCGGTTTGTTGCATTCTGCCTCGATGATGGCCCTTGCTATCTCCTCGCTGGGCAGGAATATGGGCGGCACGCAGATGACGAGGAGTGAATCCACGTTTTTATCCCTGCAAACGACCTCGATGGTTTTCCTGTACCTCTCGTAGTCCGCATCAGCTATCAGGTCAATCGGGTTCCTCACCGAGCACTGGGGCGGAAGGAAGGAGCGGAGTTCATTGACGGTTTCATCACTCAGCCTTGCAATCTCAAGGCCCAGCCTTTCGAGCTTGTCCGTTGCCAGAACACCCGGGCCGCCGGAGTTGGTTATGACTGCCACGCGCTTTCCAGTCCCGGGGTACATCTCGAAGGCCTTCGCGGCATCGAAGAGCTCCTCCATCTCCTCGACCTCTATAGCCCCGGCCTGCTTGAAGGCCGCGCGGTAAATCTCGTAGCTTCCCGCGAGCGAGCCAGTGTGGGAAGCGGCTGCCCTGGCACCGCCAGCGCTCTTGCCGGCCTTGAGGATTATCACAGGTTTTCTGGCCGTCGCGTAGCGGAGGGCCTTCATGAAGCGCCTGCCGTCCTTAACCCCCTCAATGTAGAGCGCTATAGCCTTGGTGTTCTCGTCGTCGGCGAAGTACTCCAAAAAGTCGCTCTCGTTCAGGTCGGATGCGTTTCCATAGGAAACGAAGGCCGAGAAGCCTATCCCCTCGTCGTTGCCCATCGCCAAGGCAGCACCGCCGAAGGCACCGCTCTGGCTGATGAGGGCCAGTCCCCCGGGCCTAACCCTAACCTCGAAGGAACCGAAGAACCTTCCGTGGACGCCGAAGATGCCGGCGCAGTTTGGCCCGATGATTCTAACGCCGTGCTTTTTGGCTTTTTCAACCAGCTCGCGTTCTAATTGAGAATTCCCAACCTCGGAGAAGCCCGCGCTTATTACAACGGCGCCCTTGATCAGCGAACCGATTTCATCGATTAGGGAAGGAACGAACTTCGCCGGAATCGCGATTATGGCCGTGTCAACAGCCCTGTCAAGCCTCTCATGGATTTGGAGGGTCCTCCCGGCGATCTCAACGGTTCCACCCTTCGGGTTGACTGGGATTATTTCACCCTCAAAGCCACCCTCGACGATGTTCCTCAGGATTTCGTAGGCTATGGCACCCTCTTTGAATGAGCCGAACACCGCGACGCTTGAAGGATAGAAGAAGTAATCCACACCACCACCTCCGAAAGAATCTCCACAGGCAATAAAAAAGCTTATTGGTTCGGTCGCCTAAGGTACCTCCATGAGGAAGAAGTACAGAAAAGTCGTCGTCGGCGGAACCTTCGACAGGCTTCATCTGGGGCACAAGGCCCTGCTGAGGAAGGCCTTCGAGGTGGGAGAATACGTTTACATAGGCCTAACATCTGACGAGATGATCAGAGACAAGCCATATGCAGAAAAGATACTCCCCTACGAGCTGCGCCTCAGGGATTTAATCAAGTTCTTCGAGGTCAACGGCTACTCCGGATACCGCGTCATCAAAATTCACACGGCGATAGGCTTCGCAGGGGAAATGAAAAGCTTAGAAGCCATAGTCGTGAGTGAGGAGACCTACAAGGGTGCCCTGGTGGTCAACCGGGCGCGTGAGGAAAACGGGCTGAGACCGCTTGAGATAGTAACCATCGGCCTCGTGAGGAGTTCCCTTGGTCCCAAAATCAGCTCCTCCCTCATAAGGGCAGGCCTCATAGACCCGTTCGGGAGGCCGGTTTCCAGTGGAAACGAAACTCCCCGACGGAAAGACGTTTAAGCCCTCGGGTAATAACACCTACGGTGATACCAATGTCGAAGCTGAAGGAGCCGATTATAGCGATTAACTTCAAGACCTACGTCCAGGCCACGGGCGATGGGGCTTTGAGGATAGCCAAGGCCGCCGAGAAGGTGTGGAAGGAGACCGGGATAACCATAGTCGTTGCGCCACAGCTTGCCGACCTCTACAGGATAGCCCAGGAGGTTGAGATTCCCGTCTTCGCCCAGCACATCGACCCGATAACGCCGGGCAGTCACACCGGCCACGTTCTGCCGGAGGCCGTGAAGGAGGCCGGGGCTGTGGGAACGCTGCTCAACCACTCCGAGAACAGAATGGTTCTGGCGGATCTGGAGGCCAGCATAAGGCGCGCCGAGGAAGTTGGTCTGATGACGATGGTCTGCTCCAACAACCCGGCCGTTAGTGCGGCGGTGGCAGCGCTTGGCCCGGATTACGTCGCCGTCGAGCCGCCCGAGCTCATAGGCACTGGAATTCCTGTCAGCAAGGCCAAGCCGGAAGTCATCACCGACACGGTCGAGCTGGTTAAGAGGGTCAACCCTGACGTCAAGGTTCTCACTGGTGCGGGGATTTCCACAGGTGAGGACGTCAAGAAGGCCCTTGAGCTCGGGAGCGTCGGTGTCCTCCTCGCAAGCGGCGTAACCAAGGCCAAAGATCCGGAGAAGGCGATAAGGGATTTGGTGTCGCTGATTCTTTAACTCCTTCCCCCCAATTTTTTGTTACCTGGCGGTGTTCTGGGAATCAAGGTCAATTTCACTAATAACCTCAAGGAAGTCCTTCATGAACTCCTGAAACTCGGATTCAGGTGGCCTCGTGAGAACCAGCTCAAGCTCCTTTTCCATGAGCTCGGGAGCGACGTTGAACCTGCCAGCCCGAATTGACTCCAGATTCACCCGGAGGTTCTCAACTGTCCTTTCCTGACTGAACCTCATACTGAACCGTATCTTCTCAAGGGCTTCATCAATAACGTCCGAGTAATCATAACCCGCTCTGTAGAGCATGAAAACGTCGTAGAAATCCCTCAACTTCTGAATCCTGCGGGTTAAAATGGCCCTAATCTTTTCGGCTAGAATTTCCTCGGGGGAATATGCCGTGACGGAAAGCGCTGAGTACCGTTCGAGCTCCTCGAAGAAGTATGCCTTCTCCTCATTTTCTAACTTAACTCCCTCAAGAAGCGTCTTAGCCATTACCTCCCTCCCTTCAAACAGCACCGGTTCGAAAAAGTTAACTTCAATCTTCACGACTTCTCCCGTTGGCATGAACAGGTGGAAAAAGACTATCTTCCTGTTCTCGTTCCCCTCAAAGTGAACGAAGTTCCTGTTGTAAGAGTTTCCTTCAAAGGGCCTGAAGTTCAGGCCGAGCTCTTCGGCGATGTAAGAGAGCTTTTCCGAGAGCCACCTCACCTCGGAGCTTATCAGCTTCCTCCTCTCCGAGCGGGAGAGCCTGTTCCTCAGCGGAAACGTGAAGTCGAGGTCAACGCTGAAGCGGTAATAGCCAAGGTAGCACTTGACCAAACACGTTCCGCCCTTGAACAGATACCGTCCGTAGAACCTCTCTTCTCCATAGAGTTCCTGCAGTATTGCATGCAGGAGGACATCCCTTTTCACAAGTAGCGGTTTTTCGATGCCGGTCTTCCGGATTATGAAACCCGTGAACTCATCGCCTGAAAACAACGGCCTCAACCTCCCTTTGAACCGACTTCGGGTATGCTTTAGAATACTCTACCAGCTTTTCTTTTTTCGCCTTTGCAATGTATTCCCTCACAACGGGGTCTGCATTAAGGCGTTTGTTGTATCGTTTTAAATAAATGAAGTCCAGCAGTGTCTTTTCCAAGTCCGAATACTGGATTTCCCCGCGTTTGACCACTCCAAAACCCAGGAGGGATTCCTTCAGCTTGACGAACTGAACCCTCTCGCCGAGAACTGTAACAGGTCTTGGTCTTGTTATCGCCGGAGTTACCAGAAAAATCCGGGAGTAGTACTCGTAGGTTGCCCCGTTCAGCCTTAAGGCCGTGTAAAGGCCGAAGTACCACTTCAGTGCCAGCTTGTTCATGGCCTTTGCGATTAGAGTCATTGGTTCCGGAGTCTTCCCGAACTTGTATTCTTCGAGGGTTTTCACGTAATAAACCCCGCGCAGGATTCTGATGAGATAGCCCCGGCTTATGTAGTAGTTCACAATGTACTCAAAGCTCTCCCCGAATCTTTTGCAAATATCTCTAAGCTCTTCTCTTGTGATTACCTTTCCGCCGTACCTCGAAAGAATAAACCGAGTTATGAGCTTCATGGTCAGTATTATCAATAAACCATTAAAAAAGTTAGTGGTTGATTTAAGAAACGCCGGATGAAGATTTGGAGTTACTAAGGAGACCCCAGCTTTAAAAGCGCGAAGTGCGTTGAAACAAGAACAATAAAAAGTTCAACAGATGCAGCACGGCAAAGCGCTTAATAGGATTAAACCCAAAAATTCACTTGGGCACGATGACTCCTCAGTTTGCTAAACTTTATAAATCGGCTGATGGTCTCTCTATCGGGCAGCCCCGTGGTGTAGCGGCCAAGCATGCGGGACTTTGGATCCCGCGACCCGGGTTCGAATCCCGGCGGGGCTACCATACAAACTTCGCCTGCGCGAAGTTTGATCAAGGTTCGTGATTCTTTCTGAAAATTGCGATTTAAAAAGGATTTTCGCTCAAACTTCACGATTCCAACCAGAATTCACTTCTAAAAAGGCAACATCCACGGGGTTCAAAACCTTTTAGCGCTCCATTGGAGCGCGGTTCAAGTAGAACCCCCACAAAAAGGGCCTTTGTTTGTAAATTCCTCTCCTAAGGGCTAAAAATGAAGTAGTAAAATCCATTTTTCAGAGGGCCTTGTACAGGAATCACAAACTTTTGGTCAAGCTTTGCTAAAGCTTCCTGTACTCTCAAACCCCCGAAGTGGGACTACGCCCCACGTTGGGAAACTTTGCTGGGCAAAGTTTCATCAGAGTTTGGCATGCTTTTTTGTTTGGCTCTTTGGAGGGGTTTAACTTCCAAACCGGCAATTTTAAATCGTGTTTTCTGCCTTTAGCGCCCTTCGGGCGCCCTTTTAAAGCAAACACTCATTAAATCTCCCACCGTGAGTGCAAACCCCTTTCAAACACAACTCTTGAAGAAGCATGCCGACTTTTGACTACTCCTTTTTGAACAGTTAAACCCTTTTGATCAACCTTTGCTCAAGCAAAGCTTGCCGGGGGGCTAACGCCCCCACACCCCCAGAACTTTGCCTACACACGTCAAGTTCTGCTCGACTCAAGGGACGGAAGTCCCGCAGAGTTTGATCAAGGTTCGTAGCTCATTTTAAAAGGCTAAATTCTGAGTGATTTTCTACCCGAACGGTTGTTTCAAGTGTGAGAACTTTTAAAGTTGCTCCTTGGTAGGGGTTTAACTTTAAAATCGACGCCCGAAGGGCGTCAAAAGAGAGCAAACCCCGTGCCAAGGTCTGTTTAAACGTGTTCTCCTTGAGAAAACGAGCCTTCTGAGTGCAAAATCCTTGTATTATGGTCTTTTTAGAGGGTGAGCTACTAACTTTTGGTGAAGCTTTTTCCAAAAGCTTCAAAACGCGAACTCCTCCACGCTGAACTCTTCCATGACCCTCTCGAAGTCGTGCTCCGGAGCGTAGGTAAAGCCGCACGTGGTGCACTTAAGGACGCCGTTCTCCTCGCTCAGGGGCGAGAAGCAGACGGGACAGCGGTACTCCTCGCGGCTGAGCTGGTCATAAACCTCGTCCCTCATGACGATCAGGTTGAGCTCGGCTTCCCAGTCCTCGTGGAGCATTCCCCAGTAGGGAGTCTCGACGGGATAAAAATCCTCAAGAATCAGGGCGTTTATCCCAATTCCCCGGATTCCAGGCGGGAGCTTGCCGGTCGGCTCTATGCTCACCACGTACTGATCGTAGAACTCTATGTGTTCCGCCCTGACTGTTAAGCCACGGGAGAGCCTTGAGCGGAGGGGAATCACCTGAAGGAAGAGGCTTTCCTTCTCAACATCCCAGCTCGCGCTTATTGAAACGCTCCCCCTCGCGAAGAACTGGGTGATGTACCTATCATCACGCTCCTCGCCGGCGAGGTGGAAGCCCAGCTTACCCATCGCCCGTCCAAGGAAGTTCGGCCTTGGAAGCTTCCGATAGTTGATCAGATACTCCCCTATCCATCCCGCGAGGGGCATAGAATAGCCCACGAACACCTGCCTCTGAACCCTCAGGTAGGCTACGCTGGGGAGCAATTTGAACCCTGAGTTCATTCCCATCAAAGAAAGAGCGGCATAATGATATATATGATTAACGGAAAAGCTAAGAGCCGAAGAACTCGTCGAGGCTTATGCCCTTCTTTTTCTTCTTCATGGCCGCCTTTTCCTTCCTCACTGCCTTCTCAAACCCCTGCGAGGGCTTTATCTTTTTCTCAGAGCGCTTAGAAGCCTTGGATTCCTTCTTTTTCTCGGGTTTAGAACTCTTCTTGAGCTTTCCGTTCGCCTTAAGTTCATCGAGGTAACCGTTCCGCCCATTGGATTTACCAGTCCTTGCCTTTATCATCTTCTCGCAGACGTCCGCCGAGAAACCCATCAGCGTCCTCTGCCTCTCAGGGAAGACGTTCTCGAAGAGGGTCTTTATGTCCTTATCGGTCAGGCATATCCTCTGCCTCGTGTAGTCGAGGACGCTGTACTTCGTAACGAGCATCTTGGCAGTCGGCAGGTACTTTTCTATGGCCCCCTTGCTGACCGTCAGGACGATCTTCCCGCCGCACTTGGGGCATTTACCGGTCAGCGGCGGTCGTCTGTACTTCGTGTTGCACTTCACACAGCGGAACTCCTGACGGGTGAAGCTCCTAAGGTTGCCCCTCAGGTCCGGAACGAGGTGGGAGTTGATTATCGTCTCGGCCACGTGGTGCTCGTCAACGGCACGAATGCGCTCCGCCAGGGCCAGCTGGCGCTCCACCTTCTCGACCATATCGCCGAGCTGTTTGTACAGGCTCATCTTCGGGCCGAGGCCGATGTCGTCCGTATCGTGGGTGAACTTCAGCCCCTCGTACATCTCCGGTTTGCCGAGCCTGTCCTCGACGCGCTCGATGAACTTAATCTCCTTCGGGGACTTCATCTCATAGGTCGCGTTGTAGAATTCCAGCGGATAGTAGCGAACGACGTCCATGTTGTGGACCTCGCTGTCCACCTCTCTCGGATCGAGGCGCGTGGTAACGACCAAAGGCGCGTCCATTTTACCGCCGCGCTTTTCGGGCAGATAGTAACGAGAGAAGTTTAACAATGCATCCATAAGTAACATTACACTATCCTCATCCCCGTCGCAGTTGCGTCTTTTGGCCGCATGATAATACGGGTGCGCGTAGCCGACCAAAACGTCGGAGAAGCCTATTATCCTTCCTATGATTCCAGCCGAGGTGTGGGGGGCAAGGCCTATCACGAGATGCCCGACCAAATCCTCCATCTTCTCGGCGTTGTAAAAGCGCGGAAGGCCGTAGAACTTCTCGAGGAGGTCGTCTATGAAGCGGGCAACCTTTAGGAGATACCTTCCAGCCTCGTAGGGCAGTATGACGTCCTGAACCTTCAGCTCGAGTATCTGGTCGTCCCGCTCCAGGGGCTTGCCCTCGAAGTCGTGGGTGTAGCCGAGCTCGCGGAGCTTTTCAACGCTCGTGCCTATTTCCTTTGGTTTGAAGTGGGTTATCGGCGCATCTGTGGCGTCGAAACGAATGGTGCCATCTTTAAAGACGTAGACGTCGTTTTTAGCCCTTAAAAGACCCTTCTCAAGCGGCTCTGCCATCTTGTAGCCCGAGGTCATACCCTGAACGCCTTTGAGCTTGTCGATGCCGTAGACCTTGACGTTCTCCATGGCGGCGCGAAGAAGCTCGGAGGGCTTTATGGTCCTCCTCGCGTAGGGCTTCAGCTCGGTCCCGCATTTGGGACAGCGGAAGTCGAAGTTCTCGGCCTCGTTCTGGGAGTAGTCAACGTTGCACTTGGCGCAGTGCCAGAGGAGTTCCTTTCTGGTACCGCAGCGCGGGCAGATGTGCTCTGGCCCGGTGTGGCCGCATTCGGGGCACTTGAAGAAGGCTATCTCCACGCTCGTCACTTTTCCTTCCTCGGCGGCCTTCTTGATGTCCCTGCTCGAGCCGCCGGCGAGGCCGATCGGGAAGAGAACCTGCACCGGCGGTTTCATCTTCCTCTCCTTAGCCTTCTCCGGCCTGCCCATCCTCGCCCCAATCCAGCTTATTCCCCGGTCACGGAGCTTTATCCGGTTGTTCTCGTTGATGATGTCTATGACGGTGAAGAAGGGCTTTGCCCTGAACTCCCATTCGAGGTTGCCGAGAGGCGTGAGCAGGGCGGCACTCCATGGGTAATCGATGACTATGACCTTCTTCCTCTCCTCGGTGCGCTCAAGCCTGTGGGGGAGGCCGAGGAGTTCAAGGTAGCGTTTGATTTTGGGGTCATTCTCCAAAACCACTTTTCTCGCGAACTTGTTCTTCCTGAACTCGTCCCACTCGATTTGAGCACCAAGAAGTGCCCTCTGAAGTTCCTCAACCTCCTCAGGTTTGAGCGTGTTCCAGTAGAGGGTGTAGTATGGGTGGAGCGGGATATCAAGAACGTTTGAGATGTGTATTGCGGTCTCAACATCGGGTTTAACACGGAGCGGATCCCTGAGAAGCCTCCGCAGGAAGTCAGAGTCAACCTCTATGTACTCCGCCGCCTCCTCAACTGCATCCTCCGGGTTCTCCCCAAAGGGCTCCAGCTCGACCTCGTAGGTCTCGGCTATAGCTTTGACGAACTCCTGAACCCACCATTCCTCCGAGTAGTTGGCGGGAAGAAGGGTCTGGTTGTTCTCCACGAAGTCTCCGAAGTTGACCAGAGCATCGCCAACGTAGAGTATCTCCTCCAGCCTGTCGCGGACCTTGAGGGCGGTCTCGTAGTCGTCCACGCGTATGACGCTCCCGTCCTTGAGCTTGACTATAGGCCCCTCGACCGTCGTTGCAGGGGTTACGATACAGCCCTTGCCGGGCCTTTCCGTCTTCATCTGGGTTCCAATCGCTATGAACTCGTCGAGGAGGAGCATGGTGGCGGGGTTGACGCTCCAGGTTGCAAATCCGCTGACGCGACTCCTTCCGTAGCGCAGCCGGAAGCCGCCGTTCTCGGAGGGCTCGGCGAAGAGCGGCCTTCCACCGATTATCTCCTTCGTGTACTTCTTGTTGGGGGCGATGTTGGCCTTAAAGCGCTCGTAGAGCTCGTAGTAGAAGCCTTTCTCAACTTTTTCGGCAACTTCATCCTTTGCACCGGAATCCTCTGCTTTGGATTCGGAAGATTTGGAATCATCCGCCTTCTTACCCTTTTCTTTGGCATCGACAAACTCCTTTATCCAGTCCCAGCCGTCAACGCCCATCTTGTCTATGTACTTGACGAGCTTCTTCGCCTTCTGGAGGACACCCTCGGCGAGGACGAGTATGGCACCGCCGCGCAGGTGGTTGGTCTCAACGCCGGGGACGTCGCGGTGGGAAACCTCGACTTTGTCGGTCTCTTCGCCGGTTATCTCGATGGGGATGTTCTTCATGGCGAGCCTTACTTCATCCGCCTCAGGGTGGTACTGCAGGCGCGTGACGGCGCGGTGGTAGAGGTCGATCTCCTCGACCATTCTCTCTATGTGCTTTTCGCTGGGCTTGAAGCGGTCAAGGCCGAGTTTCTTCCTGACGTAGTCTCCGACGAGGACGCTGAGGGCCTGTGCGGTTCCTCCGGAGCTCCTGATGGGGCCCGCGTAGTAGAGGGCCAGGTATTCGGAATTGTCGCCCCACTCGTTCCTCTTGACCTTAACGTCGGCTATTCCCTCCAGGGGGGCGGAGACGATTCCCTCGGTGAGGATGGCAAGGGCGGTTCTAACGGCCTGCTCGGCGTAGCGCTCCTTGCTCCCCAAGTCGCCGAACTTACCGTCTATAATCTCGTCAACGACCTTTAGGGCGGCCAGTTCTTTACCGTACTCCTTGACGAGAACGCGTATCCTCTCGGCCACACCCTTCGGACCGACGAGGCTCTCAACACGGCCGGCCATGTCGGTCGCCTGGGGGACCTCAACCTCAAGGCTGGGGTCCTTTCCCTGTTCACGGGCCTTTCTCGCCACCTCGTAGGCCCTGTCTATCTCGCGCTGAAGAGATTCAAAGTAGGATTTCATCTCGGCTGAGTAAAGCTCAGGCATGAGTAATCACCCCAACTTTAAGAAGAGATCCATAAGTAGATTCGATGAGAACCCACAAAAGGTAAAAATTCAAGAGTGGTTTATAAGTCAATATTAAGGGATACCGCCTGGTCTGGCGGTATCCCCATTTAAATGGTGGGTATAATACCATAAAAACATTTCGGTCCGTCATTGATCACCACCATATAACATCACTAACTCTGAGGAGGTAAGGTGAGTCAAAGGAAAACCAAGACCAGACGAGATGTATTCTCCCAATTTTTCCCCATAAGGTCCAAGTGATATAACAATACCCCCCTGTTTTAACATATCAAAATCTCCACCAGCCCCCGCCTGAAGGGATAAAAACTTCAGGGAACCTCCTTTGTCGGTAGCATATCTCAGAATATACTCAAACACTGGTGACTTTTCAATCAGTTGCTGTTCTTTTTCCCCAGTTAGCAAACCTTCCTTAAGAACATAAATCCTAGGAGTGGGATTGAACATGGAGGGATCAATGTCGTTTGAGACGGACTGCGGCACAATATTAGAAAGATACCTTCCACCCACATGATATATCCGTAATAAATCTCCAGGAAACCCAACGGAGCGTAAATTAGTCCGAAGAGAGTTAACATCAAGCCTCCACTTAGAAAGAGAAATCATCTCCTTTACATACCTGAGAAGCAGGTCGGCAGTAGAGATAAGCGGATCAATTTTGTCGCCATTAGGAATTATTTTAAGTTCACTAGCACGATTCAAAAGTTCATTCCACGCTACTGTCTGGGGGGATGGATTAAAGTTGTCGATATGCACTTTAGGTCTCGCATGGCTAAGTCTAGATACAACCACCCAAGCTGGGATGTAGGCAAAATACGATTTCAAAACCTTTTTTATAAAAGCCATGACGCTTTTGGACGTACCATCCGGCATGTACACTCGTTTAACACCAAAGGAAGCGAAAACAAAATTCGTAATGACGTTATTGGGGACAACAACATCGTCAATAAACTCCCTCATGAGAAGTAAGTACTCAGTCAGATCCCCCTCCCCAATGAGATAGCTCCTCAAATCAGAAGATGAAAAAACCCATCTTGGAGTTTGTAATCCAAAGTTACTCTTAAATCGCTCAAAGAATTCTCTGTAAGACCGAACATATTCGCTAAAATCTGAATCTCTAACACTAACAGCGACCCCAATCCGTGCAATAAATGTCCCGTTCTTCCCAATAAATTTTATGTCCCCCTCATCCGAGCCAATAAACATGACTCAAACCCCCTCACAGTACTCGTCAAACCTCACAACGGCCCTCAGGCGGGCGGTTTCGACGTCTATTATGGGCACCCTGGCGGGTGTTGGCATGATGTTCACCATCTTCTGGAACTCCGTCTGGGCCTGCCAGGTTCCGGTGTTTATCAGAAAAACGCCGTTGTACATCTTGTACTCCATGACGTGGACGTGACCGGCCTGGAAGAGGTCGGGAACGGATTCTATAACGAGGGTATCCTCCGAATCCGGTGCGACGGGCACCTTCTCCCCGAAGGTCGGCGCAAGGTGGCGGAGTTTAAGCAGGTCGAGCATGGCCTCGGCGGGCCTGTGGTGGCTCCTGTTCGGGATGAAGCTGACGACGTCCTCTATGCCGCGCCCGTGGGCAATGAGAAAGTCGCGTCCGTGAAGCCTCACGACGGCAGGGTTGCTTATGATGACGGCGTTCTTGAGCTTTTTGAGGGGTCGGGCATACTCATCGTAGAACCCCGGCTGGGGGAGGGCGGTTCTGGCGGCGTCGTGGTTGCCCGGGCCGATGAAGGTGGTTATGTGGTCGGGCACGTTGCGGAGGAGGTTGGCTAAAGCCTCGTACTGATCGAAGATGTCCGGAATCTCCAGCTCGTTGTACTGGCCGGGGTAGATGCCGATTCCATCGACGACATCGCCGGCGATTATCATGTACTTTATCCGGCTCACGAGCTCCTCCTCGGCGCGGTTGTTCACCTCACCGTTGAGCCACTCGAGGAAGCGTTCAAAGGCCTTCTCGCAGAACTTGTTGCTTCCCACGTGAATGTCGCTGAGGAGGATGGCGTAAACCTTCTCCTCGAGCGGGGGCTTGTCGCGCTTGAACTTTGGAACGTCCGGGAGGTAGATCCTGTTGGCGAAGAATATGCCCCTCCCCGAGTAGCGGCCGCGGAAGGCTATAACGGAATCGGGCATTATCTGGAAGAACTTCTTGCTCTCCTCGTTGTTGCGGTTTATGAAGACCTTGATTATCCCGGTGCTGTCCTCGACCTCAAACATGAATCCCTTAGCCGTCTCGCGCTTGCTGTTGATGAGACCGATGATGGTTACCTCCTCATCCCCTCCCACGTAGCCCAGCTTCCCTATGTCTATGACGCTGCCGAGTTCGGGGTTCTCGCGGAGGATTCTGCGCATCTTTCTCAGCCGGCTCTTGAAGTAGTCCGAGTACACCTTGACGATTATCTCGCCCTCCTTGCTGGCGGCGCTCTTGACCTTGGGAACCTCGAACTTCACATTCTTGACGTCGAAGACGAGCTCCCAGTCATCCTTTATCTCCCTCGCACGATAGTGGAAGCCCTCCCTGGGCGCTATAACAACATCCGCGTACGTCGAGTAGCTCTTCTCCTCGGGAACCTCCTCACCGACGTAGGCTATCGGAACCCCGTAGTCCCCATAAACTATCTTGGGCTTCACACCGTTCCCGTTCTCGTCGGAGTAGTAGGATTCGTCGCCAGTGTAACCGTTTCCGTTCTCGGGGAAGGCAGAGAACCCTGTGGCGGGTTCGGACCGCGACACCACACCGTTCTCCACCGGAAACGTCTCAGGAGGGGCATCCTCCCCAGAGGTCTCAGGGGGCACGTTTTCCTCGAATGATGCCCCACTATCACCATCTGGGGACGGAGTTCCAGTAGAAATGAAACTCTCCCCCCCAGAATATTCGGGTTCTTCCTGCCCAAATCCACCAAAAGAAGCCGTTTCCACCGCAGATTCACCGGGATTTCCAGTGGAAATATACGTTGATGGCGCTTCTTCAGAAGGACTGACTACCCCACCGGATTCGGCAACGAGAGCCTCGTCAGGAGTATTCTCGACAAAATCAGAGGACTCTTCCGGCAGTTCATCAGATTCTCCAGATTCGGAGGGGATTTCTTCGGCAGTCTCCTGGGACTCGGGGGAACCCTCGCCGGCGGGGGTTCCAGTGGAGCGGGGGCCTTCCCGCTGAGGAACTCCTTCGCGATGGCGGAGTCTATGACAAACGTGCCCCTGGCACGGGCGAACTTTATCAGCTCGGCGAGGGTGAAGTCCTTCTTGTAGCTATCCACGAGAAGGTAGTAAGCCGAAGGGGTGATTAGATAGCGATTGGCCATTAAATCCTCGATCAAACCCATCAGAGCAGCCTCCTCTGGCGGGACATGCTCACCGTCAGCATGGTCTGAAGCTGGGAATCGTGTCGGTATATGTTCTTGACCTTATAAGGTGTTACGTTGAGCCGTATCTCCTTCGTTCTCCCATACCTGCCCTTGCTGACGACCTTGGCGTTGATGATGCCGAGCATGTCGAGCTCGTTTATCAGGTCGCTCACGCGCCTCTGGGTGAGGGGTTCAAGGTCAATGTGGTCGCAGAGGGACATGTAAACCGAGTAAACATCGCCCGTGTTGGCGGGCAGTTCACCGTTCTCATCCAGGAGGACTATCGCGTAGAGCAGAACCTTCGAGTGGAGCGGAAGGGTCTTTATGACCTCCTCCATGGTGTCCTGTTCTATCTTCTCCTGGGCCTTCCAGACGTGCCTCTCCGTGACCTTGCTCGCGCCCTCGCGCTCCGCTATCTCACCCGCAACGCGGAGCAGGTCAAGGGCCCTTCTCGCGTCGCCGTGCTCCCTCGCGGCCAGGGCGGCACAGAGTGGGACGACGCCATCGTCGAGAACACCATCGTTGAATGCGTCGCCGGCACGCTGCATCAGAATATCCCTGAGCTGGTTGGCGTCGTACGGGGGGAAGACAACCTCCTCCTCGCTCAGGCTCGAGAGGACGCGCGCATCGAGGTACTCCTTGAATTTGAGGTCGTTTGAGATGCCTATGATGCTCACCTTCGCAAGGCCCAGCTCGGTGTTTATTCTCGTGAGAGAGTAGAGGATGTCATCGCCGCTCTTTTTGATTAGCTTGTCAATCTCGTCCAGAACTATTATGACGAAGCGCTCACGGGCGTCGATTACCTCCTTAAGCCGTGCGTAAACTTCATCTGTGGGCCAGCCCACTAGGGGGACCTCAACGCCGCTCTCGTCCTTAAAGTAGTTCACGATGTTCGCCAGGACGCGGTACTGGGTGTCCACTATCTCGCAATTGATGTAGATAACGTCCACGGGGATCTGGTACTTATCGGAGATCCTCTTCAGCTCGTCGGTAACGAATTTTATGGTAACCGTCTTACCCGTTCCCGTCTTCCCATACACAAAAACATTCGAAGGCGTCTCGCCGCGGAGAACGGGAACCAGAATATGCGCCAGCTCCTCAATCTGCTCGCGCCTGTGAGGGAGCTCCTTGGGGTATAGCTGTGCCTGAGAACCTCCTTATTCTTGAATATCTTCTTGGCGTGAAGGTACTTCTCGAAGATTGAATCAAGGTAATTGTCGTCCATGCTCATCACCTATTCCAATGGAAATCCAGGCCGGTTGCGGATTATTGTACAAACTTAACCACGTGATTTTGCCAATAAGACTGTTTTAAGGCATTATTATTGACCGTTTTTCTAGATTGTTATTTATATTTTGGACATCAGACGCACACTCCAGAGGAAGCACTGGATGCAGAGGAAAGCATAGGTATTCGAGGCCAAGGGTTTATATGCGTTGTTGAACAGGGGGATGTAAAAAGAAGGGGCGAAAACGGAAGAGATAATCAAAGAGAATCAGCCGGCGTCACGCCTCTTCCGGCCCAGATTTTTCCTGAGTACTTCCAAGGACAGAATCCAGAAGCCGCCTTGCTCCAGTTTCGTCGAGTCCAACTTTGACGGTCAGGAACTCCATGAGCTGCTCGTAAGTGTATCCTCTCTCTACCCTCTCGAGAAGCATGTAGAGTATGCGATCGAAGACCTTCTCCACAAATTCCTCCTCAAGACCCAGGGCCTCCACGCCGGACAGAAGTCCTATCGCCAGTGCGGTGAGGGCATCGTTGAACTCCTCCTTGCCAAGGGTCTTCTTATCCAGATCAACGCGGAGGTACACATCATCGTTCATTCCCGACAGGGTGAACTTCATCATGTTTACCTGGTCGTTGAGGCGAAGGAGGGTGTGGTAAATTTTGAGCTTATCGTCGTTTGTCATCGAGAAGGTCTCCAGCCCTAGGGGAACCAGGAGATGAATGAAACCCTCGGAAAAGACCACCAGGAGCGAGAAGGGCATCCTGGGATGTTCAGCCACGTAGGTGTTGGGTTGGATCTCCTTAACGGACCAGGGCAGATCCACTATGTCTTCGGCGGTATCGTCCCCCGCTTTCAACCATTCAAGAACCTGAACCTCGATGTCGTCCATGGGAACCACCGAGAAATAATTAGGTGATATTGGTTAATTAACTTTGCACTTGAAACGGCACAGGCAAACCCGGATCTCCATTCTCCACAGGAAGCGAAGGAGTTAGGTGTCCACAAATGTACGACAGAAGTTTAAGTTTGTAAATGCTCAGATGTAATCAAACGAGCATTTCCAGTGAAAAATCAATGTACATATAAGGACATCAAAATATGGACATTTATGAACTTTTTCAGGCATTCTCGGTAAACACTAACGATTTCATATCAAAGAAAGTTAAACAATTCAGTACCCCCTGGGAGTTCTGTTTCCAGTGGAACACGGTTTTGGCTACTCCCTTATTTTCTTCCTGATCTTGGTGAAACTCTCCCACTTATTTTTAAACTTCTGGTATTTATATATTTTCATGAACAATGTTCATAAAAAACTCGATTAATTGGGTAGTAATGAACAAAAAACCATAAAGTCTGGAGTTCATTTTTAAATATCAATATTTGACGTTCGAAATATTGTTTATAAACCCTCCTTTCGTTGTTTTGGTCGTGGAAATCCGTCCGTCTCCAAAACTGGGTTCCAGTGGAAATGGAACTCTGGGGGGTCTTTCAGATGGCCATCGAAAAAGACCTCTGTTTCCACTGGAAAAAATACTCCACCCGTGGACTTCTCGGGACAGCGATGATAGTTTTTAAAACCTTGTCCATGTAGTTTATACCATGATTCCGGTACCGCTTGTGCGAAGGCTTCTCAGGATGAAGGTCAAGGTCAGCAGGAATCGGCTCCTCCAGATAGCGGCGCTCGTACTTCTGCTGGCGGTTATTTTTGCTCTCTTGTTCATGTATTTTGAGAACGTGAGCTTTTACACGGCTTTTTACTGGGCGGTCATAACCATGGCCACAATAGGTTACGGTGATATAACGCCCGGAACCGAGGCAGGCCGCGCGGTGGCTATGGTCGCCGCCGTTGCCGGAATCTCGACTTTTACGGCCCTCGTTTCAATTCTGGCCGAATACTTCATTTCATCGTCTCTGAGGAGGATGATGGGCATGCACAGGGTTAAGTACTCGGGACACTACGTGATAATCGGCCGCGGGAGCAGCATCCCGAGCTGTGTGAATGAACTCATGGCCGCCGTTTCCAGTGGAGAGGTGGAGATGCGGCCCATAGTGGTGGTCTTTCCAGATGAGAGCGAGAGGAAGAAGGTCGAGCTTCCGGAGGAAGTGGAGGTCCTCATAGGTGACCCCACAAATCCGGAAACGCTGGAGCGCGCCCACGTGAGGGAGGCATCCCACGTCATCCTCGCCCTGGAGGACGACTCGAAGTCCGTCTTCACGACCCTCATGGTGAAGCGCATGTCCAGAGCGAAGGTCTTCGTCGAGGCCCTCCGCGGGGAGAGCCTGGAGCTGCTCAAGGGGGCCGGTGCCGACAGGGTGATACTCAGCAGGAGCCTCGCAGGAAGGTTGCTAGCCAGCTCCGTTTTCGAGCCGGAGGTGGTGGACGTCATAGACGACCTTACCACGGCAGCCGGCGGCTACGACATCTCCGTTCTGGAGCGCAGAGACCTCTGGGGTGTCCCATACGTTGAGGCCATGAAGCGTCTCCGCGATGAGGGCTACTTCCTCCTCGGTTACTACAGGGAAAAGCCCGTTCTCAGCCCTGCACTGGACGAGGAGATTCCCGAAGGGTCTAAACTGATAGTAATAAAGCCTGGCTCTTCCAGTGGAAAAGTGTGATGCTGTTGCTCTACCGCTTTTGTTCTCTGATTATCTCTTCCGCTTCGGCTGGAGCAGTTTAACTGGAGTATGAATTCGCGATATTCTCAATCGCCGGGCAGTTTCATCTACCGCTCCACGGGAAAGAAAAGTATATAACCCTTCGGCTTTTTACCCCTATGAAAGGTAGCCGTAGCGGGTGAGTGAGATGCCAAGGAAGAAGAAGGCTGACGATGAAATAAAAGAGCTCGAGGAGTTTGAGGAGCTCGATGTCGTTGAGGAGTCCCCGTCAAGCTCAACCAAGAAAAAGAAGGAGAAGGAGATAAAGACCCTCGAAGACCTACCTGGTGTCGGTCCGGCAACCGCCGAGAAGCTTCGCGAGGCCGGCTACGACAGCATCGAAGCCATAGCGGTTGCATCTCCCATGGAGCTCAAGGAGATAGCGGGAATAAGCGAGGGTGCGGCACTCAAGATAATCCAGGCCGCCAGAGAGGCCGCCAACATCGGAACCTTCATGAGGGCAGACGAGTACATGGAGCGGAGGAGCACCATCGGCAAGATATCCACTGGAAGCAAGAGCCTCGACAAGCTCCTCGGCGGTGGAATCGAAACTCAGGCCATAACCGAGGTCTTCGGTGAGTTCGGAAGCGGAAAGTGCTTTGCCAAGGATACGAAAGTTTACTACGAAAACGATACTTTCGTTCACTTTGAGACTATAGAGGGGATGTACGAGAAGTACCGGGCTTTGGGGGGGGAGGTTCCCTTCGACACTGGCTTTGCGGTTCCACTGGAAACAGTCAGGGTCTACACCTTTGATCCTGCGACCGGAGAAATAAAGCGCACTAAGGCATCTTATCTGTACCGCGAGTGGGTCAGAAAGATACTTCAGCTTAACCTCTCTCGGGGACGGAAGCTCAGGATAACCGCAGTTCACCCGGTTCTTGTCTTCAGAAACGGCCTTCAGTGGGTTCGTGCTGGGGAGCTCAGGGAAGGCGATGTGATTGTTGGCGTTCGCAAGGTTCCCGCAAATTCTGCACACCTGTCCGAGGAGATGGCCTATTTCCTCGGTCTATTCGTTGCGGAGGGGACGTCGAATCCGCTCTCAATAACGACATCCTCTGAACAGCTCAGGGATTTCATCGTTGAGTTCATTAAGCGCCATGACGGCTACGAGCCAAAGGTTGAAGTTAGGCGCGGTCTCTACAGGATACTCCTCCGCAAGAAAACGGCGAAGTGGCTTGGGGAGCTCTCGGCTTCGAACTCTCAAAGCAAGGTCGTTCCGGAGGAAATACTCAACGGTGACGAGGACACGATAGTAAGCTTCCTCGCCGGCTACCTCGACGGTGATGGTCACGTCGCCGAATCCCACATTGAGTTCGTCACCAAGAGCAGGAACCTGGCTGAAGGTATCGTCTTCCTGCTGAAGCGCCTCGGGATTTCCCCAACGGTCTCCGAGAAGGTCACAAACGGAGAAACCTACTACAGGATTTTCATAACTGGTGAGGACAGGGCTTCTCTCAGCTCGGTTCTTGAGGTTTCCCTCCTCAAAAACTCGAAGCTACCTGGAGGTGGCGTTGGTCGCTATCCCCCGGCAGTGGCCAGGTACCTCTCTGATCTTTACTCTGAATTCAGGCTGCCAAAGAGGGATGGTGAAACTGCGTACCACATCCTGACACGCAATAAGAACGTCTGGTTCACCGAGAGGACTCTCGAAAGGATCTCTGACTATTTCAGGGATGCCCTCAACAGGCTTGAACTAGCAAAGAACGCAATTGAAAACGGGGAGAAACCAGAGCTTCCGTTCCCGTGGACGGTTCTCAGGAAGTATGGCTTTACCGATAGGCAGATTTCAAACTACCGTGCCAGGGGACTTCCAAAGCGCGAACCCCTCAGGGGCAGAGTAATCTCGGCCCTCCTGCGCGAGATTGAAGAGCACGAGAAAATTGCTAGAAAAGCCATTGAATTCATTGAGCTCCTTAAAAAACTGGAATTCTATGAGGTAAAGTCCGTTGAACTTGTTGATTACAACGACTGGGTCTACGACCTGGTTGTCCCTGAGACCCACAACTTCATAGCGCCGAACGGCCTCGTCCTTCACAACACCCAGCTGGCGCACACCCTCGCGGTGATGGTTCAGCTTCCTGGGGAGGAAGGGGGCCTCCACGGCTCTGTCGTTTGGATAGACACCGAGAACACCTTCAGGCCGGAGAGAATAAGGCAGATAGCCGAGGCTAGGGGCCTCGACCCGGACGAGACGCTCAAGAACATCTACGTTGCGAGGGCGTTCAACAGCAACCACCAGATGCTCCTCGTCGAGAGGGCTGAGGAGATAATCAAGGAGAAGGCCGAGACGGACAGGCCGGTAAAGCTCCTTGTCGTTGATTCACTCATGGCCCACTTCAGGAGCGAGTACGTCGGCAGGGGGACGCTGGCGGAGAGGCAGCAGAAACTGGCCAAGCACCTCGCCGACCTTCACAGGATAGCGGACCTCTACGATATAGCTGTCTTCGTCACCAACCAGGTGCAGGCGAAGCCGGATGCATTTTTCGGCGACCCGACGAGGCCGGTCGGTGGCCACATCCTCGCCCACAGCGCGACCCTGAGAATCTACCTGAGGAAGGGCAAGGCCGGCAAGCGCGTCGCCAGGCTCATAGACAGCCCCCACCTTCCGGAGGGTGAGGCGATCTTCAGGATAACTGACAAGGGCGCCGAGGACTGAGTTAGCTTTTTAACCCCTCTTCTTTACTTCGTTCCATGTCGAAAGTTGAGGCCGTTCAGAATCCCCCTCGCGGGGAACTCCTGAGAATAGTCGATTCCGCCCTGTCGTCCGAGGCAATACTCACCATATTCGCCCGCTGCAGGGTTCACTACGATGGCCGGGCCAAGAGCGAGCTCGGCTCCGGCGACAGGGTGATAATAATCAAGCCCGACGGTGCCTTTCTCATCCACCAGAGCAGGAAGAGGGAACCCGTCAACTGGCAGCCGCCGGGGAGCTTCGTGACGGTTGAGGAGCGCGATGGCGTAATCATCCTTCGCTCCGTGAGGAGGAAGCCAAAGGAGATACTTGAGGTCGAGCTGGAGGAGGTTTACCTCGTCTCCTTGTTCAAGGCCGAGGACTACGAGGAGCTCGCCTTGACCGGCAGCGAGGCCGAGATGGCGGAGATGATATTCCGGAACCCCGAACTCATCGAGCCCGGCTTCAAGCCCCTCTTCCGGGAAAAGCAAATCGGCCACGGCATAGTGGACATCCTCGGGCGCGATAGGGATGGAAACCTCGTCGTTCTCGAGCTGAAGCGCAGGAAGGCCGACCTGCATGCGGTCAGCCAGCTTAAGCGCTACGTCGAGGCCCTGGAAAAGGAGCACGAAAACATTAGGGGAATACTGGTCGCACCGTCCCTGACATCTGGCGCAAAGAAACTCCTCGAAAAGGAGGGCCTTGAGTTCAGAAGGGTTCAGCCGCCGAAGAGGGAAAAGCTCGGAAAGAGCAGGCAGAAAACTCTTTTTTAGCCCATGTCCATCTCCTGGGGCAGCATCTCGCGAACCCTGACCACAAGCACCGTGTTCCTCTTCCTCACCTCGACTATTCTGCCGAGGCCGAGGAGCCTCACCTGCGCCCTGCACACGGTCACTTCCCTCTCGTCGCTCTCCTCCCATGGAATTCTCTGCTCCATGCTCTCCAGGCGGAGTATTTCCGCGAGAAGCCCCTCGGTGCCTACAGTGACGTCCTGGAATGTCTCGTAGGTTAGGAAGACCCTCCCGAGCTCGCGGGCCCTTTCGAGCGCCACGACGTTCCTGGCGCCCCTTATCTCCAGGGTCTTGTACGGGCTCCTCAAAAGCTCATCCAGAACCCGTCTCGCGATTCCGGCGAGAGTTATCGCCTCCATGCTCTCACCTCACAAGTAGATGCTCTCGTACTGCTTCTCGGCTTTTCTCCTTGCCTGCTCCATCTGCTCGTGCATCTTCCTCAGCTGGGCCTCTATCATCTCCGCCTCCTTGATGAGCGGCTCCGTTGAGACATCAATGGGGGCCAGCTTTTTGAGGATCTCGATGACGTTCGCTGCCGCCCGCGGGTCCGGCCTGTCCCCGAAGGTCTCCCCCAGGAGGACGTAGGCGTCTAAACCGTTCCTGCTTGCCTCCCACAGGAGCTTTCCGCTCATGCCCATTATCGAGCCGTACTGGAGTATCTTTGTCCCCGCCCCTTCAAGCTCCCTGTTCAGCTCCTCTCTTGCCCCAACTCCCCAGACTTCCATCTTCTCCTTGAAGAAGCCTATCCCTATCCCGCCGATCGAGAACACCTTCTCGGCTTTCATTTCCTTCAGGTAGTTCGCCAGCTCCTTCGCTATCTCGTTCACGAGAGTTGGGGGGACGTAGATGTCCGCAACCGCCACGATGATGTTGTCCTTCCCGTAGAAGCGGAGTGGGGGATTCGGCTTCCCTTCGAGAACGATGCTCATTGGCGGAATGAATGGACTCTCAACGTAGCCTATCATCTCCATTCCAAGCTCCTTCGCGAGGAAGTTGCCCGCTATGTGGCCGACGAGGCCTATTCCGGGATAACCTTCTATGAGAATCGGGTTCTTTATCTCCGGGAGCACTATTTTGACAGGCCCCCCGTTTTCCACGGTACCACCCCCGGAGAAATTTAGTTCCAAAAGGTTATTAAATTTTCGTCTCTACCCGGCGGTGCTCCCCTTCATTCGAGTTTCATTTCCACTGGAAAAGCAACCCTTAAATAACCCGGGCTCTATTTTTACAGGGTGGTGTCTATGGTGAAGATTGGTATCATAGGCGGTTCGGGCGTTTATGGCGTCTTTGAGGCAAAGGAAACGGTCAAGGTCCACACCCCCTACGGCAGGCCTTCGGCTCCGGTGGAAATAGGGGAGATAGAGGGCGTTGAGGTGGCCTTCATACCCAGGCACGGCAAGCACCACGAGTTCCCGCCGCACGAGGTTCCCTACCGGGCCAACATCTGGGCGCTCAAAGAGCTCGGCGTCGAGAGGGTCATCGGCGTTACCGCCGTCGGCTCGCTCCGCGAGGAGTACAAGCCCGGTGACATCGTCATAACCGACCAGTTCATTGACTTCACCAAAAAGCGCGATTACACCTTCTACAACGGGCCTAAGGTGGCACACGTGAGCATGGCCGACCCCTTCTGTCCCGAGATGAGGAAGATATTCTACGAGACGGCAAAGGAGCTGGGCTTCCCGGTCCACGAGAGGGGCACCTACGTCTGCATCGAGGGCCCAAGGTTCTCAACGCGCGCTGAGAGCTTCATGTTCAGGCAGTACGCCCACATAATAGGCATGACGCTCATCCCGGAGATAAACCTCGCAAGGGAGCTGGGTATGTGCTACGCGAACATCGCAACGGTCACCGACTACGACGTCTGGGCCGAGAAGCCCGTCGATGCCCAGGAAGTTCTTAAGGTCATGGCCGAGAACAACTACAAGGTCCAGGAACTGCTCAAGAAGGCCATCCCGAGGATTCCCGAGGAGAGGAAGTGCGGCTGCGCCGACGTGCTGAAGAGTATGTTCGTCTGATTTCTCTTCTCCGACACCTTTTTAACTTCCACCGGAAACACAACCCTTTAAAAAAGGGTGGTGGCTATGAGCGTTCTCATCAAGAACGGTTACGTTGTCTACGGCGAGAGCTTTGAGGTCGTAAAGGCTGACGTTCTCATCGAGGGGAATCGAATCGTCAAAGTGGCCAGAGACATCAACGAGGCAGCCGATACCGTCATCGATGCGAGGGGGAAGGTCGTTTCCCCGGGCTTCATAAACCTCCACACCCATTCCCCGATGGGCCTCTTCCGCGGCCTGGCCGACGATCTGCCCCTCATGGACTGGCTCCAGAACCACATATGGCCGCGTGAGGCGAAGCTCACGAGGGAGTACGCCAAGGTTGGGGCCTACCTCGGAGCGCTGGAGATGATAAAGACCGGCACGACGACCTCCCTTGACATGTACTTCTTCATGGACGCCGTTGCCGAGGTGGTTCTTGAGTCCGGCCTCAGAGGCTACCTCTCCTACGGGATGATAGACCTCGGAGACCCCGAGAAGACCGAGAAGGAACTCAAAGAGGCCCTCCGCACGATGGAGTTCATCGAGAAGCTCGGCTCCGACAGGGTTCACTTCGTCTTCGGGCCCCACGCGCCCTACACCTGCTCGATAGCCCTGCTCAAGGAGGTAAGAAGGCTCGCGAACGAGCACGGGAAGATGATAACGATCCACATGAGCGAGACCATGGCAGAGATAGGCCAGATAACCGAGCGCTACGGAAAGAGCCCGGTGGTTCTGCTCGACGAGATTGGCTTCCTGGGAAGCGATGTTATCATCGCCCACGGCGTCTGGCTCGATGCGAGGGATATACAGATTCTAGCGAGGCACGGAGTTACAGTTGCCCACAACCCCGGCTCAAACATGAAGCTCGCGAGCGGCGTCATGCCCCTCCAGAGGCTCCTGAACGCTGGAGTTAACGTTGGCCTCGGAACCGATGGAAGTGCAAGCAACAACAACCTCGACATGCTCGACGAGATGAAGCTGGCCGCTCTGCTTCACAAGGTCCACAACCTCGACCCGACGGTTGCCGATGCCAAGACTGTCTTCAGGATGGCCACCATCAACGGGGCCAAAGCCCTGCGCCTCAACGCCGGCGTCATAAAGGAGGGCTACCTGGCGGACATAGCAATCATCGACTTTAACCAGCCCCACCTGAGACCGATAAACAACGTGGTTAGCCACCTCGTCTACTCGGCCAATGGAAACGACGTCGAGACGACGATAGTCGACGGGAAGATCCTCATGCTCGACAGGGAAGTTTTAACGCTCGACGAGGAGAAAATCCTGAGCGAAGCGGAAAAAACGATAGGAAAACTGGCTTAGCTCAGAGGCTGGCCAGCCAGTCCGGGTCGATGTTCACCCTCTTTTCTTCCCATGCCCTGAGCGCCCGGTACATAGCCGCCCCGGCGATGGCTGAGAGAACGCTCGCGAGGCCCGTTATGAGGCCATCAATCAGGCCCGCCAGCAGGGCCCCGGTGAATCCTCTGGCAAAGAGCGAAGTCATGAAAACAAGCCCCCCTGCCGCGGCCCCGATGCCAACGATAACTGCCCCCATAAGTGCCCCGAATACGAAAACCTCCCTGGCGTTGTCCAGGGCGGTTTCGATTATTCTCAGCCCTTCCCCGAAATCTTTGGTCCATATGTACGCTGGAATCATCATGGTGATTATCCCAATCAGGAAGATCGCGGGGGGCAGTCCGAGCAGTCCCGCTATCACGTACCTCGTTGTTCCGGAGAGGGCGTAGTGAGCCAGTATTGCGGGGAAGAGCATGAGGCCACCGACTATGAGGATCACGATTCCGTAAACGATGCCCACCAGGAGGACCATTATTCCCCCTGCCACGGACTCCCTTATGAGGGCCGGCTCCTCGAAGGGTATGCCCTTTTTGTGGTGGTAGAATGCCCTGGTAGGGTAGTAGAGGACTGTGAGTCTGATTAGCAGGGCTATAAGGACGAGCAGAACCGCGATGCCGGCGTTGAAGTCTGGGCTGTACGCCACCAGCTCCACGTTTGAGTCGAGTCCGGAGATGGCCATGAGCGCACCGGCTATCCCCGACGCCGCAACGGGATACCTCCATAGCTTTTTGTCCTCGGAAATGGATGTAATGGCTTCCGTCAGTGCTTCCAACGCTTTCATGGTGCACCACGTACATCTTTCTTTTGAAATCCTACTTTTATGCGGAGGTGTGGACTTCCCGATGACCCTTTAAAGTCGAAATCCTTAAATGTCTTTCTGATTAATACTATCATAAGATAGCAGTAGAAAAATAATTAATTTTGAAGTACAATATGTTCTTTTATCTTTCTGATTGGAATTATCTACACCCTTTCAAAACACGTTCGGGCCTTGTACCTTTCCTTGAAACTCTCTGTGGGAGGAAATGGGGACAGAGAACAGTGTTTTTGAAGATATATCTGGACGTGTCGTTGCTGCTCCAAACGTGTTGCGAATCAGGACATGTCCCAGCTGGGTGTTGGGTGGTGGGTCGCAACGGAAAGATTTTAATGTTTGGGGAAAAATACTGACTTCGAGCTAAAGGTATGTGAATAGAAACATAACCGGTGGGTGGGATGATCGAGCTGATTTTTGGAGCGGCGTTCCTCGTGTCGTACGTTTTACTCTTCTACAACTATCACCTTACTGGACGGAAGGCGCTAGTTTACTACGCGCTGGCCTGGTTCAGCCTTTCGATACACTTCTTTGTTCCGAGGGAATCCATATACGCTGTCGGTCTCGCTTTCTTCGCGTTCTTTATCTGGCTTGGGAACATCAGGGCTTCGGATGAGCTCCTGTGCTCCCTTAGATATTCCCGGGAGCTTAGGTACTTCTCCGTTATTCCTGTGGCGGGGTTGATCTTCCTGTTTCCTGAACATTCGTTGGTTTCCTTTACTGTTCTCTCGGCGAGTGTAATGTTCTCGGGGATTTACTTAGTCCTTACTAAAAATAGTGATCTGAAACTGATGGGGCTCCTGGAGATACTCTTTGCCGCCACTTCTTTCCTTAGAGGTTACTACTTTTCCAATTCATATGTTGGTCTGGTTGAGGCTCTCCTGGCATTTGTCCTCTCCTACGTTTCAATAAAGACCTTCCTAGATAGCTCATTCATCGGCGAGTTTGAGGTGATGGATGTAAAAACCGAGCTGAAGCCAGGTGTTGTCATGCTTGAGTCCGTTCCTGAGGATATCTTTGAGGGCGCTTTGGTATTTTCAAGGCAGAGGAGGGAGTCCCCCAACTGGTTCTGGATAACCAAGGTTTCCGATGGGGGAATCTCACCCACCAACCTTCCCAAGATACTTGACATCGCTGTTAAATTCATGAAAAGGGCCAATGAGCACGGAAAGCGCCCGGTCATAGTCATGGATGGCCTTGAGTACCTGATTCTTGAGAATGGATTCCCCACGGTTATCAAATTCCTGACAACGATGAGGGACTACGCTCTGCTCCACAATGCGACCATCGTTGTAGTGGGGGACGATTCCTTTCTGGATGAGCGGGAGAGGAGGATACTCCACAAACTCCTCGAGTAACCAGCCCGGCAAAGCTCTTAAGTCTTGAGGGGATCAGGTGAAACGGTGATTGGGATGTTCTCCTTTGAGATTGTCCGTGGAGACATAACCCGCTTTCCGGCCGAGGCCATAGTCAATGCCGCCAACCGCTATCTGGAACACGGCGGCGGTGTGGCCTACGCTATAGCCAAGGCCGCTGCTGGAGACGCCCGCGAGTACATCAGGGTAAGCAAGGAGGCCATGAGGGAGCAGCTCGGAAAGGACTCCATCGAGCACGGTGAGGTCGTCGTAACCCCTGCGATGAGGCTCGAAAAGTTTGGGATTAAATACGTCATCCACACGGTCGGGCCCTATTGCGGCGGCGTCTGGGACGAGGACAAGAAGGAGAAGCTCCGAAAAGCAATTATGGGGGCGCTGAAGAAGGCCGATGGGCTGGGTGTTAAAACAATAGCCTTCCCGGCCATAAGCGCCGGAATCTACGGCTGTCCGCTGGAGGAGGTCGTGAGGACGTTCAAGGAGGTTGTTGATGGGTTTTCAAGGGAAGCGAGGAGTGTGGAGAGGATTTACCTGGTGCTGTACTCGGAGGATGCCTACCGAAAGGCGTGTTCTGCTCTATGGGGATAACGTTCCAGAAGCGATGAGCAACGGTAACGATATTCAAAATAAATAAATCGGATGAAGTGACGTCAGTCGTTCCAGGGTATTCTTTCGACGATTATTGGGCTTCCGTTGTTCCAGTCCACCACGAGGATTTCTGTTGGGTAGTTTTCCATTTTTCCGAAGAGCTCTACCACAGCCCTGGTTCCCCAACGGTCGGAGCCGGCTAAGATTATCACATCTCTGCCGTTTATGTTTTTGACCGCTATTATGCCCTTTCCGCGTCCAGGATAGTCGTTCGTGATGCTGAGGTTGAAATGGTTCTCAAGATAGAACTTTGTTAGGTTGTTTGCCAACGGGCCTCCCACTAAGATTAATGGGAACAGAGTGTCTGGCACTTCTTCCCTGTCTGTAATCAAGTTATTGTCCACGCTCTGCTGTTTCAGGGCTCTTGCGTACTCGGAATCAACTCTTCCGTCACCGTAGACTATTGTTGCCCTCCATGAGTTCTCGTCTATGTTTATTATGCCATCGTTGTCGTAGTCCTCGAAGTACTTGTCTATCGGAAGTTTCTCAGTGCCCCACACGTATTTTTCGAAGAACCATGAGAAGTCTTTCCCTGTTACGTTGTTTACAATCCTGAGAAGGTCTTCGTTTGTGTACAGTTTTTTGAATCCTCTAAACTCTTTGAATTTTTCTTTCTCCACGTCATCGAGGGACTTTTTACCCCCCGTGGCTTTTTGGATTTCAAGGTCGAGGAGCATGGCAACGAGTGCTCCCTTTCTGTATACTATCTCTGCCCCCGCTGAAAAAGCGCTCCAACTCACTCGCTTGTCAAAGTATTTGTAGCCCTCTGAGACGGGGACATCGTATTCAGTTTGTCTCATGTCTTTGTAGACGTCGTAATACCAGATTAGGGGAGACTCCCGATAACTGGGAATTATGTTCATATTGACTAATGACTTTGCTACGTAATATTCGTTTATTCCCTCCCATTGCCAATTTGCTTCTGTTACGCCTCTTATTCCTTCAGGTGGCCATCCTTCCCATACGTGAAACATCTGGTGGGGTAGAGCAGTATATCTGATGTCTTGGATTCCCCAATTGGGTTTAAAACTTACAGCCTGTCCGTACTGACATTCACCACCCCATATCGGTAGGTCTCTGGGCCAAGGTAAAAACACAACCATGTAGACTCCATAGGGGGAAGGTGTCTCGAAGAGATTCTCGTAGTATTCAAAGAGCTTAACGGTTTGCTTTTCAATCTTGTACGCGTCTTTGATTGATTTATGGACGTAAATCTCTATCCGTGTCCCATGTTTAGTGTATTTGGTATACTTAAAAAATGCTCCTGCTTTTGAGACAATAATATATCCTCTAAAAAATATATCTCCAGTGCTATCATAAAATCTATCTTTGCCAGGGGTTATCACATCCCAGTTTTCAGATGGTATTACATGTAATTTTATTTTTGTAACCGCCGGGGGAACTTCTGGTTGTATCTTGGGTTGAAATATGTCAGGTCGTATTAAAATAAAGTCGTCTCCTCTGTATTGTACATAGTCAATTGGTCTTCTTGCAACTGTTGTTGGAAGGTTGTATTCGACCGTTAGCTTGTTATATCTCGATGTTGGAAGGGGATAACTGACGCATCCGTCATCCGAAACTTGAGGTTCTATGCTTAGTTTCTCTCCGTCTCCATATATCGTCACATTGGTAACGGTCCACTCGCATCTGAACCCCCTCCTTCCTGCTGTAATGATATGTCCCACTGAACTCCGCTGATCTCCATCTTCACGTGTATTGTGTCCTTGCTCGGGTCTACGTAGTAGGTGTACTCGACTGTGGGAGTGGCGGGACTTTCTGAGAGGACGATGGGGACGTTTGGGCTCAGAATTAGGCTTGCCAGTATCACCAGAGCAACAAGGCGTCTGTCCAACATAAGGGACACCTCTAATAAGTTGAAACTACTCTTAGAAGCTTCTAGATAAAGTTATATAATCCTTTTGATAATACCAAGTGTTCCGGTGATGGCTGAGATTCTCTGCATTCCGATTTTCGTGCTCCGTCGGTATGGAAAACCCCTTAACCTTTGAACCCAAAATTTCTCCGGTGATACTCATGCGCATCGAGGACGTTTACATCTGGGACATCAACGCCAAGTGGCTTGGGATTACCCCCTACCAGCTCATGGAAAACGCCGGAGCGGGCGTTGCCAGGACGATTGAGAAGCGCTTTGGGACGGGACTGAGGGTGGCGGTCTTCTCAGGCACCGGAAACAACGGTGGGGACGGCTTCGTCGCGGCCAGACACCTCAGCTTCGACAACGACGTTACACTCTTCCTCGTTGGAGACGAGGCAAAGATAAGGAGCGAGGAGGCAAGGCACAACTGGGAGATACTCAAGGGCCTCGACTTTGTGGAGATTAGGCTTCTCAAGGATTCCGCCTACGTAAAGTCCCTCGACCTGGGCGGCTTCGACGTGATAGTCGATGCCCTTCTTGGGGCCGGCACAAGGGGCGAGCCGCGCGAACCGATACGCTCTGCGATAGAGAAAATCAACGAATACGCGGGAAGGGCGAAGATAGTTAGCGTTGATCTGCCGAGCGGGTATCCCTCCCGGATTCGCGTCAAGGCAGACTTCGCGGTGACCTTCCAGTGGGACAAGGAGGAATACGGGGGCTTTGAGAGGGTGATAGTCAAGATAGGCTATCCAAAGGAGCTCTACCACCTCGTCGGGCCGGGCGATGCGAAGTTCGCGTTGAGGAAGAGGGGCGAGCACAAGGGGCAGAACGGTAAACTGCTCATCATCGGCGGGAGCGGGGACTACTACGGTGCTCCCTACCTTGCTTCCAAGGGGGCGGGCTACCTCGTCGATTTGGTTTACCTCGCGATGCCCTCCGAACCGGCGAAGAGGATAAGCGACCCCGACCTGATCCTCAGGCCCATTGAGGGACAAAACTTCTCGCCGGGGCACGTCCATGAACTTCTGAGCATAGCCCAAAAGGTAAATGCCGTCGTCATCGGCCCTGGAATCGGTCTCGCCGAGGAAACGAAGGAGTTCGTGAGGGAATTCATCAAGCGCTGTGAGAAGCCGATGGTCATAGATGCCGATGCCCTGAAGGCCATAACTGAGGACTTGAGCGTTCTCAATGGAAAAACCTTCGTCCTGACGCCCCACGCGGGTGAGTTCAATGTCCTCTTTGGGGTGAAGCCTGAGGGTTCACTCATGGAGAAGGCCGAAGTGGTGAAAGGGGAGGCCGGCGAGGTTGGCGGTGTTATCCTTCTCAAAGGTGCCTACGACATCATCAGCGACGGAAAGACCTGGAAGTACAACAGAACCGGGAACAGGGGAATGACCACTGGTGGAACCGGAGATGTCCTGGCCGGCCTTGTTGGCGCCTTGCTGGCTTTGGGCAACGAACCGTTGAGGGCCGCTTCCGCTGGTGCCTTCCTCAACGGCCTCGCCGGGGACATGGTGAAGGAAGAGCTCGGCGAGAACTTCACCGCTTTAGAGGTTGCGAAGAAAGTGCCGCACGCGGTTAGGTGGGTGATGGAGTTCTAAGTGGTTGTTTCTGATTTCATCTTATCTTCTTTTGGGATATTACCTCACCAACGAGATTGTTACGGCAGGGAGAGAATAGTGTAAGCCCGAAAGTTCTGGGGGATGAGGTGAGTTTGAAGTTTTGGGAATCTCTTTTACTCAACTTGTTTTCGTCAACTGGAGTCGTTTTGCAGTGGTTGAAGTCTTTTTTTTCATGTTTGTTGTAAATTACTATTAAAGAGAAAAACTTTTAAGGACTTGGATTTTATGTCCATTGAAAACTCTCGGAGGTGAACCTCTTGAAGTGGCGTCCGTTGATGGCAGTCCTCCTCGGACTGCTCCTGCTTGGAGTGACGGCTGGAAGTGCAATAGCGATGCCGGTTCGAATGGAACCGATAAGACCACAGAGTGGCATTGGCCTGGGGTCGTATGTTTCGATATCAATAAAAGGGTCCAATGCGGATCACTATTCGCTTCCCATATCTGGTGGACTCAGAAAACTTGATGTGTGGCGGATAAGCAGAAACAGATGGTATACAGTTGAAGTAAAGTATTACAGGATACCCCTTAGCGGCCAGTATCAATTTGCAGTTATCCTTCCAGAGAGTGCCGTGGTGAACCTAAATGATGCCACAGACCTGGATGGGAAAAAGATACTCTCGAATGAGTACAAAAAGGTGGAGTATCTTGGCCCATGGATTGGGGACAAGAAGAACACGTTCCACTTCAAGAAGGAAGGCTGGTTGACTTGGAAGGTTGGAGTCAGAATCCCTGCGAAATTCACAAAGCGGGGGTGGACGATAGTCGGTACTCTGGGAACTTCCATGTCATCGTTCGGAGACACTACAAAGCTTGCGGCGAGTTTTTATGGCATTAAAAAGCTCGTTGAGTCTCTTGGTACAAAGTTCACTCTAAGTGCTCTCAAGAACCTGGCGTTGAAGTCCAACCTTGCAGGTCTCGTGGCCTCGATAATTGAAACTGGGGTCAACGCGGACATAGCCTTTGTGTACGTGGGGTGAGATTTATGAAACTTTTGAGGTTTTTCTATATTTACTCTTTTATTGCCATTGTCGGACTGATTGAAGTCACCCGGGGTAAATGGGATATCTGGGAAATTGGGGAAGGAATTATTTATGCTGTGGTGATTCCCCTCGTCGTTGTTTCGGTAATATTAATTCTGTCTCTCGTATATGAAAGATTTAAAACCGGAAATGGCTCCTATGAAAGAAAAAACTCAGACAGAAGCATGAGGGAGCTTGTGGGGCTTTTGGCCATTGGTATTATCCTCGCGTACTTCCCGGCTTTGGTTGGAGGATGGATGAAACCAATCATCGGATGGTTTTGCTTGTTCCTGGTGTTACCGGTTCTCTACAGGCTTGATAAAATCGTGGAGAGTGATTAAATGTCCGAACTGGGTAGGGCATTGCTGAGAATTTCCTTTTATTCTTGGATGTTTTATCTGCCCCAAATATTGTCCTTTACAGTGTGGGGCTTTGGATCTGGGTGGGCTGCAGCACTGCTGTTATTTTTGATTTCAAGTGTTGGTTATACGATTAGGGGTATGGCGTTTTTGATTGTCCCGTTGGGTCTTTTGAAGATGATTCTATGGTCCAATGTAACTGTAACGGAGGATTCTGTAAAATATTTCAGGCCTGCTGCGGTTTATGGTGTGGTTGCATTCGCTTTGAGGCTTTTTAATGTGCTTATCCCGGAATTTCTCCCGGTCAGAGTTATTCTTGAACAAAGCCTCCTTGTAGTTTCTCTCGTTGTGTCTTACTCTTATATGGGAATCATTGTCTCGAGGTCTTCACCTGGAGGAGTTTATTTGATTCGGATTTCCAGTTTATTGGTGGGTTTCATAACATTTTTCCTTTTACCCCCTCCTATTTAGCACTATCTAGGTGATGCGCATGAGATGGCGTCCGTTGGTGGCGGTCTTCATTGGACTGCTGATGATTGGAGTGACGGCAGGGAGTGCACGTGCAACTAGTGTTCATCAAAAGGACATAAGTGGCTCCGGGAGTTTCATTATCTGCGTCAGCTGCTGCGGCTAAGATCTCAGATGCTGCTCACAAATTTGTGGAAAGTCACGGACAGTAATGGGTCTATGTGAAGAGAGGCTAACCTCTTTTATTTCAAAATATTTTAATGTCTCGAAACTGGGTGATGAAAATGGCCTCCGAAAACGCGGTTCGAGTGCTCATGTCGGTTCCAGCCGTTATCCTTGCAGTCGCTGTCCTCGCGGTTAGAGGGTTTTCTCCTGAGACAATGCTCGTTCTGGTCCTTCTCTGGGTTGCGGGTGCCCTCCTCCCCCGCGCCTGGGAGTTCCGGAACGGGAAACTGGAGGGGGCCTTTTTACTCCAGAACGTCCTTCTGTATACCGCTTTGGTGGTTCTCTGTGGGGTAGAGTACCTGCTCCTTGAAGAGAGCGTCTATGGGGTCTCCAAGGAGATGGTGATGTTCTTCACTGCCTGGCTTCTCAGTGGGGTTTTTGAGTTCCTCTGGCCCGGATTCGCGAGAAAGGGAGCCAATCAAGTGTCGTCGTAAACAGAAACGAGAAGAATGGAAACAACTGGGGTGGGAGACCTCAGCCCACCCCACAGTAGCTCCAGACGGAGTAGCCGTACTGGCCGCTGGCCGGGTCGTGGGCCGGGGCCTCGAGGTAGACCCAGCCGCTGGAGGAGACGTACCTGTCCACCCAGCCGCCGAGGTTGCCGGTGTACTCGTGTATGCACGAGCCGGCAAACTTCGGAACGTAGACCCACCTTCCGGCCTTGCTTGAGCCGAGGTTGATGTAGGTTATCAGTCCGGGCTTGCTTCCGTAGCCGTTTCTGACGAATATTAGCTCGTCGCTGTCGTAGTAGACTATGCTCGTGCTTCCCCCGCGAGGTGATCGTGTATCCAGATGAGGTTCTTGAGCCTGTCCTTGTTGAGCCACTCCTCGTAGTCGCGGTAGAATATGACCGGCTGCCCCTCGTAGGTGAGAATGAACGCGTAGGCAGGATACTTGTTCCAGATTATGTCGGTGTCGTGGTTGGCCACAAACGTCACCGCCTTGAAGGGGTCGCGACTGACCACCGTCTGGCCGTATCTGAGGGCATCCACCAGCGCGGGAATATTGTTGTTGTCAAAGGCCTCGTCCATCTTGTAGTAGAGCGGGAAGTCGAAGACTTTAGCCCCGCTGTCGTAGGCCCAGCCCAGGAGCGCATCGACGTTGGTGTCCCAGTACTCGCCGACGGCCCAGCCGCCCCACCAGTTCAGCCAGTCCTTGACCACCCACGCTCCATAACCCTTGACGTAGTCAAAGCGCCAGGCATCGATGCCGATGCTCCTGAGATAGGCGGCGTAGCTCTCCTGGCTGGCCCAGAGCCAGTACTGATCCCAGCTCTTCTCGTGGGCGATGTCAGGATAGCTCCCGAAGGTGCCCTCGTCGCAGCACTTGACCTCGTTGGGGTGGAAGTCGAGGTAGTTGGCGGTGTACTTGCCGGAGGCGACCTTGGAGAAATCGGTCCAGGTGTAGTCGTTCACGAAGGGGTTCCACTCCAGGTCGCCGCCGGCGCGGTGGTTGATGACTATATCTGCAATGACCTTCATGTTGTAGGCGTGTGCAGTGTTTATCATGTTCACCAGTTCCTGCTTCGAGCCGAACCTCGTCTCCACCGTCCCCTTCTGGTAGTACTCACCGAGGTCGAAGAAGTCGTAGGGGTCGTATCCCATCGAATAGCCGCCGCTCATGCCCTTGCTCGCGGGGGGAATCCATATCGCCGAGATCCCTGCGCTCGCCCAGTCAGGTATCTTGCTCCTGATGGTGTCCCACCAGATTCCCCCACCGGGAACGTCCCAGTAGAAGGCCTGCATTATGACGCCGCCGTTCTCAAGGGTTTCCGCCTTCGCCGGAACCGCCGAGACGCTGAGAACTACCAAAAGCACGAGAAGTGCCACCAACACCTTCCTGGCCATGGCAATCACCACCGGATGGTCAGAACATATCACCGGTGGTGAAATATTTAAACTTTGCCACTATTGTTCATTGTAGAACGTAAAAGAACACTGGATGGATGGTCAGAAATGAAACATCCCGTTTCAACGCTGAGTTTTTCTTTCCGTGAGCCTGGCCCTTTGGGGGCAGTTGAAAAGAAAGGGCTGGATAACAAGATTCAGTCGTCTTCAATCATCCCTTGGGCCTTTTGGGCTTTTCTGCACAGTTCGCAGCTCTGCATGAAGACGAGCATGTTGAGGAGGTGGAAGAGCTCTATCTCCGTGAGTTCCACGCCCGCCTGGGATATTCTCTTGAGAACTGGCTGGGAGTTGATCTCTATCTCATCCAGGACCTCTTTGGCGAGTTTTACCAGCTCCGCCCTGTTTTTTATCTTGAAACCCGCTTTCTCTAGGATCTGAACGAGCTTCTCAGCCTCTACCTGGAGGTATGCCTGTCTGAACTTCTCCACGCTCTCGTCCGGGTCTGCCTTGATGAGGAACAGCCTGGCGGCCCTGGAGTAGACCCTCTCGTTTCCGTGGGCTTCCAGTTCCTCAACGAGTCCTGCTTTCTCCAGGGTCTTGACGTGGCGGTAGACCGTTGTTCTGTCCTTTTCCAGGGCGTCACTCAGTTCGTTTATGGTCATGGGTCTCTGTCTGAGGAGCTGGAGAATCCTGAAGCGCGTCTCTTCCGAGAGCACCTTCACCTTCTCGGGCTCTGTGATTATCAAAACTTCCCTCACTCAGTACTCCTCCAGCTTGTCCTGGGGGGTTTCTCCCTCCTCGACGATCTTCCTACCCGCCGCAACCATGTCTATGCTGTGCACAACTCCGCCGAACTCCTCTATCGTCCTGACTATCTCGTCGTAGTCGAGGTTGTCGCCGGCCATCGTTATCTTGACGTTCTCCGTCTCCTTGTCTATCTCTACGAGAGTTATGTTGACCCCATCGACCCCGTCGAGCTCGCTGAGTCCGAGCGCCAGCTCCGTCACCATCGGCTGGTGCGGCTTAAGCACATCCAGAACCAGTAACCTTATCCCCTTTGCCATATCCCATCGCTTCCCCTTTCTAGGAGTTATTTTTTAAGTATTTCTCCCAGCTTCTTCAAGAGCGCCAGGGTCTCCTCGTCGCGGCCCATCCTGGCCATTGCCAGCCACTCGATGGCGTGGATGATGTCCTCGTTGGAGAAGTCTTTGAGCGCCTCCTCGTTGGCCTCGATCTCCTTTGATATCTCCGTCTTGAACTCGTGCTCCTTTTTGAGAAGCTCGTCCATTGTGTTGAGCAGCTCCTCGTCATCGAACTCGTAGCCAAGGGCCTTGAATATCTCCAGCTTTATCTTGAGCCTCGAGCGTGCGAAGTAGCGGAGCTCCTCGTCTCCGAGGTACATGTTGATGTAGAAGGCATCGGCCGTTCTTCCGTAGTACTTCTCCACCAGGTTGCCCTTCATCTCCGTCCTCTTGACCTCGACTAAACCGGCTTCCTTGAGCTTCTCGATGTGGTGGTATATCGTCTGGGGCGTCTTCCCCAGTATCTCGCTCAGCTGAGAGATGGTCATCTCCTTGTTGCGGAGCAGTCCGAGGATCTTCCTCCTCGTGTCCTCAAGCATCAGCTTTATAACTTCCGGGTCTGTTATGACCTTAACCTTCGCCATTCCTACCACCCAATTTAAACGTTCTAATGCTTCTTTTAACGTTATGGCATATAACCCTTTTGCTTTCCCCGGTAGCTTTATATATGTAAAGGCTATGCTTCATTAGGGCCACTGATGGACAAAATATCCACTTCCCCGGATGTACCCATCTGGGGAGGAAGGCTTAAATATGGGCTCCCGAAAAACCTTCGGAGGTGGACAAGATGGAGGCTCCAAGGCTCGATTTCCTGTTTTATCCGAAGAGCGTCGCGGTCATCGGGGCGTCAAACGTCCCGGGAAAGATAGGAAACGCGATAATGCGCTCGATAACGCTCAACTTCGATGGAAAGGTCTACGCCGTCAACGTCAAGGGCGGCGAGGTCGAGGTCAACGGAAAGAAGTTCCAGGTTTACAGGAGCATCAAGGAGATACCGGGCGAGGTTGACGTCGCGGTCATAGCGGTTCCCGCGAAGTTCGTCCCGGACGTCATAGACGAGTGCGGCGAGAAGGGAGTTAAGAGCGCCGTCGTCATCTCGGCAGGCTTTAAGGAGGCCGGAAGGGTTGAACTCGAGGAGGAGCTTGTTAAGCGCGCGAGGAAGTGGGGCATAAGGGTCGTTGGTCCGAACTGTCTCGGCGTTACGAACCTCGAGAACGGCTTCGACTGCAACTTCAACCCGCCGGAGAGGCAGGCCAGGCCGCCCTTCGGAAAGGTCGCCTTCATGAGCCAGAGCGGTGCCTTCGGCGCTGCAATCCTCGACTGGGCGGCGAGCCACAAGATAGGCATGAGCAAGTTCATCAGCCTCGGCAACATGGCCGACCTCGATGAGAGCGACTTCATAGCGTACCTCGGCGAGGACGAGAAGACCGGCGTCATAACAGGCTACATCGAGGGCGTCAAGGACGGAAGGAAGTTCTTCAACATAGCGAAGGAGGTCACGCTCAAGAAGCCCATCATCATCCTCAAGGCCGGAAGAACCGAAGCCGGCGCCAAGGCTGCCGCAAGCCACACCGGTTCCCTCGCCGGTTCGTTCAAGATATACGAGGCGGCTTTTGAACAGACGGGTGTTCTCTCGGCCAAGAGCATGCGCCAGCTCTTCAACTACGCGAAGGCCTTAGCCATGCAGAAGCCGGCCAAAGGAAACCGCGTGGCTATAGTTACTAACGGCGGTGGAGCGGGAGTCATGATGAGCGACGGCCTGCTCGAGAAGGGAATGAAGCTCGCGGAGCTGAGCGAAGAAACCAACGAGCGCTTTAGGAAAGACATCGAGGAAGGCAAGCTCCCGCACCACATGAGCTACAGGAACCCGATAGACGTCATCGGCGACGCCCCGTCGAGCCGTTATGAGATAGCCATGCGCTATGCCCTCGAAGACCCGAACGTCGATGTCCTCGTCGTCATAGCGCTCTTCCAGAGCCCGGCCCTCGATGAGGGAATCGTCGAGGCGATGGCGAGAATGCAGGAGTACGGCAAGCCCATAGTCTTCGTGGCTCCGGGTGGAGACTACCCGCACAAGATGGCCAGGAACATCGAACTCAAGGGCGTTCCGGTTTACGAGACCGTCGAGGACGGTGTCGATGCGGTCTATGCCCTCGTCAAGTACGGCGAGTGGCTGAGAGAGAACGGAAAGCTCTGACGGGCTTTTTAGCTCCTACTCTTTTCGTTCCTTTCTCCAGTTCTTTCACTGAGTGGAATCCCCTCAAAGTCCCTCAGGTCAAAGGCCAGTTCGAGGTTTTCTTTCCCCTCGATCTTTTTCGCGATTATTCCGAAGTGCTTCTCGTAATCCTCAAGCCCAACGAGTTCGGCCTTCCTCTCAAGGTTTCGGAGGATTCTCCGCGCGTCCCTTAATCCAAGCTCCTTCCACTTGACTTCGATGAAGAGGGCTTTCTTTGAGCTCTCGTTTAAGGCCACCAGGTCAATCTCCTCTCCCCTGTGCCACCACCTGCCAATCTTTGTGAATCTGAATGGTAGGAGATTTTTTCCCTTCGCCTCAATCAGGAACTCCTTCGCGATTTCCTCGAAGGGCTTCCCGAGGAAGGTGTTGAAGTTTCTCTCAAAATCTTCGATTGCCGCCTCGACGAAGTTTCCCTCAATCTCCCCGTAGTAGGGGCTGACAAAGCGCGACCAGAAGAGGAAGTAGTTGTCCGCTATCTCGTAGATTCCCTTCTTTCCGAAAAGGGGGGTTGCCTTTCCAACAATCCCTAGCTCGCCGAGAACCCTCAGGTAGGGCACTACCCGGTTCTCCTTCATGTAGCAGAAGTTCGCTATCTGTGTGACCCTCGTGTTGCCCCTCGCTATCGCCTCTAGAATTGCCAGATAGGTTGACAGCTCCCTCAGCTCCTCGCTTAAAAGGGCTCTCGCCTCTCTGAAGAGAAAGGCCGAGGAATTAAAGAAGCTGGCCTTTATCTCCTCCTCGACGTTCCTTCCGCTGAAGAATTCGAGGTACTTCGGGGTTCCACCGGTTACGGAGTATATTTTCACGAGGTCCTCAACGCTCGAATCGAACCATTCGAAGAGGTGTTTGAATTTCAATGGTTGAACTTTGATGTTTGCGTCGCTCCTTCCGTAGATTGGGCTTGAGTAGCTGAAGAACTCCCTCTCAAGGAGGGAAACGTAGGAACCCGAAACAACCACCAGGGCGTCCATGTCTCTGTTCTCCTCGATGGCCCTTGAAAGCTCGCTGAGAATTCCCCCATCTTTTTTGATTAGATACGAGAACTCGTCAAGAATGAGCAGTATCCTCCCACGGTTCAGCCTTTTTAGGAGAGCGAACAGCGAAGGAAAATCATGAACCTCGACGTTGAATCCTAGGAACTCGGAGACTTTGCTTGAGAGGAGTTTGAAGTTGTACTCCCTCGGCTTGTCCTCAAAGATGACGAAAATCCTCTCCTTGTCCTTTGAAAACTCCTCAAGGAGCCTCGTTTTCCCAACCCTTCGCCTTCCGTAGACCAGAACCAGGGTTAACCCTCTCCTTCCCCAGAGTTCTTCGAGGGTACTTAGCTCATCCCGGCGGTTGACAAATTCTCTAAGCATGATTATATAAACGTGATTAGAGTTTTTAAGGCTTTCGAGTGAACGTCCTTCTCCAAAAACTTTAAATCCCCTTCTTCCCCTTCTCTTCCCATGCGCGGTGGTCGTTTTTGGCCCTGGTGAAGCCGACCTCTTCTTGACCGCCTTAGCCCTGAGTTTCGTTTCCACTGGAAATGGAGGTGCTTTGAATGGACGACTTTAAGGTCACCCCATGGGACGTTGAGGGTGTCGTGGACTACGCTAAGCTGATAGAGGAGTTCGGGACGAGCCCGCTGACCGACGGGCTGATAGAGAAAACCGCAGAGCTGACGAAGAGCGAGCTTCCCATCTACTTCCGGAGGAGGTTCTTCTTCTCCCACAGGGACTACGATAAAGTTTTAGCGGACTACGAGAGCGGAAAGGGCTTCTTCCTCTACACCGGCAGAGGCCCGAGCGGACCGATGCACATCGGCCATATCATCCCCTTCTTCGCCACCAAGTGGCTCCAGGAGAAGTTCGGCGTGAACCTCTACATCCAGATAACCGACGACGAGAAGTTCCTCTTCAAGGACAAGCTCACCTTCGACGACACCAAGAGATGGGCCTACGACAACATCCTCGACATCATAGCCGTCGGCTTCGACCCGGACAAGACCTTCATCTTCCAGGACAGCGAGTTCACTAAGATATACGAGATGGCGATACCGATAGCGAAGAAGATAAACTACTCGATGGCCAAGGCTGTCTTCGGCTTCACCGAGCAGAGCAAGATAGGAATGATTTTCTACCCGGCCATACAGGCCGCTCCAACCTTCTTCGAGAAGAAGCGCTGTCTCATCCCGGCGGCGATAGACCAGGATCCCTACTGGAGGCTCCAGAGGGACTTCGCGGAAAGCCTCGGCTACTACAAAACGGCGGCGATTCACTCAAAATTCGTCCCTGGTTTAATGGGCCTCGAGGGCAAGATGAGCGCGAGCAAGCCCGAAACTGCCGTATACCTCACCGACGACCCGGAGGAAGCCGGAAAGAAGATATGGAAGTACGCCCTCACCGGGGGCAGGGCAACCGCCAAGGAGCAGCGCGAGAAAGGTGGCGAGCCTGAGAAGTGCGTCGTCTTCAAGTGGTTCGAGATATTCTTTGAGGAAGACGACAAGAAGCTCATGGAGCGCTATCATGCGTGCAAGAACGGCGAGCTCCTCTGCGGCCAGTGCAAGCGCGAGCTGATCGAGAGGGTTCAGGAGTTCCTGAAGGAGCACCAGAAGAAGCGCAAGGAGGCCGAGAAGAAGGTCGAGAAGTTCAAGTACACGGGCGAGCTGGCGAGGGAGCAGTGGGATAAGAGCATCCCGGAGCCCCTCAGGTGAACCCCCACTTCTCCTCGAATTCCCTTTCCTCAAGTTTCTCTGCTTCTTTTCCTCCCAGCTCTACCATGAACTTCTCCTCGGCTTTAACGTCCGGCCTCAGCCTTATGTCGAGGATGGCGCGGATTATGAACCCACCGTGCCCCATAACGAGAGTTTCGCCTCCGAGGCTGCCAGCCAGGCTTCTCGGGCTGACCGTTTTGTAGTTCCCGACGAGCACAGTGCTCTCCTCGGGCAGCATTGGGGCGCTGAACTCGAAGGACGTTCCCGTCCCAAGAATCTTTTCGAAGCTGAAGCCCTCCGTCGTAAGCGCCACCTTTACCTGTCTCGCCTTCGTAAGGGTCGAGTACACGCTCCCCCTGATGAGTTTTCCGTCGCCTCTGAAGCTCACCTGGGCCGAGTCCTCCTGCGTTGAGACCGTCACCGTGCCCTCACCATTCACACGTCCTTTTCTGGTCAGGAACAGGAGCACCACGTCCCTGTACGGCTCGCTCAGTATCCTCACCGCCGGCGTCCTGACGAATCCTGTGCCGTCGGAGTAGATCGCGGCCTTGAACTCCCCCTCGGCAAGGGGAATCCGTGAGCCCCGGGACGTCCTCTCGGCCGTGAACTCTCTGCTCACGTGGTAGGTTCTGTTCTTTCCTCCGCTCCACCAGCCCCTCATCTCCAGAACGCCCACCTCAAAGTCCATCTCGTCTGGAAGGGAAACCGCCGAGTCCGAGAACTCCGCGGCCGAGAAGAACGCTTCTGCCCTCTTTGATGCGGAACGAACCCGGATTACACCGTAGAGCCCGCCCCCAAATATCAGAAGCGCAAAAGCGATGAAAAGCACCAGAAACAGCGTTCCCCCGGCAGCGCTCAGGAGCATGTAGACCAGGGGCGCCATGAACGCCACCATGAAGATCAGTATGAACACCACCGCCAGGGTGCTTCCCCTATCCCTGAGAACGACGACTTTCATGATGTCCACCAATGGGGCTTTCGGCGGGGTTGTTTATTATCCTTCCCGCGAGCGCTTTATAACTCCCGCTTCGAATTCATATCGGTGCTGCATCATGGTGCGCCTTCCCTTCCGTGACACATACTATGAACTCCGTCCGAGCAAAATAGTGGCTCTGGCCAAGAACTACGCCGAACATGCCAGGGAGATGGAGAGCGACGTTCCCAAAAGCCCCGTCTTCTTCCTCAAGCCTCCGAGCGCGCTGATAGGCCCCGGCGACCCGATAATCTTGCCCAGAATGAGCAGGAGAGTAGACCACGAGGTCGAGCTTGCCGTCATAATCGGGAAACGGGCCAGACGAGTGCCGAGGGAAAAGGCGTTCGATTACGTCCTCGGCTACACGATACTGCTGGACATAACCGCCCGCGATCTCCAGGCCGAGGCGAGGGAGAGGGGCCTCCCATGGAGCCTGGCCAAAGGCTTCGACACCTTTGCCCCGGTCGGCCCTAGAACAGTGGACAGGCGCGAGTTGGACATAGCGGACCTTGAAATCGGCCTCAGGGTGAACGGCGAACTCAGGCAACTCGGAAGGACGAGCGAGATGGTTTTCAAGGTTCCCGAGCTGATAGAGTACATAAGCTCCGTCATGACGCTGGAGCCTGGCGATATAATCGCAACGGGAACGCCGGCTGGAGTAGGCCCGCTCAGGCACGGCGATAGAGTTGAGGCGTGGATAGAGGGCATAGGTAAGGTCGAGTTTGATGTTCTGGCCGAGGGTTCGATACTCTGCTGAAAAACTTTTTTAAGTTTTCAATCTTTAACCCTATTGGGTGGTGTCATGAGGCGGGCGCGTTCGGTGGTCGTCTTCCTGCTGATTCTCTCCGTTGTAACGGCCGGCTGTCTCGACAACAACTTCGTTTACGCCAGGGGAAAGAGCGTTCCGGCGGGGGAGAGCAGGGAGTGGCCGTTTAAAGGCCCAGCTAACCTGACCGTGAAGATCAGCTCCAGCGTCCCGGTGGAGGTGAAGGTGGTCTCCTCCGACGGGATCGTGCTGAGGGACTTTGGAACCGTCAGGGAAGTAAACGCGGTCGTTGAGCTTCCGGGGGGCAGGTGGAAAGTTGTGGTGAGGAACCCCGGCAACGAGACTGCGGTCATCGACGTGACACTGAAGACCTGAGCCTTCGCTTTTCCCAGAATTTTTCCTAAATCGCTTCAGCCTTTTCAAGTTTCAACTAACCATCGTTCGGCGGATTAAACGGCACATTAAACACCCTTCGAGCCTTTAATGTCGTAATGTGCGTTGGTGTCCAATTGTCCATCTTCCTGATGAATTTTTATTCATGCTGAGACTAAAAACGGCATAAAGGTCTTTTTTAACCCGTTTCTGGTTTTAAATCCACGTTCTTGACTTTTACAGGGCTGAAAAACTTTATATTTTGGAACAGGCCAATCTCCAAGGAATGCACATTCCTAAAGAACGTGGACATGAATGCTCATAACTGTACAGGAGGTTGGGAGATGGCCGATGCCAACTGGAAGGTTGGAGAAGCGAGCTGGAAGCGTAAGGATTCGGACGAGACCTACCGCGAAGTGACGCCCGCCGCTATAATACTGGGTGTCATCTGGGGCGCCTTCATGGCCGCCAGCTTCACCTACGCGGGAATGATAATGGGCTTCACCTCCGGCGGTTCAGCCATAGCTGCCATCGTCGGATGGGGAGTCCTCAGGGGAATCCTCAAGAAGGGAACCGTCGTCGAGAACAACATCGTCCAGACCATAGCCTCTGCCGTCAACATCTCCGTTTCGGGAGTCATCTTCACCATCCCGGCGCTCTACATCATGGGCCTGCACCAGGAGATAAACACGACCTACTTCTTCCTCGCCACCGCGGCCGGAGCGATACTGGGAATCACCTTCATAATCCCGCTGAGGAAGCAGATGATCGAGATTGACAGGCTTCGCTTCCCGACCGGAACGGCCGTTGCCACCGTCCTCAAGACCCCGGGAAGCGGAATCGAGAAGGCCAGGCTGCTCTTCCTCGGCATGGCCGTCAGCGCGGCCGTCTATCTGGTCCAGCAGTTCCCGGTGCTCGGCCTCCCGGAGATAATCCCCGAGTACATCGACCTTGGAGCCATACTCCACCTCCCCGAGTGGGTCAGCCTTGCCATGGCCCTCTCGCTGATGGTCTTCGGAATGGGCCTCATCACCGGAAGGAACGGTCTCATAGTCCTCGCCGGTGGAATACTCTCCTACTACATCATCACACCCATAGTTAAGACCCTCGGCTGGCTCCCGAGCGACGTCACCGGCGGAGCAATCAGCGGTTTCGTCTACGCCAACATGACCAGGCCGCTCGGCATTGGTATGCTCCTCGGCGGCTCGATAGCCGGGCTGATACTCTCGATGCCCGTCATCATAGTCGCCCTCAGGAGCATAGCCAACGCGAGCAAGCTCGGAACCGGAAGGAACGAGGAGCTCCCGATAAAGTACCTCTACGCCGGAATAACCCTCGCCTTCCTGCTGCTCCTCGTCACCACCTACCAGCTGGGCAACCTCGGCATCGGCAGGAGTCTGCTAACTGCCCTCGTCGGCGTCGCCTGGATATTCGTCGCCTCACTGCTCGTCGCCATGTCCACCGGAATGACCGACTGGAGCCCGGTTTCCGGTCTCTCCCTCGTGTCGGTCATGATACTCCTCTACCTCACCGGCAAGCAGGTGCCGCTGACCATACTCCTCGGAGCCACCGTCGGTGTCGCCATCTCCGGCGCCGCCGACATGATGCAGGACCTCAAGACCGGCCACCTCGTTGGCGGTATTCCCTCCAGGCAGCAGAAGGTTGAGCTCCTCACCGCCTGGATAGGGCCGATAATAGCCCTCACCGTCGTTGGCCTCATATGGAAGGCCTACGGCATCGGAAACGAGATGGTCCCGGCGCCGCAGGCCATGGCCCTCAAGTCCATGGTCGATGCCATCCTCGGCGGCAACGTCCCGGTTGACAAGTTCATCGCGGGAGGAATCCTCGGCTTCGCCCTCTCCATGAGCGGAATACCGGGACTCGGAGTCCTCGTCGGCCTGTCGATGTACCTGCCGATGCTCTACATCCTGCCCTACGGACTCGGCTGTATCGTCCACGAGATAGCCAAGAGGAAGAAGGGCAACGAGTTCATAACCGAGAAGGTGCTCCCGGTCGCGGCCGGACTCATGGTCGGAGAGGCGGCAATGACGCTCCTCTTCGCGGTCCTGACCGTTATGGGAGTGCTCCACCCGTGAGGTGATGGAAATGAAGAAGCTCGTTGGAAACGTCCTGCTCACGGTAGGCCTCGTTGCCGGCGCGATAACCGCCGCCAGGATACCGCCCATGTGGGGCGGCTTGGCCGCTTCCCTGGCCGTCATGGGGGCGGGCATCTTCCTCAGGCGCCAGGGTGCGAAGGAGGAGCTCCACAGGGCGGCCCAGAGTGGAACCGGAGGCGTCAGGGAGCTTGAGAGGCTCCTCACCGATGCCCTTGGCAGGATCGAGAGGATAATGGACGCCCCGCGCGAGAAGGCCGTTGAAGAACTCACCGGAATCCTCGAGGAGCTCGATGAGTTCGCCGAGAAGGCGCAGCCCCTCAGGATAGAGGGCCTCATGACCTACGGAACCATCATGAGCGTCTTCAGCAGGGGCGAGAGGGCCCTCAACAGGGCCTGGAGCGCCTTCGCCGACGGCTATGAAAACGAGGGAAGGAGATACCTCCGCTACAGCTACGACGACCTCAAGGAGACCCTCAGCGCAGTCAAGGCGCTGAAGGTCTGAGCTCTCTTTCTTTTCTTCTCCTCTGGCTATTCTATTACGTAGGTGTGTACCATGAGCCCGCCGTGGCCGATGAGGCGGTGGTGCTTGATCTCGAAGCCGTTCTCGGTCATCGCCTTCTCTATCGCCCTCTTCTCCGTCGTTATAAATACACCGCGCTTTTCGAGAACCTTTGAGAGCTCCTGGAAGAAAGCCGAGTAAAGCCCGGGGATCATGCTCTTTCTGCCTATTTTAAGGCCGTAGGGAAGGTTGCTCACCGCGAAGTCCACCCTCTCGACGTATTCGCTCAGCTTGGTGGCGTCGCCGAGTATGAATTCTATCCGCTCCAGGACTCCTGCGGAGAGGGCGTTCATTTTTGCCCCAATCAGGTGCTTTCTATACTTCTCCAGGCCGACTATCCGTCCATCGTAGCCCCTCAGGGCCAGTTCTATAGGAATCGTACCGCTCCCACAGAATGGGTCGATGAATGGGCCGCCGTCCGGTTTTGCCAGCTCAATCAGTGCGTTGGCTATGCTGGCCTTGAGGTGGGCTGGGTGGTCGTAAACGCGCCACGGCCTCTTGTGAAGGGAGCTGTCTCCGGTTGTGTCTATTCCGAGGAAGAAAACCTCCCCAACCAGCTCCGCCCGGAATATGACCGCCGGATGGTCGAGGTTGACCTTTGGCTTTCCGAAGCGCTCAAGCCTCTCGAATATAGCTTTTCCAACGGTCTTTGATATGTCGAGGCTCGTTATCTTGTGTTCGCCCTTCCTGAAGGAGCGCACCGCAAAGGGTTCGCTCACCTTGACGTACCTTTCCACTGGAAGTTCCGAGACGAACTCCTCTATCCTCCTGAGGGCAAGGTCGGGTTCCTCTTCCCCGATCCCCTCAAAGCGCTCGCTCGCTATCTCGACTATTACTCTGTGAAGGAGCCTTGAGCGCTCGTTAAGATAGGTTGAAACGCTCAGCTCCCTCTTCCTTCCCTTCTCGTCGGTGTAGAGGGCTTCGCCGACTTCAGCGAGAATTCTCCCCTCAACGCCAAGTGGCTTCTCCTCCACACGAAACGGAACTCCAAGGCCCGAGAGCAGGTTCTCGACCTCGGCCTTTGCAAGATCCTCGATTCCCTGTGAAGTGGTGAGCAGGAGCCTCATGATAACGAATGTCCAGGTCCCCTCTTTTAAGCTTTGTTTGGTTAATGCCTCCATGCACTTTCATATAACTTGGTTATTGAGTATCAAAATGATTTTATTCCATTGTATGTTACGACATTTTATCTACTAGTCAAAAGTTCATTTATCGAACTGTTAATTTCAATCAACGTAACTCTTATAAGTTTGTGATGTTACAGAACCATACGCGGTGAATGTGTATGGGCGGCGATGGATTTGTTAGTTCATTATATCTTGACAAGGTACTCGATGAGTACATTCTGTTCTCGCCAAAGACGCTCCACCTTATCCGGCTAGATGCTGAGAGCTATGAACTGCTTGATTCCATCAGAAAGCGCGGAGTCGAAGAGGGCGTTAGTGAGTTCTTGAAAAAACACCCTGAAATCAGCCCTCAAGATGTGGACCGGGTGATAGAAGGCCTGAAGGCCTTAAGCGCGGTTCCTCCTTACTTGAGCGTGGACTCTAAATCGTCCGAGGTTGTTCCAACTTCCGTTGCCCTCTACCTGACGAGTGCGTGTAACTTTAAATGCGTGTATTGTTATGAGCAGCAGCACGGGATTCCGCTGTTTATGATACGTGATGAAAATGATGCAGATGGCATAATTGAGTTTTTGCTTTCCAGGGGGTCATCCAAACTGTCAGTTGGTTTCTTCGGGGGTGAGCCTCTCCTGAACTTCCGCATGCTCAGATACATTGCCGAGACTCTTTCGCGGAGGGCAGCTTCCCGGGGGAAGACCGTTAATTTCAGCATCACCACAAACGGTTACTTGATAACGCCTTCTGTTGTGGATTTCTTCAAAAGATTCCGCTTTAACGTCGTTCTCAGCATGGACGGACCCAGGGAGATACAGAATCACAACAGGCCCACGAAAACTGGGGATCCAACGTTTGACGTTGTAATGAAAAACCTCCGGCTCCTGCTTACCAGTGGTGTTCCTGTGACTGTGAGGGCAACGATACTTCCGGAGCAGATTGACAGGTATTTTGAAATTTTTAGATTTTTTGTGGAAAACGGCGTTAGGAGTGTTCACATTGAGCCCGCATCTATCGGCTCAGATAGTTTCCGCGAGATAGTCTCACCACTGAAGGAACAACTGAAGCTCATTGCCGAGTACGAACTCGAGCACATCGAGGAGACGGAGATGTTTAGGTACTCCCACTTCAGGAAGTACTTCACGATCCTCGCCTCAAGGCGTTCCCTTGTCTATCCTTGCGGCGCTGGCAGGAAACTTTTTGGTGTATCCTCGGACGGAAAGCTTTACCCATGTCAGAGGTTCGTGGGAATGGACGAGTTCGTCGTGGGAGACGTTAGATCGGGTGTCAATGTTGATTCAGAGGTGATACAAAAGATACTTCGCAATCCTCCGAGGGAACCGTGCAACCACTGCTGGGCCTATCCATTGTGCAGGGGAGGCTGTTACTACATAAACTACATGTATTCTGGGGACATTCACAAACCTGATCCCTATTACTGCGAGTTCATTAGAGAGCTTATACGGCTTTCCATGTGGCTTTACGTCAAGGTTAAGAGAAATCACCCTGTGATTTTCGAGAAGATGTTGAAATCACTTGATTACTACTCACCCCCTTCCGGGGTGAGCGAGGCTTCGGCCGATGAGTCAAAAATTAAAAAGGAGGTGGGTGAAGTATGGAGTTCGAGGTCGTGAACCCCGGAGACAAGACCAAGATCTGGATCGGGCCCTGCGGAGTTCTTGACCAGGGCGGCTGCCCGTTCCCGGAGGACTGGGAGTGCTGGTGGCCGGAGGACATATGCTATGGACCTGAGGTGACTTCCGTCTGACTTTGTGAGTTTTCACATTTTAAATTTTTCAGAGGTTGCGGGGGGATTAGATGGGAGTTCCAGTAAGAACTGTCTCCAGATTGGTGGCCATATACTTGAGTGTTCTTCTTGTCATTGTTATAGTGGCAGGCGCCACTTCCAATAAAATTATGTGGGATCATGTTCATGAGGCTGTTCTTAACATTCAGAGCTTTAATCCGTATCTTTACTCGGAGCTCGAGAGAAATGCCACTAGTGAGGGATTGACCGTGGAGGAGTACTATTACAAGCTCATCGCCGGGTCTAACTCTAATACTATGAATCTCGAAGAGTTCATGTTCTCTGGTAGTGATGGTGAGTATTACTATCGTCTCCTGAAAGAATCTGGAGGTATTCGAACCGACAACCTTCTCCTCATGGGGATAGACCTCCTCAGGAAGAGCTTTGACTACTACCGCGAGAACCCCAAGTACGACTTCGCCCACGTCATAAAGGTGACCCTCGCCGTCATGGGGCTGGCCATGGTCTTGACCCTTCTCCTGGGTCTCTTCCTTGGCTTCAGGCTGGCGAACGGTAGGTTCCTTGGAACGGTTGAGGGCCTGGCGCGCTTCTTCAACGGTCTTCCCTCCTGGTGGATTGGTGCGGTTCTGATAGCGGTCTTCGCGGTCGAGCTGGGGGTTTTTCCGATAGCCGGCCTGAGGAGCACTCCACCAAAGGAGGGCTTTGGGGACTTCATCGACATCCTCTGGCACCTCATCCTCCCGGTTTCCACGCTGGTCTTCGTCTACGTCTGGGAGTTCGTGGTCACGGTGGCCCACGAGGTGAGGAACGAACTTGGAAAGCCCTACGTCCTCACCGAGAGGGCCAAGGGCCTTCCCGAGGGGCTGATATACAGGAAGCACGTCCTCCGGAACGTTTCCATCGTCCTGAGTTCTTTCACGGTCCAGAAGTTCGTGGAGATGTTCACGGATTACATAGTCATCGACGTCCTCTTCGGCCTCGGCGGTCTTGGAACCCTCCTAAGGGCCAGCTTCGTCAGGACCATAGTCCCGGCCATAGGCGTGGTGGTGCGCTTCGACTACCGCCTCTTCTTCGTCGTAACGCTGTCGATAGCCACCATAACGTTCCTCTTCTCCCTCCTGCTCGAACTGACCAAGGGACTGCTCGATCCGAGGGTGAGCTGAAATGGGACGGAAAGCTGGAGTGGCGATACTCGTAATCTTCGCGCTCTTCGTGGCCTTCTCGAACGCGGGCGTGAGCGATGAGGACATTGCCAACTGGGAGAATCTTAACTACTGGAAGGACAACCCGCGAATGGCATATCCCTCGTGGTTCGCCCTATTCGGCGACAGAACTCCCACGGTCTTCCTGGAGCCGTCGCTCGTTGAGGAGAACGGTTCCTCAGTTTACAGGTTTTCCTACGAACATGCCTACCACGACAAACCGAGCGACGTCAGGTTCTACGGCCTCCCCTACGGTGAGGAGGTTGAGATAAGCGTTCTGAGGCCGGACGGGATTAGAGTGCCCCTCTACGGCGGTATAGCGACCTCGAGCAACCTCAGCCTCAACACCAACATGCGCACGGGAGTTGTTTCTTCGCTTTCCGGCGTTCTCAATCTCAGCGAAGCTGGGTACGTTCTCTTCTCCGCCACCCAACTACTGTTCTCCCGCGACGGAAGTATGGCAACTCTCAACGGGGAGTACGTCTTTGAGGTTCGCATAGCTGGAAACGCCACGCCCTCCGTTGAAATCCTCGGAACCTGCTACGGTTTCCTCGGCACGGACTCCTACGGCAGGGACATGTGGGTCGGCTTCGTCAAGGGAATGAACAACACCCTCTACCTTGCATTCTTCACCACGGTGATAATAGTGGTCCTGGGGGTTCTTATAGGTCTCATCTCGGGCTACGTTGGCGGTGCCCTTGGTGAGTTCATAACGTTCCTCCTGGAGGTTCTCGTCGCTTTGCCGATGCTCCCAATTCTGGTCGTCCTCGTCTGGCTGTTCTCCACCCAGGGCTACGGCCAGCAGGTCAGGATAAACCCCGTCCTCTTCATGTTCCTCGTTGCCCTCCTCACCCTCGGGAAGTTCGCCAAGACGGTTAGAATGATGACGATAAGGGAGAAGGTGAACGAGTACGTCAAAGCCGCGGTGAGCATGGGCGCCGGCACGCTCTGGGTCCTGAGGAGGCACATACTCCCGCCGGTCGGGGAGTTCTCCCTCAGGTACTCCACCATACTCCTGGCCAGGATAGTGGCGCTGGTTTCGGTGTTCGGGTTCTTCGGCCTGATTCCGGGCACAAACTGGGGGTCGTTCATGATAGAGGCCATGAACCAGGGGGCGCTCTACGGGGGCTACTGGTGGTGGATAGTGGCTCCCGGCCTCGCCATGGCGGTTCTGAGTGCCGGTCTGGCTTTCGTCTCCTCCGGCTCCGGTTAGCTACTCCAGTATAGCCACCACGCCCTTCCACTTCTTGCCGAAGCACTCGCTCGCCAGGACGTGCTTGCCGGTCAGCCGCTCCAGGAGCTTCGTTCCGCCGTCGCACTTCTTGAAGCCCGTAGCTATTCCCACGGTGAAGCCCTCTATCTCCCTTATCCCGACCCTCTTTCTGTTGTCGAGCTTCTTCCTCAGCTCGTCACCGTACCTCCAGAGTACCCTCCTCGGGTCCAGGAGGAGTTCCCGCTCAACTCCGTCGAGGATTTCCTCGAAGTCCCGGATAAATTCCTCTTCCCTTCTCTCCTCCTTTCCGAAGAGCGTAAAACGGCCGGTCTGCCACTCCCTGAGGAACCACCTTGCCGTCTCCTCCAGATCGACCTCACCGCCGGCCTTTATGAGGCCCCTTTTTTCTCCTATCCTCCTGAGGATTTCCTCCTCGCCCTCAAACTCCTCGATGCCAAACTTCTCGGTGAGGGCTTCTTTCCTCGTATCCAGAATACGCCTGATGAGTTTGAGCGCCGGTTTGACGGGCTCGTCTATCTTGTCCGCTGGGAAGCCTCCCTTGATGACCAGCTCATCGAAGTCGTCTATCGGGATGACGCCCGGTGAATCTAAGAGCCATATCTTTTTGCTCAGCTTTATCAGCTGTTTACCCTTTGTGTAGCCGGGAATCGGGGCGGTTCCGACGGCTTTCTTTCCCTTCAGGGTGTTGATTATCGTGCTCTTGCCGACGTTGGGATAGCCGATGAGGGCCACCTTAACCTTTTCTCCCTCGTCCAAGAGCGGCCTGGCGAGCCTCTTTATCTCCCTCCTCAGTATTCCGGTTCCCTTCCTCTCGCGGGCGGAGATGAAAACCACCGGTATCTCGCTCTTTCTCTTGTACTCCTCGGCCCATTCTTTTGGTACCAGGTCCGCCTTGTTCATGACTATGAGGAGCGGCTTGCCCTCATCCAGGATGAGCCTCTCAAGCTTTCGGTTCCTTGTTCCTATGGGGTCACGGGCATCGACGACCTCGACGATAACGTCGGCCTCGTCAACTACCTCCCTCACCACTCTCCACGCCTTTCTCGCCTTCATCTCTCACCACCGTTATCTCAAAGATTGCGGTGCCGCCGTCCGTGTACGGTGGCCCCGGGTCGAGGCACTGAACGTATGCCTTCTCACCCGTGCCCAGGCCTAGTTCACTCGGCTTAATACCCTTTCGCAGCGCAACTATGTATGGGGTCTTCTCTACGTGAGTTTTTGTGTGCTCACGTGGAGATTCATCCCCCGAGTTACTGTGAGTGCCCGGACTTAGACCGTCCCGCCCACTCTCCTTCTCTTCCAGTTCACTACGGCGGAACGGGTCGCCCGAACACCCGCAGGGCTCAACCAGCCCTCCACCTCGCCTCGCTCATCGACTTCACCGGGCTGGCCTCACAACCAAAAACTATTTAAGTAAGCAGGTATTTAAGAATTTCGGTGAATACAATGGGAGTCATAACCGTGAAAATTCCGGACGAGCTGGAAGTTAAATTCCGAAAGAAAATCCTCGACGTTTACGGGGTCAAAAAAGGAGCCCTCGGAATGGCCATAACGGAGGCTATTGAATTATGGCTCGAAAAACACGAAAAATCCGCCGAGCAGAAGTGAACTACATCACAATCAAAACAAAACTCGAACCAGTGGGACAGGAAGACTACCTGAAACTCGCTCTCCTGACTGAAAAATTCAAAAGGGCCGTCGAACTCGCAATAAGACTCCAGCTCAGGGGCATTAAAAAGAGCGAAGGCGTGAGGGAAGTTTCTCGGTTGATTCTCAACAACTGGTGGTATTCTGACAGTGCGTGGGATTATGCGAAAATGCTCCTCAAGGGAGCAAAACAAAACGGTGGAAATCCAAGGCACATTCACCTGAAATCAAAGTTCCTTATTAGCAAACCAAAGGAAAATGAGAAGGGAAACCGGAACGTGAGGATTGAGGGGTTGAAGGTTAGAATCCGCTCGAACGGTGAATGGCTGAACTTTAAGATGAAAACCACCGAGAAGTTTCTTCCAGTTCTTCTGGACGCTCAAAAGTTTAAATACGGTGCTCAGGTTGTCTTACGGAATGGGAAAGTTTACCTGCACGTTCAGGTGCCCTTTGAGGTTTATCTGGGACGCTACAGAAGAACAACCAACGGAAGACTTTACGCTGGTTTTGATTTGAACTCGGACAGGGTGAATATGGTTATTCTCGACGGAGATGGTATTATTCGGGACGTTAGGGTTAAGCACTTTCCAGAGGTTAATTCTCCGGGGTTTCCGAGGAAGAAGGCGAGGGATTTGAGGTTGAATGCTCTCGCTCGCCTTCTGGATTATGTGTTTTATCATGGTGTCAGAGTCGTGTTCTTTGAGGATTTGGGAAGGATTAAGAGAAAGAATGGGAAAGCTACAAGTTCGAGACGGGGGAATCGTAAGGCGTCGAATTTTGCGAAGAAGGAACTTCTTGAGCATGGTGTTGTTATGGCGTTAAAGAGGGGTTTTAACGTTTATCTGGTTAATCCTGCTGGTTCTTCGAAGTTGGGGCGTGAAATTGCTCAATGGTTGGGTTTGGACGTTCATTCTGCGTCAGCGTTTGTGGTTGGGTGGTGGGGAGTTATTTCCCTAAAAACTCACGAACACTCTCGAAAAAAGAACAGTTCTGGTAGGCAGTAGCGATGCGAATGCATGGGTGCATATTGCGTCCGTTTCTTCCAGGTTCACCCTGGGCCCCTCAACCACTATCCTGTCCCCAACGTGAAAAACGGGACATTTTCCCCGGATTTCTATTACGCGAATCTCTAACCGCTCCATACACTCACCGAAACCTAAATAAAGATTGAAGTTCAAAAAACTATCCGGCATGAGAAACTGTTATGATAACGTTGATGGTGGTGCTCAACGTGTCCGAGGATATCGAGGCGAAGATTCGCCGTTTGAGGGAGCTGGGTAAAGCCAGCGCCGAACCAGAGCCCCCTGTGGCCCCCAAACCCGTCCCTGCTAAAAAACCTTCCCGCAGACCGCGCTCGGTGGGTAGTATCCGCGAGAAGGAGAGGAGGAAGCGGATCCTGATAGGAGTTTCTATCGTGATAATCGTGCTGATTCTAACGTCGGTTGGCGCCTACGTTTATCTCCAGAACCGTGCCACCGAGGAACTTACCAACGCCAGAAACAAAAAGCTGGCCGAGGTTAACCTGTACTTCAAGCCCGACATATTCAACAATACCAACTGCTCCCCCAAAGCCAACGCTATCAAATCCCAGCTCCTCAACCAGATACTTCACGCCAAATCCGTTGATGAGCTCAATGCCATTGACGTTAAGGGGAACTACGATATTGCGTTGCGTGAGTACAATTCGTGTATCGATGAACTTCACAGGCTGGAGCTGGAGAGGCAGCTGAACAGGACAAAGGAGCAGAAATTAAAACTCCTTGAGCTTGAGTTCCAGCCACTTCTCTCGATGCCCCTCCCGGATGACATCCGCACCAAAACCGTAACGTACATGAACGACCTTAAGGAGCGCGTCATGTCCGCCACAAGCGTTGATGAGGTCAACTCCATAAAGGCCGACCCGTACCTCCTGGAGGTGTGGAGGGACTACTACTACTGGCGCATCGACGCCCTCCCCGGACAGGATGTGATACTTGAGTACGGCGACTCCAAGAAGATGGTCACCAAGGCCGATGCCAAGGCTGTGCTGGGGGGCATCATGGACTATAGAGAGCTCATGAAGTACAACGTCGTGAAGGTTGAGTGGGTGGAGATGTCCCTTGTCCTCCCCAAGAGGAACATAAACGGTGCGTTCCTTTCGCCGGGTGACAGAATAAAACTTTTTATCCAGGGTCAGAACACAACGGCGGTTGACGGGTACTTTGAGCTTGTCCTTCTGCCTGTTCAGTCGGGTTCGATATCGGTTAGTGAGTCCCAGAGTCAGTCAAGTTCCTCCTCCACTTCCTCATCGACCACCTACAGTGAGAGCCACTCCTCATCCGCTTCCCCGGGTGGAGCCTCGATATCCGACAGCAGCAGTGCGAGTGACTCCGTCACCAACAGCCAGTCGGTGAGTCAGAGTTCGTCCGGCAGCTACTCCTACAGCGTGAACCTGGCGGAGATACTCAAAGCGATAGCCGCCGGTAAGATACAGGCCAGCGAGGAGGTTAGGCAGCAGCTCAGCGCGTACGGATGGAAGGTTCTTGACCTCGAGAAGGACACGTCATTGGAGGCTATTGACCACAACACCCAGCTGCTCGTTATAGTCAAGGTTCCCTCGATATTCGTCCCGGACGTGCTGGCCAACCAGAACTCCCTTTACCTTGTCAGGGTATCAACGTGAGGTGATGGCCGTGAAACGCCCCGCGGCATTTCTTTTACTTTTCATTTCGTTATTTGCGGCTCTGCCCGGTCACTACCAGGTGCAGGCCGCAGGCACACTCCAGGGTGATGTTCTAATAAACCTTAACGTTACCCTTGTGAACACCGCACCGTTTCCCAAGTTCCTGGTTCTCAATCCCGCGTACAATATAACCGTTTACCGGCGCGGAAACAACGAGACGAACCTCGGGTTCTACATAGATAAGGGGATGAACCTTAACTACAACCCTGGCATATGGATTATGCCGTACGAAACCGTTGTGATAAACGTCAGGGTCTCCAAAACCGAGTCATACTCCCTCCCGTCCGTTACGTGTGGGGGAACCGATGGTACCTCCATCGGCTGCGGTGTTGTTGTGCCCCCTCTCGTCAACTCGCCATCCCAGCTCTCAGCGCTCTCAATGTTCCCACTCGTCGATGGACACATCCGTATTCTGGAGTACCGGGGAGTCGTTAAGTTCAACGTGTACTCGGGGGATGCGGGTACGTTCAAGAAGTTCTTTGCCGTTACCGTCCCCGTTGTGTTCGTTGATGGGAGGATGTACGACTTCACTCCGAACTACACAATGGACTACAGCGAGTACGTGGACGCACTTTTTGAATACACTGGAACAGGGAGGCGCTCTGTGAACGTAGAAAACAGCGTTCAGATGCCGCAGGGGATGTTCCAGCTCACTCCAACGCTTCTTACCGGTGTCAGTGTTGGAATGCCGGGTCGGGTTCTCCCGTCGAATGAATCCTATGAGTTGCCCCTGTGGGTCGTCACAACGGGAACCGGCGTGGAGATAACCTACCGTGTTGAATGGAGCGCGGGGGGGCTGTAAAAGTTGGTGTTCGATGACGAGAAGAAGAAAAAGCCCACCTCATGGATAGATGAAATCCTGAACGGTGAGGATGACCTGCTGGAGGCTATGCTGGGCTCTGGTGGGGAGACCGCTAAAGATGAAAAAGAAAAAAAAGAACCTGAGAGGAAGAAGGCCGGTGAAAAAGAGGCCCCAGAGGCCCCGTTCCCCATTGCGGGAAGTGGGGGTATAGACCTTCAGGAGATACTCAGCAAGCCCTCCACCCCGGAGGAAGCCGCCCAGAGTCGCCCCACCGGGGCGGACCTTCTGGGAGAGATTTTTTCCACGGCACCGCCGAGGGAGGAACCCAGGCCCAGGGCGAAGGTAAAACCGGCGGTGCCGCCTTCATCAACCCTCCAGGATATATTGGGTACGTTTCCTTCCACGGAAGAAACAAAGTACGTTGGAAAGGCAGAGGTTCTCGATGCATATGGTAACGTTCGCATTTTGCGGGTTAAAGGGGAACCCGTCCCGATATATGAGATACGTCTCCCTAAACTCAGTAGAGAGGAGGAGGAACTCCTCCGCCTCATAAAAGAGCGGGCAATAACTGAGCTTCAGATAGACCCCACGGCCTTTCCAAATCCCGAGGAGCGGAGAAGGGTCTTCATGAACGCCATCAGGAAAATGCTGAAAGCTGCTGCCCCTCACTTCTCGGAGGGCAGGATAGAGGTACTCGCCGATATGATAGTTCAGGTCATGATAGGCTACGGCAAACTCGATCCCCTCGTCCGCGACGACAACCTCGAGGAGGTCATGGTCATAGGAACCAACAGGCCGGTTTACGTCTGGCACAGGCGCTTCAACATGTGCAAGACCAACATCGTGTTTGAGGAGGAGAAGGAGATACTGAACATCATCGAGCGCATAGCCAGGGAGGTCGGCAGGAGGATAGACCAGCAGAGCCCCCTCCTCGATGCCCGCCTTCCCGATGGAAGCCGTGTGAACGCGACAATCCCGCCGATCAGCCTCGACGGCCCGACGATAACCATCCGTAAGTTCAAGAAGGACCCGCTAACCATCATAGACCTCATCAAATACGGTACCATGAACACGGATATAGCGGCCCTCCTCTGGATATTTGTTGATGGTCTCGGGGTTAAACCAGCCAACGTCCTCGTAGCTGGAGGTACCGGTTCCGGTAAGACCACCACCCTCAACTCGCTTGCGATGTTCATTCCCCCTAGCGAGCGCGTCATCACCATAGAGGACACCGCAGAGCTCCAGCTTCCTGTGGAGCACTGGATAAGACTTGAGACAAGGCCGCCCAACGTTGAGGGTAAGGGCGAGATAACGATGGACGATCTCGTGAGGAACACCCTTCGTATGCGTCCGGATAGAATCATAGTGGGTGAGGTTCGCGGTCCCGAAGCAAGGACAATGTTCACGGCGATGAACACGGGACATAATGGGGCCCTCTACGACTTCTCGGTCATACAGCTCTCGGACGGCAGGTTCGTGCTCATCGGTGACCTCATCGATGAACTCTTCGAGAAGTACTCGGACAGGGTTGAAACCTACAAGGATTTGGAGTACATAGTCCTCGACGAGAAGGACAGGTTCGAGGTAGTCAGCGTCGGCCCCGACCTGAATGCCGGGAAGCACATCGTTTCAAGGGTCTGGAGGAGAAAGGTAAGGCCCGGGGAGAAGCTTATCCGCGTGAGAACGAGGACAGGCAACGAGGTGATACTCACCAAGACCCATCCGTTCTTCGTCTTCTCCGGTGGCGACGTCGTGAGAAAAGAGGCGGAGAAGCTGAAACCCGGCGATAGGGTCGCGGTGATGAGGAAACCGCCGAGGCCACCGCAGAGGAAGGCCATCATAAGTCCTGAGGTTTACGCGAGAATAAGTGACTACTACCTCGTTCCCAACGGAAAGGGCCTCGTGAAGGTTCCGAACGACGGAATTCCGCCTGAAACAGCCCAATATTTGATTTCGGTCAACTCAAAACCCGTAAGGATTGTCCGCGAGGTGGACGAGAAGCTCTCCTATGCTCTCGGTGTTATCATCGGCGACGGCTACATCTCCTCGAACGGCTACTACGTCTCGGCCACCTTCGACGACTCCTCCTACATGAACGCCTTCATCTCGGCCCTGTCGGAGTTCCTGCCGGAGAGCGAGCCCGAAATCAAAAGAAACGAGGGCTACACCGTTGTGACCTACGGCTCGAAGATATTCGCCGAGTTCCTTCACAGGGCATTCAGAATCCCAAAGGGCGGGAAGGAGAACCTCGACGTGCCCGATTTGGTGCTGTCGAACGACGAGCTTTTGAGGTACTTCATAGCGGGCCTCTTCGATGCCGATGGCTACGTTGACGAGAACGGCCCGGCTGTAATCCTCACGACGAAGAGTGAGAACCTCGCGAGGAAGGTCTGGTACGCCCTTCAGAGGCTCGGGATAATAAGCACGGTCTCCCGCGTGAGGAACAAAGGCTACAAGGAGGGCGTAATCTTCAGGGTCACCGTGAGGGGCGTTGACGACCTCATCAGGTTCAACCGCTCGATTCCCCTCAGGCACTCAAGGAAGAAGGCGAGGCTTGAGGAGCTCATCAGGAAGTACAGACCGCACCGCGGAAAGAGGACCGACCGCGTTCCGATTTCGCCGTCAATGCTTGAACCCATAAGGAGGCGGCTTAACCTCAGGGTTTCCGAGCTTTCAAGGCTCGCCACCAGCCACGCCGGCGAGAAGGTTTCAGAAAGCCTCATACGCCACGTCGAGAAGGGTAGGGTGAAGGAGATAAGGCGCTCCGCTTTGAAGGGAATGGCCCTCGCCCTCCAGCAGGTGGCGAGGGATTTAAACGATGACGAGGCCTGGGTTCAGGCGAAGAGGCTTGAGCTCATAGCGGAGGGCGACGTCTACTGGGACGAGGTCGTGAGCGTTGATGAGGTCGAGCCGGCGGAGCTTGGTATAGAGTACCTCTACGACCTTACCGTTGAGGAGGACCACAACTACGTTGCCAACGGTATACTTGTTTCGAACTGTATGGGTACAATCCACGCCAACAGCGCCCGCGAGACAATAATACGCCTTGAGAGTCCACCCATGTCCGTTCCGAGGATCATGCTCCCTGCCCTGGACATAATCATCATGCAGGTCAGGTTCCACAGCAGAAAGAAGGGCACCATAAGGCGCATTACTGAGATAGCGGAGATATCCGGCGTTGAGGGGGAGAGCATACAGCTCAACAAGCTCTACAAGTACGATCCCGCTAAGGACGAGCTCGTATCGACGGGCGTCCCCAGCAGAACCCTCAATCTCCTCGCCCACCACACGGGAATGAGCGTCTCCGAGCTGGAACTGGAGAAGGAGAAGAGAAAGATAATCCTCGACTGGATGATTGAGAGGGGCATCAGGAGCATCGAGAAGGTTGGCTACTACATCAGGCAGTTCTACATAGACGAGGAGTCGCTCCTGAAGAAAATCGAAGCCGAGGGCAGCACTGAGACGAGCAGGCAGATAAGGACTTTGATTTAAGGGTGGTTTCAATGGGGGTATTCGATGCGGTTGTCAACTTCCTCGAGCGACTCGGTGGGAAGACTATTGAGGTAGCTGAAAAGCCAGTCAGAAGGATACCCGAGGGCAGGTCAGTCCAGGAGAGACTTAAAGCCCTGAAACAGCTCCAGAAGGAGATGGAGACTGAGACGAGGGAGGATGAAAGAGAAAAACAGCTTGAAGAAATCCTGGAGTGGCGGAAGCAGGAAATACAGCGCCCGTTCTTTGACAGACTTGCGGATGCCATGCTGCGCTACTTTAAGGGTCCCATAGAGTCCCTAACCAAATCCCTCAGGGGTCTGGATGAGGACCTTTACCGTGCCAGCATGACAACGCCCAAGGAAAAATACGTTGCCCTCATGATTCTTGTGGCTATCTTCTCCGCGGTGTTCTTAGCCCTGTTTGGGTATCTGCTCTACCTGACACCCGACATAATAGTCCTGCTGTCGGTCCTTGGGTTTATCGGTGGATTCATGTACATGAGGCACTACCCCCGCATGGTATGGAAGAGACGTGTGGTGGAGGTGGAGCGCGCCCTCCCCTACGCCCTCAGGCACATGGCTTCCCTTCTCAGCGCCGGTGTCGGTATCGCGGAGGCCATGCTCTCGGTGTCCAGGGCGGATTACGGCCCGATCTCCGAGGAGTTCGAGTTCATACTGATGGAGATGAGGACGGGTTCTTCCTTTGAAGACGCCCTAACGAAGTTCGAGCAGAAGATGGCGTCTGAAAGCGTCAGCAGGGTCGTTAAGCAGATACTGAGGGCGGTCAAGTTCGGCGGCAATCTCTCCGAGATACTTTATAAAATGGCGGAGGATTTCTCCTTTGAGTACCGGATGAAGCTGGTTGAGTACGTCCAGAAAGTCAACGGTATCTCCTTCGTCTACATGTTCCTTACCATAGTCATGCCCACTATGTTCGTCGTGGGTATTCTGGCAGGTTCCATCATGTCCAAGCACCTCGTCATGCCCCCGGAGGCCCTCGCGGTGATACTGCTCTTCGCGTTCCCCGGGGTGTCGTTCATAATTATCAACATGATCAAGAAGGGAGAGCCCAGGTGATTACCATGCCCCGTGGAGTAACGTCCCTGCTTGTCTCTGCGTTTCAGCGAATCCTTCCCCAGAAGTGGGTGAAGCGTTATGAGATATTCATTTATTCGGCGGGATTGAACTTCCTTGCCGTTGAGTATCTGGTTATCTCCGTCCTGTTCGGTGTTATCGGTGCACTCCTTGTGGCGATGGTGTCCACATGGGTCTACTCGGTGGCCACGTTCATTGCCCTCTTCCTTGGTATGGCCTTTGGGTATCCCTACTGGAAGGTTATGAAGCGTGTTGAGGAGATGGAGAAGAACCTCCCAGATGCGTTCTTCTACCTCGCAAGCTCCCTCAGGGCAGGTATATCCTTTTCCGAGGCCCTTGAGGAGCTTACCACGGCCAAGTTCGGGGCATTGACCGACGAGTTCAGAAAGACCGTGGCGGAGATAAAGAAGGGCCGTCCCACAGTCGATGCCCTCAGGGCCTTCGCAATCAGGAACAGAAAATCGGTGGTCCTGTACAGGTCGATGATGATTATCATTGAGGCCCTGGAGCGCGGTGCCCCTATGAGCGATGTTCTGGTCTACGTCGGCAACGACGTGAGAGAGATACTCAGAATCAGACAGGAGCGCAAGGCTTCCACGGGAATGCAGATGATGTTCTTCATAATCACCAGTGGATTCATAGGGCCCATGATACTCGCGGTCGTTTATAAGGTCATGGAGACGATGGGGACGGACATGGTGGTCCTCCCGGTGGACACAATCAAACTGATACTCCTGGGCTTCGTTGTCATTCAGGCCTTTATCTCCGGCCTTGGAATCGGGGTAATAAGGGAAGGAAAGTACTCTGCTGGACTTAAGTACAGCCTCATGTTGATGCTCATGGGCGTGGTCGTCTATCAGGGCGTCTCGTCACTCAACATCGGCGGTGGCTTCGGACTCTAAGTCCTTCCCCTTTTCTATGTCCACTATCTCAACCTCGAACACGAGGGTCTTTCCTGCCAGAGGGTGGTTGAAGTCGAGGCTGACGCTCTCCTCCCCAACCTTGGCTATCTTTGCTATCCCCGAGTCGGTCATGACGTACATGCCCTCGACCGGTTCCATCCCTATGTTGGTGAACTCGGTGAGGGGAACGTCTATGACCAGCTCCGGGTTCGGCATACCGTAGGCCTTCTCCGGCGGAATCGTGACGGTCTTCTTTTCACCGATCTCCATCCCGATCAGTGCCTCATCGAGGCCCGGGATGATCTCGCCGACACCGACATTGACGCCGAGCGGGCCGTACTCCCTCTCCTCGACGTATATCTCGTTCTCCCTGGCGATATCCTCGTAACTCGTGTCAAAAACTTCACCGTTCTCAAACCTGCCTATGTAGTGGAACACCACAAAATCTCCAGCTTCAATCTTCATTTCCTTCAACTCCAAAACTGTCTTCAATGGGGGTTACTCCCGCGCCTTATAACGCTTTTGGTGTCCCTTTCGGAAGGCTCGACAGGTATATAAGGACGTTGCACTATATAATGTCGGTGATTGACATGGGATACCTTTCTGATATGCTGAGTAAGGAATATGGAAACCTCGAGGCTATGGACGTCTACTCCACGAAGCTGGGGGAGACGGACGTGGAGATACTCGAGGTCTCGGTGGGGGGAGAGAAGTTCATCGCAATGTTCCAGAGCGTTCCGGTCAAGGAGAACCTTTACAGTTTTCTTTTGAAAGCCCCGTCCTAAAGGACGGGGATGCAGTAAACCACCCAACCAGCCTTTGAGCAGGAAAGGGATACTCTTTTAAAGCCTAAAATCCATACCATGCTTTGAAATGAAGCGAACAGTAACGCTTAAACTCCAACCTTCAAAGGAGCAGGCAAAAATCCTCTCCGAGTTAGCTGGCCTTGGAGCTAAAGTCTGGAACAGAGTAAACTACCTGAGAAGGCAACAATTCTTCAAAGAGCAAATCGTGGACTTCAATTCAACTGAGAAGACTGTTTACGAGGAATTTAAACAGGAAATCGGTTCTGCAACAGTCCAGCAAATATGTCGTAAAAATGCGGAAGCTTGGCGGAGTTTCTTCTCACTCCTTCGGAAGAAGCGAAACGGCGAACTCCCCTCTTGGATGAAACCCAAACCACCAAACTACCTGAAAGAAGACGGGAAAAGAAGACCCTTAATCGTTTTGAGAAACGACCAGTACAAGATTGAAGGGAATACGCTTATTTTAAAAGGCCTTGGCAAATTCAAACGCCTTGAAATCCGGTTTAAGGGTAGAATACACTTGAAAGGCAAGCAGGGGCGGTTAGAAATAACTTACGATGACGTTAAACGCAAGTGGTATGCTCACATCAGCTTTACTGTCGAGGAAAAACTTGAAGGCGGAGAATGGGTGAGCGTTCCAAGACAGCCAAAGGGAAATCTCTCAGCGGGAATTGACCTTGGAGTAAACAATCTCATGGCCGTTTACGTGAAGAACGGGGAAAGTTTTCTCGTGAATGGGAGACCGTTAAAGAGTATTGATTTTTACTGGCGGAGGAGGATTGCGGAGTACCAGTCAAAACTCAATAAAAGCGGGGCAAAGACGAGTAGGAAGCTAGAGAGAATGCACGATAAAGCGAAACTTCAGGCGAAGCACTACATCAATACTGCCGTTAGACAGACGGTTAAGAAGCTCTACGATTTGGGAGTTAGCAGAATTGTCGTTGGTTATCCTAAAGGCATTGCAAGGAGCTCTGATAAGGGCAAAAAGCAGAATTTCCTCCTCTCTCACGTGTGGCGGTTTAATTACGTGATTAAACGCTTGACTGAGGTCGCGGGGGAGTATGGTATTCGGGTTGTGGTCGTGAATGAGGCTTTTACTTCTAAAACCTGCCCCGTTTGCGGGAAGCCCCATGAAGGGGCGAGGTTTGTTCGTGGATTATTTAAGTGTCCCGCAACGGGACTTATCTTCAATGCTGACTTGGTTGGGGCGTTTAACATTTTGAAGAAGGCTGTGAAAACTATAACCCCAAACTTGGGCGGTTTGTATGCCCAAGAGAGGGGTAATTGGCCTAAGACCGGGCCAGAGGGGTTGAAAACCCGCTTTTTAGTGGGTTTGAGTGAGACCCCTCAAACCTCCCCGCCAATGGCGAGGGGTTAATTCGTTGAAACCCAGCTTAAAGCGGGGAGGAGGTCAGAAGTGGTCGATAATCATAACCAGCGCCCACAACACCCGGACGCTTAAGGGGATGGACACCCTGGATGGCATAAAGCTGGCCCTCAAATCGAGCATAGAGGCCATGATGGCGGGGATGAGGTGGGAGTGAGGTCACTCCTCCGGCAGGATGTAGTACACGTAGTGGGGCCTGCTGGTTATCTCGTCTATGAAGACCACCGTCCCGGTCTTCGGCGGCTTTAGGTAGTGGACTTCCCCTTTCTTCGTCGTCACGGCCGCGAAGGCGTCCCCCCTCCTCACGCGGTTGCCGACGTTGGCTATGATGGTCTTTGTATAGCCCTCCACGGGGAGGATGAGCAGCTCGTCGCCCTTCTTCAGGTATATCCTGGTTCTCCCGTCGGGGAGGATCAGTATAGCGTCGACGAGCATCCTTCCCTCCGTTCCGTCCACGTAGAGGTAGAACCTGTCGTAGACCTCCTTCGCCAGGAACTTCGCTCCCTCTGCCTCCACGAAGTCGGGAACCCCTTCATCCTTTCTCAGCCAGACCTCAACGCTTCCCTGGATTATCACACAGTCCCTGGTGACCTTTCCATCTTTGATGCACTCCTCCGCGGGGGCCTCCACGTAGAGCCTCGGCATCTTCTCCATGCTACCACCCAAGGTTTACCTCGGGGTAAAAGCTTTTAAACCTGCCCTTCGTACGGCCTTTGATAAAAATGTCCATCAGGGTAAAATTCGCGGCACTCTACGCCCTGCTCTTCACATTGATGACCCTCATGATGGGGTACAGCGTTAAAAACTCCGGGCTTCAGCGGAGCGAGGCCTCCTCCTTCAGCGTTCTGCTGCTTGCGATCGTTGTCGCGTCCCTGCTGGTCATCCTACTCGTTCTTCTGAGCTGGAGGGACCTCTCGCCGGGCAAGAAAAAGTATCCCGTTAACGTCAGGTCCTACCTGATGGCCTGGGCGTTCGCGATAGCAGGCACGGCGGGGATACTCTACTACCTGGAAAGAACCCGCGCGGCTAATGTGCCTTCCAACCTCACGTTAAACCGCTCCCTCAACAACACGACCGCCGGTGTTGCCACTCCCCCCGCCCCCGTTTACCACAACGACACCGTTTCAGCCGCCCCTCCCTCGGGGGTCCCCTCGAGCTACGTCCTCTACGGCGCGGCGCTTCTCTTTCTTGCGGGACTCGTTTACTTCGCCGTCCTCTACTACCGCGAGGCCCTCAGAAGGAGGAAGCTCAGGGAGATGAGGCTTAAGGCGGAACTCTTTGACAGGAAGGTGGAGGAGCTGGGCCTGGATATGTTCAGCGACCCGCGAGAGGCGATCGTTGGAATATACAAGAACGCCGTCCTCTGGCTGGAGATACTCGGCGTTCCCTATCAGGAGAGCTGGACCCACCGGGAGCACGCGGAGAGGGTTCAGGTTTTCAGGGAGCCCTTCAGGGGCATAACGGGGCTCTTTGAGAAGGCAAAGTACGCCCCGGAGAAGGTTACCTGGGAGGACGCGAAGAGGGCGCTCGAGCTTTACAGGAAGATGAGAGGTGCGGTCGATGAGGCTTCATAAGGCCCTCCTGTTTATTGGCTCCGTCCTGCTGCTCGCGGCCACGCTGGCCGGCTCCTACCTGGTCAGGTGGCTCGCTGTGCTTTTCCTTGGAGCGGTGCTCGCGTTCTTCCTGTTCGGTGTCGAGATAAAGGTGGCGAGGCAGAGGATAAGCCGCGGAGTGAAGGTCGAGAGGAAGACCGACGTGGACAGAACCGTTTCCCTCCTTCGGAAGGCCAGGACTGGGCGGGTTGCACGCTCCCTGGTGGAGGAGAAGATAGTGGAAATCTACGCCACCCTGTCCGACGACTACAACCCTACATATCACTCCCTCCTGACGAACCCGAACGAGGCCGTAAGGACCCTCCGTGCGGAGGGGGATTTCCTCGACAACCTTGAGAAGGCCCTTGAGATTGTGGAGGCTGATCTGAATGAGAGTGGAGGAGATACACGAGAAAGGTAACGCCGTCCTTGAGGAGGTCAAGAAAGCGATAGTTGGAAAGGACGAGGTGCTGAGGCTTATCCTGACCACGATACTCGCCGATGGCCACGTCCTGCTGGAAGATTTGCCAGGACTGGCCAAGACCCTGATGGCCAAGAGCTTCGCGAAGGCCCTGGGAGTCCAGTTCACCCGCGTCCAGTTCACGCCGGACCTGCTCCCGAGCGACATACTTGGGGTGAGCGTCTTCAACCAGAAGACCCTAGAGTTCGAGTTCAGGAAGGGGCCGGTCTTCACGAACGTCCTCCTGGCGGACGAGATCAACCGCGCCCCGCCGAAGACACAGAGCGCGCTCCTCGAGGCCATGCAGGAGAGGCAGGCCACGATTGAGGGGAACACCTACTCACTGCCCAGGCCGCTCATAGTCATAGCCACGCAGAACCCGATAGAGCAGGAGGGAACCTACCCCCTCCCCGAGGCCCAGCTCGACAGGTTCCTCGTCAGGCTTCGCGTTGGTTATCCCTCCAAGGCGGAGGAGATAGAGATACTCCGCAGGAGAATGGCCAGGAAGAAGGAGGAACCGGACGTTCGTACCGTCCTGAGCGCGGAGGAAGTAGTCAAGATGCAGAGGACGGTCGAGGAGGTCTACGTCAGCGACGCCATACTGGAGTACATAACCGACATCGTGACGGCCACCCGGGAGGACAAGAGGGAGATAGAGATAGGCGCCTCTCCAAGGGGAAGCCTGGCCCTGCTCAAGCTCTCCAGGGCCTACGCAGCCCTCAACGGCAGGGACTACGTGATTCCGGACGACGTCAAAGCCGTGGCAGTTCCGGCCCTGAGCCACAGGCTCATCCTCAAGCGCGAGCTGTGGTACACCAAGGTGAGCCAGGAGAGCATAATGGAGAAGCTCCTCGAGCGTGTTCCGGTTCCTAAATTCGAGTGAGGTGAAACGGTGCAGCCGGTTCCCAGAACCCCAACGCCCGTTGAACCCGGGAATGGGCCTGATGAAGGTGCGGGGCCAGAGGGGAGAATGGTTCCAACCGAGAAGGCGGAAGAGCTTTTCCTGGCCCTCTGGCTTCTCGTCCTCATCGCCTTCCTCCTGCTCCGCTGGGAGCTTGTCTATCTCCTCCTGCCGGCCCTGTGGTTGGTCTTCGTCGCGGTGTTCTTCTTCAAGCCCAGGATGGACGTCGAGCTGGAGAGGGTGATTCCCCACAACCGCTTCCTCGAGGGCACCGAGCTGGAGATAGTGCTCAGGATAAGGGCCGGCGAGAGAATTCCGAGCCTCAAGGTGAGGGAGGACCTCCCCGGGGGGCTCGAGCTGATAGACGGGAGAACCGAGTGGGTGCTGTCACTCAGAAAGGGCGAGCTGAAGGAACTTCGCTACCGCGTTCGGGTTAAGCGCGGAATCCACGAGTTCAACTGGGTCGAGCTGAGCTACCGCGACCCCTTCGGCTTCTTCCACTTCACGAAGAAGTTCGACCTCTACACCGAGCTCATAGGCGTTCCCATAATAGAGGACGTTCCAACGCCATACTCCACGAGGGGAACCAAGATAACCGTCGGCTCCCTCCCGAGCCCCAGGGTAGGCGAGGGCGTGGAGTTCCACGCCATCAGGGAGTACCAGCCGGGGGATCCGCTCAAGATAATCAACTGGAAGGCCACCGCGAGAACGGGGAGGATAATGGCCAACGAGTACGAGAGCGAGCGCAAGGTGGACGTGATATTCATCGTCGATGCTTCCTACACCGGGGAGCTGGTCTTTGACAACCTAGTCCGCGCCGCCGCTTCGCTCATGCTCAACGCCCTCAACAGCGGAACCAGCTTCGGCCTCCTTCTTGCTGAAGAGGTTCCCCTCTGGGTCCGCCCGGACTACGGTAAGAGGCACTTCTTCAAGTGCATCGACTTCCTCAGCACGGCCAAGCCCGACAGGAACAACATGATAGCCTACCAGGTTGAGCACTTGATACGTTCCCACTTCCCGCCGAGGGCACAGCTGGTCTACTTCTCCCCACTCCTTACGGAGGAGAGCAGGGAAGCGCTCAGGATAATGGCCTCCTTCGGTTACAACGTCGTCGTCATCAGCCCGAACCCGTACACCGCAGTTGAGCCGAAGAACCGCGAGGAGGAGCTGGCAATAAAGCTGCTAGGCCTGCAGAGGAAAGCCGTCTTGCGGAAGATGGCCGGCTACGGCGTGATAATCGACTGGGACGTCAGGAAGCCGCTGAAGGCCGCGATAGCGGAGGTGATTCAGGTATGAGGATAAAAAGAAGGCTCTACTCCCTTGCTCCCCTGGTTCTGCTCTTTATTCTGCTCGCCCTGATCGACCGCCGCACTCTCCTCCTGCTTCCCTTAGCTCTGATGGGAGTTCAGTGGTACTTCATTGGTTCCCTTTTCCTCGTCTCCGTGGGGGCGTTCCTCATCTACACGAGGACAGGCGGTCTCTACGGCCTGGCCGTTATGGCTCTGGCCCTTCTGGCCATAGAGATGGGTCACCTCGACAGGGAGAATGCTCCCCTGGAGCACTACGCCGTCCTCCTGGCGGCGGTTGGCCTGGCCCTTCCGTCTTACCTGCTGATGGCCTCGGTCTCGCCACTGCTGCCCAGGCTGGAGGTCACGGCCCTGGCCGCTGTCCTGCTGGTTGTGCTCTACGTCTTCGTCAGGCTGGCGACGGACTAGATGCTCCAGCTCCCCTTCTTCTTAAGCACCTCCCTGGCCCGCTCCAGTCCGAGTTTTACGCAGGTCTCCATGGGCTCTCCTTTGGCGTAACCCGCCAGAAATCCGCCGGCGAATGCATCTCCGGCCCCTGTGGGGTCCACGATTTCATTTTCATTTATGGGGAGCGCCGGAAACTCCCTGAACTCCCCGTCGTAGAGGAGAACTCCCCTCTCGCCCCTGGTCACGACCACGATTCCGGCGCCCCATTCGTGGAGAGCCGCCGCGGCCTCCTCGACACTCCCCGCGCGGGTCATGACGAGAGCTTCTCTCTCGTTGGGGAAGACCACCTCGGCGCGCGAGACGATTTCCCTCATGAGGTCCGTTTTCTCCCGGTAGTCGGCCATGTACGTCGGGTTGAAGTCGAGGCTTATCCTCTTCCCCTCGAGCCTCTTCAGGGCCTTCAGCTGCTCCTCAGGGGGGATGGGGGCGATGTGGAATATTCCCGCGGCCAGGTACTCCTCTGGAATCGGGGTCTCACCCATGTTCACCGCAACACCCATATCCACCGGGGCGTCCACGCTCCCGTCCTCGTGGTAGATCATGTAGATGTGAATTGTCTTCCCGGGCAGGATTTGAACGCCCCTCACGTCCAGGACGGAGGAGAGCTTTTCGAGCCATTCTCCCGGAAAATCCTCCCCCACCCTGGTCACGAGGCCCACTTTTGCGCCGGCTAGGGCGGCGGAGGTGGCCACGGCGGCCGCCGCTCCGCCCGGCATGTTCACCCTTCTCCCGTTGGGAAAGACTATTGTGTCTATAGAGACGTGACCTATGACGACGAGCTCGATCATTTTATCACCCCATCTAATTCTGGACACTGTGTCATTGAAGTTGACCCATTTATGTTGCCCCTGGTTTTAAGCCAAGCGGTGGGTATGTGAGGTGCTGACCTCCCCCTCGCCCTGAAGGGTGAGGGTTCCAGCGAGGAACCCCCTACCCAATTAGCGGAGAGGTTTGAGGGGTCTCATTTAGACCCAAAATAAAGCGGGTCTTCGACCCCTCCGGCCCGGTCTTGGGCCAATTACCCCTCCTCTGAGCGTAAAGACCGCTCAGATTAGGGGTTATGGTTTCCACCACCTTCTTCAAAATGTTAAAGGCACCAACCAAGTCAGCGTTGAAGATAAGCCCCGTTGCGGGACACAAATAAAGACCACGAACGAAACGGGCCCCTTCATGGGGCTTCCCGCAAACGGGGCAAAGCTTAGAAGTGAAAGCCTCATTCACGACCAAAACCTGAATACCATACTCTTCCGCAACCTCGGTTAAGCGTTTGATAACCGTATTGAACCGCCAGACGTGAGAGAGGAGGAAATTCTGCTTTTTACCCTTATCAGAGCTCCTTGCAATACCTTTAGGATAACCAACGATGATTCTACTAACTCCCAAATCGTAAAGCCTTCTAACCATTTGCCTTACTGCCGTGTTAATGTAGTGTTTTGCCTGAAGTTTAGCCCTCTCGTGCATTCTTTTAAGTTTTCTGCTCGTTTTCGCCCCACTCCTGTTGAGTTTTGACTGATAATCAGCAATTTTTCTTCTCCAGTAGAAGTCGATGCTTTTGAGAGGCTTTCCGTTCACGAGAAAGCTTTCTCCATTCTCCACATAAACTGCCATCAAGTTGTTAATCCCCAAATCAATTCCCGCTGAGAGATTCCCTTTTGGAGTTCTTGGAAGTTCAATCCACTCCCCACCCTCAAGTTTTTCCTCGACTGTGAGGCTGACGTGAGCATACCACCTTTTCTTAACGTTGTCATAAGTTATCTCTAACCGCCCTTGCTTGCTCTTCAAGTGTATTCTGCCCTTGAATTGAATTTCCAAGCGTTTGAACTTTCCAAGGCCTTTGAGGATTAACTTGTTTCCTTCACTCTTGTACTGGTCGTTTCTCAAAACGATTAAGGGCTTTCTCTTCCCGTCTTCTTTCAGGTAGTTCGGTGGTTTTGGTTTGAGCCAGTTAGAGAGTTCTCCATTCCGCTTTTTCCGAAGGAGCGAAAAGAAACTCCGCCATGCTTCAGCATTCTTCCTCGCTATTTGCTGGACGGTTGCTGAGCCGATTTCCTGTTTAAACTCTTCATAAACGGTTTTCTCGGTTTTATTGAAGTCCACGATTCTGTCCTGGAAGAATTGTTGTCTTCTTAGGAAGTTCACTCTATTCCAGACTTTGGCTCCAATGTCGGCTAACTCAGAAAGGATTTTTGCCTGCTCTTTTGATGGTTGGAGTTTGAGCGTTACTGTTCTCTTCATTTCAAAGTATGGTATGGTTTTTGGGCTTTAAAAAAGATTGCTTTTCCTGCTTAATGGCTGTTGGGTTGTTTACTGCATCCCCGCCGTGAACGGCGAGGCTTGAGAAAGAAAAAATGTGATGGATTACCACCCTCATAATTTCAACCTATTTTGGAACTTTTGGGATGTTTTTAATGGTTTTGTTTAACCAAAAGGTTTTTATATGGCCGTTTAACTATTAGTAGTTGGTGATTCCTTATGTCGAAGTTTGGTCTGTGGTGGGTTAGGTGGGACGGGAATCTCAGAACTTACGCCTCGAGGATGACCCTTGGAGGAAAACGGCCAACTTCTTACGATGAAGCCGTCCAGTGGTTTAAGAACAGGGGTTTTGATAGGGTAGTCTTCCTCAGTGGAGAAGGAAAGGGAATCAACTATACTGGAAACGGTTATGATGATGGGCTTCGCATGGCTTTGTGGCTCTCATCAAGGATCGGCAGCATGGATTACTACGTGCCGATTCCGTTCTACAAGTATGGGAGTAAAAAACCGAGGGATAACCCGTCCGAGGGATTCAATAATTCTTACTGGAAGGACTGGATTGACGGTGTCCTTAGTGTTGTTGACAGCAACAGGCTCGGCTTCTACTGGAGTTACGAGAGTTGCCTTCAAACTACTCCCAATGATAGCACCGGTGTGTCTGTTGAATTCATTCAAAAGATGTCCAACTACGTTCACGACCACGAGCAGGAACTGATTTGGATTCCAGCAACGGGTGGCAGAGGCGTGTCTTATTTAAATGACCCAAAATATGATGGAATTCTCAAGATTGGTAGCTACTTTGACTACGTTTTTGTCCAGCCTAATTACTACCAGTACTCAAAGCTAGATGAAGAAGGAAACCATGGTTTACCCTACACTTACGAGAAACTCGTCGAGAAAATCCGCTGGATTCACGAAGAACTCCCCTTGAAAATCAAGGAGCAAAACCCCAACTCCACGACAAGGGTCTCAATAGAAATGGAAGCCGACAGGACAGTACTGGAAATTCATTGTACCTGCCCAAGAGACTGCCCAGAAGGCATGAACTGTGATTCTAATATTCACACTTGTTATGAACACTGCAGAGATAACCATCCCCAAAAAGCAATCAATTATGCTCTGGATTACGTTAGAGCACTTCAAGACGTTGGCTGGAACCCCCAGGACTTAGCATACTACTTCAGCATAGATTTCAAAGTGATAGACATCCTTCAGGGATACTGCAGGAGGGAATTCAATGAGCCGTATGTTTAGTCTTCGCCTTTTTCTTATCCTCTTACTTCTAATCCCTCCTATCTCTTTTCATGGAGCCACTGCTTCCAGCACACAAACGTTCCAGGCGTATCAAATCACAATTAAAGGCGTTAGACCCCCAAGCACTGGAATTTCACCATACTTCATCATCACTGTGAAGCCCCACTGGAGAGCAAACGGTTCATACCCCGGTGAATACCGCCTCCTCTACCTCGCGTACTCCTCGTATTATAACATCACCAACTGGACCCTCCGATACGTGAACATCACGAACCTGCCGGGAGTCACCCACAAGCTTGGGAACGTAACCCTGCCCTGGCCGACGAACCGGTTCGACGTGTTTGCCTACCACAACGACCCGGTTCTGCACTGGTGGGCCGAGAACAACACCACTTACGATTACTTCCTCAATATGGGAGTACCAGTAGTCGTCAAGTACAAACCGTCCAATTTTCAGTTGATTGGACGCGTGGAAGGGGAATACGTTGTGTTCAGGGGTTTTAACACGACTTTCAAGGTTCCGGTGGAGGAGCTTTTAAAATACTACCCCAGGCATTTTCTGAATGACCTCGGAGGGATATTGTATTTTGACGTGGTTGACATCTGGAACGCTACCAATGCCTCCTTTATAACTTATCACAGAAAATGCTTTATCATTTACCCTCTGCGTTTGAGTTATTGGGAGACTAATGGAAGGGTCTACGTGGGTGTTAATTTTTCAGAGGGCGTTGAGTTAAAAGTCAACCAGTCAATTCCAATCCTTCTCTATTTGAACAACGAAACGTTAAAGCCGATAGTGGACGTTTTGGGATTAATCACGCCCCAGGGCGACCCCCTCAGAAACCTGCCAAATCCAATCATCGCAACGATTTCCCAAACTTGGATAACCCCAACTCCCGCTCACGAGATTTTCTCTGAGTTTTTCGATGATGATAGGTATCCGCGCTATGTCTCGCTTTTTTATTCCGTGGTTTCGAACGGTAGTTCCGCGGTTCTCGTTGTCACGATGAAGGAACCCGGGTGGATACCCTATCATTACTCCTACCTCGTCGTGAACGGTGTTCCTAAGTTCTTCAACCTCTCGCCCACCTGGAGGAACACCAGCAAACCCTGGTGCTGGCATTGCGAGTACAAGTTTGGCGTCTGGAAGGGACATTACGAACTCCTCTGGGAGTCGTCGTACAATAAGGGTGTTTACGTGCTCAACGGAACCTGCTGGCGGCTGGTTTCAGAGTCCCCTAAGGGTTTCCATGCCTCCAACGGTTCCGTGGCGAGGGGAGTTGTTGAGGGTAGCTATATGGTCTTCCGCTTTAACGGGACGACCCTTAGAATTCCGCTCCGAGAATTGGAGGAGTATTATCCTCCAAGGGTGTGGGAGTGGCAACTCATCGCGGCAAAGGACGGAAATGGCTACCTGATACTCCCTGCCGTGTGGTTTTATTACGGGAATTATTATTATGCAGGGGGTTCTAGTTTTGGAGTGGTGTGGGGTCCGGGGGATTTTCTTTTACCGGTGGATAATTCTTCCGGTGTTTACGCGCTGTATTACGTGAATGGGACCTTGAGGCCGGCTTTTGATTTGCTCCGGCTTATGGGTCCCCAAGGGGATTGGATGAGGAATCTGCCTGGCTTTAGGGTTCTGCCCAACCAGTATTTCAATTCGAGCGTGACTTTTGGAGTCTGCAGTGCTGGAACACAAACGCAAGCGGAGCGCACGAACACCTCAACCCGGACAGTTGGGAGAACTACTACTCCAACTTCAACAGGCACAAAAGAAAAAAGCATCTGTGGACCGGGGTTTATGGTTTTGCTTGCGGTCGTTGGTCTTCTCGCAGAAAGAACACGTAAGAGGGGGTAACAATGTCCAGACTGATGAGTTATCTTTCCTTCCTCGTGCTGGCGCTCCTCCTGTTCTTCCCCTTAACCTCGGCCCAAGAGGTTTACGAGGTTAAGTATGCTGTGATGTCCAACGGAAGCGACGCACTAATTCCCCTTCAGGTTCTCACCTACGAGCCATACTGTCCTCCCCTCTCGGGAATCAACTGCGCCAACGCAACCACCGGGGAGGTTCTTGGGGGAGAGGAACATCTCTTCTACTTCAATGGCTCCCAGCTCTACTTACTTAACTTCACCCCCGCGTTCAGAGCCCTTTACCCAAACTATAGCACTCTCCTTGACCAGTCCAGGGCCCTTTACCACTACACTCTCGGCCAGTCTCTTAATGGTGCGCGCTTCATAAACGGGAGCTGGTACCTGGACCTCACGTTCTACCCTCCGATGACGCATGTCCATGGCATCTACCTCTTCAATCCAAAAAACTTATGCATTGAGCCGGTCAATGTTAGCTGGCTTAAGCTCCCAAAGGGAAAAATCAGCGACGAGATAAACGGCTGGCGGATTGAGCTTCAGTCCCCGAGCTTCAAAAAATGGGACTACGCGAACGTGAGCGACGTGTGGGTCACGATGAGCGAGAACGCGCTGAGGTGGTCTCCTGGCCCCACTGAAGTCGTCAATTCGAGCGTTTTTCCGATTTACTTCCTCCTCAAAAAGGAGGGCCACGTGAAGAACATCACCCTCGTTTACCTTAACATGAACGTTACAAGGGACGACTTCGTCCCGCCGAACACCCCCGTTCCAGGCTACTGGTTCCCGGACAGTGTTAAGATAGCCAACGTGACGGTCTGCGAGAAGGCGAGCGCGAACACTGGCAAGACGGGTGAGAACGTCACGGCGAATTCAACGGACACTCCTCACACCCCACCAATCAAAACCACTCCCTCTCATCCCACCAGCACAAAAGAAAACAGCAAAATCTGCGGGCCGGGGCTTGTAACCTTGCTTGCCGTGATCCCGGTGCTCATGGGGAGGTTAAAAAGACGGGTGGAGTGAATCATTCCAGCCCTCGTTTAGATGGGCATCGAAAAGATTAAAAGAACTGCTCCCGAAAATTCTTCAAAGTGATGTGGGGTGGTTGCCATGGAGAGCGTCTTCCAGAACGAGACGGTAAAGGAGATTCTCGGCAAGTACCGCAGGATATGGGCGATAAACCACGCCCAGAGCGTCCTTGGCTGGGACATGGAGGTCAACATGCCCGGGGAGGGAATCCTCGAGCGCTCGGTGGCCCAGGGCGAGCTTTCCGTGCTTTCTCAGGAGTTCCTCCTCAAGCCGGACTTCGTCGAGCTGGTTGAGAAAGCGAAGGGAATCGAGAACCTCAACGAGTACGAGCGCGGCGTCGTTCGCGTCCTCGACCGCTCAATAAGGATAAGCAGGGCCTTCCCGCCGGAGTTCCTCAGGGAGATGAGCGAGGTCACGAGCCAGGCCACCAAGGCCTGGGAGGAGGCAAAGAAGAGCGACGACTACTCCAAGTTCGAGCCCTGGCTCGACAGGATAATCGACCTGGCGAAGCGCGCCGCTGAATACCTCGGCTACGAGGACGAGCCCTACGACGCTTTGCTCGACCTCTTCGAGGAAGGCCTGACCACCAGGGACGTCGAGAGGATGTTCGACAAGCTGGAGAAGGAGCTCAAGCCGCTCCTTGAGAAGATCATGGAAGAGGGTAGGGTTCCCCAGAGCCACCCGCTCGAGAAGGAGAGCTATGAGCAGGCCCAGATGGAGCGCGTGAACCGCTGGATCCTCGAGAAGTTCGGCTTCCCGCTCGGTGTCCGCTCAAGGCTTGACGTTTCAGCTCACCCCTTCACGACCGAGTTTGGGATAAGGGACGTTAGGATAACCACCCGCTACGAGGGCTACGACTTCAGAATGACCGTCCTCAGCACCGTCCACGAGTTCGGCCATGCCCTCTACGAACTCCAGCAGGACGAGAGGTTCATGTTCAGCCCGATAGTCGGTGGAGTGAGCCTCGGAATCCACGAGAGCCAGAGCAGGTTCTGGGAGAACATCATCGGCCGCTCCAGGGAGTTCGCCGAGCTGATATACCCGACCCTCAGGGAGAACCTGCCCTTCATGGCCAACTACACGCCCGAGGACGTTTACCTATACTTCAACATGGTCAGGCCCGACTTCATAAGGACCGAGGCCGATGTGGTGACCTACAACTTCCACATCCTGCTCCGCTTCAAGCTAGAAAGAATGATGCTCAACGAGGGTGTTAAAGCCAGAGACCTCCCCGAGCTCTGGAACGACGAGATGGAGAACCTCCTCGGCATAATGCCGAAGACCTACCGTGAGGGAATCCTCCAGGACATCCACTGGGCCCACGGAACGGTCGGCTACTTCCCGACCTACAGCATAGGAACGCTCCTCTCAGCCCAGCTCTACTACCATATGAAGAAGGACATCCCGGACTTCGAGGAGAAGGTTGCAAAGGCCGAGTTCGACCCGATAAAGGCCTGGCTCCGCGAGAGGATCCACAGGCACGGAAGCATCTACCCGCCGAAGGAGCTCCTCAGGAAGGCCATCGGCGAGGAGCTGAACCCGGACTACTTCATCAGGTGGGTGAAGGAGAGGTATCTGTGATTCAGAGCTTTGCCACTCTTATTTTATCTTCATGAACGCTCACGATTTTTCCTTTGAAGTCAATATCCAGCCCTAAGACTGCACGGAGTTTTGAGTAAATGTACTCAATGCTCTTCGGTGGAAACCTCAGAAGGATAAGTCCGGGAATTGTGATGCTCTCAACAAAAATAATCATTCCAAAATCTTTGTCGAACGTTATAAGGATTCTGTCCTCCCTGTTGGCAATCTGGGCAACTTCCTCGTCAGTTATGCCTCTCTTGACTTCGTAGATGGATGTTATGTCAAAACTCTCTGCTCTTAAGCGTTTGACAACAGGATAGGGTATGTTCTCGTCAGCCAGAAACTTCAACGTACTGCTCCTCCTTTAATATCATACTGGCGTACCTTATAGCCGCGAGTATGTCCTCTTTTGTCAGCTGAGGGTAGCTCTCAAGTATCTCCTCAAAGCTCCAACCGTTGGCGAGGAGCTCCAGTATGAGGTAAACCGGAATCCTTGTCCCCTTTATCACGGGCTTTCCGCCCATCTTCTTGGGATCTATCTCTATTCTTTCGTCAATCATCATATTCCTATCTTGGGGGTGGAGCTTAAAACGGTTTCCGCAACTCCCTTAAACCTCAACCCCAAGTTTTCGCTGGTGACAGGCTTGGAGGAGAACCGCTGGGTGCTTGAGAAAATCTTTGGAATCCTGAGCGAGGAGGAGTATAAAGCCACCCTGGAGGCTCTTGAAGATGTTGAGAGGAGCTTTGAGGAGTGGGAGCACCGGCTCAGGAACTCACCCTAACGGTTCCCCAACCCACGCCACCGGCTCGACCTCTATCGCCGCCACCCCGTACTTCCTCTCCTTCTCCTCAGAGTAGAAGCGCCTGTAGACCTTAACGCCCTCCTCGATGCTCTCAACTCCGGGGAGAACGTTCTCAAGGCCCTCCTTCTCCAGCATCTCCATGAACGACGAGTAGACCCTCACGTCCTTCACGACGCATACCAGCTTGTTCTCGAAGACTATCTCGTCCCCCGGTTTTATCCCCTGCCTCTTCTCGTCGTATAAGCGGCCTTCAATCCTCTTCCTCCCCTCGGCTATCGCCTTGAGGTACTCCTCTTGGAGGCCCATCTTCCACCTTGCCATTCTCTCACCTCACACGAGGTAGCGAACGATGCTCGGGCTTATCCTTATTAGCTTTGCGAGGAGTTTCGGCCTCCTGAGTATCGCCTTCGCGGTCTTCACGTGGTCGTCGAAGTCCGCCTGGCTCTCTATGACCTCCCTCGCCTCCGCGCTTCCGAGGACCTCGAAGACCCTCTCGATATCCTCCTGGCTCATCCCCCTGAATATCTTCCTGAAGCGCAGTCCGAAGCTTATCTGGTTCTTGATCGCCCCGCAGAGCTTTTCATAGCTCTCGGGCTTCCCGGTCAGGAGGGCTTCCCTGAGGGCACGGGCGCAGAGCATCCCGAAGACGATTCCCCCCGCGGTGGTCGGCTTTATCTGCAGCGCCGCGTCCCCGAGCAGCGCCACGTTGCCCCTCACCCACGGCTTTCTCCAGCCAAAACCAACCGAACCCGCCTTGAACTCGACTATTGAAGTGGGCTTGAGCATCCTCACCCTGAGAAAGCGGTTGAGGGCCTCGATGCTCCCGAGTGTTCCGACTCTAGCTAGCCCCTCGTTCACCGGCGCCACCCACATGAAGAAGTCCCCGTTCATGTCCTTGTTAACCCAGACCTCGACGAAATCCCGCCTGAACTCGCCAACGACCTCGACCTCGTAGCCGCTCAGGAACTCGGCCATGGCTTTGGCCCCGATGGCCTTGGCAACGGCGCTGTTAACGCCGTCCGCCCCGACGTAGAAGTCCGCCCCAATCTCAAGCCTCTCCCCCAGGTGCTGGAGCACGGCTTTTCCGTTCCTGAACCCCTTGAAAGTCGTGGCCATGTAGTAATCCACGCCCTTCCTGACGGCCCTCTCAGCGAGGCTCTTCTCCAGGGCTTTCCTGTCCACCAGGTACGCCTGGGGGGTTTTCCTCTCTATCTCGAAGCTCTGGATCCGTGAGTAAAAAACGGCCCCGCGGAGTTCGTTCAGTACGGCCTCCTCCGGGAGGCCAAGCCTCTCGTAGTTAGCCGCCCCGATGATGCCCGTGCAGGCTTTGCCTCCAAATGCACCCTTCTTTTCGACCACGGCAACGCTGAAGTCCCTGGCGAGCAGGTTCGCGAGGTAGTTGCCCGAGGGCCCGCCGCCGATGATGAGAACATCGTACTTCATCCTCACCCCTCGTCCGAAGTAGTTTTTAAACCCTAAAAACCTAACCTTCCCGGTGATTGGAATGAAGGTTCTCATAACGGGTTTTGAGCCCTTTGGGGGAGAGGAGATAAACCCGTCGTGGGAGGCCGTTGAGAGGCTTCCGGAGAACATAGGCGGGGCGAGGCTGATAAAACACCGGCTGCCGGTGACCTTCAGGGGAGTCAGGGAGATTCTGCCGAGGCTCATCGTGGAGGAAAGGCCGGACGTGGTCATCTTAACCGGCCAGGCCGGTGGTAGGCCGAACGTAACCGTTGAGAGGGTCGCGATAAACGTGATGGACAGCAAGATGCCGGACAACGAGGGCTTTGCTCCCGAGGACGAGCCGGTCTTTGAGGACGCCCCGGCCGCGTACTTTGCGACCCTCCCTGTAAAGGCCATCGTTGCTGCCCTCAGGAGGAAGAACATACCGGCCGGGGTTTCAAACACTGCCGGAACGTACGTCTGCAACGCGGCTATGTTCACCGCCCTGCACACGATAGCCGTCGCTGGAATGGAAACCAGAGCCGGCTTCATCCACGTGCCCTTTATCCACGAGCAGGCCCTGGAAAAGCCGAGGCCCTCTATGGCCCTGGAAACCGTAACGCGGGCATTTGAGGTCGCCGTTAGGACCTCGCTTGAGGTCTGAAACCTTTTTAAATCCTCTTTCCTACCCCCTACAAAGCCCATGAGGGTGAGGCCTATTCTAATCCTCGGCATTGACGTGATAAGTGAGAACCCCAAGAGGTTCGCGGTGGTGAGCTGGTTCAACGGCAGGCTTGAGCGGAAGGGGGAGTTCACGCTATACCGTCTTATTCGCTTCATCCAGTCCAAGAGGCCCGACATAGTGGCCATGGACAGCGTTACCGAGCTGGGCGATGACCTGAGGAAGTTTCTCCGCGCCCTTCCGAGCGGGACGAAGCTGGTTCAGGTTACCGGCCGTCCGGGTGAGCAGAGGAGCTTGCAGAGCCTCGCGAAGGAGCACGGCATAAGGGCCTTTGATAGGTTCGACCCCTACGAGGAGGCCAAGCTTTCCGCACTCCTCGCGAGCAAGGGGGTCGGCTACGAGGTTCTCGCCTTCGAGGACGAGGTGATAATCAAGGTAACCCGGGGGAGGAGCCACGGAAAGGGCGGCTGGAGCCAGGACAGGTACAGGAAGAGGGTTCACAACCTCGTTCGGGACAAGGTGAGGGAGATAGAGGACAGGCTCAGAAGGGCGGACATACCCTTTGACCTTGAAACGGAGGAAAAGGACTACGGCCTGGCCAGGGGGGAGTTCCGGGTCTACGCTTCCAGGGAGGAGCTGGCCGGCCTTATAAAGCCCACCCGCGGCGGGGACGTTGAGGTGAGGATTCAGCCCGTCGAAAGGGCTGAGCTCGGCTTCGCCCCCCTGAAAGGGGAGGAGGCGATACGGGAGAGGATGAGCATCATAGTCGGCATAGACCCCGGCATAACGGTGGGCATAGCCGCCATAGACCTCGACGGGAACATCGTGGCCCTCCACAGCGAGAGGAACATGCCGGTCGGCGAGGTCTTCCGCTTCATCAGCGAGGTCGGTCACCCGGTCATCGTTGCCACCGACGTCTCCCCCGCCCCTGGCTTCGTCGAGAAGATAGCCCGCTCCTTCAAGGCGAACCTGTTCGTTCCCAGGGAGAGCCTCCGCGTTCAGGACAAGAACGAACTGCTGAGGGACCTCGGAATAACCGTCGAGGATGACCACCAGCGCGACGCCTTGGCGGCCGCCTACAAGGCATACCTCCGGCTGAAGCCGAAGCTGGAACACATCGATGCCAAACTGCGCGAGGCCGGTCTGATAAAGAAGTCCGACGAGGTAAAGGCCCTTGTCATACAGGGATACAACCTCGGGGAAGCCATGCAAAGGGTTACCCTCCGCGAGAGGCCGAGGGAGGAGGAGAAGCCCGGGGAGGCCAGAAGGCAGGGCCCGGACGTTGAGCACTACCTCAGGAGAATCCGCGAGCTTGAGAGGAGGATCGAGTTCCTGGAGAGGGAAAACCGGGAGCTTAAGGGGATCATCCGTGAGCAGAGGAAGACCATAGGCAGGCTCGAGAGGAAGCTCGTCGATTACGACGAGGAAATCAGGCGGAAGGTTCTCCGCGAGAGGGAGCTTGAGGCCAAGGTGAAGCGCATCGAAACCCTTGAGAGACAGCTGAGGGAGGCCAAGGCGGTCATAGAGCGCCTGAGCAGGGACCTGGTGCAGGTAAAGCGCATGAACGTCGTGGAGCTTCGCGGTAGCGCGGTTCCGCTCAAGGTGATGGAGGTTCTGAGCTGGCGCGAGCTTGAGAGGATTGAGCGTGAGGTCGGGTTGAGGAGGGGTGATGTGCTCTTCGTGATAAATCCGGCCGGGGCGGGGAGGGCCATAGCAGGGGAGCTGGTTGAGAAGGGGATAAAGGCGCTCATCACCGAGAAGCCCCTTCCGGAGCCGGTGAGGGAGGTTCTCCGCGAGGCCCACGTGCCATTCTTCACGGGCGAAGAGCTTGACGTCAAGCGCGTCGATGAGTTCGCGGTGGTTGAGCGGGAGACCCTGGAGAGGGCCATCGATGGGCTCCTGGAGAAGTGGAAAGCGGAGGACGAGGAGAGGGAGGTCGAGCGGATGCTCCGCCTGGTTGAGGAGTACCGGCTGGAGAGGAAGAAGGAGCTGAAAAGGAAGGCCGAGGAGGAGTCAAAAACGGAACATCGGAATGCTTAAGTAGTTTGAAAATCGCCGGGGGTGTTGAGTATAAACCTGGAAGAAAAGACAGTTCTGGTATCAATGTCCGTGCTCGTCATCGGATTTTTCACCGGCCTCTATTATCGAAGGGTTGACCACATACTGAGGACTTCGTGGATGATGGCCTACCTCCTCGCCGTCCTCTGGCTTCCCCGGAAGCACAAACGGCAGAGTGGAACCCTCGGAGTCCTTCTCAGCCCCTTCTACAATGAGGGCATCACCGCCATAACATCGGTTTTTCTCGCCGTTCACGCGTCCCTGGTAAACGTTCCGTTCACGAGCATTGACCTCTTCAACGTGGCCTTCCGGGACGTGGACATGATAAGCCACTTCCTCGGCGGACTCGTCATCTGGCTCTTCCTCGTGAGCATCCTCAGGGGGCTTTTAACAGAGACCCCGTGGAGGAGGGTTCTCATCCACTCCTTCACGCTCCTGCTGGTAATAGGGGTGGGCTGGGAGGTAGCCGAGTGGGCGGGAAGTCACTTCACGGAGGGCATACTGAAGGAAACGACGCAGAACAAGGTGAGGGACGTCCTGATGGAACAGCTGGGCGCCCTCTTCGGCCTCTGGATGGTCACGAAGAAGGGCTATCCTTTCAGTCCCCGGCGGGGATGAGTGATAGGATCTTTTTTAAGGCCCTCAGGTACTCCCCGGTTTCCTTTGCTCCCTTCTCCGTTATCCTAACGGCCGTCCTGGGTCTGTCGGCGAAGACCTTGTAGAGCTCGATGTAGCCGGCCTTTTCAAGGGCCTTAAGGTGTGAGTCGAGGTTTCCCGGCGTTACCTCGAGCACCTCCAGGAGGTCCCTGAAGAGGGCCTTACCCCTTGGCAGGAGGTAGAGCATTATTCCTAGCCTTATCGGGTTGCCCAGGACATGGTTCCTGCTCAGCTCCCGCAGGGCTTCCATGCTATCACCGCTCTATTGCCCTGAAGGCCGAGTGGAGGTACCACATCACGGTAAGGGTGAACCCCAGTCCCACGATGAAGCCCGCCCAGGCCATCGCCCCGGCTTCCATCCTCATTGCAATGGGTATTCCAGTGGCGGGGATAAGAAAAGCCGGAATTATTTCACGCTCGGCTCCCCCGTATCTGGCAAAAACCAGCCACATGGCGAACACCGAGAATGCTATGAAGCTTAGAAACCCCATGGCCAGGCTCGCTTCGGCGTTCACCCCGAGGTGCATCCCTGGAACAACGCCCCATCCAAGGATTATTCCCGCAATCCAGGAAAGGGCTATTAAGATCCCGCCGAAGGTCGATGCTTCGGCTTCCCTGCCGGTAACCCTTCCCAGCTTTTGAAGGCGCTTCCACACCCTTCCGGTGAATCCCATTGCCACCACAAAAGCTACCGGCCAGTAGACCAGGTTGAACTGCCAGGAAGGTCTGAACACACCTATGATGACGTAGTAGAACAGCATCACCGAGAGCCAGGCCCCAAAGTTCATCGCCCCGTACATCTTTCCCGCCGCTATCAGCTTGCCCTCGACCCTCTCCAGAACGGTCTTCAACTCCCTAACTTCTTCCATGGTATCACCATTTATAGATGGAACGGCCGGCTATTTATAACGTGAGGTTTTTCTGAATCGCAGAACATCCCCAACTTTGATACAGAAAGTGAAGAATAGTTTTAAATACAGCATTAAATAAAACATATTGGGTGATACCATGGAGCTTTTAAGCACCGGCATTCCTGCTCTCGACAGGGCCCTGGGGGGCGGTCTGCTCGAGGACAGCAACCTCCTCATCGTTTACGATACGTACTCCAAGGGATGGGCCATTGCCTTTGAGATACTCAGGAATCGTATTCGTGCGGGAGATTTTGGGGTGATAATTGACTCGGTTCTCCCGATATCATCACTGGAGATGGAGCTCAGGGCCGCCGATTTTGACATTGCTTCGGAGGGCACGGCGGGTAATGTCGCGGTTATAGATGTGTTCTCTTCCTTTTACGGAATCGAATATCCGTACGATTTTGTATACACCGATGGGACGATGGATGCTGGCACGTTTTTACCGAAGTACAGCAGGCTCTACCGCCGCCTGCTGACCGAGCGCATCGGGGACAGGAGGCCGGTGGGTATAGACGTCACCATAGATGGACTGGCATTCCTGTTTGGTAAGGAGAATTTCCTGTCGGTCTTCCAGCGTCTTATCGCGGATAAGGAGAGGGCCAGGATAACCGAAACCCGGAAGCGTCCGATAAATATCTTCCTCCTCAACAGGGGGAGGGCTTCTAGCGACCTTGTGGCGTGGGTTTCCCTCTACAGCCAGTACGTCCTTGAGTTCAGCTCCAGCAGTGCCCCCTTTGAGGAGAGGATGGTCATCAGAAAATCGCCCCTCCCCGAGTTCAACCCGCTAAAAAGTCAGTATAGCTTCAGGCTCTGGGGTGGAAAGATTGAACTCAGTCCAATTCAGTCTAAATGATACCCGTTAATCCTGTGGCCGCACAGTACCCCCCCATGACGAGATTCAGAACTAACCTCCCGCCCTCGCCAGGCGGAGCTTCTCCATGAAGCGCTCTATCTCCCTTTGCTCCCCCTTTATCAGAACCCTGCTGAGGGGTATACCGTTTCTCTCCGTCTTCCCGAGGAGGATTAATCTAACCTCCGCCCCGCTCTTCCTTTTTATATCCTCAAGCTCCTCCGGTGGAATCACGGTCTCGATAATCAAGGAGGAACCTCCACAGGGGTATTATTTCGATTCCGTCTGTTTTCTTCTCTATGTCCCACGTTATCAACTTTGCTTTTTCCCACCCGAAGAGTCGTTTTGCTTTTTTCAGAGCTTTGAGTTCCCTTTCTAGTGTCTCCGGCCTCGAAACGTCGTAGCTCACCTGAATCAACGTTTCCTCCTCTGGCAGAACGAAGTCCACCTCCCAGTTCTCGCCGGAGGCGTAGTTAACCTCCCTACCCCTCCTCATGAGCTCGATGAAGACCGTGTTCTCCATGAGCCTGCCGATGTTATCACTGAACTTTACACTCAGGAACGTGAGGAAAGCCGTGTCCACGAAGTATATCTTCTTGGGGTGCTGGATTCTCAGCCTGACCTTGGGGGAGTATACTTCCACGGGAAAGGTGAAGTAGCACTCGTTCAGGTAGCGGAGGTAGTTGGCCAGAGTTGCCTTGCTGACCGAATACCCGAGGCTTCTCATGGTTCTCTCAGCTTTACTCAGGCTGAAGTACTCTGAGTTGAGAAGCAACCTGAGAAGCGCCCTCAGCTCCTCTGGGTTCCGTACCCGGTACCTTTCGACAATGTCCAACGCAATAATCGTGTTGAAGTAGTCCCTGACTATCATCCCTTTTATTTTTTTATCGTTGGAGAGGACAACCTCCGGAAATCCCCCGTAGAGAAGATACTCCCTAAGGAGGTTTAGGAGCTGGCTCTTCTTCCCGCTGAATTCGACTCTTTGTGGTATGTCGAAGTTTTTGAAGCGGAGGAACTCCTGGAAGCTCAGCGGGAAGACTTCGAATGTGAGAGCCCTACCCCTGAGCGATGTGGGTATCTCCCTGCTTGATAGCTTTGAAGAGGAACCACTCAGGAAGAGCCTCACGTCTTTCCTTGAGTCATGTACCCGCCTGACCCATGAGTCCCATCCCGGAATATTCTGGATTTCGTCTAGAAACAGGTAAAGCCTCTCCTTCTTCCCAAATAGCTCTTCGATTGTGGGGATAAGCTCAGTCAGCGTTTCGGTTCTCTTCTCTATTCTCTCGTCCTCGAAGTTGATGTAAAAAATCTCATCCTGAGGTATTTTCTTAGAAAGCCCGTTTATCAGCTGGAACATTAGGTATGTTTTGCCTGTTCTCCTGCATCCGGCGAAGGTGATGATCTTTCTTGGTCTTTCAGGAATCAAGGAGAAGTCGAAGTCCCTTTCGATTAGTTCCGGCGTCCAGTTTTCCTGCCACTCAACAATGACTCGCGCGAGGTTCTCGTTCATGGTAACGTTTACTAACCCAACATTTATAAAGATTGTTCAGTATACTGAACAGCCTTTTATAAATACTCGTTCAGTTAATCCACCCGGAACGTGAGTCCCTTCTCTCTGGCCTTCCTCTCGACCTGAAGGCGGAACTGGCAGGCCTTGCATATCTCTCCCGTCGTCGGCTGGCCGCATATCTTACAGCGGTTCAGCTCGCTCGTCCTTTTGGTGTACGTCCTCGCTATGAGGGGGAATAGCTTGTCGTAGCTCCTCAGTATCTGATACTTCGTCCCCGGATGCCTCTCCTCCATCTCGTTGATCCAATCCCGAATTTCGGCCCTGAAGGCCTCAACGGCGTAGGGGCACTCGCTGAAATCAACCTCTATGTTGTTGAGGACCGCGTAGAGAACTATCTCCTTCTCGGGAATCTCGCGGAGGGGCTTTATCCTGGGGACCAGCTCTGGGTGTATCTCCTCGTAGTAAGGGCCGGTCCTTCCGAGGCGTGCCACATCGCCGCGCAGTATGTTCATGATGAACATCTGAACCTCGTCGTCGAGGTTGTGGCCGACTGCCAGTTTGTCCGCGCCCACGTCCTTCGCCGCGTAGTTTAGGAGCCAGCGCCTCCAGACGCCGCAGTAGGAGCACGCCCCGACTCTCTCTCCCTTTTCAAAGCTCCCCATAATCTCAACGGTCTCGTCCAGGGTGAAGCCCATGTACTCCTTGAATGAATAGACCCTGTGCTCTATGCCCAGCTTCTCGGCGTTCCTCCTAGCTATCTCGACACTGGGAGGCCTGTACCCGGCTATTCCTTCGTCAATCGTTACGGCCACGAGCTCGAAGGGAAACTTCTCGCGCAGCTTCGCCAGGAGGTGCATGAGAACGACGCTGTCCTTTCCGCCGCTCACGCCCACGGCTATCCTCTCACCCTTCTCTATGAGGCGGTACTTCTTCACCGTCTCCTTGAACTTCTTCTCCACCATCTCGTTGAAGTGTTTCCTGCAGTAGTACCGCCCGGTGTAGCGCGCGTGGTAAACGGCCGGGCGATTGCACTTGGAGCACTTCATCTTTTCACCCTTTCCGGGTTGAAAAAGGTATTAAAAAAGTTAAGCCTCAGCCGATGAGGTTCCTCAGTGCCGGAAGGATGTTGAGCGCCAGCAGGAAGAGGCCCACCCCTATGGTGAAGTACCTGACCGGCTTCGCGACGTTCTCCGGCAGGTAGCGCTTGAACACGTCGTCCAGCATCCTCCCGCCGTCCAGCGGGACGAGCGGGAAGAGGTTCATAAGGCCGATGCCTATGTTGAGCACGTATATCCAATAGAATGTGAAGAACAGCGAGAGCACCAGCCAGTCGGCTCCAACCTTTGAGACCACGTTCTGCGCGGGGTAGATTCCTATGTAGCCCTTCTCAGGGTTATCCGGATGCGCCCCGAGCCTCAGCTGGAGGTTAATCTCTTGGCCTCCCCTGAGGACCGTGAGCGTGACGGTCTGGCCGGGCTTCGTCCCGTTCATGAAGTTTATGAAGTTCTCCATGTCCCTTATCTGAACCCCGTCCATCGCCACTATCACGTCCCCCTTCTGGAGAACCCCGTAGGCCGGGCCGTCGTCGAGAACCCCTGACACGAGAATTCCCGAAGGCTGAAGAACGGGGGATATTGCGAAGTTAAGGATCAAAACAGCCAGGAACGCCGTTGTAACGTTGGCGAGTGAGCCGGCTCCGTAAACCCTCAGCCTGGTGCGCAGGGAGGCCCTCTCAAGCTCCTCCTCGTCCGGCTCGACGAAGGCACCGGGTATGACGGCTAGGAGAACCAGACCCACGGATTTCAGCGGCAGGTTCTCGGCCCTTGCCACTATCCCGTGGCTGAGCTCGTGGACCACCATCACGACGGCGAGGGCTATCAGGCCGTACCAGAGGGGTATGGTTATCCCGGGGATGACGAGCTGAACCCCCGCCTGCTCACCACCCGTTTGGATGGTCTGCAGGGCGGTTCTGAGGAGGGCATAGAAGACGTAGACCATGCCCATAAAGCCGAGGGCGATTCCGACATCCGCGTAGACCTTCCAGAAGCGTCTGCTCCTGCGCGCGAGACCGTCGATGAACCCGAGCAGTCTCTTCGTTCTCCACATGGCGATGAAAAGATCAACCGTTAGGCCCTCCTCCCTCTCTTCCCGTCTTCCGAAGAGGGCGTAGAGGATAACCCAGAATGCGGCTATTCCTGCGATGACTGCGATGAGGGTGGTGTTCATTTGGGTCACCTAATGGGACTTTTCTATGGGGGTTTAAAAATATAATGTGGAAGGCAATCCTTATATTTTAGAACCCGGATATGTTTTTGGTGGTAGAATAAATGGATAATTCGAAAAAGAGGGGCAGCCTTGTTGTATTTACTCAAACATTCCCGCCGGAGAAAGGGGGCAATGCTTCTCGAATTGGTGATCTGTACAGGTATTTGAGAGCTTTCGGTGTTAATGTAACCGTGGTATCGGCGATTGAGACTTATCCCTTTGGGAATTTTCCGCGGGAATTTAAGCTTGCAAAACGAGAGGGGAACGTAATCAGGCTCTTCACTTATCAGCCATCAGAAAACGCATCAAGCCTTGAGAGGGTTTTGTACTATACGATTTTCCCGGTTCTTGCGGTTCTCTGGTTGATTCTGCGAAGAAACGAAGTGGATGCCGTTATGATAACATCCCCCCCACCGCAGCTGTATCTTGTGGCCTTAACTGCAAAACTTCTGAAAAAAAAGGTTATAGTTGATGTCAGGGATCTGTTCCTTGATGTTAGTGTTGGTTTGGGTTTTATAAAGCATGGAACTGTAGTTGAAAAATTATTTAGATTTTTGGAGTATAGTGCTCTAAATTTTGCCGATGCTGTGACTGTGGTAACTCCGATGATACGAAAGCGGCTGGCGGAAACATATGGGATGAACCCCGAAAAATGTTATATCGTTCCAAATGGCGTTGATCTGGATCTTTTTGGGTGTGACAAGCCGAGAAAGTATCCCAGAATGGTTTATGCTGGATACTTCGGGCATGCTCAGGATTTTAAAACCTTCCTGGAAGCTTATTCCCGCCTGGATGAAAAAGATAGGCTACCCATTATTCTGGCTGGTAGCGGGGAGACCCTCCAGGATGTGCTTGCGATGATTGAGAAACTGGGGTTGTCGGGATGGGTCAGATATGCTGGCATGTTACCCAGGGAGGAGGTCGTTAAACTTTTATGCTCTTCCCTGATTGGTGTGGCTCCAATAAAAGCCAACGAGAGTCTGAAATATGCCATTCCTTCAAAAATATATGAGTATCTTGCGTGTGGCCTTCCCTTTGTTGGGGTGGGACGTGGGGAAATTGAGCGGGTTGCCCTTGAGAGCAAAGCAGGGTGCGTTGGGGAGAATCCCACGGAAGTCATGGCATGCATGCTTAAAATGCTGGATTCAAACCTGTATAAGGCGTCTGCCTTGGGAAGAATTTATGTCATTCAGTACAGTCGGGAAAGTTCTGCAAAAAGATTACTTCGTGTCCTTGATTTAATAAAATCCAGTGATATATAATTTTGCTTTCCTAAATTTATCTTGCCGTGGGTGTGTTTTCTCGAAAATGCGTGATTCTTATATACCTGTTGGGGGTCTTTTTCTTGGGGAACCATGAGAAGTACAAGAACCCGGAGCTACATACTTGTAACCCCGGCCAAAAATGAAGAGAAATCGCTCCCCTTACTTGCCAGGAGCGTGATGAATCAGACAGTAAGACCCAAACTTTGGGTTATCGTGAATGATAACAGCACTGATGGGACCGGGAAACTGATTAAAGAGTTGTCCTCTAATCATGGGTGGATAGTTGGTTATGAACTGAGGGATCAATTTTTTGAATATGATTCTACATTTAGGTACTCTGTTGTAGTCAGAAAAGGGTTTGAGGTTGCTCGAAAGCTTGCCCACGAGAAGGGCATCCCCTACGGGTTTATTGCTCTGGTAGATGCCGATTTTATTTTGGAAAGAAGGTTCTTTGAGAAGGTTTTAAGGCAATTCACGAAAAATCCAAGGCTTGGGATCGCAAGTGGTGGCGTGTACATCCTGCGGGAGAAAAAGTTAACCTGGGAACGTACCAATCCAAATTTTGCCCGGGGCAGTCCTCGAGTTTTTAGGCGGGAATGTTTTAATGATATCGGGGGATATAGGGAGTTCTATGCTCCGGATGTTCTCTCCAATTATATGGCCCGAGTAAAGGGTTGGGATGTTAGACAGATTGTCAATGCTATTGCGGTCCAGACGAGGCCGACTCAGGAGAGGTATGGGTACTACAAGGCCGCGATTCGGAGGGGATACGTTAATTATTGCCTTGGGACTCCTGTTCGTACGGTTCTTTTGTGGGCACTTTACATGGGTATAACCGGCAGCCCTATTAAAGCCTCCGGATTTTTGAGGGGATATTTAGAAAAAATGCTTACAAAAGAGCATTGTATTGATAACGTTCGGGTTAGGGCCTTTGTTAAACGTGACATGAGCATTTGGAATAACATTGTTAAAATAATCTTAACAGAGACCGTGAAATAACCGACTAGTTCCTGTGCTTTGGGGATTTCATGATAATAAGCTTGAAGAGATCCTGGGGCCTTTCTATGAGTTCTCCCGTGTTACTGCTGAAAAATCCATGATCTGAGTGGTCTCCACCGCGTGGGTCTCCCGGAACGGGCTCCATTCCGTGGTCGGAGATTATGTAGAGAACGTCGCCCTCGTCCAGCTTCTCGGAGACGAGCTTCGCCAGCTTGTTGAGGTCGAGGTAGAGGTTCATGAGCTTGAGCTTCTTCCCTATGAGGAAGTGGGACACCTCGTCGAGGAACGGGGTGTACCAGAAGATAAGCTCGTAATCCTCCTCCAGGGCCTCCATCAGTGCTTTCCTATCTTTTTCGTAAGTCTTCATTGCGTACTCTATGAGTGGTTTAAGGTTGCCTTTTACTGCTTCCCCCATGGTAGCTTTAACCTCCGGTGTTGAGACGTTTCTTCCGTAGGATGGGATACCATTGGTCCAGGTTTTGTCAAAGTAGTCGAAGATTGTTTTGTATCTCTTTGTCCTGAGAAGATAATCGTAGGTTTTTTCAAAAGGGTTAGGAGCCACTATGTCTCCGATTTTCCGCCTGACATTTTCCGGTAGTATTTTGGCCCCAATTTTAACATAGAGGGGCTTTTTAATGTTCTTCTCGATGGCAGTTTCTTGGGCTATAAATTTTTGCCTCCTGATGAAGGGTTTCTCTATTTCAGGAACTCTTCTGCCGGTAATCATGGATGCCCATATTGGGGGGGTAACTATGACCCTGAAGTCTGAAAGATCTGTCTTGGTGTAAGCCCTTTGTTTGATATGGTGTAAATCCCACTCTCTGACTAGATTATATTCCAGTCCGTCGATTCCTAATATGATTATCCTTTTCATTTAACTCACCTCATCCCACCAGAAGTTTATTTCTCCTTTTTTAATCCGGTTTCGGTTTGAGAGGGCGAGCCACATGGCTTCAATCATGTAGATGACCTTGATAGCTCTCTCCTTTTTGAAGCCGGAAGTCACTAAGAGTATAGAGTGGAGCAGGAGGTCTCCCATCCTACCGAGAATGTAGATGACTTTATTTTTGGTGTTCTGATCGAAGAGCTTGTAGAATAAATACAGATGATAGACCTGTTTCATAGTTTCAAACTGCTTTGATGAAAGCCTCCCGGTAGGGGCCTCTCGATGTACTAACCTTGCGTGGGGAGTCTGGTAGAGTGAGGCTGGAAATAGTTTGTAGACCCTATATGAGAAATCTTTGTCTTCCCCTATTGCGTATCTCTTGAGGCGCTCGTCGAATTTGAGGTCTTTAAAGACCCCACTTAGATATGACATATTAGTCCCACTGAGGCTTTCTCGTGTTATCACTCTAGTAACCCGGTAGGGGATGATCTCGGAGAGAGAGGGGAGTTGCCTATGAACATTGACTTCATAGTATCCTCGCTGGAGGAGCCACCAGAGGAACTTCAGAAAACTGAACCTGATGAGCGGGTTGTTTGGGTTTATCCTATTGGTTATAAAACCTTGAACACCCATAGCGTTTGGATATTCCTCATACACTTTGATTAGGTTCTTTATGTAGTCTCTCTCAAGAACGACATCATCGTCGAGGAATAGAAGTATATCTCCTTTCCCTAGCTTTGCCCCTGTGTTCCGGGCATGGGGCAGACTAGCACCTGGGAGGGGAATATGTTTCACAGCGATTCCAGCATCTCGCATTTTCTTGAAGATGTTCTTGAACTCCTTATTAACTGCCTCCCATGAACCATCGAAGCTGCCGTTGATGATTATAACCTCTGTGGGACGGACTGTCTGTTCAATTATGGACTCAAGACACTCTTTGAACTCTTCGGGACGCTTGTAGAGTGTTGATATGATGACCGATACATGCATGGCATCACTACCAAAATGAGAACTTTGAAATGATTTAAAAATATAGCTGGGCAGATGTCGCAAACTATTTAAGTAGCCCCCATTAACACATGTTTTGAGTGTCATCGGAGGGAGAAAGCTGATGGGGTCACTCTCGTTCCTTGCTTCTGGAACCAATTATACCCTTGATCTAATCACTGCACACCTACATAATTTTAAAACCGATGGCACCGTAGTAATCTCTGGAACTCCTCGTTCCGGCTCTACGTGGCTTATGGAGCTTCTGGAATCTCTTCCAGAATACAAATCCATCTTCGAGCCATTTCATCCCTCTTGGTATCCTGAGTTTAAGAAGCTTGGCATACCATACGAACCATATGTTCCTGCACAGGGGGACTACCCAAAGCTGAGGACATATTTGGAAAAAGTTTTCACTGGCCGTGCCTATGCCCGCTTTCCTTACATGCAGTACCTTAGATTGGGGACTATAATCCGCCGTTTCAAGGCATCCAAGCTCCTCGTTAAGTTTGTCAGGGCAAACACAATGCTTCCATGGATAGCAAATACGTTCAATCTGCGGGCTATCTACTTCATAATCCGCCACCCCTGCGCCACGATAGCCTCTCAGCTTGCCACGGGCTTCTTCTCAAAGATAACCGTAGGCCAGCTCCTGAACGAGGTTAACAAGGTTCCAGAGCTTGCGGAGGATGAAGAGCTTGTCACGCGTCTGAGAGGGATCAATTCCGAGATAGAGCGCCTGGCTACCATCTGGGCCTTTGAGAACTACATTCCTCTGGCCTCCGAGAAACCGTATCCATGGTACACTGTGATCTATGAGCGTCTCGTTGTGAATCCAGAGGAGGAGTTGAAGGTAATTTTTGGATACCTCGGAGAGGAAGTGCCGGAGGGAGCCGTAAAGCGGATACAAACGCCCAGCAGAGTAACCAGGAAGATCTACGGAAAGGAGCATATAGGAACTCCTAGACAGCTCCTCAAGTGGCGCGAGAAGCTGAGCGAGAGACAGGTTAGGGAGATACTTGAGGTTGTCTCATGGTTCGGCTTAGACTTCTACACCGCGGAGCCTGAGCCAGATTATGACGCCCTCGGGACGTGGGGTGTAGTAGTTGGATAATCTCCATACGATCTGCTCTTCACCGAACGAAGGTGCCTCACTCATCTGAAAGGAAGCGGGAGAGGAGTCTCTTGACCGGCCCGAGCTTTACCCCTGTCTTGGATTCAATGGCATCGAGAAGCTCGATGTCCTCCACTTCCACCGTTCTCAGGCCCAGTATGGTGGCCAGGTAAACGAGGTAGCCAGCAACGGTGACCGGGATCGCAGTGAGCAGGTTATCCCTCACTCCCATCGCCGTCATCGCCACGGTCAGACCCAGTCCTGGGGCCAGAACCTTGATGTAGTTCCTCCCGAAGGGGTGTATCCCCGTCTTCCTGTGGAGCCACCAGGTTCTGTACAGGTTGGCGGTGACGTACGATACGGAAGTCGCCACCGCTGCTCCTTCTATGCCGTAGACCAGTATCAGCAGGACGTTCAGGGCCACGTTGGCGGCCGACGCGAAGATGTTACCGGTCATGTTTGCCCTTGGTTCCCCGACTGCTATGAGGCTCATTCCGTTGAGGCCCATCATCACGTGGAACATGAAGCCCGCCGAGAGTATCCTGAGGGCGGTGGCGGCGTCGGTGTACTTGGATCCGAAGAACAGGTTGATGGCGCTCTCGGGAAAGGCGAAGACGAAGAGGAAGACCGGGAAGGTCAGTATGAAGACCCACCTGGTGGTGGTGCGGTACAGCTTCCTGAGCCCATCGATGTCCCCATTCGTGAAGAAGGCCGTTGCTATTGGCATGTAGAGGAAGCCCATCGAGTTCAGGAAGAGGGGTAAAAGTCTCGCTATCGGCGCCGCGCCGTTGTAGAGGCCAACCGTGTCGGGGTCGAAGTAGTAGCCGAGCATCAGCGAATCCGTCCAGCCCATCACGTAATCGAGGATTCCGGTGAGCATTAGTGGAAGGGAGAACAGGAACAGTTCCCTCGCTATTCTCCAGTCGAGGATCGGCCTCCTCGGCAGGAAGCCGAGGCTGAGGGACTCGCGGACGAGAAGGGCCGAGGAGAGCACCTGGGAGAGGACGTAGGCGAGGAACACGAAGGTAAAACCCGCCCCGGTCAGGAGTCCAGTCACGAGAATGATCAAAAACAGGAGGGGTGGCAGGACGTTGCGGTAATACAGGTTCTCGCGCACTCGCCCATAGCCTCTGGAAACTGCAACGAGGAGCGCCGTCATGACCATGAAGGGCAGCGCGGGAGCGGCCAGCCGCAGGGTTTCCCCGAGATAGCGGTCGTTGAGGAGGGGAGCGATGTGGGGGGCCATGTAGAGAGTCACCGCAGTCATTATTAGAGAGGCTGTTACTGCCATTAGCAGGCCGGTGGTGATGAGCGCGGGAACTTCTTCCCGTTTTCCCTTTAGATTGCGGGATATCTCCCGAGGAAGACCGCTCTGGAGGCCCAGGAGAGAGATGGTCACAGCTATGCTCAGAACAGTGAGGGTCAGGGTGAACGAGCCGTACTGATACCTGTCAAAGTGGCGCGCTATTATTGCCCTGCTCAGAAAAGTGAGGAGCATTGAGATTACCGTGCCAGCTAGGACTATGCCCATACCCCGTGCAACCTTCTGGAGTGCCTTCCCAGTCTCGTCCAAGCTGCTCACCCATCGGGAAGTGTATAGAACGCTACCAGCAAAAATCCTGCGGTCAGGACTTTTTAAGTTTCCTCTTGCCAGTTCTATCTGTTACACTATTAAGGGGGTTCCTTGGAAACAATTTTAAGCCCTCCCGAGAACTTCAGAACGCGATGATGAGTGATGGGCGAACCGATTGATGAGGACGGAAAGGTGATCTCTGAGCAATCCTTTTAAGGCCCATCTTCAACCTTTTCCGGGATGATGAGTTCAGCCTTGCCTGAGGCTCGTGATGATGGAGTGACGGACTGACCGTCGGCTTATTTTTATTGCTCTTTTATTAGGTTAGTCTAATAAAATTGGAAAACCTAATAAAGTTAAATATCCAAATAGGGGACGGTAAGGCTTAAATATTGTGTGCATATGCACAAAATTGTGGTGATACCGTGGAGGAGGTGTACCGGCCCATCTGGGTCAGCATCCTTGGCAACGTTCTCCTTTCCCTGCTCAAGCTAGCCGTGGGTTTCATGTATTCCAGCATCGCCCTGATATCCGACGGCGTCCACTCCTTAAGCGACGTTATCACGAGCGTCATCGGCTACGCGGGCATTAGAATATCCTCAAAACCGCCCGACAAAAGCCATCCCTTCGGTCATTCCCGCTTTGAACCTCTGGTGGCGTTTTTAATCGGCGAGGCGCTTCTCATAGTGGCCTACGAGATAGGCCGTGATGCCGTTTACAGGATAATTGAGGGTGGAGCCATAGAAGTCAACTCCATAATGCTCGGCGTCACCCTGCTTTCGATACTCTCTAAGGAGCTCATGTTCCGCTATTCTGTCCACATCGGCAGGAAGCTCAACAGCCAGATACTCGTCGCCGATGCATACCACCACAGGAGCGATGCACTGAGCAGCGTTGCGGTTCTAATCGGTCTCGGTGCCCAGGAACTCGGTTTTATGTACGGGGATTCCATCGCGGGCCTCGTCGTCGCGGTCTTCCTCCTGAAGGTCTCGCTGGACATAATCCTTGAGAACCTCCGCTATCTGACGGGGCAGGCCCCGTCCTTTGAGGTCTGCGAGGAAATAAAGGAGCGTGCCCTGGGCGTCCCGAACGTTCTCGGCGTCCATGACCTGAGGGCTCACTACGTCGGCAGCAAACTGCACGTTGAGCTCCACATAGAGGTTCCCCCGGAGCTGAGCCTCAAAGAGGCCCATGACGTCAGCGAGGAGGTGAAGAGGGTTATAGAGAGCCTCCCCGAGGTTGAGGTCGCCTTCGTTCACGTGGACATAAAGGGGGTTACGGAGTGATGTCTCAGTTTTAGTATCGCGATATTAAATATCGTGTTATTAACGTCCCAGCATGATCTCCCGCAAATCCCCCAGGAACTCCTCCAGATGCTCCCTCCTGACGTGGGGCATCATGACGATCCTGATGTATCCCCTGTGGGCGCTCACGCCCCAGCCGCGCTTCTTAAGCTCCTCCTCGGCCTCTTCCAGGTTCCCTGCCCCGAAGGAAACGATGTTGAGAACCGGCTCGCGGATTAGATAAACGCCCGGGATTTTTTTCAATTCCGCGGCGAACCACCTGCTCAGCTCCATCGCTCTCCTCACGATCTCTTTGTAGCCCTCGAATCCGAGGTGCTTTATCATCGCCCACACCGCCAGCGCCTGTGCTCCGGGTCTCGTACCCGTTATCGTCGCCTGCCAGACCTTGCCACCTGCCAGATACGGCGCGGGAACGCTTATCGCCTCCAGGAACCGCTTCTCGCGGAATATTATCCCTCCCGCCGGGATGGGAACCATCCCCATCTTGTGGGGGTCTATGGTTATGCTCTTGACGCCCCTCAGCCTGAAATCGAAGTCTGGGATATCGTAGCCGAGCGCCTTTGCGAAGGGAATGACAAAACCCCCGAAGGCTGCGTCCACGTGGAGGGGAAGCCCGTAGTCCAGGGCCAGATCGCTCAGGGCCGGAATGTCGTCCACAACTCCGAGCCCGGTGGTTCCGGCGATTCCAACGATGCCTATCGTGTTGGAGGTTATCTTTTCCTCAACATCCCTCACGTCAACGGAGTGGTCCTCCCGCAGGTCCGCCCAGACGAGCCGGACCTTCAGCATCTCGCTCGCCTTGAGGAAGGAGAAGTGGGCGCTTCTGGGAAGTATGAGCTCGGGGTTCTCCACATCCGCCAGGTTGCGGAAGGCTCTCACAGCTAAGATGTTCGCCTCGGTTCCCCCTGAGACTATGTTCCCGTAGCCCTTTTCGAGGCCAAGAAGGCTGGACAGCATTGCTATTGCCTCTCTCTCCACCCTCTGGCTTCCAACGTGCAGTCCGGGGTCGCCCAGATTCCTGTCGATGTAACGCCGCACCACCTCCGCGGCGAAGGGATGGGGATGGGTGCACATCGAGCCGAGGATTCTGCCTGAATCAAAGGTCAGGTCCTCCGACGTCTTCTCCTCCAGCTCCGCCAGAACTTCCTCTTCGCTCGCTCCTTTCTTCGGGAACATGGTCTCACCAGCCTGCCCCTAGTTTTATCCCCTGAATTTAAGCCTTTGCCCTCTTCAGGTAGCCCTTGAAGAACACCGGTGTTGTCAGCGCGGTGAGCATGGAGACCGCTATGACGCTCGCGAAGAGAACCTGATCTATGAGGCCCGCGGAGAGGCCGAACGTGAGTATGGCCAGCTCTAGGCTTCCCCTGCCACCCATTCCGAGGCCTATCGTTACTGCGTCCCTCCAGCTCAGGCCGAAGAGCCTCGCACCGAGGCCGCAGCCGATGAGCTTGCCCATCACCGCCGCGAGGTAGAGAGCCGCTATAAGGGCAAGGCTTATGTCTGCCAGGGGCGGGTTGAACATCAGTCCAACGTAGATGAAGAACAGGGGTATGAAGAACTCGGTGAGAACGACCTGGAGGTCGTTTATGAGTTCGTTGAGCTTTATTCTCGTCACGACGAGCGGGTCCTTCCTCTCGCGGAGGCGGCTTATCGTCAGTCCGGCCAGATATGCACCTATTATCTGGTTCAGGCCGACCTTCTCAGCTATGATCGCAAGGGCGAAGGTCAGGATGAGCGTGAAGGTGAAGAACACGTTGAGGTTCCTGACGATGGAGTAGAACCACCTGGCCCTCTTGAAGATGTACTCAGATACCAGAAGCGTTGCGGCTATGAACGCGAATATCTTGACCGTCAGTATTCCAAAGGAAGCCGCGTCGAGCCCCCCTCCCGCCAGGGCGGTGATTATGCCTATGAGGTAAACCGCCATTATGTCGTCGGCAAAGGCTGCCCCCATGAGTATTGAGGAGACCTCGCGCTTCACCCTCTCCCTGACTAGGACGCCGCTGGTTACCTCTATTGCGGTGTTTCCGAGGGTCACTCCTATGAATATCGCGGCCGTAGTCCCCTTGCCGAAGGCCTCGACCGTGAGAAAGCCCAGGGCGAAGGAGAACGCCACGCCAAGGGCCGCGACGACCACCGCCTTCTTGGTGTTCTGGGCTATGGCCGAGAAGTTGCTCGTCAGCCCCATGTAGAGCATCATCATTATCAGTCCGAACTCAGCTAAAACCGCCAGGTCCTCGGTCGGCTCGATGACCCCGAGAACGAAGGGCCCCAGGAGTATTCCCGTGAGGACGTGGGCTATTATCGGGTGTATCTCCACCCTCTCAAAGAGCCACTCTATGCTCTTAGCCGTGACGAGAAGAATTGCTAGAGCAGCGAGAAAGTCCACTTCACTCCCCCCTCGTCAGCAGGGCCGCAAGCAGCCAGAGCACCATGAGTATTATCGCCAGTACGGCCGCGATTCCAGCGGCCCCCCTGCTTGTTCCGAATATTATCGGAACCGGGCCTATCATTATCACTCCCCCGCCCTCGACCTCCCCTTCGCCGCCGAGGGCAGAGACAAGGGTGCCTATGAAGACCAGCATGAAGCCGATGAATATCAGCGCCATCCCGCTCAGTATCAGCGTTTTCCCATCCATACGGTATGGGCTTCCAGTTTATCTTTTAAAACTTAGCGCTGGTACCCAAAGGGTTAAAACGACCCGTGGGGATTCTTTAATATGCTTGTGCTCGTTGACCTCGACGACACGCTCTGCAACACCTGGGAGGCCGGCAGGTACAGCGTTCTCCGTCTCATACCCTACCTCCTTAGGCGGAGGAAGTTCAGGGCGTTCTTCTACATTCTCACAGCTAGATACCGCGAGCTGGAGCAGTCGCGGGAGATTCATACCCTTGACTTCGACAAGATGGTGGAGAAGGTGATGGGTAAGGTCTACGCCAGAATCAGCCCGGACGAGTTGGACGAGATAACGGAACTGGTTGATAGAGTGTTCTTCTCCAATCTGAAGCTTTATCCGGACGCGGTTCCTTTCCTGAGCGGTCTCAAGGCCATGGGTGCGAGGCTCGTTCTCATCACGGACTCCTCCACCAAGTGGCAGAGGAAGAAGCTGGAGTACCTCGGTATAAAGGACTATTTCGACGCACTGATAATAAGCGGCGAAACCGGCCACAGCAAGCTTGAACCCCACAACTTCAGACTCGCCAGGCGTCTCTTTCCGGACGAGGAGATATACATGGTTGGAGACCGGGACGAGACCGACATGAGGGGGGGCAAGGAGATTGGGGCGACGACGATACTGGTTCAGAGGGGCTACTTCAGGGGGAGGCTCGCGAGGCACGCGGATTACGTGGTTAAGGACCTCATCGAAGCCCTGGAGGTGATAAAGCGTGAGCATGAAAAGCGAACTGAAGCGTAAGTCCCTTCACATGACCGGCCTCCTCGTTCCGCTCTCCTACCATCTGTTCGGCAGGGAGCTTACCCTCACGCTCATAGGCATCTCGTTCTTCCTCTTCGTCGTCCTCGAGCCCTTCCGGATAATAGAGGAGTTGAGGGACAACATAAAGAGGAAGCTGAGGATATACGTCGATGAGGACGTCATCGGAAGGGTTGAGGTTCTGGAAAAACACATAGAAGAGATAACCCGCTCCCACGAGCGCTACCGCGTCGCGGCCCACATCTACTTCGCCGCGGCATCTTTCATAGTGGTGTATTTCTTCCCTATGGAGGTGGCCGTTGGTGCCATAACGGTCGCGACCGTCGGAGACGCCCTGGCGGCCATAGTGGGCAAGTCTCTCGGAAGGCACCGCTTCTCCAGCGGTAAGAGCCTCGAGGGTAGTTTAGCCTACTTCCTGGCAGGAGTTGCCATGCTCTGGCCCCTCGTTGGCCTCCCCCTGGCCCTGGTTGGTTCCATAGCCGGAACGGTGGCCGAGTTCTACAACCTTCCGCCCGACGACAACTTCTCCAACCAGCTGGCGGTGGCGCTGGCCGTTTACCTGGCGGGGTTCGTCATCTGATTCGGCTGAAAAATCCAGAAAAGGGGAAGAAACGGGCGGTCACTCTACCGTGACCGTCGCGAACTGGGTGAAGGTGTCCTCGTCACCCCACTCCTGTCCGGGGTCGGTGTCCTTGACGGCGTCCTGGAGCGGCAGTGAATCGACGGCCGAGTCTCCGGCACCCTGTCCGGTGACGTAGGCGACGATGTTTATCTCCCCTGGCTTGACGCCGAGGGCTTCCCATGGAATCGCTATCTCGAGGGTCTGGAGACCGTCTTTCTGGTTGCCCGTGTACGCGTAGAATCCGACCCACTTGAGGTCTTCGTACCGCCATCCGGTTCCGTTCCACAGGGCGAGCTGGGCGCTGGTTATGGTACTTGTTCCGGGGTCTCCGAAGAACTCCCCGTTCCAGAAGAAGTAGAGCTGTGCATCTATTCCCCTGTCAAAGCTCACCTTTCTGCTCCAGCTGTCCTGGCCGGTGGTGTAGCCGCCATCCTTGTAATCGAGGGCTATGCCGTAGGAGATCCTCCACGAGGCCCTGTTCTCGGTGGTTATCGCTATGTAGAGGAACTGGTCGTCGTAATCGACGTAGAGGGCCTTGAGGTTCGCTCCGTCCTGGCCGTAGCCGGTCTCGTCAGCGGCTATGGACTGGACGTCCCAGTCATCGAGGTTGCCGTCTATGGTCTTGGTGAGGTTCTTGGAGAGTTCCTTAAGGTACTCGAGCCTTTCAAGGTTGCCCTCCTCGACGATTTTCTTCAGCTCCTCCATCTCATGCACTACCTTTTTCAGCCCGGTGTACGCGCGGAATATCTTAATGGACGCCCCCAGAGCGGCGTTTCCGTTATCGATGTTCTCCTTCCCATCGTTGTAGAGTTTGAGGAGGTCGTTCACGGTGTTCTCGTATTCCTCAACCTTCTGCCTTATTTCCTCCGGCAGGGTGGCGTTCCTGAAGTATTCGTCGAGTTCGAGGTAGCGTCCGTAGTCGTTCTCGAAGTGCCACACTCCGTAGTACTTGTTGAGGGACACGAAACCCCTCCAGAACTTCTGCATCTGCATTTTCCTGCGGACGGGAGTGTAGTCCACATCGTTTGCCTTCTCGATCATGCCGTTGGTCTCGATGTGGATGTAATAGTCGAGGTATCCATCCCTAACCTCGTCCCGGGTGGGCTTGTCGCTGAGGACATCAACGGCGTCGCTGATCTCGTCGTCGCTGAAGGGCTCTCCGAAGTTCCATACCCCACCTCCCCAGCTCAGGCCGGTCGCGACCTGGAAGCTGAAGTCTCTGGCGCTGTTGAAGACCTCCACAGGAATCTTGACCTCGACGGTGTTCGCCGAGAGGTTAACCCCAACGGCGGCCCCGTTCACGGTGATGATGTTGTTGTCCGGGTCTATGAAGTACAGCATGGACTCAACGTTTTCGCCGGCGGGCTCTACAGCGGTCTTCCCTGTGCACCCTGAGCACTTGAGGTTCACCGCCATCTGGATGTCCCATTCTATGACCGACTTCATGTCCATGCTGCCGGCGAAGCCACCGGCCTTTCCGCCGTCCTTGTAGTCTATCGGGACGGCTATGAAAGTGGCTCCGTCCGCCCCAAGCTCCATGTTGCTCATGTTCCTGAACCTGAAGAGGAAGTAAACGTAGTGGTCGTCCTTCGTCACCGCCACCTCCGTGAGGTCGGCGTGGCTGGAGGTGTGGTTGGTTTTATCGAGATACCTGTCGTTGTCAGTTCTCTGGTCGTTCTCGGCGTCCCTCCAGATGAACGTTCCGTTAATGACCGTGTACGTGTCGTTGGCCAGGTCGGCAGACGGCCAGTCGTCCGGATTGCCGTCAACCTCTATATTTCCGACCCATTCCACGTTAACGTCCATCGTGACGACGTTGTTGTCCTCGTTGGCCTCCTCGATGAGGTTGTCCTCGTCCACCGTGACCTTCAGCACGTACCTGCCAGTTTCGTTTGGTTTCCATGTGAAGGTGAACTCTCTCTCCTCGCCTGGCCCGAGGTCGACCGTCCAGTTGGAGATGAGCGTATCGTTGACGTATGCCCTGACCCTGGCGTCGGAGGCCGGAAGGGAACCGAGGTTTTTCACGGTGACGCGGTATTCGGTCGTTCTGTTGAGTCCCGCGATAGCGGGGCCGGTTATGCTGGCGGTGAGTTCGGGCACGGGAATGAACATCTCGAAGTCCGCCATCTCGGTGATAACGTCCGTGTCGTCCCATTCGTCCGTACTGTCTTCGGCGACACTTTCCTGCGGGAGGACATCAACGGCGGAACCACCCTCCCCTGTTACCCATGCGGCGACCGCGAATTTGCTGGGCATTCCTCCGATGGCTGACCATGGTACTGCGACTTCGAGGGTTTTAATGCCCGTTGAACTGTCTCCAGTGTAGTTATACTTTCCACCCATATCGGTCAGGCTCGGCCAGCTCCAGCCGCCCTCGTACGGGTTGAGCTGCGCGGCGGTTATTGACGCGCTCCCGTCGTCCCACCAGAAATAAACTTCATAGTCCAGCGCGTATCCATTGGAGAATTCTATGCCCCGCCCCCATGCGTCTCCTCCTGCCGTGTAGCCGTTTCCTGTCCCGGGATCGATGTCAATTCCGAAACCGTACGCCATTCCTCCGTTCTTGGTGTTGTTGGTCTCAATGGCAAGGTAGAGGTACTGGTCATCCCAGGAGACGTAGAACTTGCTGAGGTTGCCCACGTCAACGCCCGTACCCGTGGTGTCCTCGGCCGCCAGTTCGTTCTCGCTCCAGTCACTCAGGTTTCCATCGATGGTCTTGGGGGCGACGTAGAGAACCGCCATGCTGGTGAATGTGTCGGTGTCCCCCCATTCTCCGCCTATGTTGGCGTAGTCTATGGCCGGATCCACAGGAAGACTGTCCACCGCCGAACCCCCGCTTCCAGTGACCCACGCCATTACCGCTATCTTCTCAGGCTTCCCACCGAGGGCGCTCCAAGGTATCTTTATCTCGATCATCTGGAGGCCCGTTGAGGTGTTTCCTGTGTATGTGAAGCTCCCTCCGACGCTGGAAATGCCCTTGTAATCCCATCCGCTCCCAGTCCACGTGTTGAAGTTGTCCGTGCCCATTCCGCTGCTATTACCCCACCAGAAGTAAACCTCGTAGTCAAGAGCAAAGCCGCTCGAGAACTCGATGCTCCTTCCCCATGAATCTCCACCGGAAACGTAGCCGTTTCCTGTTCCCGGATCGACGTCGATTCCTATTCCATATGCCACGTTCCAGCTCTGGGTGTTGTTGGTTTTGATGGCTATGTACAGGTAGTCGTCATCCCATGAAACATAGAGTCTGTCTAGGTTGGCTCCTTCAAGTCCAGTACCCTTGCCCACCGCAACCAAATCGCTTGGAGTCCAGTCACTCAGGCTGCCGTCGATGATTTTAGTGCCGTACATGGCGCTGACGAGGCCGCTAAACGTGGGCACTAAACCAAGCAACAGAACGAAGGTTAACACAACTGCCGCCGTTTTCTTCACATCATCCACCTCCAGTGGGGGTAAATCCCCAGGGGTGTACGGTAGTCACCCGTAGTGAGTATTACGAGAAAAAGGTTTATATGCCTTTCTTTCCATATCACTGGTAGTGATAACAGCTTTGGTGGTGGTTGTCAATGGTGAACTTCATCTTCGGGATTCACAACCATCAGCCCCTCGGAAACTTCGGCTGGGTCTTCGAGAGCGCCTATGACAGGTCTTACAGACCATTCCTGGAGACGCTTGAGGAGTACCCCAACATGAAGGCAGCTGTCCATATAAGCGGCCCCCTCCTCGAATGGCTCGATGCCAACAGGCCCGAGTACATCAAGCTAATCCGCTCACTGGTGAAGAAGGGCCAGCTGGAGATAGTCGTGGCAGGCTTCTACGAGCCGGTTTTAGCCGCCATTCCAAAGGAGGACAGGATAGAGCAGATAACCCTTCTGAAGGACTTCGCGAAGAAACTCGGCTACGACGCCAGGGGCGTCTGGCTCACCGAGAGGGTGTGGCAGCCCGAACTCGTTAAGAGCCTCCGCGAGGCGGGAATCGAGTACGTCATCGTCGATGACTACCACTTCATGAGCGCCGGCCTGGCCAAGGAGGAGCTCTACTGGCCATACTACACGGAGGACGGCGGGGAGGTAATAGCTGTCTTCCCGATAGACGAGAGGCTACGCTACCTCATCCCGTTCCGCCCCGTTGAGAAGACCGTTGAGTACCTCCACAGCCTTGACAACGGTGACGAGAGCAGGGTCGCGGTCTTCCACGACGACGGCGAGAAGTTCGGTGTCTGGCCGGGGACGTACGAGTGGGTCTACGAGAAGGGCTGGCTCAGGGAGTTCTTTGACAGGATTTCGAGCGATGAGCGGATAAACCTAACGCTTTACTCCGAGTACCTCTCTCGCTTTAGGCCGAAGGGACTGGTTTACCTGCCAATAGCTTCCTACTTCGAGATGAGCGAGTGGTCCCTGCCGGCAAGGCAGGCAAAGCTCTTCGTGGAGTTCGTTGAAAAGCTCAAGGGGCAGGGCCAGTTCGAGCGCTACCGCGTCTTCGTCAGGGGAGGAATCTGGAAGAACTTCTTCTTCAAGTACCCTGAGAGCAACTATATGCACAAGAGGATGCTCATGGTGAGCAAGCTCGTCCGGGATAGGCCCGAGGCGAGGCGCTTTATCCTCAAGGCCCAGTGCAACGACGCCTACTGGCACGGCGTCTTTGGCGGCGTTTACCTCCCGCACCTCCGCAGGGCCGTCTGGGAGAATATCATAACGGCCAACACCTTTGTTTCCACTGGAAGCTTCGTCCGCGACATCGACTTCGACGGCCGCGACGAGGTATTCATCGAGGACGGGAACTTCTACGCGGTGTTTAAACCCTCCTACGGGGGAGCGCTCTTCGAGTTCAGCTCCCGGGGGAAGGCGGTGAACTACAACGACGTGCTGGCGAGGCGCTGGGAGCACTACCACGAGGTTCCCGAGTCCGCCACCCCGGAGGAGGAAGACGGTGAGGGCGTGGCGAGCATACATGAGGTCGGCAGAAAGATTCCGGACGAGATACGGCGCGAGCTTGCCTACGATGACCACCTGAGGGCAATCCTGCAGGACCACTTCATTGACCCCGAGACGACACTCGAGGAGTACCGTCTCAGCAGGCACATCGAGCTTGGGGACTTCGTGACGGGTGCCTATGACTACAGCCTCTTTGAGGGCGGCGTCACCCTCGAGCGTGATGGAATAGTTTCGGGAAGGCCGGCGAGGGTGGAGAAGACCTTCCACCTGGCAGAGGATGGCTTCGTCGTTGACTACACCGTGAGGAGCGAGGCCAAAGCCCTCTTCGGTGTCGAGCTCAACCTCGCGGTTCACAGCGTCATGGAGAGTCCAGAAGAGTTCGAGGCTGAGAAGTTCGAGGTGAACGACCCCCACGGCATCGGAAGGGTGAAGATAGAGCTCGACAAAAAAGCGAGGGTGTGGAAGTATCCAATAAAGACCCTCAGCCAGAGCGAGGCCGGCTGGGACTTCGTGCAGCAGGGCGTCAGTTACACGGTCCTCCTGCCGGTTGATGGGGAGCTGAGGTTCCGGCTGGGGTTCAGGGAACTTTGATTTTCACATTTTTATCGTCATTCCCTCGAGTTTCGGGTCCACCGACTTCAGCACCCTGAACTCGGTCGCCCTGTCCTTTCTTGAGATCTGAATGACCGTGGTTGCGAGGTCCTCCAGGAGCCTGACGACCGGCTGCCTCATGCTGTCTATGACGTTTGCCTTCAGGAAGTGTACTGACAGCCTCCTCTCATCGCCAACGTATTTGGATATGGCGCTGATTATGACCTGAACGTTCTTCGGGGAGAACTCCGATGCCACGAAGAGCTTCTCAAGGCCCACCACCGCGGTGAGGGTTGGACTCTCTGATTCGAGGATCTGGGTGTAGGTTTCCATGAACTTCTTTGCGAGGATCACCGGCTCGGAGATATCTCTTATCCATCCGACGACTTCCCCGGTTTTTATCGTGCCCCCTATCTTGATGACCGTTACCTCGTTCAGAACCCCGTCATCCAGGCCGGCGAGCCGCGCCTTGGCCTTCAGGATGTGGAGTGAGTCCAGGATGTCGATGACCACGACCTTGTATCCCCTGCCCTTGCCCCAGTGTATCACCTGGTAGAATCCAAAGTACTGGTCCCCGCTGTCCGTCCTCTCCATGAGGACTATCTCGCCCATCCTTAGCGATTCCCAGAGGTTCATCATGAGGCCGTCGGGTACGTTCATTTTTATCACCCACCACTTCTGGTATCGAGGATGTAAGAAAATATTCCAGCTGGCTTTAAATAGTCTTTTGTCTTACTCCCATCCCTCGAAAGCTGTCCTTCGGAAGGGAGAGGGTCAGAGCCGGAAGTTTATCGGCTCCTCCCTGCGCCAGAACCGGCAGAAAGAACAGACCTCACCGCTCGACGGCATGCCGCAGACCCTGCACTCCCTGAGGTCGGCCTCCTGGAGCTCGGCCTCGAAGAGTTCCTTCTTCCTGAGGTAGCCCTTCACGAAGTTTATCTTCGTCCCCGGCCTCTTTTCCTCCATCCCGTTGAGGATTTCCTTGTACTCTATCGTCGTGGCCCCGACCGCGTGGGGGCATTCCTCGATGTGGTACTCTATACCGTTGGCGAGGGCGTAAGCTACAACCTCCCTCTCGGTCAGCTCGTAGAGGGGCTTTATCTTCTTCACGAGCTTTCCGTTGAACTGCGCCGGCGTTATTGGTCCCTGTTTTGCCAGGTACTGCGTGTTCCAGTTCATCAGGTTGGCGAAGATGAAGCTCGCCTCGTCGTCGAGGTTGTGGCCGGTGGCGACGGCATCAAAGCCGTTGTCGTAGGCGAACTTGTTGAAGATGTAGCGCTTGGTCAGGCCGCAGTAGGAGCAGGTCGGTCTGCGCGTTCTCACTTCCCCGATGCCCTTTTCGAGGAGTTCCTTAACCCTGACGATGTGGAGGGGAACCCCGAGCTTCTCGCACTGTTTCTTTGCGTACTCCTCGCTCTTCTCGGAGTACTCACCGATGCCCAGGTTGATGTGGAGGCACTCGATGTCGTAGCCGAGCTTCTTGAGGACGTGGGCTGTAACGGCCGAGTCCTTTCCCCCGCTCACCACGACCAGAATCCTCTCACCGGGTTTTATCAGCTTGTAGCGCTCTATCGTGCGCTTGACCTTTCTCTCGAAGTACTCGGTGAAGTGTTCGGGGCACAGGTACATCCTCGGGTAGTGGAGTTTTATAAACGCCGGCCTCTCGCAGAACTTGCACCTCATGGGCATTTTCTTCCACCGAAAATAGAAGGGGGCTGAGGCTTTTAACGTTAATCCATGTCCCTTGTGAGTTCGGCGTTTTCCTCATCCAGATTTGGAGATTTCCTTACCCGAACAGTCCCGTCGTTATCTACTGCAACGACCCTGGTGAACGCCTCCTCAAGGAGGGCGAGGTACCGCTCCTCGGAGAGTTCTCTGTTCACAAAGTAGAATGTTTTTCTTGAGGTATTGCCCAGAAAGGTTGAAGCCAGATCCGCCAGATTCAGTATAAAGCGTGGAGAGTTGTCCTGCAGTGGAATCAGTCTCTCGGGATTCATGACCACCGTGATGGTCCCCGGATTCCGTTTGTAGTAATCCCGGATTCCACGGACGAACCTGCTCAGGAATATCGCGGGGTCATTGTGCGGATTCACCTCAAAGATTATCTCCCCCCAGTTCGACGTTCCACCTGCCTTTACCCTCTTTAGCCGGGGGATTTCAGCTCCGGCCAGCCTCAGCCAGCGCAGGACGGGCAAGAAGGAATCTATCACATCAACCACAAGTATTCTCTCCCATCCATGGACATCGCCAATTGCGTGCAGGAGGACAGGGTACGGGGAAACCGATGTGTGCTCTATGAGTACGGTCTCGCCGGGCTTTATTTCTCTCATGTACTCCTTGAGGTTCATACCAGCACCCCCGGCCTTTTTACTGTTTTCAATTCCCCTTTGACTATCTGCAAAACCCAATCCGAGTCCTGTTCGAGGCTCTTTCTGAGGTAGCGGGAGGCAATGTCCACGTTGAGGAACAGGAAATGTACCCGGTCACGAAGCGGTAGGAACTTCCTTGTTATGGTCTCGAAGTACCTTTCGAGCTTTGGGGGATCGTCTAGGAAGGTAAGCGAAAACTTTTCGATTCCGAGCACTATGGTGTGTTTCCTGCTCTCCAGGGGAACTTTCCTGACTATCCTCGCATAGTTCGCGAGGTGGTAGTCAAAGTCTTCCACAACCTCCACCTTCCCGACGACATTCCCGACGTTTATGGCCCCCCTTTCCTTTATTACAGGCACGTCCTCCAGATTTACATCAACGCCGGCGTACCTAAGGTTCTGGACAAAGATGTTCAGCGTGTCGTTTATGTCAACGATCAGGGGTGTTACTCCCCTTTCCCGCCACCCGGCAAGAATCCCGGCGAAAATCCGCTCGGGGTGGTCTAGGGAGGAGTACTCAAGAAGCAGTATGCCGTCATCGAGATCCAGTATCTCTCCAAGGATATCGTCCATATTAATCCCCACAGAGTTTTTGGAATTTGGAGCTAAAATATTTTTCTATCCGGCATTGGAGTATGACGGATTTCCTTTTGCTGTACTGCGGCTGGCTTCCGCCTGGGGCCTGCTTTCGAAAGAAAATGTAATGGGGAAATGGAAAATCGCGTGCTCGGCGGCAGCGAAAACTGTGGAGGGTTCGGATGCACGATTTAAATTTCCATCTCTTCGATGCTCTTCTTCCAGTTCCCGGGCTTCCTGAAGTCTTTCTCCGTGTACACTCCCTCTTTCTTGAGTATCCCCCTAGCGGCGAGCAGTCCCGTTGCCGCTGCATTAACTATGTCCCTGCTCAGGCCGGCACCGTCGCCGGCGGCGAAGATGCCCTCTATGCTCGTCTCAAGGTTCCCATCAACCTCGACCTTCATGGCGTAGTACTTGATCTCCGGCGCGTAGAGCAGGGTGTGGTCGCTCGCAACGCCCGGAAGAACGCGGTCCAGCTTCTCAAGCCCCTCTATGATGTTGGTCACGACTCGGTGCGGCAGGGCCATCGCTATGTCCCCCGGCGTGACGTGCCTCAGGGTCGGCTCGACGTCGCTCCTCTTTATGCGCGCCCACGTGCTCCTCCTCCCCCTCCTCAAATCCCCGAGGCGCTGGAGGAGCGGTTTGCCGCCGCCGATCGTCGTCGCGAGCTGTGCTATGCTCTTCCCGTAGGCGGTGGTATCTTCCACCGGCTCGGTAAGCTCTATCCTCGTCAGGAAGGCGAAGTTGGTGTTGTTGCTCTTCTTCTCGTGCATCGAGTGCCCGTTGACGCCGACGTAGGAGTCGTACTTCTCCTCGACGACGAAGCCGTTCGGATTGGTGCAGAAAGTCCTCACGAAGTCGTCGTAGGTGTCGGTGTAGATATGGAACTTGGGGTCGTGGTTTATGCTCGTTATCGGCTCCATCACTATCGCCGGAACCTCGACGCGGACGCCAACGTCGATCGGCCCGTGCCGCGCCTTCAGGCCAATTTTCTGGGCGACGTTATGGAACCAGTCCGCCCCTCCGCGGCCGGGGGCGACGATTATGTAGCGGGCGTTGATCGTGAAGACACTCTTTCCCCGCTTCACCTTCACCCAGCCTTTCCCGAACTCCAGGGCTTTGGTCCAGAGGAGGAACTCGACGCCCTTGCCCTCGAGGTGCCTCTTTATGTCGGCTATGACCTCGGGCGTCCTGTCAGAGCCTATGTGGCGCTGGATTATGGGGATGAACTTCACACCCGCCTGCGCCGCCCTCTGCTCCCAGTAGCGGATCTCCTCCGGGTTTCCCCTAAACAGGTTTCTGGGCGACCTGTGGCGCAGGAAAATCCTGTCAACCTCCCAGACGAGCTGCCAGGCGTAGTTCTCATCGTCGGTCAGCTCGCTCAGGTCACCGCCTATGTCCGGGCGGAGATTTATCGTGCCGTCGCTTAAGCCACCTGCACCGCCGACGCCGCTCATTATGTGGCAGGGCTGGCAGCCGATGCAGTAGCCGAGATCGTACATCGGGCAGATCCTCTGCTCGACGTTGCCGCCTTCCTCTATCACCAGAATCCTAAAATCGCCCTTCTCCGCCAGCTCGTAGGCCGCAAAAAGGCCAGCGGGGCCGGCGCCTATAATCACGACATCGTAGGTCTTTCCGTTTCCTGCTTCAGAAACCATATTTCCCTTGCCGAGTTCTATGGTTTCGGCCTTAAAAAGTTTTTGGCAAGTTCTTGGTTAACCTGTTGGGGACGCGCGGTATTTTTGACACGTAACACTCAAAGAAATCCCCGAAATCTTTAAACACTTTCGCACATTAGTGTTTAAACGTGGGGCGTATGGACACTTTGAATGCCGGGGAAAAGTCCCGTGAGGCCAAGTCGAAGAAGATACGAATAATCCACAGCAAGAGACGGCTCCTCCAGCTCAAGAGGAAGGAGGAGCTAAGCCACAACATCCGCTACATCTCCAAGGTCCCGGTGAGGATCGTCATGGACCGGGATTTCCTCATCCTCCATCCGAGTGATCCCCTCTCCAGACTTGTCCAGGAGCTCCGGGGCGAAGAAAGCTCCGCGGTCGTCACGGACGAGGAAGGGCGCCTCATGGGCTTCATCACGATGAAGGACCTCCTCCACTTTTTCGAACCTCCCCGGCGGTACTCCATAGTTGGCGTTGGTCTCCTGAAGAAGTACTCCGTAAACCGTGCCTCCAACGTTGCGGACATAATGGTTCGGAGGCCCGTAACGATTCACGTTGATGAGAACCTCGGCAGGGCGATAAAGGTCATGATAGAGACCGGAAAGCACCATCTCCCCGTCGTTGATGATGAAAACCGCGTCGTTGGTCTGCTCGAGGTCAAGGACATCATAAGGTTGATACGCATAGTGTCCTCGTGAACCGCTCGAATCCAAAGCGTCTAAGGGATGATAATCATGGACGTATTCCTGGAGCTGGCGCTGATACTCGTGGTTGCGAAGCTGTTCGGCTACCTCACCCTTCGGCTTGATTTTCCAGCAGCACTTGGACAGCTCCTGGGTGGAATCCTCATAGGGCCGTCCCTGCTGGACCTTGTGTCCTACGATGAGGGAGTGAGGCTCGTTGCCGAGCTCGGGGTCGTCATGCTCCTTTTCCTGGCCGGCCTTGAGACGGACATCGAGGAGTTCAAAAACGTGGGCGTCCCCGCTTTCATAGTGGCGGTTCTCGGCGTCATAATACCCTTCGTTCTGGGCTACGTCGGCGCTTTGGCCTGGGGCTATTCGGACATTCAGGCGCTCTTTCTCGGTGGAATCCTCACGGCCACGAGCGTCGGCCTCACAACGAGCATACTCATGGAGATGAAGAAGCTGAGGAGCCGCGTGGGAACGACGATTTTAGCCGCGGCCGTCGTCGATGACGTCCTCGGCATCATAATTCTGACGGTTCTCGTCGCCATGAACACGAAGGGCAGCGTCTATCCTGTGGACGTCCTTATAATCCTCGGTGAGGTCACCCTGTTCTTTATCCTCGGCCTCCTCCTCGGCAGTCCCGCCGTAAAGGAGGCCCTCCGGGCGTCCGAGAGGATAAACCTGCCCGAGACCATAACGGCCTTCGCCATAGCCATAATGCTCATCTTCGCCTCCATAGCCGAGCGGTTCCAGCTCGCTGGAATAACAGGCGCCTACCTAGCCGGCCTCATCGTGGCGGGCAGTGCCGAGGCAAGGGAGGTGACGGGCAAGACACTGACCATCGGTTACTCCCTCTTCATACCCGTTTTCCTCGTCAGCATAGGTGTCGAGACCGACATCCACGTTCTGGCCCACATCGGAGCTTTTGCCGGACTTTACGCGGTTCTGGCGATAGCTGGAAAGATAGTCGGCTGCGGCATCGGTGGACTGCTGACCAGGTTCAAGGGCAGGGAGGCCCTTCAGATTGGAATGGGAATGGTTCCGAGGATGGAGGTCGCGCTCATCATGGCCAACATCGGACTGAGGGAGGGTGTGTTCGACAGGGGGACGTTTTCGATACCGGTCAGCATGGTGATAATAACAACGCTTGTTACGCCTTTCCTCCTCAAGTGGGCGTTCTCGAGGGAGTGATATGGAGATACTCCTCCTGATGGCCTTGATGCTGGCAACGGCCAAACTCGTGGGCTACCTCTTCGAGCGCCTCGGTCAGCCGGTCGTTCTCGGGCAGATATTCGGGGGTCTCCTCATAGGGATATTCTTCGACACCAACCCGGTAATCGGCCAGTTCGCCAACCTGGGCGTCCTGTTACTCCTCTTTATAGCGGGCCTTGAGAGCGAGCTTGAGGAGTTCAAGCGCGTGGGCAGGCAGAGCGTGGTGGTCGCGGGTCTGGGAGTCCTTGTGGCGTTCGTCTTCGGGTTCTCGGTTGCTTACTTTTTCGTTCCTCTCCACGAGGCGGTTCTTTACGGCGCCATGATGACCCCGACGAGCGTCAGCATAACGGTGAAGGTTCTCATGGAGCTGAGAAAGCTAAACACCCGTGAGGGGACGACGATTCTTGCCGCCGCGGTTGTCGACGACGTCCTTGGAATACTCATCCTCACCATTGCGATATCCATGATCAAGGGCGGCGAGGTCAACTACGCGGCCCTCCTCGAGGTTCTGGTCTCGGTCTCGCTCCTCCTTTTCTTCTTTCTCTACTTCGGACCCGGCCTCGCCGACAGGGCGTTCCGCTTCATCTCGCGCATAGACCTGCCCGAGGCAGATACTGCTTTCGCCCTGATATTTCTGATAGCCTTCGCCTTCCTTGCGGAGCACCTGAACCTCGCATCGATACTCGGCGCCTACCTCACGGGCCTCGCCCTCGGCCAGAGCTCCAAGAAAAAGTCGATAATGGATCACATGAACGTCCTCGGCTACTCCCTCTTCATCCCGCTGTTCTTCGTCGAGGTCGGCATGAGGATAGAACTGGGCTACATCCTCCACGCAGGGGCCTTCGCGGTCCTCTACACCCTCGCGGCAATCCTCAGCAAGGTGCTCGGCTGTGGCCTCGGTGCCAGAGCTTCTGGGTTTGACTGGAACTCCTCCCTCAGGATAGGCGTCGGCATGATACCCAGACTGGGTGTGGAGCTGGCGATGCTGGCCGTTGCCATAGCCAGCGGCATAGTCGGCCCCGACGCCCTGACGGTGGCGATCCTCATGGTATTCGTCACGACGGTGATAACGCCGCCCCTCCTCAAGTCCCTCTACACCAGGTAACCCGAGTGCACACTTTATGGCATAGCTTTATAAAACCCTCACCGCAGTGGCGAACATGAGCGAGTGGCTTTCGATACTGAGCTCCGCACTCTTCATGCTCATCATGATAGACCCGAGCGATAAGATACTCTTGGTCAGCCTCCTTCGTGAGGACTTCCACATAGAGGACATTAGAACCCTTATCGTCAGGGCCAACCTCATAGGCTTTCTCCTGCTCTTCCTGTTCGCAGTTTCCGGACAGATAATCCTCCAGCAGATATTCCACATCGACATAAACGCCCTCCGCGTTGCAGGTGGCTTCGTGCTCTTCAAGATAGGTCTAGAGGCCCTCGAGAGCGGCGGAATGCTCACGCTCAAGAGGGAGAAGAACATACTGGCTTTGGCCGCGGTTCCGGTTGCCACCCCCCTGATAGCCGGCCCGGCCGCGATAACGACCGCGATAACCCTGACTGCCGAAAAGGGCCTCTACCACGCCACCGCGGCAGTGTTCCTTGCCATCCTGATGACGGCCCTCGTCATGTTCGTGACGCTGTACCTGATCAAGAACGTCAGCAAAACGACCCTCGGCGTCTTCATCAGGATAATAGGTATGTTCACGATGGCTATTGGTGCCCAGATGATGGTTCAGGGCGTCGTCGGGATATACCTCCTGATGACGTCTGCTGTCTGACGCCCGGGGAACGGGCAGGGCCAAAACTCTTGGGCTAACCTTTTAACCCCTTGAGCTTTTCCAGGAAAGGAGGGTTGAGAATGAAGGTAAGGCTTGAAAAGGTTAAGGGAACGCGAGATTTGCTCCCGGAGGAGATGGCGAAGAGGAGATGGGTTTTCGAGAGAATCCGCGAGGTCTTCGAGCGGTATAACTTTCACGAGGTTCTCACGCCCACCTTTGAGTACACCGAGCTCTTCAAGCTGAGGAGCGGTGAGGAGGTGGTCGAGCAGCTCTACGCCTTCGACGACAAGGGCGGGCGGAACCTCTCGCTCCGGCCGGACATGACGTCCAGCGTCGCGAGGCTCTACGTCAACGGCTTCCAGAACGCCCCGAAGCCCGTTAAATGGTACTACATGGCCAACATGTTCCGCTATGAGGAACCCCAGAGCGGCCGCTTTAGGGAGTTCTGGCAGGCGGGGGTAGAGCTCCTCGGAAGCGATAAAGTTGAGGCGGATGCGGAGGTCATAGCGCTTTTCGTTGAGAGCTACCTGGCGACCGGGCTCGAGGACTTCACCGTGAACATAGGCGACCGCGTTCTCCTCGACGAGTTCGCCAAGATGCTCGGCGTTGAAGATGACATAGGCCTGATGAGGCTCATAGACAAGAAGGACAAGATGAGCCGGGAGGACTTCGCCGGCGCCCTGAGGGAGTTCGGGCTGGACGATGGGAGCGTTGAGAAGGTCCTGGCGCTCGTCGAGATTAAAGGGAAGCCAGAGGAGGTTCTTCCGAGGGCGGAAGAGCTCTTCACGAGCGAGAAAGCTAGGGAGGAAATCAAGCGCCTCTACGAGCTGGTCGATTTGCTCGACGCCTACGGCGTCTCGAAGTGGATAAGGATAGACCTCGGCATAGCGAGGGGCTTCGACTACTACACGAGCATTGTCTTCGAGGCAATAGCACCGAACGACCTCGGCATAGGCTCGATAGGCGGCGGCGGCCGCTACGACAACCTTATCTCCGTCTTCGGCGGAAAGCCAACTCCGGCGACGGGCTTTGCCATTGGAATCGAGCGCCTCATCCCGATACTCGAGTGGAAGGGGCTCATCCCGGAGCCGAAGCTCAGACCCGACGTCTACGTCGTGCCCATAGGGAAGGACGTCGAGCTGAGGCGGGCCGCCGTTGAGATAACGAGCGCCCTGAGGGCCGCGGGCGTCAAAACCGACTGCGAGCTAACTGGAAGGAAGCTCAGGAAGGCACTAGATTACGCCGGAAAGCTCGAGGTTCCGTACGTCGTCCTCGTTGGGAAGAAGGACCTGGCGGAAGGAAAGGTCACGGTAAGGGACATGGAGAGCGGCGAGCAGATAACGGTCTCAAAGGAGAAGGTTGTGGGGGAGGTTCTGGGCCTTTTGGGCCTTTGAACTCACTTCTTCACCTCCACCCTGAACTCCCGCGCCTTTCTCTTCATCCTCCACTCCTCGAGCTTCCTCACGAAGGGGCAGCGGGAGCGCCAGTGCAGGTAGGCCTTCTTCAGCCTCTCCAGCATTTTCATCACCTAATATCCTCTCCTGATCTCATCGAAGTAATCCAAGAGTGCCTCCGCAATCTCCTGGGACTCGATTCTAACGCTCACCTCGTGATTCCAGTCCAGCGCGGCCTCGCTCCAGTTGTGGCTTCCGATGTAAACCACCCCTCCGTCTATCACCACCATCTTGGTGTGGAGGGTTGTCGAAGGTGAATCAAAGACCACATCGACCCCGTTGGAGCGGAGGTAGTCGTAAGTAACTTTGTTGTCCTCGATGCTGTTTTCGAGTACCACGTGGACGCTCACTCCCCTCCTTCTTGCCTCCACCAGCGCCCTTATCAGGTCGTTGGCGTGGTCGTGGCCATCAGCCGGGTCGTACTTCATCAGGAACATCGTGACGTAAACGCTCTCCCGCGCACCGCGTATGTCCTCGATGAGGCTCCTGTAATACGCATCGTCCACCAGCAGTTCCATTGGGGGAAGGTTTTCCTCAGTCTTCGAGTCTTTCAGAAGGCAGTCGCGGTACTTCTCGCGGAGTTCGCCTAAACTTTCACTCGTCCTGTCAAGCGTCGCGTTCAAAAGCCTTAGATTCTCCAGGCAGGCTGTTAGGTTTTTCCTCAGCTCCGTTTCGGCACTGTGGTTTACGATGTACTCCGTCTCAGTTACGGTGACGGTTTTTGTAATGGTCTTGGTTCTTTCCGATGTTACCGTCTTTTCAACGGTGGTGCTCCCGAGACAGCCCGCCACCGCGAGCATCGCTGCCACCAGTATTGCCGCGAGGTAGGTTTTTGACCGCATGAAGGGTCGTGGGAGAGTAGCCTTAAAGCTTTAGCGGGTGAAACCTTATTAACGTCCTCCTCCTACCTCGGGTGATTGGGATGATGAGTCTGGAGCCCCCTGATCGGTGAGGAGGTTTCGCGGGGCTGACCGAGATGATAAGAGAACGCCTCTGCCGGGAGTACCTGGAGGAAATCGACAGGCTGGAGCGCTCGCTCCGGGAGCTGGAGGATGAGCTTGTAGAGCTGAGAATGCAGCTGAACCTCAAGGTGGACGAGGCCAACAGGCTCGCCATAGAGAACGCGAGTTTAAGGCACAGGATTGAGATGATGGAGCGGCGTGAGAAACGGCTGGTTGAGTTCCTCCGGAAGTTGAAGATTCCCCTGATATACATCGACGAGGAGAGATTTGAGGACGTTGATGTGGACCTCGGTCCCGATTCGAAGGACTGAGGAAAACCTTAATAGCCCAACTTCCTTTTCTACTTCAGTTTAAGAGGTGAGGCTAATGAGCATGGACATGACCACGAGGATGTTTAAGGAAGAGGGGTGGATAAGGAAGCAGTGCCCCAAGTGCGGCAAATTCTTCTGGACGCTCGACCCGGACAGGAAGACCTGCGGTGACCCGCCGTGTGACGAGTACTCCTTCATCGGAAAGCCCGGAATACCGAAGAAGTACACCCTTGAGGAGATGCGCGAGAAGTTCCTGAGCTTCTTCGAAAAGCACGGCCACGGGAGGGTAAAGCGCTTCCCGGTTCTTCCCCGCTGGCGCGATGATGTTCTCCTCGTTGGGGCAAGTATAATGGACTTCCAGCCCTGGGTCATAAGCGGCGAGGCCGACCCGCCGGCGAACCCGCTCACCATAAGCCAGCCCTCAATAAGGTTCACCGACATAGACAACGTCGGAATCACGGGCAGACACTTCACGATCTTCGAGATGATGGCCCACCACGCCTTCAACTACCCGGAGAAGCCGATTTACTGGATGGACGAGACTGTGGAGCTGGCCTTCGAGTTCTTCACCAAGGAGCTCGGGATGAAGGGTGAGGACATAACCTTCAAGGAGAACCCCTGGGCCGGCGGAGGAAACGCGGGCCCGGCCTTCGAGGTGCTCTACCGCGGTCTTGAGGTTGCTACCCTGGTTTTCATGCAGTATAAGAAGGCGCCAAAGGACGCCGACCCCGCTCAGGTTGTGGAGATCAAGGGCGACTACTACGTCCCAATGGAGACAAGGGTTGTTGATACCGGTTACGGCCTTGAGAGGCTCGTCTGGATGAGCCACGGAACACCAACTGCCTACGATGCCGTCCTTGGCTACGTCGTCGAGCCCCTGAAGAGGATGGCGGGTGTGGAGAAGATAGATGAGCGCATCCTCATGGAGAACTCTCGCCTCGCGGGAATGTTCGACATCGAGGACATGGGCGACCTGAGGTACCTCCGCGAGCAGGTGGCCAAACGCGTCGGAATCAGCGTTGAGGAGCTTACAAAGGCTGTGCGGCCCTACGAGCTGATATACGCCATAGCTGACCACACCAAGGCCTTAACCTTCATGCTCGCCGATGGCGTTATCCCGTCCAACGTCAAGGCCGGCTATCTGGCGAGGCTCCTCATAAGGAAGAGCATAAGGCACCTCCGCGAGCTCGGCCTCGAGGTCCCGCTGGCGGAGATAGTGGCCATGCACATCAGGGAGCTCTCGCCGACCTATCCCGAGTTCAAGGAGATGGAGGAGGTCATTCTCGACATCATAAACGTCGAGGAGAAGCGCTATCATGAGACCCTCAGGCGCGGAAGCGACCTCGTGAAGCGCGAGGTGGCCAAGCTCAAGAAGGCCGGCAGGGATGAGATTCCACTCGAAAGGCTCCTCCTGTTCTATGAGAGCCACGGACTGACGCCGGAGATAGTTGCAGAGGTTGCACAGAAGGAGGGAATCAGGGTCGAGATCCCCGACAACTTCTACACGCTGGTCGCTAAGGAGGCGGAGAAGGCGGAGAAGAAGGCCGCCGCTGAATACGCCGTTGACTTTGAGCTGGTCAAGGACCTCCCCGACACGAGGACGCTCTACTACGAGGATCCGTTCATGAGGGAGTTCGATGCCGAGGTTCTCAGGGTCATAGACGACTGGGTGATTCTCAACCAGACCGCCTTCTATCCGGAGGGTGGTGGTCAGCCCTACGACACTGGTGTCTTGGTCGTTGATGGTGAGGAAGTTAAGGTCACCAACGTCCAGAAGATAGGGAAGGTTATCCTCCACAGGGTCGAGAGGCCGGAGCCCTTCAAGGAAGGGGCCAAAGTTCATGGAACGCTCGACTGGGACAGGAGAATCCAGCACATGCGCCACCACACCGGAACCCACGTCCTCATGGGTGCCCTCGTAAGGGTTCTCGGAAAGCACGTCTGGCAGGCCGGTTCACAGCTCCACACCGACTGGGCCAGGCTGGACATAATCCACTACAAGCGCATAAGTGAGGACGAGCTCAGGGAGATTGAGAGGCTCGCCAACAGGATTGTGATGGAGAACAGGAAGGTGACCTGGGAGTGGCTTCCGAGGACCGAGGCCGAGATGAAGTACGGCTTCCGCCTCTACCAGGGCGGTGTCGTTCCCGGAAAGACGATTAGAGTCCTTAAGATTGAGGACTGGGACGTCCAGGCCTGCGGTGGAACGCACCTGCCCAACACCGGTCTAATCGGCCCAATCAAGATTCTGAGAACCGAGCGCATACAGGACGGTGTCGAGAGGATAATCTTCGCCGCCGGAGAGGCCGCGGTTGACTGGATGCAGGAGACCGAGAGGCTTCTCAAGAGAACCGCCGAGACCTTCCGCGTCCCGCCCGAGAAGGTGCCGGAGACGGCCGAGCGCTTCTTCAGCGAGTGGAAGGAGGCGAGAAAGGAGGTCGAGAAGCTCAGAAAGGAGCTGGCCAAGCTCCTCGTCTACGAGCTCGAGGGGAAGGTCGAGAAGGTTGGGGAGGTTGAGTTCATCGGAGCCGTCGTTGAGGGCGCGATGGACGACCTCCGCGAGGCGGCGAACAAGCTCAGGAAGGAGAAGCGCGTCGTCGTCCTCATCAGCAGGGAGGGCCACTTCGTCGTTGCCGTTGGCGACGGCCTGGACGTAAAGGCCGGGGAGCTGGCCAGGGCGGTAACGAGTGTCGCCGGCGGCGGCGGTGGCGGAAGGAAGGAGCTCGCCCAGGGAAGAATCAAGAACCCGCTGAAGGCCGAGGAGGCTATTGAGGAGGTTAAGAGGAGGCTCGGCTGAGCCCAGTTCTTTCTTCCCTTCTTCCATCAGGGGAGTGATTTGCATCAAGGTCAAAACCCTGACACGTCAAATCGTCGCGCTCGCCGATGAGCTCGGTTTGAATGCGGTTCCCGAATACAGAACGCCCGACGGCACGAGGATAGACATCGCGATCCTTCGGGATGGGCGAAAGCTCCTCGCGATAGAGCTTGAAGCTTCCTTTAAGTGGTTCCCTCAAAGGCTCCTCTACGACGTTGTTAAGGCCCACCGGGCGGGTTTCCCGGAGCTTTGGGTTGTCACACCCTTCCACGGCAGCCCTGGATGGGTTCGGGGGTACGCTGAGGAGCTCGGGCTGACCCTCAGGATAATGGGAGAAGAGGAGGCAATTTCAAGGCTCAGGACTTGCTCTCCTTGCGGTACTTGATGTATATGACGTCCTCCGCATGCCACATGGGTATCTTGTCGCCGGTTATCAGTATTTCGGCCTGGCCCTTCTGGTAAACTATCTCTTTGGTAAGTTCCGGTGGGAGCTGGAACTGTACGTAAACTTCACCGGGGAGGCCCTCCTTCTCGACCTGGATCCTGAATTCGTCGCTGCCCCTGTAGCTCATATCTCCGTAGCGCACTAGGTACGAGGTTCCCTTGGGAAACGCTATCTTCAGCTCAAAGGAGTCCACGTGGGGCTCTATTCTCATGGTGAACAATCCGACGCCGTCCTTCGTTACGAATGTGACACTCTGGTTGTCAATGTAAAATACCTCCTTGTACTCTATACTGGCGGGTGGTATCTGGGCGGTGTGGAACGCGTAGGCCACCAGGGCTATGGTGATGACCGCCATGATTACCAGTACCTTGTTCACGAGTATCCCCCTCCATAAGACTCTCCCGGAAGGTTATTAACACTTTTGTGTAGGTGTTTACGATGATAAAATGAAACGTGTCGGTTTCAAAGCCCCGTCGGCTCGTCTATGAAGAGAACCTCCACGTCAAACTTTTCTCTGAGGACCTGCATCAGGGCCCTAACTCCGAGAGTTTCCGTCTTGTAGTGGCCTGCGACGAGGACGCTCTGGGGCAGATCGATGGCCGTCAGGTAATCTGCATGCGTGAATTCACCTGTTATGAGGAGGTCTATGCCCTTTCTGTGGGCCTCCTCCAGGGCGAAGGCCCCGGCGCCGCTCACGGCACCGACCGTTTTTATCTCCCTCGCCCCGAACCCGTAGGTCTTCACGGTCGTTCCGAGCTTCTCGGCGATTGTCTGCGCCACCTTCTCGATCGGCTGCGGCTCAGTGAACTCCCCATAGAAGCCCACGCTCAGCCCCCTGTACTCGCCGAAGGGTCCCCGGGGCTCAATGCCAAGAAGGCGGAGCAGCTCGACGTTGTTGCCCACCTCGGGGTGGGCGTCGAGGGGCAGGTGGGCGGCGTAGAGGTTTATCCCGCTCTCCATGAGGGCCTTCAGGCGTCTGTAGTGTATCCCGGTGATGTAGCCGAGACCACCCCATATCATGCCGTGGTGGACCACCATCATGTCGGCCCCGGCCTTTGCGGCCCTCTCGATCGTTCTTAGTGTTGTATCAACTGCAAAGGCGACCCTTTCGACCTCCGCCTTTCCCTCCACCTGGAGGCCGTTGCTCGACTTGTCTGGATAAGCCGAAATCTGCAGGTACTCGTCGAGGAAGGCAACGAGCTCGTCGCGGTTCATCCTTCACCCTCCAGCAGGTTTTTTATCCCATTCTCATCGAGGGGTATAACGTTTTCCGGAACGTTTCTAAACTTCCTCGCGATTAGGAGGTAATAAACCTCTCCCCTCCAGCCCGTTAGTTCGACTTTTCTTCTGAGCTCCTGGAGGAGCTTTTCAGCGTTTATGGCCTTTTTTCTCCACTTACACTCGCCGAAGATGGCCCTTTTTCCTTCGGGGTCAAGGGCTACGATGTCAATCTCGTAGACTTTTCTCTTTCCCCCCTCCCTGTAATGACCCCAGTGCCTTCCAATCCTCGAAACCTCAATTGGGAGAAGCCCTCTTTCGCCAGCCAGCCTTAGGAGTCCCCTGCAGGCGAAATCGAACCGTTTACCCACGTAATCGGGGAGGCTCCCTTTAACGTCTTCCCATAGCTTTTCCCGGTTTAGTTCGTACTCGCTCAGCCTCGGCTGTATAAATCGGAACCAGAAGTTTAGGAAGGGATGATTTATGTAGAGGACGCTCCCTTTTCCCAGGACTGCCCTGTCGTAATCGACCAGGCGGAAGTAGTTCACGAGCTCGTGAAGCTGTCTCGTTATCGAGGTTTCCTTCCTGTTCAGGTAGCCGGCAATCTCGCTGGGCGAAGTTGAGCCGTTAGCTATCGCTTCAAGGATGTCGTAGTAAATCCCTGAGCGCTTTCCAAACACCAGTGAGAGTATTCTCGGAACTTCTTCTTCGAGGGGCGCCGAATAGCTGAAAATAAGCTCATCAATAATTCTCTCAGCTTTCTCGCCCTCAATCCCCTCATCTTCAATGGCCACCCAATATCGTGGAAAGCCCCCGAAGATGGAGTAGAGCGTGAAGAAGTCGTCGAGGCTTTCTATCTCAACCTCTCTCGCCATCCCGTAGCTTCCCATGATGTCGAGGGGTTCGAGGCGGAGTTCCCTCTTTATCCTTCCGTAGAAGGGCTCTTTGGAGTCTTTGAAGAGTCGCTCAACCATCCCAATCGTTGAGCCCGTGAATATGAGGAGTATTGGCTTTTCCTCGTTCTCGTCCATGAACCGCTGGAGCGCCGGGTAAACGGAGGGTTCGACGAAGCGAAAGTCTTGAAATTCATCGAAAGCTACCGCACCATTAAACCGCTCAAAGAGAACCTCGAAGAGGTCGTCCCAGCTTTTGAGTTCTTCCCTCTTGGAAAGAATGCCTTTTTCCCTGAGGATTTCTGAGTACTCCCTCAAGAGCGAGGTGGAGCTTTTGCCCCGGTTCACGAAGAAGTAGAGGTCGTTTTCACTCAAGAATTCCCGGAGAATCCTTGTTTTTCCAACCCTCCTGAGCCCGTAGATGGCAACGCTGTAGAGCCTTTTCCGGGAGCGTTCCCTGGCCCTCTGAAGGACGTTCATCTCGCGCTCCCTGTCCACAAAGCGCATTCTATTCACCAACTGAATTATTCACTAAGTGAATATAAACCTTCCGCATGGTGTGGTCTCGGAAAGTATTTAAGAGTTCTTAGTCTTCGTGCCATCGTGTGGGAAGGGAGTTTCATTGTTGACCTTTGGGAGAGAATTTTTAGGGCACTGTCAAAGATATCCTGGTTTTACCTGGTTAAGCGTTTCTATCTTCGAGGAAAGGTTACCCATGATTTCGTTGATAAATGGGTGCTCGCCAACACCGTACTGTCAATTTTGGGAATTCTTGTTCTATATCTCATCCCCTCTCGCTGGGTTGTCTATTCTTTCATTGTATACGGTTCGATCCGAATCTTTGAGGTGATTGTGTATCAGGTGAACGTTCTTCTCTTCGATCCATACCGGGCCTATCGCGCTGGAAAGGAGTACTCGATAAAGTCTCCCATCCGGACGGTTATACTACTTCTTCACAATCTCTTGGAAATCATAGCGTGGTATGCCGTCGTATACATGGGCATCGCCATCTTAAATAACGGGGCCCTAACCCATGGTCCGGCGTTCTACTTCATGGGGAGTGCACTCTGCATGACGACATTCGACCCATCAATAAGTTCTGAGATAGCCCCGGGTACCGCTCTATCCATCATTAAGACTGTTGCATTCTTTGAAGTTGAAACGGGGATAATTATGACCGTTATTTCCCTTGCGAGGTTCTTGGGTCTTCTCCCTGATGTTTCCCCAAAGTCTTGAAATGGCAACGGCAAACCCTTTTAAAACCGAGCCTCAACTCCAGCAGAGAGGTGTTGAGATGGGCGAGAAGTTCCGAAAGGCCGTTGAGGAGCTCGCGAGGGCCGTCATGAACGGCGAGATAAAGGGCCGTGAGGAGCTCAACAGGTATAAAATAGTCGTATCCAGGAAGTATCATCTATCAAAGATTCCCGGTAACTCGGACATCCTTAAGGCCATCCCAGAGGAGAGGCGCGAGGAGTTCAGGGACCTGCTCAAGAGAAAGCCGACGAGAACGATAAGCGGCGTCGCTGTAGTCGCCATGATGACCAAGCCCTTTCCGTGTCCGCACGGGCGCTGCATCTACTGCCCAGGAGGGCCCAGCGTCGGCTCTCCCCAGAGCTACACGGGAAAGGAACCCTCCGCCCTGAGGGCCGTTCAGAGCGCCTATCATCCCTACATCATCATGATGCGTCGCCTTAAGCAGCTCACAGACATAGGGCACGACGTGGACAAGGTGGAGGTCATAATCCAGGGTGGCACCTTCCCGGCCGTTGATCTGGACTACCAGGAGTGGTTCGTCAAGTGCGCCTTCAAGGCGATGAACGACTTTCCATACTTCAGGGACATCGAAAACCTCGAGGAGAAGCTGATAAGGTTGATTGTGAAGAAAGACGAGTCCGTCCTTGACGAGGATCCGAAGTTCAAGGAGGCGTGGCAGAAAACACACGCAAAGCCCTACTACTACCTCGAAGACGAGCAGAGGAAGAACGAGAGGGCCAAAGTCAGGATGGTTGGTTTAACCATCGAAACCCGCCCGGACTGGGCCTTCGAGAGGCACATAGACAGAATGCTGAAGCTCGGGACGACGAGGGTTGAGCTTGGAGTGCAGACGATATTCAACTTCATCCACGAGAGAACCAAGCGCGGGCACGGAGTTGAGGAGATAGTTAAATCCACGCAGCTCCTCCGCGATGCGGGACTTAAAATCAACTACCACATAATGCCCGGCCTGCCGGGAAGCAACTTCGAGAGGGACCTCTACACCTTCCGCGCCATCTTCGAGGATCCCCGCTTCCGCCCGGACATGCTGAAGGTGTACCCCACCCTGGTTACCGCCGATGCACCGCTCTACCGCTGGTGGAAGGAGGGTAAATACCGCCCCTACCGCACGGAGGAGGCCGTTGAGCTTCTCGTCGAGGCCTACAAGCTCTTCCCCAAGTGGGTTCGCGTCATGAGAATCCAGCGCGACATACCCGTCCAGCTCATCGTTGACGGGGTGAAACACTCCAACCTCGGCCAGCTCGTCTTCAACGAGCTCGTGAAGAGGGGCATAAGACCGAGGGAGATCAGGTTTAGAGAAGTCGGCCACATGATGGAGAAGTTCGGGGTTCAGCCCGAGATCGAACACATCGAACTCCTCCGCGAGGACTACGAAGCCGCCGGGGGAAGGGAGATATTCCTGAGCTTCGAGGACACAAAGAACGATGTTCTTATCGGCTTCATCCGCCTCAGGATTCCGAGTGAAAAGGCCCACAGGAAGGAGATAAACTGCTGTCCCTCCTCTATAGTCAGAGAGCTCCACGTGTACGGCCCGCTCGTGCCGATAGGCGGAAAGCCGAAGTACGAGTGGCAGCACAGAGGCTACGGAAGGGAGTTGTTGGCGGAGGCCGAGAGGATTGCCCGCGAGGAGTTCGACGTGAAGAAGATGCTTGTCATAAGCGGGGTCGGCGTCAGGAACTACTACAGGAAGTTCGGCTACCGGAAGAACGGGCCCTACGTGGCGAAGAGGCTCGATAGGGGCTACGCGGACTTTGAGACGGGAGGCCACTTCGACGGGCACCTGAACACGTAGAAATGGAAAGGGAGATCAGCGCCTTCCGTATCTCCTCAGCAGGAGCCCCAGTACCAGGAGCGCTCCGAGGATTATGGCCAGCCCCAGGTACGTCTGACCGCTTCCTTTGCTCACGGTAACCCTGATGCTGGTCTCCTTAGTTTTCTGGTCGCTGATGGCGTTGAGGGTGATGAGATAGTCCCCGGCATCCACGTTCTCGGGAACCGCCACCTCAATTGTGAACTCTACTTCGTCGTCCCTTTCCAGAGATGGCACTTTCCGCGGCTCCACCTTTACGTTCCATCCCTTGGGAGCCTTGACCTCCAGCCCGACATTGGTCAGCGGGCTGGTGCCCGTGTTATACACCCTGACCGTGGTCTTCGCCTCGTCTCCAGCGTTCACCTTCAAGCTGTACCGTTCTAGAGTCACCGTCAGTCCGTAGCTGCCGGTCAGTCTTGCGGTGAGGTTTATCTCCCGCTCTTCACCGCTCCCCGCTGAGGCCACCCGGAGGGTCGAGCGGTACGTTCCGAGTTCCGCCGTGTCCGGGGGTATCAGGAGCACGTAAAGTTTTTTCTCCTCCCCTGACCTGACGTATGCGCTGGTTATCCCAGTGTGCGATGATGGGTCCTCCACCACCATTCCGCCCCAGTCTTGCGGTACGCTCAGGCTCAGTGAGTACGTATCGTCCTCCCTTCCGAGATTTCTCAGGATCACTTCGTAGGTGAAGACCCTTCCGAGAACCTGGCTCTTCGACGGCTCGGGAACACTGATGTCCATGTAGTAAGGCAGTCTGCGCATTCTTACCTGGAGTTCCTTTTTCCTGCCTGCCTTTATCTCGACACTCCTCTCAACGTCGCGGTAGGATTCCTTCGAGACCCTCACGGTGTAGTGCCCCTCTGGAGCTTCGATTGAGGCGGTTCCATCGGAAAGTGTCTTTGCTTCCGTCACAGTCTTCCCGTCCTGAATGAGCTCCACCCTGGCACCGGCCACGTAGGTTCCCGAGTCCTCATCCGTGACCCTGACCGACAGTGTGCCGTTTTCACCGGCGTGGGTTCTGTTCACGTAGACCCCAAGCGTCTCCTCAGCATTCCCAGCCTTCACCGTAACGTTGTACATGCCCACTGGGGTATCGCTGGGAACGCCTATGACCAGCCTCACGGTGCTCTCACCGGAGACCCTCACCGCACGTACCGGCTCTCCCCCCGCGAGGAACTTTGCGCTCCATTTCTCTGGAATCTCTGCACTCAGGGAGACCACTGTGGGCGATGGAGAACTCAGACGGAGCTGGAATGATACACTCTCCCCGGCTTCCACTTCCTTCACCGGATAATCACACTGGATTCCGACGCCTCCCTCCTTTACCGTGACGGTGAGCTTCAGCTGGCTTTCACCGGCGTGGAGGAGAACATCAAACCTGCCCGTTTTCGTGGACGTTTCAATGGCCACGAGAACCTGGGCACTCTCTCCGTGCCGCAGGTAAATGCCGGTGATTTCAGAACTCCCCTCCGTTATCCTGGCTCCCCATCCGGAAGGGACTTCCACGGAGAGGGGGACGAACGCGTCTCCTCCGTTGTTCCTCACCGTCACCGAGAAGGTCACCTGTTCCCCGGGTTTGGCTACCTTGCTGGGGAACTGGGTTTCCAGTGCTATGCTGCCGGGAAGGCTTTCCACGCTAACGCTGTCTCCGGAGAGTATGATATGAACCTCACCCTCCTCCGGCTTAAGGCTGCCCACCGTCATGTTCAGGCCTTCCGTAACCTTCACGGTGTCCCCGAATAGGAGAACGTACGTGGTTCCGTTTATCCTGAAGGCGGCTCTCCCATCGCCTGAAAAGTCCGCGAACTCTATGGGAATCCCGTTGACCGTCACGCTCTGCCCCACGCGAAGGGTTAGGCTGATGGTTTCAGCGGATGCCGCGGGTACGGCCAGAAGGAGGAAAAAAATGACTGCCGTGAGGGCCTTCTTCATCTCCATCACCTTATTTCCGCCCGTACGAATCCAAGATATGCCGCGACAAATCCTATTATCAGATACGCCAGCAGGAAGACGATTTCCCTCTTGGCGAAGGACAGGCTCTCGGTCAGGCTGTACGTCGGCTGTTCTGGGCCCTCCATTCCGGCGGAATACATCGCGTCCTCCCAGGATTGTGCGTGCGGGTTAAGGACATACTGCGCTATCTGCTGGAAGTCCGCCCTTGGGGACAGGCTGCTGACCGTTTCGAGGGTGTCAAAGTATTTCTTGCTCCACTCCTGTATCTGTTCGTCGTACTCCTCCCACAGCTTTTCATACGCCTGCAGCTCCTCGATGGTCACGTTCTCGGAGTAGTCCATGAAAGCCCCCTCGGGTGGCTGGGGCTGTGGTCCCGCCACGTGATCTGCCACGATTGGCGCCACGGCTTCAAACACCACCGTGACGGCCAGGAAGAGAACCAGGGCGTACATCAGGGCGCTGCCGCTGGACTTGGAGTGTGCCGAGAACGCAACGGCTATCCCGAAGAACACCAGCAGGTACAGGTAGGCGAAAAAGAAGTACACCGCCAGTCTGGTGATTGAAGTGCCGTCCACAGTGACCCCCATCCACATCAGCGTTCCCAGAACGACGAGGAACGTTATCACCACCGCTACCGCCAGTGTCATGGCTCCCCCGAGGAGTTTTCCCAGTATCACCTGATCCCTGTAGACAGGATGGCCCATGAGGACCTTGAGAGTCCTGTTCTCCCTCTCACGGGTTATCGCGTCAAAACCGAGCGCGAGGGCGAATATTCCCCCGATGAGTCCAAGGTAGTATGTGACCCCCCACATGACTTCGTAGACCTTTGGACTTTCCCCTTCCATGCCCCTCCAGGACATTATGCCCGTTTTTACCTGTGCCAGTGCGAGCAGGGTTATGAGAAGCAGAAACCCGAACAGAACCAGAAACCGCCTGCTGGTCATATAGTCACGGAACTCCTTGCTCGCTATTGCCCCTATCATTCGTCCTCCCTCCCGTAAACCAGCTCGAGGAATACCTCCTCCAGCGTTGGTTCATGCAGGTGAACATCGATGACGGTGTAGCCCATGTCCGTTAGTTCCTCCACCAGCTCCTCTCTGATGTCCCGGGATGCGTAGACGGTCAGTCTGTTGCTTCCCGCTTTGCGCCACTCTATCACTTCTGTGTTCAGGTCATTAAGAGCGAGCGGCTGCTTTGTTTCCACCGTTATAAAGACCCTCCCCTCAATGAATTTCCGCTTTATCTCCTCCTGGCTGCCGCTTATGAGGAGTTTTCCCCCGGATATTATCCCTATCTCATCGCTTACCTCCTCGACCTCGGGGAGGATGTGGGACGAGAAGAACACCGTTTTTCCATCTTTCTTCAATCTGCGTATCAGTTCCCTCATTTCCACCGCTCCCCGGGGGTCAAGACCGTTGGTCGGTTCATCGAGGAAGAGAACCTCCGGGTCGTTCAGGAGGGCCTGGGCCAGCAGAAGGCGCTGCTTCATACCGGTGGAGAATCCCCCCACCTTTCTGTCCGCGGCGTCTTCGAGTCCCACGAGCTCGAGCAGTTCCTTTGCCCTCTTCTTGGCATCTTCTTTGGGAATCCTGTAGAATTTGGATATGTACATGAGGTTATCGAAGGCCGTCAGATTGGGGTAGAGTCCGCCCTCCGCGGGCATGAACCCGCTTATCCTTTTGACCTCCACCGGCTTTTCCTGAACGTCTATCCCTGCCACGTAGGCCCTGCCCTCCGTTGGCTGAATGAGGCCCAGGAGAAGAAGTATCGTCGTTGTTTTGCCCGCTCCGTTTGGTCCCAGAAATCCGTAGACGGTCCCTTTTTTCACGGTTAGGTTTAGGCGATCCACGGCGGCAATGCCGTCATAAACTTTCGTGAGGTTTTCAGTTTCGATTATGTTCATCTTAATCACCCAACATAGTAGGAAGCTCACTTTAATATAAGCGTTTTGGTTTGGATAGGTTAAGGTAAACAATACTTATTTCGTACGTTGTCTTTGTGATGCGTTGGTTTTGCTTTAGTGTTCCTCCGCAGGGACAAGATAAAACATTTTCAGTTCAGTAAACCTTTTAAGCACCGCTGAACAAGCATGGACTGGGGTGTGTCTGAATGGAGAAGGATGGTAAACCCCGATTATCGTACGAGACAACCTTCAGGGTGAAGGTTCTCATCCTGGCCCTCATCTTTGGAATAGCTATATTCATGATAGTCTATTATCCCATCATCTCCCACCAGGTTGACCCGTTTAAAGTTGAGTCCCCCCGGGGCCAGATACTGCTCGCCCAGAACTTCTCCGTTGCAGGGATCAACTACACGAACGCCGTTCCGTTCACCGCCAAGAACAACGCCCTCGTCCTGGGGGGAAGTGATGAGCTGGACGAAACCCTGACGATTACCGTGTCCACACCGCAGTGGTGCGCTGATCTGTGGGTCTGGGGAGGCTCGGCCAACGGGTGGGTGAGGAAGTACGAGTGTGCGAGGGAACTCCAGCTGAGCAAGTACGCCTTCAACAGGGTTCCAATCCACGAGGCCAAGGAGATGGCCCGCTGGAGCCTGGAGCCGGGATACGTCATTGTTTTCCACAAGAACGGCCCGGTTAGGAGATATGAGCTCGTCAACTTCACCGTGACCTACGGGGGAGAAAGGGATTGGGGAGCCTTCAAAGTGTCCTTTAAAAGCTCGTGAGGTGTTCTCATGAAACTCTCCTATGAAACTGCCTTCCGCCTCAAGGCCCTCTCCGTGGCGGTACTCTTTGGCCTGGTGATATTCTACATCGTGTACTACCCGATAATATCCTACAACCCGGTGCCGTACGGCGTTGCCTCGCCCAAGGGGCAGCTGCTGCTCATGAAGAACATAACGTTCGGCGGCATGGAATGGGAGAACGCCGTCGATCTGTACAACAACCTGGTTCTGAAGGGCGACGAGGACTACGGGGACTACGTGGTTCTTGAGCTCAAGACCCCCGGCTGGTGCATGGACGTGGTCGTTTGGAGCGGGACCGCTTATGTTAGAAAGGCAGAATGTGTTAGAAAGGTCACTATATCCAGGTACACCTTCCGCATACCCCCCGGCTCATACTGGTACCTCGACGGCTCCTACCACCTGATACTCTACAAACCTGACGATGTTCCAGAGAACTACGAGATGGTTAACTTCACCGTCACCTACGGCCCGAAGTCCGACTGGGGGGCCTTTAAGGCGGCCTATCCAAAGAAGTGACATCAAAGAGGGGGCAAAGGAAAGTTTTTCCCTCCTTTCGCTTTCCCCTGGCTCATGCCTGAGCCTCTGGTTCCTTCTTCGCGGACCTTGCCCCGAGGGACAGCGCTATAAAGCTCGCACCGGCGACTATAAGCTCAATCGCCACAAAGAGGCCTATGACTTTTCTCTTCTCACAAGCCTCGTCCTTTAGGGCGGGGTGCAGTGTTTGATAAATTGGCCCTCAACGAGGAAAGCAACACTCTTTTAAAGCATAAAACCCGTACCATACTTTGAAATGAAGCGAGCAGTAACGGTAAAACTACAACCGAGCAAAGAACAGGAGAAAGTCCTCTTCGAGTTAGCTCACGCTTCAGCAATAGTCTGGAACAAGCTCAACTACCGGAGGCTCAAACAGTTTAAAAAATTTGGCAAAATAGACTTTTCAACAACTGAAAAAGAAGCCTATCACGAGTTCAAAAACTGGATTGGCGGCTCAACAGTTCAACAATTAGCTCGAAAGAATGCAGAAGCGTGGCGAAGTTTCTTCACCCTCAATCGGAAGAAAAAGAGTGATGAATTACCAGAATGGTTCAAACCAAGACCACCAAAATTCGTCAGGGAAAAGAACGGCAGAAAACTCTTCGTAATCCCCTGAGAAACGACCAGTATCGGATTAATGGGAACGTTATTGAATTGAGACGTCTCGGCAAGTTTGGGAAACTCAAAATCCAGTTTAAGGGCAGAATACACCTGAAGGGCAAGCAAGGGCGGTTGGAAATAACCTACGATCCGGTAAAGCGGAAGTGGTATGCTCACGTGAGCTTCACGGTTAGTGAGAAACTCGAAAATGGCGGGTGGGTTTCACTCCCAAGAACTCCAAAGGGAAGTCTCTCGGCGGGAATAGACTTGGGAGTGAACAATTTAATGGCGGTCTACGTTGAGAATGGGGAAAGCTTTCTGGTCAATGGAAGACCGTTAAAGAGCATTGATTTTTACTGGCGGAGGAAGATTGCCGAATACCAATCAAAACTCAACAAGAGTGGAGCTAAAACGAGTAGAAAACTCAAAAGAATGCACGAGAGGGCTAAACTCCAAGCAAGGCATTACATTAACACGGCGGTAAGAAGAACAGTGAAAAAACTTTACGACCTCGGTGTTTCGAGGATTATTGTGGGTTACCCGAATGGTATTGCAAGAAATTCTGACAAGGGTAGCAAGCAGAACTTTATCCTTTCCCACGTGTGGAGGTTTAATTACGTGATTAAACGCTTAACCGAGGTTGCGGAAGAGTATGGTATTCGTGTTGTTGTGGTAGATGAGGCTTTTACTTCGCAAGTTTGCCCTCTCTATGGCCAACGCCATCCTAATGCTCGTTTTGTTAGGGGTTTATTCAAGTGCCACAGGGAGGGCGTTGTTATGAATGCTGACCTTGTTGGAGCGTTTAACATTTTGAAGAAGGTTTTGGAAACCATAACCCCGAACTTGGGCGGTTTGCTTGCCCAAGGGAGGGGTAATTGGCCTAAGACCGGGCCAGAGGGGTTGGAAACCCACTTTTTAGTGGGTTTGAATGAGACCCCTCAAACCTTCCCTCCAATGGTGAGGGGTTAATTCGTTAGAACCCTCGCCCTCAAGGCGGGGAGGAGGTCAGGAACGGCAGTATGCCGAGACCGACGATACCGAGAACGAGCAGAACGATTCCCAGAACCAGGTACCACTGCCAGTGCGCCATCAGGCTGGCCACCTGCTTCCTGGCCATCTCCTCCCTGTATTCCGCAGGGGTCATTGGCTCCTTCTCCTCATCCCCGGCGGGTTCTTTAATCTCATCCATGGGTATTACCTCCAAAACTCTTTTTTGCAAATATGGTGTACACTTCAAACTCATAAAAACATTTCGTCGAATAGTTTTCGGAAGCATCCGGTGCATTTTTAACCGGTTTTTTGAACGTATTTCTATGAGGTTCAAACCGAGGCCTTTCACGGAGCCGGTACCCTTCAGGTGTCTCTACTGCCTAGACTGCTGCAGGGGGAGGCACATCTATCTAACTCTGGATGATATAGAGAGGATAGCGAGGGCTGGTCATGACCCCCAGGACTTCGTGACGTTCTCCGTTGAGGGAAACAAAATACGCTTCGTCCTCGCGGTGAGGGAGTGGGACCTGGGCTGCGTCTTCCACGACCCGGAGACCGGAAAGTGCCGTGTTCACGATGCGAACCCGATAATCTGCCGCATCTATCCATTCATGGTCTCCCGCAAGCCCCTCGGTGTTGATGGAGAGATGCCCTTTGAGTACATGGGTCAGAGGCTGTGGCTCTACTACGACGATAGCTGCCCGGGAATAAACGCTGAGGAGCCGGAAACGACGATAACCCCCGAGGAGATAGCGGAGCTCGGCCTCCGGTTCGAGAGGGAGTTCGAGAGAACGGACATGGACGGCTTTGTGAAGTTGCTCGACGAACTCGAAAGGTAAATATACCCCGAGTCTAAAATTTGCATTATGAACCGGATTGCGAGTTACGCGCTTCCCCTCTGCTTCATTATTCAGGCGGTGCTCAACCTAGTTTTCTATGGCTTTCCCTCCCTTATGTTCTCCGTCCTGGTTCCCCACGGACTTTTCGGGTACATTGCATGGGCCCTTCCCCTTCTCGTGCTCGGTTACTTCGCGACCGGAGTCCTCTCACTCTACGCTCTGTCCTTCCTCAGCGCTCGCAGGGGGAAACAGTTTGGGGCGGCATATTTTGGGATCGGTTCCGTCGGTTCGGCCCTGGTTCTCGTGGATGGAACTTACGAAACTCCCATGTTGTTGATTATCTTTGCCCTCTGGCTCGTTCTCTCCCTGATCGGGATCGTTCTCCTCTTCAAGGGCGTTGAAACCAGCAGGGCGCTATCCATTGTGGCGATGGTTCTCCTAGCCATATCGGCCGTTGTTAGTGCTTCCCTGGCTCAGTGGGTCGTCGAGGACTACTACGCCCACGTCCACATAGGGGAAATCCCCGAAAACGCCACCGTTATTGTAGCCTACCCTGAAAACGTCAGTCCTCCGAACGGGACGGGCTAAGCTTTTAAGCTCGGTATCGAGGCTGGAATCATGGAGAGGAAACTCAGGTACAGACGCGCTTCCTCGTGGGAATATGATTTAATCCTCCGCGAGGCCGAGAAGTACGGCGAGCTCAGGCACCACTTCTTTGCCGTGGTTGAGGGGAAATTCCGCGACGTCTACGCGGTAAATGAAACGGTCTGGGCCGAGATTGAGGGGATGCCCCTCAAACCCTACGCCTACGGAACCTTTGTGGGCACGATAAAGGTGGACAAAAACCTGGTCGAGAAGTTCTATCCCAACGTCGAGTTCTTCTACTTCGTCGACGTTATGAAGAACTATGCCGTTCTAACACCCAAGGCGGGATTCCTCTTCACGACCGGTAAGGACGTGCCCAGGAGCGGCGTGAGGAGGTACGACTGGCAGGGGACGAAGAAGCTGGTGATCTACGACGAGAACGGGATTATTCTTGGTATCGGCAGGATAAACCCCAAAAGCGGGAGGAAGTTCATTCTGAACGTTACCGACATAGGAGAGTTTCTGAGGAGGAAGCGCTGATTCAACAACCTTCCTTAACCGGTTAGGGGGTTGTGTAGAGAAAAGAAGACTAAAATTGAAAAAATGGATGAACTCATTTCAACGTCACAACTATGGCATAGCCGTTGGTCGTTTTAAGTCCCGTCATCCTTATCGTTCCTTTTTTGGTGTTGGGCGCCACTCCAACGTTCCGAGGCCTTTGAGTACGCTGGCGGGTTATTCTGTCTACAATCAATAATTTATCACCTCCTTATTATGTTCTTCTTTAGTAAAATACTTTTGTTTAATGAAAAACTTTATATATTTTAATGACATTGTAATAATGAAAACCTTCGATGGGGGTGGTACGTACGAAAAAGCTCGTAAAACTAAGCTTGCTCCTCTGTCTCGTGAGTTTAGTTTCCATAGCCAGCGTGTCCGCGTGGACCTCAAAGACCGTCATCCCGTCGTCTGGATGCTGGAGAATGTACGACCACGATGCGGATACCCCTCAGTGGAGCCAGGATGAGTGGGTCTGGGCCGGCGTCTCTGGATGGCTGAACATCTGCGACGGAAGAATAACCGTCGACACTTCAACCGTGAAACATGTTGCGTACTGGTCTGGTGTCAAGGTGGACAGGTCCAAGGTGCAGAGATATACTGGGGCCCGAGTCTCCTTCACAAAGATACCCTACGAGAGGTATAACGGCGATCCAGGAGAGGCTTTCGCGTTAATCCCCCACTTCTACAAGCACTGACTTGGGTGACGTCGCGTGCGGGGTAAAATAATGCTAACCTTTTATGTTTTGATTTTTTATTTGGGGGCTACCGCAGTATCGGCCACGCCAACCTGGCTTGAACCCGGAACCTACGTTACCTACGCGGTCATCGTTCCGAAGGACGCGAGGTTCGGGACGAACAGCGTCATGGTCAAGCTCGACATGCTCAACGAGCGCTCCTTCGAGGCGCTCTATCCCTACCTTGTTAAGGCGGAGGGACGGAACGTCTCGCGGGACGAGAACTACGTTACCCCTCTCTGGCCGACCGGAACCTCCTACCTCACCTTCAGGGTCCTCTCCGTGGACAACAACACGGCCAAAATCCTCGTCAGGCTTGAGCTCCACGATGTGGCGATTGAAAGGCCCGACCTCGCGAACGCGAGCGTGCTCGTGCTTTCCGAGGTTCTCACCCTTGACTTGAGGACCGGCGCCTACGTTATAAACGGCACGCCCGTTGGCAGGCCGAGCTTCTTCGTAGACCCCTCCAATCCGCCGGGCCCCGGCGCCGTCCTCCTGAACGTCACGGTTCCGGAAGGTGGAAACTGGGTGATGGGAGTCAAAAACCTGAGCTACTCCCGTTACAGGGACTTTGAAGTCCTGACGCACCTGCGCGCCTTTCATCCGCCGTTCATCTACCTCGAATCTGACGTGGTGAGGTTCAACCTCCACGGCCCGGACTACAGCTTCTCAGGGGGCACGGGCTTCTCGGCCCTCTACGACCCCTCTACCGGCCTGATGATAGCGTCCGACATGTTCTCAACCCCTCCCGAACTCGTTCTCATGGGTGTGGTTAGCTCCACGATAGAGGACGTGAACGCCTCGCGGGCCCTCCGCAAACTCCTCGCCGAGAACTCTAAGAAACGCTGGCTTCAGGGCTGGAACCTCTACGCGACCAACGTGGAGTTTCGGGATGAGGGCCCCTTCGAGAGGCCCGGCAGTCCCCTCGTGTACTACTTTGCCCTCTCCGTCCTCATAGCCATCGCGGTTGGCATCAGGGACCTTTGGAGGTGGGTTCGATGAAAATCCTCTGCTGGGAGCTTGAAGACCCGCTCAACTTAGCCGTCTTCGCCTTTGGCTTCCTGCTCATCGGAACTTCCCTCTTCCTCAGGGGAATTCGGGTCTCAAATCACTTTATGGTGTCCCCGCCGAGCGAGGACTTCATAAGGGCTTTCTCTTGGAGAGCCATGGGCATCAGCGTTCCCCTTCTCTCGGACGAAGTTTACACCGCCTTCATGCTGACGGCGGTTCTCCTGGCATCGCTCGTCCTGCGGAACGACAGGGACACGCGCTTCGCCCTCTCGCTCTACTCCCTCCCCGTAGGGAGAAAGAGGCTTGTTCTCTCCAAGGTTTTAGCCGTTTTCATAATGCTCTTCGTTGCATCTTTCGTCCCGTTCCTTCTGACCGTTCTTTACATCTTCGGCGACACAGGAAACTTCTTTCTCACGGCCTTCCTCTCAAAGGGCCTCCTTCCCTTATACCTGCTTTACTGGACACTGGCCGTTCTCTACGTGGTCGCGGTTTCCTCCCTTGTTGCCATGGGTTCCCCCAACACCTTCGTCTCGGTGATGGTCGGGCTCTCGGTTCTCTACCTGCCCCACTCGTTCGGAGTCTCTTCGTTGCCCCCGGCGGTTCTCAACTCGGCGATATTCCACGCCTACACTTCAGGCGTTTCTCCTTCCGGATGGTCCATGGAACTCCTCTCGTCCGCTTTCCTCCCCTGCGTTCTTCTCCCCCTTTTCCTCATTGCCCTGACTCTTTACCTCGCTGAAAGGAGGGACGTGAGGTGAGGCTCATCAGGCTCATCCTCTTCCTCGTCGCGGCCTTCACGCTGGTGGCTTTCGCTGTTCAGCACGCCGAGCTCTCCAAGCCCTACTCGGACTTCGCAGTTGGAACCTCCTGCTCGGTCGTCCCGTCGGCGAGGGTTCTCGTTCTCAACATGAACGGGCAGGGCAACTACTCCGTAACCTTCTACGACCCGGTGGAGGGCAGAGTCCTCTACTCCTCCACGCTCTTCGGTTCTGGAGGAGCAATCGTAACGCTCAACCACTCGGGCCCCTACTGTGTCGTGGTATCCTCGGAGGCACCTGCTTCCGTGGCAATCTCCGGCCGGGGGAGCTACCCGTCTTCGAGGGCCCTCTCAATTGAGTACCTCGTAGGCGGCACCTCGGCGCTCCTATTCGCCCTCCTGGGGGTGAGGAGATGATAATCCGTGCAGAGCACCTCACGAAGCGCTTCGGCCACGTAACCGCGCTCGACTCGGTGAGCGTTGGAATCGGCGAGGGCGTAACCCTAATCCTCGGACCCAACGGTGGGGGCAAGAGCACTTTTCTTAACCTCTGCGCCGGAACTTACAGGCCGACGGCCGGAACCGTCAGGGTGTTCGGCGGAGACCCGTGGGCAGATGAGAGGGTTAGGGCGAAGTTCGGCGTTTCCTTCGACCCTCCGGCGCTACCAAGGCACAGGACGGGCCGCGAGTGGCTTGAGTTCCTGGCCGAAATCCGCGGGGGTTCAATCTCCGGTATCGTTGAGGCTTTCTCCCTTGGGGGCTTTCTCGACAGGAGGATTTCAACCTACTCTGCTGGCATGGCGAAGCGCCTGAGCATAGCCTCAGCCTTTGTGGGCACCCCCGAGCTGGTTCTGCTGGATGAGCCGCTTGCGAACCTTGACTTTGACGCAATACCCGAAATTGCCGGTCTGCTGAGGCACTTTGCCTCCGAGGGCATCTCAATGGTTGTAGTTTCCCACATATGGAAGCCCTTCGTCGAGTTCGCCGACAGGGCGGTTGTTATAGCTGGAGGGAAGGTGAAGCTCGATGGCAGCGTTGAGGAGGTTGTTTCTGCTCTCAATCTTATTTAGCATGCTGTTCGTACCGTTCGCGTCCCCAACGCCGGTGCTCTTTGAATTCAGCGGTCAAGTAAAGGTTGGGGATTTAAACGCGACAGCTCCGACCGTGCTGAACCTGAGCACCGGGGTGTGGCCGGTTGAGCTGTCCGCCGGGAACGTCACTCTAATCTTTAACCTGAGCATTGGCGACGTGCCCCTCGTTGTGAGGGTGGACGAGCCTCTCCTGGACGGGGCCCTGAGCGGATTCTCGACCGCGACCGTTTTCTTAGATGGGAGAAAAGTCCCCGCGCCGGAGTCCGAGGAAACACCGTGTATGTTGGCTCCAAACTGGACCGCCGGGGAGGGTATGGACTCGGCGATGGGGCCATCAAAGCCCGTCCCGATGGAGACGGTTCTCTTCGCATCGTGCCGCGTGAGGGACTACCTCCTCCTTCCCAGCGGCCTGCCGGTGGCGGTTGAGTACGCGGGCGTTAAAAAATACTGCCTCGTCAAAATTTCGGCGGAGGGGGGCGGCTGGAGCTCCTATGGGGGCTGTTCCCGCCAGCCAGTTGAGAACGCCGTGGTTCCTCTCCCCGTGAGAATCCTCTCGAAGCCGGCCAACGCCACCGTTTACGTCAACGACTTTCACCTTTTCGGGGAGTGGTTTACCCCGATGAGGCTCTACCTGCCCTTCACTCCAGAATTGAGCTCTTACAGCATCTCGCTCGGCGCTAACGGCTACCCCTTTGTCTCCGGCGTCGTGGCTTCGGAGAAAAATCTCACCGTCTTCGCAGATCTCTCAGCACTGTCACGGGTGGTTTCGGTTCATCCGGAGAAGGGAACCCTCAAAGTCTCGACGAGGCCCTCCAACGCAAGTCTGGCGATTTTTGCGGGAAATCGGAAGGTTTTCTCCGGCAGGAGTCCGCTCAGGCTGGCCCTTCCCGCCGGGACGTACACCGTCAGCGCCTCCCTCCCGGGCTACGGGGGGATTGTGGAGAACGTGACGGTTCCGGTCAACGGAAGCGTCTCGCTGAACCTGACCCTCAGCCCCCTGCCGGCTGAGCTCAACGTTACCACCGTCCCGTTGGGAGCGGAGGTGAGGGTCGGGAACAGAACGTGCACCTCTCCCTGCTCCCTGAACCTGACCCCCGGTGTTTACAACGTTTCGGCCTCCCTTCGGGGCTACCTTCCAAATTCCACTCTCGTTCTACTGTCCCCGGGGGATTTACGGAACATTTCACTGCAGCTCGTACGGAGGCCTATCCTCAGAATCCTAACGTCGCCAGGGGGTGCCACCGTCACGGTTGGCGAAAAGAGGTGCCTCACACCCTGCAACATCTCCCTGATACCCGGTAACTACAGCGTGACCGTGGAAAAAGAAGGTTACGAGAAAGTCTTTCTCATGGTTTCCCTTCACGTTGGTGACGTGACCATGGTTAATGTTTCCCTGAGGGAAAGGCTTCCCCTCACGTCGTCATCCGAAACGGCCTCTCATGAAACCACCGGGACGGTGCCACGGTCTGTGGGGGGAGATTGGGAACCAGTGCTGGCAGTTCTTGCATTGCTAATTGTTGCGGCTCTGTTTATTAAAATACGGAGGGGAGGCTAATCTTGAGTCGGAACAGTTCCCTAATTCCCCGTAACTTTTTTAAGGTCTTGCCCCCATGAACTAATTGATAACAAAAAGTAACTAAAGGGGGTGATGCCCGATGGTGGGGAGGGTGAGGACGGGCATCCCCGGGATGGACGAGGTTCTCCACGGCGGAATCCCCGAGAGGAACGTCGTTCTCCTGAGCGGCGGTCCGGGGACTGGTAAGACGATATTCTCACAGCAGTTTCTGTGGAGCGGCATTCAGAACGGCGAGCCCGGCATATACGTGGCACTGGAGGAGCACCCCCTTCAGGTCCGGGGGAACATGGCGGGCTTCGGCTGGGACGTGAGGAAGTACGAGGATGAGGGCCTGTTTGCGATGGTGGACGCGTTCACCGCGGGCGTGGGAAAGAGCAGGGAGTACGAGAGGTACATCGTCCATGACCTGACGGATATCAGAGAGTTCATAGACGTCCTGAGAACGGCTATCAAGGATATCGGCGCCAGGAGGGTGGTGATAGACTCCGTCACTACCCTCTACATCAACAAGCCGGCGATGGCGAGGAGCATCGTGATGCAGCTGAAGAGGGTTCTCGCCGGTCTCGGTGTTACGAGCATACTCGTGAGCCAGATAAGCGTTGGCGAGAGGGGTTTCGGCGGGCCCGGCGTCGAGCACGGCGTTGATGGCATAATAAGGCTCGACCTCGACGAGATTGACGGCGAGCTGAAGCGCTCGTTGATAGTCTGGAAGATGCGCGGAACTAGTCACAGCATGAGGAGGCACCCCTTCGAGATAACGGACAGAGGAATCGTCGTTTACCCCGACAAGGTTCTCAAGAGGAAGGGAGTAATAGAACTCGAATGAAAAACCTGGAATGGGGGTGAGGAAAGATGGTGGAGGTTCCCCTCAACCCCCTCGGGAGGGAAGAGATACACAGGCTTGAGAGCGTGCTCCTCTTCGCGACGCTCTTCAGGCCGGAGGTCATAGAGCTCATCAAGGACCCTGCGGAGAGGCTGACATGGGTGGACAGCTTAGCGGTAGCGGCCGGGGCGATAGCGAGGGAGAAGGCCGGCATGACCGTCAGAGAAATCGCCGAGGAGCTCGGCAGGACCGAGGCGACGATAAGGAAGCACCTCAGGGGCGAGACCAAGGCCGGTCAGCTCGTCAGGGAGACCTACGAGCTCATAAAGGGTGGCAAGCTCGATGAGCTCGTTAGGAACGTCGAGGTTTTGGCAAAAGGTGGTCAGCTGGTTGCACTTGAGGAGTACGAGAGGCTCAAGAGGGAGAAGGAGGAACTCGAGGGGAAGGTCAGGGCCCTCGAGGAGGAGAACAGGGAGCTGAAGGCGAAGCTTGAGAACGTCAAGAGAATCCTGGACGACGCGCTGGACAGGGTAAAAGAGATAGAAAAGCTTCTATGAGACCTCTTATCCCTTCCCGTTCTTTCTGAGGGCCTCTTCCCACGTCATTATCATGTGGGTGTAGGTGTCGTCGTCCTCCTCGATGCCTCTCTTTATCTCGCTGACGTGGGCGTATTTGGCTTTGAACTGCTCGAGTATGTAATCGACGGCCTTCTCGGGGTCGGCCTTGGTGCCGCAGGTGTAGACGTCCAGAGCGGCGTAGCCTCTTTCAGGCCAGGTGTGGACCGAGATGTGGCTTTCGGCGACTATGACGACGCCGCTGACACCGGTCGGGGAGAACTTGAAGAAATAGCTTGACTTGACCTCCATATTGCTGACCTTGGCCGCGTCGAGGAATATCTGCCTTATCCTGTCAGCGTCACCGAGAACCTCAGGATCGCAACCTGCCGCTTCGACAACGTAGTGGAACCCGATGGTCTCTATCTCGCTCATGGTCTCTCACCTCTTGTTGCTCCTATTACGTACCCTTTTTAAAGTTAAGCCCTTGAGCGGGGAACTATGGACGGGCCGTTCTGCCGTTGAACTGCTTTGAATTGGCCTGGAATGCATTGAACTGTTAAATTCTGGCTGTTATTGAAATTTTCCGAAAGCTCCTGGGGGATTGGGCTTAGTCCCGATTTGAAGGCTATTTCATTAATTAAGCCCCCTCTCCGCCCCCGTTTGGTCTGCTCATCGCTGGCCATTTCCAGGCATGAACCACTAATTTTAAAACTCATGCTTCCAACTAACGACAAGTTTTGCAAAAACTAACGACGGGGTGAAGGTATGTCGAAGCCTAAAACTAAGGCAAAGCCCACGGCCGGTGACGCCGTGAGGGCAAGGAAACGAAAGAAGCTTGGCTTTCTGGCCGAGATGGAATACAAAAGAATGATCCTGTATCCGTTGGTGGTATTCCTTGTGGCTCTGATTCTGCTCGCGGTTAACTTCCCCACGCTTGGAATAGACCTCCAGGGCGGTGTGGTCGTCACCGCCTATGGAATCGATGCGAACCCCGATGAGCTCGCCAAGACCCTGAGCGCCCAGCTGGGAGTGGACGTGAGGGTCGAGAGCTTCACCAGCGTTGATACCAGCGGTATCAGGGTTTACGCTCCCGTCGGTACTGATCCCACGGAGATAATAAAGATACTGAAGCACGACTATCCCAACGCGGAGTACACCCACAGCGAGGTTCAGCCCACCTTCGGTAAAATCGCCCAGCAGCAGGGAATACGGGCCCTCGTCTTCGCGTTCCTCGCAATGGCGGTGGTGGTGTTCCTGTTCTTCAGGAACCTCGTGCCGTCGATGACCATAATCTTCTCGGCCCTCTCTGACATGACCATAGCCGTCGCCCTCATGGGCCTCTTCGGCATTGAGCTGACAACGGCCACGATAGCGGCCCTGCTCATGCTCATCGGTTACACCGTTGACAGCAACATCCTCCTGACCACCAAACTCCTCAGAAGGAAGGAGGACAGCGTGGATGAAGCATACCTGAGCGCGGTCTCTACCGGATTCACGATGAGCACAACCACCCTCGGCGCCCTGCTCGTGCTCTGGATCATATCCACCAGCCAGACCATCGACAACATTGCCATAGTCCTCATCTTCGGTCTGCTCGCGGACTTCATGAACACGTGGGTTCTTAACGCCGGCGTGCTGAAGTGGTACCTCTCAAGCCCGGCAAGGGGTGGTAGCGAATGAAGAGAAGAACCAGGAACCTTCTCCTCAACTGGAGGATAATCCTGCTCACCCTGTTCCTCGTGGGCTCCGTGGCCACCCTGGCCTTCAAGCCCCTGACGTTTGGAATCGATATATCCGGTGGCGTTGCCCTCGTCGCCCAGACGGAGCACCCCGTTGACAGCGATACGATGCAGCTCGTCGTCAGCTCGCTCCAGAAGAGGCTCAACACCCTTGGACTGAGGGACATCACCGTCGAGGCGCAGGGAGACCAGATAGTCCTCATCAAGGTCGCCAACGTCAGCACCGCGGAGGAGGCCAACCAGATAAAGTCCGTCATCGAGAGTCAGGGTGTGTTCTACATGGAGTTCAGCGGAACCGTGTTCGGAACCGGTGAGGACGTTGAGTACGTTGGAATATATCAGATAAAGCCCGACAACAGCTGGGCCGTTCCGTTCAGGATATCCAAGGGTGCCGCCGAGAAGTTCGCCGAACTCGCCTACGGTAAGAAGGGCTGGCCCGTTGACATGTTCCTCGATCCCCCGGTCAACTCCCTGATGGTGGTTCCGGACTCGGTTTACAGGCTCATGAACAGCACCGACTTCAACGCCGAGGCCCCGAACGCCCCGACCCTCATGGAGAGGATCGGCCAGGCCTTCAACGTAACCGTCGTCGCCTACGCCAACCAGAGCGCGGATGAGATAGCCAAACTCGCGGAGGGCAAGGATAAGATAGTCCTCGTCGATGTCCCGCAGGACCTGCAGACCCGGCTCGAGGGAATGAACCTCACGGTTCGCTATGTTCCGAGGGCCCCCGGCGAGAGCGATCACGCACTTATAGTAAGGGTTCTCGGTCTCTACGGCCCCTACTCCCTCGGTGAGGGTCTCACGGTCGGTGAACCCCAGCAGGACGTTCAGATCACCGGAGCCGCCCCGGACAGGCTCACCGCAGAGCAGGAGGCCAGCACGATATACACCGTTCTCAAGAGCGGCTCGCTTCCGGTCAAGCTCAACGTCGTCGGCATGGAGTTCATATCCCCGCGCCTCGGGGAGAACTTCAGGACCCAGGCCCTCTACGCCGGTCTCGCCGCCCTGATAGCGGTGCTCCTGATCGTATACTTCCACTACAGGAACTGGAGGATTGCCATCCCCGTCGCGAGCACCAGCCTCTTTGAGGTTGTAATAATCCTCGGCTTCGCGTCCCTCATAAACTGGAACCTCGACCTCCCGAGCATCGCGGGTATCATCGCGGCGATCGGTACCGGCGTCGATCAGCAGATAGTCATAACCGACGAACTCCTCAGCGGTGAGAGAAGCACCAGGATAACCAGGCGCGCCAGCGTTCTCAGGAGGATGGGAAGGGCGTTCTTCGTCATCTTCGCCTCCGCGGCGACGACCATAGCGGCCATGAGCTTCCTGCTGGTTTACTTCGTCGGAACGCTCAAGGGATTCGCCTTCACCACCATACTCGGCGTCCTCATCGGAATCCTCATCACCAGGCCGGCCTACGCGGAGATAGCAAAATACCTGCTCGGTGAGGACTGATGTTCGTCGTGATAATGGGCGCGGGAAGGGTCGGTTTCCTCGTCGCCAAGATGCTCGAGGAGGACGGCCACGACGTCACCATAATCGAGATGGACAAGGCGAGGGCCAAGGAGCTCTCCCTCCTCATCAACGGTTTGGTTATCGAGGGCGACGCGACCGACCCGAAGACCCTCGAGGAGGCCAACATCAAGCAGGCGGACGCCTTCGCGGCTTTGACGGGCAAGGACGACGCCAACCTGCTGGCCTGCATACTGGCAAAGCACCTGAACCCCAAGGTGAAAACCTCCCTCAGGCTGGGGAACCCCAAGAACAGGCGCATCTTCGAGGAGGTAACCGACCTCAAGCGCTACTTCGACTTCGTCATCAGTCCTGAGGAGATAGCGGCGGAGTACATAAGCAGGAACATAGTCACGCCGGGCTTCGACCGCGTCCTTTTCCCGAAGGAGGGCGCCGAGATAGTCCGCTTCACCATCGACGAAAACAGCGAGATAGCGGGCAAGTACGTCCGCGACCTCAAACTGCCCAGGGATGCGCTCATGATAGCCGTTTACGACGAGAAGGGCAACCTGATAATCCCGTCCGGCGACACGAAGCTCCCGGAGAGGGGTCAGGTCATAGTCTTCGCCAAGAACAGCATACTGGACAGCGTGAAGGGTCTCCTCGAAAGGAGAAAACCCAACAATGAAAGTTAATATGACATTCTTTTCAACTTTTATGTCCATCTCTGTTCTTTCCTCGTCATATCTTTGGCGTGGATGCCAAAAACTATTTAAACCGGTTAGGGAAGCCAAAAGCGACGTGTGAGGAAACCTGTTTTCAGGGTCATTGGGGGGCTAATCATGGAGGACGTCATCAAGCAGATTGTTGATGCAGAGAAGCAGGCCGAGGCACGCATCGAGAAGGCCAAGGAGGATGCCAGGGAGATAGTGCTCAAGGCCCGCGAGGAGGCCAAGCTTCTCGAGAGGGAGATAATACAGAACGCTGAGACTCAGGCGGAAGCCCTCGTCGAGAAGGCCCGCGCTGAGGGCGAGGAGGAGGCCAAAAAGGTCCTCGAGGAGGGCAACGCTGAGATAGAGGAGCTCAAGGTGAAGGCCACCAACAACTTTGAGAGGGCCATCTCGGCTGGTATAGCACTCGTGAGAGGGAGCTGACGATGTTCAAGCCTGAAGAGATGGTCAAAATAGAGGTCATCACGCTCAACCGCTACAAGGACAGTCTTCTCACCTACCTCCACGAGAACGGCGTGATTGAGATAAGGGAGCTCAGCGTTGACGTGGCCCAGAAGGACTCGCCGAACGAGTACCACAGGAAGGCCGCCTCGTACAGCATAACCATATCCAGGCTCGTCGATTTCCTCAAGGTGTACAAGAAACAGACTGGGGGCGGCATAAGGGAGTTTATCTTCCCGAGCGAGAGGGCGAAGAAGAAGTACCGGTACGAGGGAGTGGAGAAGCTCATCAAGGACGTTGAGGCGTTCCTGGCCACGGTCGAGCCCGAGATAAAGGCGGTTGAGGGCAAGATAACCTCCACCCAGACCGAGATCGAGAGGATAAAGAACGACATCGCGATTCTTGAGCTGCTCTCCGCGCTCAACCTCGACGTTTCGTACCTTAAATCAACGGGCATGCTTGAAATAGTCGTCGGTACCGTTGACAGGAACAAGTTCAGGCCCCTCGTTGAGGAGGTCGAGAAGGCCACCGAGGGAAGGGCCGTCGTCGTCTCCAAGGAGTTCAAGGACAAGGTTTTAGCCGTTTTCGCCTTCCTCAAGCGCGACTACGAGAAGGCCAACCCGATATTAGCTAAGTACTCCCTCGAGAGGCTCGAGGTTCCCGAGGGGGAGGGAACGCCGAAGGAACTCATAGCGGTTTACGAGGAGAAGCTCAAGAAAAAGGAGGAAGAGCTTGAGAGCGCCAGGAAAGATGCCGAGATGCTGGCGGAGAAGTACTACGACGACGTCGTCTTCTACCAGGAGCTGATGGAGAACGAGCGCGACAAATCCACGGTGCTTCCGATGCTCGCCAGAACCAACATGACCTTCGCTTTGACCGGCTGGCTCCCCAGGGCGGATGTTCCCAGGGTTCTCGAGGGAATAAAGAGGGTTACCGAGGGCAAAGCTTACATCAACGTCCGCGAACCGAGTGCGGAGGAGCTCGACGAGATTCCGATAAAGCTCAGGAACCCCGGCTGGGCGAGACCCTTCGAGATGCTCACCGAGATGTACGGCGTTCCCAAGTACGACGAGATAGACCCGACCCCGATAATAACCTTCACGTACTCGTTCTTCTTCGGCTTCATGCTCACCGACTTCATGTACGGTCTCATCATAGCCATAATCGCGGCGCTCCTCGTCAAGGGACACAGGAAGTTCAACGACGGCACCTACAAGTTCTCCTACACCCTGCTCATCAGTTCGTTCTTCACCATGATCATGGGCGCCATCTTCGGCAGCTACTTCGGCAACGCCCTCGACCTCGCTGGATTCACCGTCCCGCGCGTCTGGGACACCTTCCAGGACGCCCTCGTGGTGCTCCAGCTCGCCCTCGCGATAGGCATAGCCCACCTCTTCCTGGGTTACACCCTGGGCTTCGTGGTCAAGTTCAAGAACGGCGACAAGAAGGGTGCAGTACTCGACCAGCTGTCATGGATGCTCATTATACTTGGAATAGTCACCCTCGTGCTCGGAAGCGGCAGCCCGAGCGCCGGAACCGCCGGCAAGGCGCTCTTTGGAATAGGTCTGGTGCTCTTCGCGATAGGAGAGGTAGTCAACAACGGCGGGCTGGCGGTGCTGCTGATAATCTCGGACTTCTTCGGCTTCGTGGGAAGCTGGCTCAGCTACGCGAGGCTGATGGCGCTGGCCCTGGCGACGGCAGGAATAGCGATGGTCATCAACATCCTCGTGCAGATGGTCTGGGGTGTAAGCATAGGCCCCGTTCCAATAGGCATAGTCATAGGTCTCATACTCTTTGCCGGCGGCCAGCTGTTTTCGGTCGCCATCAACGCCCTCGGAGCGTTCGTCCACTCGCTCCGTCTCCAGTACGTTGAATTTTTCGGTACGTTCTATTCAGGTGAAGGTAAACCCTTCGAGCCCTTCAGGGCAAAAAGAGAAGTTTCCGAGTTGGAGTTTGAAGCTTAAGGAGGTGCATGAAAGATGGACCCGATAGTTTACGTATCCCTTGGTGCGGCCCTTGCGGCCGGTCTCGCCGGAGCCGCTTCGGCCTTCGGTGTTGGTATAGCAGGTGCAGCAGCGGCAGGAGTCGTCGCCGAGGATGAGAAGAACTTCAAGAACGCCCTCATCCTTGAGGGTCTCCCAATGACCCAGAGTATATACGGCCTCATCACCCTGTTCCTCATCCTGATGGTCTCGGGAATCCTCGGTGGCGGCTTCAAGTTCACCGACCCGACCAACATGGACAACGTCGTTAAGAGTGCCATACTCCTCGGTGCCGGTCTCGTGGTTGGTCTCACCGGCCTCTCGGCCATCCCGCAGGGTATCATCGCCAGCGCCGGTATCGGTGCCGTCGCTAAGAACCCGAAGACCTTCACCCAGGGAATCATCTTCGCCGCTATGGCCGAGACCATGGCCATCTTCGGTCTCGTCGGTGCCCTGATCATGATAGTTACCGGAGTCGGCTTCTGACTCCGTCCAAAACTTTCTTTATAGCAGCGAGGAGGAAGGAGGATGGATGGAGCAGAGCTGATCATTCAGGAGATAAACAGGGAAGCGGAGCAGAAGATACAGTACATCCTCAGTGAGGCCCAGAAGGAAGCGGAGCAGATCAAGGAGGATGCGAGGAAGAGGGCCGAGGCTAGGGCTGAGTGGATAATGAGGAAGGCCCAGACCCAGGCAGAGATAGAGAAGCAGAGGATAGTAGCCAACGCCCGCCTCGAGGTCAGGAAGAAGAGGCTCGCCGTTCAGGAGGAGCTCATCCAGGAGGTCATCACCGCGCTTCGTGAGAGGCTTGCGGAGCTTCCCGACGAGGAGTACTTCCCGATGCTCGTTGACCTTGCGGTTCAGGCGGTTGGGGAGCTCGGTTCCGAGAGCGTCGTCGTTCGCTCCAACGAGAGGACTCTGAAGCTCCTCTCGGAGAGGGCCGATGAGTTCAGAAAAGCCCTCGGCGAGAGGCTCGGCAGGGAGATCGAGGTGAGCCTCGGCGAGCCGGTTGGCACCATAGGCGGCCTCGTCGTCGAGACCCCCGACGGCACAGTCAGGGTTGACAACACCTTCGAGTCAAGGATAGAGAGGTTTGAAGGCGAGCTCAGGGCGGAAATAGCCAAGGCTCTCTTCGGGTGAGGGCGATGGAACCAGGAGCGGTGAGCGGAATACTGGACACTACCCTCGCAGTGGTGTTCACGTGGGTGGGATACAAAACGGCCAGGATAATCTGGAAATACACCCCCTACTCTTACCCCAACGCCAGGATAAGGGCGATGGAGGCGAAGCTCCTCACAGAGCAGAGGTTCAACGAGCTGGCCGAGAGCAGGACGCTCCAGAACTTCGTCGTCGGTCTTGAGGACACCGACTACAGGGATTACTTCGCCGACCTCTCGGGCTACGACGTTGAATCCATAGAGAGGGCCCTGGAGAGAGCCCTGGCCGGAACCTACGAGCTGATGGTTAAAATCCTCCCGAAGAGGTCCGCCCCCTTCTTCAGGCTCATGCTTGAGGAGTGGGACGTCAGGAACGTGGCGAGCGTCGTCAAGGCCAAGCTGGCGGGGGAGCCAGCCAGTGATTACGTCATCGAAATCGGAACCATGCTCCCGAAGATCAAGGCCATCGCAGGGGCCAAAACCATGGAGGAGATACTCGTCGTGCTCGAGGGCACCCCCTACGAGGAGCCCTACCAGAAGCTCATCCTCGGCGAGATAACCCCCAGGGAGTTTGAGACCGAGCTCTACAGGATGCACTACGGCAAGCTTCTCGGCTACGCCCTCTCCAGGAAGGAGGATGAACGCGTTATCCTCGAGGAGTTCGTCAGGCTGAAGATAGACAAGCTGAACATCCTGACGGTCCTCAGGGCCAAGGCCGCTGGAATGTCCGCCGAGGAGATAAGGCCAATGCTCATACCCGGCGGGAGCGTTAAACTCGACCCGCTCCTGCACGTGGACGACCTGAGCATGGCACTGGCGGAGCTGGACTCCACCAAGTACGGCCCGGTCATCAGGGACGTCAGGGAGGAGGTTGAGAGGGACCTGAGCGTCCTTGAGAGGGCCCTTGAGAGGCACATCCTCACGCGGGTGAACGAGTTCAACAGGTTCTACCCGCTCAGCGTGGCCGCGCCGCTCGGCTACGTCCTTCAGAAGGAGCGGGAAGTCAGGAAGCTCAGGGCCATAGCCAAGCTCATCAGCGACGGCCTCGAGCCAGAGAGGATAAAGGAGATGGCGGGTGATGCCGCATGAAGATAGCCGTGCTCGGGGACAGGGACACGGCGCTGGGCTTCAAGCTGGCCGGCGCCCATGAGGTTTATTCCTTTGAGGACACGCCTCTCGAGCTTGAGAGGCTCAGGAACAAGCTCAGGGAGCTTATCGAGAGGGGCGACGTGGGAATAATACTCATAACGGAGAGGTTCGCCCAGAGGGTTGAGATACCCGAGGTTACGCTTCCGATCATCCTTCAGGTGCCGGACAAGTCCGGCTCTAGGTTCGGCGAAGAGGCGATTAAGGAGATAGTTAGGAGGGCAATTGGTGTTGAGCTGAAGAGGTGAAAGGAAATGGGAAGGATAATTCGTGTTACGGGTCCCCTGGTCGTCGCCGACGATATGAAGGGCTCCAAGATGTACGAGGTCGTTCGCGTCGGCGAAATGGGTCTCATAGGAGAAATCATCCGCCTTGAGGGTGACAGGGCTGTTATTCAGGTCTACGAGGAGACTGCAGGTATAAGACCGGGTGAGCCGGTCGAGGGAACCGGTGCCTCCCTGAGCGTTGAGCTCGGTCCCGGACTGCTCACCGCCATGTACGACGGAATTCAGAGGCCGCTTGATGCCCTCAGGGACCTCAGCGGAGACTTTATAGCCAGAGGTCTCACCGCCCCGGCCCTTCCGAGGGACAAGAAGTGGCACTTCACGCCCAGGGTCAAGGTCGGCGACAGGGTTGTTGGTGGAGACATCCTCGGCGTTGTCCCTGAGACCAGCATCATCGAGCACAAGATCCTCGTTCCCCCCTGGGTGGAGGGTGAGGTAGTCGAGATCGCCGAGGAGGGCGACTACACCGTCGAGGAGGTCATTGCGAAGGTCAAGAAGCCGGACGGGAGCATTGAGGAGCTCAAGATGTACCACAAGTGGCCCGTCCGTGTTAAGAGGCCCTACAAGAACAAGCTCCCGCCGGAGGTTCCGCTCATCACCGGGCAGAGGACCATAGACACCTTCTTCAGCCAGGCCAAGGGTGGAACCGCTGCCATCCCCGGTCCGTTCGGTTCCGGAAAGACCGTTACCCAGCACCAGCTCGCCAAGTGGAGTGACGCCCAGATCGTTGTTTACATAGGCTGCGGTGAGCGCGGAAACGAGATGACCGACGTCCTTGAGGAGTTCCCGAAGCTCAAGGACCCGAAGACCGGAAAGCCGCTCATGGAGAGGACCGTTCTCATAGCCAACACCTCGAACATGCCGGTCGCTGCCCGTGAGGCTTCAATCTACACCGGAATCACCATCGCCGAGTACTTCAGGGACATGGGCTACGACGTCGCCCTCATGGCCGACTCAACGAGCAGGTGGGCGGAAGCGCTCCGTGAGATTTCGGGCCGTCTCGAGGAGATGCCGGGTGAGGAGGGTTACCCGGCATACCTCGCCAGTAAGATTGCGGAGTTCTACGAGCGTGCCGGCCGCGTCGTGACCCTCGGAAGCGAGGAGAGGGTAGGAAGCGTTTCGGTCATTGGAGCGGTTTCGCCGCCCGGTGGAGACTTCAGCGAGCCGGTCGTCCAGAACACCCTCCGTGTCGTCAAGGTCTTCTGGGCCCTCGACGCCGACCTGGCGAGGAGAAGGCACTTCCCGGCCATCAACTGGCTCAGGAGCTACTCGCTTTACGTCGACGCCATCAAGGACTGGTGGCACCAGAACGTTGATCCGGAATGGAAGGCCATGCGCGACAGGGCCATGGAGCTCCTCCAGAAGGAGGCCGAGCTCCAGGAGATAGTCAGGATAGTCGGTCCCGATGCACTGCCGGACAGGGAGAAGGCGGTGCTCATCGTCACCAGGATGATACGTGAGGACTTCCTCCAGCAGGACGCCTTCGACGAGGTTGACACCTACTGCCCGCCCAAGAAGCAGGTCACCATGCTCAGGGTTATCCTCAACTTCTACGACAAGACCATGGAGGCCGTGGACAGGGGCGTTCCGGTTGACGAGATAGCCAAGCTCCCGGTCAGGGAGAAGATAGGCCGTATGAAGTACGAGCCCGAGCTTGAGAACGTCAGGGCTCTCATGGATGAGACGAACGCTCAGTTTGAGGAGCTCTTCAAGAGGTACGGGGCGTGATGCCGATGCCGGGAATGGAGTACTCAACCGTTAGCAAGATTTACGGGCCGCTCATGATAGTTCAGGGTGTCAAGGGCGTCGCCTACGGTGAGGTCGTTGAGATAGAAACCGAGAGGGGCGAGAAGAGAAAGGGTCAGGTCCTCGAGGCCAGGGAAGACATGGCCATCGTCCAGGTCTTCGAGGGAACCCGTGACCTCGACGTCAAAACGACCCGCGTCCGCTTCACCGGAGAGACCCTCAAGGTTCCGGTCAGCATGGACATGCTCGGAAGGGTCTTCAACGGCATCGGAAAGCCGATCGATGGCGGACCGGAGATCATCCCGGAGGACAGGCGCGACGTCCACGGTGCTCCCCTCAACCCGGTCGCGAGGGCTTATCCCAGGGACTTCATCCAGACCGGTGTCTCTGCCATAGACGGAATGAACACCCTCATCCGCGGCCAGAAGCTGCCCATCTTCAGCGGTTCCGGTCTTCCGCACAACATGCTCGCCGCCCAGATAGCCAGGCAGGCGAAGGTCCTCGGCGAGGAGGAGCAGTTCGCCGTCGTCTTCGCGGCCATGGGTATCACCTACGAGGAGGCCAACTTCTTCAAGAAGAGCTTCGAGGAGACCGGAGCAATAGAGAGGGCGGTCCTGTTCCTCAACCTCGCCGACGACCCTGCAATCGAGCGTATTATCACCCCGCGTATGGCGCTGACGGTTGCCGAGTACCTCGCCTTCGACTACGACATGCAGGTGCTCGTCATCCTCACGGACATGACCAACTACGCCGAGGCCCTGCGTGAGATTTCCGCGGCGAGGGAAGAGGTTCCGGGCAGGCGCGGTTATCCGGGTTACATGTACACTGACCTGGCCACCATCTACGAGCGCGCCGGTCGTGTCAGGGGCAGGAAGGGTTCCATCACCCAGGTGCCCATCCTGACGATGCCGGACGACGACATAACCCACCCGATTCCCGACCTGACCGGATACATCACCGAGGGCCAGATAGTCCTCAGCAGGGACCTCCACAGGAAGGGTATCTACCCGCCCATTGACGTCCTTCCGTCGCTCAGCCGTCTGATGAAGGACGGTATCGGTAAGGGCATGACCAGGGACGACCACCCGCAGCTCAGCCAGCAGCTCTACGCGGCCTACGCCGAAGGAAGGTCGCTCAGGGACCTCGTCGCCGTCGTTGGTGAGGAGGCCCTCAGCGAGACCGACAGGAAGTACCTCAAGTTCGCCGAGCGCTTCGAGAAGGAGTTCGTCGCCCAGCGCTACGACGAGGACAGGAGCATCGAGGAGACCCTCGACCTCGGCTGGGAGCTCCTTGCCGAGCTTCCGGAGAGCGAGCTCAAGCGTGTCAGGAAGGAGTACATCCTCAAGTACCACCCCAAGTACAGGAAGAGGGAGGGCTGACCTCCCCTCAATCTTTAGGTGGTCGAGATGGCAGAGCTGCTCAACGTCAAGCCCACCCGTATGGAGCTCCTGAACCTCAAGAGGCGCATTAAGCTGGCCAAGAAGGGCCACAAGCTCCTCAAGGACAAGCAGGATGCCCTCATCATGGAGTTCTTCACGATATACGATGAGGCGCTCCAGCTCAGGGAGGAGCTTGGCAGGAAGATGGACGAGGCCTTCAGGGCCCTTCAGGCGGCGGAGACAGACGTCGGAATGCTCCGCCTCAGGGAGATAAGCCTCAGCGTCGAGCCCAACAGGGAGGTCGAGATAAAGCGGAGGAACGTCATGGGCGTTCCGGTTCCACTCATAGAGGCGGAATCCTTCAGGAGGAACACGAATGAGCGCGGCTACGCCTTCGTCTCCAGCTCCGCCAAGGTCGACCTCGCCGCCGAGAAGTTCGAGGAGGTTCTCGACCTGGCCGTCCGCCTCGCCGAGGTGGAGGAGACACTCAAGAGGCTCGCGAGGGAGATAGAGGTCACAAAGAGGCGCGTTAATGCCCTCGAGTACATCATAATCCCCCGCATGGAGGCCACGGTGAAGTTCATCAAGCAGCGCCTCGACGAGATGGAGCGCGAGAACTTCTTCAGGCTGAAGAGGGTCAAGGCCCTGATAGAGGCCAGGAGCGGCTCCTGAGCCGTTTATTGCATTCTTTTTCCCTCCGGGCGTTTATGTAGGTGGTTGTGTAGGCAAATCGCTTAAATATTCCTTCTTCGTAACTATCCCCCGGTGGTGAGGATGGGGGAGTACTTCATCGAGCCTGGCCTTGACCCGAGAAAGGACCACGTTCTCTACAGGGATGACGAACACATGGTGGTCTATCTCGGCACTCAGGAAGGGGGAGAGGACGTCGATGTCAACAGCTACCTCATAGTCAGCAGGGGTAAGGGCATCCTCATAGACCCTGGAGGGTACAAGATATTCTCCAAGGTCCTTGCAAACGCCTCCAAGTACGTGGATCCGAGGGACATCGAGTACGTCTACATCTGCCACCAGGACCCCGATGTTGCGGGAAGCCTTCCCCTCTGGAGGGAGGTCAGCAACGCGAAGATCGTTACACACTGGCTCTGGACGAGGTTCCTGCCCCACTTCGGCTTCGAGGATGCCAGGGCGGTCACGCATGAACTGCCTGACGAGGGTGAATCGATGGCATTTGGCGCAACGACCCTCGAGTTCATCCCTGCTCACTTCCTCCACAGTCCTGGCCACTTTACCATATACGACAGGAGAAGCAGGTTCCTCTTTAGCGGGGACATAGGCATAGCAATTCTCGATGATCCATACATCGTTGTTGAGAGCATGGAGCGGCATATACAGGCGATGAAACCAGTCCACGAGAGGCTGATGCCGACGAGCAGGGCCATAAAAGCCTGGCTCGATCGCGTCAGCTACCTTGACGTCGAGGCAATACTGCCACAGCATGGGGCGATTATACCGAAGAAGTTCATACCGCGCTTTTACGACTTCCTGAGAAACCTCAAATGCGGTGTTGACCTCTACCGCTGAGGTGGTACCATGAACGTCAGAAGCATCGAGAAGGCATCGAGCGCGCTGGCCCAGTCCGTTCGTATAAAGACCTCCAGCAGGGAGTCCAGTAAAATCATCAGCGAACTGGCCGAGGAGATAAGCGGGCAGTTCACGGAAAACAACATGATAATAATCGAAAACATCGAGAAGCTGTCCCAGGTGATGAAGGAACTTGAGAGGTTTCAGGAGGAGTTTTTGCCCTTCTTCGAGCGCTTTGAGGTCTTTGCCAGGGAATTCAATACCCTGGTCGAGAACCTTGAGTACGTTTCAAGGATAAGCGACTCGATAGCGGGTGTCGCCAAGCAGACGAACCTCGTTGCCCTCAACGCGTCTATAGAGGCTGCCCGCGCGGGTGAAGCGGGTAGGGGCTTCGCCGTCGTCGCCGATGAAATCCGCAAGATGGCGGTTCAGACGATGAACCTCGCCAAGGAGATCAAGGATTTCAACACCCGCGTCATGAGCCAGCTTGAAACCCTCCGGGATGCCCTGGCGGTCATGGATAGGATCAAGGAGGGAACGGAAATACTCGGCAGGGACATCGAGACCATGGTCGAGATAAGCTCCGTTCTCGACGAGATTTCCAGGGAGCAGGAGGAGATAGTCAACGATATCAGACGGCTCAAGGGAATATCACTGGCGCTGGAGAAGTTCGCGGATATGCAGGACAGGTACAACAAGGAGCTCGCGTCCCTCCTTAGGATGATGGTTAGTGAGTACGCGAAGGAACAGGAGGAATTGGGTAAATCGTGAGGTGCTGGTTATGACGGAAAAGCTTTACTATTCGGATCCATATGTTAGGGAGACCACCGCGAAGATCGTTGAGGTTAAGGACTTGGGCAACGGTCTCGTGGAGGTTCTTCTGGATAGGACGATTTTCTACCCCGAAGGCGGGGGCCAGCCCTCCGACCGGGGACTCATAGAGGGGGAAGACTTTGTTGTGGAGGTAACGAGGGTTAAAGAGCGGAGGGAAATCTGGCATGAGGGAACCATCACAGGAAGGCTTCCCCGGGAGGGTGAGGAGGTACGGCTCAGACTGGACTGGGAGTGGAGATACGAGAACATGAAGAACCACACCGGCCAGCACATACTGTCTGCGGTTCTTAAGAGGCTTTACAACCTCGACACGACCGGATTTCAGATCTTCGAGAACTACAACAAGATTGAGGTTAATGGTGAACTCGACTGGGGGATGATAACTGCCGCTGAAATAGAGGCAAACAGAGTAATCCTGGAGGGAATCCCGGTTACGATTGAGGAGTTTAAGTACCTCCCGGATGATATCGCCGAGACCCTGAGGAAGCACGTGAGCAAGGTCACCGACAGGGTCAGAATAGTCACTATCGGGAACGTTGACAGAACCCCCTGCGGCGGAACCCATGTGAAAAACACCTCAGAGATTGGCTTCATAAAGGTACTTCGTTTCTATAAGAAGTCCCGGGACCTCTGGCGCATCGAGTTCGTCTGCGGGAACAGGGCATTAAATCACCTTAACGAGCTTCTTAAGGATTACTGGGAATCCCTGGACGAGATGCCCAACAAGAACCGCCCCCTGGTCGAGCGCGTGGGGGAGCTTAAGGCGGAGATGGAAAGGCTCGAGGGGGAGAAGGACGACCTGAGGCGGGAACTCTGGAGGTGGAAGGCTAAGGCACTTCTGGAAGAGGCCCGGGAAATCGGCGGGGTGAGGGTGGTCTCGTACATAGAAGACGCCCCCATGAAGGACGCCCAGGCCTTTGTGGTGTACCTCGTGGACAAGAACCCGAACACGGTGGCCCTGGTGGCCGGGGAGAACTACGTGATATTTGCCAAAAATGAAAACATTGCGGGAATCTCAATGAAGGAGCTGCTCGGGGAGGTTCTGTCAGAGGCCGGTGGCGGCGGGGGTGGCAGTGAAGTGCTCGCAAGGGGAGGCGGCTTCAGGGCATCGCCGGAGGAAGTTCTGGAGCTGGCCCTTGAAAAATTGAGGGGGAAGCTTTCGACCTAACGTTTCCTTTTATCCCCTCGACAGGAACCTCTCCTCCAGCTCGCGGTTTATCAGGACGAAGGCGAGGGCGAAGACCACGAGGGCAAGGCCGATGGGCACTATCATCCACCATGCCATGCTGTATATCGCGTTCTGGCTCAGCACCATTCCCAGCATCGTTCCCCAGTTGAACCCAGGCGCGACCCTGAAGAAGCCCAGTATCGATATCAGCGCGATGACCTTCGGTGCGAAGAGCGACAGCTGGTAGATTGAGTACGGCCCGACTATCTTCAGTATGTGCCTCCTCAGCATCCACTTCCTGTCGGCGCCCAAACTTTCGGCCGCGGCCACGTACTCCCTGTTGAGTTCGGTCCTGACTATTGCCCCCACGTTCCTGGCTATCTTCCCGAAGAGCAGAAACGCCAGCGCCGGCACGAAGGCCCACACGGGTATCGTTATTCTGGCGTTGTAGGACACGCTCCCGGTCAGGGGTATGAGGGCTATCATGAGGGGTATGACGGGGATTATGGTGGAGAGCTTCGATATGGAATCCACGGCCGTTCCGGCTTTTCCCCTCAGTGAGGCGGCGAGGCCGGCGAGCGTTCCAAGGGCCACAGCTACCACCGCCGTGAGGTAGACGAGGATTACCGTCTGCCTCGCCCCCCACAGGAATGCCGCCCCGACGTCCCTGCCATAGGTGTCGGTTCCCAGGATGCCGTAGGTGGCGCCTACTATTTTGACCGTTGAGTTGATTGCTCCCTCGACGGTTATCGTGTAAACCCCGTGCTCCGGAACGACCTCCCCGCTCCGGTTCACGAAGAACAATGGCTTAAGTCCCATTCTAAAGGCCGTGTCCTCCATTCTGAACTCCACTCCGCTGTCTTCAGCTATCTCCATCAGCACCCCCCACTGATAGGCGAGGGAGACTTCATCGGAGGTTCCCCTGTAGAACTGGTGGCTCTCCCCTGAGGGCGTCGTCACCGTTACCGTCACGGGCCTTCCCTCGGTTCTGTTGAACTTCACTATTATGTCCTGGGGTGGCTTTGAGTACCTGAAGTCGTACTCGAAGGCCTGAAGGCCCGGCTGACTCTTTACAGGGGGCAGTTCCTCCGTTGGAGGCAGGCTCTTTCCGAAGAGGTTCACCCAGGAGGGCGGGACGAGCTTGGGGTTGTCCTTCCAGTAGAGGCCGTTGTACCAGTTCTCTATCTTCTCCTCGTTCACGAAGTAGGGGGCGATGAACGCTGCGATGGTGTATATCACGATGATGGCCACTCCCAGCCTGAGCTTGTTGGTTCTCATTGCCTCTCCCCTCCCGAGCGCGGGTCCAGGTGGAGGTACAGGCCCTCCATGACTACGGCGTTGATGAAGTAGAACAGCATCATCACTGCCGTCGCGAAGAACAGGATCTCGGGTGCGTAGGCAAAACCGAACCCGTCCCCAATGCGGGTCAGCCCGAATGAAATCGCCATCAGATAGCCGAGGCCGTGTATGTTGAATATAACCTCGATGAGCATCATCCCCGTCAGTATCTCCAGGAAGTTGTACGTCGTGAAGGTTAGGAACGTCGGGAGCGCCGTCCTGAGGAGCTTGCGCATTATCCTCCCTTCCGGCAGTCCCCTCGCGACGTCGTAGAGCACATAGCTGCTGTTGCGTTCGTTCACTATCATGTTCCTGACGTTGAAGGCGTACTCCCACAGGCTCGAGAACACCAGCGTGAGCACCGGAAGGGCCAGGGCCCTGAGGTAGGTGCTCGTGGATAGGGTTCCGTGCACCTCCGCCCAGTTGATGGTGCCCTCGAAGTTGATGGGGAACAGGGAGAGTTTCCAGTAGAACAGAAACAGGAACACCACGCCTATGAACCAGGAGGGCATGGCCGAGAAGGTTGGGGCCAGCACGGAGACCACCTTATCGACCCACCCCCGGTAGTAGCCTGCCCTCAGCCCCAGGAAAAGTCCTATCGCAAGGAGGAAGACCTCGGTCAGCACGAGGAGGGCGAAGCTCTTGACGACAAAACTTTCCAGGCTCTCCCCCCTCACCTCCGGCGGATCCCTTAGGAACTTCCATGTGGCGTAGAAGTAGCCGCCTATAGTGTCCAGCAGGCTACTGTCGTTTTTCGGGTAGAACTTGTAGACCTTTCCGAGGTCGTTCCTTTCAATCCGCAGTTCTCCACCCGCTATGACGGTTCCGACCACGAGAAGGGCGAGGAACAGGATTAAAAGATTCCTCGTGATTATCCCGGCAACGGCTCCGGCTTTAGCCATGTTCCCACCGGGATTGACATCAGTGTACTATTTAAAACATTTACGAGCCTGAGTAATTTTCGTCCGGTGGAAGAAGGAAATATAAATCAACGGTTCCCGGAAAATTAAACCATCACTCCGGGAAGAGCGTATTAAGCCCCAATTTCCGGTATACGAACTTTTTCTGCTCCGCGGGTACCACAGGCCTTGAGGTTTCACTCTCGGCCTTCTCCCTGTCCATGAGGCCGTAGCGAACCAGGGCGGCTATTCTGCGGTGCTCGAAGCTGTGGCCGTGCTTCTCCCAGTAGCGCTCCAGGGCTGGGCCAAGGACGAGGCAGTTGGTGGTGTAGCCGGGAAGCTCCGGAAACTCGAAGGGAAGCCTCTCGAGGATTTCGAGCCTCTCCCTCTCCGTCATCATGGAGAGGAGCCTTATCTGGGTCACCCCACCGCTCATGAGCCTGTACGGATGGTGGCCGAAGGGAAGCTCGTGGCCGGTGATGATGTACTTATAGCCGTTTTTGAGTGCGTACTTCCTCAGCTTCTCCATCGTTCTCTTGGAGCAGCGTCTGCAGGGCGATTCCCCCTTGAGAAGGGCCTCGCGGAAGATGTCGGAGTAGTCGTAGCGGAGAACCTTGAAAGGAACGCCCAGTGCCCTGGCAGTTCTTTCCGCGTTCTCTATGGCTTCCCTCGCCATCAGGCCGTGGTCTACCATAACGGCCTCCAGCTCCGGAACCTTGTAAACCTCCTTCGCCAGGTACAGCGCTACCGTGCTGTCCTTTCCGCCGGAGTAGGCAACGATTGCCTGGTCCACGCCCTTCATGAGCTCCTCGAGCTCTTTCCTTATCCACTCCCTGTCCATCGGGTGCCTCAGATAGACCTGGCACTCCCTGCAGATAGGTTTTCCATCGATGATGTCTATCTTCGCCGTCCTCTCGTCGTGAATGCAGAGTGAGCACTTGAGCATGATTGGGGGAGAGAATGGTAGTTTAAAAAGTTATTTTCCCAGCTTTAGGAACTTAGAGCGAAGTTTTTCAGGGGCTTCCTTGGCCGTTTTGACTGTTTCTTCGGTTTTTCTCTTACCCTTCTTTGTAGCGAAGAAGCCCACGATGGTAATCGCGTTTCCCAGCAGTATTCCGCGGTTGTTCCTGGCTATGAACCAGCCGAAGAGCAGGCCAAACGCCAGACCCGCCAGCCAGAGGGAGAGAATGAAGGTGTTAGCGCCCATCCCGTTGGGGCTGAGGGTTACGGAAAAGGCTTTGTAGGCGAGGGCAAAGGCGACGACGAAGATAGTTTCGAGCAGTATTGACAGCTTGGTCGCCATTCCGATTATTCTCAGAACCGCGCTGTCCTCGGTGTACTCCTCTATGATCCTCTGGTCGTGGAGGCCGTAGACGAGGGTTCTCGTGATGTTTGCCCCGCTCCTGAAGGCGAGAACGGCAAAGAGTGCCGCGCTCCAGCTGGTCCCCCGGAGCTTCCAGAACGCCCAGGCTCCAATGGCTATCCAGACCAGCGTGTAAATCCTCTCAACGCCCTTCTTCTCGTTCTCCGGAACCTCGAGACGGAGAACCTTTCTCCAGGCCATTCCTGCGAGGCTTCCGAAGACCCGCATCAGCATCAGGGATAGGTTGATGAAGAGGAACGCCGTCAGGAAGAGGAATGCGAAGAGCTCCCTTATCATACTGCCCCCCAGAGATATTGGAGGTTGGGGGATAAAAAGGTTTATTCAATCTTCTTCCTCTTCATCGCCGGCGCCACGTCCCTCGCGACGCGCCTCGCGCTGAATAACGTCAGGGGGTCCATCGTCCTGTAGATTGCGAGCTGGCAGCCGCTTACCCGGACGTCTATGTACTTCTTCGCCTCCATCGCCGCCTTCAGGTACTCCCTTATGCTCTCGGCCCGCTCGAAGTCGAGGCCCGCCTTTCTCAAGCGTTCAACGTTCAGCTCATGGATCGTGAGGGGCTGGAGCATCATCTCGTCTATTCCAAGGGAAGCTGCCAGCTCGGCTATCCTGGGTATGTCTTCGTCGTTTATACCTGGCATGAATATAGTCCTTACAACCGAGCGGGCGCTCTTATCTCTTCCAACTATCCTCAGGGCGTTCACGACGTTTTCAAAGGTGTCGGCGTTGGTGATTTTGAGGTGCTTCTCCCTACTTGCTGCATCGAGGCTTATCATGACCAGGTCGAAGTCGAGTTTACTCCACAGCTCCTCGGTCAAGAGCGAGCCGTTGGTCTGAAGGTCGAGCCTCGCCTCCGGAAATCTCTCGCGGAGCATCTTGTTCACTTCAACTATGCGCGGGCTTATGAGCGGCTCGCCGTACTGTGAAACGGTTATGGCGTACGGCCTCTCCCATCCGTAGTAGCCGGGCTTTGGGGCCTTCCCGAGTTTCACAGCAACGTTCGAGTAGCAGAAAATGCAGTCGTGGTTGCAGGCCGGCGTTAGCTCGTAGCTCGGGTGGTGAACCGGATTTGGGTTGCTTAAATCAAGCCCCTGGCATCCCTGACAGTGGGTGGGGAACTTCAAATCCCTCACGAAATTCTTTAGCAGCCTCGCCTCCTTGTTCTCAAGCCTCTGGGGCTCGACGCCCATGCTCCTCGCGAACTCCTCCCAGCTCATCTTCCTCATTCTCTCACCGGCCGGAGCTGAGAAAAGGGGTTTAAAAAGATGACTGGTCAGAGCAGTCCCCTCAGCTGGAAACCATCGAAAACGGGCCCGTCGCGGCAGACGAGGTACTTCCCGAGGTTGCAGGAGCCGCAGACGCCTATTCCGCACTTCATGTAGCGCTCCGCCGAAACCTGGACGTTTTCATAGTTCATGACATGGAGGGCGGCCCTCAGCATCGGCTCCGGGCCGCAGGTGTAGGCCCGGTCAAACTCCCCCTTTCTCTCCGCCAGCACATCGGTTGGAAAGCCTTTCCTCCCGGCCGAGCCGTCGTCGGTGGTGATTACCACATCGTCCACGTAGTTCTCGATGTCCATCAGAGCCAGCTCGTCCTTCGAGCGGGCACCGTAGATGAGGGTTATCCTCTCAAACTTGCTCCGGTGCTGCCTCGCGAAGGCGTAGAGCGGTGGAATCCCTATCCCGCCACCCACGAGGGCGACTCTTTTCCCCTTCGGCCCGAAGCCTCTTCCGTACGGCCCGCGGATCCAGAGATAGTCGCCTTCCCTCAGCTCGAAGAGTCTGCTTGTGAATGGCCCGACCCTCTTGACGACTATCAAGTCCCTCCAGGCCAGGCTGAAGGGTTTCTCACCAACCCCCGGAAGCCATGCCATTATGAACTGTCCCGCCCTGAATTCGAGCTTCTTGTCGAAGCGGAAGGCCTTGACGTCCCTGGCAACGTCCCAAACTTCCCTAAGCGCTACCCTTTCCAGCATTTATCCTGACCCCCTCCGGCTTTCCCACGATTTCATCTTCCTCCATAACAACCTTTCCCCTGAGAAGGGTCATCACTACCTTTCCCTTCAGCTTTCTTCCCTCCCAGGGGCTCCATTTAGCCTTCGTGTAGAATTCCTCCGGCTTAACCGTCCACTCCCTCTTGAGGTCCACCACCGTAAAGTCGGCGTCTTTGCCAACTTCGAGACCCTTGTTCCTTATTCCAAATATTTTAATCGGATTGGCGTGCATTTTCTCCACGATGTCGGAAAGCTCGAGCATTCCCCTGTTCACCGCGTCGAGGAGAAGTGCTACCTCCGTTTCCAGTCCTGGTATTCCGGCCGCCCCCGATTCCTTCTCCTCCAGCGTATGGGGTGCGTGGTCGCTTGCTATTATCGGAATCCTGGAAAAGTCCCTCCAGAGTGCTCTCCTGTGTTCCTCTTCCCTTAAGGGGGATACACCTTGAGGAGGGGGTTTTTCTCGAAGTCCTTCTTCGTTAGGAAGAGGTGGTGTGGCGTAACTTCGAAGCTAACCCTGGGAAGGTTTCTCCGCAGTATCGCCTCGATTCCGCCCGCGGTTGATACGTGGCAGATGTTTAGGGGCCTTCTGAATCTTTCGGCGGCTTTCAGAGCGCGTTTTATGGCGATTGTCTCGGCTTCCGGCGGTCTTTCAGGTTTTTTCTGGATTATTTCGGCGTCCTCGGCATGAACGCTTACAATCCCCGGGGCGCAGGAATAATCCCCTTCAAAATCCTCCGAAAAGACTCCCCCCGTTGAGGCTCCCATGAAGATTTTGTAGAAGTCTGCACCGGCCTTCACCGCATCCCCGCAGTTGTTTCTTATCAGAAAACTCAGGGCGTAGTCGGAGTACGCTTCCCTCTTGAACAGCTCTTTCCTCCGTTCAAACGTCTCAACGTCCAGAATGGGCGGCTGGGTGTTGGGCATGTCGAAGACAGTGGTTATCCCCCCGTGTAAGGCTGCCATCGTGCCTGTTTTAACGGTCTCTTTTTTTCTCTGATCAAAATCCCTCAGGTGGACGTGCACGTCTATCAAGCCCGGGAGTATGACCTTTCCACGGCCAATTTGAATGGTTTCTTCTCCCTTCAGCTCGCCCGTTGAGACGCGCAGAATCCTGCCGTCAGAAACCCCTATGCTCCCTTCTATCAGTTTCCCATCCGTCAGGAACCGTCCTTTCAGAACCAGGTCGTACATAGTGCCCGCACGCGTTTTGATGGGTTGGCATTTTAAGTTTTTTGCCTCGCTCGATGGGATGGGGTTCCTCAAAAAGGCTGCTAACGATTTTTTGGGCTTTCCCCACATTTGTGTGCCCTTTTTTGGGAATTTTATTGGGTTTACTATTTTTTGATGGTAGTAGGCGGACGTACGGTGTCACAATTGGCTAGGGACCATATGATAACTTTATTGAGGGCGATTGGCCGTATGTTCTCTTGTTTTCATCGGCGTTACTTTTACAAGAACGTAACCCTTAAATAGGCTTTCAATGTATATCCTCATGCCATTATACACCACATATGGCAATATTGCCAAAAAGTGAAGGAGGCAGTGGAGTATGAAGAAGGCTTTGGGATTGTTTATTATGGGTTTGATGTTGTTTAGTTTGTTTGCCATCCACCCGGTCAGCGCGGCGGACTACACGCCGAAGGACATACCCCTGAACAGCGACGAGGCCAAGGCCCGCTTTAAGGCCGACCTCCAGTGGTACCTCAAGTACGGTCACTTTGTCATCAGCAACGGTCCGTACATCCTCTCGATGTACTCTCCCGAGAACCTTTACCTCAAACTTGAGAAGTTTAATGGAAAGAGGAACGTTTTCAATGATGATCCCAAGCTCCCGAAGGATGGTTATGCCGACGTTATCGAGTACCAGGGTGTCCAGAACGAGGAGACCATAATTCTCCAGGTCGCCAAGGGTGAGTTTGACATTGGTCTCTTCGCCTTCGGTGCCAACAAGTACCAGGGTCTTGGAAGCGATGTTCTCGCCAACCTCAACCTCTACAAGAGCGCCAGCTCCTCCGTCGAGCTGAGCATCAACCCGTACAAGGACCCCGACCAGGACGCCCCGATAGTTACCGTCGGCGACAACGTTTACTTCAACCCGTTCGCCATCAGGAAGGTCAGGTTCGCAATGAACTGGCTCATCAGCAGGAACTACATCATCCAGAACATCTACCAGGGTAGCGGTGCCGCCGCCCTCAGCGGTATCACCCCGAGCGACCCGGCCGCCAAGTACTTCACCCCGGTTTACGATGCACTCCACCTCACCGCCGACGGCAACGAGGACCTCGCCCTCAAGATGATAAGCGAGGCCATGCAGGAGGCCGCCCAGCAGGTCGCCGCTGCCGGCCACACCCTTGAGAAGAAGGATGACGGCTACTGGTACTTCGACGACCAGCCGGTTGAGGTCAAGTTCGTCATCCGTACCGAGGACGAGAGGAAGGACATAGGCCTTTACATCTCCGACCTCCTCGAGAAGAAGGTCGGATTCAAGGTTGACAGGATGCTCCTCGACAGGCAGAAGGCCAGTGAGATAGTCTTCAGGAAGCCGATTAGCAATTACGAGTGGAACCTCTACACCGGTGGTTGGGGTGCCGGTGGTCTCGGAAGCATGTACCCTGACTGGCAGATCTACTACTGGTACTCACCGCTCGGCTACTACCCGAACTTCAACGACCCCAGGCACCAGCCTGACGTCAACGTTGAGGACGCCCTCAAGTTCATAGGCGACGGCAGCGTTACCGCAGGTCTGCAGAAGCTCCAGACCAAGTACTACACCAGCGAGGAGAGCCTTGGCCCGATACTCAAGTGGACCAACAAGGAGATCGGTTACCTCCTCCTCATGACCCAGTACACTGATCCTGAGACCAACACCACCATCGTCCTCAACAGCGCTGACCAGTACTGGGACCTCCAGAAGATAGGTATCACCATGGGTATCATGGACAGCGTCAGGATCTTCCTCGTTGAGAACTGGGAGTTCTACCCGGTTAACAAGCAGAGGGTCACCGACATCATTAGTGACGACAGCGTTGGTATCGCCAGCAGGTGGAGCATAATGAGCGCCAAGACCCCGGACAAGCACCTCAAGGTCGCCCAGTTCGCCTCAACCGGTGCCCTCTTCATGAGTGCCATCAACCCGGTCGGCGGTATCACCGACGTTTACAGCACCAGGCTCTGGAACCTTATCCGCGATAGGGGTGGCGAGATCAACTTCGATGGTATCTACGTCCCGTACAGGTGCAAGTGGACCCTTGAGAGGGGTGAGTTCACTGTTCCGGACGATGCCGTCATCTACAACCAGACCCAGGGCTGGATTGCCGCCCACGCCGGCGAGACCGCTAAGGTCAAGGTCACCGTCACCTGTGACATGGGTGAGTGGCAGAACGGTGTCAAGATGACCGTTGACGACATCAAGTACTACATCGCCTTCTACTACACCTGGGCTTACAAGGACACCCCGGACGACCCGTACTACGACAGCGCCCTGAGTGACACCGCCGCCACCTACCAGACCTTCCTCGGCTTCCAGTTCACCGACAACGGCTACGTTGTCTACGGTAACTACGTCCACCCGTTCGCTGATGATGTTACTGCCGGCAACTACATCCTCTACCCGAGCATGCCGTGGGAGATGTACTGGGCCATGGGTGAGCTCGTCGCCAACGGCGACGCCTACGACGCCAGCAGCAAGTACTCCTTCAGCAGCAGCGGTGAGGGACTCCTCCAGCTCGACCTCCTCACCAAGCAGCACGTCGATGACCTCGCCAAGGTCATCCTCAAGATCTCCGGCCTCACCTGGGACGACATAACCAGCACCACGACCACCACCGAGACCGGTCCGACCACCACCGCTCCGAGCACCACCACCTCGGAGGCTCCGAGCGGAGGTGAAGGCGGCAACACCACCACCTATGTCGTCGTTGGCCTGGTGATAATCATCATCGCCGCGGCCGCATGGTACTTCACCAAGAAGAAGTGAAGTAGTTTCATTCTTTCCTTCCTTTTTTGAAATTTTACCCGCGTTTCTGACGGTTCTTTCCAGGTTCCATAGTGCACTTCTATGAAAATGTGCACATCTATGCAGTAAGATATATAAAGTCAGTTTTACAATGTTGAAAAAGATACATTAAACACGAGCAACCTACGTGGGGGTGAAAAAATGGGGTATCTAAAGTACCTGGTGTTTAGAATTCTGAACGCCATCCTCGTTCTGCTGATTGTGACGTTTATTATCTCGGCACTCTTTGTTAAGGTTGCGGAACAGAGCAACCTGGCAAAGATGAACGATGAAATGATGCAATGGGACAGGACCACCGGTCAGAATATCCTGAGAACACAGGGTCAGGATGTATATGAGAAGGCGAAGGCAGAGTATGAGCAGTTCCTCAGGGAAAAGTACGAGCTCAACCTCCCGTACTGGCAGAAGGTCTACAACAAGGCCGTACGTACATTGAAGCTTGATTTTGGAACCACCACCACGCCCATCTTCGGAACCAACAACGTCTCCGACATCATCAAGGTTGCCGTTCCGAGAAGCATCCTGCTCTTCACCACTGCCACGATAATCGTTATCATACTCGGTATCTTCCTCGGCGTTAGGGCCGCGAGGCACGCCGGCAGTGTTTTCGACAGGGGTCTGTCCATCTTCGCACTGCTCACCTACAGTCTGCCAATGTGGTGGACCGGAATGATGTTCCTTCTGATCTTCGCCTTCAAGCTCGGCTGGTTCCCGCTCAGCTCGATGTTTGACCCGCAGCTCACCGGCTGGGAGCACGTTAAGGACGTTATCTACAAGCTCGCCCTTCCGGTCTTCACCTACGTCTTCGTTGTCTTCGGCGGCTGGGCCTGGACGACCAGGAACATCATGATAGGCACCCTCCAGGAGGACTTCATCATGGCGGCGAGGGCCAAGGGTGTCCCCGAGCACAAGATCATCTACGGCCACGCCCTCCGCGCCGCCGCCCCGCCGATAGTCACCATGATCATCTTCGCCCTCCTCGGTTCGCTCGGCGGTGCCATCATCAGTGAGCTCGTCTTCAACTACCCGGGAATGGGCAGGCTCTACTGGGTCGCCCTCCAGCAGAACGAAACCAACCTCCTCATAGGTCTGACGTACTTCTTCACGGTGCTCTACCTTGCGGGAGTCGTCCTCGCCGACATGGTCTACGGATTCCTCGACCCGCGTGTCAAGGTCGGTGCTTCCGCCAAGATGTGAGGTGATTCACGATGAGATGGGTCGACGTCAAAGAAGGATTTAAGGAATTCCTCGAAGAGTTTAAGAGGGAGAAGACCGGCATAGCCGGTGTCATTCTCCTCATCCTCCTCGTCCTCGTTGCTCTTACAGCGCCTTACACCACTATACCTGACCTCCCCGATAAGTGGAGGAGCTCCGCCTACTGGGAGGACAACCCCAAGAACGTTCCGCCGACCTGGTACAACATGTTCACCTCCCAGAAGCTCGTTCCCCAGGTGGCCTACTACAGCGACGAGCTCTCAATCACCCACCCGAGCAACACCGAAATCCTGATTGAGGCCCCTTACAGCTTTTCGAAGGGCTACTACCTCGGTCCTCAGGGAATCATCATAAGGAACATAAACGTGACCCTTAACCTGCCGTCCGAGGCTCCGACGTACAGCCTGTACCTTGAGAGGCCCGATGGAAAGACCGTTCCCCTCGTGGACAACAAGCCCCTCACGAGTTCCACCACCATAGCCGTCGGTAGGGACGCGGCGATCTCCGCCAACATCTACGTGTGGCTCGTCAACGTCACCGAGGGAAGGGAGCTCGACCCGCTCCAGGCGCAGATGGACCCGATAGTTATCATGAACATCAACACCCTCGTGTCCACGGCCTTTGCCAGGGTCGAGCCTGGAATGAACGCCCAGGACATCATAAACAACCCCGAGCCACTCTGGGGCGACTACAAGCTCGTCCTCAAGATCGACAACCCTGCCCCTGACCAGAACAAGGTCATCATCGATGACATAAAGATCACCTTCCTCGGTAGGAGCTACGGAACCATGGGTACCGACTACCTTGGAAGGGACCTCTGGGCAGGCATCATCTGGGGTAGCAGGGTCTCGCTCGTCATAGGTATACTCGTTTCCGTCCTCAGTACCGTCATCGGTCTCGTCTACGGAGTTACAAGTGCGTACCTCGGTGGAAACGCCGACGAGTTCATGATGCGTATCAACGAGATCTTCGCTTCAATACCGAGCCTGCCGATACTCATCCTCATAGGTGCCACGGTGGGACACGTGACCCTGATGTTCATAGTCCTGCTGCTGGTCATCTTCGGATGGATGGGAATAGCGAGGATTGCGAGAAGTATGGCCCTTCAGATCAAGGAGCAGACCTACATCGAGGCTGCCAGGGCCCTCGGTGCCGGAAACGGAAGGATAATCTTCAAGCACATACTGCCGCAGCTCCTGCCCTACGCCTTCGCAGTTATAGCCCTCAGCGTTCCGGGTGCGGTTATCGCCGAGGCTTCCCTGAGCTTCCTTGGTATTGGAGACCCGACGGCCGTTACCTGGGGACAGATACTCAACGCGGCCCAGGCGCAGGCGGCGACGACCAAGGGTTACTGGTGGTGGGTCCTTCCGCCCGGGCTTGGCATCGCTGTCGTCGGCCTGACCTTCGTCCTCATCGGTACGGCCCTCGATAAGATACTCAACCCGAGGCTCAGGAAGCTGTGAGGTGGTGTAAATGGTCAAGAACGTACTCGAAGTTAAGAACCTCAAGATGTATTACTTCACCAACAAGGGTGTCGTCAAGGCCGTCGATGACCTTACCTTCAACCTCAAGAAGGGTGAGGTGCTGGGACTTGCCGGTGAGAGCGGATGCGGCAAGTCCTCCCTCGGTTTTACCCTTATGGGAATGCCCACCGCACCGGGTAAGATAGTCGGAGGCAGCATCAAGATCGATGGCAGGGAGATAGTCGGTCTCCCCGAGGACGTCCTCAGGAAGGAGGTCCGCTGGCAGAAGATAGCCATGATATTCCAGGGTGCCATGAACGCCCTCAACCCGGTTTACACCGTCGGTCACCAGATGATCGAGCCGCTCCTCCTCCACAAGGGCATGAGCAAGGACGATGCCATTGACAGGGCCCAGAAGTACCTTGAGCTCGTGGGTCTCGACCCCGAGATCGTCTACCGCTACCCCCACGAGCTCTCGGGAGGTATGAAGCAGCGTGTCATCATAGCCTCGGCCCTCCTGCTTGAGCCGGAGGTGGTCATAGCCGATGAGCCGACAACGGCCCTCGATGTCGTTGTCCAGGCCCAGATCATCAACCTCCTGAAGAAGCTCAAGAAGGAGCTCGGTCTCTCTATGATATTCATCACCCACGACCTCAGCATCCTCGCCGAGATCAGCGACCGCGTTGCCATCATGTACGCGGGCAAGATCGTCGAGATTGGAGACAGCGAGAAGATCTACTACGAGCCGGCCCACCCGTACACCCAGAAGCTCCTCTCAGCCATACCGAGGCTCCACGAGGACATTGAGAGGCTTGAGTTCATCCCGGGACAGCCGCCCAACCTCATCAACCCGCCAAAGGGATGCCGCTTCAACCCAAGGTGCCCCTACGTTATGCAGGTCTGTAAGGAACAGGAACCCGAGCTGAAGGAAGTTGATAAGGACCACTACGCCGCATGCTGGCTGCTGTGAGGTGTGAGAAATGGCCGAGCCGGTACTTAAAGTTGAAAACCTCAAGAAGTACTTCCCCATCAAGAGAGGCTTCGTGGACACCATCAAGGGTGCCCCGCAGAAGAAGGTTCACGCCGTTGACGGCATAAGCTTCGAGATATACAAGCAGCAGGTCTTCGCACTGGTTGGTGAGAGCGGCTGTGGTAAGTCCACCACCGGAAAGCTCATCGTCAAGCTCCTCGAGCCGACGGACGGAAGGATATACCTTGAGGGCAACGACGTCACCCACGTCAAGACCAGGGAGGAGATACTCAACTACCGCAGGCATGTGCAGATGATATTCCAGGACCCATTCAGTTCGATGAACCCGCGCTTCAGGATATTCGACATCCTCGAGGAGCCGCTGCTCATACACGGCATCGGTGAAACCAAGGCCGAGCGCGAGGAGCTCATCTACAAGGCCCTCGAGATGGTCAAGATAACCCCGCCGGAGGACTACGTCGGCAGGTTCCCGCACATGCTCTCCGGTGGTCAGAGGCAGCGTGTGGCCATAGCCAGGGCCCTCATCCTCAACCCGACCTTCGTCGTCGCCGACGAGCCGGTCTCGATGCTTGACGTGTCCATCCGTGCAGAGGTTCTCGAGCTGATGAAGGAGCTCAAGGAGAAGATGGGCGTCACCTACCTCTACATCACCCACGACATGTCCACCGCCAGGTACTTCGCCGACTGGATGGCGGTCATGTACCTGGGCAGGATTGTAGAGATGGGACCGGTAGAGAAGGTCATCGACAACCCGCTCCACCCGTACACAAGGGCACTGCTCTCCGCCGTTCCGGAGCCCAAACCGGAGCGCAGGAACGTCATCAAGGAGCTGCCCATCAAGGGTGAGGTTCCCAACGCCGTTGACATACCGCCCGGATGCCGCTTCCACCCGAGGTGCATCTACGCCCAGAAGGGACTCTGCGACACCAAGCACCCGCAGCTCGTCGAGTACGAGCACAACCACTTCGCCGAGTGCCACCTCGTCGGCAAGTACTGATCTTCTTCTTTTCTTTACTCTGGGTGATGCCTATGGGAACGTTCAGGGATGCCATGGAGTACCCTCTTCTCAGGGCCGGTCTGATAATGCTCGTCCTCGCCCTCGTCATATCCGCGGCGGGTTTCTACCGCGTTGGCAAGGTTTACTCTGCCAGCGGAACCCTTGGGGAGGGAATGCACTACCTGGGTGATGATAAATTCGAGACTGAGTACCTGTACCACAACAGAACGCTGATCCTCTCCTCTTCGGGTGCCAACCTCTCCCTGCTTCAGGGGACCGAAATGACCAACTACACGCTTGTGAACCGCGAGATAACGCTCCACCCGAGCGAGAGGCCGGTGATATACATTTTTAACGGGAGCGTGAACTATACTTACAGCGCGACGGCCGTTGACTACCCCTACGCCATCTACTCGGTGGTGGCCTTCGTGCTGATGCTTGTGGGAGTCGTTATGGCTTTCATGGGGTACTCCCAGCTGCTGAGGGACGTGAAGGAGGGTAGGAGATGAGGGAGCTTGATTACAGCGCCGTCATTGAGAGGATAACCGGGTTCATAAGGGAGAGCGTTGATGGAGCCGGCGCCGATGGCGTCGTCGTTGGTATAAGCGGGGGCATAGACAGCGCCACCGTCGCATATCTCGCCGTGGAGGCCCTCGGAAAGGAGCGGGTTCTTGGCCTGATAATGCCCTACTACGAGAACCGCGACCTTGACGACGCCCGGCTCGTCTGCGAGAGCCTGGGGATTGACTACAAGGTGGTCAACATAAAACCCATCGTCGATGAGTTCGAGAGGGCCGTTGGGGGGCTCGACACCAGGAGCAGGGGAAACGTGATGGCAAGGACGAGGATGGTCCTGCTTTATGCCCACGCCAACGCCAAAAACTACCTCGTCCTCGGAACCAGCAACAGGAGCGAGGTTCTCACGGGATACTTCACCAAATGGGGTGACGGTGCCAGCGACTACGCCCCGCTCATAAACCTCTACAAGACCGAGGTCTGGGAGATAGCAAAGCTCCTTGGAGTTCCGGAGAGGATAATCAAAAAGAAGCCGTCGGCCGGCCTGTGGGAGGGACAGACGGACGAGGACGAGCTCGGGATAAGCTACCGCCTCCTCGACGAGATACTCTGGCGCATGATTGACCTTGGAATGGAGAAGGCTGAAATAGCGAGGGAGCTTGGAATAAGCGTCGAGAGGGTCGAATACGTCGAAAGACTGGTAAAGGGCAGCGAGCACAAGAGGCGCCTTCCGGTTGGCCCTGCCCTCTGAGGTGAGTCCATGAGGAGGGGATACCTCTTAGTTTTTCTAGCCGCGTCTAGCTGGGGTACCCTTGGGATATTTGCCAAGTACCTCGACGGCTTCGGCCTCAGCCCGTTCACGATGGTCTTTTACCGCGTTCTCTTCGCGCTGATGCTCCTCGGTACGTACCTTGAGCTCAGGGGGATTGGACTGTCCATAGGGAGGGAGAGGCTGAAGTTCTACGCCATCTACGGATTCTTCAGCATCTTCCTCTTCTACACCCTCTACTTCTACACCGTGACCATCTCATCGGTCTCCTTCGCGGTTCTCCTCCTCTACACCGCCCCGGTGTACTCGATAGTCCTGGGCAGGTTGATCTTCAAAGAGCCCCTGAGGAGGGAGAAGCTCATCGCCCTCTTCATGGTCATGGCGGGCGTAGTCCTCGTCAACGGTTCCGGGGCCGAGTTCTCGACCCGGGCGCTCCTCTTCGGCCTCCTGACCGGACTGACCTACGCTCTCTACGGGGTTCTGGCCAAGCTCGCGGTGAGGAAGGAGGAGCCCGAGAAGGCCCTCTTCTACACCCTCCTGTTTGGACTCCTGTTCCTCCTTCCCTTCACTGACTTCAGCGTCCCAACGGCGGCGGTTCCGTATCTCTTCGCACTGGCGCTCTTCCCAACGTTTCTCGGTTACATCCTCTACAACCACGCGCTGAAGGAGGTTGAGGTCAGCAGGGCCAGCATAGTTGCCACCATAGAACCCGTGGTCGCCATAGTCCTGGCGTTCGTTCTCTTTGGCGAGAGGCTGAGTGCGGCACAGCTCGCCGGCGCCGCCCTGATCATAGGGGGCTCAATGATAGTGCACATGGGGGAGAAGGAGGGGCCGAAGGAAGCCCGCTAGACGTGGAAGTACCTCTCGAGCTCCCACTCCGTCACCTTCTTTGTTTCCGGGGGAATGTCCCGTGAGGCCAGGTACTCCAGGTAGTCTTCCCACTCGCGTTCTTTGTACTCCACGAAGTTCCCGTAGGCACCGCCCAGGGCCTCCCTGACGACCCGGTCCCTCTTCAGCTCGTCAAGGGCCTCCCCGAGGCTTCCGGGCAGGGTACCTATCCCGAGTCCGGCCCTCTCGGAGTCTTCCATCTCGTAGACGTTTGCCTCGGTGTACGCCTCCGGCTCCAGCCTTCTTTTTATTCCGTCGAGTCCGGCCATTAGAACCGCCGCGAATGCCAGGTATGGGTTGGCGCTGGGGTCCGGACACCTGTACTCTATCCTGGCTCCGTTGCCCCAGAACGCGGGGACCCTTATCAGGGTGCTCCTGTTGCGGTAGCCCCAGCTGATGTAAACGGGGGCCTCGTAGCCGGGGACGAGGCGCTTGTAGCTGTTCACCGTCGGGTTCGTGACGGCTGAGAGGGCCCTCGCGTGCTTCAGCAGACCGCCGAGGAAGTGCAGTGCGGTCTCACTGAGGCCGTCCTCCCCGATGAACGCGTTCTCCCCGTCCCTCCAGAGGCTTATGTGGAGGTGCATCCCGTTCCCGGGAAATCCGTGGATGGGCTTGGGCATGAAGGTCGCGTATAAACCGCGCATCTCGGCTACCGCTTTGACGATGTATTTGAAGCTGACTATGTTGTCCGCCGTTTTGAGGGCCTCATCGTAGCGGAAGTCTATCTCGTGCTGGGACTTCCCGACCTCGTGATGGAGAACCTCCGGGACGAGGCCAAAGGCCGGCATGTAGAGCGCTATCTCCCTCCTCAGTGTGCGGGCCCTGTCGAGGGTGACGAGGTCAAAATAGCCCCCGCTGTCGGGGATGTGGAGCTCCCAGGTTCCGTTCTTTTTGAAGAGGTAGAACTCCGGCTCCGGGCCGATGTATGCCCTGAATCCCTCCTTCTCAAGCCTCTCGATCGCCGCCCTGAGCACCCCCCTCGGATCCGCGCCGTAGGGGCTTCCGTCCTTGTAGATGTATCCGTAGACCCTCGCTATTCCCTCCCACGGAACCTCTGCGTAGGTGGTCGGATCGGGCTTCAGAACGAGGTCGCTGTCCTCTATTCCCTGGAAGCCCGGAATTGAGGAGCCGTCAAAGGCTATCCCCTCCGCCAGCGCGTCTTCGTATCTATCCACGGGTATCTCCATGCCCTTTGGAACCCCGTTGATGTCGACGAAGACCAGCTGGACGAACCCCGGAGACCTTGCCCCATGACCAATTCCAACCGTGGAAATTTCGTTCATTTTTATCACCATTAACTGCTTTAACGTTCAGTTTTTATGCCAAATTACTGAACGAACAATCTGATAAAAGCCTTTTTACTGGATTTTTGTCACTATGACGAGCGGGTGTGTGGGACTTTCCCCCTTTGACAGCAAAATGTTCATCCCATTGTCAAAATCAGCTGAAATTTACATTTTAATGTTAAACAAAGCTTTTTGTGCTCCGGCCGTAGCCATAAACATGACAAAAGCGGAGGACATACTGAACCGCGAGATAGCGAGGATGAACCTTCACCTTCCCGCGCTTCGTCCCACCCTTTCCCAGCTCCTGGCGGAGGGGGAGCCAGGAGTTAGGCTCCGCGACGGGAGCTATCACTACTTCCGGCGCTCCGAGCTCGAGTACCTGAGGGGCCTTGTGGACGGTGATGAGTGCGAGCGCCTCAGGGTGCCCATAGTCCTGGAGATAAGCACCCTCCACAGGGGCTACTTCAGGGTCAGGGGGCGCATTGAGGTCAAGGTCATAGATAAAGTCCTTGGTAACTACAGCATCCTTGAGGAAAAGGACGAGGAGCTTTATCCCCGCTACCTGCTCCCGAGGATTAGACGGGCTCTCCCGACCACCACAACCTACGCGTTCATAGCGGAGTGATGACCATGGACGAGGACACCAAGGTTCTCAGGGACTACCTGACCTTCACGGTGCCCCACGTCACCGTGCTGGCGGGGGCCATTCTGGGCGTCATGATGATTCTAGGGGTTCCCGTTAACCTTGCCCTGGGGATTTTTGCCAGCCTGTATGGTGCAATGCTCCTGATCCTCGGTATGATAATCCGCCCCCACGTCTCAGGTATCCGTGCGTACTGGCTTTTTATTGCGTTCACGGTTTTTCTCATCCTCTCCGGGTGCTTTCTGTCCCTGTACGGTAGGTAAATTTATATCCAATTGGACTTAATAATGACCGGTGAGGTTTATGAAAAAGGCGGGCGTTTTACTGCTGTCCCTGTTGCTGCTTTCCACCGCTCACCTTGTCTCCGCCCAATCCGGACTTGTGACCTCCGACGCAATTTCGGTTGTGAGGGGCGACTACTCCGAGGGGGTACTGACTCTCAGGAGCACCGTTGGATTCACCTATCATGTAGTTAGCTACAGGGGTTTCCTGGTGTTTGATGAGAACATGAACCGTGTTAACGGGTTCAATTTCACAATCTCTCCGTCAGTGTTCACCGACTGGCAGGGGGGCGATACCCACACCGTGCGCTATCGGCTGGAGTGCCCGCGCAACGTCTCCCCCGACAATTACACACTTCGGCTCAATTTTATTGCATCGACGCAAAACGGCCTCATATATCTTGTTCCGGTTGATGTGGCCCTTACCGTGATGGGCTCTTCCCTAAAGTTTGGCGACGTCGAGGCCTACGTTCAGGGCAGGCCAGGCTCATCCTATGTTCTGAACGGGGAGACCATAGCTGTTTTTTCCCACGTCACCAACATCGGTCGCGGGAACGTCTCCGCGGTGGGGCAGGTCTCCCTGGTCAGGGATGGAAAAACCTACTTCTTCGAGAACAGGACGCTGACCTTCGTACCCGGGGACAACCTCGTCCGGTTTGAGGTGCCCGTCGGATACGACCTTCCCCCCGGGACGTACCGGCTCCACTATCTCCTCATGTACGATGGGGGCACCTACCGGTACTCCAAGGACTTCCCCGTAAAGTTCGGGGTCACGCTGGTGGGGATGTCCCTGAAATCCGATGAGGTGAAGGTGAACGAGGACAACAGGGCGTACGTGACGGTTCTCTCCGAGAGGCTCATCGGAATGAACCTGACGGTTGAGGCCTACCGTGACGGGGAGCTGATATCGAGGGCCGTGGAGCCAAAGGAGATTGGAGGGGGTACGACGGTTCTCGAAGTTCCCCTCCCAACGAACGTATCGGGCTCCATCACGGCCGTCATAAAACTGACCTTCGGTGAACGCCTGATAGGAGAAGGCAACGTTACCTACACCGTTTCGGCTCCCCCGGTGCTTGCAAACGTCTCCTACGAGAGGACCGCCAGCGATGAGGTGCTCTTCAAGCTCGCCGTCGAAAACCCTGGGGACGGGAGTGTGAACGGCGTTCTCACCTACAGGATATCCTCGGACGATGGGGTGCTGTACAAGGACTCCATAGAGGAATCCATACCCCCTGGGACCAGCGAGATAACGGTGAAGTTTGAGGTCCCCGTGGGGAAGACCGTCTACTACGAGTTTGCCCTCACCGCGGCGGGGGAGACGAGCACCGCGAAGGGAGAGCTCTACCTGGAGCCCCCTGCGCCGACGACCACGACCTCGTCCCCCACGCCCACGACCTCCTCCACCGCACCATCAAACACCACTACCATCGGCGGTGGCAGTGGTTCCAGGGGCCTCTGGATCGGCCTCGTGGCGGTGGCTTTCATCCTCCTGGCGGTGGGTGCCTTCTACTACCTGAACCGCTCGGAAGGAGCCAGAAAGAAGCGCGTCAGGCCAAAGCCCAGGAGGCGCTCCCCCCTGGGCAGGTTCAAGAGGCCCAAGAAGCCGGAGTTTAAGGAGAACAGGGAGCTTCCAAAGAAGAAGTGAATACCAAACTTTTTTATTCCCCTCTTCTCCATTCCCCTTCAGGCGAGGGGGTCGGGGACTCTCGGGGTGCTCCCGAGGAAGTTCCGCCCACCTCACCGGGGCCGCGGTGCCGCGAGGCACCTCCCGAGAGGGAGGGCAACGGCGCAGAAACGACACGTCCCGGCGGGTATGGGGATGAAAGCGGCGAAGGACCCGGCGACGGGCTCCGAGCTAACCCGCAGACGACCCGTCGGGGACCGGTGAAACGGCCGTCCCGCGGGGTGCAAGGCCGAGGGAGGGGCGATGAAGTCCCGGTGCGAGCCCCGTGGTAGGCCGCTCAGTCGAATGTCCCCTTGAGACAGAAGGCGGGCTACGACCCCCTCGCCCTAATGTCCAGCAGGGATGCGAGGAGTATCAGGGCCCCTCCGAGTGCCGTTCTAACCCCTGGAACCTCTCCGAATATCAGAAACGCGTACACCACGCGCTCATTGGGTCTAGATAGCTCAGCAGGGCCGCCTCGTTGACCTCCACCTCTTTGAGCCCGTCCATGTAGAGGAACAGCGCCAGAACGGTGTGGACTCCGACGAGGACGAGAACCGCCCACCAGGCCGGCTCCCCAACGCCTGAAACCGCCATAAACGGGGCGAGCACGAGCGATGCTATCGCGAGCTGGAGGAACGTCAGCGTTTTGCCGTCGATCCCGCGCAGGAATCTCCCGAGATTCGGTATCAGGGCGTAGAAGAAGGCCGCCGTCAGGGCTAGTAAGATTCCGACGAAGTCTCTGTTGCCCAAATCGATGTTCTGACCGCTCATGATCAGGATAAGCCCCGTGAATGCGGTGCCTATGAGGAGCCAGCTCTTCAGGCTCAGTCTCTCACCGAGGAAGCGCCACGAGATAACCGTCGCTATTATCGGCGCTATATAATAGACGAGAACCGCGTTGGCTATGGTGGTGTAGTTGAACGCCGTGAAGAGGAAAACCCAGTTTAAGGCGAGGGAAACGCCCAGTGCCGGGAGGGGCTTCCATCTGGCCCTCAGGAGTGGGGGGAGCGATTGGAGCCATTCATTCTTTCCGGCAAGGATGGCGAGGAGCAGGAGGGCGCCGAGGGACACCCTGAAGAAGGCGACCCCTAGGCCGGATAGGTTTGAGAAGCGTGCGAATATCCCCACGCTGCCCCATATCAGCATCGCCGTGGCGATTTTTATCCTTCCGTTCACAGTGCATCCCCGTGCTCTTCCAGCCATTCTTCGTAGGCTCCCCTGACCTCCTCCTTCCTGAACCCCGGAACCGCGTCCTCGAAGGGGTTAAACCTTTCGAGCTTTCTTTCATCCGAGCCGATGTAGGTCGTCACGAGTCCGACCTTCGAGTGCAGGCTCGACGGGAGGCGGAGGATTCTCTTAACATCGACCGTAACGCGGCCGTCAAAGTAGGCCTTTGAGAACGTGCTCGAGAGGGAAAACAGCCTTGTCAGAGTTTTGTAGCCTATCCCCTGGGGAAACGCGGTTAAGAGCCCCTTCCGCACGAAGCCCTCGTATATCTCCTCCCTGCTTCCCAGGACCTTCTCAACCTGGCCCTTTTTCAGGCCTATGTTGAATAGGTGGTTCTCGTTGGCCCTCCTTACAAAGTACCCGAACCTGAGCCGGAAGACCCTGTAATAGCCGGAGGAAAGCATTATCCTCCTGCTCTGGATGTCATCGAAAGTTATCTCCTCCGCGGCACTGATGTATGCCAGAACCTTTTCCCTGGCCTTGCCGTCGAGCTTTAACGCCCAGTCGTCCAGAACGCGGATGTGATAGCCCCTGCCGGAATAGATTACGTGGACATCCTCGAAGCCAAAGTCCTCCTTGAGAACCACGAGGGTGTCCCTCGCCAGCTCCTTCGCATCCTCGAGGCATATCGGACACACCCGGCCGTGCTCATGGAGGTGGGAGCACCTCCGCAGGGGCAGGTCCTTGGCGTCTATGTCGAAAACGAGCTCGGCCCCGAGCCAGCCCTCCATCTCCTTGGGCTCCTCGTAGAGGGCGACGCTGGAATAGACCGCGTAGGGGGCGGTTGTCTTTACGTAGTCCTCCAGGTCGCGGACGTCGAGGAAGACGTTCTTCCTGTCGCTCGGCCCCTCGCCGGTGTGGTCGAATCCGAACTCCCTGTTCTCGAGGTTTCTGACGATGAAATCGGGCAATCTCTTCGCGCTCCATTCCCGTCTGTAGTAGAGCGCCCTCTCCTCCTTCGTCATCTCCCTGAGGAGCTCACCCATTTTCCTCACCGCCGTCCGTTTCTCCACCCTCGCCTTCTCCCTTCCTTTCGAGGTAGAGCTTCCTGAGGTAGTAGGTCAGGGGGTTCTTGATGTTCCTGCAGTCCCTGTCCGGCCTGCAGAGCTCCGGCGCGTTGGCCCGTATCTTGGAGCAGTTGGGCGGGAAGTACCAGGTTGAGTTCCCGCTGTCCTCAAGGGTAGGGCTGTCCGTGAGGCCGAAGCCGAGGTGGTACCAGATGTTCTTTACCTCGTGGGGCTGGTCCTCGAAGAGGGGCGGTGAACAGCGGTTGCCGGCCTCGATGATCACGGGCAGTATCTCCCTCTCCACAACGCCCAGGTCGCTCACGCAGTCCCTTATCCTCACGTCCCTCCTGGGGGGATTAGGGCAGAGCCGGGCATAGCTCAGGAAGCTCGTCAGAAGAACGGTTATGGCGTAGTTCCTGAGGCCCGAGGGAACGCCGCCCAGGGCAATCTTGACGCACGGCGGGAACAGGTCGAAGCGCAGCGGTTGAGCCTCCGCTGAGCCCATCCTTTCAAGCCTCTCCTTGTAGTGCTCCCGCGCTATTTCGCCGAGCTTCTCGTAGAGCCGGAGGTAGTAGTCGGGCAGCTCGTCCCTTATCTCGTAGAGCAGGTTCACCGCCCTTTCGAAGTTCCTCTCGAAGGAGCGCTTCCACAGCTCAGTGGCCCCCTCCTCCGTAAGGTACGCGTATCCGTTCCGCACGTAGACCTCTTTGAGGGAGCCCTCCCACAGCTCCAGGAACTTTGACAGGTGTATCCTGTATCCCAGCCGCAGCTTCCTTCTCTCGTCGGGGGACAGCTCCTTGTGGTGGGTTCTCTCGAGTATGGTTCTGTCCCTTTCGGGGATTTCGCCGCCGGAAACCGCCTCGAGGGGTGTGGAAACCCCCACGAGCGTCCCTCTCTGCAGTATCCTCCGGTGGTATATCCTCAGGTTGGCCTCCCTGACTACCTCCCTCTCGAGGCCGTAAGGTGAGAAGGCCAGCGCCCCAAGTAGTGCGTAGAACGTGAGCAGATCCCGTATCCCCTCCAGCTCAAGGATGCCCTCGGGTATTTCCCCGGACTTTATCCAGCTAACCCTCTCGAGGGCGGCATCGATCCCAACGTACGATGGTATTATCATGAGCAGCTCGGTTATTCCACCGAACTCATCTTTAACGAGCCGCCTGGCCTCGGGCCCGAATGGATCCAGCATGGCTTCACCTCTTCAGGGTATTGGTCTCGATTATTGCCAACGGGCAAAAAAATGTTTTGTTGGAAAGGTATCCCGTTTCTCAGAGAATCTTTCCCATGAAAGAAAAATCTTGGACTTTATCCCACCAACGGAGGAGTGACGTGGGTGGAATTCCAAAAGTTTTATATTCTTTTCAATCCAGAAGTTATATTAGAGTGGGTGATCGGGTCAAAGCATTGCCAACTAGCGTTCAAGGGTGATTTAAATGGGGAGATACGTGGTGGAGAGGGTGAAGAGCGGCATCCCTGGCTTTGATGACTTAATTCAGGGAGGCTTTCCCAAAGGTACTACCGTTCTGGTCACTGGTCCAACAGGTAGTGGGAAAACGACTTTTGCAGTTCAGTTTGCGTACAAGGGAGCCGAGCTGTATAACGAACCTGCCGTTATCGTTACCCTTGAGGAGAGAGCTCAGGACCTCAGGAAGGAGATGGCCACCTTCGGGTGGGATCTCGAGAGGCTGGAGCGCGAGAAGAAGATTGCCATCGTCGATGGTGTAAGCGCGGTCGTTGGACTTCCATCGGAGGAGCAGTACGTGCTTGAGGGCAACCTTAACACGGAGGACTTCCTTCGCTACATCTACCGTGTCGTCAAGGCAATCAATGCCAAAAGGCTTGTGATCGACTCAATCCCTTCCATCGCCTTCAGACTGCATGACGAGTCCAGGATAAGGGAGGTCCTGCTCCAGCTGAACACTATCCTCCTGGAGATGGGTGTTGCTTCAATACTGACCACCGAGGCTCCCGACCCCGGAAGGGGTAAAATAAGCCGCTACGGTATAGAGGAGTACATTGCAAGGGGTGTTGTCCTTCTCGACTTCGTTGAGAAAGAGGTCGAGCTGAAGCGCTACCTCCTGATAAGGAAGATGCGCGAAACCAAGCACTCGATGAAGAAGTACCCCTTTGAAATAACCGAGGAGGGTATAGTGGTCTACCCAAGCGGTGAGGTGTACTAAACCCCATCTCTCACAGTACTTGAAGTTGGAGTAAGTTTTTTAAGGTCTGGTGGTTACTTTTTATCATGGTTACTGACAAAAGACTTGCGCTTGTATTGCTGGTAGGCTCCGCCGTGGTTTTAACTGCGCTGGCGGCCATGGGTGAAAGCCGGGTCGAGTCCAGCGCGTTCGTTGGCCTCTGCGTATATTCGGAGGAGGGCTTCTCCATCCTGACCAACGGCACGGAGAGCATCGGGGTCTATGCCTCACTCGACGTTGGAATGGTTTACCGGGTTACTGGAGTCCCGCACAACTCAACCTCAGGTCCACGGGTGAGACCCGAGAGCGTGGAACCCACGGAACCGACGTTCCCCCTTGACTCGGTGACCGGGGCTTACTGGCCCTCGCGGGGATACTACCTCCTCACACCCTCAAAGATACGGCTTGCGCTCCCGATAGAAGTGGCCAAGGGCGAAATGGTCATCGCCGAGGGCCTCTGGCACGGCGGGAAGTTCTACCCCATCCGCTACCGGCGGCTTGGTCTCCCCGACGGCCCCGTCGATGGGATGCCCTGGGAAGTGGAGGGAACCGTCCTCTACTCCGGCAGGCGGATGCTCCTCTGGAACGGCAGCGAGGAGATAGCTGTCTACCCTCCCTACGGCCTGGAGCTTGAGCCGGGCCAGAGAGTCCGGGTTCTTGGAATCGTCAGGCTTTACTCCAGGGTCTCCCTCTTCGTTGATTCCCGGGAAGACATCCATGTACTCGGAACCGCGGAGAGGAAACCCATCCAGGGCGCGCGGATAGGTGATACAGCCGTCGGCAACTGCACCGTCCTCGGAACGGGCCGCTCCCTGAAACTCGACTGCGCCGACCTGAGGCTCTACGGTTTCTCCGCCAGGGTTGGGGATTTGCTCCGCGTCGAGGCCTTGAGGAGGCCCTCCTCACTGCTCTGCCTCAACTGCACGGTGATGATGCCTAGGGAACTGCTTCCGAACTCCATCTGTAACTTCTCGGAGGGGAGCTTCGCCAGGATAAGTGGAAACGTCTCGTGGGTTAGGGTTTACAGGAGCGGCTTCGGCCTGGCCAACGTGACGAGCGGTAACTGCTGGGTGCTCCTCAAGCTGAGGAAGTCCCTGGGAATAAGGCTGGATGAAAACGAAACCGTCACCGCCTACGGCTTTTTCGCGACCTATCGGGACATGCCGGCCTTTGAGGTCGAGTCGGGTGATGACGTGTGCTCCGGGAACTGCTGACCGGCATAGCGGGTGGAACGCTCAGCGGCGTTTCGCCGGGAATCCACGTCAATACCCTGGCAGCATTTCTTTCGAGCGCCGGGATTCGCGATAACCTCGTCCTCTTCGCCATGGGCCTTACCCATACTTTCCTCGATGTGATTCCCTCGGCCTTCCTCGGGGTTCCCGACGAGGGGACGGCCCTTGGAATCCTCCCTGCACACAGGCTCGTTCTCAGGGGGCGGGCGATGGAGGTGGTGAGGCTGGCCCTGTGGGCGAGCTTCCTGGCCGTTCTGATGGCGATTCCCGCGATGCCCCTGTACCTCCATCTCGCGCCGCTGTACCGCCCTGCTGTGGGTCGCTTCCTCGTTTTTCTGCTCGCGGTTTTTCTGGTGCTGACGGAGCCCGGGCTGAAGAGGTTTTTCGCCCTCCTCGTGTTCTTTCTCTCAGGGATTCTCGGAATGCTGACCTTCAGACTGGGGCTCTCCCAGCCTTTCTACCACCTCTTCACGGGCCTGTTTGGGGTCCCTGTTATCCTTCTTTCGATCCTGGAAGAGAGGACGCGCCCGATAGATGCCGGGGACGGGGAGATTCTCCTGGATAGGGGCCGCTTTCTGGGCTTCTCGGCCCTGGGAACGGCACTGGGCATGGTGGCTTCGCTGGTTCCGGCCTTCACGGCCTCTCAGGCGGCCCTCCTCGGTTCCTTCCTTTCGAAGGACGAGCGTTCCTTCCTGACCGTCGTGTTCTCCGTGAACACGGCCAACTTTCTCTTCGCCTTCGCCAATTTCCTCTCAACCGGAAGGAGGAGAAACGGTATCGTGGCGCTGATGTTCCCCTTACCTGGGGAGGCCATGGCCTTCTATCTCCTGGTGGCCCTCTTCGTTTCGATGGCGGTTCTCCTCTATGGCGAGCTCCTCGCCGCCCTCATACTCCGTCTGCTCAGGTGGGTTCCATACGGGGCGCTCAACTCCTCTGTCCTCGTGATCCTCGTGGTTCTTTCGTATCTATTTGATGGCGTCACGGGTCTGATTGCTCTCTCAGGGGGCGTGATTATTGGACTGCTGGCGATGGTGCTTGGAGTCAGAAGGACGAACTGCATGGGGGTGCTGATGCTCCCCATAATAATCGGATAAGAAGGGGAAGAGGTTCAGACGGATTTCTCCTTCAGAATCTTCTGGAGCTCAACGTAGTCGGTTACGATTTTCTTGCCGTCGAGGGTGGTGAAGTATGCCTTCTTGACCTTCACCGTCTTCATTTCAGTGTACTTCATCTCGGGCGGATCGTAAGAACCAGGTTCGACGACCTCGTCCTCGATGACGTACGTTTCGAGGTCCGGCTGGCCGACGTATTTCCAGACCTCGTAGAAGACCTCTGGCTCGAGGTGGATTTCGCCGTCAATCTCTATCCAATCCGCCCCGGTTTCCTCAAGAAACTCTTTCACTACCTCGAAGTGCATAGAATCACCAGCATAGTATAGGACGCTAAGGGTTATATACCTATCGCCGAACTTCCACCGGTGGTGAGAGATGGCGAAGGTTATAGTTGACGCTCAGGCTGCGAGAGCGATAGGCAAGGGTGCGATGATAGTTTTCAAGAAGGGGGTCGTGAGAACCGAGGGCGAGATAAGGCCGGGTGACATAGCGGAGGTCTACACGCGCGGGGGTAAGTTCCTGGGCAGGGGATTCATCAACCCGAACTCCAACATCATGGTCAGGCTCATAACCCAGGACGAGCACACGGAGGTTAACAAGGAGCTCTTCCGCGAGAGGATCATGAGGGCTAACGAGTACCGCAAGAAGGTTCTCGGCTACGACAAGGCATACCGCATGGTGTACGGCGAGGCGGACTATCTGCCCGGCCTCATAGTTGACCGCTTCAACGAGATTGCATCCGTCCAGATTTCGAGCATAGGCATGGAGAGGTTTAAGCTCGACGTTGCCGAGGCAATAATGGAGGCCGAACCGGAAATCGAGACGGTCTTTGAGAAAAACACAGGACGCTCAAGGCGCAGGGAGGGCCTGCCGGAGATAGAGAGGGTTCTGCTGGGAAAGGAGAAGTACCGCACCATAATCGAGGAAGGAAAGGCCAAGTTCATCGTGGACATGCGCGGTCAGAAGACCGGCTTCTTCCTCGACCAGAGGGAGAACCGCATCGCTTTGGAGAAGTACGTCAAGCCTGGGATGAGGGTTCTCGACGTCTTCACCTACACCGGTGGCTTCGCAATACACGCGGCTGTTGCTGGAGCTGACGAAGTTGTCGCCGTCGACAAGTCCCCTTGGGCGATAAACATGGTGAAGGAGAACGCCAAGCTCAACGGCGTGGATGACAGGATGAAGTACGTCGTGGGGAGCGCGTTCCAGGTCATGGAGGACATGATAAAGAGGGGCGAGAAGTTCGATGTCGTGATCCTCGACCCGCCCGCCTTTGTCCAGCACGAGAAGGACCTGAAGCGCGGGCTCAGGGCGTACTTCAACGTGAACTACGCGGGCATGCAGCTCGTTAAGGAGGGCGGCGTTCTGGTCACCGCATCCTGCTCCCAGCACGTCGATATGCAGGCCTTCAAGGACATGGTTATTGCGGCCGCCGCAAAGGCCGGCAAGTTCCTCCGGCTCCTTGAGCCCTACAGGACGCAGGCCCCCGACCACCCGATACTGATGGCCTCTAAGGACACCGAGTACCTCAAGGCGCTCTTCCTCTACGTGGAGGACATAAAGTGATGTTCGGGACGATGAGGAGAATGCACCTCCACTGAACCCGGCAGCTGAATGATGAGAAAAAGGGTCCGAGTCCCGACCGAAATCCTTTTTTATTTGGTCGTTTGAACGGCCGAAATCACGGGAGTTCTGGTCGCCATAACGACCGATTATAGCTCAAGCATCAAACTGTGCCTCCACCGCGTTCCGGCCCTGAACTTCACGTCCCTTACTGAGTAGCCTAACTCTTTCCCCTTTTCCTCTATGGCCTCTATCAGCGGCTTCTTGTCCGGAAGGAATAGGGCAGCCTTGCCGCCGGGCTTCAAATAGTCCAGAGCCTCCTCGATAAGCCTCACCGAGAAGGCCTCGCCGTGTTCCCCTCCCCCAACGCCTTCCCTCTCTGTCAAAACGCCCCTCGTCGGCCTCTCGTAGTAGGGCGGGGCGGAAAAGATTACGTCGAACTTTTCCCCTTCCGGGACCACTCCCCTGATTATTCCACCGTCGCTCTTGATCAGCCTGACCTTCGCTCCGTTTCTCCTTATGTTGGCCTTTGCGTAGGCGAAGAACTCCTCGTCGAGCTCCGTGGCGGTAACGTCGCAGTTGAAGAGCTTCTCAGCCATGAGTGCCATCATGGCGGTATGGCCGGTTCCAATTTCCAGAACCCTCTCGCCCCCACGCAGGAAGGTCTTAATGAAGAGGTATCGCGAAACTGGGGTAGTCACGAGCCCGCGCGGGTGGTACTCTATCTCCAACCCAAAGAGGGCCTTCGCTATGGCTTTGTTGTACAGTATCCTCGCTTCCCTGTTCGAGAGGTCAAGCCTTCCGCGCTCGTCGAGGTATTCTTTCAGCTCCGGAAACAGCTTCACGGCCTCTTTTACCGGCAGTCCCAGTTTTCCGTCCTTCCAGGCTGGCATGGAAAAAGTTGGAGATGGGGCTTAAAAGCTCATTCCCTCGGATCCACCAGCCTGCCCATGAAGAGCACCGCTCCGGTTTCCCTATCGATGATCAGGAACAGGAACGGGTGGTCTGCCCTGAAGACTTTGTACTCCGGCTCCTCCCTCGGTGCAGAGGCGGCGAAAACTATAACAGCCGTCGCCGCGGCCGCCTCGGTGCCGTTCTCGGCGACGCTTATGAAGGTCTTGTGTATCACGTCGCTTATAAAGAGCCTCTCGGCATCGGTGATTCCCGAGAAGTTCGCCCCGTCGCTGAAGGCCTTCTCCATGCCCATGTCGATGAGCGGCTTCTTTAACGAGTAGCTTTTCTCAAACCTGAACTTCGGAACCGTCACGTCAACGAACTCCGGCTTCATGCTCCCCCTGAGCTCCCGGATGAACTCCGGCGTGAGCTTCCCCTCGATGCCGGATGGGGAGTTATCCCTGGGCAGTATGATGAGCATGCTCAGCCTTCCCCCTTCGTAGGGCATCTCGAGGGCCTGGAGCTCGTCGTTCTCGGTGTAGTTGAAGGTTGCCCTCTGGTGCATCATGGGGGCGGTTATTTTCTCGCCCGAGGCGAGGGTGAAGCTCTCGTTGGCCGTGTCCCTCGGGTCGAACCTGCTCGACCAGTTTGCCTTAAAGTAGATTGCGTTCGTTATCACGAGCCTCGTGTACTCGTTCAGCGCGCCCCTTGGAATCAGGTCCCTTATCCTGCCCCTCGTCTGTTCCTCGGCCCAGCGGTTTATCTCCTCCGCCGCTCCGTCCGGGTCTTTAACGAAATCAACGCTCCTCACGTCGCCCGTGTAGAACTCCCTGATTATCCAGAGGTACCGCCCGTTCACCGGGTACTCCTTCTGCACCCAGAGCGCGTTGGCGGTGCTGAGGACGTAGGGCCCGTCCGATGGATTCAGGGAGAGCACCAGGTATCTGAAGCCCGTCCACCTAACCTCATCGTTCCCCGGCAGATGCAGGACTTTTTCCATCTCCTCCCTCGTCGTTCCGTTGGCTCCCTCGTAGGCCATCGCCAGGGCAACCTCCACGCTGTAGGGCGAGAAGAATACGTTCCCTCCCTCCGCGCTCAGCTCGCGGTAGAGTTCGAAGGCAAAGGCGTTCAGGCCCTCAACGACCGGCCTTTCCTGCCCCTCCTCCAGAACATCGTACTTGGTCATCGGGGGAGTGAACGTTTTGCTCGAGGAATCCGGAGGAACCGTTGACGTTCCACCGCCTCCATTGGCTATACAGCCGGACGCAACGACAATGAATATAAGAATGGCCGCCAGTACGTACCTCATGCGGTTCACCCTGGGTTATCTTGGGCGGGATGATATAAATGGCTGGCGATGGTTTCAATCGAGTTTGAAACAAAATGGGAAGAAGGGTCAGAGAAGAGCCAGGGCGGCCATGACCTTGGCGTCCTCAACCATGTTCTTTATCCAGGCGTACTCGTTGGGCTGGTGGGCGGTTTCATCGAGCGTCGCCCAGACGACGGCCGGAATTCCAAGCTTCCTGAAGTAGGCCGCGAAGGTTCCGCCTCCTATTCCTCCGACCTTGGCTTCCTTTCCGCGGAGCTTCCTGAGCGCCTCCTGGAGGAGCTTCACTATCTCGCTGTTCGGGTCGGTTGGGGTCGGGGCGTCCATGCGCTGGAGGATCTCGAACTCTATCTCCGGCAGAACTTCGCCGTCGAACTCCTTCCTGTACTTCTCCCTGACCTCCTCGGCCAGCCTCTCGGCGTCGGCAAGGATATCGTCTATGCTGTACCTCGGCAGAATCCTGCAGTCGAAGACGACCTCGTGCTCACCCGGTGCTATGTTCGGGCTGTCGGCCGGGCCGCGAACCATCGTCGGCTCGAAGGTGCTCTCCGGCGGGTCGAACAGCTCGTCCCTCTCGCCGTACTTCTCATGGAGCAGCTTGTCGAGGTGGTAGGCGAAGTCGAGGGCGACGCGGTGGGCGTTCAGGCCTTTGTCGGGCATGCTGGCGTGAACCTGCTTGCCCCTGACCTTGACCCTGAGCCAGAGGATGCTCTTCTCGGCGACTTCGATGAAGGTGCCCTCCTCGTTTCCGCCGTCCGGGACGAGAACCAGGTCGTCCTTCCTGAACAGCTCCGGGTGCTCCCTCATGAGCCACTCGACGCCGTACTTGCTCCCGGTCTCTTCGTCGCTGACGAAAGCCAGGATGACGGTCCGCTTCGGCCTTATCCCGAGGTTCATCATTGCCTTTACCGCGTAGAGGGAAGCCACAAGGCTCTGCCCGTTGTCCTCGCTTCCCCTGCCGTAGACCTTCCCGTCCTTGACGACCGGCTTGAAGGGCTCGGTGACCGTCCACTTGCTCATGTCCCCGGGCGGAACGACGTCTATGTGGGTGAGGATCCATATCCGCGGGCTCTTCTCACCGTTCTGGCCGTAGTAGTAGGCGAGAATGCTCGGTCTGACTCCATTTTTCGCCCTCTCATCTGGTGCGTTGTAGACCTCGACCTTGTCGAAGGGCCAGTCTTTTATTATCTCAAGCAGCTTCTGCGCCTTGTCGTACTCGCCCTCGTAGCCGTAGTCCGGGCTTATGGCGGGTATCTTGATCAGTTCGACGAGGGCCTTCACCATCTCGTCCTGGAGCTTCTCAATCTCCTGCGAGACCTTCTCAAGGGCTTCGCTCATGGTTATCACCACCTCACTCTAATTCATTCGTTCTTTTAAACTCAATCAGATATCTCTTCGCCAGCTCGAAAAGAAACGTCACCAGGCGCTCGTAGAGGGGCTCCGCGTTCTCCCCAAAGCGTGCCTTCAGGGCCTTGCCTATCTCCTTCACCGTTCTCCTGCCGTCACACAGCTCCCACGTGTAGGCCCCCATCTCATCGAGCTCTATCCTCCTGTAGTCCCCGTGGAGCCTCCTGGCCAGAAAGTCCAGCTTTGAGTCCATGGGAATCAGGAGGTAGTACCTCCCTTCGATCTTCCTCAGCTCGATCTTCTCGTTGCGCACTGGAACGAGGTTCATGTACTCTTCCATGCTCATTCCTCCGGCGTTCAAAATTTAAAGGTTGGGAAAGAAAAGGGGAAATCACTTCTTCCTGCCCGTCATGTAGAGCCAGAGCGCTATTCCTGCAAGGAGGATAACTCCCAGGATGTTGCTGCTGAAGCCCGAGCTCGGTGCCACGCCTGCAACGATGAGGGCTGCGAAGAATATGCCCATGAGGGCCTCACCGGCGATGAGTCCCGCGGCGCCGAGGACGCCCGGGTCGGTCGGGTTCTCCCCTTCTTCGTTCCTGGACTTGGTGACGAAGTGCTTGACGAGACCGCCGATGAATATCGGAACGCCGAGGCTGAGCGGCAGGTAGATACCGACCGCGACCGGCATGACTGGGGTCCTGAACTTGGAGCCCTTCATGGCGAGTATCTCGTCGAGGATTATGAGTGCTATGGCTATTCCAGCGCCTATGTATATCATGTTCCACTCGAGGTTGCCGGTGAAGACACCCTCGGTGACCTTGGCCATGAGGAAGGCCTGCGGGGCGGCGAGAGCGTTTTCCTTGGCGGTTGGGGTTCCCGCTATACCGTAGGCCTGGATGAGCAGGTTGAGGACCGGGGCCATGACGAGGGCGGCGAAGAAGGTTCCGACCATCTCGAATACCTGCTGCCTCTTGGGGGTGGCGCCGACCATGTAACCGGTGGCGAGGTCCTGCATGGTGTCACCTGCTATTGCTGCTGCCGTACAGATAACGGCCGCGACGAGTATGGTCGCCGCCATGCCCTCCATCCCGCTGAGGCCGAGGGCCTTGAGGGCGAAGGCGGTGAAGAGCAGGCTCATGATGGTGATTCCCGAGACCGGGTTGTTGGATGAACCGACGACACCCGCGAGGTAGCCGGCTATCGAGCTTCCGAGGAAGCCGACGATGAGGAGTATCACCGCCATTATTGCCGCGATTCCCACCGAGCCGATGATGTGGAAGTAGAGCAGGAACAGCGGGACGACGAAGGCCGCTATGAGCACCAGCACGTAGTTGAGCGGGAGGTCCTCCTCGGTCCTGAGGATTGCCTCGCCGGACTGCTTCCTCTTGGCGACTTCAAGGCCGGCCTTGATGCCCCTCCTTATCGGGTTCCTGAGCTTGATGAGGCTCCAGAGACCACCGACGACCATCGCGCCGACACCCATGTAGCGGATCTTGGTGCTCCATATGGTCCACGCGAGGTCGAGCGGGCTGAGGTCGGTGTGACCCATCTGGCCGGCATAGATTGGGATGGCTATGAACCAGGCTATGGCGCCTCCGAGGAAGACAAGGAAGGCTATGTTGAGGCCGACGATGTAGCCGACAGCGATGAGCGCCGCGGAGAGGTCGCTTCCAAGGTAGTAGACGCGGGAGCCGACCATCTTGGCGGCCTCAACGGTTCCCGACCAGAGGCCCGAGCTTCCGAAGAGCTTGAAGAGGCCTCCGAAGATTCCACCGTAGAGTATCGGTTTGGCGTGGCTTCCTCCCCTCTCGCCGGCTATGAGGACCTCGGCGCAGGCCATACCCTCGGGGTACGGGAGCTTCTCCTCGACTATGAACGCCCTCCTGAGAACGATGGTGAAGAGCGCACCGAGGGAACCACCGAGCGCCGCTATGATTGTCACTATGTAGTACGGGAAGGTCGTGTAGTAGCCGAGGACTACGAGCGCCGGGAAGGTGAAGATTACTCCCGCCGCTAGCGACTCACCGGCTGAAGCAGCGGTCTGAACCATGTTGTTCTCCAGGATGTTCCTGTCCTTGAAGGCGAAGAGTATCGCCATCGATATGACTGCCGCTGGAATGCTGGCACTGACGGTCATACCTGCGTACATCCCGAGGTATGCGTTTGCTGCACCCATCACTATCGATAAAATAACACCCAGAACAAAGGCCTTAACCGTGTACTCCGGCAGAGACTTTTCGGGCGGTATGTACGGTTTAAACTCCATGGCTGCACCCCCATGGGTTGAGCATAATTAACTGATTACTATCAAATTAAAAACATTTTGCCGAGTCCTTGTTTTTAAAATTCTAAAGTCGAACCTTTACATTTTTATATTGCCTAAGGTTATATGGACTTCCTGTATGTTCCCATCTGATGGACATTGTGTTCCAGTCGAGTTGTGTGGATCTGCAATCATACACATGTGGCCAGAAAGTGCATGGCATTGTAGGGCAATGCCTTATATACTCTTGGAGTGATACTCCTACGTCTGCAAAAGAAAGCGGGGGTGGCGGTTTGATAGAGATTACCTTCCTTGGCAGCGGTGGTGGAAGGTTCATCACCATAACGCAGTTCCGCTCCACCGGTGGGTTCCATATTCGTGCCAGCAAGAACATCTACGTTGACCCGGGGCCGGGTGCACTGGTTCGCTCCTGGAGATACAAGCTCGACCCGAGGAGGCTGGACGCAATATTCGTCTCCCACAGGCACGTCGACCACTGCAACGATACGGAGGTCATGATAGAGGCCATGACAGGCGGGGCTTTGAAAAAGAGGGGTATGCTCATAGCATCGAAGAGCGTCGTGTACGGCGATGAGACACACACTCCTGCGGTCAGCAAGTACCACATGGACGTCCTTGAGAGCATCCACATACCCGAACCGGGAAGCAAGATAGCCATCGGTGATGAAGAGCTGATAATAACCCCCACCGTACACTCAGACCCCACGACGATAGGATTCCGCATGAAGACCCGCTACGGTGACATATCCTACATCCCGGACACGGCTTACTTCGATGAGCTCGTAGAGTGGCATGATGGTTCGAAGCTTCTGATAGCCGCCGTGACGAGGCCTAGGGATATGGGGATACCCTATCACCTGAGCACCGATGACATCGTCATGATGCTCAAGAAAATGAACGAGAAGCCAGAAGTTCTTGTGATGAGCCACATAGGGATGAAGATGCACTTCGCGAACCCCTACAAGGAGGCCAAGTACATAGAAACCGTCACCGGCGTTAAGACGTACGTCGCTAAGGAGGGCTTCAGGGTCATGGTGGAAAAGAACGAAATCTCGGTGAGAACTCTCAGACCCGCGAGGTTCGTTTAGCCCCTCTTATTTTTCATGGCTTCTTCAACGGCCTTTCTGACGGTTCCGTAGGCCAGTTTGAAGAGCTCATCGCGCCTCCTCTCGCTGGGGGCCTCGACAACGACGCGAATCTTCGGCTCCGTTCCGCTCGGCCTCACAAGGACCCACGAGCCGTCCTTCAGCTGGAGGCGGTAGCCGGAGATCGTCAGGATTTCCTTAACATCAGCCCCCAGCTTCTCTTCGAGTACTCTGTATGCCCTCTCCATCGCTTCTCTCTTGTGTTCGTCCGGGCACTTCACGTTCTTCTTGGTGAGGTAGTAGGTCGGTATCTCCTCCCTGATTATCTGGGAGAGCGGCTTTCCGCGCTCGTCCATGAGCTTTATGAGAAGCCCCATGGTCACGAAGCTGTCTATCCACGGCCCGAACCTCGGGTGGACTAGCTTCCACGGTTCAGCCGCGAAGATTGCCCCGTACCTCTTTATCCCGTCGTGCGGCTGGCCGAGGGGAATCCTCACCACCCTACCGCCGGCGTTCTCAACGACGTGGTCTATCCTTGAGCCGGTGTCGATGGAAACGACGACCGTTCCCCCGCCGTGTTCCTCCACGTAGAGCTTCGCGAAGAGCGCTATAACAGTGTCCTCGTTGATGTAATTCCCCCTCTCGTCGAACACCGCTATCCTGTCGGCGTCGCCGTCCTGGGCGATGACGAGGTCAACTCCAAGCTCCCTCGCCAGCTCCCCTAGGTAGGCTATGTTCTCGTACCTCGGTTCCGGCTTCCTTCCAGGGAAGTGGCCGTCAACGTGGGCGTTCACGCTCATCACTTTCGCCCCCATCTCGCGGAGCAGATAGGGGGCCAGAACGCTTCCCGCGCCGTTGGCGCCGTCGTAGAGAACTTTGAGATTGGTCTCATGATTAACGAAGTCGAGAACGGCTCCAATGTAGTCATCGATGACATCGATGGCTTTTACGGTCTTTATTTCACTCCAGGCGGCCTTTCTGAAGTTTCCGGAGAAAACGAGTTCCTCAAGCTCCTCCTCCTGCTCGACGTAGAACTCCGTTCCATCGCCGTTGAAGACCTTTATTCCGTTGTCCGTCGGTGGGTTGTGGCTCGCCGTTATCATGACTCCCCCGTCGCCGTACTCCTGGGTTCCCCACGCTAAAGCGGGCGTTGGTATCAAACCGAAATCAAGAACCTCGGTTCCCATTGAGAGGAGTCCCGAGATGAGGGCGCTCTGGAGCATTACGCTCGACGTCCTGCCGTCCCTCGCAACCGCCACAGTTTTTCCGTTGATGTACGTGCCAACTGCCTTTCCGAGGTTCATCGCGAGTTCTGGGGTGACCTTCTCCCACAGGGTGCCTCTAATTCCAGCGGTACCGAAGAGCTTCATAACACCACCATGACTACTTGGGAGGCGGTTTAAATACCTTTGGCGGAGTATATCGCCAGCCCCCTGAAGTTGGTGAGCCTCATCGTCCTCGGCATGGTGTCCCCTGTGAGCGGGAGGATGTAAACGGGGACGTGGAGTTTCCGCCCGAGCCCCAGGATCGGCCGCACTATCTCCGGGGTCGGCCTCACGGAGTAAAGCGCCGCGACCCCCTCGTAGAGCTCCACCTTCGGGCTGAAGAGGTCGTCCCTGACGGCGTTCAGGCCGAGCTCCACCGCCCTCTCGACGGACGCCGGGTTCCAGTCAACGGCCAGAACGTCGTAGCCCAGTTCCTTGAGTCTGAGCGCCACTTTGAACTGGAAGCCTATTCCAAGCTCGGCTATCCTGCCCTTCGGCACCTCCCTGGCCAGAAAATCGGCGAAGTCCTCTATGCCCATGGGAGAAAATGGGAGAAGGGGATTTAAAAAGCTTCAGAATACCGCCTTTCCGCTTCCCTTCTCGAAGACGTGGACCTTGCGCATGTCGAAGACCACGTCAACCTCCTGGCCCTCCACGACCTTGGATTCCGAGCGGAAGGCGCCGAGAAAGTTTATGTCACCGATCCTCAGGTGGACTATCTTTTCGTTTCCTAGGTTCTCTATGATCTCCACCATGGCCCGCGCCATGTTCTCGCCCGGTATCTTTACCTGGGCGAACATCGCGTCGTAGAGGTCCTCGGGACGGATTCCAAAGGTAACCTCCTTTCCAAGGAGCCCCCTGTCCCTCAGAACCTCCACCTGGTCGGGGAGGAGCTTCAGCCTGAACTCGCCGAAGTCGGCGAAGCCGTCCTCCGTTACGGTGGCCTCGATGAAGTTCATCGGCGGGGCCCCGATGAAGCCCGCGACGAAGGTGTTGGCGGGTCTGTTGTAGACCTCGTCGGGAGTTCCGACCTGCTGGAGCACCCCCTGGTTGATGACCGCTATCCTGTCGCCCATCGTCATTGCCTCCACCTGGTCGTGGGTGACGTAGATGGTGGTGACCCCGAGCTGCTTCTGGAGCCTCTTCAGCTCGGCACGCATCTTGACACGGAGCTTGGCGTCGAGGTTGCTCAGCGGCTCGTCCATCAGGAAGACGTGCGGTTTTCTCACGATGGCCCTTCCGAGCGCAACACGCTGCCTCTGGCCGCCGGAAAGCTCCCTCGGCTTCCTCCTGAGGAGTTCGGTCAATCCGAGCATCTCCGCGACTTCCCTGACGCGCTGGTCGATTTCCTGCTTCGGAACCTTCCTGAGCTTGAGCGGAAAGGCTATGTTGTCATAGACAGTCATGTGGGGGTATAAGGCATAGCTCTGGAAGACCATCGCGATGTCCCTGTCCTTCGGGGGACGAAGGTTCCCTTCTCCGGGTCCGCGACCAGCCTGTCCCCTATGTATATCTGCCCTCTCGTCGGCTCCTCCAGTCCCGCTATCATCCTCAGCGTCGTCGTCTTTCCGCAGCCGCTCGGGCCGAGGAGTATCATGAACTCGCCATCCTTAATGTGTAGGTTCATCTCCCTCACTGCCGTGAAGTCCCCAAACTGCTTCCAGACGTTGATGAGCTTGACTTCGGCCATTCTATCACCTCAAAAATTTGAAATGAAAGGTCAGCGCCGCCTCCTGGCGAGGAGCGGCAGCAGGGCGAGTCCCACCAGGGCGGCAGGGCCGCAGATTCCTCCACCGCCGGTGGTTGTGGTGGTTGGACTGCTGGTGGTCGGAGTGGTCGAAGGCGAGGTAGTGCTTGACGGGGAAGTGGTGCTGGAGGGACTCGAGGTGGTGCTCGAACTACTCGTCTCACTGGTGGTGGTCTCGGTCGGGGTCGGCTTCTCCCCGCCGCTGCCCTCGACGAGCGGTATCATGAGCACGGTGGCGAGCTTCATGTTCTCGGCGTCGTAGCTGTTCAGCTGTTCCTCCTGGGTCGGCTTGAAGCCAGCTGGAACGAGCTCATCAACCACCCTCGGTGCCACTCCGTTTATGACCGCGTCTGCCTCGGCCCCTCCAAGCTTCCACTGTTCCGCCTCGACTGCAACCGGCCTCCACTTGTCTGGGCCGTAACCGTCCTGGGAGCCTGTGATGACAGCTGCATAGAGCCCGTACTCCCTAACGTTCGGCAGGTACTTCTTCGGAACCTTGACTATTATGGCGTTCTTGACTGGGTCGGCTGAAATCTGCATCTCACCCTGGTAAACGGTTCCGTTCGGGAGGATGATGAGGTTCCCGTAGTCCCATCCCGCGATTCTGAGGGCCACGTCCCACGGGTGGTGCGGGTCGAGCTGGACGTTGCTTCCGGGCCCGTCCGGGAACATCTTTATCGCCGAGATGTTTCCGCCGTCTCTGAAGTCGAAGTACGCTTCGATTATCTGGAGGCTGAAGCCGTTTGGACCGTTCCAGGGGTTGCCGCCGAGATCCCTGAAGTAGAATTCGAGGGTCCAGTCATCGTCGCCCTCGGTCATCTTGAACTTGAGCAGGTCGAAGACTCCCGGCTTGAAGACCCCGTCCGTTGGGTAGGTGTAGGTTCCCGGTCCGTGGTCGTCCCCCTCCGGGTCGCTCACGACTATGCCCTGCTTGAGGAGCGGAATGGCCCTGACCGTGGCGAGCTTCATGTCATTTGCGTCGTAGGAGCTTAACTGCTCCTCCTGGGTCGGTTCAAAGCCCTGCGGAACCAGCTCATCAAGGACGCGCGGGGTCACGCCGTTTATGACCGCCTGTGGGTCTGCGCCGCCGAGCTTCCACTGCTCTGCATCCACGGCCACCGTTCTCCACTTGTCCGGGCCGTAGCCGTCCTGCGAGCCGACGAGGACGTCTCCCCAGAGGCCGTAGTCCTCGTTTATGGCAATGTACTTCTTCGGGACTTTCACTATCACCGCGTTCTTGACGGGGTCAGCTGAAATCTGCATCTCACCCTGGTAAACGGTTCCGTTCGGGAGAATGATGAGATTTCCATAGTCCCATCCGGCAATCCTGAAGGCGACGTCCCAGGGATGGTTCGGGTCGAGGTTGACGTTGGCTCCGGGTCCATCGGGGAACATCTTAATGGCGGTGCTGTTGCCGCCGTCCTTGAAGTCCAGGTAGACCTCGATTATCTGGAGGCTGAAGCCGTTTGGTCCGTTCCACGGGTTGCCTCCGAGATCCTTGAAGTAGAACTCCATCACGTAGCTGTCAGTCTGCTCGAGCATCCTGAAGCGGAGGAGGTCAAAGGCTCCCTCGACGAAGACCCCGTCCGTTGGGTAGGTGTAGGTTCCCGGTCCGTGGTCGTCCCCCTCCGGGTCGGTTATGTCCGCTATGACGACTCCCTTGACCTCGGTCGGGAGCTTGAGCTCGACGGGGGTGCTTATGACCTCGAGCCTGTTGTCCTTGACGGTCGAGACCGCGAAGTAGAAGTCGCTCGGGTTCTCAAGGTACTCGAAGGGAACGATTACCTCCCTACCGCCCTCGACGTCCCTAACCGTCGGCTCTCCCAGCTTCTCGCTCTTCTCATAGTCGGTGGCCTTGTATATCTCGGCTTTGCCGTTCTCATAGACGATGTGCTTGGTTATGAGCAGTCCAACGCTGTCCGCTGAGAACGGGAACATCGAGTACCTGAGCTCGCTCGGCCTCTCCTGGAGCAGGGTGAAGGTGTTTCCAACGCGTTCACCCTTCTCCCAGATGCTCACCTCGAACTCGTTGAGGTCGCCCTTAACGATGAAGTGCAGCCCATCGCCGTCGAAGTAAACGCTCACGCCGTCCGATAGGGACGACATGCTGGAGTAGTTCTTCATTTCGCCCTCCTTAAGGCCGTCGAGGGCCCTGGTGACGTAGGGCTCGCCGTCCGGGAAGTAGTTGCCGAAGAGGTAGCTCGGCGGCTCGACTCCTGCCAGCTTGTACATCTCGTAGAGGTACGTCTTGAGGTAGCGGTCGAAGGTGTAGTCCTGGCCGCTGTTCTGGTCGCTTCCGTACCACCAGAACCAGTCGCTCGCCTCGGCGCGGAGCAGGTACTCGTGGGCCTTCTCCCAGTCCGCCTGGCTCATCTCACCTTTCTTCTCCATGAGGGTCTTTCTCGCCAGGTAGAGCAAGTACCAGCCGTAGTTCTCCTGGGGCTCTCCTATCCAGGTGGATAGTGTTCCGTCTATCCAGCTGCTCTCGGGCCACTGCATCTCCTCCTTAACGCCGATGGTGTCGTAGAGGTCGCCGAGGCTCTGGGCCTTGAGGAGGGCGTTAACTTTGTCGCCGGTGAGGTCAAGCCTCTCCATCATCTTTGGCGCGAGCTTGTTGGCCTCGTCCCCGTAGAGCTGGATGTACTCGCTCGGGGTGAGGGTCCTTATCAGCCCCTGCTCCTGGAGCTCGGTCAGCTTCTTGTAAAGCTCGTTCAGGAAGAGCTTGCCGTCGTAGGGGTAGTGCTCCCACGGGTTCTCACCGTCGAGCGTGACCACGTAAACCAGGGAACCGTCGTAGTTCTCCTTCTGGAGCTTGAGGAGCTCGTTCACGAAGTCATCAACGGCCTGGTACTGGTTCATTCCGGCGTAGGTGAAGCCAACGCGGTCGCTGAGAGCGTGGTCGCGCGGGAAGAGGTAGATCTTCTTCCCGTTGAACTCGGCCACCCAGGGCTTGTAGTAGTTCTCGACGGTCTTATCGACGCCGAGCCTGTCGAGGACGAGCTGGTCGGTCATGACCCAGGTCCAGCCGTTCTCGGCGAGTATTTCGAGAGTTTTGTCGTTGAGGGCACTCTCAGCGGCCCAGCCCCCGACCGGGACAGCGGTTCCGTTTCCGAGGTATTCCCTGTACAGCTCGTCCGCCTTCTTCACCTGGCCGTCGAAGTCGCTCTCCCAGCCGAAGTCGTTGAGTATCGGGCCTATGGGGTGGGCGTAGGGGACTACCGTAACTTCAACGTTGCCGTTGCCGAGAAGGAGGTTTATCTTCTCGTGCTCCTCGAAGGTGTGGTTGAGGAGCCAGAGCTGGGCGTCGAGAACCGTTTTAACGTCCTCCCTCGTGTAACCACCTTCGTCCACCTTGTCGTAGAGGGCCTTGAGCTCGGGGTTGCTCATTATGTAGCCGTAGTCTATCCAGGCGAGGTTGAAGAGAACCGCCAGGTCTATGTAGTCCTGCTCGGTGAACTCGTTGGTTACGGCCGCCTTCTGCTCCTCGAGCGGTAAGTTCGCGTATTTGGCCTTCGCGGCCTGCATCTTGTCCTTCAGCTCCGTGTAGCGGTTCCAGAAGTCCCTTATCGGGTTGCCGCTGGGGTCGGTTATCGGCTCACCGTTCCAGGGAATCGTGTGGTCGAAGAACCCTCCCGGTGCCTGGAGCATGAACCACTTCTCGTCAACGGTGAGCGGCTCGCCGCTGGCTATCTTCTCGGTGATTATCTGGTAGGTGTCCTTCTTGCCGTGCATGTAGTCTGCCAGCTGGGCTATGAGCGAGCCGGAGAGGTCAATGGTGGTGTGAACTTCGGGGTACTGGCTCAGGTAGTAGGCCATCTTCCAGTAGTTGTTGGCCGCGTGGAGCCTGACCCAGGGCCTGGTGTAGATGTCCTGGATCGGGTCGTAGTAGTAGGGCTGGTGCTGGTGCCAGACTATTATGACGTTGAGCGGCTTCGGCTCGGCCGCTCCAACGGTCTTGACGTTCGCTCCAATCAAACTTCCAACCATCAAAACTGCTAGGAGTAGGGCAACCACCCGCCTCATAATATCACCTCATTCCTTGAGACCTCCAACTGTAAGACCGCTCCTTATGTAGTTCTGGGCGAGCATGAACGCCACGAACACCGGCAGGGCGAAGAGCAGAGCAGCAGCTGCGAAGTAGCTCCAGTCTATTCCCCTGCCTATGCCGCCCAGGAGAAGGTATATCCACACCGACAGCGGCTGATTTGGCTCCGTGAGGAGCAGGCTTGCCAGTATGAACTCCGTCCAGCCACCTATGAAGGCGAATATCGACACGGTCGCTATTCCTGGAAGGGCCATCGGGAGGAGCACGTGCCTGATTATCTGAAGGTAGCTGGCGCCGTCCACCAGGGCAGCCTCGTCGAAGTCCGGGCTTATGGAGTCTATGTACCCCTTGAGCAGCCAGGTGTTGAAGGGAACGCTTCCCGCGGCGTAGATGAAGGACAGCACCGGCAGCTTGTCGTAGAGGCCCAGCTTGACTATCATACCGTAGAGGGCTATAAGGCCAGCTATTCCGAGACCGCCCGCCACCTGGGTAAACATCAGGTAGAAGTAGAGCACGTGCTCCCTGCCGAAGAACTTCATGCGCGAGAATGCGTAGGCGGCTGGGACGACGAAGAGCAGCGTCAGCAGCACCGTTATTGTGGCTATGATGAGGCTGTTCTTGAGGTAGCCGAAGAACTTGGAGTTCACGAACTTCCCTATGTTGGTGAACCTCAAGGTTCCGCTGTTCCTGGCGACGACGTACTTCTCCATCGGGCCCGAGACGTGGGTGCCCTCGATGGTTCCGCCCTTCAGTTCAACGTTCCTCATTATCGCGAAGCCCACGGTGCCGTCGTCGTTTATCCTTGTGAGGATGAAGAGTCCTTTGACCTCGCCCTTCAGCTGTCCCTGCGCGTTGACGTCCGTTGAAACGTCGAAAACCAGGTTTTTCACCGGGATCTCAAACACCAATCCTGTGAAGGGCCCGTACTTAACCTCACCCTTTATCGTCCCTTCCAGCAGGTACAGCCGGCCGTCCTGAACGTGGGCGCTTCCCTCGATGGTTCCCGTGAAGTTCTCGCTCAGCTTGCTTCCCGAGAATCCAAAGAGCACCTCCCTGTACGAGTCGAGGCTGACGTTCCTCGGTATGAGGTGGAACTCCGTGGTTGCGAGCGTTGAGCCGGGGCTTATTGAGACGACGAAGATGTAGTAGACCGGGAAGAGTATGATGAACATGACGAAGATAGCCAGCAGGGTCAGGAGGAAGCTCCTGACGACCTCCCCTTTGCGCCTTCCCATCATCCCTTGGCACCCTCCTGAAGCCTGGTTATCCTGACGTTAACGTACATGTACACGGCAAGCACGAGCGTGGCGATTATCATTATCGCCGCTGCCTTTCCGTAGTGGGGGCTGGCTCCGAAGGCCTTCCTGAAACCGTAGAGCAGTATGAACTTGTCCTCGAACAGGCCCGCGTTGTAGATGTAGGGCACCATGAAGTACTGGAAGCTGGCCGCGCTGGTGAGTATGGTCGCGAAGGCTATCGGTTTACCGACTATCGGGAGGACAACGTGCCTTACCCTCTGCCAGTAGCTGGCGCCGTCTATTATCGCCGCCTCAACGAGCGTGTCCGGCACGGACTGGAGCGCCGCCGTGATGACGGTTATCATGAACGGGTACGCGAGCCACACCTCGATTATGTTGAGCGCGAGAAAGCCCCACATGGGGTCGTTGATCCAGTTGGGGAGATTTTGAACCCCGATGGATTTAAGCAGCTGGTTTATCGGCCCGAATATCGGGTCGAACATGAACTTCCAGACGGTAACGGAGAAGAGGAGCGGCAGCGCCCAGGGGATTATCAGGAGCGAGCGGTATATCATCTTGCCCTTCACGTACCTGCTGTTGTAGAGCAGGCTGAGAACGATCCCCGCGAGAACCTTCAGGGTGACGCTGGTCACGACGAATATCCACGTCCACAGGAAAGCGCTCCTGAACGTTTTGTCGCCGAGTATCCAGCGGAAGTTCTCCAAGCCGACGAACTGGAGCTGCGGGGCGTCCGGGGCCTGAACCGGAAAGTTGCCGAGCTGGGCGTTGGTGAATGCGAGGTATATCGAGTATATTATCGGCCACAGGTTGAAAAACAGGAACGCTGCCATTCCAGGCAGGATTAGGAACAGAGCAATGGTCGTGGTCTTTTTCATTCCAATCCCTCCAAAAAGGTATGAAAAAGGAGAAAGGCTTCAGCCGTTCATGTTGTCGAGTATCTGCTGCTGGTACTTCTCGAGTATGGCCTTTATGTCGGCGTTCTCCGGGTCCTGGAGTATCTCGTTGATGGCTCCGTCAACACCGCCCCAGACGGCGCCCATCTTCGGGCTCTTGGGCATCAGGTAGGCGTGCTGAACGGCCTGCCCGAAGCCGTAAATGACCGGGTCGTTCTGGATGTCCGGGTCGTTGAGAACGGGGGTGAGAACGGGGATGTAACCGAGCTGGAGTGAGAGCTCCTTGATGACCTCCGGGCTGGTGGTGAACCACTTGACGAACTTCCAGGCGGCCTCCTTGTTCTTTATACCTGCCGCGAAGTAGATGTCCTTGACTCCACCGTAGGGCCTCGGCCAGTACTCCTTACCGTCCTTGGTTATCGGCGGGAGCGGAACAACGCCGAAGTCTATTCCGGCCTTCTTGACATCGCTTATGCTCCACGGACCGTTTATCATCATGGGAGCACGTCCCTCAAGGAATATGCTCTGCTGGGTTCCGTAGTCGGCGGTCGGGGCCATGTACGGCCAGATGTTCTGGAAGAAGAACTCGAATCCCTCCACAGTCTCGGGCTGGTCGAGACCGGGCATCTCACTCTGGTCGTCGAAGTAGTAGCCACCGAAGGCCTGTGCCCAGGCCGAGAGGAAGTAGGCATTGAGCGGATACGCTATTCCGTACTTCTCGTTGTCCGGGTCGTTGTACTGCTCCATTATCGCCTTCATCTCATCAAAGGTCTTGGGCGGCTCATTCACCATGTCCTTGTTGTAGATGAGCGCGACGGTCTCGGCCGCGAAGGGCATGGCGTAGAAGTGCCCCTTGTACTGCATGGCTTCCTGGGCCATCGGGGCGAAGCCGTTGAGGATATCGTCCGTGACGTATTCATCAATCGGCTCGAGCATTCCGGCGTCGGCGAACTTTCCTATCCAATCGTGAGCCCAGATGAAGAGGTCCGGCCCCTGGCCTGTGGGTATGGCGGCCTTGAGGGCGCTCTCGAGGTCAGGCTTCTGCTCGAAGGTTATGGTGACGTCCGGGCACATGGCCATGTACTCCTCGGCGAGGCTCTGGAAGACTTCCAGCTCGTTGGGCTGCATGGCGTGCCAGATGACAACCTCCCCGCTTCCGCACTCCGTCTCGGGCGGGGTAGTGGTGGTCTCAGTGGGGCTCGGGCTGGAGGTGGTTGAACTCGGTGAGCTCGTGGTGGTCTCGATTGGACTGGGGGAGCTGGTTGTCGTTGAACTCGGGCTCTCCCCTCCGGGGGATATACAGCCGCTGGCCACAACGCTAAGAACCAAAACCCCCACCAAAAGCAGGGCAAACAGTCCTTTCTTCATATCTTTATCACCCGCCTTGATTTTGGGTGATATAGTATCATCGACGGTGATATATATATCTTGCGCTTCTTTGATCAGAGTTGTTGGCCGTGCACATAGTTAGTCCCCCATGAAAAGGGTGGACCACAGGGAACGGGTCGGGGACAGGCTGTCTGTCCGTGGGGTGCCATCTGCCCCTTCCCCTTCATCCCCCGGGAGAAGACGTCAGGATGTCGTCACATGGAAGGCGCAGTCCTCAGGTTCCATCGAGTACCTGATCTCCACCCTGACCCTTTCGTCCCCGAGAACCCTCTCATATATCATTGTGCGTCCCTGGAACCTTACGGGCACGAACTCGCCGAGCTGAAGCGCTCTGCTCTTCCTTCTGAGCCGTATCAGCCGTTTCGTGGTTTCGAAAATCTCAGTGTCCCACTTCCCCCTGTCCCATACCATGGACGCCCTCCCGGCACTCAGGCCACCGTCCAGCCGCCCTCTGAGTCCAATTTCATCGCCGTAGAATATCGAGGGAATCCCCTTGTAGGTCATCAGGAAGGCCAGGGCGCAGAGGTATCTCCGCCCGTCCCCCACGAGGTCGAGGAAGCGTTCGGTGTCGTGGTTGTCGAGGAAGTTGTACATCGCGTACTCCGCGGGGCCTAAATGAATGCTCAGCAGCTCCAGGCCGTTGAGGAACTCCCCCGCGTCGATTTCACCCTCCACAAAGAACCTGAGAATGAGCTCGTAGAGGGGGTAGTTCATGGTGCCGTGGAACGCGTCGGGAACCCAGGGCCGGGGGTCATCCATGACCTCCCCGACGAGGTATGCCTCCTCTGGCATGGCCTTCCGCATCTCCCTCCACAGCTCCGGCGGAACGCCGTGGGCAACATCGAGACGCCAGCCGTCCGCTCCCCGCTCGAGCCAGTACTCCATTACCTCTCCGATGAATCTCCTTACCTCCTGGCTGTCGTGGTTGAGCCTCGGCATCAGCCACACCGAGTAGAAGCTCTCGTAGTTCCACCCTATCTCCTTCAGCCTCTGGTGCTTCTCTCTCGGAGAAGTCTTTGACCGGAGAACCTCCAGGAACTCATCTGAGACCACGGGGAAGCCGGTCACCCTGTAAAAGTCTTTGTAGTCACTCTCATTTCCTCTGGCTATCAAATCCTGAAAGTACGGGTGGAAGAAGCTCGTGTGGTGGAAAACCCCGTCGGGAATCAGCCTGATGTCCCGCTTTTTGAGTTCCCGCACCAGCTCCCTGAAGATCCCCCATCCTCCGAGCTTTCTGTCGATACTGAAGTAGTCGGTGACGTCGTAGCGGTGGTACGTCATGGACTCGAATATCGGGGTGAGGTAGAGCGCGTTTACGCCGAGTTCTTCGAGGTGACCCAGCCTCTTTATTATTCCAGCCAGATCGCCGCCGTGGAACTCCTCGCTCTGAAATGCCTCTCCCCTGGGCGTCCCAGGCAGGCCTCTCTCGAACCTGTCGGGCATTATCTGGTAGAATACCCTCTCGAAAACCCATTCGGGGGTCTCTGACCTGTAGGGTTCGGCATTAAACGGGCCGTATTCGCTGGTTTTCCCTTCGGATTCTATAAGAAAAGAGTACTCAATTGGTCCCTCACCGGAAAGAACCGCCTCGAAGTATTCGAAGAGGCCACCGTGGGCCTTGGGTCTCATCTCGGTTTTTCTGCCTCCGGCCCTTAGGACTACCCTTGAGACCTTTCCCCTCAGTGAGCGGAAAATCACGTGGGTCCTTCCGGCGAAGGAGTAAAGGTAGGTGGCGCTCGGCCTGTGGAAGAACTCCCCCTCCCCAATTATCCTAGCCACGCTCACTTTTTTCTCGAGCTTGTATGATAGCCTCTTGTAGGTTTCCCTTTCCTGATTTTCCGGGTCGGGCAGAAACTCCCCGTCCACCGAGAAGCAGTAGTGCCAAGTTCCCTCGGGGAGCTCCAGCAGTATACTCCATCTTTTTCCTTTCTGCCTCATTCGAAAGCTGCCCTCATTGAAGGCGTTGAAGTCCCCCACGAGGTACGCGTAGCTCCCCTCTTTCGGTATCGAGAACTCCATCTCTGCGACCCTGCCGAACCTCCAGTCAGGTTTGAACCCGAAAATTTTATACACCTTCCCCACCCAAGTATCACTACTGATGAATAAACTATGGCGAGTGAAACTTAAAAGTTTGGAGGTCTCGGTATGAAGGAAGAGGAAATCATTGAGAAACTTCAGAAGCTCGGCCTCACCAAGTACGAGAGCCTTGCCTACATAACCCTTCTCAAGCTCGGCCCGAGTAAGGCCACGGACATAACCAAGGAGAGCGGCATTCCCCACACGAGGGTTTACGACGTTCTGAGCTCCCTCCACAGGAAGGGGTTCGTTGACGTCATGCAGGGCTCCCCTCGCCTGTACAAGCCAGTCAACCCGGAGGTTGTTCTGGAGAGGATAAAGGAGGACTTCATAGAGGACGTTGAGAACCTTAAGGTTGCGTTTCTCGAGCTCTACCGCGAGGTTCACGGCGAGGATCTGCCCGAGATTTGGACCATCCAGGGCTTTGAAAACACCGTTGAGCGCGCTGAGTACGTTATTAGAACCGCCAAGCACGAGGTCCTGATAAACACCCCCTTTGAGTTCCTCCAGCTCCTCAAGAGCGAGATACGCGCGAGGAAGGACATAGTCTTCGTCATAATCAGCAACTTCGATGAGATACCCGACTGGCTCAAAGGGAACAACATAATCCTCGCGAGGAGCGGGGGCGCTCCGTGGCTCATGGCCAGCTGGATAATAGGCGACATCGACTACGCCCTGTTCTTCGGTGCCCTCCCGAAGGACAAGCGCCGCGAGAAGTTCTACTCCTTCTGGGCCAAGAGCCCCAAGATAATCCAGAACTACATGCACTGGTTCTACACCATCTACCTCGACAACAGCGAGATAATCAAACCCCTCAACTATGCCGCGGCACCGAAGCCCCTCTCCCTCGTCAACATCAGGACGCTCATAACCGTCCTCAAGTACCTTGAGCCGCCGAGGAAGATCGAGGTCATCGGGAGGCTCGTTGACACGAAGGAGCCGGTGACACTGGACGGGGAGATAACCGAATACGAGTACACCCCCCTCACCGCCAACATAACCGTGAATGCCGGCGGAAAGGAGTGGAAGATCGGCGGCATTGGCAGCTACTTCGAGGACGTCGAGGGCGAGAAGTTCATCCTCCTCGATTGAGCGGTTCTTTTCCCTCTTCATCTCCCATCCGCTGGTTCATGGGGTAGGTGGTGTCAATGAGGATTCTTATCCTTGGGTTTGAGTACCTGCCCGTCAAGGTGGGCGGCCTTGCAGAGGCGATAACCAGCATAGCGGAGGGGCTGAGCGAACTCGGAAACGAGGTCGTCGTTTTCACCCCAGATCACGGGAAGAACCTCGGCGAAGTCTTCGGCTCTTTCAAGGTCTCGGCCTTCGGCGGGGAAGTTTCGATAACCGTCAGAAAGCGTGAGCAGAACGGCGTTACTGTCTACTCCCTCGGTGGAGGACTTCTCAGCGAGTCCGATGTCTACGGCCCGGGCTGGGAGGGCCTGCTCAGGAAAGCGGTTCTCTTTGGGAAGGCCAGCGTGGGGCTTATGAACGAGCTGATTGAAACCTTCAAGCCGGACGTAATCCACGCCCACGACTGGCACACAGTATTTGCCCTTGGCCTTTTGAAGAAGTACTTTGGTATAAGGGGTGTCTTCACCGTCCACAGGCTCAACAAGGCGAAAATTCCGGCCAACTACTTCGGCGAAGCAAACCTCCCCGAACTCGCCCCTTACCCCGAGATAGACCCCGAGCACACCGCCGGATACATAGCGGACGCTGTAACGACCGTCAGCAGGAGCTATCTGTGGGAGGAATGGGGGTTCTTCAGGCACTTTGAGGGCAAGGTTACTCACGTCTTCAACGGCATAGACTGTTCCTTCTGGAACGAGGAGCTCATGGAGACGAAGGATATTCCCAGAGAGGAGCGGAGGAGGCGCGTCTTAGAGCGTTTCGGCCTGAGCGATGGGAAGGCGTTCATGTTCATAGGGCGCTTTGACAAGGCCCAGAAGGGAGTTGACACCCTTCTAAGGGCTATAGAGGTTCTCTCTGCTGATCCTGCCTTTAGGGAGATGAGGTTCATCATAATCGGCAAGGGCGATCCGGAGCTTGAGGCCTGGGCCAGAGCCGTGCAAAACCGCTTCCCCGAGAACGTCAGGGTAATTACCGAGCTTCTCAGCAGGGAGACCGTCAGGGAGCTCTATGGCTCGGTGGACTTCGTTATAATTCCGTCGTACTTCGAGCCCTTCGGTTTAGTTCAGCTCGAGGCCATGTGTCTCGGCGCAATTCCCATAGGCAGCTCCGTCGGGGGATAAAGGATACCGTAATAGACCTCAACTCCGACCCGGAGAATGCCACCGGAATCCTCGTCCCCCCGAGGGACGCCTTCGCCCTCGCCAGGGCGATGGTGTTCGCCAAGGAGCTGGACGAAGAGACCTTGAGAAAGCTCCGCGAGAACGGGAAGAGGAGGGCGAGGGAGGACTTCACCTGGGAGAACGCTTGCAGGAGGTACATGAGGGTTTACGAGGGGGCCGTTGACAAGGCCGTTCCGTTCCTTCGCTAACGCCATCCGTACTCTGCTAAAAATTTCTTTTTCAGCCTTTTTATCGTCCCGGAAACGCCGAGGGTTCTGAATATCGCCCTTGAGCCGTTTATGTGAGTTACCAGGGTCAGAGCAAAGCGCAGTTCCTCCACGTGCTTCCTGTCAACTCTCACAATCCCAGTCTGGCTCTTCTCATCGAACTTTATGAACCAGGGTTTGGCCTTGGCAGAACCGAGGGTTCCCAGCGTTGAGAGGCTCGCGTCCCATATGGCCCTCTTTACCTCGTCCTTCTTAAACGGCCTCTCCCCGATTACCTGGAAGGCTATGTAGCGGTGCTTGTCCCTCAGTGTAGGCGGCAGATACTTCGGCTTCTCCCTCATAGGCATCTGCACAACTTTGCCCGCCAACCTTTTTAAGCTCTCCCCCGCGTTTAGGGTTAGCGAGGTGAGTCGATGGTCTGGGAGACGCCTTACTTTTCGTACGCTGTGAGAGAGCCCCCCAAGGGCTGTCAGCTCTGCGTTAGGGGTGAGAAGCTCGTTCTCTTCACGACCGGCGCCTGTCCGAGGGACTGCTTCTACTGCCCGCTGAGCGAGACGCGGAGGGGAGACGTCGTCTACGCCAACGAGAGACCCGTAAAAACCCTTGATGACGTCAGTGAGGAAGCCCTTCTGATGGAAGCCAAGGGGGCAGGCGTCACTGGCGGTGACCCGCTGGTGAGGCTCGACCGGACGGTCGAGTATATACGGGTTCTCAAGGAGGCCTTTGGCAAGGACTTTCACGTCCACCTCTACACCACTGGCGCTTTAGCCACGAAGAAGAACCTGGAAAAGCTCTACGATGCCGGTCTGGATGAGATTCGATTCCACCCCGATCTCTTCAACCCGAACTCGAAGCTCTTCAAAGTTGAAATCGAGAACATAAAGAACGCCTTCGACTTCGACTGGGACGTCGGCGGCGAGATTCCTTCGATTCCTGGGCAGTTCGAGAGGATGAGGTGGTACGCCGAGTTTCTCGATAATCTCGGAGCGAAGTTCCTCAACGTGAACGAGCTCGAGTTCAGCGAGACGAACCTGAGGGCTATTCTCGACAGGGGATACAGACCAATAAGCGACGAGAGCGCCGCCATAAAGGGTTCCCTTGAGCTGGGCCTGAAGCTCCTTGAATGGGGCGAGGAGAACACCTCGCTGAGCTACCACCTGTGCACGGCCAAGCTGAAGGATGCGGTCCAGCTCAAGAACAGGCTGAGGAGGATGGCAAGGAACGTGGCCAGGCCCTACATGGAGATAACCGAGGACGGAACGCTCCGGTTTGGGATAGCGGAATACGACAACCTCGACGAGCTCTACGAGTTTCTAGTTAATGAGGCAGAAGTCCCGGCAGAGTGGCTGTACGTCAACAGGGCGAAGGGCCGGATAGAGATGCCTGAAGAGGTCGCCGTCGAGCTGGCCGAGGCAATAGAGGGCGACGTTAGGTTCTTCATAGTCGAGGAGTACCCGACCTTCGACAGGCTTGAGGTCGAGAGGGTTCCGCTTCCATAAGTCACCTGAGGGCGAGCTTTGCAAACGGGTCAGTGAGGTAGTACTCCCCATTTTCCTCCTCAATCCAGCCCATCTTCTTCAGGTTCTTCAGAAGCTCATAAAGTCTCGGCTCGGGGGTTCTCATTTTCTTGAGTTCTAAGTAGTCCCGTATAAGGCTCCACCTGTTGTAGCCCAGTGATATTGCCTTTAAGATTCCAACGTATCGCCTGCTCCGTCTTTCAAGCTCCGACAGCTCGCCAAGGAGGAGGCCTTTGGAGATGTTGAGTGTTGAGTCCATAGCCCTTTGAAAATCCTGGGTTTCGAGGTATTTTGACCCGAACAGGACGAGCCATCCTGGTATGCCGTCGAGTATGGAGACGGCCTTGTCAATATCTTCCTCCGGCACCTCAACCCCTGCCTCTTTAAATCCTGCCCGCAGGAATGCTTTTGATGTCTCGCCGTCGAAGGGTTTTACATAAATCTCTCCCCCTACCCTCCCGTAGAGCGGACTCTCGTAGTCGTCTATTCCAAGAAAATCGTGCAGAAGTCCAACCTCAGAGCCCGTCAGTATGATCCGTAGATTGGGCAGGCTGTCGTAGGCGTGGGCGAATAACGCCAGTAGTTCCTTTCCACCTCGCGAGCCGTAGAACCTAAGGTACTGGGCCTCGTCGAAGGCTATGATGAACTTCCCGGTTTTTTCTCCGAGTTCATTTAGCTCCCTGAATATCTCCCTGAGGGAGGCATCCCGGGGTTCAATATGCAGGAACCTCAGGTTCAGTTTTACCCTGAATCTTGAGGCGATTCTCTGGAAGATGCTTCCTTTCGACTGGAGTTCCCGGATGAGGTCGTCCTTGGTTATGTGCCCGCTCTCGGCGTAGAGTTCCCTGCAATCTATTAGAATCCCGGGGTTCTCGTTGAGGTAAGCCCTGAGGATGGAACTCTTACCGACGCGTCTTATCCCGAGGAGAAGCGTTAGTGGATACCTCCCGATGCTCTTCTCCAGTTCTCTGAACTCCCTTTCCCTATCGAAAATCTCCTCCCTCCTGCTCTTTGGCTTCAGATCGAACAGCACTTACGCCACCGTAAGTAACTTACGGGGGCATAAGTTATAAGGGTTTCGAAAAGGGTCAGCTGGTTCTATGTGAGAAAAGTTGGAAACTGACGGTTCTTCTCCTTCTAGCCATAATCGTTGCCCAGCTCTGGGTGGTGTAGAGGCTGGTTTTTGATGATGAGAAACGTTAAGTAATCGGGAGCCCAATTTTTGAACATGACGGGAAATGAGAGGTCCATTTCCAAGCGGAGAAAGGAGAATAGGAGCAACTTTGACGTTCTAATGATTGCCTTTGGAACAATGAGCGAGGAAGAGGTTGAGAGGCTGAGAAAAACGCTGGAAGAAGTTGAGGAATGGATGAACGAGTGGACACGCCCTGGTTGAGATATTCACGTATTTTGAGTTGCTTCAAAAATAGTGGATTGAAGGTGAAAGTTTTAGAAAAGTGAGGGTCTCACTCGACCCTCTCAATCCCTATCTTCGCCTGCACCTCTGGCCACTCGACCACGTAGCCCTTAGTCTCCTCAAAGCGGACCTCGACGGCCCTCGTCTCCTTCTTCACGTAGTCGAGGTTCTCCTTGAGCAGTTCGCGGTTTTCTTCGCTCGTCTCTATTGTAACTACAATTCTGTCGTTCACGTCCAAGTCAAGCCTCTTGCGCATCTCCTGTATTCTCCTGACGAACTCTCTGGCGAGGCCTTCAGCGAGGAGCTCCCTCGTGAGGGTCTTGTCGATGAACACCTTTCCGCCCTCAAACTCCTCGGCGACGAAGAAGTCCGGCAGCTTTTCCTCGATGGTCAGGTGCTCCCTCGTGAGGTGGAAGGTCTTTCCTTCGAGCTCGACGTCCATCTCTCCCTTCTCGTAGAGCTCCTTTCCGTGCTCGTTTATCCACGCTATCACGATCTTGGCGTCACCTTTGAACTCTGGACCAACTTTCGCGAAGTTGGGCTTTATGACGAGCTCCCTTTCTACTTTTCCGACGACGACCCCCTTGGCGTTGAGCTGGTCGCGCAGGATTCTGTTGAGCCTCTCGACAGCTTTTGCGACGGTCTCGTCCTCTGTCTCCACTATTATCCTCCTGACCGGGTAGCGGAGCTTTATCTTGGCCCTCTGTCTCGCCGAAGAGCCGGCCTCTACTATTCTCCTGACGTACTCCATCTCGCGCTCAAGCTCCTCGTCCCTTGCCTTCTCGTCCGCTTTGGGCCAGTCGAGCATGTGGACGCTCTCCACTCCGAGGAACGGCCTTAGCATGTTCTGGTATATCTCCTCGGCTATGTAGGGCGTGAAGGGCGCCATAAGCCTCAGCAGGACGTCGAAGACCTTCCAGACGGTGTAGTATGCCGCTAACTTGTCCGGGTCGTCCCCTTCAACCCACATGCGCTTCCTGATGAGCCTCACGTACCACCTGCTGAGGTCCTCGACGACGAAGTGGTATATTGCCCTGGTCGCTTTTGTGAGCCTGAAGGTCTCTATGCCCTCGGTGACTTCATCCACGAGGCTGTTGACCCTGCTGAGTATCCACCTGTCCTCCTCGCGGAATGGAAGTTCCTCCGGCTTGAGCTTCGTCGGGTCGAAGCTGTCGAGGCTCATGTAGGTGGCGCTGAGAACGTAGACGTTCCAGAGTATGTTGAGCATCCTCTTGACCTGTGCCAATCCCTTCCAGCTGAAGCGCAGGTTCTCCCATGGGTTCGTTGCCCAGAGCATGTAGAACCTGAAGGGGTCCCTGCCCTCCTTCTGGACGACTTCCTCCGGCCTTATGATGTTGCCGAGGCTCTTGCTCATCTTGTCGCCCTTTTCATCCAGAACGTAGCCGTGCATAGCCACGTGCCTGTATGGGACTGTGTCGAAGGCTATAACTGAAGCCGCCTGCTGGGAGTAGAACCACTTGGTTACCTGGTCCTCACCCTCGACTATGAAGTCCGCCGGCCAGAGTTTCCTGAAGTTCTCCTCAGTTCTCGGGTAGTCGAGGGAAGCCCAGCTCGCTATTCCGCTGTCGAACCAGACGTCAACGACGTCTTTAACGCGCCTCATCTCCTTGCCGTCCACCTTTATGATGAAGGCATCGACGTAGGGCCTGTGCAGGTCTTCTGGGCCAAGCTTCTCCTCTATGGCCTTGAGCTTCTCCTCATAGCTCTCCGGGAGCTCTATTCTCTCGCCGTTAACCTCTATCGCGACGCTGAGCTCCACCAGCTCCTTGAACGAGCCGACGACGTGTATCTCGCCGTCTTCGCTCTGCCATATCGGGAGCGGTATTCCCCAGTAGCGCTGCCTGCTTATGACCCAGTCGCCGGAGTTCATGACGCCGTTGTCGTAGCGCACCTTCACCCAGTCCGGATACCAGGTGACCTTCTCGTCGTTCTCCTTGATTATGAGGTCCTTGACCTTGCTTACCTTGAGGAACCACTGGTCTGTGGCGCGGAATATGAGCGGGGTCTTGCAGCGCCAGCAGTGCGGGTACTTGTGCTCTATCGTTCCGGCCTTCACGAGGTAGCCCTTGGCTTTGAGGTGCCCTATTATCTCCTGGTCGGCGTCCTTGACGTAGGTTCCCTTCCAGCGGCCCTCGGTGTAGCGGCCCTCGTCGTCGACCGGGCTGTATATCGGCAGGCCGTACCCTCTGCCTATCTCAAAGTCCTCCTCACCGTGACCTGGGGCGGTGTGAACAAGGCCGGTACCCTCTCCCAGCGTCACGTGCTCGCCGAGGATAACGCGGTGGGCCCACTCGTACCTTTCGCGGAACTCCTTCTGGATGGGATACTCGTCCATCAGCACGTGAACGTAGCGGAGCCCCTCGAGCTCCTCTCCCTTGAACTCCTCGACTATCTCGCCCTTAACGCCGACCTCGCTCAGAACTCTATCAACGAGGGCCTTCGCTATTATCCAGTACTCCTCGCCCTTCTCGGTCTCGACCCTAACCTTGGCGTAGTCGTAGTCCGCGTGAACGGTGACGGCGAGGTTGGCCGGGAGGGTCCAGGGGGTAGTCGTCCAGATGAGGAGGTACTCGTTCTCCTTCCCCTCGACCGGGAACTTGACGTATATGCTCGGGTCCTCCCTTACCTTGTACTCGCCGCGGACCTCGTGTTCGGCCAGGGCGGTCTCACAGCGCGGGCACCAGTGGAGGACGCGCTTGTCCTTCTCAAGCAGCCCCTTCTCGTGGGCCCTCTTGAGTGTGAACCAGCCCGATTCGATGTACTCGTTCTTTATGGTCATGTAGGGGTTGTCCCAGTCCATCCAAACGCCGAGCTGCTTGAACTGCTCGGTCATTATCTTGAGGTTGTTGAGGGCGAACTCCTTACACTTCCGTATGAAATTGTCGACGCCTATCTCGGTCTCTATGTCCTTCTTGGTCTTTAGGCCCAAAGCCTGCTCGACCTTGACCTCTATTGGCAGTCCGTGCATGTCGAAGCCCGGCTGCCTGCGGACGTTGTAGCCCTGCATGGTTCTGAACCTTATCACCATGTCTTTGATTATCTTGTTCCAGGCCGTTCCGAGGTGTATCGCACCGCTGACGTAGGGCGGCCCGTCGAGGAAGTAGTACTTCGGGCCGTTCTGGCGTGTGGTCTTCACCTTCTCGTAGGTGTTGTTCTCCTCCCAAAAGCGCTCGACCTTTTCCTCAAGCTTCCCTGGGGTGTACTCCCTAAACTCCGGTTCCTTTATCATGTCAAAACCCTCCAGAAATGATCTTTAGGATGGACTACCCTAGAACAGGGGGACTCAAGCCGCGAAACGGGCGAAGCGAAGGATAAAACACTCCCCCCTCATGGGCATCGGGGCAGAATTGGGAACTTCCCTTATAAGGTTTTTGGATGGAGAACTGCAGAATATATGCTATTGGTTTCTAATCTCGTTCCATATCCCCGCCATTATCAGCGCGGCGCCCAGGTAGCCCTTGACGCTGAGAACTTCCCCTATCGTTGCGAAGGCCGCTATGTGTCCGAAAATTGGCTCCGCGGAGTATATCAGCGCGGCTTTGTGGGCCTTTGTGTTCCTCTGGTGCTTCACCTGGAGGGTGAACGCTATAACCGTCGCGAAGACCGAGGTGTAGAGCACCCCCGCCCAGGGCAGCGGGTCTCTGGGAAACGTGAAGGGCTCGAAGAGCAGTGCAAAGCCCAGTGAGAAGACGAAGTTCCAGGTTATCTGCCAGAAGGCTAAGCTGAGGTAATCCTTCTCGCCAAAGCGCTGAACGAGGACTATCTGGAAGGCGAAGCTGAGGGCGCAGAGAACCGTAAGCAGGTCGCCGTAGTTGAAGTTCAGGCTCGCCCCGGAGATTAGGTAGAGACCTGTTAGGGCGATTGCAAGAGAGGCGGCATCCCTGAGCTTGAGCCTATCCCTGAGTATGAAATACGCTATGAAGGGAGTGAAGACGACGTAGAGCGACGTTATGAATGCCGAGTTCGAGGCCGTGGTGTACTTCAGCCCGACTATCTGGAAGCCGTGACCGAAGAAGAGTGTCAGTCCGAGGATGAAGCCCTCCTTGAAGGTCTCCCGCCTCAAAACCTTCGAGCGGAAGAGGAGGAGCATCAGGAGAGACGCTATGCCAAAGCGGTAGGCTAGGAAAAGTATCGGCGGCAGATAATCGAGGCTAACCTTCATAGCCGGGAAGGTAAAGCCCCATATCGCGGTGATGCCGAGGAGTACGAGCTCGGAGCGGTTCATCGCATGGATTAAGGGAGAGGATTTAAAAGATTATTCGCCGGGCCCGTGGACGCAGGACATGTTCATGGCTAGGAGCATCTCGACGTAGCCTGACTCAAGGTTCTCCTTTATTTTATCCGCCAGCCTCTTGAACTCCTCAAGGGTGAGCGGTCTTTTGTTCTTCAGCCACTTGATCTTCCCGTCGTTCTTGTCGAGTATTACTATCTCCCCCTCCGTGATCAGGGGCACGTAGTTCATCTTTATGCCGTAGAGCTCCTCGGCAAAGGCCAGCTTGGCCCTTACGAGTTCGAGGTAGTTCGCCAGATCCTCCCCGAGAATCAGCCTGAATTCGCGCTCCATCTTCCCACCGCTGGGATCTCAATGCACAGGTTTATTAATCTATCGGGCAGGTGTGGGTAAAAATGTCCTTTAATTCTTCCGAAATCCAAATAAGTGTCGGCGATGTATCACTCCCGGTGAGACAATGGAGATGAAGTACGCCCACCACTTCCACGCCTACCAGCCCGGCGACATAGTTTACGTTAAAGACGGCGACGGTAGCAGGTCCATCGAGTACGAGGAAAGGAAGAGCCCCGTTGCGATAAGAATCCGCGGGGAAGAAGTTAAGGGTGAGAACTGGACACGGGCGATGCTCTACTCCTACGAGCACATAGCAGATACCCTCTCCCGCATGAAGGGGGTCAGCATTGATATAGAACCCTTCACATTTCTGATGCTCCTCCGCTACCATAAAAACACCTTTGAGGACGCCGTTGAGCTTCTCCGTAGGTTCGACGCCGTTCCGACGACGCCTTTCCACCCGATAGTGCCCCACCTTGATGAGTTTGAGCAAAGGATCCTGGCGAGGGTTTCCTTCGACTTCTATGCTCCGCTGATTAAGGACAAGCCTGTACTCGGCTACTGGCTTCCCGAGGCTGTGATAACGAGAAGAACGGCTCAAATAATCGAGTCCCAGACGGACAAAAAGCTGGTCTTCCTCCTCGACGAGAGGCAGCTCCTCTATGACTTTCCCCAGGCGAAGCACTCCTGCAACCGCTACGGTAAATCCTTCGTCTTCGGAAGGGAGTGGGGCATAAGCGACGCCTTCGCCTTCAACACCCTCGACGTTCCCGGTCTGGTCTCGGCTACCCTATCCCACCGCGACGACCACAAGGAGAACCTCGGCGTTCCCTATCTGATCTTCACCGCGGGCGACCTTGAGAGCCTCCTGGGAAACCCGGCACAGCTCGACCGCTTTACGGCATGGATGGAAGGGCTTGAGGCGAACGGCGTCGAGAGGGTCTCGGCGATGGAGTTCGTGAGGAGGAAGCTCTCAGGGGAATATAGGCGCCTCAACGGCGAGTGCTCCTTCGGGATGGGGGTTAAGGACTACTCCGCCTGGAGCGACTACTTCGACCTGAGCCTTGATGGAAAGACGAGCGACTCCAGGTGGCTTGGCTATAGACGGGCCGACGGAAAGGTCTTCGCAAGGGAAGTGAACGGCAGGAAGATTTCCCAGCTCTGGAAGGTCGCCTTCACGAGGCTCTTTGGGGAGCTCAACAGAACCGTCAGACTGGGGGTTCTGAAGGGTCTCGCGGAGCTCGGGGCCAATTCCGAGGAGTTCTTAATCAGATACGCCAGGATTTTCTTCAGGGACTACTACGATTACTTCGGCATGGAAACCTCCCCCGATTACGCCCTTGAGCCGGCCAACGGCGACAGGAAAGCCCTAAAGCTTGGACGGGCCTACTACCTCATGCTCCTCGCCAACCACTCCTGCCCACGCTTCTGGGAAAACCTCGACACGCGCGTCGCCTTCGGCAACGTCTCGGTCATGGCCAAGGCCCTCATCGAGCTTATGGAGTATTTCGACGGCAGTGAACTCCAGAGTCTCTTCGTGGAGTCATACCTAAAACTCCTAAACTTCGAGGGTCTCTACCACCTCTGGAACCTTGGAGCGATGCCTTCCCGGGAGGGCTGGGAGACTGATGAGAGAGCGTGGCTCGATGCGTTGAAATCTGAGGTTCCCAACAGCAGGTACAACGTCGTCACGAGAGCTTCTCTTTACGTTGGGAAGCGTGACCTGGAGGGCGAGCTCAGGAGTCTAATCGAACCTTACAACCTCGACTGGGCAGTAGCGGATACCGGCCATATCCCGGGCGAGGTTCACGGGGAGTGGGAGAATCAGAGGTGGTGTGAACACAGGGGATGAGGGGCTGCCCCTCCCCTGACGTTTGGTTATCTAATTTTGCTAGCCTAACCTTTAAAACCGGTGTAACATAATACCGGGAAGACGATCCGGAGAGGGGGGATAAGGGTTGAAGAAAAAGAAACATCCGGGGGAGTTGTCAGTTCTCAGCACCATGCTGATGAAGCTCGGTGGAAAGGAGTACCTGAGGCTCAAGCGCATACTCAAAGATGCGGAGAAGAAGGGAGTGGGAAAGAAAACTCTACTGCTGGCCCTTCAGGTTCCACTTCTCTCTGCTCAGGAAGAGGTAGGCCTCGTCCTCCAGCTCCTTCGGAACGTAGTCTAGCATTATCCCGGCGTCCCTGATGTTTTCTCTAACGCTTTTTCCCATGGCAACCTGGTTCTTCTCCAGAAGTTCAACGATGACATCGATGACATCTTCCTTCACGGTCTTTTCCGCGAAGAGCCTCTTCCCGATGAGCCACACCCTCTCGTTCTTCCGGTAGAAGTCCCAGCCCCTCTCCGTGAAGAACTCCGGGCCGGGCTTTATTTTCACCCTCTCCCTTTCCCTGCGGTCCACCTCCAGCATTATGAACGCTTTGTTACCGCTATGCCCGACGTTCCAGCCAAGGACGCTGAAGCCTTCCCTCGAGAGGGCCCTCTCAAAGCCTCTCGCCGTTCTCTCCAGCTGGGGGAGCAGGATGTCCTCCACGAGCTCTGGAGCCTGAAAGACCAGCGTCACGAGGTGGGTTCCCTTCCTCCTAAGTTCGGAGAGGTAGCTTCCACTTCTCGTGGCTCTCCCGAAGAGGAACTCCTCGGAGGGGCTCTCCAGAAACTGATGTGCCTTGAAGTAGAAAAATCCATAGCGCTCCCAGCCCAGGTTTGCCGCGACGTTCCTCCTCGGGTCTACTGGGTCGATGACTATCAGGGGCCTGTCGGCCTCGGCCTCGCGCCTGACGGTCCTCATGGCTGTCTCGTACTCCCGCTTGAGCCAGTTTCCGGGGTCGATTATCTTCTGCCTCAGCATGAAGTCGGCGTTTTTGAGGACTTCGAGGAACGAGCCGTATTTGATAACGAGTATCTCGGCGAGGTAGCCGGAGAAGCCCCGGATGTATATCTCGCTCCCGTAGGCGTTTATCCCCTTCAGAAAGCGCTTGAGGAGCCTGACCTCGTCGTTCCTGCCCCGGAGGTTCTCAATGACCCAGCGGTTGTGAAGTATCGAGCGGTCCACCGCTGTTCTCACGTCCCTCCAGCTTTTCACATCGTAGCAGGGAACGAGGTCAACCTTTACCCCCTTATAGCTCGCCCTCACGTAAGGATGTTCCGCGTAGGCGATTTCGTAGAAGTCGAGCTTCTCCGCGATAGCTCTGCCAAGTTCTAGGCCTTTTTCCCGGAGTCCTTCGAGGGGGGTGTCTAGAGGGAAGGCCAGGAAAAGGTCGACGTCGTGGTCTCCGGCTAAATAAGTGTCCTTCGCGAGCGAGCCGACGAAGTGGGGCTTAACGTCGAGGCCCAGGCTTTCGATGGTCTCCTTCGCTATGCCCTCCAGTTCCCTCATCAGGCCCTCCACGAAGGCCCTCTCCTCATCCGTCGGGCGTATTTTCGGGAGAATCTTCTGGAGCACGGCCTCGACGTCCATTTCCACACCTCACTCTGCCAGCTCGAACCTCGCAACGGTCTCGTAAATCGGGCCCTTTGGAGTGAGCGTGCTCTTCTTCAGCTCTATGGCCTCGACATCGAACTCCCCGAAATCCTCGTTGGCGAGGTCTTTGAGGGCCATCGCCAGCTCCAGCTTGTCCCTGACGAACTTCACCCTGCCTATGGTTATGTGCGCCACGAAGTCCCTGTCCTTTTTGAAGCCGAGCCTCCTCATTTCCCGCTCGACGTCCTTTGCTATCGCCTTTATCCCATCGTCGTTCTCTATTCCAGCCCAGATTACGCGGACGTAGTTCGGGTTCGGGAAGACTCCTATCCCCTTGACCCTGACGCGGTGCTTCCTGTGCTTCTTCGCTATTTCCTCCAGGGCCCTCTTGACCTCCTCCGCTAAAACCTCGTCAATCTCGCCGAGGAACTTGAGTGTGACGTGGAAGTTCTCCCTCTCGACGAACTTTATCTTAGCGGATTTGCTCCCTATTCTCTCCTGGGCCTTTACGAGGTTGTCGCGGACTTCATCGCTAACCTCAATGGCTATGAACGCCCTCATACCACCACCGAGAAAAGTTGGGGGAGGGGGTTAAAGAGGTTTTGTGCTTGCCTACTGATCTAATTGGGTAGAAAATTACAAAAAGGAACGTGGTTGCTTAGGCTCGCTACTTTTGATTTATGAACCATGGATACATCTCAACGGTGAACTCTATTGGAGGGGCGTTCACTGCCTGTCTTGGATGTGAGACCCAGCATCCAAAACTTCCACATGTGGCAACGGTCTCCTCGTAAACAAAGGTTGCTTCTGCTCTCAGTTTCATCTCAACCATATGGAATGGTGTTCCTTTTTTCACAAAGGGGACAACTACAGGGTGTGTTATGAATACCCGACCCCATGCAGGGGAACTGCCAAACTGTTCCTTCCTTTCCAGGTCATAAAACTCGAACTCAATGTCTCTGTTGGCATCGATGTCGTCGGTGTACCATTTGAACCTGAGCCCTTTTGTGTATGTTTCACTGAAGCCTGCTCCTGCGTTTGGAAGTCCTGTTGTGTCAACACCAACGTTTAGGCCCCATGTGATGGTGGGCTCCGACGAAGAACCACTGCCTTCGGGCTTAAAGCTTCCCACTCCAAAATATGCCCGCTCGCGTGGGGGATTCAAGATAGTGGCTCGTTCCCTGACCTCTTTTACTGCAACTTTGAAGTCTGTTGGGAAGTCCCTCTCGTTGGGCACTTTTGCCTCATGGCTTATGTAGACGTAGTAGTAATATCCCATCCTTGCCTCAGCTACCCAGAAGTCCACTCCCATTTTGTTGTAGACGGTAACTTTGTCTCCTCTCCGTGTTGTGATATCCCTGGAAGTTGTTACCGTACTAATACGGCCTATTGGGTTCCAGTCTCTGGATGGCTCGTCTCCAAGCGCTCCTTTTACCTCAAGCGGAAGGTTTACGAACCTGATAGCTTCTGAATTGAACAGCTCTTTTATACTTTGTAAATTGGTGTGTCCGGAATCCCCGCTGGCAAAGTAGTAGAGTGGAGCGTACATTCCATTTGGAAGGGGCCTGAGGACTATCCCTACAAAAGTGCAGTTCCTGAACTCATCAAGGTCTATTCTGAGAGTTAGTTTGTCCCGATACTTCTGAAGGAACTCCTCCGCCATACAAGCGCTGGATTTTCCAGTAAATGTTCTCATAATGAGTTCTTTCTTGAGGATAGGTGAGATTTTGGGCTTTTCGCCTCGGGAAATGCTATTTTTTCCATTGTCCTGCAATAAGGCCGCAGAAACTATGCTCGCTACCATCAGTAGTCCCAACAGGACTGCGGACAGCGGCTTCCATCGCAAGTGGTTCACCCCCTTAAGCCGTCTGCAACACTCACTATGCAACTCTTGCTTATAAGTTTTTCCATCTACTCTTAGTAATTAATCTTCCTTTCGTTTTTTAGTATGATTTTATTCAGAGTGAATGTTTCCTTTTGGGATCGTCCAAAAGAAGCCTGAGTAAAGGAGTTGCATGGCGATGCAAAGAAAGTGCAAAAAAGAAACCTCATTCTCTCACGACAACCGGGAACTCCTCCCAGGGGAAGACTATCCACTTGTCGGTGCGGAAAACGTAGAAGTCCGGGACCACCTTCGTCCAGGGCTTCATGCTGAGGCAGGCCACTTTAACCTTCTCCGCCCCGGCCTTCTTGACCTCCTCGATGACCACTTCGAGGGTCTTCCCGGTATCGCTGACGTCGTCGACGATAACGACCTTCTTGCCCTCCAGCGAGCCGTGGAGGGGGATGGTTATGAGCGGCTTCTCCATCCTCTCCTCGATGTCCTTGTAGAACTTGACGTCGATGACCTTGACCTCCAGATCGCCGAGGATGTGACTGAGCCTCACGGCCGGGATGAGTCCGCCGCGAGCTATCCCAACGATTACATCGGGCATGAAGTTCTTTCTGAGCTCATCGGCGAGCGCGAAGATGGCCCTGTCAATCTGCCACCACGTGAGATAGACTTTGTCCATGACAACACCTCCGAATATCCAGTGTTTGGGTGAAACCTAATTAAGGCTTTCGTCTGAGTGGCAGAAGTTAAAACCTTTAGCTTAAAAATGATGTGTTGACACAAAAATGTTGAACAGAAAAATGGAATGAAACGGCTTCAGCTTATCACACACTTGCTCCACCCACACCTCGGGCAGGTGGCGCAGCCGCTCTCCATCTTCAGCTCCACCAGCTCCCCGTCCTTCTCATAGCATACCGGGCAGTACGCAATGCCCAGCAGTTCCTTTATTTTCTCCTCGGGAACATCGGAGGGTTCCGCGTGGTGGGGATGCTCGTGGGCCGCGGGTTTGGGCGCCGTGACGTGGGAGACCGAAAAGGTCAGCCCCACGCTCTCGGCCTTCTCCTTGCCGTTGGTTCCGTTGAGTATCGCTTCCACGTTGATGAACTTGGCCAGCCCCGGCTCCGCCTCGACGATGGTCCTGAGCCTCTCGACGGCGTAGCTGCTCGGCTTGGCCTTAACGCGCTGCTTCTTCTCTCCCTCGACGCTGTAGACCTGCACCGAGAGCGAGCCGTCGCGGTAGACCGTTATTCCCTTGCAGCCAAGCTTGTAGGCCAGGAGATAAGCTGCCTTGACGTCCTCGACGGTGGCGTCGTTCGGCATGTTTATGGTCTTGCTGGCGCTGTCGGTAAGCCAGAGCTGGATGTTGGCCTGAGCCAGGAGGTGGTCGAGCCAGTGGATGTCCATGGAGGTTACGAAGACGCGCTGGAGGTCCTCCGGAATCTCCTCAAGACCCTGGACCGAGCCGTAGTTGTCGCTTATCTTCTTGAGTATCTCGTCGCTGTAGAGGCCGCGCTTCTTGAGTTCGGACTCGAAGACAGGATCGACGTAGTAGAACTCGCCGACGGTGACGCTCTTCTTGTAAACGAGCGCGAATATCGGCTCGATTCCGCTGGAGGTGTCGGCTATCATGGAAACCGAACCCGTCGGTGGGCAGGTGGTGGTCATTCCGTTCCTAACTCCATGGCGCTTGATCTCCTCAGCCAGCTCGTCCCATGGCAGGTTCCATATCTCGCGGTGGTAGAAGCCCTCGACCGGGAGCTCACCGTCCTTGTATTTGCTCTTTTCATAGAGCGGGAAGGGCCCGCGCTTTTTGGCAGCCTCGACGGAGTATTTGTATGCGTAGAACGTGAGGTACTCGGTGGCCTTCCTCATGAAGTCGTAGCCCTCTTTGCTGTTGTAGGCTATCCCGAGCTTGAAGAGCGCATCCGCTAAACCCATCATTCCGACGCCTATTCTCCTCGTGAGCTTGGTGTTTCTGTCTATCTCGGGGAGCGGGAACTTGTTGACGTCGATGGCGTTGTCGAGGTACTTGGCGACCTTCTGGATGACGTAGGCGTACTCGTTCCAGTCGAAGTATGGCTGGCCCTCCTCGTCGTACTTCACGAACTTGGCGAGGTTTATGCTGGCCAAATTGCACGATTCGTAGTCGTAGAGCGGCTCTTCGCCACAGTTATGGCTCATGAAGCCGTTGCTTACGTAGCTGTGCTTTTCTGGGACGGTAAAGTCGTAAACCAGCTCCCTTCCGAGGATTTCAACGCTCTCGATGGTGACTACCGGCTCGTCCCGCTTGGTCTTCTTAAGGCTGAGCTTTTCCATCTTGTAGCCTTCAAAGCCAATCTTCTCCGCGAAGAGCTTCCTGCTGTAGTTGGCTATGACGAGCTCATGATAGCCCTCAGCCTCATAGGTTCTCTCCTCACCGTTCTTGGTGGTGTACTTGAACTCGCTTGGATATGGCCTCTCGTAGAGCTTGGAGAGAATTCCAAAGAGCAGGAGCAGGTCCTGGACGTCCCTGAGGAGCCCTCTGTCGCGGGAGGTCAGCCTTACGGCCATGTCGTTGTCCACGTAGCCGTCAGCGCTGAAGAGGCCGCGGAGGAAGGCGGATATCTCCCTGGGCTTCAATCTGTACACTAACTCTGGAACGCGTTTCTCGTTGGTCTTGACAACGCTTTCGATCCACTCATACGCTTTTCCGCGGACACCGAGCTTGATCTGGTTGCCGTAGCGGTGGGGTTCCGCCTTAATTCCAAAGTGCTTGGCCAATATCTCCCTGATCTTCCAGGCGATTTCTTCCTCCTTCTCGGCGTTGAAGTAGAACCAGGCTCTCTTGTCGTTTGTGTTGAGATAGCCGTCTCCGATGAACCATCCGAGGACAAAGGCGAGGTCTTCGCCTATGCTCTCGCTTCCGAACTCATCCTCAACCTCAAACCTGGGAAGGAGTATTTTGTCACCCTGTTTAAGCTCTTCAACTTCTCTCCAGCCCTCCGGTGTCATCAGCCTGTGGTCGAGTGTGGCGGTTATCTCGTAGCCTTCCTTAGTTTTGACCCTTGCAACGGTCTTCCTTCCGACCTTCCAAACATATGCTGGAACAGCTATCGGGTCGGCTATGACGAGCTCTTTGCCGTGGGCTGTTCTGTATTCGACCTTTTCCTCTCCCGGAAGGAGAACCTCGACTGAGTATGCGTACGGTTCGCCTCCTTCTGTTATACCCTCGACTGCAACTGCCTCCTTCTTTCCGCGCTCCTTTGCGAGACTGAAGAGCTCTTCCGCCTTTATGTAACCTTCCGGGGTCAGAACCCTGGTACTGCCAATGACACACGGATTTGTCGCGCGGATTTTCTCGCCCTTGGCTGGCTCCAGAACGTTTCTCCTGTTGATGACATCGAAGAACACCACTCCAGGATCGGCCTTCGCCCAGGCCATGAAGGCGAGCTCCTCGAAGAGGCTCTTGGGGTCTATCTCCTTGACCTTCTCGCCCGTCCTCGGGTTGATGAGCGGGTAGCGCTTGCCCTCCTTGAGGGCCTCCCAGAAGTCCTCCCAGATGCCGACGCTGATGTTGAAGTTGCTGAGCACGTTGGTTCCGACGTTCTTCTCCTTGGCGTGGATGAACTTCTCTATGTCAGGGTGCCAGACCTCGAGGATGCCCATGTTGGCTCCGCGCCTAACTCCGCCCTGCTTGATGACGTCGCTGACGGCGTCGATGAGGTGCATGAACGAAACTGGCCCCGAGGCGGCTCCGGTTGTTGTTCCGACCAAATCGCCCTCGGGGCGGAGTTTTGAGAAATTAATTCCAGTTCCCCCTCCGGCCTTTTGTATCATGGCTACATCGTGTGCCGCCTTCATGATGCTCTCCATGTCGTCCTCTATCGGGACGACGAAGCACGCTGAGAGCATTCCGAGCGGCCTGCCCGAGTTGATGAGCGCCGGGCTGTTGGGCATGAATATCTGGCCCGTCATCAGCCTGAAGTACTCCTCAATCTCGTCCTCATAACCGTCGAACGCGCCGTTCTCGAGCATCTTTATTACATCGTCGATCGGAACCTTCATCTGGCCCTTCCCGGCCAGCTCGCGGTAGAGGTTGAGGAGCCTCTCGAAGTGGTATTTGTTGAGCTTGAACCTTCCGATGGAGAGCTTCCCGCCGTACTCGTCAAGCATGTTCATGTAGTGTTCTACCCTGCCCAAATCCTGCTCGTGATTCCCCTCCTTGTCAAAAACGCGCTCGTCGTAGAGCAGGTCCGGGATGACGGCGAGAACGGCGACGCGCTCGAAGAGCTCCCTGGGGCTCTCAATTATCTCTCCCTTCTCGTTCTTTATCAGATAGCGTGAGGCAAGGACGCGGAGGGCGTTGATCGAGAAGCGCTTGTCTATCTCGTCCAGCCTGTTCTTGTTGAGTACCTTTTTCTTCTCCTCGCGTATCTCGGCCTTTCTCTTGCGGTAGAGTATGTAGGCCTTTGCCACGTCGAAGAGGCCGGCGCGCATGAGTTCGAGCTCGACTATATCCTGGATGTTCTCTATGTGGGGGGTTTGGCCGTCGTACAGCTCGTTGACCCTTCTAACGACCCTTCTAACGACTTTGTTTAGGAGCCTCTCATCGCGAACGCCGACTTCAAGCATTGCCCTCTGTATGGCCCACTTTATACGCTCCCTATCGAACGGGACGATTCTACCATCTCTTTTTGTCACTTTTTCAACTGGCATATAAACACCCCTGACATACAGTTATCTATCGTTGCCCCCTCTTAGTAGAAGCATCAGCGTGCCACTATGATGTGTGGGGTAAATATACCTTGCCCCGCTCAGTGTTGCCACGGTGACGAATTTATCCCTGTGACTTTGCCTCCGGTGTGAAGCGGTAGAAAAGGGAGACGTCGGATAATTTGTCCAAATATCAAAGGGGAGATGAAAAATAAAAGGGTGTTATGTTCCTGCGAGGGCGTTCTCCAGGAGTTTTACGGCCTTCATGAGGTTAAGGTACGCGTTCCTGAGGGGCGGTAGTACCTTTGGATTCGCAAGATTCAGGATGATCGGTCCGTAAGCCTCCGCCTGTGAATACCACCGCTCCGCGAGTTCTCTGTACTCAAGTGCTTTCTTTATGGTTTCGTTATCAACTCCACTCTCGTTGGCTTGGGCCAGGAGCTTCTCAAAGGTTGCGTTGGTGAGGGAGTAGTACCGGTAGTAAATGAAGTTCAATGTGGCTATACCACCGCCCGATCTGTGCTTGGGTGAGGCCTGCTCCCTGTTCACCACGGTCACCAGTGAGGACGCTTCATTGTTCGTTTCGTTACTCTCGGTAACCTGGTCGCCGTAGTCAACTACCGCCCTTAAAACGTAAGTCTTGTTCGTCGGCGGCTTCCACGAGAACTCTACCGTCCTGGTCTCCCCACTTCCAATGCCATCCACCTGCTTTATGTCCTGAATCGTCTCATCAACGTAGAGGGCAAGTTTGAACGGCTTCTCCGTTGGGCCGCCAAGGTTCTTGATGGTTACTTTAACCGTAGTATCCTCTCCCGCGTACGCTGTCGCGGGTGAAATGCTCACCACAGTCAGGTCGGGCAGTTTCACGGCCAGCGTGTACTCGCTCAGGTGACTGACGTTGGCCCAGACGTAGTTGCCCTCTTCGTCTCTTCCAAAACCAAAGACAGTTATGTTACCGTACGGGGAGTTGTCAGGTATCGTTTTTCCAACGCTTTCGCTAAGGTCTATCCACTCGCTTCCGTTCCAGTAGAACAGCGTTACTGCCGACTCCGGAATGCCGAGCCTCTTCAGGACGCTCTCGTCGTACGTGAGGTTCAGAATGACCCAGTTGTAGTTAATCGTCTCGTTCGTCTCGACCTTGACGTACTTGAGGTCCTCGTAGCCCTCCCCCTCCATCTTGAACTTTGCGGTGTCGTTCTCTATCTCTGACGAGACCGTAACGTTAACTGTGACCGACTTGTTATCGTTCGCGTTTATGGCTATTTCAGTCGTGTTGGCGACGTTTATCTCGTGGGTTTCATTGTTCTCAAGCTCCATTCTCTTCTCCTCCCTGACTCTTCCGAAGAAGTTGGTTATCCTGTATATTGAGTTGCCCCTGGTGTCGTTGGCCCAGACTTTCACCATGTAATCCTCGAGCGCCCTTATGGTGAAGTTGAACTCGTGGGTAACCTCCGAGTCGCCGCCGGCGGTTATCGTTTTGTTCAGTATGGTGTCCGTTATGTTGGTCACTTCCACCTTAACTGTGTCCACTCCGCTCGTGTCCCTCACGTCCAGGCTTATGGTGACGTTCTTCCCAACGTCCTGAACCTCAGGCAAAACCCTAAGGTCAATCGCCGGAGGCTGGGTGTCCTCTGTTACGCGTATCTCTATATCCTTTCCAAGACCCACGAAAGCGTACTTCTCCGTGACGAACCCGTAGGTTATGTCGTACCTGAACCATTCCTGCCCCGTCGGGACGTATATCTTGACGACGCCGTTCCCGTTCTCGTCGGTCTCGTTGAAGTAGAATCTGTATCCATCATTCCAGTATCTGACGAAGAACACGCCTTTGGATGGCAGTTTGACCGGTATCTCTATGAACCCCGTTCTGTCCGTGGTGTACCAGTCCTTCTCAAGGAAGGAGGTGTTCTCCGGGAATACCGTCAATATCCTGTGTGTGAATAGTCCTCCACCCTTGCCGGCACGGCCTTCTTTTAGGCTTAGCCATTCGTTGGGTAGCACTCTTATCTCGTAGATTCCCGGCTTGAGGGTAACCGTCAGGTTGTCTGAGGAAGTTAGGTACTTACTTAGGATAATCCCTGTGTGCTCCCGATCATGGTAGTCCCAATCCCAGTAGTTAGTGCCCGCTTTCATAACTTCTACTACAGCGGGTGCGCTTCCACGGATTTTGCTTATCCACAGTTCGTTTTCTGCCAGTCTGGCAGCTACAGTGTCCCTGTGGATTGTTATTCCTGCTGTGTCCCACGCCCCGGATTTGTGAATAGTTAGAACATACTGTTTTTGTGTGTCCCCATCTATGGAAAATGCAATTGGGAGATCCTTGTCAATGTTTGCTGGAACCTCCTTTCTAAAGTACCCCCATTCGTTGGTTCTTACAATTGTGGTTCCGTTCCAGTAGAAGATATGGACCGTTTCGTTGGTCAGTGGCTTGTAGTACTCCGCCCACTCTTTCCACCAGTCTTTCGTTCTGTTGGTGAGGGCGCCGCCGATAATCGTATTGTTCTCTACCTGAAACGTGTGTGTGGTTTCGTTGTACTCTGCGGGTATGCTGTATCCCCAGGCCCATAGGGTTGGTTTAGGTATATACACCCTTGACCTTGCATTCCCGAGGGTTATCTCTCCCCAGTAAGCGTTCTCCGGGACCTTTATCCTCCTCATAACCTCGTTCCGGTCCCCGAAGTAAACCTTGGTCTCGTTGGAGCTCAAGTGAATCCTTCCCCATCCACGGCCGTCCCATGCCCACCATTCTATACGCATGGTGTAATTGCCCTTTGGCGGCGAGTTGTCCGTCGTGTTGTATCCACGTATCACGAGCGTTATTGACTGTCCAGGATAGGCTATCTGTTTTTCGGGCTCTATCTCGAACCTGACCTCTGGAATCTTGCCTTCTAGTTCTGGTTTTGGATTTACCCATACGTGGAATCCTCCAGGGAGTTCAACTCCTCTTGTGTAGATGTCTATGTACCTTGTACCGTTCGTGTTGAGGTTCACCACTGCATAGCCGTCCCTGACGTTGATTTCCCTGGTTTCTGAAACCCTGCTCCAGTTTTTGAGTGTGTATTCAAATGTGATGTTGACCTTCCCCGACAGCGGCTGGAGGGTGAAGGGGTTGTAGAGGAAGAGAACCACCGTTGCGTTGTCTCCTTCCTTTACTTCACTTGTTCCCGTTATGTGGGCGGCTTTTTCCTCTTTGACCACTCTAATGTTTGCGGCTTCCCTTCCGTCAAGGTACACCCGGAGCCATGTGGATGTTGGTGACAGCTCGCTCAGGTTGAGGGTATAGGTTACCGTGCCGTTCTTTGGCGTGAGCTTCTCCTCCACATCCAACCCGGATATCGTCAGGTTAACCGGCTTGGAGTACGGAATCCTTGTGAAGGGCTCTATGAGGGTCCACTTCAACGTTACTGTGGAGTTCGGCGTGGTTATAATGTTCTTTGGTGTGAAGTAGTAGTCCTCCACCTTCACAACCTTGAAGTCCCCGTTCCATCTGTCAGAGCAAACGTTGCCGTAGCATGCTTGGACTATATATCGCCCGGTTTCCTCGGGCTTGAACGTTGCCTTTGCGAAGCCGTTCGCATCGGTTTCCAGGGTGAACTCCTTGACGGGTTCCTCCCAGGTGTCCTCATAGTACACCTTTATCGTTACCTCGGCACCCTGGATGGGCCCCTTATTTATTCTCCACAGCACCGCGAATACCGTGACGTTGTCGCCGAGTGCGTACACGTCCCTGAAGCTTCCTCCGAAAACCTGTATTCCCTGCTCGCTCTCAAATCCAAAACCGATACTGGCGCTCGCCGGGATGGCACTCCCCAGCAGAACGGCCAGGATTATGGAGGCCAGTACCGCTCTGCGTCTTATCATGGTATCCCCTCCGGAGGTTTACTCACGATTCCTGACCTCCTCCCCGCCCGGAAGGGTTAACCCCTCTCCAAAGACGGTTCGGTTTGGGTTCAGCCCGCAGGCCCGGTCTCGGGCCCATTACCCCCACCGGCGAACCCGGATTGGGGGTCTTGCCTAAAGGCCACCTTTAGAATTTCCGACCGCCATGATAGGCAGTCTTTTGAAAGACGCCTAACGGCGTTAGTCCTCCTGCCGGAGGTAACGTGAAACCCTTGATCACATCGGATTGTTTCACGGTGGCCTCTTCAGGACCTTATTACGATGTCGGGGCTTAAAAGGGTTTTCGTTGATATTTTTCTTTTGTTCAAACCTCGCCCTTCAGGACGGGGAAGAGGTCAGCGCATTCCGCCGTGAACTGCGGGGTTTTCGGGAGAGAATGTATTAGGGCATTTCGTCAGGGGTCATAATCCTTCGTAGATCAGTTTAAGCCGGTAGGCGTGTTTTAGCTCCTCCCCGGCCATCATTTTGAATATATGGCTTAAGGAACCGTCCAGGATCTCTGCCAGCCTTGTGTAGATCTCGTAGGCGTGCTTCTCCCTCACGAGGGCCTCCAGAATCAGCTCCTCGAGGCTCTCGGGTTTTGCCCTCCCATCACCCAGCATCGGCTCGAGGGACAGGGAATCGAGGTAGTCTATGACCGCGGTTCCCTCCAAACTGCCCTCGGCGAGCATTGCCTCGAGGGTTCTCCTGTGCCTCAGCTCCTCCTCAGCCATCAGCTGAAACGTCTCTACCAGATCGGGCCTCCCGAAGGTGGCGAAGGTCTCGCCGAGCTTGTGAAGGTTGTAGAGCTCGTTCTCCTGCCATATGAGCCTTTCAAGGAGTTCCCCGAGTCTCATTCCGATGCCCCCACGAAGGTCTTCAGGTAGTCGAGGAGTTCCTTAACGCTGGGGAGGACGAGGTCTGGTTTTATCCCAGTTTCTTCAATGTCCTTTAGCGTGTTTACGCCCGTCAGAACCATCACCGCCTTCATGCCGAAGCGTTTGGCGAAGACGATGTCGGTGTCGAGCCTGTCGCCGACCATCCATATTTCACCAACGTCCCCGAACCCCATCAGCCTCTCCCTGGCCACCTCGAAGGCAGGTTCGTTTGGCTTGCCTATTATCAGGGGCTCGACGTCGGTTGAGGCCCTCAACGCGGCTATTATCGCCCCGGCCCCGGGGTGAATACCGTCCTCCGCGGGGTACGTTGTGTCGGGGTTGGTGCCTATGAACCCGGCGCCGTTCCTTACCGCCAGCGTGGCGTACTTTAGCTTCTCGTATGTTAAATTCGGATCGAGGCCGACGACGACGTGTTTGACCTCTCTCCATCCTCCGTTTCTGGCTTCATCGACGCCAACGATCCCCCATCCGAGGCGCTCCATTTCCCTGAGCAGCCCTTCCCCGCCGATGACGAAGATTTTCCCAGGTTTGAGGTGCTTTTCCATGTAGAGCCTCGTTGCCAGGCCGGAGGTTACTATCGCCTCCTCGGGGACGTCTATGCTCATCGAGATGAGCTTTTCCCTGTACATGGAGGGGTCCCTTGTGGAGTTGTTGGTGAGGAAGATGAACGGAATGCCCGCCTCCTTCAGGAATTCTATCAGCTCCCTTGCACCGTCAACCGGTTTGTTTCCCCTGTAGAGAACGCCGTCCATGTCGAAGATCAGGCCGATTTTTCTCCGCATGAAAAAAGAATGGAGTTGGGGTTTAAAAGCTCACTGCTCCGCGCTTACCGTCAGGTTCACCTTTACCCCGTCCGTCTGGCATTCGTTCCCAACGGTCTTGGGCAGGGCGAAGCGTATCCTTATCCTCATGGTTTGTCCCGGGGTTAAGGAACCCCTGAAGATTGGGATACTCTTCCCGCTCAGCCTGGCTAAGCTTACCCCCGCGGCTTCCCTCACAGTTTGCTCGCCGTTTGGCCCTTCAACGGTCATCTCCACCACGATGATATTTCTGCTCAGCTCCCCTTCGTCGGGGGTATCATCGATGGACCTCTCGGCGGGAGAAAGCTCGCCCACCTCGTAGTCTTGAACGTGGAACGTCAGGGACACCTTCGATACCGGCACGTCTCCCCTGTTCTTCACGGTGAGAATCACGGTTTCTTCGTCTCCCGGCTTCATGTCGGAGAACTCAAATGCCTTCACGTCCCTGTAGAACCTCGACCCGTCTTTGCTTATCCCTATCGAGAATTCGCCCGTCTCTATGGTTCCCCTGGACGTTACCGCGTCAGTAAAGAGTGCCTTCCCCGCGGTTGTGGCTATGAGGACGGCCAGGATCCCCAAAATAACGATGGCCTTTGGTTTCATACTGACCACCAATAATGGTTATCGCTGGATTTTCGATGGAATTGCTTATAAGACTTTCTATCAACAAAAGAAAAATCGAGATTATTAGAGGTCGTCAGCTGACGCGGACGTTCAGTTTTAAGCTCTGCACTGTGCCGTTTATTGCCTCCAGGATAAGGTTCTTTGCATCCGTTTCTGCGTAGTTTCCGTCGGGCGGCGCGGGGGGAAGCTCTGGAGGTTTATCTTTGAAGAGGAGGAACCAGACCTGCCACTGGCCGGGTTTATCGATGCTGAAGGTGTAGTTGGTCTCGAACTGCGGCGTCCAGTTGCCCTCTATGTTCACGGGGACGTTCGGCAGTGTCACGTTGAACCAGCCTGGCATGGGGTACATCTCGTGGATTAGGGTGGTGTTGGTCGTGTTGTCCCAGGTCAGGTTGACCAGCCAGATCTGGACGTAGTAGGTCACGTTCCTGTGCTCGTGGTTCACTATGCCGATGATTACCGTCCCGTTCTCCCCGACGAACAGGTCTGTGGGGTAGTTGTCAGCTATCCCCTCCGGTCCGAGGATGTAGAACTCGGTGAACGCTTCGCCGGGCTTTGGGTGCGTAACCACGTAGGCGAGGGTCCCGATGGAGGTTATTATGGCGATTATCAGGATGACGGTGAGGGCCTTGTCGAGTTTGCTTGACTCGTCCCATTCGAGTTCTTCCTTTATCTTTTCAATGGTTATCCGGGGTATCCAGGGTTCGATCGCGGTCTCCCTGCGGTAGATTGCGGCGAGGGCGAAGGCGGTGTTGAAGACGGTTAGGCTGACGAGGATGGGGGTGAGCCTTATGCCCCAGGGTGTGTAGTTTAATGCTAATCCTATGAGCGGGACGATGGCTATGCTAAGGCCGAAGCTGAGGGCGAGCCTTTCGAGGTTGTCTAACTCCTTCTTTTCGGGGAATAGTGCGGTTATGAAGACGTAGCCCGGGAAGAACAGAACGAACGCCAGGCCGAGGGCTTTTCTAACGATACTGTCCGGAAAGAACACGATGAGGAAGTCCAGGAACAGTGAGAGGATGATTATTGTGAGCGTGTCCCAGTGTTTTCTCCACTCCATTTCATCCACCCGCTGCTTTTATGGTTTCAACCATCGTGTTAGCCCGAGAGCACCTCGTAGACTTTCTTCAGCACTATGAGGGCGAACAGGAAGATCAGCAGCTCCACGATGGGCTTTATCTCCCCTTTCTTCTCCCTGCTGAGGAAGAGGCCGCCCACCTCGAGCGTCACGAGAAGGCCTATAAGGGTGAGCGTTATGAACACGTCCACGGATTTGACCGCGAGGGCGCTGATCAGGATCCACAGGGAGATGAACAGCACTACCCCGTCCTCTACATCCATTCTTCGACTCCCCCGAGCGTTCTTGCCTGGACTTCGACTCCATACTCCTTCCGTTCGATGCTCTCGGTGACCACGAGCCTGCCCGTTGCTTTGGCCAGTGAGAGCATTATCGAGGAGCAGACTGGACAGGCCACTTGGTCGCAGCCCTCTGGACTGCACTGGAACGCTGGCCTTACCACGACCCTGAATCCCTCTTCCTTTTCCTCGATGTAGACGGTTTTGGCGAGGTTAAGCGCCCTCAGGACCGAGCCAGCGACACTCTCCACGACCTCGGCTCCCGTCCCCTCAAGGGAACCCTCGAAGAAGTCCTCGAACTCCCTCACAAGCTCTAGCCCAGTGGGCCTTATTGAGAGACCCATCTCCCGTTCGTTGCTCACGTTCGTGAGGAAAACCGTCTCGCTGTCCAGCTTTCCAAGGCTGGGTTCGAAGTCCTCGCGCAGGGGAATGAAGGTTCCGCCCTCCGGGAGGTTCTCGTAAGGGGGTATGTAGACGGCCTTTCCCTCCAGGCCGAGATCCTCGACCATCTTGAGGAGGAGCTTTCTGTAGGATTTCATGACCGCCTCAAGACTCTCCCTGTGGACGTAGCCGGGGCTTTTGAACGTGAAGACAACTGCCCCGAGGAAGAGGCCCGCAAGACCTATGTTTATGAGCCCCACTTCTCCCCCGATCGCACCGGCGATGGCCGTTGCCCCGCCGATCACCGCGAGGAGGGCGCTTGCGGCGTTCTTTTCGTTGAGCTCCAGCTCCATCTGCTCACCTCTTTCATCTCCGGGCAAAAATTTAAAACGTTTACCAATCGACGGTGATTGGGGACAATGAGGCGGTTAATAATCCCTGCCCTAATAATCGGTCTGCTTCTTCTAACCTCGCCCCTTGGGCTAGCCCTGGAAAGGCAGGTGCCCGTTGAGGAGTCCCAGCCCAGCGATGGCGGGATTTACGACTTTCTCTCTGTCCTGATCGACCTTTCTGAGTCCCTGACCGGCGCGGTTCTCGATGAGAGCAACGCTTCGCTGGGATACCTTGAGAGGCTGGGGTTTGCGGTCAACGAGACCTCCCGTGAGATGCTGCTCTACAGGGAGAGGGGGGTGAGCACGAGGCTCGATGAATACTTTCCACCTTTCATTGATCTCTACATCGCCATGGTTGATGTTGTTGAGGGTCAGCTTAAGTTCGCTCGGTACTTTCCTATGGTAACCGATGGCAACTCAAGCGCCTACCTCCCGGCGCTCCATGGTGTTGAGCTTGGAATGGAGGGGGTTTCAAGTGCCAGGGATGCCCTGAACGAAATAGCCGGACTCTCCTTCAGAACGTCCTCCGGCAACGTCACCCTGGACACATCGAGACTGGCGGGGAACCTAGACGAAGTGGAGCGGCTGTTCGAACGCTATGAAGCCCTTCTCAGAAGGTACCAGCCCCCGGAGAGCCCGCTCGTTCTCTACGTTTCGGACGACACCCCTCCCGTTGGCTCCAACGTCACCGTCTACGGATTGGCAAGGGGAATGGGCTCGGTCACCCTCCACATGGTTTCCCCAAGCGGTTCCGAGGACATAGCCGGCGTCCTCGTCAGGGACGGTTCCTTCAGCAGGGCCTACACCCTGAGAGAACTGGGCCTTTACATGGTCTTTGCCACGGGCTACCTCAACGGGAGCCCCGTCCGCTCCAACACCGTCGAGATAAACGTAACACGCATTCCAACTAGGATAGTGGCCGGCAACGGGAGCGCCTACATAGGAAGGCCCTTCCAGGTGACGGCGGTTCTTCAGGATTACCTCGGCAGGCCGATCCCCGGGGAGAAGGTCTTTGTTAGAATTCCCGGCGGCACAACGACCCTGCGGACCGACCGGCTTGGCTATCTCCGCTTCAACGTCACCAGCGGTGTGGAGGGTACCCTACACGTTGTCCTGACGTACCCGGGTTCCGAACTCTATGCTCCGAGCAGGGCTAATGTTTCCATCTTCTTCACCCGGTATCCGCTCAGGATAAACCTGGTGGGGCCCGAGAGGGTCAGGGTCGGGCGGAACTTTACAGTTACGGTTAACCTCACCCCCGTTCATCCGGTTCTCATCCGTGTACTCGTCGACAACTCGACCTATGCGGTCGTGAACGCCTCGGCCCCGTTCAACGTCTCCGTGGTTCTCAGTGACGAGGGAACCCACACCATAGCCGCGGTTTTTTCGGGGGACTCGCTCTACGCTCCCTCCCGCTCCAACGTTCTCTCGGTTGAGGCCGTTCCGGGACCGCCCTACCTGCGGTTTGTTCTTGTGGTTGTTGCGACGGTTGGGGCACTGCTCATCTACCGCAGGCTCTCGGGTGGAAAGATCGGTGGGGAGGGCATCACCGACGAGGAGCTGGTGGCCCTTCTCCGTGCGGAGGAGGAAGGCAAAAAGCGCGGCAAGAGACTTAACGAGTACTACCGGCACGTGTACCTCCGTTTGTTGTCCCGCTACAACCTGCGGAGGAGTACCACACCAAGGGAGCTTCTGACGTTCGTCCGGGGAGAACCCTTCGAGGGGCACCTTGAGTCGGCCACCGACTACCATGAGCGCTACACCTACGCGGGGAGGAGGCTCACCGCCGAGGAGATAGTGGACTTCATCCGCTCCACCGCCAACGTTCTCCTTAAGCTCTTTGTGGGGGATGAGCTGTGAGGCGAGTAGTTTACGCGGTACTGCTGGTGGTCGGCCTGTTCCTCGTCATCGCTCCCCTCTCGATCCCCGTGTTCACCAGCAATACCCCGTTCAGCGTGCTCAACACCGGCTGGGACGGTTGTTCCAGGTTTGGAAAGCTCCTCTACGGCACCGCGGATGGGAAGATAGTACCGGTGTTCTCGCCCTTTGATTCCTTCGGGCTGTCCGGCAAAAGGGGAACACTCCTGATCATCGGTCCGGATATGGGATACAGCTCTGCGGAGATAGACGAGATACGGGAGTTCCTGAAGAACGGCGGTACGCTCGTGCTGATGGACGACTTCGGGACCGGGAACGAGATACTCGTCGGCCTGGGCCTGAGCGCTCGCTTTTCGGGCAAGCCCTACCGGGACGTGTTCTACTACAAAAACGAGAACTTTCCGGTTCTGGTGAGGATACTCGACCCTGCCCTGGCCCAGAACGTCAGCGGTGTTATCCTGAACGTGCCGTCCGTTCTCCAGGGCGTTGGGGGTGAGATTTACACGAGCAAGGTGGCGGTGGTGGGGAGCGACTTCTCCCAGTATCCCGTTATGGCGGAGGTTGGTTATGGGGAAGGTAGGGTTATTCTTTTCTCTGACCCGAGCGTTTTCATAAACGATATGTACGGGCTGAATGAGAACTTTATACGGAACTTCGCCGACTACGCCTTTTCGGGGCCGGTCTACATCGACGAGGCCCACCACTCCAACTTCAACCTGTATCAGAGGGGGTACATTACTGTGAGGAGGAGCGCGGACAGTGAGACGATTTTCTACGTCTTCCTGTTCGTTGCGCTCATTGCCCTCTTTGTGGAGAGCGGGCTTGCCTGGCTCGTGGTTGAGAAAACTCTGGCCCTGGTTTCCCGCCTCCTTCCGTCTGAGGCCGGTGAGCCCGTAGAGGCGGTGGTTCGGCGCCTCTCCGAGAGGGGGTACCGTGAGGATATACTCTTAAAGATGGTCCGCGAGATTGAGACGGGTAGAAAACTGGGTGGTGGAAAATGAAGGGTACCGACTTCCTCGAGAAGCTCAAAGATGAGATGCACAACGCCGTTGTCGGCAAGGATGACGTTATAGAGATGCTCGCGATAGCCCTACTGGCGGAGGGCCACGTTATACTTGAGGGAATCCCCGGGGTGGCCAAGACCACAATAGCCAAGAGCTTTGCCCAGGCCATTGGACTGAAGTTCTCCAGGATTCAGCTTACCCCGGATCTGCTTCCCGCGGATATAATCGGAACCGTCTACTACAATCAGAAGACGGGCGAGTTCAAGATAAAGAAGGGCCCAATCTTCGGCAACGTCGTGCTGGCGGACGAGATCAACCGCGCCCAGCCCAAGACCCAGTCCGCGCTGCTCGAGGCCATGCAGGAGGGGCAGGTGACCATAGAGGGCCGCACCCTTAAGCTCCCGCGTCCGTTCCTGGTTATAGCCACGAAAAACCCCCTGGAGTTCGAGGGCGTCTATACGCTTCCGGAAGCCCAGCTCGATAGATTCATGATCAGGGTTAAGGTGGGCTATCCCGACAGGGGGGAGGAGCTTGAGATGCTCCTGAGAAAGGACAGGGGCAAGTTCGTTGAGGTCAGACAGGTCTTCACGGCCAAGCAGGTTCAGGCCCTCATATTTGAGGTCAGGAAGGTCGGCACGAGCGAGCCGGTTCTTGAGTACCTGTACGAAATAATCTCGCGGACGAGGAGCGACGACAGGCTGCTCATCGGTGCCTCCCCCAGGGCTGGTGAGCATCTCCTCTACGCGTCAAAGGCCAGGGCATTCCTCCAGGGCAGAACGTACGTCATACCCGACGATATAAAGGCCGTTGCCGTTAACGTCCTGGCCCACAGGCTCATAGTGAGGGCCGAGTACGAGCTGGAGGGCCTCAAGCCGGAGACCGTCGTCAGGGAGATACTTGACTCCGTTGAGGTGCCTGTATGAAGCGGGAGGACGTGCTGTGGACGCTCGCGGGACTGGGCTTCGTTCATGCCTACCTCACTTCCAACGTCTTCAGCGCGATGTTTGGGATGGGGTTAGTTGCGTACATTCTCCACCACGACTCATCGTTTTCCCCCTCCCTGGAGGCCTCCGTTGAGGTTCCCGGCGAGGTGGAGGAGGGGGAGGAGTTCAGGATCAGAATCCGGCTCAAGAACACCGGGGGCCCGGTGGGGGTGGAGGTCTTTACTGAGACCCCCCGGAAGTCGAATCCCGTCCGGTCCGGCTTTTCCTCGGTCGGGGGGAGTCCAGGGTTGTGGATTATCCCGCCCGGGCCTCCATGAAGGGCATCTACCGCGTCTCGACTGTCCTTCGCCTCTACGATCCGAGCGGCATGTACTTCGAGGAAATCGGGCTGGGGAAGGGGGAGCTGAGGGTATATCCGTCGGTCGATTCGATCCGAGAGGCCGCGAGGGAGGAGGCCAACATCAGGATCGCCCGGAGGATGAAGAAGGGTATCACCTCCGGTATCGACAGCATGGAGGTTCACGGCCTCAGGGAGTACTATCCCGGCGACGACCTCAGGAAGATAGACTGGAAGGCCAGCGCCAGGCTGGGCGAGCTGATAGTTAGGGAGTTCCTCCGCGAAACGGAAAGCCCGGTGTACATAGTTCTCGACGCCACCAGAGGCATGCGGCGGCGCGTGAAGAGGGCCAGGATAGATTACGCCACCAGCCTGGTCCTCTACCTCGCCACGCTCCTGGTGATGAAAAACCGCCGCGTCGGCCTGGTGGTGTACTCCGAGGACGGATTCAGACTCGTTCCCCCCTCCGCTGGGAAGGAGCAGGTAAACCGCATTCGGAACGCTCTGGAGTTCAGACCTGCCCGGGGGAGACCGGGCTTCAGAGCCAGGCTTGGCGAACTCTCCCCCCGGGGCAGGCGCTTCCTCTCGCTCATCTTTCCCCGCAGGAGGGCGGGCCTGGCGGAGGCTCTCCTGGGCATCAAGGGGTCGGCGCATCTCCTCTTAGTTACCGACCTCATGAGCGACACGTCCAGGCTCTACAGGCTGGTCTCAATGCTGAAGAAAAAGCACACAATAGCCATCCTCTCGCCAAACCCGGTGCTCTTCCACCCCGGCCCCCTGGATGAGGAAACCCTTAAAATCCTCTACGAAAGGTACCTTGAGAGGGAGGAACTGATCAGGAAGTTCAACTCCCTGGTACCAACCCTTGATCTCGGGCCCGGGGACTACGCAAGGGAAGTCGTGAGGGAACTGAGATGATGTGGCTCTTCGTTGCCCTCCTCGGTGGACTGGCACTGGGCGCCAGATCGGTTCTCCTGCTGCCCTTGGCCTACCTGGCCTCGTGGAAGCGGCGGGACTGGGGCCTGGCGGTCTACTTCCTGTTCGGTGTTCTGGCCCTCAACGAGGTGCGCATCGGGGACGTCCTCTCCTACGCGGCCGTTAAGGCGGTTTTCTTCCTCATCCTGCCATCCTTCATGGCCCTGCGTGAGATGATGTCCTGGACTTCCCTTCCGAGTCTTCCGAAGGACTACCGCGAGATCAGGCTGGAGAATGCGGTTCCTGCCGTCCTGGTGCTCCTTGGGATGGTCTACTGGCCCCTCTTCCTCGCGGGCGTTCCTCTGCTCCTGTTCTCGGGCGGCGATATGAAGGATTTGATGCCCTCAATACCGCTCCTTGTTGTGGTGACCCTTCCCCTGCTGGCGCTGGCCGCTCTGAGGGTGCTGCGTAATGAACTCTACACGCCGGAGACCCAGGTCGCGCTGCTGGCGGCGTTCTCAATCTTTGCCCTCCTATGGCGCTGGAGGGAGAGAAAAAGGGTGGATTTCAGGCTCTACGGGGATTCGATGTGATGGAGGAGCTCCCGCACCGTTCTCTTCACGGCCCCGTAGCTGTTGAGCCTTGGCCTCCAGCCGGTTTCCTTCGCCTTCTCTATGCTCAGGCGCATGAATTTGACGTCCCCCTTCCAGCCGCGGCCGCCGTCGACGCCGCCGGTGAAGCGGAACTCCGGCTCTAGTCCCATCCCCTCGCTGACTATCTCCGCTATCTCCCTCACCGTTATCCAGTCGTCGTTGCCGAGGTTGTAGAAATCGACCGTTTTATCGCTCCCCCTGAAGTGCTCGAAGATCTTAAGCATTCCATCAACGGTGTCGCTCACGTGGAGGTAGCTCTTCCTCTGGGTTCCATCTCCAAGTATCTCAAGCTCCTCCGGGTTCTTCCTGAGCTTGTTTATGAAGTCGTAGATGACCCCGTGGTTGGAGCGCTCGCCTATGATGTTGGCCAGGCGGAATATCAGAGCTTTGAACCCGAAGGTATGGGTGTAGCCGCTGATTAAAGCTTCGGCGGCCAGCTTTGCCCCGCCGTAGACGCTTATCGGCTCGAGCGGGGCGTAGTCCTCGGGCGTTGGAATCACAGATGCGTCGCCGTAGACCGTCGATGAGCTCGTGAATATGAGGTATTTGGCCTTTGAGTCCCTCATCGCGTTGAGCAGGTTGTAGGTTATCAGCACGTTTGTCTCGTAGAGCAGCTCCGGGCTCTGGGAGCCTATTCTAACCTCGGGGTTCGCCGCGAGGTGGAAGACGGCATCGACGCCCTCAACGGCCTCCTCAACGATCCCCGGGTCCCTCATGTCTCCCTCGATGAACTCAAAGCGCTCGTGGTTCAGCCACCGCCTTATGTTTTCCAGACTGCCCGCACTGAGGTCGTCGAGAACCCTGACCTCCCAGCCAAGCTCCATGAGTTTATCCACCAGGTGTGAGCCTATGAACCCGGCACCTCCCGTTACCAGGACCTTCATTCGTACCACCAAACCTATTGATGTGGTCAGGCTATTAAACTTTGGGGAAAGTTTTTTGTATCCTTCCAGCGGAGTTAACCACATGAAAGTGTACCGTCTCTCGATTCCGGAGCGGGATGCCCTCAAGGAGCGGATAAGGGCGTGCCTTGCGTCCAGGGAGGAGGTTCTCTTCGCGTACCTTCACGGTTCTTTCCTGGAGAACCGTCCTTTTAGGGATATAGACGTTGCGGTTTTTGTGGGGTCAAAACCGGGCCGATTTTATGAGATGGAGCTTGAAGATGAGCTATCAAGGTTAACCGGATTTCCGGTTGATGTGAGGCTGCTGAACGATGCCCCCGTGGAGTTTAGGTTTCATGTTATCGGCGGGGAGCTCATCTTCAGCAGGGACGAAAAGGCCAGGTGTGACTTTGAAGAGAGGACTATGAGGGAATACCACGATTATTCCCACTACCTCGAACTGTACCGGAGGGAGGCCCTTGGAATATGATACCGAAAAGGTAACCCGGCTCATGGTGGAAGCCAGGAACGCACTGGATGCCCTTTATGAGCTTGCGAAACTCCCCCGGGAAGAGTTCCTTGGCAGCAGGCATTACGTTTCGAGTGCCAAGTACAACCTCCTGGTTGCGATCGAGGCGTGCATTGATATAGCGTACCATTTGATTTCAAAAAACCGCATGAGGCTTCCAAGGGATTATGCTGACTCTTTCAGGGTTCTTCAGGAGAACGGAATCCTCGACGGGGAGCTGACCAGACGGCTCATTCTGATGTCCCGCTTTAGAAATCGACTGGTGCATATATATTGGGAAGTTGATGACGAGGTTATCCATTCGATAATAAACGAGAACCTCGGGGACATTGAGGAGTTCCTCACGCGGATTGTGGAAATAATCAAATGATCAACGGGGGGTGTGAAATGAAGATCCTCATAATGGCCGGCGGCTACGCGACGAGGCTGTGGCCCATAACCAAGGACAACCCGAAGGCCCTGCTTCCTGTCGGGAACAGGGTAATCCTCGACTACATCCTTGAGAACGCCATGGAGCTTGGACTCGAGACCTACATCTCCACGAACCGCTTCTTCGAGGCTCACTTCCGCCCCTACGCGGAGGGGCGGGGGGTTGAGCTCATCGTCGAGGACACCCTTCACGAGGAGGAGAAGCTCGGCACGATAGGGGCCATGAAGAAGGCCGTCGATGAGCTGGGCCTTGACGACTACCTCGTCATCGCCGGCGACAACCTCTTCTCCTTCTCCCTGGCTGACTTTCTCAGGGCCTACGACGGCAGGACGCTGATAGCGGTCTACGACGTCGGCGACCTCAACCTGGCGAAGCGCTACGGCGTGGTAGTCCTTGAGGGCGACAGGGTGATTTCCTTCGAGGAGAAACCGGCCCAGCCGCGCTCGACTCTCATAAGCACCGGCGTCTACGTCTTTCCAAAGGCCGTCATGGAGCGCATCGATGAGTACCTCTCCAACGGCAACCGCGATTCCCCTGGCTACTTCCTCCAGTGGCTCCTCTCCAAAGGTGAGCCGGTAAAGGCCTACCGCTTCTCCGAGTACTGGTACGACATAGGCTCCGCCGACAGCTACCTTGAGGCCCTCAAGACCCTCCTGAAGGAGAGTCACGTCGAGGAGATTCAGATAAGCCCCTACGCGAAAATAATCCCTCCGGTCGTCATAAAGAGGGGCGCCAAAATACTCGGCCGCTCCATAATCGGCCCCTACGCCTACATAGGCGAGGGCTGCGTCATCGAGAACTCGGACATAAGCGACTCGATAGTCTTCAGGAACACGGTCATCAGGAACTCGACGATATGGCGCTCCATCATCGACGAGAAGTGCGAGATAAGGAACCTCGAGCTCAGGAAGAGCCTCGTCGGCGGGCACGCGAAGATACAGAGGGGTGAGTGAGACCCTACCCGTTTCGGGTGGGGTCTAATGCTTTTTTGGGAAAGGAATACATCATCTTTCAGACGTGATGTTTTCAGACGACGTTAGAAGGAGTGAGGAGTGCCCCGTCGGAAAGGCTGGAGTTAAGTTCCACTCTTTACGGGCCTTCGCCATTAAATGCAATCCACGACCCCTCACGAATCATGGATCGCGTTTCAGTTCCGGTCCGCAGCCGGGTGAAGCTTTCGCTTCAGTCTCCCCGCGGGACACTCCTCAAATACATGTAGGGTCTTTAACTATATAAATCTTTGCTTTTAATTAAAACAAAATTTTTTTGAAATAATTCGAAATAATTCTGTCCCCGCTGGACCCTTTCCCCACGCTCAACGGAGGTGGGTAACTCATCCGGTGGTTGCGCAACGCTTTTATTACTCTGTGATGGTAGTGAACTGGAGGATAAATTACCGCGAGAGGGGAACTTTAATGGGACGGTGGTTGAGATCTGAAACGGCATCCTTTCTTTACCGGAAGCTCATCGAGCCGAAGTTCGCGGCCACCATCATAGCCGTTATCGCCCTCGTTCTCAGGCTCCTCCCCATGCGCTTTAAGTACCTCCTCGGCTACGACCCTTACTTCCACCTCGCCTACATCAGGTACTCCCTTGAGCGGGGGGAGTGGGTGAACTTCATCACCTACGCTGGGGGGCCGTGGGGGTTCCGGATCACAGGATTCCATCCCTTGGGCCTGTGGATGGCGCCGGCTTATGTTTACAAGTTCCTTTCGGTCTTTGGCGTCTCGCTCTACAACGCCTTCAGGATAACACCCGTCATCTTCGGCCTTCTCACCGTACTGTTCACGTACTTCGCCGTGCTGAGGCTCCACGGCAAAAGGGAGGCCTTCCTCTCTGCCTTCCTCCTGGCGGTGAGCTTCGGCCACGTCTTCCGCTCGATGGCCGGCTACTACCGCGGCGACAACTACATGCTCTTCTGGTACAGCGCGGCGCTCCTTGGAATCGCCGTTCCTCTCTCCCTCAGGGGCCCCCGGTGGAGGAACGCCCGGCTGACCATCTACATCCTTCCGGGAATCTTCGCCGGCCTTTCCGCGGCCTTCTGGCAGGCTTACTACCCAATATTCGCCATCGTTACCGCCAACGCCCTGCTCATCGCGGTTGGTGGCTTCCTTCTCGGGAGGGACAGTTACCTGAGGGACGCGCTGGTTCTCGTAGCCTCCCTGGCCGCCGGCGCCCTTCTGGCAAACTCAATAGGCTCCCACCTCGGGTACGGCATGGTGGGCTCAACCCGCTGGCTCGGGAAGAAACTGGCGGAGGAGCTCGGGGTTCAGTTTGGATTTATCGGGGACCTCTTCCTTTTGCTGTACCTTAAATACATCATTCCCCTAACAGCTGCGGCGGTTCTTGCCCTCCTGGCTCTTTCCAGGCTGGTTCGCGGCAGACGGGCTAGGGGCGCGGTGGTTCTTCTTGGAGCCGCCGCCTCCATCTGGCTTGCTTTCAGATACTACGGCGTCATAAACGATGCCTTCCTCCGTCTGTTCCCCACCAGCCCGATAGCCGAGACTCAGAGAACCTCCTTTGGGGATTGGTGGGAGGCCTACGGCATCGCAGGACTGCTCGTACCGCTGTTCTTCCTGCGCTTCCTTAAACGGCCGAAGATGGGGGATTTTCTCCTCCTGGGCACTGCCATCGTCATGATACCGATGGCCGTCGTCTGGACGAGGTTCCTCTTCATATCCTCCCTCGCAGTAGCCACCATGGCCGGCATCGGGCTGGTGGCCCTCTATGATACGGCGGGTGCTTTGATTGAGGGTGTCCTTGAGAACAAACGAAGATGGCTCTCCGCTGCCCTCCCCCTGCTTCTGGTTGGCGTTCCTGCCATCTCGGCCTATCAGGGAACCAGCACGACCATGGCCGTTCATCCGTTTGTGACGGAGGAGGGGGAGTCCGCGCTGACTTACCTGGGTGAAATCTCCAGCCCCAACGACGTCGTCCTGACCTGGTGGGACCAGGGACACTGGGTGACCTACTACTCGATGAGGCCCCCCGTTGCCCAGGGCGGCCCCAGCGGGTGGGTGGCCAAGTATTATCTGGGACTGGTGAATGAGAAGGGCCTGATGAACGCGGGCGTTGACTACGTCATCGTCTCCTACGACACCCTGACGAAGTTCGGGGCGGTCGTCGATACCGCGGGTGTCTCCTCCGGAGACTACGTCCTGATGGTTCTCCCCTGGGCGGGTTCCTACGGCAACCTCATGGTATTCTCCAGCGGCTCTTACTCGGTCATGGCCGCCCCCGGCGGAGGGGAGTGGGACGTCAAGGTTCGTGCAGGGAAGGGCGTCGTGATACCCGGGAGGGTGTTCGTTGAGAGGGGGGACGTCGTTAGGGAGGTGAACGTCTCGGGAACGCCAAAAGCCGATGCCTACGTTTACATCAACCTGAACTACGGCTACGCCGTTCTGATGAACGGAAAAGCCTTCGACACCCCCCTAGCGCGGCTGATGTTCACCGACGATTACCCAGGGAACTACACCCCCGTGTACTCGGACGGTGGTTACGTTAAGATATTCCGCTTTGAGCACCCGAACGTTGCCGTTGCCGCGGAGAACGGTTCCATCGTTCTCAGGTTCACCAACGCCACCGGAACCGGCCTCGGGATCTACGGCTACCTCGACAACGGCACGCTCGTCTTCAAGAGGTGGTACGGCGTCGGTGGAAAGGATGCGTTTGTGCTCCCGGCTGACATCAACGGGAGCGTCGTCGTGAGGTACGTCTACGTCCGGAAGAAGACGGTGCTGGATAGGGGGGTTTTCAGGATAGACGATGTACTATTTGGTGCAGGTGGTACGGATTAATGTTTCTGATTCCACTATTTTCCGAAATCTTTATATTGTATGTCCCTGCTTAATTAAATGTCATTAAATATAATTAAAACTGGGGTGTTTGCCATGGCTGAGGAGAAGAAGTACACGACTGTTTCCATACCCAAGCCCCTCTACGACAAGATAAAGGCCAGGATAGAGGGTACGGGCTTCACTTCGGTCTCGGACTACGTCACCTACGTCCTCCGCGAGGTTCTGGCGAGCCTCGAAGAGGAGGAGAAGGAGGAAGTCTTCACCGAGGAGGAGGAAGAGAAGGTTAAGGAGAGGCTTCGCGCCCTCGGCTACCTTGACTGAGGCCTTTCCTTTTTGAGGTGATACCATGGTCTCAAAGCCCCACGGAGGCAGGCTCGTCAGAAGGCTCGTTGCCGAGAGAACCCGCGAGAGGATTCTGGGCGAGCAGAAAGAATACCCCCGCGTCCAGATCGAGCATGGTCGCGCTATAGACCTTGAGAACATCGCCCACGGCGTTTACTCGCCCCTCAAGGGCTTCCTCACAAGCGACGACTTCGAGAGCGTCCTCGACCACATGCGCCTGAGCGACGACACGCCCTGGACGATTCCGATAGTGCTCGATATCAAAGAGAAAACCTTCGACGAGGGCGACGCGATACTCCTGTATTATGACGACCTGCCGATAGCCAGGATGCACGTCGAGGAGATTTACACCTACGACAAGAGGGAATTCGCGGTCAAGGTCTTCAAGACCGACGATCCGGCCCACCCGGGTGTCGCCAGGGTTATGAACATGGGCGACTACCTCGTCGGCGGCGAGATTGAACTCCTCAACGAGCTCCCGAACCCCTTCGCGAAATACACGCTCAGGCCAGTTGAGACGAGGGTTCTCTTCAAGGAGCGCAGATGGAAGACGATAGTCGCCTTCCAGACGAGGAACGTTCCCCACCTCGGCCACGAGTACGTCCAGAAAGCTGCTCTTACCTTCGTCGACGGCCTCTTCATCAACCCCGTCCTCGGGAGGAAGAAGAAGGGCGACTACCGCGATGAGGTCATAATCAAGGCCTACGAGACGCTCTTCGAGCACTACTATCCCAAAGATGCGGCAACCCTCGCCACAGTCCGCTACGAGATGCGCTATGCCGGACCAAGGGAAGCCGTTCACCACGCAATAATGAGGAAGAACTTCGGTGCGACGCACTTCATCGTGGGAAGGGACCACGCAGGCGTTGGCGACTACTACGGGCCCTACGAGGCATGGGATATGTTCAGCAACTTCCCCGACCTAGGCATAACTCCGATGTTCATCCGTGAGTCCTTCTACTGCAGGAAGTGCGGCGGCATGGTCAACGCGAAGATATGCCCCCACGACAGGGAGTTCCACATCCACATAAGCGGTACCAAGCTCAGGAAGATGATAATGACCGGCGAAAAGCCGCCGGAGTACATGATGAGGCCGGAGGTCTTCGAGGTCGTGAGGAGCTTCGAGAACCCGTTTGTGGAATGAAGCAAAACGTTATTACATTTTCAGTTTATTTTCTAGTGGTGACGAAAATGGAGGAAGTTGAGGTAGTTTACGAGAACGGTGTCTTTAAGCCCCTGAAAAAGGTTAATCTCAAGGAAGGCACTCACGGAAAAGTAATCCTCGAGCTTGGGTTAGCTGACATCATTGAAAAATTCGGCAAGAAGGTAGAGAAAGATGCCCTCAGAGAGTTCCTGGAGGAGCGGAGATGATAGTGGTAGATACCTCCGTCTTCATCGACGCTATCTTTGAGTACAGAGAGGAGAGAACAGCCATTGCAAGGAAACTTTTCAGAACTCTCCAGGAGGCAAAGACTCAGGTCTTAGAACCCGATGTTTTCAAGATAGAATTGATAGGACAGCTAGTCCGGAGAATGGAAGTTCAAAAAGCCATGAACCTGTACGAGCTCCTGATTGGGAGAGTCGAGACCGTGAACACGGCCAAGTTAAAGGAAGTGGCGTTTGAAATCGCACTCAAAACCGGGTGCAGGGCCATCGACTCGTTCTACATAAGCGTTGCCCACTCCCGAAACGCCATCTTGGTCTCCAATGACAGGTTTCAGGTTGAGAGCGCCTTAAAATACGGAATCAAGGCGTTTTATCTACTTGAAGAATGGCAAGAGTTAAATAAACTTCTGAAAAATCGGGTTGGGTGAGTTAGGTGAACCTAATCGTCCACCACTGGGACACCGACGGAATAACCTCGGCGGCGCTTCTCGTGAGGGCACTGAAGCTCGATGAGTTCACCAACATGACGGCACCGATAGGCGAGTTCCGCTTTGACGGGCGGATTTGGGAGGCAATTGAAAAGGCCGAGAGGCTCTATGTCCTCGACTTCAACGTTCCAGGCGAGGTTGAGAAGGTCAAGGTTCCGACTCTCTTCATCGACCACCACACCCAGCCTAGAATAGGGAATCCGCTCGTCGAGCAGATAAACCCCTCCCTGAACGGGGAGTACTGGCCGGCCAACTCCCTCGTCGTCTCGGAGCATTTTGGAATATGGAACGCCTGGAGCGCCCTCGGCGTCGTTGGGGATATAGGGGAAAAGGCCTTCGAGCTGGAGGGGGTCAGGAAGCTCCTTGATAGGGAGGGACTACCGCGGGAAGGGGCTTTAAGGCTCGTCGAGCTTATCGATTCAAACTACATAACGATGGACAGGGGAGCGGTCGAGGAGGCCGTTTACGTCCTCCTGGGACACGATGTCAGGGAACTCCTCGAATACGAGCCGTGGGTACGGAAGGCGGAGGCCATAAGGGAGGCCATTGAAGAGGCCGTCTCAAGCGCCGAGGAGCGGAACGGCTTCGCCATCGCTCACTTCGAGAGTCCCTTCAACATAATCTCAAAGGTTGCCAGAAAGCTCGTCTGGGAGCTAGGTTACAGGGGTGCGGTGGTCATCAACGGGAACTTCCAGGGAAAGGGGCAGCTCTACTTCAGGATCTCCGGCGAGGAAGCGGAGAGAATAAACATGGGAGAAGTCATCGAACGCATTAAAGCCCTCGGAACCAACGCCGGCGGCAAGAGAGAGGTTTTAGGCTGCGTCTGCGGGAGGGATAAAATCGAAGACGCGCTCAAGATCGTTGAAGAATACCTGAGGTGAGGGAAATGGAGTTTGAAAGGAAGGTTAAGGAGGGAATGGAGCGGACGAAGAAGGTGCTCGTCATAGGCCTCGACTCCGCCCCGCCGGAGCTGCTCTTCAACCGCTTCATCGACGACATGCCTCACGTGAAGAAGCTCCTCGGAAAGTCCGTCTACGGCCCGATGCAGACGGGAATTCCGGCGATAACCATTCCGATGTGGATGGTGATGGTCACCGGCAAGACGCCGGGCGAGCTCGGCCTCTACGGCTTCAGGCACAGAACCGGCTATTCCTACACAGACTACTGGATAGCCCACAGCAAAAAGGTCAAGGAGCCGACCCTCTGGGACTACCTCGGCGAGCGCGGAAAGAAGTCGATAATCGTCGGCGTTCCTCCGACCTACCCGCCAAAGCCCATAAACGGCCACCTCGTGAGCTGCTTCATAACCCCTGATGCCAGCGTGGACTACACATACCCAAAGGAGCTCAAGGGCGAGATCGAGCGCCTGGTCGGCGAGTACATCTTTGACGTCCCCTTCAGGAGGGAAGCCAAAGACGAGGTCAAGGAAGGCATCTGGGAGATGACGGAAAAGCGGTTCGAGGTCATCCGCTACCTCATCCAGGAGAAGGAGTGGGACTACTTCCACTTCGTCGAGATAGGCCTTGACCGGCTCCACCACGCCTTCTGGCGCTACTTCGATGAAAACCACCACCTCTACCCGGGTAAGGGGAACAGGTACGAGAGCGTCATTCCGGACTACTACAGGCTCTTGGACAAGGAGATAGGAGAGACGCTCAAGCTCGTAGACCTCGACGAAACAGCCGTCTTCATAGTCTCCGACCACGGGATAAAGGCCATGCACGGCAACTTCGCGGTCAACCAGTGGCTGGCGGAGGAGGGCCTGCTGAAGGTCAGGAACCCCTCCGCTCTGCACGACGGGAAGGTCAAGCGCTTCGAGAGCCTCGACGTGGACTGGAAGGAGACCATCGCTTGGGGATGGGGCGGCTACTACTCAAGGGTTTTCCTCAACGTCCTCGGCAGGGAGAGGGAAGGGAAGATACCGCTCTCCAGGTTCGAGAAGGTAAGGGACGAGGTTGCCGAGCAGATACGCTCCATACGCGGCCCGAACGGCGAGAGGTGGGACACGAAGGTGTTCTACCCCGAGGACATCTATCCGATAGCGAAGGGAAGCAAGCCGGACATAATGGTCTACTTCGACAACCTCAACTGGCGCGCGGCAGGAACCGTCGGCCACCCAAGCAACTATCTACCGGAAAACGACACCGGGCCTGACGACGCGAACCACTCAGAGTTCGGAGTGTTCTCTATGTACTTACCTGGCTTCGACGAGAGCAAGGCAACCCGGCTCACCATCTACGACTTTGCCCCGACAATGCTTAGGCTCTTCGGCATAGAGGAGCCACTCGCTGGAATGCACGGGAGGAGCATCCTCTGACTTTCAATCTTTCGCCTTCCAATCAACGGCTGAAGCGAGGTGGATGGAATGGACGAGCTGAAGAACCTTGAGAAGGGATTCACCATCTGGCTCACGGGGCCGAGCGGTGCCGGGAAGACAACCCTGGCCGTGAAGCTCGCGAGGAAGCTCAGGGAGATGGGCTACCGGGTTGAAATACTCGACGGGGACACGATAAGGAAGACCCTCTATCCGAACCTCGGATTTTCCAAGGAAGCCAGGGAGATGCACAACCGCGTTGTCATTCACATGGCCAAGCTCCTCAGCAGGAACGGGGTCATAGCCATAGTCTCGCTGATCTCGCCCTACAGAGCGGTGAGAGAGTACGCGAGGAAGGAGATAGGGAACTTCATGGAGGTCTACGTCTACGCCCCCCTGGAGGTGAGGATCCAGCGCGACCCCAAGGGGCTTTACGCGAAGGCGTTGAGGGGAGAGATAAAGGGCCTGACCGGCTACGATGGCGTCTATGAGGAGCCTGAAAACCCCGAGGTAAAAGTGGACAGCTCGAAGATGACGCCCGAGGAGGAAGTCGCGGCTGTAATAGAAAAGGCCCAAGAGCTCGGTTACCTACCGTGAACGGGGGGTAAGGCCTTGAACCCGCTGACCTTCGTAGGACTGGGCTTCCTCGTCGGCTTTCTCGTGGGCCTAACGGGGGTCGGCGGCGGGGCTCTGATGACCCCTTCCCTCATATTTCTCGGTGTTGAACCCCTAACGGCAGTTGGAACCGACCTGCTCTACGCCACCGTCACGAGAATCTTCGGCGTTTTCTTCCACGGGAGGAAGGGCAGGATAAGGTACGACATAGCGCTCCGCCTCCTCGCTGGAAGCGTCCCGGCGGTAATCCTGGGTGGGGTAATCCTCCGCGGGATAGATAGGAACGCCCTCAACGATTATCTAACCCTCCTCCTGGGTGTTATTCTGGTCGTCAGCGCGGTTCTGAGCCTCCTCAAGGGCGAATTCAGCTTTTCTGTGAGGCCAAGGTGGGCCTACGTTTACCTCCTAGGCTTCATCGTTGGCCTGACGGTTCAGTTCACCTCCGTCGGTGCCGGCGTTATAGTGAGCTTCACCCTTATGAACGTCGCCAGGCTCGACCCGAAGGACGTGGTTGGGGTGACGATAACCTACGGGTTAGCGCTTTCTTCCCTCAGCTTCCTGAACTACGCGGGAATGGGAAGCGTGGACTACCACCTCGCGGGAACCCTTATCCTCGGAACGATCCCCGGGGTTTACCTCGGCACTCACGTGAACCGTGCAACGGACAGGGAGAAGCTTAAAAGGGCCATGAACGTGATAATCCTGCTGATCGGACTGTTCACGCTGCTGGGCGGGTGAGGGGCTTGGCGCGCTCTGGGGGTACTCTGCCGTTTCTCTCAAAAAGAACAGTTAACGGAGGCATTCACCTAGAGGTATTCCCTCTTCGTTAGATACTCCCTCAGCCCCCCTTTCCAGTGCGGCATCTTCAGGCCAATTTTGTGGAGTTTTCTGTTTTCAAGAGCCGAAAACCTCGGTCTCCTCGCCAGCCGGTTGAGCTCGCTTGACTTTATAGGCTTCACCTCAACGTCCCAGCCTAAGATTTCAAAAATTGCCCTGGCGAACTCGTACCACGAGCAGTGGCCTTCGTTCACCATGTGGTAAACTCCCCACTCCGGCTGAATTTTCAGAAACTCCTTCAGAGTCCCCGCGACGTCCACAGTATAAGTCGGGCTCATGAACTGGTCGTCCACTATCCTCAGCTCCTCCCCGCGCTTGGCCTTCTCGATGACCCAGTTCACAAAGTTGCCTCCCTTCCCGCTCGCGCCAGCCCTTCCGTAGAGGCTTGCCACCCGGATGATGTAGTGCTTTGTCGAATAGTTCCTCGTGAAGATTTCACCAGCGTACTTGCTGGCACCGTAAACGTTTATCGGATTCGGGACGTCTTCCTCAGTATAGGGCTCACCTTTCTTGCCGTCGAAGACGTAGTCCGTGCTGATGTAGACGTTGATTGCGCCGATTTCCTCGGCAATCCTCGCGATGTTCAGAGCACCTATAGCGTTGACCGCAAAAGCTTTCTCCGGGTAAAGCTCGGCATCATCCACTCTAACATAAGCAGCCGTGTTGATGATTACGTCGGGCTTTAGGTTCCTTAGGATCTTCAGGGTCTTGGGAGCTGTGACGTCTAAATCCTTGTGAGTCAAGGGGATGACCCCAAAAAACGGATCTCCTCCAAAGACCTTTACCAGGTCGGTTCCGAGCTGGCCGTTGGCACCGATTACAGCGACCCTCACAAGGCATCACCAAGTTTAGATATCTCCTCCGGATCACTGATAAGAGATATACCCTCACTTTCACAGGCGTTGGCAAAATCGCTGTCAAACGAAATCAGGTATTTAACGTCGTAGAACTTGCAGGTTGCGAGAATAAGGGCATCGTTCGGAAGCAGGCCGTATTTTATCATATACTCCACTGCAAGGGTTTCAATAGCTCTGTTTATTTCAAGATCGAGGAAAAGCTCAAAAAGCCGTGAGAAGTCCAAGAGATCCTCCCTCAGATTTCTGATAAGAGCGGGATTGTGTTTTAGTGTATATGGCCTTTCACCTGTTAATGCCCTCATGTACACCATAAGCGCCTCGCTGAACACTATGCTGTTGGAATACAGAACATTAAAACGCTCCCTTAGGTCGAGGAGGTCAATGTTACCTTTTAAATGTTCGATTATTACGTTTGTATCCACAAATGCCGCTAGATGGCCCATTCCTCCTCGACCTCTCTGAGGAGTTTTTTAAGGTCAAGGTCCCTAAACTTTCCGTGAAGCTTTTGGACACTGTGCTCTACAAGGATCTCCCTCTCAACCATCCGTTTCAACCGCTTGAGGTCAATCGTCTTCAGGATTTCGTCAGGAACGTTAAGTTCAATGGCGATTTTTCCCATATCCAATCACCGCCGGTGTATTTTTATCATGTGGCTATAAAATGTTTTTGCGATGTAGTGTCTCAGAACACCCATCCCCTTTCAACCGCTTCCCTCAGCGTCGGCCACTTCCCGTCCTTCTCCGAGACTATGGGGTCGTCAATCGGCCAGTCTATGTCTATCTCCTGGTCATTCCAGATTATTCCTCCCTCGTAATCAGGAGCGTAGACGTTGTCCACCTTATAGACGACCTCTGCAACGTCACTCAGCACAACAAACCCGTGGGCAAAGCCCCTCGGGATGTAGAGCTGGTATTTGTTGTGCTCCGAGAGTATTACCCCCACCCACTTCCCGAATGTTGGTGAGTTCCTCCTCAAATCCACGGCGACGTCGTAGATGACCCCCCTAACGGCCCTCACGATCTTGGCCTGGGCGTAGGGCTCGCGCTGGAAGTGAAGACCTCTGAGCACGCCGTACTTGGAGCGGGAGTGGTTGTCCTGGACGAAGTCTCCTTTGATCCCAGCCTTCTCAAAGTCAGACTTCTTGTAGGTCTCCATGAAGAAGCCGCGCTCGTCCTCGAAGACTTTGGGCTTAATCAGGATAACATCGGGAATCTCTAAACGTCTGAACGTGAATGGCATCGTTATCACCCCATTGCCTGAAGTGGCGTGATCCTGCCGATATCGGTTGCATCAAAATCCGAATCGTAGCTGACTATGCGGAGACCGTATTTACGTTTTTCTTTTGAAAGCCTCGCCGTTCACGGCGGGGATGCAATAAACCACCCAACAGCCATTAAGCAGGAAAGCACAAAATGTTTAAACCATGAAGCAAACCATACATTAAGGGATTCACAATGAAGCTAGAAACACCAACTCTCTCAAGAACAAGACATGCAAAACACTATTTAGCCTACCACTTCGTCTGGATACCAAAATACCGGCAGGACATTCTCGTCGGAAAAGTTGATGAAAGGCTAAAACAAATGCTCAAAGAGTATGCCGAGGAAATTGACTGTGAAGTTATCGCCCTCGAAGTAATGCCCGACCACGTGCACGTTTTTCTCAGGCAAAACCAAATCTCTCCCCGGCCAAAATAATCAACCACTTGAAGGGCAAGACAGCCAGAAAACTCCTCCAAGAATTCCCCGAGTTGAGGGCAAAGACCACCAATGGTCGCTTATGGTCTCGCTCTTATTTTGTCGCCTCAGTCGGATACGTAACGGACGAGATTGTCAAACACTACGTCGAAACCCAATGGGAGCGTGAGTTAAAACGAAAAGGACTGTAACCATCAAACTCCAACCCTCAAAGGAGCAGGCGAAAATCCTCTCCAAGTTAGCCGACGCTGGAGCCAAAGTCTGGAACAGAGTAAACTTTCTCAGACGACAACAATACTTCAAAGAACAAATCGTGGACTTCAATTCGACCGAGAAAACCGTTTATGAAGAGTTTAAGAGGGAAATTGGTTCTGCTACAGTCCAGCAAATAGCGAGAAAAAACGCTGAAGCTTGGCGGAGTTACTTCTCCTTATTAAGGAAAAAGCGGAATGGAGAACTCCCCAATTGGCTTAAACCTCAACCACCAAACTACCTGAAAGAAGACGGGAGGAGGAAACCCTTAATCGTTCTCAGAAACGACCAGTACAAAATTGAAGGGAACAAGCTTATCCTCAAAGGTCTTGGAAAGTTCAAACGCTTGGAAGTTCAATTCAAGGGAAGAATACACCTGAAGGGCAAGCAAGGGCGGTTGGAAGTAACCTACGACCCCGTAAAGCGGAAGTGGTATGCTCACCTAAGCCTCATAGTCGAGGAAAAACTTGAGGGTGGAGAATGGGTTAAACTCCCAAGAACACCAAAGGGGGACCTTTCAGCGGGAATTGATTTAGGGGTAAACAACTTGATGGCCGTTTATGTCGAGAATGGGGAGAGCTTTCTGGTCAATGGAAGGCCCCTCAAGAGTATTGACTTCTACTGGCGGAGGAGGATTGCTGATTACCAGTCAAAACTCAACAAGTCGGGCTGTAAAAAGAGTAGAAAACTCAGGAGAATGCATGAGAAGGCCAAACTTCAGGCGAAGCACTACATCAACACGGCGGTAAGACAGACTGTTAAGAAACTCTATGAGCTTGGAGTTTCTAAAATCGTCGTGGGTTATCCGAAAGGCATAGCTCGGAATTCTGATAAGGACAAAAGGCAGAATTTTATCATCTCTCACGTGTGGCGGTTCAATACGGTTATTAAACGTTTAACCGAGGTTGCTGAGGAGTATGGTATTCGAGTTTTGGTTGTTAATGAGGCTTTCACGTCTAAGCTTTGTCCCGTTTGCGGGAAGCCCCATGAGAGGGCTCGTTTTGTTCGGGGTTTATTTAAGTGTCCCGTGACGGGGCTTATCTTCAACGCTGACTTGGTTGGAGCGTTTAATATTTTAAAGAAGGTTGTGGGAACCATAACCCCGAGCTTGGGTGGTTTGTATGCCCAAGGGAGGGGTAACTGGGGGAAGACCGTCCCAGAGGGGTTCGAAGAACCCTCTCTGAGGGTTGCCCTGATGAGAACCCCTCAAACCTCCCTGCCAGTTGGGTAGGGGGTTCCCCGCTGGAACCCTCGCCCTTCAGGGCGGGGAGGAGGTCAGTAAGAGGGCGATATGTTTTTAATGCCACATGTTCACAATCTTTATGGTGTGAGAAATGAATGAAGTTCTAGTTTCCTTTCCCCAAGATCTGGCGAGAATTTTAAGGGTTAGTGGAAAGGAGCTCCCTAAGACTGTTAGAATTTACCTTGCCCTTGAGCTTTACCGTGAGGGCATAGTCAGCCTCGGCAAAGCTGCGGAGATTGCAGGGGTGAGCAGGTGGGAGATGATGGAGATTCTAGCGTCAAAAGGAATACCCCTCCAGTACAGCGAGGATGACTTGAAGGAGGACATTGAGACCCTGGAGAGGTTGTTATGATAGTTGTCTCTGACTCGGGGCCGTTAATAGCACTGGCCAAGGTCAGGAAACTGAACATTCTTAATGAGCTTTTTGGAGAGGTTATAATTCCGAGGGCAGTCTGGGTTGAGGTTGTGGAAAGAGGAAAAGGAAAGCCCGGCTCTGAGGACGTTGAGAGCGCAACCTGGATTAGAGTTTTGGAGGTTAAGGATAAGCTGAGCGTTGAAATCCTCACGCGGGAAATTGAAGTCGGAGAGGCCGAGGCGATAGTCCTCGCTAAAGAACTCAATGCTGACCTGATAATTCTGGATGAGAAAATCCCCCGGATTATTGCCAAGTCTCTCGGGCTGAATGTTGCTGGGAGTCTGGCTCTTCTCTTTATTGCAAAGAAGAAGGGGATAATAAACGAAGATCTGGAACTTATAATAGGGGAGTTAAGAGCCAGGGGTGTTCGTTTCAGTGATAAAGTCGTTGAAGAGCTGAAAAGAATGTACAATACCAGTGATGCAAAAATGAAGCAATAATGATGCAAAAGATGCAAAAAGGTGACTCCCATGAGTGAGGCAAGCCAGGCTTTGCAGAAGATTGCCAGGGGGACGGGGGTTGTTTTTTTCTCCATTAATGCTGAAAAGCTTATTAACTGATTACTCCCTCAAAATGTTAGGTGGGCTGTATGAATGTTAGTGACCTGCTTAAGAAAGGCGAGAGCGAAACCAGTGAGTTTAAGAGGGAGCTGAATGATTCCGTGTATAAGACACTGTCAGCCTTTGCTAACACCCACGGTGGAATTTTGCTTCTCGGTGTTGGCGATGATGGAAAGGTTTTTGGCTTTTCTGGGGACTTAGACAGTCTAGCCAGGTCAATAAGGCACAACCTCGGGATAAACCCATCCATAAAGGTTGAAGAGATTAGTGGAAAGAGAGTCGTCATTATTGAGGTCCCCCAGTCACCCATCCCGGTTTCTTTTAGAGGGCGCTACTACAGGAGGGTCGGTGCCCAGACCGTTGAGATGGGCTGGGAGGAGTTGGGGAGGTTTTTCCTTAAAAAATCCGGAGTTACATGGGATTCCTTGCCATCTTCCGCAGCGTTAAAAGACCTGGATGAGGAAACGATTAGAAAGTTTGTCCGTATGGCTAAGAACAGGCTGCCGTACATCAATGAAAACGAGGACGTCGAGTCAATTCTGGATAAGCTGGGACTTCTGGAAGATGGAAAGATAACCAACGCCGCACTGCTGCTCTTTGGAAAAGAGCCGCAGAGGTATTATATCCAGGCTAGGGTTAGAATAGGCAGGTTTAAAGACCCGATGACTATCATAGACGACAAGGAGATTGAGGGAAATCTCTTTACACAGGTTGAAGAGGCTATGAAGGCGATAATGGGCCATATTGGAGTCAGGTATGAGTTTGAGGGAGAGCTGAGGAGAAGGGAAATCTGGGATTATCCATTGGATGCCCTCAGGGAGGCCATAATAAACGCCCTGATTCACAGGGACTACACCGACCCGAGCAGTATACAGATTAAGATCTTTGATGACTTCATCTGGATCTGGAATCCCGGGAAGCTGCCGGAAGGGATTAGCCTTGAAGACCTGAAAAAGGAGATGCACCCATCCAAGCTGAGAAACCCCACGATTGCCCAGGTCTTCTACTACGCCGGACTGATCGAGAGGTGGGGAACAGGAACGTTTAAGATGGTTCGCCTCTGTCTGGAGAACGGCTTACCCGAGCCCGAGTTTAAGGAAGAGGCCGGGGGATTCCTGGTTCTTTTGAGAAAGGATATTTATACTGAGGATTACCTGAGAAAGTTAGGTTTGAATGACAGACAGATTAGGGCAGTACTCTATGTGAAGGAGAAGGGGAGGATAGGGAATAAGGAATATCAGGAGCTGTTCGGGGTTTCAAAACCAACCGCTTCCAGGGAATTAGACAGTCTTGTTAAGAAAGGAATCCTGGCGAGAATCGGGGCCACGGGGAGGGGTACTCATTATGTGTTAAAGGGCTCAAAGGAATCATAAAGGGCTCATAAAGGTATCATAAATTGAAAAAGGTGACCCCCATGAGCGAGGCGAGCCAGGCTTTGTAGAGGATTGCCTGGAATGCGGTTCCAACCTAATTTAAAACCTGAAAAGATAAAGTTATAGACAAAATGGCATTTATGGGTGAACGGAGGAAGTATTTATGTGCGACGTTGAAAGGTTAATATCCACCGGTGAGAACGAAGAGATTGAATTCAAGGAAAACTTTGACTTTAACGGGATATTGGAAACGGCGGTTGCTTTTGCTAATAAAAGGGGTGGCGTGATATTAGTCGGAGTCAGGAACAATGGGGCCGTCGTTGGGGTTCAAATAGGCAGGGAAACACTGAGGGACTGGGCCAACAGAATTTCCCAAAATACCGATCCGCCGGTGATACCTGAGCTTGAGGTTGAAGAGGTTAATGGCAAAAAAGTCCTCTGCATAAAGATTGATGAATATCCAGTAAAGCCGGTCATGTTTAGAGGCAGGGCCTATCTAAGGGCCGGCAGTTCAAACAAAAGGTTGAATGCCAGAGAAATAGCAGAGCTTTACTATAGAAGTATAAGGCACAGCTGGGATTATATAACGGTCAATGCGGGTTTGGATGAGGTTGATTTCGGAGTGGTCGGGAAATTTGTTGAGGCCGCAAAAAGCAGGGGCAGGCTTAATGTTCCTGATGGGGAAGATTTAGAGACAGTTCTGGAAAAACTTGAGCTTGTTCGCGACGGGGAACCAACAAGGGCCCTGATTCTCCTTTTTGGAAATGATCCCCAGAAATACTTCCCACATGCCGTTGTGAGGATCGCCAGATTCAGGGGAAGCGAGATTGAAGATGATATAACAATCGATGGAAACCTCGTTAATCAGGTGGATGAAGCTTTGAAGTTCATAAGGAAGCACATAAACGTCAGGTTCAGGATTGGGGGGAAAGCGCAGAGAGAAGAAGTCTGGGACTATCCTCCAGAAGCGCTGAGGGAAGCCGTGATTAATGCCGTTGCGCACCGGGACTATGCGGAGCCTGATGAGGTACAGATAAAAATACTCGACGACAGGATAATATTCTGGAATCCGGGTAAGCTGCCCTTTGAACTGAAGGTTGAAGACCTGTACAAACCCCACCCCTCAAAACCGAGGAACAAGCTTATTGCCAAGGTCTTCTACTACTCCGGCCACATTGAGAAGTGGGGCAGCGGCATAGGGAGGATTCTGAGGGCACTGGGGGAGTATAACCTGCCGGAACCCAGGTTTGAGGAGGTTTTTGGAGGATTCCAGGTTACATTTTACAGGGACGTTTACACCGAGGATCACCTGAGGAACCTGGGGCTGAATGACAGACAGATTAGGGCAGTACTTTATGTGAAGGAGAAAGGCAGTATAACTAATAAAGAATATCAGGAGCTGTTTAAAGTTTCAAGACAAACAGCGACAAGGGATCTTGGCAGTCTGGTTAAACTGGGAATTTTCGAGCGTGTTGAAAAAGGTAAGTATAAACTAAAGACTCAACATGAGTCAAATATGAGTCAACCATGAGTCAAATGAGTCAAAAGGTGACTCCCATGAGCGAGGCAAGCCAGGCTTTACAGAAGATTGCCAGAGGGACGGGAATAGTTTTTGCCGGGACGGTTATTTCGATGTTCTTCGGGTTCCTGAGCAGGGCGGTTATAGCGAGGTATTTTACGACTTCAGAGTACGGGGTGTTTAATTTAGCTTTGACCGTTCTGAGCATCGCCCTCGTTATAGCCACGCTTGGCTTCCAGAACGCTCTACCCAGGGAGGTTGCCTTCTACAGGGAGAGGGAACCTTCAAGAGTCGGGGATTTGGTTTCAACGGCTCTGGTGATTGTTGCGGTGAGCACTATGAAGAGTGATGTTCACAGAAACATGATGGGCACTTAAGCCCCTGCAGGAACTCCGAAGAGAATACCTTTTAAATGAAAAATACACAGTCAGAACGGTGCCATCGCGATAAAGGAGTTCAATTTGGGGAGAGGATATGACGGTGTTGCAGTTGATTAAAAATGAAATCAAGAACCTCAAGAGTCCCCTTTACAGGAATTCCTTGTATATAACGTTAGCCATGTTCACTACTGCCGTTACAGGTTTTGTGTTCTGGAATGTTGCCTCAAGGATTTATTCCCCTGCTGACGTTGGTGTGGCGTCTTCTTTGGTGTCAATTCTTAACCTTATCTTTGGAGTCTCAATGCTTGGTCTAAACACTGCGCTGATAAGATTCTATCCTGAGTACAGGGAGCGTGCCGTAGGAAGTGCCCTTGTTGTCTCGGCGAGTTTTGCCTTTATTGTTTCAGGAGCTTACGTTTTAATTGCCAGAAACTCTGAGGACTTCTCCGAGGTGTTCTCTTTAGAGTTCACGCTGGCCTTCATTGCATTCTCAGTTATAGGCACATCCTCCAATATTCTTGGAACTGCAGCGATAGCAATGAGAAAAGCGAAGCACAGATTCATTCAGAACCTTCTTTTTGGGTTTCGATTTGTTTTATTGTATTTTCTTGTTTCGCTTGGTGTGTCTGGTATAATTGGATCATTTGGTCTGGGTTTATTGTTAGCACTTATTTATGGAGTGATGGTTCTTAAAGATTACATCTCACTTTCAGTCGATAGGGAGTACCTGTCAAGTGCATTCAGATTCTCTCTTGGTAACTATATAGCGAACATCGCCAACATAGCTCCCAATTATTTGATGCCTTCAATTGTATTGACAATGCTCAGTAAGGAAGAGGCGGCATATTTTTTCATAGCTTTTACTATTGGGAATCTACTGCTCATAGTTCCCAACTCTATAAACATGTCCTTTTTTGTGGAGGGAAGCCATGGGCTGGCTAACATGAAAAGGGCACTGAAGAAGGCGATAATTTTTAGCTACGCCTATCTTGCAGCTATTTCCATTTTTATATGGTTTTTTGGCAGGTTTATTCTTGTCTTTTTCGGGTCTGAGTACGTGCGGGGACTCGATTTGTTAAGGATTGTAACGCTCTCTGGGTTCTTGGTTGTTGTGGTGAATTTCTATGTTACCATTCTGAACATCCAGAAAAGGGTCAGAGAGGTTGCAACGATATACATACTGAAGGCCATCCTTTTCCTTGGGCTGAGCTATTTGCTAGTACCGAGGTTTGGGATTGTTGGAGTGGGATGGGGGTGGTTAGGTGCGTATCTCTTAATATTCTCTGGAATACTCATTATTAATACCATATAATTACACTTTTTGTAGTGTATATCGTGTCTTTTGTTAAGTAACCTTCTTTGAGGACATTAGACACATCTCTTCCCAAGGGCATGTACTGTCTCTTTCCCCAGCGGGGACCTAGCTCAAAGAGTCTATCTTGGGTGAGGTCTTTTCTAAATACAAATAGATAACCATCGCTTTCAAACACTTCTGAGAGACTTTTTGGGAATTTAGCATTTATAACCCATCCAATATCTCCATATTTTGGGGGATTAGATGGTAAACTATCTCTAAAAGTCCACATTAAGTTATTTAACTCGGCTATATAATCCCAGTCAGAGGCTACTGCATAGTCTCCCATATTGTGTAATAGGAATAAACCAGCTTGAATCTCCGAGTCAAACCATCCGGTTCTTATTGAATATGTTTTTATGAGTGGATTGTCATCATTAGAAATAGATGCAACAAACATCAGCCAAGAAAGCAAGAGCACTACTACTAAGACGATGATTCGTCTAAGTTTCTTTGGGCTCATCCAGATTTCATGAAGTAAATAAGCCACAAAAAGGCTTCCAAGTATCTCGCCATAGTACCAGAATCTGTGTGCAATTTCTGGCCATATTAAAAATGTGAGCGATCCAAAGCCAACAAAAAATGCGCTACTAATTACAACGTTCGATTTAATCATGTCAAACTGTTTGAATCTTGTATTGAAATAGTACCACAAGAGTCCAATTCCAGAAATTCCAAAGTACACGAGCATTCCTAACCTAGAAAACAAAACAAACTTGAAAGGTACCATTAGTGATGATTCATATCCTTGTATGTTTAGACCTTGAACTAATCTCTCAGCTAAAATAATAAACACTGTCAAATAATGAAGTGAGATAAATCCCCACACTAAAATTGCAATAACCCATATAAACGCGTAATAGAATACCAAGCTTGATAGATGAATTTTATCTCGTAATAAAATCGCTAGAACAAGAATAAATGTCGCCTGAATTATCATAAACATGTAACTTACAGTATGCATGAAAGCTAAACTTATAATAAATATCCCAACCAAAATTTTGAATTTGATTGAACCGCTTTTCTTTAGAAACATGTAAAAAATTAAGAGAACAATGACAATCCCAATTGAATTTGGAAATATAGTTTTTCCTGTTTTGTCTAAAACGTTATCGGAAATTGCTAAGAATAAGATAGATACTAGAGCTACTTTGCCATTATTGAAGACATATTTTCCCAGTTTATATATGACTAATATTTCTATGATTAAGGTAGTCATCCCAACTGAAATATATGACGCCCATTTGTATGTTACATTTCCAATCAACATTAAAGTGCTTATCCATAAATGAAAATTTGGTATCCAGACATAGGGAGTTTTTATTTGTTCATATGTTGGGATATTATAATTTTTCAAAATTTGAGCAATCAAGGCTCCATGAGTCCAGGGGTCTCTCCCTAGCACTGTTTTATAAAGTGCCTGTTGGGTCAATGTAAAACTTATAGATATAAGAATTATCTCAACAAACACTATTACTTTTTCTAGTTCATTATCGTTATTGATAGTGAGAATCTGATAGAATACAATAACTGCCATCAAAGAAAGAATGTAAAAGTAAAAATCAGGTCTAATGTATATATCGTGTCTGAAATAGTACATTGTGTTGGATATAAGAGACATTATAAAGAATAACATTGAAAAGAATATTGTTTGTCTATTTGTGTTCATCTTCATGGAGACCCCGCCTCTGATATTATCCGGTGGTAGATTTGAGTCTTCTGCTCGAGACAACTGCCTCCAAGAACTTTATAACTGACCGTTTAATTTCTGGATTACTTAGTCCTTTAGGGTGTTCAAATTTCCAGTCAGTCACATTAAATATAGCTTTTTCTCCTCGTGTATACACTGCGATTCTGTACTTCTCCAAAGAGTTAACGTATTCCTGTTCTTCCCTATTTGTTGGTCTTATTCGTTCTGGGATACCATACGACTCTGCGAATACTGTTGGGGAATACAATATTGAATCATCTATTGTATCATTATGCACTGCCTGAATGACCAGGGGTTTTATTTTTGTTAGACTTATATAATCAGTATCTTCTTGTTCGTTAATGATAACTTTTCTATTCTCTGGATATTTTATTGCCAAAGGGACTCTTAGTAGTTCATCGTATAGATATGTCCCATGACCTATGATGCCATGTTCTCCGAGCATTTGACCATGGTCACTAGTAACTATAATAAGTGAGTCGTCAAATAATCCAAATTCCTCGAGAAGTTTCATGATTTCAATGAGTTTATCTTTTAAGTATTCCACTTGTTCTGGATATCTACGTTGCCATCTCCTGGTAACTCTGTCTGATGGAACATGCCCTTTCCTGTTACTTTCTCGAAGTTTTGAGACATTTTCACCCTTGACGTATGGCTCATGGACTTCGAGTAGGTTAATCATGACAAATAATGGAGTCTCCTGTGAGTTGACTGCTAACAAATCTTTTAAATGATGAACTGTGTTTATGGCACCTTTGTCTTTTGGCCATCTTAGTCGTTTTAAACTGTAACCTGCAAACACCTTAAAAAATAGTCGTGGATGCTTTTCTTTCAAAACAGCCTTGATTGTGGGGAGTATTTTCGTGTTAGTCTTGTAAATAATTTTTGAAAATTCCTCAACGTCTTTCTCATTTAAAATTCTAGGTATAGAAGTGTCAATAAATTTATTAAACCCCCTAAATCCAAAATATGGACTTACATAGATATTTGGACTTAAAAGAAAGCTTTTGTAGCCTTTATCTGAAAGGGTATTTACAAAACTAAACTCATGTTTCTCCAATTTTATTCTGATATCTTTCTTTTCTTTGGTCTCGTGAGCTCCGTGGAATGCAGGATATAATCCTGTAACCATAGAAGCATGAGAAGGAGTTGTCCATGGAGCGGTAGCTATGGTATTTTGATATGTTATAAATCCAAACCTACTCAATTCCTTGATTATTGGTGTCGCATAGTCCTCTCTGAGGGTATCCAACACTATCAAAAAGATATTTGGAGAATTTATATTGTTCATTGCAGAATCACCTCCTTGTATACTTCCAGCACTTTCTTCGCAATATTCTCCCATGTAAACTGCCTAGCATATTTTCGTATTTTCTCTCTGTCCCACTCCTTCTCAAGAGCTATTAAAATTTTCTCTGCCAGACATTCTGGGTCTTTCGGTGGACAGAGTAGACCATAATCTTCGGAGGTTATTACTTCCTCACTACCCCCGTTTATCGTTGCTACTACGGGGATACCAACTGCCATTGCTTCTATCTGGACAATTCCAAAGCTCTCGCTCAAGCTCGGTAAAACAAACAGGTCAGCCGCATTCACCCACAAAGCTAACTGGTCATCTGGAACGAAGCCGAGAAGTTTCACGTGCTCCTGAAGGCCGAGCTTGTTTATCTGCTCTTGGAGCTTCTCTTTGAGTGGGCCACTACCCCCGATAAAACACACAATGTCATCCCTCTCTTTCACAACAATGGACATGGCATCAATGAGGTATCTATGCCCCTTGTATGGAAGGAGGCGAGCCAAATTAAATAAAATCTTTACATCTTGGGAAAGTCCAAGCTTTTTCCTTGCTTCACTTTTTGGAATTGTCCTAATTCTATCCTGGTTATATCCATTTGGAATATGATAAACCTTTAAACTTGGACAAAACTCTTTTATAAGGGGAATATCTCGTTTGTTGACCCTAATTAGGGCGTCAGTATTCTTCCATGTCCACTTTAGTGTCCTATCTTTTCTCTCAATCATTTTCCTCAATGTTATATGAGTGTGTTCCGTAATAACCACGGGAACACCAAATTCCTCCTTCAACCTAACGGCAACCGCACCAGAAGGCCAGGAGTAATGAGCATGAATCAAATCGAACTCAATGCCCTTCTTCTTGATGAACTTCGAGACTGCCCTCGATTCTACCCATATCCACTCATCCTTAAGTTTAGAATACGCCAAGGGAAACAGGGGATTGTTATATTTCACAAAGTGAACATGAATTTTGTGCCCGATAATATAATTTTGATAACTCGTTTTTCTTTTTAACTCAATCCCTCTTGGGAGAGGAACAACAACGTTTATCTCATCCACGAACTTCTGAATAGCCTTTAGTTGTTCCTTCACGAAGATGTTCGCTCCATATGAGTTATCCTCGTTTGGGAAATCATTGACTATTACCAGCAACTTCATTATCTTCACCTCCAACTATGGAACACTTTGCCCTTTTTAGACACCATTCAGCCACAATACCGTGGAATTCAGAGAATGAATATTTTCTGTTTAACTCACGTAAGATTGGTGTAGCGACTACCTTCATGTTGTTCTCATCTGGCCACACAAAATCCCTTAGTGGCCGCTTAATTTGATATGGAAGGTGTAATTCAGCGAAATATCTTAAATTCTTAAAAATTCCCTTTGCCTTGAATACTCTGCGGTAAAATTTTTCCCGTAGAGTGAAGGCTTTTTCATCCTGCTTTATTAAAACCCCCATTGGTTTGAAGATACGATTTTCAAGCACTTCATTATACAACACCCTAGTATATTTTAATTCTATAGGCAACCTTCTGAAAAACTCTACAAGCTCAATGTCCCATAGGGGGACAGCATGCTCGTATCCGAAGAACTCATAAGCCCTGTTTGAGTTTATTATAAATTTTGCCTGCCTCTCTACCATGTTCCAGTTATCATCCAGGGAGTACACCAAAACATCGTCTGGGTATCTGTTCAGATATTGCCAGAACTTGTCCCTTACGGAATTGGGAAGTTTTATGTGTTCGTTTAAGATATAGTGCATAGCTAAAGCTCTTTTCCACACATCCTCTCTGCTCTTTGGAAGGAGCAACTTTCTCAGATGAGAGCCACCTAAAAAGTCGCCACTATGCCCGGGGACAACAATTGCCTTGTTCGGGATAAGATCATTGTCAATCAAATGTCTAAACACAAAAAAGTCTTGGAGATGAATCGTTGAGACGTGATTAAACGCGAACTTGTAAAATTCAATGAACCAATCTTCATAGGGATAACCTGAAGGAACTATTTCATCCGTTATCTCTACGTAAATCCACTCGCATCCAAGAACCCCTGCAACATCTTTGGCAGTATTAACCTCCGAGCTATCTCTCCTTCCGTAGGTGTAACAGATAACATCGTCGTAGCCTTTTTCTGTTAATAATGTGGCGATAACTCTCGAATCATAACCCCCGCTCAGGGGTATCACGATTGTTCTACCGTTAGCATAGTCAATAAGCCTGTCTATCACGCGGTTTAAAATTGTGTATAACTCCTGCGATAGTTTATCAACTGGTTTAGTGGTTATTTCATGTCTTTTTACAGTATAGTCATAATAAAAATGCCCACTAATATCACCACTCTGAGAAAGATGAACTATCTCCCCAGCTTGAACTTGGTAAATTCCATCGAGTAGCGTGTATGGTCCTGTTACATACAGGCACCTAAGAAACTCAGCGCAAAAATCTGGATTAAATTTGGCGTTTAGCTTGTCCCTCAGATAAAAGGTGTCATCGGTGATTATTATGTCATCTCCTGCTTTTGCATAGAAAAGAGGGAACGTTCTTGTTATGTCCTCAATTAAATATATGTCTCCGTCTTTCTGTATCACAAGGGCAAAAATTCCCTGTAACTTGGGCATTATGCTATCAATGTTTTCAAAATCCTCAAGCTCCAAAAACATCTTTATCAATTGTTTACCAGTATAAAGTTCTCCATTTAAAAATGCAAATCCTTTGGCATAGTTTCCCTCATACTCTTCCCATTTATATCCATAGTCGTTTTGAAGCTTTATCGAAATACCCATTTATACCCCCCCAGAGGCTCCGGATAACTCAATCTTTCGCGGAAGAAGCATTTCTGTAAAATCCTTGATAAAAAATCTATAGAACGGGGCGATTGTTAGGATTTTCATTGAATCCCACCTCGTTTCCCAAGTTCCATGTTAGCCCTTAACCACCCTTCCAGTGTCCCAACGTCATATCTTTGTCCCAAGACTTCTTTTGCAACTATCCGTTGTCCTTTACGTAACAGCAATCCCAGTGCGTCTGTGAGTTGTACCTCTCCTCTGGAATCGGGGGGAACTTCCCTCAATGCATCGAATATCTCCGGCTCAAGGATGTATCTTCCAATTATTGCCACGTTGCTTGGGGCTTCCCCTCTTTTAGGTTTTTCTATTAGGTTGTTGACCTCATAGATACCATCTTCAATCTGGTTTCCAGAAATAATCCCATATTTCTCAACATCTTTCCAAGCAACCTTCTCGACTCCCAACACGGTACACTTGAACCTTGAATAGACGTCCATCATCTGTTTCATCGCGGGTTTTTCGCTTGTGACTATATCATCTCCAAGGAGAACCGCGAAAGGTTCTCCGTTCACATGTTTTTCCGCATACCTTATAGCATCCCCGAGACCTAAGGGCTTCTTCTGCCTAACATAATAAATATCAACCATCTCCCCTATCTCTTCAACAACCCTCAGCTCCCTATCTTTGCCCCGCTCTTTTAGGTAGTACTCCAGCTCAAAGTTCCTGTCGAAGTAATCCTCTATCGCCCTCTTGCCCTTCCCAGTTATGATTAGGATGTCATCAATACCCGCCCTGATGGCCTCCTCAACCACGTAGTGAATGACGGGCTTAGTGCCCACAGGTAGCATTTCCTTTGGCATTGATTTCGTTATTGGGAGCATTCTCGTTCCCAAGCCAGCCGCCGGAATGACGGCCTTTCTAATCCTCACCAGCACACCCCCTCATAGACTTTTGCCGTTTCTTCAGCCTTTCTCACACGTCTCCCGTCAATTACAATCTTTCCAGAATAATCCAGCTCCTCAAACTCACTCCACTCGGTCACGATGAGGACTGCGTCACTCCTATTCAGGACTTCCTCACCAGAACTCGCGTACTCAATATTCTCGCCGACATCCGGGTAAAACCTCTTAAAATTCTCCATCGCCTGCGGGTCGTAAGCAATAACCCTTGCCTCCTCTTCGAGCAGCTTTTTAACCACCACGTGGGCCCTCGTCTCCCTAACATCATCCGTGTCCGGCTTAAAGGCCAGTCCAAGGACACCAATAGTTTTTCCCTTCAACTCAGGGATGTGCTTCTTGAGAAGCTCGATTAGCTTCAAAGGCTGCCTCTCGTTTACCTCAACGACGGCCTTTAGGATTAAAGGCTCCTCTCCAAGCTCTTCGGCCTTCCTAATGAGTGCCCTTGTATCCTTCGGGAAGCAGGAGCCGCCCCAGCCAATTCCAGTCCTGAAGAAGTGGGGACTAATCCTGTGGTCGAGGCCAACTCCTTCAAACACCTTCCACGAGTCTATGCCGAGTTTCTTGCAGATGTTTCCAATCTCGTTGGCGAAGCTTATTTTTGTGGCTAAAAAAGCATTCGAAGCGTACTTAATCATTTCGGCGGTTTTAATGTCCGTGAAGAGCTTTGGAGCGTTTATAGGAGCATAAAGCTCTTCAAGAACTCTCTTTGCCCTCTCATCCTGAACTCCAATCACAATCCTGTCCGGGTTGAGGAAATCACTCAGCGCAATGCCCTCGCGGAGAAATTCAGGGTTCATGGCAAGTCCAAAGTCCTGAAAGGCCTTCTTGTCAGAATAATTCTCGAGAATTGGTTTCACAATCTCCTCAGTGGTGCCTGGAAGGACAGTGCTCTTGACGACGACAACGTGGTAGTTTTTCTTTTCTCTTAAAGCTTTCCCAAGTTCCTTGGCAACTTGTTTAACATAGGTTAAGTCGATTGAACCGTCTTCTCTTGATGGTGTTCCAACGCAGATGAAAGTGACATCAGAGTTTAGAATTGCCTTGCGGTAGTCTTTTGTCGCGTGATACTTGCCTTTGAATTGTTTCATTAACTCTTCGAGGCCCTCCTCGTAGATCGGGGGCTGAGCGTTGTTTATCATCTCGACCTTCCTCTCATCAACGTCCACGAAGATTACCTCGTTTCCGAGCTTGACGAAGCCCGTGCCTGTCACAAGGCCAACATAGCCAGAACCAATCACCGAAATCTTCATATCGGCACACCTCCTCCAGAAGCAATCCTCTCAGTTAGAATTCTTATCAGCCGGGGGGAATAAGCTCTTACCGGTCTTGGCTTAGCGTTTAACTCAAGGGCATCCAATATTGCCTGCCCAAGATGTTTTATTTCGTATACTGGTATTACCAGCCCTTGCTGTTCCAAGGCTCTTGTAAATCTCCAGTTGATGGTCATCTATATGTTCTTTAAATTTTCTTAGACGAGGGGCTACTATGGGTGTTTTGCCTAGGAGCAAAATGTCAAGGATTGTTCCAGCCCCCGCATGAGTTATTATTACATCTGCCTTTTTGAAATACTCCATCATTGCCTCATAACTGGCATATCTGAACCATTCACAATTTTGGGGTATATAGGAACTTGACCCAATCTGCATTATAACTTCATAGGGCAATTTAGGTGCGAGTGCATCCATAGCCTTTATTAATCTCTCAAATCCTATGTTTGAATTTCCTACGGTTACAAAGATCATAGGATCCCTCCAAAGTATTTTGCTTTCTTGCCGTACTTCTCTAAAAGTTGTGGCCACTGAACTATGAAGATGTCTGAAAGATAATATAGAATTCTCCCACTGTCTGACTTTTTTGTAACTCTTGACCAGGAATGTATGTAAATCGTCGGTATCCTAAACACAAGTTTCGCAAGGATAAATGTGGGAATAGAAACCCATCCTGCAGTGGATAAAATCACCTCTGGACGCTCTTTTTTCAAGATTTTGGCGATTTCAAAAAAGACGGATGGACTGAACGCATGGAGGTATCTTAGATACTTGTTTTTATGTTTGCTCATTTCCAGGAGGTACACCTTGACGAAGATATCATCACCCGAATCCCGAGTTCTAGTGCTGTCTTCTGTAACAAGGACAACATTAAGGTCGCTTTTTTTGGTTAATTTAATCTGCTTTAATATGTGGATCATTTGGGTCAGATGCCCTCCACTCTCGCATGCCGCAAGTAGTTTCATAATGCCCCCCCACAACTAGGTAGTTACCGTGCCATCTTTGGGCCTATGTACCCGAGACCGAGGACTGAGATTTTCATAGGTTTCGCCTCCATAATGTCTTACTCCAGGGGTTTTGTTTTCGACCCTACTTCCCGTATCTCCCTCTTCAAATCCGCCATGCTCTTGAAGATGTACCCCATGATGAACCCGAAGATCACCATGTTAACCCCAGTGATCACAAACATCGACGTCAGCGGCGCCATGAGGTAGTGGGTCACTCCCCTCTGCCACTCCCGGACAACATATACCCCCATCACAAGGCCAATAAGGAGCGACAGAAAGCCGAGCAGGTAGAGGTACCTCCCCGGGTTGTACCTCACCAGCAGTTCAATTATCGTCTTCCCTATGTGGAAGCCGTCCTTTATCGGGTGGAGGTTTGCTTTGCCCTTTCTTCTATAGTAGTTTATTGGAACCTCTGCTATTCTGAAACCTTTCGCTATCGTTTCAACCGTTAATTCTGTCTCCACCTCAAAGCCGTGCTTCTCCAGTTCCACATTTTTATATAACTCCTTCGTCAGCGCCCTGTAGCCGGTAAGCAGGTCGTGAACCTCAACGCCATACATAAAGCGGAAGAGGGCGTTGAAGATCTTGTTGCCTATCAAGTTCAACCTGGTAAAAGCTCCTTTCTCAAAGTTGATTAGCCTGTTGCCTATTATGTGGTCCGCGATTCCTCTTCGTATTGGCTCAAGCACCATCTCAATATCGTTCGGGTCGTAGGTTCCATCGCCGTCAATCATAACGACGACATCCGTATCAATGAGCTTAAATGCCTCAGCAACGGCCTGTCCCTTCCCCTTTCCAGTCTGGAGCACGACCATGGCACCCTTCTCTTTGGCGATTTCTCTGGTTCTGTCCGTGCTGTGGCCATCTATGACTAGAATGTTATTATAGCCCAGCTTTTTGAACTCATCAATAACCCACCCGATGCCGTCCTCCTCGTTCTTCGTTGGAATCAGGATTGTAACATCCTGGGGAGTAATTACGCGCTCCATTATTCAGGACCTCCTCGCCCCCTATGGCGGAACGGTTCTAAGTCATCACTTCGGCATCAACGACTATCATCGTCTTTCCTCCAGGAAAGTCACCAGGGCATCCTCTTGAACCTTCTTTCTGTGCTTTCTGGCGAATTCCACGAGTTCCTCGCCGGAAGTTAGAATAACAACCCCCCGCGCTCCCTCCCTGACGTGGACTTTCTTTAGGGGGACAAAGACCCCGTCCCTGTAAACCACCTCAATTCTCTCCAAAGCCGCCACCTCGAGTCCATTTTCAAAACATCCCCGTACTTCCTGGCGAGGGCAACGACTGACCCGATCGTCAGCTCCTCGTTGTAAGCTGGAATCACCACCAAAATCCCCTGCACCATGATTTTCACCGGTTTCCTTGTTACACCGTCCCCATGGTCTGTGATTTAAATCATTCTGGGGATTACTGCATCACCCTGCAGGTTCCATCGCGTATTATTGGGATTTTGCTCTTAAATCTTTCTAACCATCGTGGGTACTCCGGTTTGTACAAGGGGCGTTAGTCTTTGTTAAATCGGCAGGGAGTGGTATAAATTGTAACGGCTATCGCCTTCGATGTTCTGTTGTGTGTTTTGTAAATAGCCGGGCTCCCCGCTCTGTTCCATTTTGCGTCTGGTGACCATCTTGGGCCGCGACCTCCTGACTCGACCGAAAACTTTTTAAACCCTCCCGCCTCCCTAATCTCGGACACGCCCCGGTGGTGTAGCCCGGTCAATCATGCGGGACTCTCGATCCCGCGACCCGGGTTCAAATCCCGGCCGGGGCACCAGAATCCTTCTCCTGGGCCCGTGGCTCAGCCTGGTCAGAGCGCCCGCCTGATAAGCGGGAGGTCCGGGGTTCGAAGCCCCGCGGGCCCACCACAAGAAACTTTGCGCAAGCAAAGTTTCATCAAAGTTCGTAGCTCTTTCTAAAGTGCTATCGCTCGATTGTGATTCTCGAATTATGGCCCTCACTGATGGAATCCCTGAAAAAGGCTTTTGCTATGGAGCTTTCTCACACTCGACGCCCTTCGGGCGTCTAAAAAAGTTGAACTCAAATTTATATGGGCAATTGGCTGGAATTCACTACTATTTTAATGATTACTTTTGGATGGGAATGTCTGTGTCCTAAGCTTGGAAATGAGGGTTTAACTCTTTTCGCGAGCCTTTTCCCAAAGGTTCGTTCGCTTCACTGTACCTATTTCCTCATGTGTTCCACCTCTGTATGAATCTTCAATGGCGAGGATGAGTCCTGGATGAAAGATACGATTGAGAGGTTTATTGACGGTTAAGCCCCGCAACTCTTATATACATCTTTGGACATCCCCCATAATGGGGTGTGTCCAGACATGTTGTTTGATGTCCAGCCAAAGACGTCAATTGACGAACTGTTCGGGAGAAGAGCGGAGTATTTGAGCTTTCTTGACGCTATCGAGAAGAGGAGGAACTTCTTCATAATCACCGGGCCGCGCAGGATAGGAAAGACGAGCTTTCTCTACGCCGCGCTCAACGAGCTTGAAAAGGAGTACGGTATTCCATACGCCGTGATTGACGCGAGGGCCGCCACATCCCTAAACTCAAAGTACCCGCAGAGGGTCATTGCCGAGCGTCTGTACAAAGCTATCGCGAGGAAGGGCTTCGTTGGGGGTGTAATCTCAAGGATAAAAGGGATCAGAATCAGCGGCATTGAAGTTGAGCTGCAGGAAAAGGGCTTTGACATCATAGATGTTCTCTCGGCGATAAACGAGGGGAACGAGCTCGCTGTGATAGCCTTTGATGAGGCCCAATACCTCCGCTTTTCGAATGAAGACCTCACAAAGCTCTTTGCATGGGTTCTTGACAGCCTTCACAACATAGTGCTCGTGTTTACTGGCTCCCAGGTGGGCGTTCTTGAGAACTTCCTTCGCCTTGATGAGGGGGACTCCCCTCTTTTCGGGAGGTACGAGGTGAGGATAAGCTTACCGCGCTTCAACCCCTCGGAGAGCCTTGAGTTCCTGAGGAGGGGCTTTGAGGAGTACGGGATCGACGTGAACGAGCGGGAACTCCTTCCGGTGGTGAACACTCTCGATGGGGTTCCAGGGTGGCTTGTTCACTATGGGGCCCACAGAATTGATGGGCTTACTAATGAAGAAGCCATTGAGAAGGTTTTGGAAAAGGCCATGAAGTACGTGCAAACGGAGTTTGAAGAGTTGGACAAGCTCTCTCCTCGTTATCGTGTTGTGGTAAGGGCGATAGCACGGCTGAGCGAAGGAAAGGGTTATGCAAGGTGGGAGAGGATAAAGGGACTTGTTGAGGAGGAATTGGGGGAGAAAATGGATGAAAAGGCAATAAGGGGGTACTTATCAAAGCTAATGGACTATGGCTTCGTGGAGACGATTGGGTACGGAAAGTATAGAATCCCTGATCCGGTTATGTACCGAGTCTTCAGGAGAATGTGAGAGTATGTACTATTTTGGACGTCCCCCATAATGGGGGACCTCTCATTTCTCCGAGAACATGCACCACTGGGGATGTCCTCCCTAAAGAACAGGGGAGATAAGGTAAACCTCTGGGGTGTGGGGGCGTTAGCCCCCCAGCAACCTTTGCCGGGCAAAGGTTGACCAAAAGTCTTAACTGCGTAATCTGCTAAAGTGAATTTGTGTGTCTTCTATTAAGATTTGAGAGTTTTGACTGGGTTTTATTTCAATAAGTCAATTTTGTTTTTGGTTTTCCTATTGTTTTAGCGCCCGGAGGGCGCTGTTGGAGTGAAACCATGTGAGAGTGAATGTTATGTGGATAAACCCTTTGGAGAAGACCATCAACGAGGACACACGAACTTTGATGAAACTTTGCGCAGACAAAGTTTCTTGCAGGGGCGAAGCCCCTGCATTCCACCGTATCAAGAATTGTGTAGTGTCCATCCCTTTAACCTCTCCCGAAAATTTTATTAAGAAAGTTACTATAATGGTCACTATATGCAGAAAAATTACTACCTCACAAAAACTGAACAGGACATAATGAGGGTGATACGGGGAGCGGATATTGTGAGTGCTGACGAGATTAGAGAGCTCCTTCCCGGTCTCAGTAGGGGAATGCTTAAAAAGGTCCTTTGGAGCCTCTCGAAAAAGGGCTACCTCACAAGGCTGAAGAAAGGCCTCTACCTCGTCAATGAACATCCTGGAAAGCCCTCAATAAAAAACCCTTACAGGATAGCCCTCGCCATATTCCCGGGATACATAGCCTTCTCTTCCGCCCTGAGACTTTACGACCTACTCGACTACGAGCCGTTCACAATATTCGTGGCCACACCGAGAAAATCCGGTGAGAGGGCCGTTGGGGAGTACACGATCAAGGCCATTGCCTTGGGGGAAAAGGCCACAGGAATGACGCTTAAGGATGGAGTTTACACTTCCACCCTTGCAAAGACTTTCTTCGACTGCTTCTACAAGCCGAGATACTGCGGAGGCTACCCCGAGATAACCAAGGCCCTCTACGAGGCCGAAAAACTCGACTGGGATGAATTCTTGAGCTACTTCGAACGCTTTGCCAGCGACTCCCTCTGCCAAAGGACTGGCTACGTTCTGGAGCTCCTCAAGGACGAGTTGGGGGTCGACATCCCAGAGAGAGTTCTTGACTATCTAAGGGGCAGGGTTAAAAGCTGGACGAAGCTCGTTCCAACTTTTCCCTCCTGCGGAAGGGGCATTGGGGGGTGGAAAGTGATAGACAACCTTGGAAAGGAAAAGATACTGGGGTGGGTCTATGGATGATACGGAAATTTTGAAGCTCAGAATTGAAGAACTGGGTCGAGTGCTTTCATTGTAGTTCGCGCCTTTCCCCAGAGAAAGGTTTATAAGCCAACCCCCGCAATGCCCACCAGTGATTAAAACCACCTTTCTTGGAGGTGTTCGCAGTGGAAGCCAAGTTCGAGATACCCGTATGCACATCATGCGGAAAGGAGATAACCCCTAGGGAGCACGCCACTCACTTCGTCTGCCCGAACTGCGGCGAGGAGATAATCTGGCGCTGCGAAAGCTGCAGGGTCCTCTCAGTCCCCTACAAGTGCCCCAAGTGCGGCTGGGAGGGGCCGTGAGTTAGGCTGATTTGGAGGTGAAAAAGATGAGCGACTTCAACCTCGTTGGTGTCATTAAGGTCATGCCGACCGATCCGGATGTCAACCTCGACGAGCTCGAGGAGAAGCTGAAAGCTGTCATCCCCGAGAAGTTCGGCCTCGCCAAGGTCGAGCGCGAGCCCATAGCTTTCGGTCTCGTCGCCCTCAAGTTCTACGTCCTCGGAAGGGACGAGGAGGGCTACTCCTACGACGCCGTCGCCGACCTCTTCCGCGAGGTCGAGAACGTCGAGAGCGCGGAAGTTGAGACCGTCTCGAGGATCTGAATTCTCTTCTCTTCCTTTGATTTGGATAGTTGCTGTTTTCCTGTTCTGTACTCGCAGTATCTACCATTGCTTGTTATGAACGCTGTTGGATGGTGTCCTCATTCCGAGGTAATGTGCCAAAAATCAAAAAGTTTTTATAAAACCTTTAACAATTTTGGCACGATGGTTAGCATGCTAACCAGGGCAGAGCTCAGGGTTCTCTCAGTCCTGCATGGGCCGACCACTCTCAAAGAACTCTCTGGGCAGCTCGGGGTTTCCCGCTCTCGCCTTTCGATAATCGCCCGTTCCCTAGAACGAAAGGGCCTTATTGAGCGGCAGAAAGACGGAAAGGAGATTCTACTCATTCCTTCCAGCTCCAAGCCCCTTGAACTCTTCCACGAGCTTCTAACGAGGTTTCCCCATGTTGACTCCATCTCTCTCTTGGCAGGTAGAAAGCTTAAGGTCATAGGCGGAATGGCCGTTGAGGAGCCTAGGCCGGTGTGGGAAATCTCCCTGAGATCCAACGTTAACCGCTACACAGTGCACCACGTCCTAACGGAGCTGATGGAAAGGCTCATCGTCGGGAAAAACGAGAAGGGGTACTTTATTGCGGAACGGTTTTCTCTCGTCAAAGAGTTCGCCGACGAATACTTTCGCCTGCAGAACTCAATAAAGGCAAAGAGCTTCAGCCATGATTCGGTAATCCTCTGGAACGGCGTTAATGAGTTCATCCTTGCTACGAGAAGCTTCAAGGGCTTGGCGGTAGATTCCTTCCAGCTTACCGGCCTCTCCCGCTTTTCAAGCTATGGTCTCAGCGTAATCTCAGGGGGAGTTTACCACTATTACTGGCCTTCCAGGGAGATAACGCTCGAAGAGGTCATTGTTCATACACTGGCAGTTGGAGCTGGCGCGAGGGAGCTCCTCTACGTCGTAACCATCCTAAAGGTCAGAGGATTTAACGTTGAGCGGCTCAGACGTCTGGCCATTAAGTTTGATGTCCTCGGAGTCGTTGACGATATTATTGAGTATCTTGGCGGAAAAGAGAAAGGCTATCCGTTCCCTTCCAGGGATGAAGTTGAGGAGCTCTGCCGTCAGTACTTTGGAGGCCCCAAAAATGATAACGAGGGAAAGATTGGTTGAAGAGTTTGCCCTGCTGGACGAGAAAGCAACTCTATTGGCCTCTCGGGGAGTTATTCCCGAGGAAATAAGGCTTTACCTTATAGGTGGTGGCAATCTTGCTTTGAGGGGCATAAAAGACGCCACTGCAGACGTAGATGTAGTGGTCGAGAACGTTCGAGTTCTGGGGTCCCTTGATGAAGTTCTTACGAATCCCTCGCCTGAACTTAAAGTGGGCCCGGGTGTCAGGGTTATCTACGTGAAGACGGTTGAGCACGGATACAAAGTTAAACTGGGGGCCGTTTCGGTTTATAAAAAGCTTGACCCGGAGATGCGTGATTTCAACATGGATGTCTTTGTGAAGAGAGTCCTAAGAGGGCTCACACTGTCGGAGGGTATGAAAAACCGCTCGGTACTTCCCGGCGAGTTTGAGGATTTCGAAACCCTTAAGGTTAGGCTGGTGTCCCTTGAGGACATTTTCCTGTTCAAAGGAGTTACCTCTCTCGGCAGAGCCAAGGACGTTGATGATCTGCTTCGCCTGCTTGAGCATGGTGTTGATTTTGAGGTAATGCTTGGTGAGCTTAATCATCAAAGAACGATCATTGAGCCGGAGAGATTTGAATGGCTTGTGGGGCTTCTTCACGAGAAGGCGGTGATCCTCAGAAAGATACTCGCGGAAAAAGGACTCAGAAGCAGGGCCTTGGATAAGTTTATTAAGGAGCTGGAGCTCTCTTTTGTTTAAATGAAAAAGAAACTCAGAGCCCCAAGCTCAAACTCAGCTTCGGCCTCTTCCACTCGTCGAGTATAGCTTTTAACTCCTCGTTCTCCACCCTGGAATACAGCTCATCAAAGCGCTCCTTCGCACCCTCTTCTCCAGCCTTCCACCGCGCCAGTTCTCCTATGGCTCTGAAGAAGTACACCGTATCGTCCTCAAAGAGCTCTGCAAAGGCCTCCATGTTCTCCGCTACAACGCCGTAGGAACCCTCGTTGAAGAGCCCCTCTATGAAGTCAACCAACGTGTCAAAGACGAGGCCGAAAATCTCGTCGCTCGTATCGACGGCCTTAAGGAGCGCGTCCCTTATGGCCCTGAAGGTCTTTCCGTACTCCTCCCTGCCCGCGAATATCTCCGCCTCCACCAGCCTGGCATTGACCTCTATCTCGTCCTCCCGGGGTTTCCTGAGAACCTCTCCTATCAGCGCCTCTGCAGCATCGTAGTCGCCGAGCTCGTATCTGAAGTGCGCCAAGTCGAGCAGGCTTATCATGTGGTTCTTCTCGTCGTTGAGCCTCTCGAAGATCTCCCTCGCGCGCTCCATGAGCTTTATAGCCTTCTCGGTCTCGCCAATCTCGTCGTAGTTCACCGCAATGTTGGCCAGCGTAAGCGCTATCTCCCTCTCGTTCTTGAGGACTTCCTCCTCCAGCTTGAGGAGCTCCTCGTAGGTCTCTATCGCCTTCTCCGGCATGCCGAAGTGCTCGTAGGCATCGGCCAGGTAGTAGAGAGCCGTCGCGTACTCCTCCGGGTCGTCCTTCCTCCTCTCGGCTATCCTCCTGTAAAGCCATATCCCCGCATCGGTATCATCAAGGTGCGCGTAGACGTGGGCTATCTCATGGACAAGCTCGTAGGGATCATCGCAGTCGACAACAACCCCCTCAAGCCTCCCCAGCTCGCGCCTGAGAACCTCCTCATCTTCGATGGCCTCAATGTAATCGTCAAAGAGCTCCAGGAGCCTCTCACAGTCCTTCGCGGTGAGGGCATTCTCCCATTCGGCCTTGATGTCGCCCATTTTCACATCACCGGGTTTAGGTTCGCCGAACGGGTTAAAAAGCTATGCTATCCCCTCGGTGGGACCTCACTGAATTTCGTCATAATTTGGCTGTCTTGTTTGAACATGCGACAGTTATCTGGCACATTAACCCGAGGTATCCACATTCGTTGTCATTTTGATTGCCTTTCGACCAAAATATTCGAACAAAATTTGAATTTTAACCGTTTGCCTGCAGTGGCTATGGATAAAATGTCCAGTAATTCAAGGGGAAGGGTTATAGACCACGAACCCAATCCAAACACCTGGACAATTTATCCAGGTGATGCCCATGGAGACGGTAAAAAAGGACATCATTCAGGAGTACGCGGGCTGGAGCAGTCTTGACGTTTTAGAGAACGCCAACCGATACCCCGGCCCGACGGGTTTCTTCGCCTACGTGATGGAGGAGGCGCTGAAGGAGGGCCTCTCCCTGATTCTCGAGGGGGGAAGGGAGGCCCACTTCTCGGGTGACATCTACATCCACAAGCTCCCCTACAGCCTCTACATCCCCTACTGCACCGGCCACAGCACGGCGAGACTCCTTAAGAAGGGCCTCAAAACCCCGACGATAGTTTCGAGGCCGGCAAAGCACTTCGACACCTACGTTGACCACATAGCCAACTACCTCATAACCATGCAGCACTACTTCAGCGGCGCCCAGGCCCTCTCAAGCGTCGAGTGGTACGCGGGGCCGTTCATAAGGAAAGAGGGCCTCGACAGGAGGAAGATACGGCAGAACATTCAGAGACTGGTTTACAACCTCAACTACCCGAGCAGGGTCGGGATGCAGACGCCCTTCACCAACTTCACCGTGACTCTAGATGCTCCGAAGAAGATGCTCGAAGGCGACCACGCGGTTTACGATGGCAAAAAAGTCGAGCCCCTCGGCGAGTACGAGAAGGAAGCCAAGGAGTTCTTCATAGCCCTCACCGAGGTTCTGCGCGAGGGAGATGCTTTGGGTCAGCCCTTCACCTTCCCGATTCCAACGCTGATGGTTACGGCAAAGATGCTCTGGAACGACCCGGAGGTCTTCGAGGCCGTCTTCGGGACGGCTTCAAAGCGCGGGAGCTTCTACTGGCTCAACACCAACGTTGTGAATCCGGACGCGAGCTACGCGATGTGCTGCCGCATAAATATCAATAAAAACGAGTTTATGTACGCTTTTAGCTTCAATACGGGTGGTATTAAAGAGCAATGGCTAAATGAAGTTGAGAGACAGCGCTTTGGCGGTCTCTGGGCGATGCCCGACGTCACCGGCTCCGTGAACGTCACCACCGTGAACCTGCCGCGGCTCGCCTTAAAAGCTAAGGGCGACGACGACAGGTTCTGGGAGGAGTATGAGAGGACCCTCGAAGTCGTGAAAAAGACCACGGACTGGTTCAGGGAGCGCTACGTGGGGCTGATAACGAACTACCGTCAGGTGTACCAGATGATTCACCTCTATCTTGAGGAGTTTCCGAGCAGCCACTTCAACACCGTCGGAATCCTCGGCCTTCCGGAAGCTGCCTCGATTTACCTCAACAAGCCGAAGCTCTGGGAGGAAGGAAGCAGAAGGGACTGGCTCAAAGCCGCTGAACTCATGAAGGATATGGTCGAGTTCGCGACGGCCAAGGCAAGGGAGTGGATGAAGGAAACCGGAACGCCCTGGAACGTCGAGGAGGTCCCCGGTGAGAGTGCCGCGGCAAAGCTCGCCATAAAGGACCTGCGCGAGTTTCTTGAGCTTAAGGAGTACCTCAGCGATCCGGAAAACCCGATTTACTCAACGAGCATAGCCCCATACTACGGTGCGCTTGAGCTGGCCGACAGGATAAGGATTGAGGAGAGGGTTCAGAGGAGCTTCACAGGGGGAGTTATGATGCACATCTTCCTCGGGGAGGAGCCCGACCCTGAGGCCCTGGCGAGGCTCACGAAGAGACTTATGAGAACCGAGCTGGTTTACTGGAGCTACACTCCTGCAATAACCGTCTGCAACTCCTGCGGCTACTCAACCACGGGTCTTTACACCCATTGTCCAAGGTGCGGAAGCGAGAACGTCGAGGTATGGAGCAGGATAATAGGCTACTACCGCCCGCTCAGGAACTGGAACCCCTTCAGGAAGAGGGAGTTCTGGACGAGGAGGCACTACTCCTCCTGATTCCTTTTTTGGAGGTGGTTGAATGCTCACGAGCGGCTGGAAGAGCGTAAGCATGGTGGACGTCCATGGAAAGGTCACCTTCACCCTCTGGCTCTGCGGTTGCAACCTCAGGTGCCCCTTCTGCCACAACTGGACAATAGCTGAAGGCCTCGACTGCTTCCCCCTCGACAGGAGGACCCTCCTCGATGAACTAGAATCCGGTGTCTTTCTCGTTGACTACTTTCATGTTACCGGCGGCGAACCGTTGATGCAGTGGAGAGAGTTAATCTCCCTTTTCGCAGAGGTTAGGCTTTTGGACGTTCCTATAAGCCTTAACACGAACCTGACCATTATTGGGCCCCTTGAGAAACTCCTTGGTGCGGGCCTGGTGGACCACGTAGCCACAGACCTCAAAGCACCGCCCGAGCTGTACGGTCTCCCTACCGGGGCTACTGAGAGGCTCTGGAATCTCTTCCTGAGGGGTCTTGAGCTGGTATCCGACTACGGACTCCCGCTTGAGCTCAGGATTCCCGTGGCGAAGGGGCTCAACCAGTGGCCCCACATTGAGGAGGGTTTGAGGAGACTGGGCACGGACTTCTACGTTGTGCTGAACCCCCTCGTCGGGAAGCCCCTAACGAACCCGAGGGACGAGGAATGGTGCTCGAAGCACTGCTGGCCGGGGGCGGAGGTTGGGGAGCTCAAAAGGAAGCTCGAAGAGCTTGGTGTGGGCGTTTACGTTAACAGCTTTGGAGAACTCCTCAGGGAAACGCCACGGGGGTTAGGGGATTTGACCAAAAAATTTATAAATAGTCCAAAGGAACCATAAACCGGAAACACTAATTGTAACTAAAAGTCCTCAATCTGTAAAAACAAAAACGGGCGGAGGTGGGAGGAGATGGCCCAGCTCGCTGGACAGCCGGTTGTTATTCTGCCTGAGGGAACCCAGAGGTACGTTGGTAGGGACGCTCAGAGGCTGAACATTCTCGCCGCGAGGATCATAGCCGAGACCGTTAGGACCACCCTCGGCCCGAAGGGTATGGACAAGATGCTCGTCGACAGCCTTGGAGACATCGTCATCACCAACGACGGTGCCACCATACTCGACGAGATGGACATCCAGCACCCTGCTGCCAAGATGATGGTTGAGGTTGCCAAGACCCAGGACAAGGAGGCTGGTGATGGAACCACTACCGCTGTCGTCATCGCCGGTGAGCTTCTCAGGAAGGCTGAGGAGCTCCTCGACCAGAACATCCACCCGAGCATAATCATAAAGGGTTACGCCCTGGCCGCCGAGAAGGCCCAGGAGATACTCGACAACATGGCCAGGGAGATCGACGTTGAGGACGCCGAGATCCTCAAGAAGGCCGCGGTCACCTCCATCACCGGTAAGGCCGCCGAGGAGGAGCGTGAGTACCTCGCCGAGATAGCCGTTGACGCCGTCAGGCAGGTCGCCGAGAAGATCGACGGCACCTACAAGGTCGACCTCGACAACATCAAGTTCGAGAAGAAGGAGGGCGGCAGCGTCAGGGACACCAGGCTCATCAGGGGCGTCGTCATCGACAAGGAAGTTGTCCACCCCGGCATGCCGAAGAGGGTCGAGAACGCCAAGATAGCGCTCATCAACGAGGCCCTTGAGGTCAAGGAGACCGAGACCGACGCCGAGATAAGGATCACCAGCCCGGAGCAGCTCCAGGCCTTCCTTGAGCAGGAGGAGAAGATGCTCCGCGAGATGGTTGATAAGATCAAGGAGGTTGGGGCCAACGTCCTCTTCGTCCAGAAGGGTATTGATGATCTCGCCCAGCACTATCTGGCCAAGTACGGTATCCTCGCCGTGAGGAGGGTTAAGAAGAGCGACATGGAGAAGCTCGCGAAAGCCACCGGAGCAAAGATCGTCACCAACGTCCGCGACCTCACGAGCGAGGACCTCGGCGAGGCCGAGCTCGTTGAGCAGAGGAAAGTGGCTGGAGAGAACATGATATTCGTCGAGGGCTGCAAGAATCCGAAGGCGGTCACCATACTCATCCGCGGCGGCACTGAGCACGTCGTCGACGAGGTCGAGAGGGCGCTTGAAGATGCCGTCAAGGTCGTCAAGGACATCGTCGAGGATGGCAAGATACTGGCAGCGGGCGGTGCCCCGGAGATCGAGCTCGCCATCAGGCTCGACGAGTACGCCAAGGAGGTCGGCGGCAAGGAGCAGCTCGCAATCGAGGCCTTTGCAGAGGCCCTTAAGGTCATACCGAGGACTCTCGCCGAGAACGCCGGTCTCGACCCGATCGAGACCCTCGTGAAGGTCATAGCAGCGCACAAGGAGAAGGGACCGACCATCGGTGTCGACGTCTTCGAGGGCGAGCCGGCCGACATGATGGAGAAGGGCGTCATCGCCCCGGTCAGGGTCACCAAGCAGGCCATCAAGAGCGCCAGCGAGGCGGCAATAATGATCCTCAGGATCGACGACGTCATCGCCGCCAGCAAGCTCGAGAAGGACAAGGGCGGCGAGGGCGGAGGCAGCGACTTCGGAGGCGACCTTGACTGAAGGCCTTTAACTTCTTCTTTCCTTTAAATACCTCCGAAAAGCATTTTTAGTCCAACGGGAACTTTTCTTGTATGTCCTCCATTGAGGTAAGGGACCTCTCCAAATGGTACGGCTCAAAGAAAGCCCTCAGCGACGTTTCCTTCACCGTGCAGGAGGGCGAGATAGTCGGAATAATCGGGCCGAATGGAGCGGGAAAGACGACGCTTATAAGGGTTCTGAGCTGTCTCCTGAAACCCGACTCCGGTGAAGTGAGGATTTTTGGGAAGAAGCCCTGCGAGGCAAAGGACCTCTTCGCGCTCCTCCCCCAGGACGTTAAGGCCCACTTCTACACGCTCACCCCGAGGGACTACGTCTACCACTACCTCCGGATGAGGGGGCTCGGGAGGGAGGAAGCCAGAAGGACTGCGGATGACGCCATGAAGCTCTTCGGAATAGACTACTCAGACGAGCCAATGTCCACCCTTTCGGGAGGCATGGTCAGGAAGGCTCTTCTCGCCATGGTTCTCTCGGCCGATGCCAAGCTCTACTTCCTCGACGAGCCGACCGTTGGCCTTGATGTCGAGAACAGGCTGAAGCTGTGGGAGGTTCTCCGGGAAAAGGCGGAAGAATCAACGATAGTCCTCACCAGCCACTACCTCAACGAGATATCGAGCGTCTGCGACCGCGTCCTGCTCCTGAAGGGCGGTCGAGTGAGGGCCTTCGGAAGGCCTGAAGAGATAGCCCGGGAATACCTGAGCGGACTTCACTCGAAGATTGTCGCCTTTGGAGGCGTTAAGCTTGAGGGCTTTCTCGTCAAAAAGGCCGGGAGAAATGCCTACATCTACACCCGCTCGAAAGCTGAGGAGAGAGAAGCCGTTGAGGCCCTTGAAAAGGCCGGCGTGCCCTTTAAAGTTGAGGAACTCACAATAGAGGACGTTTTCATCGCGGGTGGTCTCGATGATGGGGATCGTTGAGTACTACGCGAGGGCCCTAACACGGGGAAGGTTCTCCCTTATCAGCTTCGCCATCCAGCCGCTCTCCTTCATCTTCATAGTCTACGTCGTGAGCGGGGGCAGGTTTTTGAACACTGCTTTGGCTGGAGCAGTCGTCAGCTTCATAGTCGGGGTCGGGGTAGCGGATTTGGCAATAGAGCTGGTCGGGATGAAGACTCGTTCGAGGTTCTACGACATCCTCATCTCCCTCCCGGGAAGCGGCTGGAAGAAGCCCCTTGGAATTTCCATAGGGATGAGCGTTCCTGCCCTGCCCTACGTCCTTCTCCTCACGATTCTCCTCCTCACGCGCCTTGGAGTCCGGGCACTCCCCGGAATGGTTCTTGGAATAATATCTCTCTGGCTGTGGGGTGCGGGGATAGGCTTCCTCCTCGGCGTTAGAGGAAAGGAGTCGGTTAGAACGATGCGGCTCTCGAACATACTCGTGACCGGCCTCACGGTGTTCCCGCCGGTCTACTATCCCCCGAGCGTTCTGCCCGATGGCCTTGCCAGAGTCCTCATGCTCCTCCCGACGGTGAGCGCCTCACGGCTGATATACGGGAACGGCGATCCCGGGAATCTCCTCGTGACTGCCTTCTGGGGGCTTACGGGCCTGATCTTCCTGGCCAGGTTCAAAGGGCTTGAGGGGTAATGCGTGTGGGCGGTTTTAGCTCCGATGATTTGTCCTCAACTGTGTGCATTGTTAGTACTTTGACCTAAAGAGTTTTATTTTTTCAATTTAGCAAAAAACTTCTTGGTGGTCGCTGTGAGGTGGAGAGTCTTCCGTGAGATTGTCGTTTACCCGATGGTTCTTGGCGTTCCCCTTTTTGCTTTCGTCTGGATAAAATATGGTGGCATGACGCGTGAGTGGGTCTTTGAGGTAATTATTCTTTCCCTTCTCACGATCGCTTCAACAGCCTTCTTTCTCGCCCGAATACTTGAGAAGCACGGGTACAGCAAGAGGGACATCAAAAGGCTTTTTGAGATTCTTGAGGAGCACTGGAATGAGCCGTGGGATTCAGGATACCTGAAGCACGACGTGCAGGAGTGCGTAGCCCATCACCTCATTCTTTGGGGAATTTTCAGTACATTTCTCCTGGGTTTTCACGATGTTTTTCTTGCCATAATGGCGTTCGTTGGCCTGGCTTTTCTTATGGTGGCGATGTATCCAGTCTTCGCCACGATGGTGGTGTGGATTTTAGCTCTCCCCTTCTACTTCCTTGGGAACGAGAGGGCTGAGGATGCCTTTGAGTTCGTCGGTAAAACGTCCCTTGCCTTGACCATTGCGATTCCGGTTATATGGGCTGTTTCCTCTTACGTTTCAACCAAAAACTACCCGGAAGATGTTTTGAGAATGTTCAATGCAGTGGTTAAGAACGCCGAGTGGTTTTTGGTTCTCTCGGTTTTGAACACCCTGTTTGGCTTTCTGGGAGTTTACCTCTCGCGCAGAGTTGGGAGGAGAATCCTTACGATTGTTCTGCTCTCTCTTGCGATGGCCATGCTCTTCGTCCTCTGGGAGTTGTTGAAAGGTTAAAGGCTGGGGAATTTAAGATGGAGCCCGGGAGGAAGCGTTCTATTTTCGTCCGCGCGTTCCGGCTCAGAAGATGACTACCAAAATTTCCGGCCTGATAACAGCCAGATGCATTCTCCTTAGGTGCAAGTGGCGTTGTTATAACTTCTCAATCTCTTCTTCCAGCCTCTTCAGCTTCCCCTTGAAGCGCCTCACCTGGGAGTTGGCAATGGCGACGATTCTCTTGATGTACTCCTCGCTCACCCACAGCTCGCCGTTTTCGCCGAGCGGAACGTCCATTCTCTCGGTGGAGCGTATCTCAACGAGGAGTTTCTTGTGGCTCACGCTCTTTATGCTGGAATACTTGAAGCCCAGTCCGATGGCGAGGTTGAGTAATCTAACCGCATCATCCATGGTTCGCGCGCCAACGTGCAGAATCGGACTCCTCACGAGGAACCAGAGCTGGCCGGAGCGGTGCCTCCCGATGGCCTCAAGGACTTCCTCAACGGAAACCTCCCTGTGCCACTTGCCGAGCCAAACGGAATTGACCTTGTCTCCGAAGTGGGGCATCTCCATGACCGAAATCCTGCCGGAGCACGAGGAGGTGGTGAAGTAGTTCTCCAGCGCGTTTATTTTTTCGAGCAGCGAAACTATGTCTTCGTCCACTTTATTCTCGGCCAGCGCCTTCCGAAGGCTCTCCATGGCTTTAGCCTTCTGCTCGTCGAAGTTCTTCGTGTGGAGGAACATGATTTTGGGTTGTGGATGGAGTTTAAAGGCTTAACGTTCAAGGAGAATCAGCCTTAGAGAGGAGATCTTGGCTATCTCCACGAAATCAGAGTCATATGTTATTAACTCCTCTCCCCGGTTGATGCAGATGGCAGCTATGAGTAAATCCGCAAAGCCCCTTGGACTGCCCCTCTTGAGAAGTTTTTCCTGAAGCTCGTGGGCGAGAAGGTAATCGTCAAGATTTGGAAACAGGACATCCCCTTTGAAACGGGAATATCTCACAATTCTTGGAAACTCCACGAAGGTAACTCCAGTTATGCTCTCCTCTATTTCCTCTCCCTTCCTGAGACGTTCTATGGCAACGTTTGTGTCTATGACAGCCATTTAATCCGCTCCTTGTCCTTTTTCCTTACGTTCTCAACCTCTTTGGGAACTTCAATTTCGTCTTCGGTCTCTTCAATTCCGAGTAACTTCCTGAGCTCCTCTATGCTCAGTCTCTCAGGGGTGCTCTCCAGTAGTGCCCTCATAAAGGCCTCCTTGAACCTCTTCTCATCGACCCAGTCAGGAACGGAAAGAGTTATGATTTTGCCCATCTCAACACCTGTTAGGACTTTTGTTTTTGGAGGATTTTAACCTTTCTCCTTAGATTCTCTCAACGTGGCAGCATCAACCACCTTTCCATTTCCCCCCACGAACTCAACCAGCTGTTTATAAGTTGAATGGGCACTCAGAGTCGAGGAATCACCTATCAAAATCAGCTTCATCTTCGCCCTCGTCAGCGAGACGTTTAAGCGCCTCAAATCCTTCAGGAAGCCGAGCTCGTCCCTCCTGTTGGAGCGGACGAAGGAAAGAACTATAACTTCCTTTTCCCTGCCCTGGTAGCCGTCAACGGTTTTAACCTCGGCCTCCTCCGGCAGGAGCGAGCTTATTAAGTCGCGCTGGTCGTCGTAGGGGGTAATTACCCCAATCCACTCCGGCTTAACACCGAGCTCTAAAAGTTTCTCAACGGTCTCCTTAACGAGCCTCGCTTCCAGCGGATTCTCCCTGCTCTCGCTCCCATAGCGCTGCCTCTCGAAGCGGTCTTCCCTTCCAGAGGTGTCCACGAAGACCAAGACGTTATCCGGCCTCAGAACTTCGCCCCAGAAATCGCCGAGCGCGGGACCCTTAACGCCCAAATCGGCCAGCGTTATGTTTTTCACCCTCTCATCCGCCACAACCCTTCCGCCGTAGAACTCCCTGCTCGGGAACTCCATGAGCCTTTCGTTCATCCTGTACTGGACGGTGAGCATCTCGCTCTTCCAGGGATAGCGCTCAATCAGCCCCTCGAAGAGCGTCTTACTCAACTCCTTGGCCTTCTCGCTGAGTATCGTCGGGGGCAGCTGCTTATGGTCGCCGGCCAAGACGAAACGCCTCGCCCTGTTTATCGGTATCAAAACGCTTGGAATCGTCGCCTGCGTCGCTTCGTCTATTATCGCCACGTCGTAGGAGCCGTAGTCGACGACATCGAGGCCGGCAGAGGCGTTCGTTGTGAGAACAACGTCGGCATCGCGGATGATCTCCCTCGCGATTCTCTCCTCAAGTTTTTTAGCATCTTCAAAGGTCTTCTGCACCTGCTCGTTGATTTTGAGCCACTGGGCCATCTCCCTGATCAGCCTCGCCGGAACGCCCCTCGTTCCAATACCCTTCGAGGCCAGCCTGAGTATCTCCCTGTCGCTCAGCCCGCGCCGGTACTTCGGGGCTGGCTTCGTGAAGGTGTCGCGCTTCTCCTTCAGGTTCTCGCCTATAACGCGAAGCTCCCTCAGCTCGCCGTAGAGTTCATGCTGAGTTATGAGGTAAGCCAGAGTCGTCTCGTGAAGGCTCCTTGAGACCCTGCTCGGGTGGCCTATTCTCACGACCCTCAAACCCGAATCGACGAGCCTCTCCACGAGGTTGTCCACCGCGACGTTGCTTTCGGCCGTTGCCAGAACCTTGTTGCCCCTCTCCACTTCCTGCCTTATCAGCTCGGCCAGGGTTCTCGTCTTGCCCGTCCCGAACGGCCCGTGGATGAGGAAGAAGTCCGGGCTTCCGAGGGCTTTCGCTATTGCCCTCCTCTGGCTCGCGTTTAGGCTCCTGTCAAAGGGTGTGAACTCAAGGGGCTCACTCCCTTCCGGCTCCCCAAGGCTCAGGTAGAGCTCCAGCGCTTTCCTCCCGCTCTCGCGAAGGGCCTCAAGGTTCTCAAGCCAGCGCTTGAAGGTTATATCGTTGGCATAGAGGTCTATCCTAACGCCCTTCAGGGCCCACTCGGGAACGGTTTCAAGGGCGACCGTTATGAAGCGCTTCCCCTTCTCAACGACCGTTCCAACCAGGTCGCTCTTCAGCGGGTCCCGCCTGCTCACGACGACGAGGTCGCCAACGCTTATCTCCGTCTTTATCTCTCTATCGCGCCCGTATTTTACCAGGAAGTAGCCCAGCTCCTCCCCAACGACCTTTCCGTTGAGCCCAAGAACGGCCCTGCCTACCTTCTCCCTCTCTCTTCCGGAGAACCTTCTCATTTCTAAGCGCATCGCCTCTATCTCGGCCCTGCGCTCCATCTCGACGAGTTGCTTGAGATGGGAGACGAACTTTTCCAGCCTCTCGTTTTTCTCCATCTTTCCTCACGACTCTGGCTTTTGATAATGCCTTTTAAGTGTTGGGAAAGGTTTTTATCCTGTCGGACAAATGGAGACATAGGTGGACAAAATGGCGACAACCGTTAAGGTCTCCGCGAGGATACCGAAGGGGCTTGCCGAGAGGATGGACAGGCTAATTGATGAGGGAATTTACTCGAACAGGAGTGAGGTAATAAAAGAGGCCCTCAGGGATTTTCTGCTCAGGCGGGGGCCTGTTGGGGACTTGGAGATTGAGGGCTATCTCAGAGCCGTTGAGGAGGTTCTAAAGGAGGACTGGGAGAGCGAGGCTGACGAGTACTGGGATGATGTTGGAGGCGTCCCCTATGAAGCCAAGAGGTGAGCTTTCCCAGTGGGAGATAGTTCTCATTGAGTTTCCTTTCGTTGATTTGAGGAATCGAAAGCTTCGACCGGCTCTCGTTGTTTCAAACGATGAACTCAACAGGATTTCAAACGCCGTGGTAGTTCTGCAGATAACGTCCAATCTCGGGAGCGGCTTCGTCGAATACAACGTCGTGATAACCGATAGGGACGTTGTCCGTTATCCCGGGACGAAACCGATAAAACCGAGCGTGGTGAAGCCCTACGTGGTTTTCGCCCTTGACAAAAGACTCGTGAGAAAGCGTCTTGGAGTTCTGAATGAAAAGAAGGTTTTGGAAGTTAAAGAAGGCCTCAGGAAAACCTTTGGCCTTTAGGTCAGCCCATGCGAGTTTCCTCACCGCTCGGACGAAACTTCCCTCATCATCCCAGAAGGAGTAGGGAAGAGGGGTTAAAAAGCTAAGCCCTCTCGGAGGAAACCACTGAGACTATGTCCCTGTGGAAGGATTTCAAAGCCTTCCAGTGCCGCTCGTCAATCTCATCGCTCCATGAGACCCGCTTGTAGAACCTTTCCAGATCGTCGAGTAGGTACTTCAAGTATTCCCTGCGTTCACCTTCCACACCGATGCCGTTGCTCAAGAGCTTGCCCCTCAGAAACGGCATGACCTCCGACGGCCGGCCGAGGGCCGCCCAGAAGAGACCTTCCTTCAGTATTTCACCCAGCAGCTCCTCAAAACCAAATCTCTTTCCCTCAGATTTTGCCCTATGGATGGGTTTGGTACTCCCCCCTCATAGCGGAATCACCGAAAATAGGAGAACTTTGAGAGTATTTTAGTCTTTCGAGCCATTTTTTGTCAGTTTGTCAAAATTGAAAAGAAAAACGGCCAAAGTTTGGATGATCGTCAAACAATGAAATCCAATGAGAGATTATCGTCAAGCGAGGATTAGGACGAGGACCACTATGGCAATGGGAGCCACGTGGGCCAGGGCCTTTGCGAGGTTCATGGACACCACCGCTGGGGAGGAGTGTCTTGAGTTTAAAAGCTTTACGTTTGTAAAATTCAAATGAATACAGTTGGAAGTTCGGAGTTTTGCCCTGGGAACCGATAACGGTTCGGTTGAAGAAGTGGGAAACCCTTAAAAACCCATGTCAGGTTCATGTTAAAAAGGACGTGGAGGTCCGAAGATAATGGGAAAATTTGAACATAAACTTGTTAATGCACTCAAAGGATACACCTTTGACGACGTTCTTCTGATACCGCAGGCGACCGAAGTCGAGCCCAAGGACGTCGATGTCTCGACCCGGATAACCCCCAACGTGAAGCTCAAGATACCGATCCTCAGCGCAGCGATGGACACCGTTACAGAGTGGGAGATGGCAGTTGCGATGGCCAGGGAAGGCGGCTTGGGAGTCATCCACAGAAATATGAGCATCGAGGAGCAGGCCGAGATGGTGAGGAAAGTCAAGCGCGCCGAGCGCTTCATAGTCGAGGACGTCATCACCATAGGCCCCGATGAAACCCTCGACTACGCGCTCTTCCTCATGGAGAGAAACGACATCGACGGCCTTCCGGTCGTTGGTGAGGACGGCAGGATAGTCGGCATCGTTACCAAGAAGGACATAGCGGCGAAGGAGGGCAGCCTCGTCAGGGAGGTCATGACCGGCGAAGTCATAACCGTCGGCGAGGACGTCTCGGTCGAGGAGGCCCTCGATACGATGGTGGCCAACCGGATAGCCAGGCTTCCGGTCGTCGATGAAAACGGCCGCCTCGTGGGAATAATCACAATGAGCGACCTCATGATGAGGAAGAAGTACAGGAACGCCGTTCGGGACGAGAACGGAGACCTGATAGTTGCGGCCGCCGTTGGTCCCTTCGACATCGAGCGCGCCAAAGCCCTTGACCGGGCAGGTGTTGATGTAATCGTCGTTGACACGGCTCATGCCCACAACCTCAAGGCGATAAAGGCTATGAAGGAGATAAGGAAGGCAGTGGATGCCGACCTGATAGTCGGAAACATAGCAAACCCAAAGGCCGTTGACGACCTCACCTTTGCCGATGCGGTCAAGGTCGGAATCGGTCCGGGAAGCATATGCACAACCCGCGTAGTTGCCGGTGTCGGCGTCCCGCAGGTTACGGCAATAGCCCTTGTGGCCGACAGGGCCCAGGAGTACGGGCTTCATGTCATAGCCGATGGCGGAATCCGCTACTCCGGCGACATAGTCAAGGCGATAGCAGCTGGTGCAGATGCGGTCATGCTCGGCTCCCTATTAGCCGGAACGAAGGAGGCACCGGGCAAGGAGGTCGTCATCAACGGCAGGAGGTACAAGCAGTACCGCGGAATGGGTTCGCTCGGTGCGATGATGAAGGGTGGGGCTGAGAGGTACTACCAGAAGGGCCACATGAAGACCAGGAAGTTCGTCCCGGAGGGAGTTGAGGGGGTCGTGCCCTACAAAGGACCGGTCAGCGAGGTTCTCTACCAGCTCGTCGGAGGCCTCCGCTCTGGAATGGGCTACGTGGGGGCTTCAAGCATAGCCGAACTCAAAGAGAAGGGCGAGTTCGTGATCATAACGCAGGCCGGCGTCAAGGAGAGCCACCCGCACGACATCTTCATCACCAACGAAGCTCCCAACTATCCGGTTGGGAAGTGATTCCTTCCCTTTTTTGAAAACCTTATAAGGCGTTTCTCCCAGTCCAGCCTGGGGAGAGCTATGGCCAGCGTTGGAATCATCGGGAGCGGTGCCGCGGGATTAACTGCCGCGATAGCCCTGGCAAGGCGCGGCTTCGACGTGACGGTCATCGGTAGGGGGATACGGGAAAGCAACTCCTACCTCGCTCAGGCTGGAATAGCCTTTCCCATCCTCGACGGCGATTCTCTCAAGGCTCACGTTCTAGACACCATCAGGGCAGGCAAGTATCTCAACGATGAGGAGACCGTGTGGAGCGTAATCTCAAAGGCGAGCGGGGCCTACGACTTTTTGACCTCAATCGGCGTCGAGTTCGAGACCAACGAGACCGAAGGCGGTCACTCCTTCCACCGCGTTTTCACGATAAGGAACGAGACCGGAAAGCATATGATGAAGGTTCTCCACATGGCCGCTAAAGAGGCAGGAGTGCACTTCGTTAGGGGCTTTGCTGAAGAGCTCGCCGTGAGCGAGAGGAAAGCCTACGGCGTCTTTCTCGAAGGAGAGCTCATGAAGTTCGACGCGACTGTAATAGCAGCGGGTGGCTTTGCGGGGCTCTTCAAGTACACAGCAGGCTCCCCTCTAACTACCGGCCTTCTCATCGGGGACGCGGTTATGAAAGGCGCCCCCGCGAGGGACCTTGAGTTTATACAGTTCCACCCGACCGGCTACCTGGGGAAATCTGGGGTGAAGCTCATCAGCGAGGCCGTCCGCGGTGCAGGGGCTAAGCTGGTGACGGAAGACGGCGAACGCTTCGTCAACGAGCTCTCCACGAGGGACATCGTCTCGCGGGCGATATACAGGCAGATGCTCGCTGGAAAGGGGGTCTACCTCGACGCCAACTCGATAGAGGACTTCAAGAGGCGCTTCCCCCAGATATATGCCTTCCTGATGAAGGACGGCATCGATCCGACTAGGGACTTAATCCCGGTCTCCCCAATAGCCCACTACACCATCGGCGGGATAGCGGTCGACCTCTGGTACAGGACGGCAATCGAGAACCTCTACGCTGTGGGCGAGGCGATGAGCAAAGGCTTCCACGGGGCGAACAGGCTGGCGAGCAACTCGCTCCTTGAGTGCATCGTGAGCGGACTTGAGGTGGCCAGGACAATCGCGAGGGATAAGCCGAGGCGGGGGGACATGAAGGAGCCGGCATATCACGGCTACGAGGCCGGGGACGTTGACTCGCTGAGGGAACTTCTCTGGAATCACGCCGGAATCGTCAGGAGCGCGAAGACCCTTAAGGAGGGCTTCAGAAAGCTTGAGGAAATTGAGGCAGACCCGAGGCTCAAACTCCTCGCCAGGGGAGTCCTTGAGTGCGCACTCGCGAGGGAAGAAAGCCGGGGCGCTCACTACCGCGAGGACTTTCCCTTCATGAGGAAGGTCTTCGAGAGGCCGAGCTTCTTCGACGGAAGGTGCAGGCTTTAGACCGAGCGGTTTAAATACGTTTCAGGACAACACCCAACGCTGAGGATATGGGTTCCTAGAGAGATGGCAAAGAAGGCGAGAAAGGCGATAGAATGGATGTTAGCGCTCAGCTAGGCCCCTCAATCCTGAACACCTCGACCCTTTCATTCCCCATCACTGAACTCAGGGATAGAACCACGTAGTTCTCCCGGACAACTATTGTGTCTGGCCTCAGAATAAGTGGTCTACAGGCGACGGCTCCGCCGGGTGTGTATACGCATAGCCCGCTCTTCTCCTCCTGCTCCATCGACACACCAAAGTACGCCCATGCCAGCAGTGAACCCTCCCCCCGACCACCACGTTCCGGATTAGATCACCGCATCCCAGGGTTCTTGAAGCGGGCGTTTTAACCGCCCTCAGGTATTTGCCCCTTTTGTTGAACACGTAGACCACACCCTTGTAGTCAACGGCGTAAACGTTTCCGTCCGCCAGCAGGGACACCCCAGCGGGCGCGTAACCACAGAGATGGCCCCAGAGGGCACGGTCTTCGATGGAAGCGTTCCAAAGAAGGCGTCCCCTTCCATCCAGTGCGTAGAGTTTTCCACTCCATATCGCCGTGCCGGACCTCTCGACGCCCCCCGTGCTCACCAAAACGGTGTTATTCGCTACCGTCACATCCCGAATTCCCACGTCAAACGTGTGCTCGGCCACAGGCTCTCCCGAGGTGTTAATAAAGACAACCCTGCCGTGGTAGAAAGGTTCCATGGACGCTACACCTATCACAAAACCCTCCTCAGTGCGCAGTATGAACGGTTTTCCCTCCCCGTCCTCGAAGAGAAAAGCCCCGCAGGTTCCGCCGCATACGTGGATCGTTATGTTGCCCGGAACGCGAACTCCGGAGTGTATTATGGGGGGATTTCTCTTTATGAAGAACGTTAAGTTCCCGAGTCTGAATCCGAGGGAGGTGTTTTCAATGGGAGATTCAAGGCGGTGGGGTTCTATAGTGTCAAGTTTCGTGTAGTAGAGGCTTCCACTCTTCCTAAAAGCCAGCACACCGGAGAACAGCCCGGCATCCTCGACGTCTTCGGCCGAATACACCTGCTCCCAGTTTCCAAGTCTGAGGATTTCGAGGCGGCCCGAGCTGGACAGGAGCACGAGCCTGTTGCTATCGGCCCCCAAAAGATCGTCCTGACCATCCCAAACCTTGGTGATGTTAAGGTCGCCTGTGAAACCGCCGGAATTTTCATCCGAATCTCTCCAGAGATGCAAAAGCAAGCCCGCCATGAAAAAGGAAATGAAGAGCATGACAGACCCTATTTTTACTGAGTTCCTCAATTTTTTCACCCCTCAGGGCATACGGTACGCGAAGTTCTGGGATGCAGAGGCATCCGGAGCAAAGCATCCTCCGCAGTGTCTATTGCCCCAGACAGCCCCAAAGCAGGAACTACCACCATCGTCACCTCCCTTGCAACATCCCCCTATTAAGTGATCATTCCACACAAATATGTAATATGTTCCTTGAGTGGGGCTCGAGGGATATCTTGGTAAAGGCTGTCTTGGGCCACTTATCCAGCAGGTCTCATCATTACACTCATACTGGAATATCAAGTTGCTTGTTTGCCACTTTCCAGTATTTTGATTTTTTGCCTGACCTCCATAAAAGAATTTGATTTGAATTGACCCACTGTACTTGAAGTAACTTCCGAGATGCATGGCTGCTAGCTCTACTGCCCGTGTCCAATAGATGCTCTTTATCTCGTTTTTATCATTTGTTGAAGGGAATGTGTATGTACAGTACTCTCCCCAGAATGTGGATATCCTTGGTTCCTTGGATAAATAAAGGCCTATCCATACTGCTCTAGGGTAGACATTAAATTCCGCAGTGCCATAATTGTCTCCGGGCTGATTTAGAGAGGGCTTTCCAAATTCTCAACTGTTTTTTGGTCTGCTAGTGAAACGTAGCCACATGCCGGAAACTCCCAACTTAATATAAACGAAGTATTTCCCAACAACATAAATTGTAATAACACTAATAATATCATTTTTCTTCTTAATCTTTCACATCCAACTATTTTATATCAGATAACGTAATACAGCTTAAAAATATTTCCCCAAGTTCCAAGACAACTTCCAATGGTTGGGATATTTCAAAAGCCATCGAGACGGTCTACGAAAACGGGGTCGTAAAACCCCTGAAACCCCTTTCACTGCCATCAAAGCGGCTGATAGTGTACATAGAGGAGAAGAGGTTCTCGGAGCTTATAGACGAACTTGAGCTTGAGGCCAGGGAGGACGTTGACCGGAGCGTTGCCGCCGTCAGGGGTAGGAACTATGAAGGTAGTTCTTGACACGAGTGTCATAGCGAAGGTCCTCCTAAGGTCAAGACGGAGCCTTCCCAAAGAAGTTCTCGAGCGCGAAAGCAAGATCCACGAAAAGCCAAGCTTGGGGTCCACCTCTGCGATGACCACGAGGTTCTTCTCCCAAAGGCCTGCTTCGTAGAAGTGGTCAGCGTCCTGAGACGTAACGGCCACAGAGACGTTATCCCGGAAGTTGTTGAATCCCTGTCCCTCTCCCACACAATAATTCCCTAGGAGTCCCTTTTTTGAAACGGCCGTCGAGGTGGCTTCCGAAACTGGAGCCGCGGGCTTCGACTGCTATTTTATAGCCCCCACGATGATGGGAGGTTCCGATAACCGACGATGAGAAAATGGCCTGCACACGGGAAAGATAGGCATTAAGGCGCTTCTTCTCAGGGAGACTAAAAAAGATGAACTCCAGTCGTTCTCACAGGAGGAGCCTAACCAAAGGTGGCCAACAACCTTTTAATTCTCCGGCTGTACCCTAATCAGGCGAGGTGAGACCATGAAAATTGAAGAACTCGTGCGGGAGATTGAACGTCTCAAGGAAGAGCGCAACGCTATAATAATGGCCCACAACTACCAGCTGCCTGAAATCCAGGACATAGCCGACTTCCTCGGGGACAGCCTCGAGCTCGCGAGGAAGGCAGTGGACGTTGATGCCGACGTCATAGTCTTCGCGGGAGTGGACTTCATGGCAGAAACTGCCAAGATCCTCAATCCCGAGAAGAGGGTCCTGCTTCCAAGCAAAAGGGCCACCTGCGCGATGGCCAACATGCTGAAGGTCGAGCACATCCTCAGGGCCAAGGAGCAGTACCCGGACGCCCCGGTGGTTCTCTACGTGAACACCACCGCCGAGACCAAGGCCTACGCTGACGTGACGGTGACCTCAGCCAACGCGGTCAAAATAGTCGAAAAGCTCGATTCCGACGTCATCATCTTCGGGCCGGATAAGAATTTAGCGAGCTACGTGGCCAAACAGACCGGCAAGAAGGTCATCCCCGTCCCCGAGTACGGCCACTGCTACGTTCACAGGAAGTTCACCGTTCAAGATGTGGAGCGCGCCAAGAGGCTCTACCCCAACGCCAAGCTGATGGTTCACCCGGAATGCGAACCGGAGGTACAGGAAAGGGCCGACATAATAGTCTCCACCGGGGGAATGATAAGGCGCGCCCCCGAGCACGACGAGTGGGTCGTCTTCACGGAGCATGAGATGGTTTACAGGCTTGGGAAGCTCTACCCGGACATTAAGTTCCATCCGGCTAAGGAGGATGCGGTCTGCATAGGAATGAAGGCCATAACGCTCAACCACATATACGAGGCCCTCAGGGACATGAAGTACGAGGTCGAAGTGCCTGAGGAGATAGCGGAGAAGGCCAGGAAGGCTATCGAGAGGATGCTGGAGATGAGTTAAGTTTAGGGGGAAAGATTTTGTGATTTTTGTTAAGTATGGAGGGAAACTTTATGATCTCTCTTTCCTATCTGATCAGGTTCCTTGAGGAGGACGCTCCCTTCGGCGACGTCACGAGCGAGGCGGTGGTTCCGGAGGGAATCAATGCTAGGGCCGTAATTATCGCAAAGCAGGAAGGGGTTATAGCGGGCGTTGAGGAGGCCAAAGCCCTCTTCGAGCACTTCGGGGTTGAGGTTAAGGTCAGGAAGAGGGACGGTGAGAAGGTCAAGAAGGGCGAGGTGATACTTGAGCTGACCGGTGATGCGCGCGCGATACTCCTCGTCGAGAGAACCGCTTTGAACGTAATGGGCAGGATGAGCGGCATTGCCACCGAGGTCAGAAGACTGGTGGATAGGGTTAAGGCCGTAAACCCGAAGGTCCGCGTTGCTGGAACGAGGAAGACCCTCCTCAAGCCACTGGACAAGAGGGCGATACTCATCGGCGGCGGCGAGCCCCACCGATTCTCGCTGAGCGACGCGATGCTCATAAAGGACAACCATCTCGCTCTGGTCCCGCTGGAAGAGGCCATACAGCGCGCCAAGGCCTTCAGCGTCTACAAGGTCGTCGAGGTCGAGGTCGAGACCATTGAGGATGCCCTCAAAGCGGCAAAGGCCGGTGCCGATGTAGTGATGCTCGACAACATGAGCCCGGCTGAAATAGCCGAGACGATAGCGGCTCTAAAGCGCGAGGGCCTCCGCGATAGGGTGAAGATCGAGGTCTCCGGCGGAATAACTCCCGAAAACATCGAGGAGTACGCCAGGCTCGACATTGATATCATAAGCCTCGGCTACCTCACGCACTCCGTCAAGAACTTCGACGTCAGCCTTGAGATAATTGGAAAGGCCTGAACGAGGGCTTTTCTGTTCTGCCTTATTTTTCCTGAAGTTTCTTGGGGGCTGGTGTGGCTTTTCCGCGGCAAGGTTTATATTCAAGTTTTTTCTTGAATAATATTGCAAGTCATAACTTGAAATGGTGGTGCCCATGGGAAAGCTCCACGTTATAGAGGCTAAGGGAACTGAAAGGCTCAAGCGCGGTTTTGCCAAGATGGTTAAGGGCGGTGTCATCATGGACGTCACCAACGCCGAACAGGCCAGAATAGCCGAGGAAGCCGGCGCGGTTTCTGTCATGGCGCTCCACATGGTTCCCGCGGACATAAGAAAGGCCGGCGGCGTTGCCAGGATGGCCCCCGTTGAGAAGATCCAGGAGATAATGGACGCGGTGACGATCCCGGTCATGGCAAAGGTAAGGATCGGCCACGTGGCCGAGGCAAAAATCCTTGAGGCCATTGGCGTCGACATGATAGATGAAAGCGAGGTTCTGACGCCCGCCGATCCATATTTCCACATAGACAAGAGAGAATTCAGCGTCCCCTTCGTCTGCGGCGCCAGGAACCTCGGCGAGGCCGTCAGGAGGATATGGGAAGGCTCCGCCATGATTAGGACCAAGGGTGAGGCCGGAACCGGCAACATCGTCGAGGCAGTAAGACACGTCCGCCTCGTCGCAGACAACATAAGGCTCATCCAGCGCATGACGGACGAACGGGTATACATCATAGCCGAGAGATTCGCCGAGCCCTACCTGAGGCTGGCCGCAAGTATAAAGGACATCAGCGGGATTCCCAAGCAGATACTCGAAAATGAGCCGGTTTACGGCCACTATACCTACGGCGAGATAGTTGAGGGGCTCTACAGGATTCTCCTGGAGATAAAGAAGCTCGGCCGCCTTCCGGTTGTCAACTTCGCGGCTGGAGGGGTCGCCACCCCGGCCGACGCGGCACTCATGATGGGGATGGGAATGGACGGCGTCTTCGTCGGCTCGGGAATCTTCAAGAGCTCCAACCCAGAGAAGATGGCGAGGGCCATAGTTGAGGCCGTCAACCACTGGGATGAACCCGATGTCCTGGCCGAGATAAGCAGGGAAATCGGCGAGCCGATGCGCGGCAGGGACATTGAAGAGCTGGAGGTTCGCCTTGAGGAGAGGGGTGTCTGATTTCTTTTCTTTTGCCTTTTCAATGGGGTGGTGGGAATGGTCAAGGTGGGTGTTATCGGCCTTCAGGGCGACGTGGGCGAGCACATCGAAGCTGCAAGGAATGCCCTGAAAAACCTCGGCGTCACCGGAGAGGTGGTCTGGCTAAGGAAACCGGGGCAACTGGAAGGGGTTTCCGCGGTCATAATCCCCGGCGGCGAGAGCACGACGATATCGAAGCTCATGGTGAAGAACGGCCTTTTTGAATCCATTAAAAAGCTCGGCGGGGAAGGTCTGCCCATAATGGGCACCTGTGCCGGTCTAATAATGCTCTCGAAGGAGGTAATCGGTGCAACTCCGGAGCAGAGGTTCCTCGGGCTTCTCGACGTCAGGGTTAACAGAAACGCCTACGGCAGGCAGGTGGACAGCTTCGAGGCACCGATAAAGCTGGCCTTCAGCGATGAGCCCTTCCCCGGTGTCTTTATCCGCGCCCCGAGGATAGTTGAGCTCCTGAACGATAAGGTCAGGCCGATAGCGTGGCTTGGAGACAGGGTCGTTGGAGTCGAGGCCGGCAACGTAATCGGGCTGGAGTTCCATCCGGAGCTAACGGAGGACACAAGGGTTCACGAGTACTTCCTGGAGAAGGCCCTGTAAAGGGGAATCAGCGCCAGGAGCAGGAAAATTGCAGGGCCGCATATTCCGAAGCTTTCGTTTTTCGCTCCCTTTTCATTGGATGCCTCACCGCAAACAACATCCGAAGCGAAGCTGGACCCTTTCTGGAATTCTTGGAGCTGGAAAACCTTGAGCCCTTCCCCGTTGTTTGGATAGTAGAACAGGCGAAGGTCTTTCCTTTCCACGGGCGAGCCGTTGACATGGTAATCATAGGGGTAGTATAATATGACTCCTTCTCCCACGATTGCTGAGGCAAAGCCTTTAATGTCTCCCTCAACCCTCAATGATGAAACAACCTTATCAACGACGTTTATCGGAACGAGAACAACGGCACTACCGTTGGAGGCGTAGCCGTCTCCATAAACGTAGAAGCTCCCCATCGGAACGCTGTGCTCTATTGCGTAGTAAACCGGCGTCTTCTCCGGAAAACCCGAAAAGTTCGCCGGCTCCACGCTATCTCCTATCCAGAACTTCTTGGCTTCCACTCTGCTTCCATTCTGGAACTCAATTGAAAAGGCTTTTTTTCTGTAATACACAACAACGCGCGAGACTTCCCCCTGCGGAACGGCAACGGAGGTTCCGCCTATTAACCAGCACTTCCCATCCCGGACGCGGTAGGCCTCGACCCCGCGCGTGCTGTTTTCTGGAACGTAGAACTCCCTGAGGAATATCCACGAGCCGTTGTCAGGGATAATGTAGGCTCCGTCGTTCACAGCACTTACATTATCGCAGAAAAGGCAGGTGCGATAGAATGGGACAAGGGTTCCATTTGAGAAGTAGTAGAAATCGGCACCCAGCTCGCCGTTCTCATCTGCCCAGCGGTAGATGACAAACGCATCGCCTTTTCCTGGAACCACAACGAGCTGGGAGGCTACATAGCTGTTGCTGTTAACAATCAGCATTTCTATTATAACCAAAAACATTAAGAAACAGAGGGATTTTTTTGTTACCATTCATGACACAGCTCCCGAACCGTATCTATCACCTTAAGGTCGATACTAAAATAATATGCTTTATGTTTGAGGATATTTGGATAATGTCGGCCTACTATGGCATAGTCGCATGCCCGTAATATACAGCAATGTCCACTTCCACATCCACAGTTTTCTTTCTTGTTTGCCTCTAATACAGACCTATCTGCCTCAAACTCTATATACGAGGGGTGATATGTCTCTGAAAAATGGTCCACCCATCTGTATATGTCTTGTAATGCCTCTATTGAGCAATATGGGCACTGATAATAGTGGGGTTGGAAAAAGACATAATCAAAAAACTTTGCAACTGAATAAATATATGACTCGTATTGTCTAAGTTGTTCGCTATTTCTATTAGCCAATGTTGGTACCCACACAAAAATAAGGTCTTTGGAATATTCCCTTTTGTTTTCTAAAATCCTCCCCCATATTGATCTAATTTCATCTGTAGTTATATAACTTCCTTTATATGCCTGTGTAGGTGTTTCAAGGTCCCAGTAGAATCCCTTCATATAAGAGTTCCCCTCGTGCGAAGCACCGTCTATCCAGCCATATAGATAAGATAAGCCTCTCCAATGGTTGCGGGGATTCGTTATTCCCGTGGGAGTTTTGAACTTGTAATACGGTACAGGGACCAGATAGTCCATTCCGTTCATCAATTCATTCAGATATGAAACTAGCTCTCTGGCATCATTGTACCCGGAATTATATGAGTGGTCACTCATGGGTATCCCACTACCTTCGCCCCAGAGGTAGTTGCCCGTGAACTGTGTACTATCTGCTACTATAGCATAGTCGAAGCCTTTCTGTTTTATATTATTTATGGTTAATTGCTTGCCATCGTACATCATTCTGGAGAGGTACTCTCTAATTTTTTCGTTCCATTCTATCCACCACATAGCAAAGTTAGTCACAGTAATCACCGGAGAAACTTTTCTACTTAACCTTATAAATTTTTTCCTAGTAATCTGAAATATTTTAACAAATTTTCATCAATTTTTGTCAGAAAGTTTTTATTTTTGCTGTCTATTTGTTTATAGGTGGTATAATGAAGGAGCCCAAGACGGTCGTGTGTCCCTACTGCGGCTTTGGCTGCAGGCTTCTCGTTGATCCCAGGACGATGAGGGTTAAACCCCACCGAGGCGAGCCCAACAGGGGCAAGCTCTGCCCCAAGGGGCTTCACGCAACGGAATTCGTTCTTTCAGGGGACAGGCTCAAACGCCCCTTGAAGCGTGAGGGCTCTAAGATGAGGCCGATAAGCTGGGGAAGGGCAATTGAGGAGATAGCGGGCAAGCTCCTCGAAATCCACGAGCTGTACGGTGCTGACGCTGTAGCGTTCATGGCATCGTCCAAGGTCAGCAACGAGGAAAACTACCTTCTCCAGAAGATAGCGAGGCTCTTCGGCACCAACAACATAGACAACTGTGCCCGTCTCTGCCACGAGGCGAGTGTTCACGCCCTCAAGATGACCGTTGGGGCTGGGGCACAGACCAACCCCTACGAGGACCTTGAGGGGTTCGGGGCAATACTCATCTGGGGCTACAATCCGGCGGAGACCCACCCGGTTGTCATGGACTACATTCTGAGGGCCAAGAGGAATGGGGCCAAAATAATCGTCGTTGATGTCAGGGAAACCAGGACGATGGCCTTCGCGGACTATAGGCTCATCATCCGTCCGGGGACCGACATAGCCCTCGCGAATGCCATGATGAACGTCATAATCCGGGAGGAGCTCTACGATGAGGAGTTCATAAAGACCAGAACCGCCGGCTTTTCCGAGGTGAGGATGGCGGTAATGAAGTACACGCCGGAGTACGCGGAGAAGGTAACGGGAATTCCGGCCGAAACTATCAGAGAAGTTGTGAGAACCTTTGCCTTGGCCGGAAGCGGCGCGATAATGTGGGGCATGGGACTCACCCAGCACGTTTCAGGCGTTGAGAACGTCATGGCCGTTATAGACATAGCACTCCTCCTGGGCTACATCGGGGAAAAGGGCGGCCTCTACCCGATGCGCGGTCAGAACAACGTCCAGGGAGCGGCATACATGGGCGCACTGAGTGAGTTCCTGCCGGGCTACGTCCCCCTGACCGACGAGAGGTTCAGGAAGCGGGTGGCGAAGATATGGGGCGTGGAGGACCTCCCGACGGAGCGCGGGCTCTACCTCACGGAGCTCTGGGAGGCGATAGAGAGCAACGATATTAAAGCGCTCTACATAGTCGGGGAAAACCCTGCCGTCAGCGAGGCAGACTTTGAGAGGGTTCGGGAAGCCCTGCGGAAGCTCGATCTCCTCGTCGTTCAGGACATCTTCATGACGAGAACCGCGCGCTACGCCCACTACGTCTTGCCGGCTTCGGCCTTCTGTGAGAAATCTGGCAGCTACATGAACAGCGAAAGAAGGGTTCAGTGGAGCCATAAGATCTGCGAGCCGATGGGTGATTCCAAGCCCGACTGGGAGATACTTACCATGCTCGGCAGGGCCCTCGGTTTGCCCGGGTTCAACTATTCGAGCGTTGAGGAGATAACGGCAGAGTACTTCCGCCTCTTCCCCTCGCTGGAGGAGAGGAGCGTTGAGGAGCTGAAGGCGGGCGATGGGGTATTCCTTCCGAAGAAGAGGCTCCACACCTGGGAGTTCTCGACGCCAGACGGAAAGGCCAGGTTCATCGCTGTGGAGCAGGTGCAGCCCTGGGAGAGGCCGGACTATGAGTATCCCTTCATACTTACCACAATCAGGCTGATAAGCCACTACAACACCGGTGAAATGACCCTCAGGAGCCCCTCGCTCGTCAGGCTGATGGGGGAGCCCAGGGTCCTGATAAACAGGAGCGACGCGGAGAGGCTTGGAATCAGCGACGGGGACTGGGTCGAGATCGAGACGAGGCGCGGGAAGATTAGAATGAGGGTCAAGCTCGGTCGGATTCCCTCCGGAGTGATTGCGGTTCCCTTCCACTTCAAGGCGAACAAAATAACGAGTCCTGCCCTGAACAAAGCAGGAACGCCGGAGCTCAAGTTCTCCGCGGCGAGGTTAAGGAAGCTCGAAAGACACTAATGTTTAAAAGTTTCTTCTTCAATCTTTAACCATGTCCAAGGTGATAGTTGCCGTATACCGGGGAGACATCATAATTCCTCTCGAAAAGCTCAACATCCCTCAGGGCTCGAAGCTCCTGATAAGGATAGAGAAGATTGAAGAGAGAGATGCCCTAAAGGAGCTGGGGTACCTAAAGCTCCTCAGGGAGGGAGAGGATGCCGAGGAGCTCTTTGAAATTTAACCAGGGCGATATAGTTCTCTTGGAGCTCCCTTTCACGGACTACTTGGGAAGCAAACTCCGGCCGGTTTTAGTGCTGACCTCCTCCCCGCCCTAAAGGACGAGGGTTCCAACGAGTTAACCCCTCGCCAACGGGCGGTTCGGTTTGCGGGCCCATCACCTACTCCCGTCGCCGGTTTCGGTTCAGCCCGCAGGCCCGGTCTTGGGCCCGTTACCCCTACCGGCAAACCCGGATTGGGGTTATGGCTTAGAGGCCACCATTTGGAGTTTTTAACACCTAAAGGTGGCTTTTGAAAGGACGCCTAACGGCGTCAACCCTCCAGCGGCTGGAGGGTAACGTGAAACCCCTCGTCTCATCGGGTTGTTTTACGGTGGCCTCTTCGAGGCCCTTATTAAATGGTGTAGTATTTAAGGGTTTCGACTGTTTAATGGCGGTTGTGTTGATTACTGCATCCCCGCCGTGAACGGCGAGGCTTTCAAACGAAAAAAGTTGAAAAAGAGGAGCTTTATCGACTGCTCCTCTGTTTTTACCGTGGAGAGATCTCTTGTAATCAAGACGATAGCCAGAGTACGGCCGGAGAAGTTTGAAGAGGTCAAGCTGGTGTTGAAGAGGACCTTTGACATGGACTAAAACCTAAACGCCCACTCCGGATACTCGCCGGTGAGACACGCCAGGCAGAGGTCCCTCCTCCCGACGGCCTTTTTCAGACCCTCAATGCTGAGGTAAGCTAAGCTGTCGGCCCCTATGGATTCCCTCACCTTCTCAACGCTCCCAAAGGCCGCTATGAGTTCGTGTCTCGTCGGAATGTCCACCCCCATGTAGCACGGGTACCTTATCGGCGGGGACGCAATCCTGACATGAACCTCCCTCGCGCCAGCCTTCCTGAGCATTGCCACGATGCGCTTCATTGTAGTCCCTCTAACGATTGAGTCGTCAACGAGAACGACGCTCTTGCCCTCTATTACCTCCCTCACCGGCGAGAGCTTGAGCCTGACCTTCAGCTCGCGATAGAACTGCCCGGGGGTTATGAACGTCCTCCCTATGTAGCGGTTCTTTATGAGTCCCTCCGAGTAGGGAATCCCGCTGACCCTGGAGAAGCCGAGCGCCGCTGCCCTTCCCGAATCCGGCACGGCTATGACGACGTCTCCATCGGCCGGGCTCTCCTTTGCCAGCTCCTCTCCCATCCTGACCCTCGCGGTATAGACGTTCACGCCGTCTATCGTGCTGTCCGGACGGGCGAAGTAGATGTATTCAAAGACGCAGCCGCGGCGCTCCTCCGTTGCCACGACCCTGCTTTCGATTTCATCCTCCGAGAGGAGAAAGACCTCCCCAGGCTGAACGTCCCTCACCTCGTCCACGAAGAGCCTCAGCGCGGAATCCTCCGAGGCAAAATAGTGGCCGTCTCCAGTCCCGTAGCTGAGCGGCCTGAAGCCGACCGGATCCCTGGCCACGAGTATCTTCCCGTCGAAGAGAAGGGCCACGGAGTATGCCCCTTTGACCTCCTCAAAGACAGCCTTCATGGCCTCGAACTCGTCTCCGGTCTCGCGGAGGTGCCAGAGGAAGGAGATTCCCAGCAGCTCGGAATCAACGGAGTGCCTGAACTTGACCCCTAACCGTTCGTAGTGCCTCCTGAGGGGGAGGAAATTCGTGAGTGTTCCGTTGTGGGCGATGGCTATTCTCCTTCCACAGCAACCGGTTTCCAGCGGCTGAGTCTCGGTGAGGGAACCCGAGGTCGAGTACCTGACGTGGGCTATTGCCATCCTGGATTTCAGCTTCGCCATCTCACCGTTCTTGAAGACCTCCGAAACGAGCCCCCTGCCGGCTACCGTTCTTATCCTGTGTTTCCAGACGCTTATTCCCGCGCTCTCCTGGCCGCGGTGCTGAAGGGCTATGAGTGCGTAGTAGGCCTTTCTGGGCGCGTTCTCTGTAACCGCTGCAAATATCCCGCACTTCTCCCTCATAAGGAACCCCGCCAATTTTTGACTTAAATATGTTAATAAATATGAGTTTCGACGCCGTATTTTAGCCCTTTTGTGTTTAAAAGCTTTGCCCATTGATTGACATTTAAATGCTAAAACAAGCCTTAAATATGGAAAGATTTTACACAAAAATGGTGAAGTCCATGCAGGTTTATGAAGGCAAGGCCAAGAAGGTCATCCCGCTCGACGATGGAAAGGTCATCATGGAGTTCAAGGACGATGCCACGGCCTTCGACGGCAAAAAGAAGGGCCAATTTAGGGGCAAGAGCTGGCTCAATGCCCAGATAAGCGCGGTTCTCTTCAAAGTCCTTGAGGAAAGGGGCGTTAAGACGCACTTCATAGGGGTCGCCGGCGACAACAGGCTCATCGTTGAGCGCTTGAAGATGTACCCCATCGAGGTCGTGGTTAGAAACGTCGTCGCTGGAAGTCTGAAGAAGCGCCTTCCCCTTGAGGAGGGAACCGAATTAAAAGAGCCGATAGTCGAGCTCTACTACAAGGACGACAGCCGCGGCGATCCCATGATAAACCATCACCATGCCAGAGTTCTTGGGATAAGCGAGGGTGAGATAAGGGAGATGGAGCGCATAGCCCTCAAGGTGAACGAAATCCTTAGAGAGTACTTTGCCGAGCGCGGGGTAATTCTGGTTGACTTCAAGCTGGAGTTTGGAAAGAACGAGAGGGGTGAGATAATCCTCGGCGACGAGATAAGCCCGGACACCTGCCGCTTCTGGGACGCCGAGACAAAGAAGAGCCTCGACAAGGACGTCTTCAGGTTTGATAAAGGCGACCTCGTTAAAGCTTACGAGGAGCTCTACGAGCGCTTAGCTGGCACTTCCTGAGCCTCCTCTATCATCGCCATTATTTTTCTGTGCAGGACCTTAATCAGCTCCCGCCTGTCCTCCATCAGAACCACGTCGCTCGAGCCTATCGCCTCAAGGTTGAAGGCGAAGGGACTCGGAACGCTGTGCTCCCTGAACTCCACCTTTATTCTACCCTCCCTCACCCGGCTCAGGAAGAGCTCCGCGCTCTCAACGTCCATCTTGTCCTCCATGATCTCGCGGTAAACCTCGCTCAGGAGCGGGAAGTCAGGATGGTTCTCCTTCAGAACTTTGAGGAGGGAAACCGCCATCACCTGCTGCCTGCCGAGTCTCTTGCTCCTGCCCACGTAGCGCCTGAGGATTAGAAGCCCGCGGTTGGCCACGTGCCTAAAGCGCCTCTTCAGCAGCTCGGTGTTGTCCAAAGCCAGCTTTAACGTCTCCCTTAGGTTCTCGACCTCGAAAAGCTCCCTCACCTCTTCCTCTCTCAGTTCGACCTCCGGCGGAAGGAGCAGGGCGAAGCCGTTGTCGTTTATCGCTATCCCGACGTTGCATTTCTTCTTCCTGCTTATCAAGTAGGCGAAGGCCCTGCTGAGCGCATCGTTCGCGCGTCTGCCTATTAGCGTGTGGAAGAAGTAGCGGTTCCGCTTTCCGGGTACGAACTCAACCAACACCGTCTCATCGTCCGGGATTACCGAATACCTCTCCTGCTCGCGGAAATAGGCTATGATGGCCCTCGCGGCCTTCTCATCTACCCCGTACTTCCTCACGAGCCTCTTGACCGCATTCCTCCGGTGAAGAAGTCCCTTAATTTCCCGTCTAAACCTCTGGATGTCAAGGGCCAGGTCGAAGCTGAGCGGGAGCATCTCGGAGAACCACGCCGGGATGGTGGGCTTCGCCCCCTCGCGGGGAATAACGTAGAGCTTGTTTCCCCTGCTCTTGACGAACTCGTAGGTCCTTCCGGCCAAGACGAAGATGTCGCCGGGCATTAAGCGCTCTGCAAACTCTTCCTCAACTGTGCCAATTAGCTTCTTGTCCATGGTGTGAACCCTGATCTTGGCTTCGTCCGGAATCGTGCCAACGTTCATGTAGTAAATCGCCCTCGTCATCTTTCCGCGCCGTCCAAAGCGCCCGTCCTCGAGCCATATCTTAGCATAAACTTTCCTCTCCTCCAAACCCGCGTATTCGCCTGCCAAGTACCTCAAAACGCTCATGAAGTCCTCGAAGGGCAAATCCCTGAAGGGATAAGCCCGCCTCACGAGGTTGTAGGCCTCTTCAACCTCCCAAACTCTGTTGAGGGCCATTCCGAGCAGGTGCTGGACGAGGACATCGAGCGGGTTCCTTGGGATTCTAACGCGGTCTAAGCGTCTGTTCCTCGCGTTGTGCGCCAGAACCGTAACCTCGACCAGGTCGTCCCTGTCGAGGGCCAAAATCACGCCCTTGCTAACTTCGTGGAGCCTGTGGCCGGCTCTCCCAATCCTCTGCAAAGCGCGGTTCACGCTCTTCGGCGAGCCAATTAGAACGACTAAGTCAATCGTTCCGATGTCTATGCCAAGCTCCAGGCTGGTTGAGCTAATTACCGCCCTAAGCTCGCCCCTCTTGAGCTTCTCCTCCACATCAAGGCGAACCTCCCTCGACAGCGAGGAGTGATGGGCCTCTATCAGGCCCTCAAACTCCGGGAAGCGCTTCTTGAGGTTGAAGGCGACCCTCTCAGCACCGCTCCTCGTGTTGGTGAAGATGAGGGTCGTCCTGTGCTCCCTGATCAGCTCGGCCAGGCGGTTATAGAGGGCCTCGCTTAGCGCGCTGGCTGGAGTGTAAATCAGGTCCTCGACAACGCTCTCGACCTTTATCTCGGTCTGCTTGGCGAAGCTGACGTCAACTATGAGCCCGGGCCTCGGCTCCCCGTTTTCGAGGCCAAAGACGAACTTCGCTATCTCTTCAAGGGGGTGAATCGTCGCGCTCAGGCCTATCCTCACAAAGCGCTCCTCGGCCATCTCCTGGAGCCTCTCAACGCTGAGCATGAGGTGAGAACCGCGCTTGTTCTCAGCTAAGGCGTGAACTTCGTCTATGATCAGGTACCTAATCGTCTTCAGCCTCTCACGGAACTTCGGGGCGTTTAAAGCAATTGCGAGGCTCTCGGGGGTGGTTATGAGTATGTGCGGTGGCTTCTTCACCATCTTGCTCTTCTCGTAGCTTGAGGTGTCGCTCGTCCTTATTCCAACGCGGATTTCCGGCAGTTCAAAGCCGAGTTCTTTTGCAGCTTCCTTTATCTCGACCAGCGGACCCTCAAGGTTCCGCTTTATGTCGTTGTTCAAAGCTCTCAGCGGGGAGACGTAGAGGACGTAGATTTTATCCTCGAGCTTTCCCTCCTTTCCGAGGAGAATTAGCTCGTTTATGGCCGAGAGAAAAGCTGAGAGTGTTTTTCCCGAGCCGGTCGGCGATGAAATCAGAACGTTCTCTCCCCTGTGAATCTCCATGACTGCGTAGCGCTGCGGTGGGGTAAAGGTTCCAAACTTCCGCTTAAACCACACCCTAACCGGCTCGCTCAGAATTGAGAATATCTCCTCGTCAGAGTACTCCCTCTCGGCCCACCTTATTCCGCTCATCGGGGCATCGTTTCTTTTTCGGTTTTTAAACTATTCGGTTGGCTTGGGAAACTTTTTAAGTGGGCTTAACGAACTAACCTCGGTGAGAAGATGGGAGCCGAGAAGCTTGAGAAGGTCCTCGACGAGTTCAACAGGCTCCACGGGAGCGAGGCGGAGGCGAGGATTCTGAAGGCCGAAGGTGATGAGGTGATCATAGAGTTCGAGGGTTCTTTCTGCGCGACCTGCGGCCTGTACGACTACTTCGACGACATCAAGTGGGAGGCGATTGAGCTGGGCCTTGAGCTTGAGCCGGTGGAGGTTTTGGAGGCAGAAGAGGATGGCTTCGAGCACGGTAGGTACGTCGTGAAGTACAGGCTGGGGAGGAAACAACCTTTCACTGGGAGCGGATGAGCTTTTCTAGGGGCCACTGAGTTCCCGCAGGGCCATTTTGAGCTTTCCAAGCTCCCCGAAGTCGAGAAGCTCTCCCTCGGCTGGCACCAGCACGCGCAGTCTTGAGCCGTCGAACTTCCGAAGGAACGGCGAAACTATCTCCCTCGTCACGTCGTTGCCGTAGGCCCAGGGACTGAAGGCCGGCAGGACGATAAGCCTTTCCCCCCACAGAAAAGCCGGCACCTTTACGCTCGCCCCCACCTCGTCCCTCAGCCTTATCGCCGGATGCTCGTGGCCGATTATGAACCTTTCACCTTCCTCCAGCCTGTGACCGTGAACCAGGGTCCACCCTCCGACCTCCAATCCCTCCACGATCTCAACCCCCCTCTCCCTCAGCCACAGTATTCCCGGGTCGTGGTTTCCCCTGACCACTATTATCTCATCGACTTCACCCTCGAGGGCGTCGAAGAACCTCCCCAGCTCCTCCCGCTCCTGCCTGAACGGGACGAAAGAGTGTTTCAGATCTCCGTCGATGATGAGCCTCTTCGGCCTTTCACTCCTCACAACCGCCAGAACCTTCCGGATAAGCTGCTCAAGGAGATTGGGGACGTAGTTGCCCTCCCGTGCTAAGGACGTCTCGAAGCCTATGTGGAGGTCGGCTATCACCAGGTCTCTTCCCAGCAGGACGGCTTTCTCTGGAACGGGCCTGGGCTTCATGGTACCCAAAACGGGGTGGGGACTTAAAACGCTTGCCGTTCGGATTCGTAAGTTATCCATACGGTATAGCAGCCCTTTTCGTCTTCCTCGATAACGATCTTTCTCAATCGGGGCCCGTATTCCCTCACGGCCTCCTCAACGACGGCCGGAAGATTCTCAAGGAAGGCTTTTTTCCGGGTCATCAGCATCATCTGACATCACCTGTGCCGAGAACCTGTCGAAGGATCTTCCGCTCGGTCTCGTCAAGACTTTTCTCGTCGAGAACAATGAGAAGCATCCCCCTGTAGAGGGATATGTAATCCGAGAGCGTTGCTAGGAACTTGAGAACTGAACGGAAATCATTGTACATTATCAGGTACTCCAGGCCCTCGAGAACGACGACTCCTGTGATATTCTCGCGGTGGGCTTTCATCAGGTAGGCACGGGTTCTCTCTACTATTCTGTGAAGCTGGGTTGGCCCTATGGTTCCGGGTCCGTCGATTGTGGTCAGAGGATGGATTTCCCATTTTGGGGGGAGGTCGCTTCTCCTGGCAAATGCCAGTACAGGGAATTCCGAGAGCGCCCCGGCATAACCATTTAGGCCACCGGGAGACACGATAAAAACGCCGCTCCTTATTATCTCCGAGTTGTCCATGCCCCTAACGTTTCGGAACCTTTCTGAGAAAACGATCTTGACAAACATGACTGCCTCGATTCCATTTAGAACTGCCCCGACAGTGAAGCCGATCGGTGCAAACCACTCGACTGGTCTGAGGAAGGGGTAGTCCATCTTGTGGATACCGTGGGCTATTACAACGCCCCCCAGCAGGGTTCCGGTTCTCGAGTAGGACCTTCTAACCGCCCAGAGAATGGCTCCTGCGAGGGTATAGAATATGCCGGATACACCATAAGCTAGGTATATGGGATTTGGTGAGGGGATTAGGCTGGCGTAGATAACCGTGTACGCGGACACGGCGAAGGGAAGTACCATTGACAGGATTTTCAACGGGCGAGTTGGGACCACCACCGCCTCCTCATCCAGGAATGATACGACCCCTCCGGTCAGCAATGAAATACCAAGGGCATGGAAAAGTGGAATCCCCGTTCTAAAACCGAGGATCTCCGAGACCAGCGCCATGGATGAGCTGAGGAAGAACAGTGCCCATAGAAGAATGGACTGTCTTCGGTATCGTCTCCAATTCAGCAGGAGGACCAACCCTGCTGTTATTTTGAGGAAAAAACTGAGAAACTGACCGACCAGCAGCAGGTTCATCAAACCACCTGATAAATGTTTTAGAAAACGTGGATTAAAGCCTTACGCCATAGTTTTTGACCCTTATCCCCGGATCCCCTGTGACCCTTCCGAGCTCGAAGCTCTCGAAGTGCTTGTTGAGGATTTCCAAAGCGGCCTCCTTTTCCCTGCGCGGAACTATTGCGATGAAGCCGACCCCCATGTTAAAAACGCGGAACATCTCCTCCAGTGGAACGCCGTTCTCGTGGATGAGCCTGAATATTCCTTCGATGGGTGGCATCTCAATGGAAAAGCCGCAATCGGTTAGGCGTTTGAGGTTGGTCAAGCCACCGCCCGTTATGTGCGCCAATCCGTGAACCTCAACGCTCTCGATGAGCTCCAAGACGGCCTTAACGTAAATCCTCGTCGGTTCTAAAAGCCACTCCAAGAGCTTTCTTTCCTCGTATTCATAGTCGAGGCCGTACTTCGGGATGAGGAGTTTCCTGGCCAAAGTCAAACCGTTTGAGTGTATCCCCGAGCTTGAAATTCCGATGACGGCATCTCCGGGTTTTATTTCCTCGCCTGTGATAACTTTCCCCTTCTCGACGACGCCTATGGCCGTTCCTGCTAAGTCGAAGCCGTTGATGAGGTCTGGCATAACCGCCGTCTCTCCGCCGACTATCGCTATTCCGGCCTGCTTTGCCCCCTCGTAGAGCCCCCTGGCTATCTCGGCAAAGATTCTCTCGTCCGGCCCCTTCACGGCGAGATAGTCAACGAGTGCCAGCGGTTCGGCACCAACGCATAGCAGGTCGTTCACGTTCATCGCTATCATGTCTATTCCTATCGTGTCGAACTTGCCGACGGCCTCCGCCACCAGAACCTTCGTCCCGACTCCGTCGGTTGTCATGGCGAGGTAGAACCTACCAAAGTCCATCAGCGCAGCGTAGTGCCCTATTTCACTCGGCTCGCCGATTTTGCCCCTCCTGAACTGGAATGTTTCCTTCGCGAGCCCTATGATACTCCTCAGAGCCTTGGCCGTCTTTTCGTCGTCAACTCCCGCTTGGGCGTAGGTCAGCATGAACACCACCGAAGAGAGTTGGGGTGCGGACTTAAAAGGTTTGCCATGTTTGTGCTTAAAAAGGCTTAAATATCATAAACTTTTAACATTTTAACGTCAAAACCTGAGGTGATGTTCGTGATCAAGCCCCGGGATGAGCTCGGAACGGCTATGACAGACTCCGCCCAGAAGATACTCCTCCTCGGAAGCGGCGAGCTGGGAAAGGAGATAGCGATTGAGGCTCAGAGGCTCGGCGTTGAAGTCATCGCCGTCGACCGCTACGCAAATGCCCCTGCCATGCAGGTCGCCCACCGCTCCTACGTCGGTGACATGAGAAACGCGGACTTCCTCTTCTCGGTCGTCGAGAGGGAAAAGCCAGACGCCATAATCCCGGAGATAGAGGCCATAAACCTGGATGCACTCTTCGAGTTGGAGAAGGACGGCTACTTCGTCGTCCCGAATGCGAAGGCAACGTGGATAGCCATGCACCGCGAGAGGACGAGGGAGACCCTCGCGAAGGAAGCCAAGGTTCCAACCTCTCGCTATGCCTACGCGACAACGCTCGACGAGCTCTACGAGGCCTGCGAGAGGATAGGCTACCCCTGCCACACCAAGGCCATAATGAGCTCCTCGGGAAAGGGCTCGTACTTCGTTAAGGGGCCGGAGGATGTTCCAAAGGCGTGGGAAGTGGCCAAGAAGAAGGCCCGCGGCAGTGCGGAGAAGATCATAGTCGAGGAGCACATAGACTTCGATGTGGAGATCACCGAGCTTGCCGTGAGACACTACGACGAGAACGGGGAGGTAGTTACCACCTTCCCGAAGCCGGTCGGCCACTACCAGATCGACGGCGACTACCACGCGAGCTGGCAGCCGGCGGAGATAAGCGAAAAGGCCGAGCGCGAGGTTTACCGCATAGCGAAGCGCATTACAGATGTCCTCGGCGGTCTCGGCCTCTTCGGCGTCGAGATGTTCGTGAAGGGCGATAAGGTTTACGCCAACGAGGTCTCTCCGAGGCCCCACGACACGGGCATGGTGACTTTGGCATCCCATCCAACGGGCTTCTCCGAGTTCGGGCTTCACCTCAGGGCGGTTTTGGGACTTCCCATTCCCGGCGAGTGGGTCGATGGGTACCGCCTGTTCCCAATCCTAACGCCGGCGGCAACTCACGTCATCAAGGCCAACGTCTCCGGTTACTCTCCACGGTTCCGCGGCTTGGCGAAGGCCATGAGCGTCCCCAACTCGGCGGTGAGGCTGTTTGGAAAGCCCGAGGCGTATCCGGGCAGAAGGCTGGGCGTTGCGCTCGCCTGGGATTCAGACGTTGGAGAGGCAAGGAAGCGCGCCGAGATTGTCGCCCACATGGTTGAGCTTAGGGCTGGGGGTTCGGGATGGCATGGACAGGACTATGAGACTAGAAAGCACATCTGTGGCCATTGTTGATATGGACATATTTATGCAACAACTGCAATACATTGAATAACTTCCAAAAAATTTAAAAGGCTTGAATACAACAGCAACCGGGCAAAAAATTCGGCTAAAATTGATAGATAAAAATCAGCACCTAAAACAAGGGGGTCAAATAACCGGTTTTAAATTGGATGTCTATCCTTTCATTCCCGTCATGTATCTTTTCCATCCTGATTTTTCAAGGTTCTCCGCCTTTTCTTCAACGGTTCTTCTCATATCCCCTTGGTATTCCTCAAGTTTCTTCGCTATCTCTGGATACTTTATCGAGAGGATCCTGAGTGCAAGCAGAGCGGCGTTCTGGGCGTTGTTGATTGCCACAGTTGCCACAGGGACACCGCGGGGCATCTGGACAATGGAGAGGAGTGAATCGACGCCGTTTAACGTCCTCGTCTTCACGGGGACACCTATCACCGGCAGTGTTGTGAGCGAGGCTGTCATCCCCGGTAGGTGGGCCGCACCGCCGGCGCCCGCTATGATGACTTCTATGCCCCGCTCCCGTGCGCTTTTTGCGTACTCGTACATTCTCTCGGGCGTTCTGTGCGCTGAAACCACCGTCATTTCGTAGGGTACTCCAAAGTCTTCCAGTACCCTCGCCGCTTCCTTCATGACGGGCAGGTCCGAGTCACTTCCCATTATTATTCCCACGAGGGGCTTCACTTTCATCACCCACCACCTTTATGAGGGATTTGACACGTCGGGCCTTTTCGATGGCCCGTTCGGGGCTTCTATCGACGACCGTCACGTGCCCCATCTTTCTGAAGGGGAATACCCTTTTCTTGCCGTAGATGTGCACGTAGACCCCCGGGATGGTGAGGGCTTCCCTTATGCCTAGATAAGCAGGCCTGCCCCGACTTTCACGGCTTCCAAGGAGGTTTATCATGACCGCGGGAGTTAGGAGCTCGGCGGAACCGAGGGGCAGATCCGCCACGACCCTTATGTGCTGCTCGAACTGGCTCGTCGTGCAGGCCTCTATCGTGTAGTGTCCGGAATTGTGGGGTCTCGGCGCGAGTTCGTTCACAAGAAGCCTTCCGTCTTTTGAGAGGAACATTTCAACTCCAAAGACCCCGACTCCATCTACTGCCTCCACTGCCTTAACCGCTATTTCCTGGGCCCCCCTTGTGATTTCATTATCCATCCTCGCGGGGATGATCAGCATGTCAAGGAGGTTTGCCCTCCAATCGAAGACCATCTCAACCACTGGATAGACTTCGGTGTTTCCATCCGCGTCCCTTGCAACGATGACCCCGAGTTCCTTGTCTATGTCCACGAGCTCCTCTGCATATGACGGTACCGGCAGAGCTTTATCGAGATCCTTCTCATCCCTCAGAACAGCCACTCCCCTGCCATCGTAGCCTCCTTTTCTCGCCTTCTGGACGACAGGCAGAAGTTCTTCAAGTTCCTCTATGCTATTTAGCCCCCAGAACTCCGGAACAGGGACTTTAGCCTTTTTGAGAACCTTCTTCTGAATCAGCTTGTCCTGGATAATTTCAAGCGTTTTTGAGCTGGGAATCACAGGTTTTTCTTTCTCTATTTTTTTCAGTGCTTTGATGTTCACGTTCTCTATGTCGTAGGTGAGGACGTCGCTTCTCTCCGCCAGCTCGAAGATTTTATTCTCATCCTGAAAGCTCCCGGCTATCTGCTCCGCCACCATTGATGCCGGGCATCCGGGCGTTGGGTCAAGGACGAGGACGCTGAAACCGAGCTTCCTCGCCTCCTGGGCGCTCATCTTTGCGAGCTGTCCCCCACCGAGAATGCCTATCGTGAAGTCTTCCGGTCTCATGTTTTGACTTTAAAATGCCTAAAATATAAAGTTTTTGGCCAATAATTTAGCAGAAATATGTCAAAGTAACAAAGGTTAAAACAGCAGTGCTGAGGCCACTAAAGCTCTCTAACGATAGGTTCCCCATTTCTGAACTCGTAATGGAACCGCAGTATCTCGCTTCTTGGCTCGGGAGTCTTTATTACCTCAAGAGTTCTGATAACTCTTTTTCCTCTAATCTCGCTCGACGTTCTCAGGACGTAATCCGCCCTCCGGTATATTGATTCGAGCACGCTTACGCTCTTCATGCCGCTCCAGAACCAGAAGTTGGTTCCCCGTGGGTACTTCCGGTAGGCCCTTGAATTCGCCCGAACTTCCGCTGACAGCTCTAGGTACTTCAATGTCTCCTTTTCTCCTCCAAGAAGCTCGAGGTAATCCGACATGTCTATAGCGAATCCGAAGATTTCCCTTCCGTCGAACAGACCAAGCTCCGCCCACTTCCTCTTGTGCCTTTCAACGACCTCTGCGTACTTGGCCGGAAGGACCTCCGCGGAAAGGGAGCCCTTGAGGTACCAGACTCCGGGATATGAGAGGGCTATGTCATAAAAGCTCCCGAAGGTGTCTATTATTGCGAGTGTCCAGCTTTTAAGATATCCGTCCAATGATATTCCCATCCTGTCAGAAACTTCCAGGAGCACATGGATTGGGTATGAAATATTGAAATACCCAACGAGGCTGCCTTTTTCTAGTTTTCTCTTCATTATGTGGTACAGGAGTTCTTTGCCCCTTGAGCGGGGATCGACTTCATGGACAAGTGTGAGGGCATGTTCTTTCAAGCCACCGAGCGCCACGTCCAGCTCGGGTATCTCCCATGAAATCATTCCTCATCCCTCCCGAACAGGGAAAATGATTCACCTTCATCTGGCCCCTTGGTTGTCAGGCCAACCCTCTTGTACCCCTCATCAACGAATGTCTCTATGACGATGTCGGAGCAGGCGTACACGATGTCCTCTATTTCACTGCACTCAAGTGGGGTTAGGGTTAAAATAGTCTTTGAGCATTTTACAGTGCTGTGTAACAGTTTTCTAAGGCCCCATATGAGTTTGTACGTTACGGACGGCTTCGTGAACAGTTTGCAGATCCCGGTTGAAGTGTATGAGAATATCCAGATGTCTCTTCCACGGTAGGATTCGAGCGTTTTTATGGCCCATTCTTTGAGCTTGACGATGAATACGGAGTCCTCCATGTACCCCGTCAGCTGGTGAATTCCCTCCTCCTGCGAGGGAATGTGGTACACGCTGCCGAACACATCAAAGATTACGAGGTTCCTTCCAAGGTAGTCAGTGATGCTCAGTCCTACGTTCTCACAGTTCCTCCTGAATACCGTGAATGGCTCGTACAGAAAGACAAAAACGGTCTTGTTTTCTTCCAGGAGGATTCTCAGGAGTTGAAGTGCAAAGTATTCCCCGCCGGAGTCCATATCGCGCTGAATTATTGCCATGACGCCGTTGTCGGGTATGCTATTCAGCAACTGTTTGTACTTCATTGTCGCATCCCCCCGGATACCATACGTGTTGTTTCTACATATACGTTTCGTTTCCGCGACACAACCTCCCTCTTTAATGGACATTTAAATGTAAAAATAAACCTTAAAAGCTCAACTTTTTGACAGATAATTGGTGAAGCTCATGAAGGTTCTGCTCGTTGGAGGCGGCGGTAGGGAAAACGCCATCGGCGAGGCGCTCGTAAGGGCCGGCGCCGAGCTGTACGTCGTTTCGAAGCACAGGAATCCCGGGCTGGTTGGGCTGGCAAAGGGCTACGGTCTGGCCAGGGAAACTGATATCGAGAAGGTCATCGGATTCGCCCGAAAATGGGGGATAGAGCTGGCATTTATAGGGCCCGAGGCCCCTCTTGAGAAGGGCATAGTTGATTCCCTTGAGAGTGAGGGCATCCCGACGGTTGGGCCGACTAAAGAAGCCGCTCAGCTCGAGACGGACAAGGCTTTCGCCCGCTCCCTCATGGAGAAGTACGAGATTCCCGGCAGGAAACTCTTCCGTGTCTTTGAGGACGCTTCTGAGATGCGCTCTTGGATAGACGACTTCGGGAGGCCGGTCGTTGTGAAGCCCCTCGGCCTAACTGGTGGTAAGGGGGTTAAGGTCGTTGGCTACCAGCTGAGGGACAACGAAGAAGCGAAAGCCTACGCCGAGGAGCTCATCAGGAGGGACGGGAAGGTTCTAATTGAGGAGCGCACCGACGGCGTTGAGTTCACATTCCAGGTTTTCACGGACGGGAAGCGCGTTGTACCAATGCCCCTCGCCCAGGATTATCCGCACGCCTACGAGGGCGATGAGGGCCCGATAACGGGGGGCATGGGTTCATACTCATGCTCAAACGGATTGCTTCCGTTTGTCACGAGGGAAGACTACGAGAGAGCCCTTGAGACGCTTAAAGCGACGATTGAAGCCGTGCGGAAGAACGGAACGCCCTACAAGGGTATCCTCTACGGCCAGTTCATGCTCTCCAAGGACGGCCCGGTTATAATCGAGTACAACGCCCGCTTCGGCGACCCGGAGGCAATGAACGTGCTCCCGCTCCTCAAGACGAGCCTGCTTGAGGTGGCCGAGGGAATAGTTGACGGCAGCCTCAAGAGGGCAGAGTTCGAGGGGAAGGCGACGGTCGTCAAGTATCTGGCTCCAAAGGGCTATCCCACGAACCCCGTGAGGGGCGTTAGGGTTGATGTGGACAAGAAGGCCATAACTGAAGCCGGGGCAAAGCTCTACTACGCTTCCATTGATGAGAACCTCACGCTCCTCGGCTCCCGCGCCATAGCGGTCGTTGGAATTGCTGAAACGCTGGAGGGGGCGGAGAGGATAGCAGAGAAAGCCATTCCCCACGTGAGGGGCGAGCTGTTCTACCGCAGGGACGTCGGCACGAGAGAGAGCGTCGAGAAGAGGGTACGCACCATGGGGGAGTTTGGAAGGGAGTTCGAGCCGAATTCATGCTGAGGTGGTTGGAATGATAAGCCGTGAAGAAATCTTAAGCGTTCTCGAAAGATACGACCCCGAGAAGATAACCGTTGGAGTAATCGGGAGCCACTCCGCACTCGACATAGCCGACGGTGCCAAGGAAGAAGGTTTGCCCGTTCTGGTCGTTGCCCAGCGCGGTAGGCACAGGACATACGCGGAATACTTTAAGCTCAGGAAAACGAGGGATGGTCTGATAAAGGGCTTCATAGACGAGGTTATTGTCCTCGACAGGTTCGCCCAGATAATAAACGTTCAGGGGGAGCTGGTGAAGAGGAACGTCATCTTCGTGCCCAATCGCTCCTTCGTTGTTTACACGGGCATTGATAGGGTTGAGAACGACTTCAAAGTCCCCCTCTTCGGCAGCAGGAACCTCCTCAGGAGCGAGGAGAGGAGCGAGGAGAAGAGCTACTACTGGCTCCTTGAGAAGGCCGGTCTTCCCTATCCGGAGCCGGTGAAGCCGGAGGAGATTGACGAGGTCGGTCTGGCGATAGTCAAGCTTCCCCATGCCAAGAAGAGACTTGAGAGGGGATTTTTTACGGCTGCCTCTTACAGGGAGTTCCGCGAGAAGGCCGAGAGGCTGAAAAAGCTCGGCGTAATCACGGAGGAGGACCTCGCCAAAGCGAGAATCGAGCGCTACATCATCGGTCCGGTCTTCAACTTCGACTTCTTCTACTCGCCGATTGATGGAGAGATAGAGCTTTTGGGAATAGACTGGCGCTTCGAGACGAGTTTAGACGGTCACGTTCGCCTTCCAGCGAGCCAGCAGCTAACACTGCCGGAGCACCAGTTCGAGCCTGAGTACACCGTCACAGGTCATGCATCATCAACGCTCCGTGAATCCCTTTTGGAAAAGGTCTTCGATATGGCCGAGCGTTACGTGAAGGCCACCCAGGAGTACTACCCGCCGGGAATAATCGGGCCGTTTACACTCCAGACGACCGTTGATAAAGACCTCAACTTCTACATCTACGACGTAGCTCCAAGAACCGGCGGCGGAACGAACATCCACATGGCGATGGGTCACCCCTATGGGAATTCCCTCTGGAGGAAGCCGATGAGCACCGGGAGGAGAATAGCCCTTGAGATAAAGCGCGCGGTTGAGCTGGACGAGCTGGAGAAGGTTGTTACATGATGATGCAGGAATTAATTCACGATACAAACGCTGGTATTTCTTTTATAACTTTTAAGTTCGATTCAAATATGTAATCACTCCTCTTCCAGTTCCCCAAGATGCTCGAGTCCTTCCCTTAAATGGTCGGTTCTCCGCACCCATGAGATAAAAAATTCAGACCAATCTCCCCCGTCGTATACCGTTATTTCTATTCGGTGTCTTCCCTGAATGACGTGCCTGCCTTCCTTAAGCTTTCCGAGGTAATAGCCCCCTACAGAGCTGGGATACCTAGAGAGGAGCACAATTTTATCGTTCTCAAGGTTGCGAAGATTGGTGATTAGCTCGTACTCATCCCGTTCCACGAGTCTGCTCTCCCTGGGGCGGATGATGCTGTCTCTGATGTGGCTGACAACTTTCCTTACGTGGTGGTAGTCCTTGAGTCCTTCAACTTTTACTTCAACCCTGGGGTCGTACTCACCAACTGCTCTCAGGGATACTTTGGCTTCAAAAACCTCTCCCTGCCACGACTCAAGTTCAAGCTTTGCTCTGTGAAATGCGCCTTCCATCACTCCCGTGGAGAGGTTCAGTGTGCCCGTGAAGTAGGGTGGGAGGGTAACCCTGCGTGGAAGCATCTTTAAAAGCTCTTCCGCTTTTTCGTCTTCTGGAGGGAGTATTCGTTTTTTCAGTTCTTCAATGTCTCCCTTTCCGGTAAAGAGTCCAATTTTAGTGTCCGGGTCATAGCTTATGTTGAATCTGCTTTTTTCGGTTTTCAGCCACAGCTCCAGATGGTCAGACCACGTTACCCGGTCCATTCCCTGGATATCAAGAACCCCTTTAAATTTTCCAACGTAGCAGTTTCTGCCCTTCACCACATGAAAGCCTTCAACATCTTTTACAATCCCGAATTCAAGGAGATAGGGATGTATAAGGCTCTCAAGCCTGCAGTTCACCCGTCCAAAGCCAAGCTGGTAGTCCAGAACTCTCCTCGCGGCAAGGAGGAACGCTCTAAACTCGGTGTCTTTAGACTCGGCGGTTCCAACGACCTTCTGGAAGTGCTTCATAAGCTTCCACGGAATGCGCTTCCCAGCAAGGATAAGCCTTGACACCTCTGCCAGATATTTTGCACGCTTAAACCTCTCATACGCGAGGAATTTCTTTAAAAAAGCTGGAATATCCCTGTCCAGCTTTCCAAGGTGCTTTTCAACCTCACTGTAAAGCCTACTGCACTCCAATACCCTTTCGTATTCGCCAACAGAAAAATAGTAAAGGGCGGCGGTGTTGATGAAATGCTCCAAATCTTCGAGGTCTTCTCTGGTATAGGGTTCGTTGCCCTTAACTTTTAGGGACAGTTCAGTTGCGGTTTTCAAGAGCTCATCCGCGAGAGATTTGAAATCCTCCATCTAAACCACCTTAATACTTATTGCAGTCCACCAGTCCAGCTCTGTCGTACCATCCTATGAAGATGACGCTTGGTTCCTCGCCTTTGACGACTTTTTTCCAGCTTTCTATCACTACAAGAACCGAAACATAGCCTCTCTTCTCAGGGGTGTATTTTTGTATTTGGCAGTAGCCCCTCTTAAGCTGTCCATTGGGACTCCTCCACCACTTGCCTTTGGCTTCCCATGGAACTTCTTTTGACGGTAGTCTAACTCTGAAGTCCGGTCCAGCTTTCCCATTTTTGCTAATCTCACGAATTTGCCCCCTATACTTTTCCTGTATAACCTGTACAGCCACAAGTTCTCCCGCTATAGCAGGAAGCATATGGTCAATAAAATGAACAAAGTGTCCCCTCTTTAGAGTAGTTATCGCGGGCTCGAGAGAGGGTATTGTGGAGTTCTCAAGGAGATGCTCAATGACACTTGCACTGAGAGTTATTCTTCCAGTAGATTTGAAGGATCCCTTTCTAAAAGTGTTGCTGGCTTCTCTAATCTCAATGCTATATTTTGTGTTTCTAATTTTCTCGTATTCATTTTTAACCTTGTCCTCAATGTCGTCTCTGTACTCCATTATTAGTACAAGGGCAATTAGAGCTGGCACTCCAATAAGGAGTAAAGTAGAACCCCCTATTGTTATTACTGGAAGTTCTGGTAAAGGTAAAGAAGGAAATGCAAACTGTGGCATTATAGGGACTTTCGGGGGAGTGTGCACTGGGTACGTGGAAAGTTCGGGACTAGAGTAGTCGTTCAGTTCCAACGTGGAGGCATAATATTCACTAAGGGAACTTCCATTAAGCTGGTTTTCGAGCATTGCAATAACTTCTTCTTTGGTTGGCACTTTTCCATCTTCTCCAGGAAGTGCAAATACGACAAATGGGACCCCTTTTACTACGACATGATACACTTCTGCTGTTCCCTGTTGTTGCCCCATACCTTGTGTTGCTTCCCCTGACACAAGTGCATGGTTTACGGTCAATCCAAGTATTAGTATAATAATAAACACACGTACTATATTTTTCATTTAAATCACCAATGTTAGGTATTCTAAGAATTTATAAAATTTGTGCTCTGAGGTATTAAAAAGTGAAAGGATTATATTGATATTTTTTTGTTAAAATAATCCTTAAAAACTCTAAATTTTTACACTTTTCTGACAAGGTGGTGCCGATGAAGTGGAGGGTTACCGTTATCGTCCGCCTTAAGGAGGGCCTCAACGACCCCGAGGGAAGGGTGATAGGAAGCGCCCTGAGAAACCTGGGCTACGCCGTCGAGAACCTCAAGGTTCCGAAGTACTTCGAGTTCGAGCTCGAGAGCGATAATCCAGAGGGGGAAGTCGAGGAGATGTGCAGGCGTCTGCTGGCTAATCCCGTCATACACACCTACGAGTACAGCATCGAACCGGTGAGCTGAGATGGTCCGCTTTGCCGTGGTGGTTTTTCCTGGAACCAACTGCGACTTCGAGACCGAGAGGGCCATAAGAAAGGCCGGTGCCGAGGCCGAGCGTGTCTGGTATAAGGCCAACCTCAGGGACTTCGACGGCGTGGTTTTGCCCGGCGGCTTCAGCTACGCCGATTACCTCCGTGCAGGGGTGATAGCCGCTCGTCAGGAGATAATGGAGGAGGTCAAGGAGTTCGCCCGCGAGGGAAGGCCCGTCCTTGGAATCTGCAACGGCTTTCAGGTTCTCACCGAGGCTGGTCTCCTTCCGGGGGCACTGAGGCCGAACAGGGTTCCGAGGTTTCTCTGCAGGTGGGTGCACCTTCGCGTTGAAGACGCCGAAACGCCCTTTACCGCTCTCTACGAGCCGGGAGAGGTCGTAAGGATGCCAATAGCCCACGCAGAGGGGAACTACTACCTCGACGACCCATCGAAGGTTAGAATCGTCTTCCAGTACAGCGACGGGAACGGGAACGTAACCGAGGAGGCCAACCCAAACGGCTCGGTTCTCAACATAGCGGCGATAGCCAACGAGAGGGGAAACGTCCTCGGAACCATGCCCCACCCGGAGCGCGCGAGCGACCGCTTTTTGGGCAGTGAAGACGGTCTGAGGCTCTTCAGGAGCATGGTGAAGTGGGCGAGGGGGTAGCTTTTTCTATCTTTTGCAGAGATGTGTGAATACTTCTTCCAGGGTCACTTGGGAATTTTGAGTGTCCACGACATTGTACTGGGATAGGCGGCTGAGTATTTCTTTGAGATCTTCATTTTTGAAATAGAGCTGAATGTACATGGACTCTCCATTTCCTTGAATTTCAATTTTTTGAGCTATCCCCTCAAAGTCCTTGGGGTTGATTCTCCCTTTAATTTTGGCAATAATTTTCCTCTCTGCCTTGAGGGCCTGAACTTTCTCGATAAGCTCTTTTGGAGTTCCCTCAGCAATTTTACTCTTGTTGAATAGCAGAATTCTATCGCATAGAATTTCAGCCTCTTTGAGGTTGTGGGTTGTCAAGAGTACAGTTGTTCCCACTTCTCTTGAAAGTTCCATGATAGCGTTCCAGACTTCCCTCCGGGTAAAAACGTCAAGGTATACAGTTGGTTCATCTAAGATGAGAACCTCTGGCTGAATTATCAGGGGTAGAACTAGATAAACTTTCTGCCTCATCCCAGCGGAGAGCTTTTGATACCACTCGTGTCTTTTTTCTTCTAGATTGAGCAATTCCAGCGCGTGGGTTATTCTTCTCTCAGCCTCAGCTTTGGGAATTCCCCACAGTTCAGCTATGAACCTTAGGTTTTTCTCCACGCTGACCCTCCACTGGAAGAGGCCGAACAAATCCCTGCTTCCTCCAAAAATTGTGAAGATTCTGCCCCTAATTTTATCGTGATCTTGGATTGAATCGTATCCTGCGATGTAGAGATGGCCTCTCGTTGGAATCACAAGACCATTGGCGATTTTGCAGAGCGTGGTTTTTCCAGCTCCGTTCGGACCCAGAAGGCCGTATATCTCGCCTTCTTTGACTTTAAAGCTGATATCAACCAGGGCCGGGATTTCTTCACGGGGTGTTTTGAGGAAGTCCTTAAGGCTTTTCAAATCGAACAGTGACTTTATTGGGGGAGGGTAGTATTTGGTCAGATTAACCGCCTCTATCACTCAGACCACCCTGATTACGTACGTTTTCCCTTTCCTCTCACGTCGAACCAATCCCTTGTTTTCGAGGTCTTTTACCGCCCTGCAGGCATTGGCCCGTCCGAACAGCTGGCTTAGTTCTTTCTGAGTTATTTCACCATTGTCAATGATTAAGTCCAATATTTGCCTCTCCGAATCGCCCAGTTCATGCTTATGCAGGCTGTTTACCTCAATCTCCACCCTGAGGAGCAGCACGAGTTTCCCGTTTTCACACTCCTCCTTGAGGACGTGCACCCGCATAAGGTCCACCTCACATGTGGCCCAGCGTTCCCAGCTGTCTCGCCTTGTTGAAACCCCGCCTGAAGGTAAAGTACCCCACGAGGAGCATTACTCCAGTGATGAAGAGCATGTTCATCAGGCTGGGCAGGATTTGGGATAACGAGTAGCCGCCACCCATTGTGAGTCTGCCCATTTGGAGGATGTAGGTTTCGGGATGTATTTTTGACAGGGGCTGGAGCCACTTGGGAGCTCTTCCGGTGGAAAGTAAAGCCCACTGACGAGCTGGGCCGTGATGTTGAAGAACCAGTTCAGCGGATCCTGGGTGGCCTTGGTTGCTATTCTGAACCCCGCCGAGAACAAGTCGAGGGCAAAAATCAGCAGGATGCCGCTCAGGATGACGACCACAACGCCAAGGTTAACGTGAATCCTCAAGCCAAAGAACATGATGTATGCAATGGTTATTAAGAGAGTTAGTCCCAGATTCCACAGAATTCGCCAGGCATTAATTCCAATGAAGATTGAAGTTAGTGAAGCCGGAGCGTTATAAAGAACCGGAAAAACTCTACCGAGAACAAAGGACGAGATGCTTCCCCTCGGCAGAAAAACGAGGTTGTGGATTATTGAGCCTATGAGGAGGTATTCCAAATAATCTGGCGTGCCATACTGGGAAATGTTTGCGTTGATTGTTATCAGCTTGGCAAATATGCCGATGAAGATTATGTTCAGGCCCAAGCCTATGAACTGGAGAAGTAAATCAAATCGTCTTGAGAAGAAGACTTCCTTTTGGATGAAGATGAAGGCCTTGATTGTTCTAATGCCCTGCACTGTAACCATTGCACCACCAGAAGTTGGTTAGCGTGATTACTTATAAACATTGCTTTTTTTTGTTTGAGCGTTGCATCCTTCTTTATAAATTGTTTCATGACATTTATAAATCAGTTGCAGTAAAACTTATGGATTGTTTCAGCGGAGATATAAGTGCAAAACTTGAAGGGGGTGAAGACGTGGAGTGGATAGTTGAACCTGAAAATGTTAGGAACCCAGAGCCTGAGTTCTGCCTTGGAGACGGGTGCCTCTTTGATGGGTGTATCCTCAATGGGTGTGGAGCTAACGGATGTGTAATTCAGTTCTGGGGGTGATGATGAGTGGAGTGGATAGTTGAGCCCACCAACAGTGTCGCTCCCGATGCATGCGGTGGAGATGGATGCGTGCTGCAGGGATGTGGCCTTCAGAGATGCCTCCTAAGAGGATGTGGGGCTAATGGATGTGGGGGAGATGCATGTATTATAAACCTCTGTCCTGCGGACCTCTGTCCAGCAGACTTCTGTCCGATTGATGTGTTCTGAACCTTTTTATAATGGGGGGATGTCAGTGAAACGTTTGATAGTAATCCTCAGTGTTATTTTAATGGTATTAAGTGTGTCTTTGGGAGCAAATTGCATTGGGTCGTTTCATAGGTACGAAAACTCAAACCGTGTTTACCTCGCCAAGAGTATTCAAACCTATTATATCCCAGCAAATTCCCATGTTGAGGGGTATATAAAAGCTGATGGCAACTTTTCGGCTTATGTTATGACAAAAAGTGAGCTGAAAAAATATAAACATGGCAAGGGTTTTAAGCCAATTATCTCTTGGATTAACGTCTCATATGTTGAATTAGAGCTCGATACTCTCGACGAGACATGTTATCTTGTTGTTAGGAACGAGGAGGAGCATATCATGCTTATTCATGTTGAATTCGAGGCAAAGTGATTCTGGGGGTGAGTGATATGAAGCACTCGATGTACAACATAGTGATACCCCTCACTCGGGATGGGGTTCTGGTGTACAACGGTCTAAGTGGTGCGCTTGCAAAATTGACTCCTGAAGAGTATCGGAAGTACTTAAAGTTATCTTTTGGGGAGGCCGATAAAGAACTTGTGGAAAACCTAAAACGGGGTATGTTTATAGTCCCGGAGGATTTCAATGAACTGGAATACATTATACAGAGATATGAGAAAATAAAGGAAGATACCTCCCGCCTTGGACTAGTGATAGCCCCAACAATGAAATGTAATCTTGGATGCATTTACTGCTACCAGAACAGGGAAAAGTTCGATGAATACTCCCTTATGAATGAGAAGGTTCAGACTGAACTAGTGAACTTCGTGGAAACGATTGTGAAGATCAACAATGTTAGGACACTAGAGGTTTTATGGTACGGCGGAGAACCTCTCTTGGGTTTGCCAGTTATAAAAAACCTTACGGAGAAATTCATGAGAATCGGGGAGAGATTCAACGTTAACTATTCTGGGGGCATGGTTACAAACGCCACTCTAATAACTCCAAAGATAGCAGAGGAGCTATATAAACTCAAAATTAGGACATTCCAAATAACGCTGGACGGGGACAGAGAAACACACGACAAAAAAAGAATATATAAAAACGGGAGCGGTACATTCGATAGGATTATAGAAGCAATAAAAATTCTAAGCTCATATAAGGGCGTTAGTATCGTAATTCGGGTTAACGTTGATACTGAAGTGGTCAGAAACTTTGAGAAACTACTGGATATCCTTGAAAATGAAGGGCTCAAAGAAAAAATACGAATATATTTTTCAAAGCTTGAAAAGTACGAGCATTCGTCTTCCACTTGGGGATGTTATATAGAGAATACCAAGGACTACAGCAAACTGGAGATACGGCTGTATGAAAAACTAATTGAAAGGGGGTTTATGTTGAATATATATCCGTTCCCTAGATATCTCCCCTGTGGTGCGGTACGGAAATATGGGAACATATGCATTGATCCGGAGGGGTACCTGTACAAGTGCTGGCATGAGATTGGAATCGTGGAGAAATCCGTTGGACACGTGAGTTCAGGGTTTAATGAAAACGTGGGCAGGTGGATAATAACTTATACTCCATTTGATTTTGAAGACTGTAGAGGTTGTGGGCTTCTACCTGTTTGTATGGGTGGTTGTCCCCTCCGAGCAATGGAATCCAAGAAGGAATGCATCCCCCTAACCGGCAGTATTGAGGAATATCTTAAGATGACGTATATGTACAAAACAAGAGGTGCGAGGGATATGTAATGATAAAGGACCTGGCAGTTAATGTGTTGAACCTTGAAAAGGCTTACGGACGCGTGTGGGCCCTCAAGGGGATAAGCTTCTCCATCGGCAAAGGTGAAATCTTCGGCCTTATCGGGCCGAACGGAGCTGGGAAGAGCACGACCCTCAAGATTCTCGCAACGCTGATCCCTCCCGATAGGGGAAGGGCCGAGATGATGGGGCACGACGTCGTCAGGGAGTCTGAAAAGGTCCGGAGGCTGATAAGCTACCTGCCCGAGGAGGCCGGCGCTTACAAAAACCTAACCGGCTACGAGTACCTCCGCTTCATGGCCAGGCTCTACTCCAACGCGACTGGAAAGGACGAGGGAGAGATGCTTGAGCTCGGGGTCGAGCTTGCCGGGCTCGGGACGAGGCTCTACGACAAGGTTGCGACTTACTCCAAAGGAATGACCCGAAAGCTCCTACTCGCGAGGGCTCTCATGGTGGTTCCAAGGCTGGCCATCCTCGACGAGCCCACAAGCGGTCTCGACATAGTGAACGCCTACGAAATCAGGAAGCGTATAAAGGAGTTCTCCCGTGAGCAGGGCGTTTCAGTTCTCGTTTCGAGCCACAACATGCTCGAAGTTGAGTTCCTCTGTGACAGGGTGGCGATAATGCACAAGGGGCTGATTGTTGAGACTGGAACGCCGGAGGAGCTGAAGGCTAAGTACGGTGCGGAAAACCTTGAGGAGGTCTTCGTAAAGGCCTCGCGGAGGGTTACCTATGGGTGAGCTCTGGATTATGTTCCAAAAGGAACTCATGGACGTCCTCAGGGACAGGAGGCTTCTAACTGCCATAGTGCTTCCGCTTATCATCATACCGGTTCTCTTCGGGATCGTGCAGTCGTCGAGTCACTCCACCAGGGTTGCCGTTGGGATCATTGACAACGACGGTGGAGAATACTCGAGGGCCCTCGTGGCCTTCCTTGAAAGGAACGGCATTAACGTTGATGAAAGCTCACCAGTGACCCTTGTGATTCCAGCGGGCTTCTCCGACGCCATCAAAAAGGGTGGCTCCCCCGAGTTGCTAATCGAGGCTAGGCTTTCATCTCCCCTTGACTTTAAGGCGGTCAGGTCTGTAGAAGTTTTGAAGGGGTTGATACTGCGTTTCGGCAGCGGAGTTCTGCCCTCCATAAAACCGAGGTTTCTGATGGAGGTCGGCGGGAACGTCCTGAATGTTGAGCCCTCGAGGTATGTATCCTCCCTGCTCAAAAGCTCCCTGGCGGTGCCGCTGGTTCTCTTTGTCATAGCAATCTACGCCTCGCAGGCGATAGCGGCTTCCGTGGCTATGGAAAAGGAAGGCAAGACGCTCGAAACCCTGCTCACGCTACCGGTCTCGCGGAGGTTGATAATACTGGGCAAGGTGTTTGGCTCGATAGCGTTCAGCGTTCTCGTACTCGTTTCTCTGGCAGTGTCATTCGGGATTTTTGCTCGACTTGCCCCCCATTCCGGAAGTCCCCAGGGCGTGTCCGTCGGTCTGGCACCGCTCCTCTTCCTCTCCGCCGGAATCTTTCTGCTCTTCCTCCTGATGCTCCTCACGAGCCTGCTTGTGTCTTTATTCACGCTCGATGTAAGGAGTGCCCTCAGCATAGCGGGTCTCGTTGAGGTCCTCTACCTGATTCCCATGATGGTGCTCTTCGCGGGCGTTGAGGTTTCCGGGCTTGCAGGGCTTCTTATGGAGGCAAACCCGGGTTATGCCCCAATTCACGCTTTTCTGAGCGCCATGGCCGGAGACTACCCCTCAGCCCTGGGAGCTTTGCTGTACCTAATCGCCTGGAACGTCCTGATACTGAGGCTCACCGTCTGGGTCTTTGACAACGGAATCTTGGTGAGCGCAAATATCAATCTGGAGAAGCTTAGGTGGCTGGTGAGGGTGAAGATATGAGCCACCTCTCTCCTTTAGATTTCAAAACAACCGGGTGGTGAAAATGCCAAAGGTTAAACCTCTGGTAGTGCCCTTATCCCTGCTTATAATTCTTTCTACATACTATCTCAGTCAGCCTTGGATTCAAACAAAGCCAACCTTCCAACTCGGCATCTTCCTAGTTTCCAAGTGCTCTGACAACGTCTGTCTTGAGATTAACCCCTATGTTGAACTTACAAATGTTGTGTTCTACTTGGCCGGCTGGGATTCCAGCAATAGTACGCCCTATGCGCGAGAAGTTGAATCCTACTTCTCCCCCTATCGGAACCACAAAGCGGTGCTCCTCGCCAGAAAAGCCCTGAGAGCGGGCCTATCATACGACGCCATTCCTAAGTTTGCGCTGGAGCTGAACTCCACGGAATGGAGTGAGTACCTCATTGCAAGGGTTCACGGGAATGAAAAACTACTCAACGAGCTTGCCAGAGCTATAGAAGAATTTGTCCAGGACTCGAACTTTTTGGACTTCTATGAGAATCACAAGGAATTCTATAGAGAGCAGATAAGACTGTTTTTTAGAGAGAATCCGAATGTCTTTGACATTCCCCACTTTGTGGGGGAGTTCTTTGGAGAGAAGCAGAAACGGTGGGTTTTCATTCTTCAGCCCCTTGAGATGTATTACAACTACGGCGGTTCGATAAATAGTACCGTTTACGCATTTCTTGGCGTCTGCTCTGTATCCGGTGGTTCACCTCAGTACTGCAACGCATCTGTCCACGAAATGGCCCACAGCTTCATCAACCTGCCGTGAACAAGTACTACAAAGAATTCAGGGGCTACTCTGAAATGTTCTTGCCAGTCAGGGAGATCATGAATCCCATGGGGTACTCCAACTGGAAGACCTACCTTGATGAGACCTTTGTTAGGGCATTCGAGGCGTACTACATCCCCAAAACTGAGGGAAATCAGAGCGCTGAAAGATTTATACAGAGTCAAGAAGCCCTCGGGTTCTATCTCGTTGGAAGGGTTTACGGAGTGTATCTCACGGACTACCTCCCCAACAGGGAGAAATATCCAACCTTCAAGAGCTTTATGCTCGAACTTGCGAGGCTCATGGGGGATTGGTACGGGGAAGGCTTCTGGAAGAACATATCTCCCGAACCAACTATCAGGATAGCCTTTATGGCATTCAAGGCAGATGGTGTTAAAGTATACGCTGCCCAAAACCTCTCGGAGAGCACGTACGTCAAAAGCTATGTTGAGATGCTTGAAAATGCGGGCTTTAAGGTGACGTTCACGGACAAGCTCGAAAATGGTAATCTCATTGTCATTGCACCGCTGAACTCCTCCGTTACCTGCAAGCTCAACAGATACGTAGAGATACGGGGTAATTCTGTCGTTCTCAACGGCGTTAAATATTCCAATGGAGTTTTCCTAGTCGAAGCTTTGAGGAATCCAAAAGGAGGATTTGCTATGCTAATAGCAGGAACACCGGACGTGTTCGAGAAAAAACCCTCGGGGGGTGGGGATGAAAGCTTGCTAAACTATCACTACTTTGTCTACATAACGAGCCTTAAAAGAGCCGTCGCTTTCGGATAATCTTTTGTTTAACATTTTTCTGTCAAAATAAACCTTAAAAATAAAACTTTTTTACACTAATCCGTCAATCAATGGAGGGTTCATGATGTTCCCGCACGAGGAAAGGCTCATCCGTGAAAGGCTCGGCAGGGAGCCGAACGAACTTGAGTGGGCGATGCTTGAGGTTATGTGGAGCGAGCACGCCTCGTATAAGTCGAGCAGGCCCTGGCTCAAGCTCCTGCCGACGGAGAACGAGCACGTGATTCTGGGCCCCGGTGAGGACGCCGGGATAGTGAAGTTCGACGACGGGACATGGATAGCCGTTGGAATCGAGAGCCACAACCACCCGAGCGCGGTCGAGCCCTACGGCGGAGCGGCAACGGGCGTCGGCGGAATAGTGAGGGACATACTCTGCATGGGTGCGAGGCCGATTGCTCTGCTCGACCCGATACGCTTCGGACCCATCGAAAAGGAGCGGAACAGGTACCTCTTTGAGTACGTCGTCAAGGGTATAGCCGACTACGGCAACAGGATAGGCGTTCCGACGGTTGGCGGGGAAACCGAGTTCGATGAGGGCCTCGACAACTACACGCTCGTTAATGTGGCATGCGTTGGGGTTATGAGGCCGGAACACCTCGTCCACAGCTACGTAACTGAACCGGGTCTCAAGCTTATCCTCGTCGGCAACAGAACAGGAAGGGATGGCATCCACGGCGTCACCTTTGCGAGCGAGGAACTCGGAGAGAACGCGGAGGAGGAAGACCGCTCTGCCGTCCAGATTCCAGATCCATTCACTGAAAAGCTGCTCATCGAGGCGACGCTGGAGGCGGTCTACACCGGCAAGGTCAGGGCGCTCAAAGACCTTGGTGGCGGCGGTTTGACCTGCGCCGCCTCCGAGATGGCCGGCAAAAAGGGCTTCGGCGCGGTAATCTATGCCGACAGGGTTCCGCTCCGCGAGCCGGGAATGAGCGTTACCGAGGTGATGATTTCCGAGAGCCAGGAGAGGATGCTCTTCGCAGTCAAGCCAGAGGACGTCGGGGAACTTGGAAGGATTTTTGAAAAGTACGGCCTCGAATGGACGGTTGTCGGGGAGGTCATCGAGGAGCCGCGCTTTGTGATACACTGGAATGGGGAGAAGGTTGCAGACCTTCCGGTGGAACTCCTCGCGGATGTGCCGACGGTAGAGTGGGAGATGAAGCCTTACAGCATCGAAAAGCCTGCTGAGATGCCGGACGTTTCATTCAGCGAGGCCTTTGACCTCGTCTGGGGCAGTCCGAACGTCGTAAGCAAGCGCTGGATTTGGGAGCAGTACGACCACGAGGTTCAGGGAAGAACGGTTCTCAAGCCCGGCCGTGATGCTGCCATCCTGAAGCTCAACGACGAGTACGGATTGGCCTTCACTGCCGACGGAAATCCTGGCCACAGCCACCTCAACCCATACCACAGCGCAATGGGGGCCGTTGCTGAAGTCGTCAGGAACCTTGCCAGCGTCGGGGCCGAGCCTTTGGCGCTGGTGGACAACCTCAACTTCGCCTCGCCCGAGAGGCCCGAGGTTTACTGGAGCTTCGCCGAAACTGTGAGGGGTCTGGCCGATGCTGCCAAAGCCTTCGGTTTAGCGTACGTCAGCGGGAACGTCAGCTTCTACAACGAGGTTGCAGGAAAACCGATAAAGCCGACACCGGTCGTTGCCGGCCTCGGAAAGGTTAAGCTTGAGGAAATCCCGGAGATGGGGCTGGACAATGGACTGCTCATAGGCGTCGTTGGGGTAACGAAGGCCGAACTTGGAGGCTCGGAGCTGTTCGCGAGGCTCGGCGTCGAAAGTGGCTTTGCCCCGCGCGTGAACCTCGACGAGGAAAAGGCCAACGCCGAAGGAATTCTGAAGGCTATACGGGAAGGCCTCGTCAGAGCGGTTCACGACGTTAGCAGAGGAGGAATCGCCGTTGCCCTCGTGGAGATGGCCCTATTCGGAAACACGGGCTTTGCGGTCGACCTCTCAAAGGTTCCGGCGGAAGTCCAAAACTCGATCGAGATAGGTTTCAGTGAGAGCCACGGAAGATACATAGTTGCCTTTCCCGAGGAGAATCTCGATGAGCTTAAGGCCATCTTCAGGCACTTCGCCGTCATCGGAAAGGCAGAAGGGAGTGATGCAGTTTTCCTCTGGGACGGAAGAGAGCTCCTTCGGAAGTCTCTCGGAGAGCTTGGGGCAGTCCATGAGTCCCTGCCAAGACTGATGGGTGAGGAAGGATGAAGATAGCGACCTACGCTTCACACTCGGCCCTTCAGATTTTGAAGGGGGCAAAGGGGGAGGGCTTTGAGACGGTTGCCTTTGGAAAAAGCCGGGTTAAGCCCCTCTACACCCGCTATTTCCCGGTGGCGGATTACTTCATCGAAGGAAGCTATCCCGAGGATGAACTGCTGGAGCTGGACGCGGTAATCATTCCAACCGGCTCTTTCATAGCGCACCTTGGAATCGGGCTTGTTGAAAAGATGCGCGTCCCCTACTACGGAAACAAAGAAGTTCTGAAGTGGGAGAGTGACCGTTCACTGGAGAGGAGGTGGCTTGAGAAGGCTAAACTCCGTCTCCCGAGGGTTTACGATGACCCGGACGAGATAGACAGGCCGGTCATAGTCAAGCCCCATGGGGCAAAGGGTGGAAAGGGCTACTTCCTGGCGAAGAGCTCCGAGGACTTCTGGAGGAAGGCCGAGAGGCTCGGCGTTCGGGACAAGGAAGAGCTGAGCGGAATCCAGATTCAGGAGTACGTCCTCGGCGTTCCGGTTTATCCCCACTACTTCTACTCGAAGCTCAACCGCGAGCTGGAGCTGATGAGCATAGACCGGCGCTACGAGTCCAACGCCGACGCGATAGGCAGAATTCCCGCCAAAGAACAGCTCGACCTTGAACCCAACACCAACTACACCGTGATAGGCAACATTCCCATAGTTCTCCGCGAGAGCCTCCTCATGGACGTCATCGAGGCCGGGGAGAGGGTCGTTGAGGCTGCGGAGGAGCTGATAGGCGGCCTGTGGGGGCCGTTCTGTCTGGAGGGAGTCTTCACCGAGGAGCTGGAGTTCGTTGTCTTCGAGATATCTGCCAGGATAGTGGCCGGAACCAATCCCTTCGTCCACGGCTCGCCCTACAGCTGGCTCAGATATGATTTCCCGGTCAGCACCGGAAGGAGGATAGCGATGGAACTGAGGGAGGCTCTGGAGGATGACAGGCTCGACGAAATTTTGACGTGAAACTGTCTAATTTCCGCTCGGATAGGTTTATAAATTGACGTCCGAATGGTTGGAAAAGGTGGTGCTCATGTGGGAGAGGTTCATCGAGGAGAAAGTTGAGGAAATAAAGAAGACGGTCGGCGATGGTAAGGCGATAATAGCGCTCTCCGGCGGCGTTGACAGCTCCGTTGCGGCCGTGCTCGCTCACAAGGCCATAGGTGATAAGCTCCACGCGGTCTTCGTCAACACCGGCTTCATGCGGAAGGGTGAACCTGAATTCGTCGTCAAAACATTCCGCGACGAATTTGGACTCAACCTGCACTACGTCGATGCCAGCGAGAGGTTCTTCAGCGAGCTCAAGGGTGTCACCGATCCCGAGGAGAAGAGGAAGATAATAGGCAGGGTCTTCATTGAGGCCTTTGAAGAGGTAGCGAGGGAGATCGACGCCGGGTTCCTAATCCAGGGGACGATAGCCCCGGACTGGATCGAGAGCAAGGGCAAGATTAAGAGCCACCACAATGTTGGTGGACTGCCCGAGAGGCTCAACCTCAAGCTGATAGAGCCGCTCCGCGACCTCTACAAGGACGAGGTAAGGGAGCTGGGCAAAGAACTCGGTCTGCCTGAGAAGATATACAACCGCATGCCCTTCCCGGGGCCGGGGTTGGCAGTTAGGGTCCTCGGCGAAGTTACGCCGGAGAAGGTTGCCATCGTAAGAGAGGCGAACGCCATAGTCGAGGAGGAGATCGAGAAGGCCGGTCTAAAGCCCTGGCAGGCCTTCGCCGTTCTGCTGGGGGTGAAGACGGTCGGCGTTCAGGGCGACATAAGGGCCTACAAGGAAACGATAGCGGTTCGTGTGGTTGAGAGCCTTGACGGCATGACGGCCAACGCAATGAACGTTCCCTTCGAGGTCCTCCAGAGGATAGCCTTCAGGATAACGAGCGAGATACCCGAGGTTGGAAGGGTGCTCTACGACATCACCAACAAGCCCCCGGCAACGATTGAGTTTGAGTGACTCGATACCCTTATTTACATCTTGAGCGTAAAAAGAAACGGTGGGAGAATGGGGGAGATTATCGAGGTGGTTTACGAGAACGGCGTGCTGAGGCCGCTGAAGCCCCTCAAGCTCAAGGAAGGGCAGAGACTCAGGGTGAGGATTCTGAGCACTGGGTTGGCCGGATTCCTCAGGAGCGTCGAGGGGGAACTTGAAAGACCAGCGGAGGATCCCCTCGAAATCTTGGCACGGGTGAGGGAGTAGTCATGAGGTTCGTCGTTGACGCTTCCCTACTCATTGACGCTTTCTCCAAATTTAACGAGGAACGGCGAAGGCTTGCGCTGAAGGTCTTTGAAGCGATTGAAGGCCACGAGATCTACGTTCCCAGGATATGCATGATCGAGTTCGTGAACGTCCTGTCCAGGTTTACACCGGAGGAAAAGGTCAGGGGTTTCCTGGAGGTTTTCGATTTCTTTAACCTGGTTGGGGAAAGTGAGTTCTTTGACGAGGCCGTTGAACTGGCCTTTGGGCTTCATTCGAGGGCGGCTGACACTTACTACATTTCAACCGCGATGATTGTTGGAGGCATTCTGCTGACCAATGACAGGAGAATGGTAGAGAATGCCAGAGGTTCAGGCCTTGACGTGTATTACATCCTCGAAGAATCCGATGCCTTCTTCAAACTCCTGGAGGTGAGCGGATGATAGTCATAATGGACAACGGCGGGCAATACGTCCACAGGATATGGAGGACTCTGAGATACCTCGGCGTTGAGGCAAAGATAATCCCCAACACGACACCTCTCGAGGGGATAAAGGCAATGAAGCCGAAGGGCATAATCTTCTCTGGCGGCCCGGACATCGAGAAGACCGGCAACTGCTCCGCCATCCTGGAGCACTACGACGAGTTCAACGTCCCCATCCTTGGCATATGCCTCGGCCACCAGCTGATAGCGAAGCACTTTGGCGGGAAGGTTGGAAAGGGAGAAAAGGCCGAGTACAGCCTCGTTGAGATTGAAATCCTTGAGGAGAATGACCTCTTTAAGGGCTTCCCAGAGAGGCTCAGGGTCTGGGAGAGCCACATGGACGAGGTGAAGGAGCTTCCTGAGGGCTTCAGGCTCTTGGCCAGGAGTGAGACCTGTCCGGTCGAGGCCATGAAGCATGAGAGCCTTCCAATCTACGGCGTTCAGTTCCATCCGGAGGTTGCCCACACGGAGAGGGGGGCGGATATATACCGCAACTTTGCGGAGCTCTGCGGGGAGCTTTAGGCTCTGCTGGTTGGTACTCTCCTCATTTTTCAGCAACGGGTTCTCTCATCATCGCTTCTTTTTTCAGGGGCAGATGGTTGTTTAAACTTTACCACTTACTTATCCGAGTTTCAACTCCAAAAACTTTTTAAGATTGTTTGAGTTACTATCTTGGGTGATAGCTTGGGACACACGGTGTACTACAGCACCAGGATTGAAAGGTGGAATGAGTTCAGGGAGTTCCTGGAAAATGTCTGTGAGGGACTCGGCTTCCATTTCCTTGAGGGCGAGGATGCAGTCATAGTCCTCCCGGAATGCCACGGTGTCGAGCCCCTGGAGATAAAGAAAAACGGTGAGGGATTCGTCAAGACGAACCTCGTCGAGCCCTGCCACTCGGTATATCTCCTCGTGCTTCATTCGGTTTCTTCCTTCGGTTCGGTCGAGCTCTGGGAGGACTGACCAAGGTATACTTCCAGTATCCTTACGGGTCTGGCGCTCCTGAAGGTTCTATCCTCTGCGAGAACCTTCACAACTCTTCCAGGCTCCGCTTCCTCGACCGCCGGGAGCCAGTAGAAGCCCGGCTTGATGTTGGCCGCTATGTCGTCGTGGATGAAGACCCTAACGAGGCCACCTTTAATCTCTTCAACGATGCCGTAGGTGTAGTCCCTCCCGTATTTGCTTTTGAAATAATGGCGGAAGAGAAAGACCGTGAGCGCGACGGCCACTATGTAGCCGTAGTAATAGTAGATCCCGGGGGAGAGTTCCCTAAGCAGAGAATAGCCCAAGAAGGCGAGGAGAGATAAAAATGAGATAGTATAATAAAAGAACCTGTATGGTTCTGGATCAACAAAAAATTCCCAATTTTTGACTATTATCAATCTAGTATACAAAAGATAGATGATGTAAATACCTAGCAACCAGTACCACTTAAGCCCTATGAGGATTATAAGTAGGTTTAAGATAAGGTAAACAACAAAAGTCATTTGTAGATTCAGACTCAGTAGTTCATGGATGCTTAGCCCTTCCCTCATTAAGTGTCTTGTAACCCTAAAAGCTGATGGTTTTTCATTAGGGAATGGTTTGATAATCTCCATGATTCTCTTTGAGAGAACTTCTGCCCTTTCCCCAATGTTGTATAGAAATTCTAGGGGGTTCATTTTATCACCCCGTCGTTAGCAGATCGTTTGTCGCAGTAAGGTCGTTTCCGAATATTGCCAACGCTGTTTTCCGATCTATGTAGAAGTTGTTGTCTATCACGACGGTTCCCGCAGAGACTCCGTACATTTTGTATCCTTCCCGTTTTGCCAGAGGGTCGTTCTCTAAGTAATATTTAAGGAAGTAATAGTCGAGACAACTCTGACCATCTGGATTTGGATTCTTAGGATCAAGTCCTGCAGTTGCTAGTATAAGCTTGATCTTATCCTGTGAGGGTAGGATAAAACTGACAAGTCCTATAGGATAGTGCTGTCCGTCGGTTGAGACTCCAAGGAGGTCTTGTGTTCTGTTGGCAAGCTCTTCGTATTCTCTATGTACCGCTGGATCAAAGTTTCCTTCCAGTCTCTCAAAGAATGAGGGGGCATTGTAGAGGCCGAAGTAATAGCCATTTTCAAGGCAGCTTACAAAGGACTGGATGTCGTAGGCACGTGCGTTAGGTCCTGACGGCGTTTCAGAAGGTTTGACTTTTAGAGTGTAATTCACCACACTGGGAGCATGACTTAGATCGTTGGGATCGGTGGTTTTAAGTTTAAATTTTATTTGCCATGTGTATCCCTCTGGGAGATTTATATCGTACAGTGTTAATGAGTTGAATCCATTATGCAAATATAATGGGGATGTCCAGTAGTCCATAACCTCGTCCCCGTTGGTGTCTACCCCTACTTCCAAATAGATTATCTCGAAATTGCCGATGGAAGTCGTAACGTTGAGGCTCTGTATCTGGGCTGGCCTGGTTAAGCGGGGATTCCAGACCTTTGATATCCATCCTCCGTTTGTGTAATATACATAACCAGTTATTACGTTGTTCTGTGTGTATCCAGTTGCAGTATCCAATCCGAATAGAGTGTCTCCCCTTAGAAATATATCTCTTTTAGAAGGGGTTTCAGTGAATTGGATAGTATGATGATCCCACGTTGTCTTTTTAGTTGTAACCTCTACTTCCGATGATAGCTTTAATTTAATTCTCGCTTTGGGATTCCACCATTTTCTGTCCACCTTTAGCTCAGTGTCCCATCTATATTCTATCGCCTTTGGAATGGCCGGGAGGGTGATAATTCTGCGATATTTGTCCCCAGATACGTGGTAGAGGTTTGGATCGTTCCACAGCACTCTCCAATGTTTCCCAATGGTCAATCCTTCACTAAATATATTGTAATGGGTTCCCGAATCGGTGTTGTTCTCCCACTCATCTTGGGTTGTTACTGACCATGCCTTAGGACCCGTTGTTTCACCTATGTCATCAAATACTAAGACACCGGTGTCACCATTTTTGATAATTTCAGTGGGGTCTTGATCTAATTCTGTTATTGTCACCTGAATACCTGTGTCGCTATATGTCCATATGCGTGTCTCATTGAACTGAATAGTCTCTCCGTATATCCCTGTTATTATCTCTTGGGGACTACTACCGGTTCCATTAAGGCGTATAATTGGGCTTCCTGTTAACTCTGGATAAGGGAACATACAGGCTTTTATGAGCCTGTGATACAGGTCGTATGTCTCCCTGGAAATGAATGTGTCTTCTACACCCTCGATACTGATGATGGCTGTTGCGTTTCTGTTACTTGGAATTGTCCCGCTATATATCACGCTACCTGAGCTGTCCATTATAGTTATCTCCGGCAGTCTTGCTATTACTGCTACTCTGAATGAATCCAAAGGAGCAACTGTTATCGTCATTTCGGAGAGTATCTCACTGACTGAGGGAGAAACTACAAATCCCTGCTTGGCGAGAATTTCTGTTATGTTGGATAACCAAATTTTGAGATTCTGGTCGCTCTCAATGCCAAGGGAGGATTGTCCCCAAACTATGAGCTGTGCTATTGTATCGTTTGCTCTCTGTCCCTGAATAAAATCCTTAGTGGCAACGTATTCCGTTGTGGATATTATGGCCCTTCTAGCTGAAATCTCAAGGGCCTTTTTAAAGTCCGCTTCTAAGTACTCCAAAACTTGGGACGTACGGTCTATTTGGATTCTCTCCCCTTGGGCTTGAACTACCTGATATGACACCTCTTCATAGGTGGCCATGAGTAACATGAGAGGAATCAGGAGTATAAGTACGGATGAATTTATAAGGAAAGCTCGTCTTCTCATCCGTTCTCCCTCCAAATCCTTAAGGTTACTTGAATTGGTGTATAAAGCGAGGGGACCCTCTGGAGAGGCACAACGTCCGAGACCGTTGAATCGAGTTTTATTGGAATGACTAGGTGGTGCCCGTTTTTTTCAATTCCACCGAGCTTTTGGAAGAGCCTGACTATGGCATCGTCCAAGGCGTATTTCTTATAGGTTCCATCGTTTATTATATCATCGATATCTACATTGAGATATTTAACGTTGGTAACGTATGCGACTCCAATGAGAAGGTTGTCTGATCTTACTGTTCCACTTATGTCTTGATAATAGTAAGTTAAATTGTATCCAGTATATCTGGGGTATTCCTGAAGCAGGTATGGGAAGATGTCCCCGTACGGAACATAGCTGTCCAGCAGGATAAGAGTTTCACCTATTGAATTGTCTTTTGAGACGTAGAATCCATCTCCAAAGTCAAGGATGAACTTGTTTTCCCCGGGGGCCATAGTGGGTTTAACTATCGAACCGTCGTTTGCCCGTGTCCAGATGCCATAGCCCCAGTGATTGAAAGTTTCTATTATATCCCGTTGTGTATTACAGTCTGGAATATTGTAGCAGAACAAGTCTACGGTTCCTATCTTGCTGTTTGAAATTGAAACTCTCTGAGAAGTTGGATCCTTAGTTACATCGTGATAGTATGTAAACTGGAACTTTGTCCAGATCGGGGTGATATTCGGGGGAACGTCAAACGAAAATTCTAAGTGTCTACAGTACTCTCCTTCAAGATCCACACCAGAATCAGCGTCACATTCGTTGGCATGTACCCTGATTGGTCTGGTGAGAGATATTGTGTGTATTGAGTATTGAACTTTGGGATTGTACTTGACTTCTACGTAGGACTCGTTGCCATAAAGTTTGAAATGGGTTTCAGGAAGTTCTTCGGGATTTGAAAAGTCTATCACAGGATACTTTAAGTACTTCTCTAATCCTACTCCTATGACTATCGAGAAGTATTGGTTAGTAAGATTAGGTAGCAGTGAGGTGGGTATTTTCCACATGAAGTAATCGCCAACCCCTGTTGGGTGTCCAATATCGATCGTTCTGTCCTTGATTTTGAGGAACAGTTTAACCTTGTTAGAATCTACTCCGTCGATTTTTGCTCTAACGGTTATGTCTGTTATGTTAAATGGGATGAATATTGCTTTTTCTATTTGGGTGGGGTTTCCGTTTGAAACAACCGTGGGAAAGTAAAATCTATGGGGAAACTCCATTGTGTTAAATTTTGTTACATTGTACACAATTATCACATGGCTAGCACCGCTATCTCCGATTGCATAGAAAGGCAATGATATTCCTAAGAAGTTGATCTTATATGGCTCAACGTAGAATCTGAAAACATTTTGTTTCTGGATTATTTCGAGGAGATTATTTGTCTGGGGATCTTGAAGACTATTGTCTGTTACCTTAAGATGGACAGACCCTATTTGCGTGGGTGATCCGTAGGATTTTCCGTTTACTATTAGAGGGTTCCCATTTATGTTCACTGAAATTTTGGTCTCAGATAGTTTAGACCCTAAGTAACCAAAGACATTTTCCAAAAGATCTTCTAAGAGGTTACATATCTGATTGCTACATATTTCGAATTTGACTTTAGTAAGCCTAAATGGTTCGAAAAGTAATGTACTGCTTACTTTATTTTGAGGGTCCGTTAGGGAGTTTATGTTGAAGCTGTATGAGAACTCAATGGGAGCTTGGTCAAACTTTGGGATTATCCCTAGTATCCATTCGCCAGTGAAATATGGATAACTCAACACCGCATCACTCATGTATATATATTCATCCTGCTTTGTTATTTGAGCTAGATACAATCTAGCCATAAAACCTGAAGGTGTTTTATTATATTCATATCCGCTTAGTGTTATAGTGGAGGCAGAGACATCCTCAGCTTGGTTATAGGTTTCTGTTCCTCTTGTCATAAATGGATTTGTCCAGTTGTTTATCAGAAGTTCATAGTTATAATCCCCGATGGTGGAATTCAGGATGTATCCTAGTATTTTGGCTGCTTTCTCTTTGAACTTGCTACCATATATCGGAGTCACTGCCCAATAAGCGGAGGCTATATCAAGTGGGGTCATGTCGGGGCTTACAAGAGTTGTGTTAAGCGTTCCATCTTCGAGCCATTCATTGATAGTATTTGGCGGGACTAACTGATTCAATGGAACCGTCCGTAAAACGAGCAACGTATCTTGGGCGAGGTTTTTGTTCTGTAACCGAGCAGACGTCTTATACACGGATTGGAGCTGGGATTGTGAGGCAACAATCCCTACTACAAATATTGAAATCAAGACGAGTGAGAGTAAGGCGTCAAGCGTGAAGATGAATCCCCTCTTTTTCATGTTATCATCCCCTTGGCCATATCCATATTTCAACCTTACCCACGATGTATCTATACTCAAGGTATGGCTTAATTCCGTTGTCTATAATCCTCGCATTGGTGAAATATGTTCTATATAACCAAAGCTGGACAATAGAACTAGGCTTGCTGAATAAATCGCTCCAGGGAACTTTAACTGTTGATTCCCCTGTGTAGGTGTGTACTGCCCTTAAATCTCCAGAGGAATCAAAGGAGTATACAGTAACCTCCAGCTTGTTATCCGATTTGCTGATTAATATTGCGCTTGATTCTTCTCCGTTCACCGCAACTAAAATTGCGTATCCCTTTGTGTCATTGACCTCTATCTCAAAATTGACTGATGGCTGAATGGGATATTTTATTGACCCATCTAGGAGTTTGGTTCCATTTTTGATTAGTGGAATGGTGTTGTTGTATACTCTAGTGTTGATTACAATAATCCTGCGAGAATTAGTGACCCATGAGGCATTTTTAGTGTTCATTTTGCCTCCTAATGAGAACTTCCCGTTAATATACGAGAAGTTCCATGTTGGCTTTGAAAAGTTTCCAACGGTTGGAATCTGAACTTTAACTGAGCTTATTGAGGTTGGAACTACCTGGCACGTTGGAAAATCAGATGGATTAACGAGCTTTTCAAATGTGCCTGCAACGGAGACCTTATATCCTTCGGCGATTGGATGCCCAAGTATGTAAACAATCCATGTTCCGCTAGCAACATTTACATCTCCTGAGGCATCAGCCCATTGATCTTGAATAAATTTGTACCAATGAGCTTGGGCTACATAAGTGTCTGCTCCTGAACTACTAACCGCAGCATACCAAGTTCCATCGACGTTAACATAGAGGATACCTCTTAGCTGTATGGAATACGTCACGTCTCCTGGGGCTTGATTTTCTATCAGGGGGTATTCAAGATTGGAGTTTTTTATTATTAAGTTACCTGTCGTTGCAATATGAACAGTTCCCCTTGAGTTTGGGGTTATCTTCAGTGAATCTGAGATAATTATGTTGTAAGGAGTGCTGAGTTCTCCTGTGTTAGGATCATACCCAACTTTGAGTTTAAACCCTGCAGTGGAAGAACTTTGCACGTATAATGATCCAGGGAGGAGACAGAGGTTCCCCTTAACGTAAAGAGTTACATCCCCATATGCCTGAAATGGGTCGCAGGTTAAACTCGTAGACTCATCAATAAAGGTATCTTTAGTGATGTTACAAAAACCTGATCCACTGAAGTTGACTATAATAACAGGTTCGGGAATATAAATATTAACGTAAAAATTATTATTCTGGCTTAGATTTTTTAGAAAGTTATACTCGTTTTGGTTTCCCTTTTCCAAAAGTTCAATGAATCTCCTAATTTTAGTGCACGATACCTCATGTGAGTTATCTTCCCTCCATCCTGGATACTTCATTTCCTGAATGTTTTCGTCCCAATCCTCCGGCTCCCCTGGTGTCTTGGTAAGAACATCCAGCATATTGTCGGCTATGTTTGTTCTCCCGTACCAGCTCACCAGGGAGTTTATCTCGCTCCTCAGGCTCTCAGATGTTGCGGAGACGGTGCCGAGTATCATTATGACAAGAACCAGTGAGAGCAGGGCGTCCATAGAGAAGAGCTGGCCCCTCCTCACGGTACCACCACCCAGTCTCCGTTCACGGTAACGTTGAACTCGACCTCTCTCCCGCCTTGGTACAGCTTCCCATCCCGCAGGGTGAAGTCCCGTGACAGGTCTAGATAGTCCACCATAAACTCCCCGATGGCGCCGGCTATCTTTTCGTTCTCACCCTCCGAAAGGTACAGGTCGTGCTCAAATTTTATGAGAAGAACGACCTTCCCCTCAGTTTCGAGCTGGGTTTTCAGCCCCGCAAACCTGAAGGACACCGGCTTAAAGCCTGTGTAGTTCTCCATCACCTCGTTTAGGGGCGCGTAGACGCTCCCGTCTACCTCAACGCCTGTGGAAATGTAAGCCGCCGCCCGCGAAGAGGCGTCCCTAACTCCGGCTATGAGGAGCGTGTCCGAGTTCTGTTTTATGTATATTCTCATGGTAAAGACTACCCCTCCGAGTATTATGGCCAGTATGAACAGCACCTCCAGTGACGTTTGGGCCTTAAGGCGCCTCTCTGATCTCGACATACCTCTCACCGCTTGAATCCAATCCAACGACCACCCATAGACTGGTTCTCCCTGGAATTATTTGAACGGTCGTTGTCCTCTTCACCGGCACGGGGATGCTCTCGTAGGTCACGTATCTTCTTCCGGAGATCAGTGCATCGACTTTAAGCATGTTGGAAGTAGCATTGAGGGTCACGGTAACGACATCGCTTCCGGCAAGGGGAATCGGGAAGTCCTTTCTCACCGAAAAGCCCGGGCCTGCCGAATACGCCTTCGTCACAGTGTCTCTTAGGTCGATGGCGAAAACCTTGAGCCTCGTCTGTTTGTCGAAGGTCTTCGCCCCCATTATTTCCTGATTGGACAGGTTTATGAGGCTCACCACGGTGAGCATGATGAGAGTTACCGCGAAGAGCAGGTCGAGGCTCAGCTGTGCCCTCATGTTATCCACCCGGATTGATGTTTATCCAGAGCGTTCCGCTCGTTTCGTTGTACTCCATATCGGCGGGTTCATCCGGGTTCCATTCAACGACTATCCTCAGGTCAGAGGGTATGTCAGATATTTTTGGGGTCCTTGTGTCCTCCTCCGAAAAGAACTTAACTTTTATCGCATTTCCGGTGTAATTGTAGAGCATTGGTGTGAAAAAGGCGTTTTTGTCGTCCCCACTTACTGCTGGCCCCTCCCTGTTTTCGGTCACCGATACTAGGATTCCGGCGGAAATCCCCGACGGATTGTTTCTGTCAGATGCATTTATCATGAAAATCTTCACAATGGGCTGTTCGTAGCCGTAGGCTCTGCTTAAGTAGCTCTCCTTGTTTAGATACGTAACCTTAACGTACGTCGTCGCCTTCGAACCAAGCCCCTGGGCGTAAACTTGGCTTATCGTGTTGGCTATGGCATTGGCCAGGCTTTTCTCCTCGAGGGCCACCTGAATACGAAGGTTCTCCACAGATGGCGAGCCCTCGCTGAATGAGGTATTCCTCACCGAGTATAGCAGCAGTATCGTGAGTAGCCCGAATATGAACAGGAACTCCAGGGTAACCTGGCCCCTAACCTTTTTATTCCTCATCCCTCTCACTCCAAGAAATACTGGGTGGACGATATATTTAATGGTTGCTCCCTAGATTTGGCACCCACAACCGCAAAAATGCCGGCCGGCGTTTTGAAGATCTCAACGCCAAAGTAGTCCCCGCTGAATATCTTGAACTTGTACCTCTCCGGCTGAAGGGAGTGCTTCTCCACCAGCTCGGCCAGTTCGTCAATGAAGAACTGCGTCAGCTCGTAGTAGATTAAATCAAGCTTCTCGCGGGTGGAATCCCTGATCAGAAGAACCGCTGGCAGTATCGCAAGCCCGATGATTAAGTATGGCTGACCTGTGAGGAGGGACGCGAGCGCAGTCGCACCTATTGCTGCACCTATGGCGGCATACACGCCCTTCTCCCGCTTCTTTGCCTCTTTAATCTCCTTAACCTTCCCCTCCCAGATGTCAAGCAGTGAGGGGTTGTAGAAATCAAAGGCTGTGTGGCGCTTTCCCTTTGCCATTCTCTCCCGGATGAGGTCGTCCCAGTCGTCCTTGTAGTAGATGACCTCCCCGTGGAGCCTCGCCCTCTCGGCATCGAGGGAGGAGATTATTCTGATTATGTCCTCGGCACTCTCATGGGCGATATGGGCGTAGACCTCCTTCTCATCTAAGTCCAGAGCAACCTCGACGGAGTCCTTTATCGGCTCAGTCATCCTTCTCCCTCCGGAGCCTCTTGCCTATACCTTCGATATCGGGGTACTCTCTGTAGGGGATTTCCTTCAGCTCACTCCCACCCTTGGCGTACACGTCATCGAAGTCGGGCAGGCCGCTCAGGAGCTCCTTCTTTTTGTTCTCCGCTTTCTCCTTCGCCTCCATGAAGGACCGGGCGTACCGCTTGGCGGTGATGATGATGTCCTCGATGCTCCTGCTCTCGTAGATGCCGCTGAGGAGGGTTACAACTTCCACCTCCCTCTCGCGCGGGTCCGGGTAGAAGCCGCGGAATATCTGCTTGCCCCTTATCTTGTTGGTGAGGTAGTTGAGCGCCTCGAATATGTCTGTGGCCTTCAGGACTTCAGGAGGGCCGTGAACCGCCACGAGTCCGTAAAGGGCGGACTCTATGTTGGCGTCAAGGTACAGGCCCTCGCTCTCGAAGGACCGGGTGATGAGCCTAGAGAGGCTTTTGACCTTGTTAGCGTCGGCCTTGGCGTAGCCGACGGTTGCAAAGCTTCCGAAGGCCTTGAGGACGAACTTTAAATCGCTGGCGTCGAGGGTCTGCTCTCCAGGAACGTCTACCAGGGCCAAAAGTGACGCTATCCTCTCAACGATAGTGTAGTTTATCCTCTCGTAGGCCCTGCTTATATCGTCGGAGCCTTCCTTGAGTTTGTTGTTGTCTATGGCTATTATGGAATCGGCGATCTTTGAGAGCTTGTCGATGGTTATGGCTGCGTTGATGGTAGGCCTTATTCCCTCCTCCCTGAGGGGGAGCGCTCCGATGGCCACCACCAGGGAATCGGGGTACTCTTCCTTGAGCGCCTCGGCCAGAACTGGAGTTCCTCCGGCGCCGGTTCCGCCGCCGAAGCCGAAGGTCAGGAAGAATATGTCCACGTCCTCGTAGCCGATTATTGAGCCTATCTTGCGCATGACGAGGGGCAAATCGCGCTTCATGGCCTCCCTGCCGAGTATTGGGTTTGCATTGACCCCCTTGCCGCCGGTCAGGTTCTCTCCTATGAGTATCCTCCTCTCGGGGGGGACATGCTTGAGGTACTCCAGGTCGCCCCTGGATGTGTTCAGGGCGAGCGCCTCAAAATCGACGAGGGAAAAGAGGTCGGCGATTTTAGTCCCGCACTGGCCGACCCCTATGATTAGAGCCCTCACCTTCCTATCACCCCGCGTCCAGGAGCTTTATCTCGTTGGGGTCAATGACGCCGTTTCCGTTGGAGTCCTTCGCCTCGAGCACCAGGTATTTTCCGTGGAAGTATTTGAAGAGGCCGGAGGTAAATACGAGCTCCACGGCCCCGCTGCTCTGCTCGGCGAAGAGAACCATCAGCACGTGGCCGTCCTGAGTCCTGCCGGGTATTATGACTATGGTGCTGGCCAGGGGATACGTTCTGCCGTTTACCGTCACCAGCTGCCCCCTGACCTTGAGGGTTACCTCGCCGTTGTACCTCGAGACGTTGATGTCGCCGGGGGCGGCTAAGAAGATGTGGTTTCCATCTTCCACCTTGGAAACTCTCCCCTTCAGGTCCACACTCGATCCGAGTTCCTCGAGCTGGGGTGCGATGGTCTCGGCGACCGTCTGGTATTCCCCGGTGTAGTGAAGTTCCCACAATCCACCGCGGAGGGCGGTTATGGTCTCGTAGAGGGTTACCTCCGGCAGGAACTTGACGTCTTTGATGAACTCAAGGGCAAGGGCGGTGTCCACGGTCGTTTTCGTCCCGTTGTGGAGGTTGTCAATGACCCACTTTAGGGCGTCGTTCTTTACGTCGTATCCAAGGGCGTCAAGGATCTCCGCGGCCCGGACTGTGTACTCCATCGAACCCACACCGTATGAGACCTCCCCCAGGATGTTTTCACTTCTGCCAAAGTGTCCCCAGGAGCCGTCGTCGAGTCTCTGGGCCATCAGCCAGTCCGAGTGCGGGCGCAGCTTTTCAATATCCGCGACCCTAATGAGGGACTCCAGAGCCTCCACCGTGGTTGGGACGTTCTTTCCGACCATGACGCCCAGCAGGTGGTTGAGTATTATGCCCCATCCGTCCGGGGTCACGGAGAGGAGCCACTCCCCGGAGGCGTTTATGTCGTCTCCCTTCGCGCCGAGCTCCAGCAGCAGGTCAAGGCCCATTGCCGTTTCGTACGGCTGGGGTATGGAGAAGTACCCGGCCCACCTGCCAGGAAAGACCTCCATGGAGCGTGTGAAGTTCAGGAGTTCCTCCTTTTCGTCGTCGCTTAAATCGCCAAACTCCGCGAGAAGTTTGACCGTGTAGTAGTACTCCTCGGTCACTGTCCCGTGGAGTACCGCATCGTCCTTGGCATCTGTAAGGTGCTCCCGCGCCCATTCTATGGCCCGATCAACACCTTCCGGCACGGGGGTGCATGTCTTCAGCGCCCGAACCGCGTAGTAGGTTGCCTTTGCCGATCCGTGGGTTCCGGGGTGGATTCCCCAGCTTCCGTCGGGGTTCTGGCCTTCGGCCAGCGCTGAACACAGCTCCCCCTTGGGGTTGGTGAAGTTCCCTGAGAGCCTGTCGGCCACGCTGGAGAACGCCATAACCGCGTAGGCGGTGGGGGTGATGGAGTCCGTATCGAGGAACGGGCCCTCCTTGCTGGTTAGATAATACGTCCCGTTGTCGTTGCCGGTCAGTTCGAGAACCGTCAGGGCCCGGCCGGTGTCAAAACTCAGCGGCTCGTAGAGAACCAGGGCGTACGTGAGCATGGCCCTCTCCCTTTCGTTGAGTCCGGCGGAGGACAGGAGTTCCTTGCACCTCTCCAGGTCCGCGGTTACGTTTCCGTAACCAATGGCTTTAAACGCTATGAGCCTGAGAGCGAGGTAGTCCGGCCTCAAATCCCTGGCTCTCTCCAGGTATTCGGCCCCGGCTTCGACCGCGATGCTTTTCTCGGGCGTTAGACCCGTGGTTCCAAGCGCCCAGAGTGAGAGTGCGGTCGGGTAGAACTCCGTGGGGGAGTCCGCCAGGTATCCCCATCCCTCCCCATTGAACGCTGTTAGAAGATACGTCCTGCCATCCCTGATCGCTACTTCAATGTCGTTTTCGCTGATTCCGGTAGGGTAATCCTTTATAAGCTCCATAACGGCCCCAAGGGCAATCAGAACGGTTGCAGTATCCTGGGGGGTACTCACCTCACCCCGGTAGTGGCCCCAGCCCCCATCCGGGTTCTGGATTTCGAGAAGCTCCTTCGTGACGTCCATCACAGTTGAGAGTGCGTCGGTACTGTTTCGGGCCTTCCCGACTGTGGAAACGAGGGCAGTTAAGAGCAGGGCCTTTTTTGGAATCTCGTTTGTGTCGGCCACCGTGTAACTGATGAATCCAAGGGACTCGTCTATTACACTCGCGGCACTGGTATATGGGAGCACAAGGAGCATGAACAGAATTACAGCGGTTAACGTCCTCTTCATTCCCGTACACCTCTAACTGTCCACTAGGGGATGAAAATAAATAAACTTTTTCCATATTCCTGCGGAATAAAAAGAAAGGACGGTCAGTGCTTTATGAATCTGCCGCCGATTCTGGTTCCGTGGGAATCGACGTCGTCGCGCATTATGAGAACGACCCTGCTCGGCTCGTACTCGTCCTCGATGTGGTAGCCGGGCAGGTGCTTCACCAGCTCCTCTGCAAAGGCTCTGATCTCCTCGTGCCGCGGCATGTTGTTGATGGTGAGCCTGTTGCGGGAGAAGCCCACGAACATGTAAGCTTTCGCCTCGACGAACATCGGGTTGGCGAGCTTTATCAGCTCCGCGTAGCCCTCTGGGTTGGTCATGTTCTCGCCCTTGACGAGGGTGAGCCTTATCACCGTCCTGGTCTGGGCGTCGTTCATGAGCCTGAGCGTCTCCTTTATCTTCTCCCAGCCGTCGGGAATCATCGGGACGTTCACACGGTTGTAGGTCTCGAGGTCCGGGGCGGTGAGGGAGACGTAGAGCTGGCTCGGCAGCTTGTCCTCTTTCTTCATCTCCTCGAGTCTCTCCGGAACGGTTCCGTTGGTGACGATGAAGGTCGTGAAACCGCGCTTGTGGAACTCCTCAACCAGGTCGCCCATGTAGGGGTACAGCATCGGCTCGCCGGAGAGACTTATAGCGGCGTGCTTCGGGTTCCATGCCTCCTCGAACTTCTTCATGTTTATGCCTGGCATGCCCTTGTAGCCGACGAGGAGCTTGCGCTGGGCCTTTATGCTCTCCTCGACGATGAAGGCCGGGTCGTCCCATGGCTCCGGGAGCTCGGTTCCGAGGAAGCCCTCCATCGGGCGCCAGCAGAATATGCAGTTGTGGGTGCACCACGCCGTAACCGGCGTCATCTGCAGGCAGCGGTGGGAGTGTATGTTGTAGAACTTCTGCTTGTAGCAGAAGCGGTCGTGCTTTATGCTCTCCTTGAGCCAGTGGCAGAGCTTTACCGAGCTGTGCCTGCCAACGAGAGCGTAGTGCTGCTTCCTGAAGAGACTCGCTATCTCCTCCGGCATGTTGGGGTTGGACTTGAACGTTAACGCCATTAGCCTCACCTAATTCATCTCTCCGGGTTGGCTTTGGGCGAGCCTTTTAAAAAGGTGATGGGTCGGGTGTGTGGATATTTTATCGTCGAAAAACACTTCGGCAATGTGCGAAAACTTTAAAAGCTGCCCGTTGATTCTACCTCCATGTTTGGACACATAAAACCGCGCCAGGAGATTAAGGCAAGGGAGATTGAAATAGACTTCTTCGAGGAGGATGTGGGCTTCCCTGAGAGGCCGAAGGTGAAGCTCCTCTTTGAGATCAAACGTCACCGCCTCGCGTAGTGGCGTTTATCAGCACTATGTCCTCGAAAAAGACGTGCACCCTAGCGGCTATTTTTCCCCTCAATCCAGCTTTCTCCAGCCTTCTCAGCGTTTCTTCCACTCCGGTTATCGAGCTCTGAACTATCTGGACGGTTCCGCCGGGCTTGAGATACGCTGGAACTTCCCGGATAAACCTGTCGAGAACTTCCCTGCCGCCCTCGCCTCCAACCAGCGCCAGGTCTATCGGCTCCTCCGGCTCGCCGGGCAGGTAGGGGGCGTTGAAGGTTATCACGTCGAACTTTCCGGAAACGTTCTCGAAGAGGTCGCTCACGCGAAACTCGACGTTTTTGATGCCGTTTATCCTCGCGTTCTCCCCCGCCAGCTCAACGGCCAGCGGATTGATGTCCACTCCCAGGACGGAGCGGGCTTTTCTTGCCATCAGGAGTGCTATAAGCCCAGTTCCAGTGCCGACGTCGAGGGCCAGGTCGCCTTCCCTAACCGCGAGGTTCTCGGCAAGGAGGAAGGTGTCCTCCGCCGGCTCGTAGACCTGGGGGTGGAGCTTGAGCTTGATGCTGTAGTAGGTGGGCATGGTACCATCTACCGCAACGTCCCTTTTGATGTTAACGGGGGTGTAGAAAAGCCGGAGGAAGGAGAAAAATCACTTCCTCTTCCACTCGGTGTAGCCGCAGCGGCCGCAGCTCCAGCGGTCCTTGTGCTCGGCCATGAAGACGCCCGGACCGCAGCGCGGGCAGAACTTGCCCTTCCTCTTGACCTTTCCGCCCTGAACCTCGTAGAGCTTCCACTTCTGGCTGGTCTTCTTGCCCTTAGCCATCTAAACCACCTCACTCCTCCTCCTTCTGAATGAGGCCGTCCCTAACGAGAATGTATTCCGGCTCGATGTAGAGCATTCTCTCCCTGCTCTCGTAGGCCTTGGCGTAGCCCCTGCTGACGCGGCTACCGAAGTAGCTCCTTATGTACTGGAGCACGACCGTCTCCGGGTTGAGGTCGAGCATGGCAACGAGCTTGCCCTTGACGTCGGCCCTGCTCGGCGTCGGCTCGCCCTCGTGGATGACATCGAAGTATATCTCCTTCCTTCCGAGGAGCTTGTTCTCCCTTATCTCGGTAACCTTAATCTCCATCGTGAATCACCTCCATCTTCGACATGAGCTTTCCACACTTGAGCTTGCATTCGGGGGTTACCTTTATAAGCACTACTCCCTCGTCCGGCTGGCCGTAGAGCACGAGGGTGCCCTCTGGGGCGTAGAGCACGGCGGGAATCGCCGCCAGGTCCTCCTCTCCGTACACCTTTATGTAAACACGCCTGCCCCTCGCGGCCAGTCCAAAGCCCTTTCTGATTGCGTTTAATAAAGCTTTCGTTATGGTTCCGGCCGGGTTCTGGACGGTCATCACGACCGAACCCGTCTCGATATCCGGGTTGTACTCGTGCCTTTTGGTTCTGTGGTCGTATATGGCTATGCTCGGCCTTATCCCGAGCCTGAGGACGTTCTCCGTGACGACATCGCCTACAGTAACGACGTGCCCGGCCCTCTCAAGCTCACCCTTAAGCCGGATGTACGGCTCGGGAATCTCCCCCCGGATGAGCTCTCCGAGGGGGTCTTTGAGTTCCCTTCTAAGCTCTGGCGTTAGTACGAACCTCATCATCTGACCCTTATGGCGTACTTTCCGGGGACTTTGACCCCCAGCTTCTGCGCTATCCTCGACTTCTCGGGCTCGGTGATTATGACGAGGTCGAACCACTCGTCGCTGAGGTCCCTGCTGCCGCAGACCGGGCAGCGGTCCTCGGTCGTTATGTAGTGGCAGTGCCTGCAGGCGCGCTCCTTCGCCATTACTCCTCAGCCTCCCTGCGCTTTTCCTTCTCAACCCAGTCTCTCTTTCCGAGGCCCGGCTGGCGCATGGTGAGGCCTATCTTGTTCTCCCTGATAACGCGGCTCTTGACGCTTACGGCTATTATCCTCGCCCTGGCCTCGTCGCCGAGCTTGAGGATCCTGTTGGTCTCCTTGCCGATGAACTGCTTGTTCTTCTCGTCGAAGACGACGTAGTCGTCCATGAGCTGGCTGATGTGGACGAGACCGTCCATCGGGCCTATCCTGATGAAGGCACCGTACGGGGCGACGTCTATGACCTCGCCCTCCACGACCTCGTGCATCTCGGGCTTCCAGACGAGGACGTTAAAGACGACCTCGTGGTACGTGGCGCCGTCTCCCGGAACGATGACCCCCTGCCCGATGTCCTCAACGTCCATGACCGCTAAAACAACGCCCTCGTCGCGGTCGTAGATACCCTCGTAGGTCTCGCGGAGGACGAGCTTTGCGGCCTCCTTGGGCTCCATGGTGAACATCCTGGGCGGAATCCTAACGACGTCCTTAATCTTGAGGAGCTTGTACATGCCTTAACCTCCTTGGGGGAATAAGAGGGAAAAGAAATCACTCCTTCTTGCCGAACTTCTCCCTGTAGAGCTCGATGGCTCTGAGGATCTCCTTCTTGGCCTCCTCGGCGTTGCCCCAGCCCTCTATCTGGGTGACCTTGCCCTGGAGCTCCTTGTACCTCTGGAAGAAGTGGGCAACCTCATCGAGGAAGGCCTTCGGGACGTCGTCTATGTCCTTCCAGTCGTCGAAGTACGGGTCCTCAACGGGGACGGCGAGGACCTTCCAGTCTTTATCGCCAGAGTCTTCCATCTTCATTATGCCTATTGGCCTCGCCTCTATGAGGGTGAGCGGGTAAACCGGCTCGCGCATGATGACCATGATGTCGAAGGGATCTCCGTCGTCGTACCAGGTCTGCGGGATTATTCCGTAGTCGACCGGGTAGAAGAACGGGCTGTAGAGCACTCTATCGAGCTTTATAAGGCCGGTCTTCTTGTCGAGCTCGTACTTGTTCCTGCTTCCCTTCGGAATCTCTATGAGAGCGTAAACGACCTCTGGAACCTCCGGTCCGGGCTCAAGCTCGTGGAACGGGTTCATCTCTAACCACCTCTTACCTCTTTAAGAACCTCTAGCTTAGGCTTTCGAATAGGGCTTTTAAAGTTTTGGTTAAGGAAATTGGAAAAAAGCGGGAGAACGGGAAAGGCCTCAGTTGGCCTCCCTCCCTTCCCCTGGCAGGGGTTTCCTGTACTCATAGATTACGTCTCCGTCCACTATGGCGTAGACGTCCTCGTCACCCTGCCTGTAGTGGACTATTGGCTTATCGACTAGGTCGAACACTTTCTCCAGATCCTCAACTGACTCAAGGTTCACCGGGTCGATTGCGCCGATATCGCTTGGGACCCCTTCGACTATGAACTTTCTGAGTCCCTTCAGCTCGTCCACCTTTCTCTCCCTGGAGAAGTACGCGAACCCGAGCGGTGGTATGATGAAGAGCACTGCCATTGCCGGGAAAACGGTTCTGGCGGTTGAGACGTTGACTTCCTTTCCGAGGAAGTTCACTGTATTGACCGTGGTGTTGACGTGCCTCACGACTTTCTGGTATTCTTTCTCGGTGCCTCTTAGGGTAAGCATTCCCGTCGTATCACTGGCCAGGGATATTCTCTGGGTGAATTCATCTCTCCCATTGGATGAAACCCTTACCAGGAGATAGACATCGGCATTTGCCCGGTACAGTCCAGTTCCTTCACGTATCTGTTTGAGGGATTTCTCCATGTCTGTGATGTTGAACGTGACTGGAACTGAGAACGTACCTGGGAAATCACCTTCCCCGAGGGCCTGGCTCGTGTTTACTATGTATATCTTCTCCTTACCGGAGGTTACGTAATAATCCGTTTTAAGGGTTAGTTTGTAGTGTGCGGCCACTTGGGGCTTCGTCGAGTATACGTAGTTTCCCGTTATGTAGTCCGTTATTTTCTCTGGGTAATACTCAAGGCTCGTTCCGTTCATGTATACTGACTCGTTTGTGAAGAATCCCATGTGGGTTAGTTCCCCCTTTTCCACGTACGCGGTTTCGTAGGACGCATCAATGGTCGTCGGTTCGCGGGTGTATGCTAAACCCGAGTACGCCATGAATAAAATGGCCAGCCCCAGTGAGACTGCGATTGCCCCCTTGAATATTTTCTTCCGGTTGATATCATCCATCCTCATACAAAATCATGCCTCCCAATTCAGCCTCCGTCCATCCCGGGGCAGGTGCCCTCGGTTTGGGCGTCGCAGCTTTCGGTGTTGTTCAAAATACTCCCTTCCGTTTCCCCGTCTGAGATTCCAGAATGACAGCCACATCCCTTGGTGACCATCACATGAATGGGGTCCGCTGTACACCCGCAGCCCGCCACGTAAACTTTACTGGTTACCAATACCGGTCTGGGGTGTCCGCAGACTGGTATCCCGCTGGTGTGCTCGTATAGGTCAAGGAACTCGGCATCTCCAGGGGATAGGTGGAACGTCCATGTCACAATCGTTCCCCCTGTGAAGGCTGGTTCTATGGTTACATTTCCCCTGCTGGGGCTGTAGCCGGTTAATGTGAAATATCTGCCAATGTACTGCTTTATCACAACCGTCTTTTCTCCACCTGTGTTTTCCACGGATATTCTGGTGTGGTAGTCTGCGGGGGTATTGGCCGTTAAACGTCCGGGTCCGCTTACCTTAGTGTTCATCACGTCGAGAAGGCAGTCGTTTCCCTCACAGGTTGCCCGAACCACGATGCCGTTGCTGGTGACGTTGTACCCGACTATCTCGGCCCCATCGTTCAGGATGTAGTCTCCACACGATGTAAACTCCTGCTTTCCCGCGGGGTTGAGTTTGGTGTGTATCGTCACGTCCATGTATGCTGTTTCGCCTGCGTTCAGCTCGATGTTCCATACGATGTGGTGGGCCGCTCCAGTCTGGGTTACTGTGTAGCTGCCGGTGCTTGGAGTTATGGAATCTATCTCGAACTCCCCCTTTACGGCGTCCTTTATCGTAAGATTTCTGGCGATTCCCGGGTTTGTGACTCTTATCCTGAATGTCCATTCCTGATACGTGTGTGCGGGTACCTCGGTATCTCCGGAGATCAGTTCTTTCTCTATCGTTGGCCCCCCGCTGAACGTTACGTTTATGGAGCACGCCTCTATCCTCGCGTCTCCCCCGTCCCATTCGGCGTATACAACGACCGGTATTTCGTAGGGTCCGCCGCTTGCAAAGGGTGCGCTTTCGATGTTGCCCCTGAACTGGGCTATCTCTCCAGGGTTGAGGATTTTTATCGTGTCCTCAACGTTTCCCACGGCCCCCACCGGCAGATTCGAGAAATCCGCAGCTATGTGGACGGAAATTTGGGTGTTCATTTTGTTCTCCACGGTAACTGCCACGAATTCCACACTGGAACCGGCATCGATGATCAACGGGTTTTCGATACACCGGTATGCAATGTACGAGTCGTCCCCGCTGACCACCTTCACCCATGCCTCTCTGTCCGAGGTGTAGGTTCTAAAATTACCGCTGGAACCGATGATCAGAAGTGCCCCCATAACAAACGCCGCCATGAAAAATAATATCCTCATAGCAAACCATCCCCCAGTATCTTGCTTATGATGCTTCCTCTTCTGACTCTAACTCTCACTATTTCCCCCTCACCAATACCCGCCAGGTAATAGAATGCAATCATTAGCACGGCCAGTTCAATGGAGTATAGGAGGAGGGGTAGGTAAGGGGTAACGTCGTATGCCCGGCTGATAATGCCCAACGGCAGAATTGCGGGGTACGAATGAACCTCGATTTCCTCTCGATATATCCTGGTCTCCTTGGGCACGGACACCCTTAGAAGAACGCTGTGACTTTCGCCCCCCGGGATCCGGAATGTGTCTCCGTTAAGCAATTCCATTCTTTTACTATGTGGTTCTATGAAATAGTAGAATGGATACACCGCGTGGTTCTCGACGCTGAGATTCTTTTCAAAGGTGGTTCCTGGGAGATACCAACCGTCCTTTTGCCCCCCCGCCAGAGTTGACGAGTAGGTAAACGCCAGGGTGCCCCATGATGCCATCGTGACGAACAGAAACCCTGCTATTATCAGCACGGACACCGCAGCGTACACGGTTCTCATCGACACCCTAAAGAACTTCTTTTTTGATTTTTTGTGGTGTTTTCTGCCCGCTCCTCCGGAAAACGTTAGAATAGCGCCAACAATTATCAGGGCACCGACAACGTACACGTTGGTCACCTTTGAACGGAGACCTTCGATGAAGCTCCCACCGCCTCTTATAACAAGGGGGTGGCCCTGAACCGTCACGACCTTCCCAATGATGTCGTTTTTAGTTACGGGTGGATACGCACCGTCCTGCTGGTCGGTCGCCACGTTGTTGTCCCCTTTTGTGATGTATCCCTCATCGGTTATTGCGTACACTCGATGAACGGTCCATCCATCCCGCCGGTGGAAGACTATTATATCACCGACGTCTCCCGTCTTTGAGAGGGGATTTATGAAAAAGAGGTCGCCTTTATCTATCGTCGGCGTCATGCTCTCGGAGTATGCGTAGGAAACCAGAACAGGCCTATCTAGGATGAACCCGGCTATTGAGGTTGCCAGGAATATGAGCATAACGACTATCACCATGTTTTCAATCAGTTTCTTCATTGGTATCCCTTCTCAAAGGCTAAAATGGGGCAAATGCCCCCTAGAATGAAATCACTGCTCACAGGCTCCGGCATATGCCTCAAAGCTGAGCTGGAACTGCTCTCCGTCCTGGTCACTGAGCTCCATTCCTGTGCTGTTGAATATCATTCCAATGGGCACGGGGTTGCCATGCTCGACGGTGAACTCAATGTTCTGGGCGGGTCCGGCTATCATGTTGTCGTAGTCCCCAGCGAAGAGCAGGACGTTGTCGTGGGCGCTCTTGATCTTGACACATATCGGGTAGTCGGTCTGGTTGTTCTCCCAAAGCTCGTTGCTGACCTCGAACATCTCCTCAAAGACATAGGTTGTGTTCGGGCTGAGTCCGATTCCCGCTCCGTCTGGGTAGTTCGGGTTGTCCTGGCTTATGTCCACGTATATCTTGCCCTCATCGTAGGTCACATAGGGCTGGAGTGCGGTGAGGTCAATCAGCTCGTTATCGTCAGAGACGACATCGAACGAGGCAGTCCTGTCTGCGGAGTAATACCTGAAGTTGGCTCCAGCGCCGACGGCCAGGAGCATTCCAACCATCAATACAGCCAATCCAAATAGTTTGTTCATCTTTCACGCCCCCTTCACGGACCGCCCTGGCCGCACTGACCGACCAGCTCTGCCGGCTCGGTACCGAGCCTGAATGCCTCTATGTGTACTGCCGCGCTCTGGGTGGTTCCAGGTGCGTCGTTCCCAACCGTGAAGTCCATCCCTATCTTCACGGCGTCTCCGTTCTCCACCACAAAGCAGACGTCGTTCTTGGCGTTGTCCGATGAGTACACCGGTGCGCCGGTGTTCACGCTGTAAACATCGTGGTCCGCTCCGTAGAACTGTATGGCCGTGTTGTCGCTGGTTATCCTCACGACGATGGTCATGTTCTCTTCCCAGAGATCGTTGCTGACCTCAAAGACCTCGTCGAAGTTGTACTCCGAGTTCGGGCTCAGGCCGTCTCCGTAGCCCGGATAGTTCGGGTTGTCGGGGCTTATATCGACGACCAGAACCCCGCCATCGTTGATGTATGCATAAGGCTGGATGGGAGTCAGGTCGATCAGCTCGTTGTCGTCCGCGACAATAAACCAATGGACGCTCCTGTCAGCGTTGTAGTCCCTGAAGTTGGCTCCCGCTCCCAACACGAGACCGAAGGCCACTACCAGGCCAAAAATTCCAAGGGCAATATTCTTCCTCAATTTTTTCGCCTCCTTCGAGGAGGCACTGTGGGACAACAGTGAACAGGCCCATCGAGCATGTGGGGGACGATACCTAACCACGAACACCCAATCAACACTGTCTACTGGAATCAACGCAGTGCCCCTTGAGGGCAACCCATCAGGGTTGCTCCACGTCCCATTTGAACGTTGTGCTATATAGTAAATTCCGAGTTACTGAGTGGTAACGATACATTACCAACGATGAAGTCTTATTACCTTTTTCTTTTGAAAGCCTCGCCGTTCACGGGGGATGCAATAATCAACCCACTAGGCATTAATCAGTCGAAACCCTTAAATGTCTTCCCGTTTAATAAGGGTCTCGAAGAGGCCACCGTAAGGTAACCCTATGAAACGAGGGGTTCACGTTACCACTCCACCTTGGAGTTGTTGACGCCGTAAGGAGTCCTTTCAAGGCTGTCCGTTGTGGCAGTCAAAAACTCTCAATGGTGGCCTTTGAGACAATAACCCCAATCCGCTCTGCGGTAGGGGTAATGGGCCTTAGACCGGGCCTGCGGGCTGAACCGAAACCGGTGACGGGAGTAGGTGATGGGCCTGCAAACCGAACCGCCCGTTAGCGGGGGGTTAATCCTTCCAAGGCGGGGAGGAGGTCAGAATCAGAACAGAGGCAGTTTTAAGCCCCGTTTGATTAAATCAGCCTGCTTATCTTTCTATGGTGCACCACGCTAATGGCCAGGTACACGATGGCCGCGAGAAACAGGGGCGGGTTCTCCAGATACCAGCCTGCCGCTATGAATATCAGCGAGGTACCCATGTAAAAGGCGCTCCAGCTGATGTCGTGTTTGTTCACCACTTCCATGTACACGGTAACATCGTCGGGTATTTTCAGGAGCGTAACGACGCCGTGGTTGAAGGCTATAACCCCTTCCCTCTCCAGTTTCGGTATGTGGGTCTGCACCAGGCTGACGTACACGCTTTTCCTGTGCCGTCTATCTGTGTCCCCCTCTTTCTCTGCTATATACTCGACTATGTCCCGCAGTTCCGCATGACCGTCCCTCTCCTGGAGGAACGTTATCATGAGCATCCGTCTGTCGTTCCCGAGTATTGCAGTCGTTGCCCCCATGCTATCACCGTAACCTGTAGTGCTTGCGCTTATTTCCATTCGTGTAGAATGCTTCAACCTTTTTTTGTTCAACCATTTTCCTCAGGGTTCTCTCCACCTTCTGCCGCGTGCAATCAAGTCCCATCTCGTTGAGGAACCTGGTTATGAACGCTACGCTTAGTGAACCGTGAACCTTGAGCAGGTTGGTGATTTCACTCTCCAAGCTGATGGTGCTGCTCATGCCTTCACCTCCATGTTAGGCAATCTGTGTGTAACATCACTTTAAAAGTGGGACGGCACTCTATTTAAGGGTTCCTGAAAAGTTTGATTTTTGGATTTTCGGCATTTTGGTGCCATATTCGGCTGAAAATCCTCCTGCTAGTTGCTGAAACCCTTACACATATTGTTTCCACTTGTTTTCAGCCCTCGTTTCCGCGGGCCATTTTGGATATAATCCAACTCCCCGAACTCCTTCCAAGAATATGAGGAGAGTTTCAACTTTGTTTTCACGAAACCTCACAAATCATCTGTTGATTCTCTGTTCCGACGACGGTACGTGATACGACCTGGGGTATAAGTTGAGGTTCGAAAAGGGAACTCAGAAGTGGAAGGAAGGTGGGGTTCGAAGGTCTGGAGCCCAGTTGAATGGTAGCCCCGCGGGGATTCGAACCCCGGTCAAGGGATCCAGAGTCCCCTATGCTTGGCCGCTACACCACGGGGCTGTACCCGTTGATAGGTTCCGGGATGGATTTATAAATTTTATCCTTCTGAGGCGCCCCTTCACAAAGCTTATAATCTTCCTCACCCAAAATAGTAACCGGTGGAACCGATGGACTTCGCCCTCTTCATGGAGAGGTACGGTTACAGGATTCTGGTGCTGGTTTTTGGTGCTGCAATACTCGGAGTAATGCTCTCCCCCTTTGTGATGACCTTCTGGGCCTTCAGCAGCGGCGGCATTGCGGCCGCGGTTATAGCGGTGCTGGTGCTCGCAGTGGGCGTTGCGCTGATGGTCGTTCCGAAGTTCTGGAATTTCGCCGACAAGATGCGGCAGTCCCATGTCGTTGAAGACTGGAACGAGGAAGGCTGACGTGGAAAATGGGACATCAAATTCTGCGCCGCGGAGGTTGATTTGAGAGTCCTCACCGTCCCGAAAACTACTTAAACATTTTTGGGTAGCCTAATCAGGTGAGGTCGTTGGAGGTAAGCAAGAGGGAGGAGGAATACCTAGAGACCATGTACATTCTCCACAAGAACAAGGGGATCATCCGCGTCAAGGACATCGCCAAGATGATGCGCGTCAAGCCGCCGAGCGTTGTCGATGCCCTGAAGAAGCTCTCGGAGAAGGGGCTGGTGGAGTACGAGAAGTACGACAGGATTCTGCTGACCGACGCGGGCAGAAAGATAGCCGAGGCAACCTATTCGAAGCACTTGCTCCTCACGCAGTTCTTCATCGACATCCTCGGCATCCCGCCCGAAATAGCGGAGCACGACGCCTGTCAGTTCGAGCACTACGTGAGCGAGATAACCGTGCAGAGGATAAGGGAGTTTGCCCAGTACATACAGGAGCAGTGTCCCTACGTTCTCAAGCAGTTCATCAAAGAGAAGCTGGCCGAGAACGCGGAGTCTGAGTGATGCTCCCTTTTTGCTCTTCTTGTCTAATAAAATGAAAGAACTCAGAAGGCCCCGCCCAGGTAGGCGAAGTAGGCCAGGAAGATTATCGAGAGGGCGTACATCAGCGGGTGTATCTCGTCCCTTCTGCCGCTGAAGAGCTTGAGTATCGTGTAGCTGATGAAGCCGATGCCTATTCCGTCGGCTATCGAGTAGGTGTATGGTATGGTTATGAGCACGAGGAAGGCCGGGATGGCCTCGGTGTGGTCGGCAAAGTTCACATCCTTTATGGCGCTGAGCATGTAGTAACCGACTATGACGAGGGCAGGGGCGGTTGCGAAGGCCGGTATGGCCTGAGCGAGGGGTGCTATAAAGAGGCCTATGCCGAGGAAGAGCAGACCGGTGACGAGGGCCGTCATCCCCGTCCTTCCGCCCTCCTCTATACCCGCGGCACTCTCGATGTAGGTTGTAACGGTGGAAGTTCCGAGAACCGCTCCAACCGTCGTTCCTATCGCGTCGGTGAGGAGAACCTTCTCGGCATCGGGAACCTTTCCGTCCTTCGTGATGAAGCCTGCCTTGGCGCTCAGACCCGTAACCGTTCCCAGTGTGTCGAAGAAGTCCACCATGAAGAATGCGAAGACAACTCCCAGCGCCCCTACGTTGAGGAGGCCCTGGAGGTCCATCTGCATGAATGTGTAGCTGATGTCGGGGGTCGAGAACAGGTGCTCGGGCCAGGGGGCGACGCCGGTGATCCAGCCGATGACGCTCGTAGTTATGATGGATATCAGGAGCGAGCCCTTAACGCGGAGCGCGATGAGAACCATCGCGAGGAAGAGGCCGAAGAAGAACAGCAGTATGTCACCGTTGGCCAGGGCGGAGGCGTTGAGCCCGGTGAACTGAAGCACTCCGGAGTCGTTCACGACCGCCGTGAGAAGGCCGACATCGTTGAGGCCTATGAATGTCAGGAAAAGGCCTATTCCAGCACCGACCGCGTACTTCTGGCTGAGCGGTATCGCGTGGATTATCGCGCTCCTGACCTTTGTGACGCTGAGGACTATGAAGATGAGACCCTCAACGAAGACCGCCGCGAGGGCGACGCGCCAGTCGTAGCCCATTCCGATGACGACGCTGTAGGCGAAGTAGGCGTTTAACCCCATTCCCGGGGCGAGGGCGAAGGGCTTCTTGGCATAGAGGCCCATCAGAATGGTCGCGAAACCGGCGGAAAGGGCAGTAACGGCCACGAGTGAATTGAAGGCCTCCTTACCCATGGCATCGCTGAGTATCGAGGGGTTCACGAAGAGAATGTAGGCCATGGTCATGAAGGTCGTGAGGCCAGCAAGAATCTCGGTCTTCATATCCGTGCCGTGCCTATCAAACTCGAAGTAATTCTCGAACCATCCCATGAGCTTCACCCCTTGGTTTGACTTGTTCCTGCCTAATAACTTGGTTTTTTAAAGATTTTTTTGACGGAAAAATGTTAAAAAGAAAGGGAAGATGGGGCGTGGGCACTGTTTGGACGGGCGGAACCTTAACCCTCACCGCCCACCGCGGTGAAGCCTTCCGCATAGGCCTTCACGACTCCCTCATCCTCGCCGAGTATCATGAGAACCCTGACCAGGTCCAAGCCCTTCACCCGGGCGAACTCGACGTAGAGGTAATCGTCGCCTCTGCGGTATAGCTTGACGCTGAGGGGCTTAAAACAGTCGTTTCCCTCGGGCGTAGCCCAGAGCTCGGTCTCTTCGAAGCTTTGGGCTTTAATGGAAGCCTCAAACCTCTCGGCCAGCGTGTCTATAGGGCAGGTGCAGGTTGCTTTAAGCTCCACAGGAGTCTCGAAGAAGATGTGGTAGTCCCTGAAGTCCGTCCAGGTCTTGGTCGGCGTCAGGACGGTGAGTTTCCAGGTTGCGTTGGCCGTTGGAATGAACTGGACCGCGAAGTAGGCCTTTCCCGGCGGCAGTTCCAGCCACCGCCCGTTTCCCTCTCCCCAGCAGTCCCTCGTGTGTTTCGGAGGGGTTTCGTTCCTTAAAACCGCCTGGTAGAAGGATTCCCCGCTCTCCCTGCCCACAAGGGCCATTGTAAAGCCGCCCATGGAGCACGGCACCGTCAGGTTGAACTTCTCCGGCCAGTAGATGAGGTAGGCGTTCCAGCCCTCCGGCGGGGAGGTGAGGTTCATGTGGGGGTAAACGACGAACCAATCCTTTAGCGTAATCTCGGAGCCGTTGGTCACCTCGGTAATTCTGCCGTCTATCCACCCGCCGATTAGGGCGTTTTTCGGGGTCTGGAAACTGACATTGAGGGAGCATTCAACGTCCGAGTGGTTCATCGGTGAGTTTTCCTCCCGTGCGCTTGGGGAGAAGCTATCCCCTGCCAGAACTGCCATGATCGCCAGCGCAAGAACCAGTAATAACGCGCCAGCAAGGGCCCTCTTCACTATTCCCACCGGCTTTATGTTCGGGGCCCTCCTATTTAATCCTTTCCACATCTGAGGGTGAAAGTTTTAATGGCACTGAGTTAAATCGCATCTCATTCCGCTTCGAGCACCGAGAAGCTCCTCACCTCGACATCTACCCTCTCCGGCATCTCCTCGACGCCGAAGGGCAGTTCATCGAGGAAGCGCTCCGCGAGAATAACACTGCCTTCGATTTCAAGCTTGAGCCTTATCCTCCCTGGCAGAAGCTCGTAGTCAAGAACCTCCACCGCGTCGCCGGGCCTCACGTAAACGCTCTCGGGCCGGAAGAAGATTCTCACCTTTCCCTCTCTTCCGACGTCGAAGCACAGCCCTCCGAGACAGGCCCTTCCATTCTCGGCTTTAAGCTCCAGTATGTTGCTCAAGCCCAGAAAACGCGCCACGAACTCCGTCTTCGGGCGGTAGTAGAGCTCCAGCGGTTTCCCCACCTGCTCAACGTGGCCGACGTTCATGACGGCTATCCTGTCGCTTACCGCCATTGCCTCCTCCTGGTCGTGGGTGACGTAGACCGTCGTAATCCCCAGCTCGCGCTGGATTCTCTTTATCTCCCCCCTAAGCCTCTCCCGTATCTTGGCGTCGAGGTTGCTCAGCGGCTCGTCAAGGAGTAGCACATCGGGCTCAACCACCAAAGCCCTTGCGAGGGCAACGCGCTGCTGCTGGCCACCGCTCAGCTGCTCTGGATAGCGGTTTTCGAGGCCTTCCAGACCGACCAGCTCAAGCGCCCATCTTACCCTCCTCTCGATTTCCGCCCTTGGAAGCCCTTTCATCTCAAGGCCGAAGGCGATGTTCTTGAAAACAGTCATGTGTGGGAACAGCGCGTAGTCCTGAAAGACTATGCCTATACCGCGCTCGTAGGGCGGCAAATCGTTCACCGGCCTTCCGTCGAAGAGTATCTCACCCCTCTCGGGCTTTTCAAAGCCCGCTATCATTCTGAGCGTTGTGGTCTTTCCGCAGCCGCTCGGGCCGAGAAGCGTGAGAAACTCGCTGTCTTTGACCTTCAGCCTCTCGATACTCAGCCTGAAATCCTCCCACTCCTTGAGGACTCCCTTCAGTTCTACCCTCACCATGCCTCCTCACCTACCCTCTCGATTATCAGGAAACTGAGCGTTGAAACCGCCATCAGGAGAACGGCCAAGGCCGATGCAGAGCCGAACTGCCTCGCCCCGAGGAACTTGTATATCGCCACCGTCATGGTGGTGTATTCTGGCTTTGCCAGCATATAGGTCGCACCCAGCTCGGCTATGCTCATTGCGAAGGCGAATATCGCGCCGACGATGACCCCACCCAGAGCCAGCGGAAGCTCTACCCGCAGGAATGCCTTCCACTCCCTCGCGCCGAGGCTTAACGCAGCCTCCCAGAGGTTGGGCCTTATCTTCTTCAGGGACGTTGAAACGGCGCGGAGCACGAAGGGGTAGGCTATGACCGTGTGTGCCGCCACGATTATCCAGACCGTGTAGTAGAGCGGCGTGCTGTGGAAGACCCTTATGTAACCCAGACCGAGGGTTATGGCTGAACTAGCCAGCGGGAGCATTACAAGGACGTCGAAGAGCCTCTTGGCTTTAAAGTCCCAGCGGTGAAGCGCGTAGGCTATCGGGAGGGCTATGAGGACTGATAAGACTATCGTTGCCAGACCGAAGGTCAGGGAGTTCCTTATCGCGTCGAGCGTAGTTGTGCCAAACATCGGGTTGTACTCGGTCGAGAATATCCTCCTGTACCATTCGAGGCTCCAGGCGTCGTTGAAGCGCAGGGAGTCGTAGAGGACAGCTAAGAGCGGGGAAACGATGAAGAGGAAGACGATCAGGGAGTAGACCCCAACGAGCAGCCCCTTTAGGCTCAGCCAGTCGCGCCTCGTGAAGGGAACCGGCTTTTTGAAAACCCTCTGCTCCTCGCGCTTGGCGTAGGCATCGAGCGCCCTCAGGTAGAGGTACATGAAGCCCATGCTCAGGATTATCTGGATTATGGCCAAAGCTGAGCCCGTCTTGAAGTCGAGAAGAACCATTATCGAGGTGAATATGTCCACCTCTATCGTGGCGTACTGGTAGCCGCCGATTATGAGGGGAATCGAGAAGCTCAGGAAGCAGAAGACGAAGGTGAGCATCGCGGAGGCGAATATTGCGGGAGAAATCATCGGCAGGGTAACCTTACGGAAGAGCGTCCAGCCCCTCGCCCCCAATGCCATCGCGGCCTCCTCGTAGTGGGGATTAACACGCTGCCACAGCGACGAGACCATGCGGATAACTATGGGGAAGTTGTAGAAGGCGTGGGCGAGGAGGATTCCCTTCCAGGAGTAGATTATGCCCAGGTCACGGCCCAAAAGCTGGGTCACGAAGCCGCTCTTTCCGAAGAGAAGGATGTAGCCGAGGGCCACCATCACGCTGGGCATGACGAACGGGACTGTTAAGACTGCCTTTATGGTTCCCTTTCCCGGGAAATCATAGCGGGCGAATATGTACGCCCCTGGAAGGCCGAGTGCCAGGGTGAGGAGCGTCGAAGCTATCGCCTGCCCTATCGTGAAGAGGATAACCCTCCTGTGGTAGTCGTTGGCCAGAACGGCGGAGATGTGTTTGAGGGTGAGGCCGTTCACCCAGAGGCCGGTTTTTAGAATACTAACTAACGGGACGTAGAAGAAGATGATCAGGAAGGCCAGCGGGATGAGCAGGAAAAGCTTTGAGAGCCTTGACCCCATGGTGACAACTCGGTTTTTGCTCTTTATAAGCGTTGATTGGGCAAGGTTGTTAAATCCGGCATGCTATCTATAATTGGTGATACCATGAAGGCCCCCGAGCTGGGAATAAAGATAGGCCGTTATGAGCACGGGAAGAGGAACTCCATTGCCGACCTGGGCGTTAGAGTTGGTCATTCGACGATAATCGAGGGGGACGATATCAGAACGGGAGTTACAGTCCTCGTGCCACCGGTGGCGAATCCCTTCAGGGAGAGGCTTTTCGCCGGAGTTTACACCTTCAACGGCTTTTCCAAGCCGATTGGGTTTATCCAGGTGGAAGAGCTTGGCTACATCGAAACTCCAATAGCTTTAACCAGCACGCTCAACGGCTACCGCGTTGCGGACGCGCTGATAAGCCTCTGGGCGGAGGAAAATCCTGAGGGAATATCGGTAAACCCGCTCGTAATGGAGTGCAACGACGGCTACCTCAACGATAACAAAAAGCGTGCCGTTAAGGAGGAACACGTCTTTGAGGCTTTCAAGAGCGCCTCCCTTGACTTTGAAGAGGGCTCCGTTGGAGCAGGCACCGGAATGAGCGCCTTCGAGTTCAAAGGCGGAATAGGCTCGTCCTCAAGGGTGGTCGAGATTGGTGGCGAGGAGTACACCGTTGCGTCGCTTGTCCTCAGCAACTTCGGCAAGAGGGAGGATTTGGTCATAGCGGGCGTTCCCATCGGCTGGGAGCTGAGGGACTATCCGGGCAGGGGGCTTTCCATGAGGGGGAGCATCTCGATAGTCATAGCAACCGATGCGCCTCTGAATTCCCGCCAGCTGACCAGACTGGCGAGGAGGGCAATCCTTGGGCTTGCGAGAACGGGTTCCTACGGCCACAACGGGAGCGGGGACATAGTGCTGGCGTTCTCTACGGCTCAAACCGTTCCGAGCGGCAAGGAGGTCCAGTCCGTAGGTTTTCTGCCCGACGATGCACTCAATAGACTCTTCATAGCGGTCGCCGATTCCACGGAGGAAGCGATAATCAACTCTCTCCTTCAGGCGAAGACAATGAGTGGAAGAAACGGAAGGACGCGCTACGCTCTGCCCGTCGAGAAGGTTCTCGAAATCCTCGAGAAATATGGGGGGCTTGAGAGGGCTTAGACCTTTATCTCCTCGTATTTCTTCTTCATCAGGATTGCATCGCCCTCGATGTTCGGGCTCTCGCTTATGACGACACCTTTGACCCTGAACTCCTTGAGAACCCTCAGCAGGTCTTCCCAGTTCATGTCGCTTTCCTGGAGGTTCAGGTGGTTCCTCTCGCCCTTCGAGGTGTAGTTTATGCCGCTTATGTGGATGTGCATGTTGTCGAGCGCTTCCCTTCCGAGCCTGTCCTCCATCAGGGAGAGCATCCCGCGCCACTCCTCGGTGGTGTTGCACTCCCCAGCGTGCCTCGCGTGGGCGTGGGCGAAGTCTATCGTCGGCAGGACCATCTCAATCTCTTCGCTGAGCTTCACGAGCTCTTTCAGGTCTCCGAACTGGGTCGGCTTGCCGGTCAGTTCCGGTCTTATCCATACCTCGATGCCCCTGTCCTGGAGGTTCTTTACGATATCCTTAATCTCGCCCTTTATCCTCTCGTAGACCTTCTCCGGGTCCTGTTTGAGGTAGTAACCGGCGTGGAAAACGACACTCCAGCCGCCGGCGTCGTACAGGCGCTCGGCGCTTTGGATTATCCTCTTCTTGCTGGCCTCGACCTTGGCCTTTTCGGCCGCGTTTAGGTTGATGTAGTACGGAGCGTGGGCTGTCAGCAGGATATCGTGCTTTCTGGCTACGTATTTTATCTTCTTGGCCAGCTCGGGCTTGATGTTGACCCCTCGGACGAACTCAAGCTCCATCGCATCGAGGCCGAGGTTTCTCACGTGGATTATCCCGTCCATAGTTGAGCGCTTTGGGGTTGAGATTGGTATTCCGGCGGTGCCGAATCGAAGCCTGTCAACTTTAAACATGCTCACCACCCAAAAGAATTAGGGGAGCCTAATTCATAAACCTATCGCTCTATCGATTCACCCAGGGCTGCTTCGAGCCTGGAAATTGCCTCGTCCAGCTCCTTCTCGAGGTGCTCCAGCTTGCTCCTGAGCTTTTTGAGTTCCGCCTCCCTTTCCTCGACGAGTCTCTGGAGCTCCCACAGCTCCTTTTCCATGTCCTTGACGCCGGTTAGAACTTCGTCGCGCCTCTCTTCCAGCTCTGCCAGCTTTTTCCTTTCTTCTTCTATCCTCCGCGCCCTCTCCTCAAGGTTGTCGATGAGCCACTCAGCGGTCTTCCGGTACTTCCCTTCCAGGCCAGGGTGTATCTTTTTCACAAGGGAAAGGAACTCCCCTGGCTTTCTGAGCGCGACGGAGCTGTCCCCGACGAATTCTTGGGCGATGGCCTCGTGCAGGCGCATTCTCTTGACCGGTTTCTGGAGCTTCGATGCTTTTGAGCGTACTTCCGTTTCTTCGCTCCGTATCCTGGCCGAGAGACTCTTTATCTCCGTCTCCAACTCTTTCAGGTCGTGTAGGCGGCGCGATTCCTCAATCCCCGCCCGCTTCTTTTCGGCCCTCTCCCGAAGCGTGCGGATCTCATCCGTGAGTTCTTCAATGCTTCTCCTGAGGGTTTTCTTCTCAGATAGAATCTCCCGTATTCTGAGGTCCTCCAGCCCCTTCTCCGCCAGCTCGTTGTAGTACCTCACGTAGTCCTCGTTCAGCTCCTTCAACAGGCGGTTTATTGCGTAAACGTCCTTCTCGAAGAGGATTATGAGGTACCTTCCGTGCCCAACGTGGAGCTTGGCTAAATCTGGGAGGCGCTTTCCCAGGTCGTCCATATCGCCGATGCTCTCCAGGGCGTTTCTCAGCGCCGTTACGTAGTTCCTTCTCTCGGCGGTCACGATCTTCCTGATGTTTTCGTCCACGTTCTTCGGGATTTCCTTCCTTTCGAGGGAGTCTATCCTCTTCAGAACCTCCCGCAGCTTTTTCTCCAGGCGTTTGTTGTACTTTTTTCTTATTTTCTCGGCCTCTTTCGCGGCCTTCTTTCTCCTCTTATCGTACTCATCAAGCGCTTGCTCCAGCCTCAACTCTCTCCCATCCTCTAACTTTTCCCCTCATGTAGATTCCAACCAGAACCGCCACCGCGACGTCCCCCAGCGCAAACAGGAGCTTTGTGAAGACCTCTATGTCGGAGAGCGTCAGTATGGCCATCGCGTAGCGGGTGGTGAGGTCTATCGTCACCCACAGGGCCGGCATCATGAGCAGCGTTGATGTGTAGTACCAGATGTGGTGGTCCTTCCTCAGGTAGGACTGTATCACCTTACCGGTTATCATGACCGCTACCCCTATTATCAGGGAGGGATTGAGTGCGTTGATGTAGATCAGCATCGCGAGGAGCGGCGTTCCTGGATAACTGCCTATCAGCTCCAGGGAGTACTCCTCAAGCCGGAAGTAGGCGTTTATCGCACCTCCTATGATGATCAGCGCTCCGGCTATGACCGAGATGACGAAGACGAACTGCTTGGCTATGGTCTCACGGACGTTGAATCTGAAGCCCTTGGTGAAGAAGTAGCCGCCGATGAAGAGCAGTATCGTGCCGGTTATCGTGGCGGAGATTATCTTAACGCTCTCCGGATACCAGACGCCGATGAGGCGTGCTATCCCGTACAGCAGGAGTATCATTCCGGGAATACCGAGGACTACCTTCGCCACCTCGGGGTCACTCAGTATCTCCTTCAAATACCGGTAGATGATGTAGTATGTCGTCTCTATACCCTCGCTCTGCTTGACCACGACGCGGTGGGAGCTTATTATCGGTACCTTCGATGTGATTATCGGGAATATCTGCTCGTCCTCGGCCCCGTCGGTGACGGTGATGACACCATCCGCGGGAAACCTCCCAAGGACGAGCTCCAGCTGCCTGGCGAGCTCCAGGTCGCTCTTGACACCCACCTTCGGATGGCCGGTTATGAGGGCCACCTGGACGTCATCGAACTCCCCGCTCTCGCGCAGACCGTCGTAGAGTTTGACGGCTGCATAGACAACGTTGGCGTCGCTGTCCTCCGGGTCGGCCAGGCTGAGTTTTAGGGCGGCGTCGATGCAGGCGTCTCGTCCGATGACCGGCCCTTCCACGCCCGCCTTCTGCCCGAAATCGTCGTCGCGGTCTATAGCGAGAATCAGTGCTTTGATATCAACCACCCCTCACCTTCTCCATCACCGATTTTACCTTGTCCTCCATGCCCCTGTCCTTGTCGCGCCGATCGTCTATTCTCACGGTTGTTGAAACCCTCTCGGCTCCCATTTTGAAGATCAGCTCATGGGCCTCCTCGATTATTGCGAACGCTTCCCGCACCGTCGGAACCTCTATGATAGTCGCCATCGGCGTCAGTTGATATTTAACTCCCTTCCTCTCTAAAAGCTTTACCACTTCTGCGACGTACCTGCTCAGGCTCTTCTCGCCGAGGGGAACGATGACGAACTCAACGATGACCACTTTCGACACCCGACTTAACTTCCTTCGGCAATTTTTTAAGCTTTGCGGGAAAGCTAAATAACCCTTCCCACCGTAGGAGCCAAGGGTGAGGGCGATGTACAAAATTAAGGACGAATGGGGTGAGTTCCTCGTCAGGCTCGCGAGGAAAGCCATAGGGGAGTACGTTAGGAACGGGAGAACGGTAAAGCCTCCGGAGGACACCCCACCGGAGCTCTGGGAGAAGATGGGCGTCTTCGTTACACTCAACAACAGGCACGCGCCGCCCCAGATGGCCCTGCGCGGCTGTATCGGGTTTCCGCTCCCAATCTATCCGCTCGTTGAGGCCACGATAAAGGCCGCCATCTACGCCGCCGTCGATGACCCCCGCTTTCCACCGGTGAGGGAGGGCGAGCTGGACGACCTGGTTATCGAGGTGAGCGTTTTGACTCCGCCAGAGCTCATAGAAGGCCCTCCAGAGGAGAGGCCGAGGAAGATAAAGGTGGGCAGGGACGGGCTGATAATCGAGAAGGGCATCTACTCCGGCCTACTCCTCCCGCAGGTGCCGATAGAGTGGGGCTGGGACGAGGAGGAGTTCTTAGCTCAGACCTGCTGGAAGGCGGGCCTTCCGCCCGACTGCTGGCTCGACGAGGACACGAGGGTTTACAAGTTCACAGCGGAGATTTTTGAAGAAGAAAAACCGGGTGGGCCTGTCAAGAGGAAGCCGCTGGTTTAACCCTTTCTCATCTTCGCTATGAAAAACGAGTTGCAGTCGTGCTTATGAGTCCAGGCCCGGAAGACCCTGTCCCCGACTTCGAGGAAGCCCCTCTCGCCCCAGCTGAAGGGATAGTCTATCAGTTCAAGCCCTACCCTCTCAACCGCGAAGAGGACGTTCTCCTCGTCTTCGTCAACCCTGATTGAGCACGTCGAGTATGTCATCTCTCCTCCGACTCTGAGGTTCTCGTAAGCATTGCGAAGCATGTTCCTCTGGACGTTTATGATGCGCTTAATCTTGTTCTCGTCAAAGCGCCACTTCACCTCCGGAAACTGCCGGTAGGTTCCGGAGCTTGAACAGGGAGCATCGAGGATTATTTTGTCGAACTTGGCCTTGTCCTTAAAGCTCTGGCCGTCCGCGTGGACGAGCTTAACGTTTTTGATTCCGAGCGATTTCATTTTCTCCTTCATGCGCATGAGCCTGTCGTAGGAATAATCAACCGCCACTATCTCGCCCCGGTTCTCCATCAGCGCCGCCGCGTGGAAGGTTTTGCTCCCCGGTGCGGCCGCTAAATCGAGAACCCTCTCGCCGGGTTCGGGGGCCAAAACGTGGGCGACGTAAGCGCTCGCCAAATCCTGAATCACGAACTTTCCCTCTTTATACCAGTCGAGCCTTGTCACGGGTGTTTTGTAGTCGAGGACCTTGAGAACGTCCGGAACCGGTGTTAAGGCCGTCCTAACTCCGTTCTCTTCAAGGTAGTCCCTCAGCGAGTCCACATCAACCTTGAGGATGTTGGCCCTAACGTAGTATCTCTGAGGCCGATTGTTGCTGAGGAGCAAACGAACTGCTTCATCGTAGCCGAGGAGCTCAACAACGTATTCCACGTACCAGCGGGGGTGGGAGAAGCGGACCGAGAGCCACTCGATTCTGTCACGCTCCTTGAGTTTCTTCAAAGCCCTCTCAACGTCGAACTTCTCTATCGAGTGCATGAGGGCGTTGACGAACTTGGCCCTCGAGAAGTCAAAGCGCTCCTTAACGACGCGGATTATCGAGTCGGTCGCTATCGCCGGAGGAACCTTCCGGAAGTGGATTTCAAACGTTCCTATGCGGAGGAGGTTGGCCAAGTAAGGGTCCAAGTCCTCAACCTTCGAGCCCTTCAAAACCGAGTTGATTATGAAGTCTATCTTCGCCCTCCACTTCTCAATCTCGAAGACGTAGGCATGAGCTAATCCCCGCGCCTTCTCGCGGTCTTTTCCCGTAACTTTCCTGAAAACCCTCTCAAGAGCGTGCTTGGAAGAGAGCTCGCGCTCCTCAACGAGGCCTAGAGCGTCGGCAACCACTTCCTGAAAGCTTACCCTATAAAACAGCTCCATGCTCTGCCCTCCGGGTGGTTGTTTAAAAACCTGGCGGTGAGGTTTATTAAGTTTGAACGCGACTCCATATCGGTGGGAGCATGGAAGAGGTTGACAGGCTCGTGTTTAACTTTCCCCTTTTCAAGGACTACCGCGAGAAAGAGCGGTTCCTGAAGGTTGTTGGACTACTAGTAAGCCACCAGATAACCTTTGAGAAGGCGGCGGAGCTACTCAACATGAGATTGGATGAGCTCGCATTTCTCCTCGACAAGTTGGGCGTTGAGTACTCCCCCCTCGATGAAGAGGAGGCGAGATTAGAAAAGGAAGAAGCAAAAAGAATCTTGGAGGAGCTGAAACGTGAGGGTCGTCTTTAATTCTTCTCCCCTGATAGTTCTCGGTAAGCTGGGTTATCTGGATATCGTGGTGAGTCTCTTTGAAGAAGCACTGGTTCCCGAAGGTGTTTTGGATGAAATTATGGCAAAGGAGGATAAGGTCAGCTTAGAAGTCTCAAACTTGATTAACATGAAAGCTCTTGAGGTTCGGGAACCTAAGAAGGGTTTAATCCCCAACTATTCGGGCCTTCATCGTGGAGAACTCGAAGCGATAGCGCTTGCAAAAGAAATGAATGCCATTGTTGTTCTTGACGATTTAAAGGCAAGGAAAGCCGCGAGGCTTGAAGGTTTGCGGGTCACTGGAACTTTGGGCATATTGAAGGTTCTGAGGGATGGTGGACTCATTGAAGATAACCCTAAGGAGCTCTTGAATAAACTGAACCATGTGGGGTTTAGGATTCGCCCAGAGCTGTTTTACGAGGTTATGGGTGGTGAAAAATGATTCTTGACACAGACTACATCACCGAAGGTGGAAAACCCGTCATTAGAATCTTCAAGAAGGAGAACGGGGAGTTTAAGATAGAATACGACAGGACCTTCGAGCCCTACTTCTACGCCCTCCTGAAGGACGACTCGGCAATCGAGGACGTCAAGAAGATAACTGCAAAGAGACACGGGACAGTAGTTAAAGTCAAGCGTGCCGAGAAAGTGCAAAAGAAGTTCCTCGGCAGGCCGATAGAGGTCTGGAAGCTCTACTTCACGCACCCTCAGGACGTGCCGGCAATCCGCGACAAGATTAGAGAACATCCAGCTGTTGTCGACATCTACGAGTACGACATTCCCTTCGCGAAGAGATACCTCATAGATAAGGGCCTTGTCCCGATGGAGGGCGATGAAGAGCTCAAAATGCTGGCTTTTGATATCGAGACGCTCTACCACGAGGGCGAGGAGTTCGCAGAGGGACCTATACTCATGATAAGCTACGCCGACGAGAATGAAGCGAGGGTAATAACGTGGAAGAAAATCTATTTGCCATACGTTGACGTCGTTTCCACCGAGAAGGAGATGATTAAGCACTTCCTCCGGGTTGTCAAGGAGAAGGACCCCGATGTTCTCATCACTTACAACGGCGACAACTTCGACTTCGCCTACCTGAAGAAGCGCTCCGAGAAGCTCGGAATAAAGTTCGTTCTCGGGAGAGATGGCTCCGAGCCGAAGATACAGCGCATGGGGGACAGGTTTGCGGTCGAGGTGAAGGGAAGGATACACTTCGACCTTTACCCAGTAATAAGGCGCACGATAAACCTTCCAACATACACCCTGGAGGCCGTCTACGAGGCTATCTTCGGAAAGCCGAAGGAGAAGGTTTACGCTGAAGAGATAGCACAGGCCTGGGAGAGTGGAGAGGGGCTGGAGCGCGTTGCGCGCTATTCGATGGAGGACGCGAGGGTTACCTTTGAACTCGGAAGGGAGTTCTTCCCGATGGAGGCCCAGCTTTCCCGATTAATCGGCCAGAGCCTCTGGGACGTTTCGCGTTCAAGCACCGGGAATTTAGTTGAGTGGTTTTTGCTCAGAAAGGCCTACGAGAGGAATGAATTGGCTCCGAACAAGCCCGATGAGAGAGAACTCGCGAGAAGACGGGAAAGCTACGCGGGTGGCTACGTCAAGGAGCCGGAGCGTGGATTATGGGACAATATTGTGTACTTAGATTTTAGGTGTCACCCGGCTGATACAAAGGTCATCGTTAAAGGAAGGGGAGCCGTCAACATAAGCGAAGTCAGAGAAGGAGATTACGTACTTGGAATAGACGGCTGGCAGAGGGTTAAGAAGGTCTGGGAGTACGATTACGATGGAGAGCTAATCAACATTAACGGCCTCAGGTGTACCCCCAACCACAAGCTACCAGTAGTTGGCAAAAACGAAAGACAGACGAGAATAAGGGATAATCTGGCCAAATCGTTCCTCACGGGTAAAGTCAAGGGCAAGCTGATAACGACACCACTTTTTGAAAAAATTGGAGAACTTGAAAAGGAAGAAGTACCCGAAGAAGAGATACTAAAAGGTGAGCTAGTGGGAATACTCCTTGCGGAGGGCACGCTTATAAGGAGAGATGTCGAGTACTTTGACTCTTCAAGGGGCAAGAAGAGAATCTCCCACCAGTATCGGGTCGAAATAACCATTGGGAAGCACGAAGAAGAGTTCCAGAAGAGGATAATCTACATTCTTGAGAAGCTTTTCGGTGTAAAGCCAAATATCTCCCAGAAGAAAGGAACGAACGCTGTAACCATCAAAGTTGCGAAGAAGGATGTTTATCTTAAAGTCAAAGAACTTGTGGACAACGTTGAGAACTTACATGCCCCCTCTGTACTCAGAGGGTTCTTCGAAGGGGATGGAACAGTCAATAAAGCCCGCAGGACAATAGTTGCAAATCAGGGTACCAAAAACAAATGGAAAATCGATATTATTTCAAAGCTCCTTGAAAGGCTGGGAATTCCTCATAGTATGTATACATACGAGTACACAGAAAAAGGAAAGCCCTTGACAAGGTACCTTCTTGAAATCACGGGCAGGGATGGCCTTATACTGTTTCAAACGTTGGTTGGATTCATAAGCACAGAAAAGAACCAGGCCCTCAGCGAAGCGATTAGGAGCCGAGAAATGAACCGCCTTGGAGATAACGCCTTCTACCATCTTTCAGATTTCAAAGCAACAACGGAGTACTACAAAGGCAAAGTTTATGACCTGACTCTTGAAGGAACTCCATACTACTTCGCCAACGGCATTTTAACTCACAACTCGCTGTACCCCTCGATCATCATCACCCATAACGTCTCGCCGGACACGCTCAACAGGGAGGGCTGTAGGAAGTACGACACCGCCCCACAGGTCGGCCACCGCTTTTGTAAAGACTTTCCGGGCTTCATTCCGAGCCTTCTCGGAGACTTGCTTGAGGAGAGGCAGAAGATAAAGAGAAAGATGAAAGCCAGCATAGACCCGCTGGAGAGGAAGCTTCTCGATTACCGCCAGCGCGCCATCAAGATTTTGGCCAACAGCGTCCTTCCCGAGGAGTGGATTCCAATAGCTGAGAACGGAAGAGTCAAGCTCCTCAGGATTGGCGAGTTCGTTGATGGGCTTATGGAGAACGAAAAGGGAAGGGTCAGAAGGGAAGGGGACACTGAAGTTCTTGAGGTCTCGAAAGTTCAGGCAATTTCCTTCGACAGAAAGACAAAGAAGGCCCGCACAATGCCCGTGAAGGCCGTAATAAGGCACCGCTATTCCGGAGACGTTTACGAGATAGTCCTCAGCTCGGGAAGGCGGATAAGGATAACAGGGGGACACAGCCTCTTCGCCTACAGAAACGACGAGCTTGTCGAGGTTACGGGAGAGGAAATCAAACCTGGCGACTTTTTAGCTGTTCCAAGGCGTGTAAACCTGCCCGAAAGAAGAGAACGGTTCAATTTAATTGAACTGCTCCTCGAACTGCCGGAGGAGGAAACAGAGGATATCGTTATGACGATTCCCGTGAAGGGTAGAAAGAACTTTTTCAGAGGAATGCTGAGAACCCTCCGCTGGATTTCTGGGGAAGAGAAGAGGCCAAGAACGGCCAGACGCTACCTGGAGCACCTTGAGAAGCTCGGCTACGTGAGGCTCAAGAAAATCGGCTACGAGGTTCTTGATTGGGGCGGGCTTGAGAGGTACAGAACGCTGTACGAGAGGCTCGTTGAAGCGGTTCGGTACAACGGTAACAGGAGGGAGTACCTGCTTGAATTCAACGCCGTTCGCGACGTTGTTTCTTTGATGCCAGAGGAAGAGCTGAAGGAGTGGAAAATCGGAACCAGAAACGGCTTCAGAATTGGCCCGTTCATTGACGTTAACGAGGACTTCGCAAAGCTCCTCGGCTACTACGTTAGCGAGGGCTACGCACGCAAGCATAGGAACCAGAAGAATGGCTGGAGTTACACAGTAAAACTTTACAACGAGAACCAGAGGGTTCTAGATGACATGGAGAGGCTCGCGAGAAAGTTCTTCGGAAGGGTGAAGAGGGGCAGAAACTACGTTGAAATCCTGAGGAAAATGGCGTACATCATATTTGAGAACCTCTGCGGAACGCTGGCGGAAAACAAAAGGATTCCAGAGGTTATTTTCACTTCCCCCGAAAGCGTTCGCTGGGCCTTCCTTGAGGGATACTTCATAGGCGACGGCGACGTTCACCCGAACAAGAGGGTCCGCCTTTCAACCAAGAGCGAGCTTTTGGTAAATGGTCTTGTTCTTCTGATCAACTCCCTCGGCGTTTCTGGGGTAAAGATTCGCTACGATAGCGGAGTTTACAGGATATACGTGAATGAAGAACTCCCTTTCACGGATTACAGCAAGAAAAAGAACGTCTACTACTCGCACGTCATACCCAAAGAGGTGCTTGAAGACACGTTCGGCAAGGCCTTCCAGAGGAACATGAGCCATGAAAAGTTCAGGGAGCTCGTTGAGAGCGGAAAACTCAATGGAGAGAATGCAAAGCGCATCGAATGGCTCCTAAACGGAGATGTTGTTCTTGACAAAGTTGGGGAAGTTAGGAAACTGCGGTACAGGGGCTACGTTTACGACCTGAGTGTTGAGGAGGACGAGAACTTCTTGGCGGGCTTTGGATTCCTCTACGCGCACAATAGCTATTACGGCTACTACGGCTACGCCAGGGCAAGATGGTACTGCAAGGAGTGCGCCGAGAGCGTTACGGCGTGGGGACGGGACTACATCGAGATGGTAATCCGCGAGCTTGAGGAGAAGTTTGGTTTTAAAGTCCTCTATGCCGACACCGACGGTCTCCATGCCACCATTCCCGGAGCGGACGACGATAAGGTCAAGAAAAAGGCAATGGAGTTCTTAAAATACATCAACCCCAAACTCCCGGGACTTCTCGAACTCGAATACGAGGGCTTCTACCTCAGGGGCTTCTTCGTCACCAAGAAGAAGTACGCCGTCATAGACGAGGAGGGCAAGATAACGACGCGCGGGCTTGAAATCGTCCGGCGTGACTGGAGCGAGATAGCCAAGGAGACGCAGGCGAGGGTTTTGGAGGCCATACTGAGGCACGGTGACGTTGAGGAAGCTGTGAGGATAGTCAAGGAAATCACCGAGAAGCTGAGCAAATACGAGGTTCCGCCGGAGAAGTTAGTAATCCACGAGCAGATCACCAGGGAGCTGAAGGACTACAAGGCTACCGGCCCGCACGTGGCCATAGCGAAGCGCCTCGCGGCGATGGGAATAAAGATACGCCCCGGGACTGTCATCAGTTACATCGTTCTCAAGGGCTCCGGAAGGATAGGCGACAGGGCGATTCCGTTTGACGAGTTCGACCCGACGAAGCACAAATACGATGCAGAATACTACATCGAGAACCAGGTCCTGCCCGCTGTTGAAAGGATTCTGAAGGCCTTCGGCTACAAGAAGGATGACCTGCGCTACCAGAAGACCCGGCAGGTCGGTTTGGGGGCGTGGCTGAAGCCGAAGGGGAAGAAGTGACCCCCATTCGAAACCTTTTTATCTCTGTATTGCAAACTGTATTTCGAGGTGTATTACATGGCCATCGTTACCGTTCGCGTTCCCGACGAGCTGAAGCTCAAGATGAAGGAGCTCAATATCAACTGGAGCGAGGAGATAAGGGAGTTCATAAGAAGGCGCATAGATGAGATAGAAAGAAAGAGACGAATACAGGAAGCCTTAGAGCTTGCAAAGGCCAGCGGAAGCGTGGGCAGGGGTTTCGCAGCGAAGTCAGTGAGGGAGGACCGTGATAGTCGTTGATGCCTCGGCCCTTGTGAAGGTCGTCCTGCAGGAACCGGGCTGGAAAGAAGTTCCAGCGGAGCCGAACGTGGCAACGCTCGACTATGCACTCGTTGAGGGCATGAACGCAATCTGGAAGGCAGTGCGACGTGGAGAGCTAACCATTGAGCAGGGAAAGGTTAAGGTAATCGTTCTTAAGACGTTAGGGAGCTCGATAACACTCTTTGAGGCGCAAAACTTCTTCGAGAGGGGGCTGGAAATAGCATTGGGTGAGAACATCACGATCTATGACGCCCTTTACATAGCCTTGGCCGAGGCACTGAACGCGGATTTTCTAACTGCTGACGAGAAGCAGTATCTCGTCGCTAAAAATTATGTAAATGCCCAGTTCCTTCGCTAACTCTTCTTTTCTATCCTTCCCAGCACCTCCAAAATCCCCTCGACACCCGGAACTTCAAAGCCCCTCTCGTGGATTCTCCTAGTCTCCTCGGCCTCGGGGTTTATCCAGACCGCCCACATGCCAGCTCTCAGCGCACCCTCGAAGTCCTCCGCGTAGGTGTCGCCTATGTGAACCGCCTCGTCCGGCTCGACCCCAAAGAGCTCCAGCGGTTTCCTGAACATCTCCGGCATCGGCTTGTACGCGAGAACCTCGTCTGCGAAGAAGGTCTTGTCTATAAAGTTCATGAGGCCGAAGCGCTCCAGCAGGAGACGGGTGTAGGAACCGGGCCAGAACATCACGTTGCCGGTCACGGTGACCTTCAGGCCCTTTCTCTTAACGCCTTCCAGGGCCTCATTTGCCCCCGGGAGAACTATCTCGTCATCGACCTTCAGAACTGCTCTGGCGGCGGCCCTCTTCACGAGTTCGACGTCTATGCCGAGGAGTTCCGCCAGCATCTCCTGGCTCTCTTCGAGGGCCCTGGCTGGATTTCCTGCGGTTTTGGCCCTCATTCGCTTTATCCTCTCGCGGGTGAGCATCATTCCCTCGACGACGTCTATTATGCACGCCCCCATCAGTTTGGAGAGCTCTACGGCCATCGCGTCGAGCATGACGTTGATGTCCAGGAGGGTGTTCCAGACGTCGAATGAAACGAGCTTCACCTTCACCACCAGCTCGGTTTGGGCAGGGGAAAATAAAAACTCAACGCCTCCCTTCCTTCTCCCTACCCGCGAGATAAATGAGCCCGTTCATCAGCCCTGCCTCCCTCAAGACAGCCTTGAGGTTTCTGAAGCGTGAGCGCATGACGAATAGCTCGTAGAATCCCTCTAAGTTGCCCCAGTGGCCGTAGGCGGAAAGGGCGAGGTACATGACCTCCTTGGGCTTGAGTTTCCTCCCAAGGCTTTCGTTTAGGGCCTTGAGCCCGGGCTTTATCCTCTCCAAAAGTCCCTCCCTCGCTATGAGGTGGAGCATCAAGTCCTCGACCGTCGGCTTCTTCCACTCTACGGTTTCATCCTCGAAGGGAAGGCCGATTATCAGCGGAACCACCTCGGTTTTTCCTACAATGTAGCCCATGGATGTTTTTCTGTGCTCGAAACCAGAGAGCTTTCCGGCTATCGAGGCCAGAGCCGCCTCCCTGTCCTCGTCGATGTCGATGGCGACTCCGATTCTTTCCACTGCAAAGTCAAATACGTCCATCGCCCTGAGGAAGTTGCCGAGGTTCCTTATGACGCCGGAGTTTCCTTCGCTCGGCAGCACCGCGAGATAGTAGTTATCCTCCTCTCGCTTCAGCAGGTCGAAATTGTCGCGCTCAAACACTCTCTCAATGAACCTCAGGCTGTAAGGTGCCTCCCTGCTCTCCTTGAACTCGAAGAGCTTCTTGAATACTGCCTTGAAGAACTTGGAGTCCGTTTTTCCCTCGACGAAGAGGACGCTTGTTCTTGCCTTTTCCCCGGAAAAGCCACCGCGGACGTCGAAATCGAGGTACTTCCTCAGCTCGTAGGTTTCCTTCATTGTGAGGCTCTTCCCCGTGTCGGAGTATATCAGGGCGTTCTCCTCGCCCCTTCGGAACTTCCAGGCGATTAAATCGATGAGCTCAAGGCTCGCGGTTACGACGGTTTCCTCCCCTGTCAGGGAATCCACGAAATCGATGAGTTCGTCGCGGTTTTTCCTGTATTCGGGGAATAGGATGGCCCTCTCATCTGCGAAGGCCTCGAAGCGGTTTCCGGTTACAATCCTCATTCACTTCACCATGTCAACGGTTATGGCACCTATCACCGCGAAGGTGCTTATAAGTATGGTTGCGTTGACGTACTGCCCGGGTGTGAAGTCGGCCAGGCTGTTGATTCCGTACACGTATATCAGAACGGCCGAGATTAGGTAGGCTATTCCAGTGACGGTTAGGAGTCGCTTGGGGATATGGAAGAGTTCCTCCCTCTTCAGGTTTCCTATCCGGGATTTGGCTATGAACAGGTACGCGACTCCAAGGGTCATGAGGAGTACCGCGATTGAGCGTTCAACCGAGATGTCCTTTGCTATCTCCCAGAGCTCCGCGGTGAACAGGAAGGGGAGCGCAAAGGTCACGGCACCGACGATCTCCTGGGCTATGTCGTCCCATCCCAGCTTGTCTGGGGTCTTTCTCATCTCGTTCTCTCTTTTCAGCTCCTCGATGCTGGAGTAAAGCTCCTCAAGCTGTCTCTCCATTTTGGTTCGCCATTCGTTTTTAATCGGGTGCTCAGGTTCGGGGTTCATCATCCCGTCAGCATTGGATTCACTCATCATCGCGGGGAGGGTTTCTTCAGGAAATATTATAAACGTTGAGCTTTAATCTGAACCTGGTGGTAAGAGGTATGAAAAATGTCCTAGTGGTTGTTACGGTCATCATGATTTTGGGATTGGCCATTGCGCCCATCAGCGCAGAGGTCGCATGGATTAACTCAGCCAACACGGTAATAGTCCTCCCCACCACCAAGATAGTTAACGGGACGCCTTTGCACATAGGAGAAGACGCAATAAGCGGGTCGAGATTGGGGGCGTTCCTTGTTCTTCAGGGGATAACCATCGGAAAGTACACCTCAGTCGCTTCCGTACCGGTTGAATACCATAGCGTCCTTATCCCGGACGAGAACCAGGTCTACCTGCTGAACGAAGAGGATATGCCGGACGTGGGAATCAACGTCAGCGATCAGCCCGTGGGCGATGCGGTGGTTGTTCAGGTGAACTTTTCCCGGGTGGGCTTCAACCTGACTCGGGGCTCGGTGGAGTTTCTAGATAGGAGTGTTGAGGTGACGTTTAACGAGAACACGACCCCTCTCAACGTTAGCGAGGATTATAAGATTGTGTCAACCACCGTTGATGGAAAGGATACGATGTTTCTGTACTCCCACGAGGTCGCTGATTCAAAACTCACATCCCTCGGCGACTCGATAACGGTCGGCGGGTGGAAGCTCAAGCCCCTGGACATAAACATCAACGCCTCAAAGATGCTGGTTGAGCTGACTTATCCGAGCGGCATCATCAAAACCAAGGCCATGGCACGGGGCAGGTACTACATCATGTACATGACCGCCAATGGTGAGGAGGACTTTGAAGAATACGACAGTTATCCGGTTTCCAGGCTCAGCGAACTCTTTGAGGCGGGGGCGGATAAAGTGTTCCTGTTTTTCCCGACTGACTTCTTTATCGGGGTGAGTGGATCCAAGACCGTCATCTATGGCCACGAATACTATGAGAAGGTTGGACGGTATCAGGATGGGGATATCTACAGTGGCCAGTGGGTCTGGGATATAGACCCCGAGCACGGGCTCTACACGCTTTATCTCCACGTGGGGGGTGAGAACTTCCCGCGGGTGTTCGTGGCTCCCGGGAGGTCCCTCTCGATCCCGACGGGATGGAACCTGAGCATTGTCCCCTCCTTTGCCCGAAATGACCAGGGGGATATCGTCGGTGTGAGCGGTTACCGTTTCGTGCGTAGGGTCTCCGTGACCAGACAGGTCTCCATAACCGCTCCCAAGGTTCAGGCGACCGAGGATGTCTACTCCTTCATAATAAACGACACCCAGCTGACAGCCCTCCCAAGCGATAAAAACGTTATCATCGTAGGGGGCTGGGTCAGCAACGGCGCCTGGGCTCTCCTGGAGAGAGTCTACGGGAAGGATGTTGTGGAGTCCATAAAGCGGGAGATACTGCGCAACGGCTACGTCGTGAAGAACCTTCCCAACCCGAACAACAGCAGGTACCGGGTCATAATACTGGCCGGCAGGACCCACGTGGAAACTGGTAAGGCGGTTGAGGAGTTCATGGCCGGCCCGTGAACTTTTCCATTCTATATGGCTTTTCTGCCCCTTCGAGAGTGGGGTGGATTTGGTGTTTGATGCCAAATGATTAACTGCACCCAACCTTTGGTTTGCGACAAGGTTATATACTCAAATCGCGGTCTGAACGTTCATGTCACTGCAGAACTACCGCGGGTTCGGGAGGGATGCATGGCTGCTCGTTGCCTACTCCTTCGCCTCCGCCTTCGGGGGCAACATAGCCTGGTTTATTTTTCCGTTCTACCTCAAATCACTCGGCTTCGACTACACCAACATAGGCGTGGTCTTCTCGCTCTCAACGCTGGCCCAGGCGGCGGTTCTGCTGTTCTCGGGCCCGTTCGGCGCGAGGGTGGGCTACAAGAGAACCGTCCTCCTTGGAGTGGGCATGATGTTCCTCGGGAGGCTCGCCCAGGTTCTCCACCCGACCCTCTGGATGCTCGCCCTGGGCGGCGTTCTGATAGGGATGGGCATGGCGCTGGAGTCGCCCTCCTTCATGGCGCTGCTCAGCGGGGAGGTGGAGGACGGAAAGAGGCACTACCTGTTCAGTCTCTCCTCCGGAATCGGCACGATAGCGTCTGCCCTCGGAATACTCGTCGCGGGCTTTCTCTCGCGCTGGCTGAGCTATGGAGGGGTGTTCTCCCTGGTTCTCGTGGTCATACCGATTCGGTTCGCGATAGTTCTCTTCGTCAGGCCCGTGCTTGAGAGGCACTCCGGCGGGCTGAACTTCGATAGGAGTCTTCTCGTCAGAATAGGCCGTTTCGCCCTCCCGGGGGCACTGATAGGTCTGGGCGCGGGAATAGCGATTCCCTACATGGGGCTCTGGTTCAACCAGCGCTTTGGAACGAGCCTGGAGAGCATCGGCTGGCTCTTCGCCTTCCAGCAGTTCATAATGGGGATCGGTATGTTCCTGCTGCCCATGATAGCCGACAGGTTCGGCAGCGTTAAGACCATCGTCTCCTTCAACGGGACGGCAAGCCTCCTCATAGGCGCCCTTCCGTTCTCGCCGGCCTTCCCGGTTGCCGCGGTCATATACATCCTCAGGACGATACTGATGAACATAGTTAACCCGATATGGAACTCCTTCATGATGGGTTTCTTCGAGGAAGAGGAGCGCTCCACCGCGATGGCGCTCAACAGCCTGGCATGGACCGCGACCTTTGGGGTGGGCCAGTACGTGGGTGGCGTTCTCTTCGACATGTCCCTGGTCTGGCCGTTCCTGATAACCGCCCTCCTGTACGGCCTCTCGATGGCCGTGTTCTGGGGCTTCTTTGGAAAGATGAGGGATGGATGAAAGAATAGGTATAGAGATTCAGAGCCTGAACTGTTCAACGTTCTGGCGAAGACGCTTGGCGATTTCCCTGAGTTTCCTGGCCTCTGAGCTGAGCGTCTCAATTTCCGCTCTCTGCTCCTGCATGGCGGAGTTAACCTCCTCCGCGCTGGCGGTGGTCTCCTCTGCACTTGCGGCGAGGTTTTCCAGGGCTTGGAGTGCTTTCTCGACCTCCTCCTGCGTCCTTATGGTCTGCTCCCTTATCTCCTCGACTTTGGTGCCAACGTTCCCTATCATTTCGGCGATGTAGCCGAGATAGCCCAGGCTCTCACTCAGGGTCTCCGTTGAACTGGCCACGTTTCTTACTCCCTTCTGGGTCTCTTCCACTGCCTTCTGAACTTTCTCGTCCATCTCATCTATGATGTCCCTTATCGTTTCCGCGGCGCTCTTGCTTTCCTCCGCCAGTCCCCTTATCTCCTGGGCAACGACCGCGAAACCCCTGCCAGCTTCCCCAGCCCTCGCCGCTTCGATCGCGGCGTTCAGGGCAAGGAGGTTTGTTTGCTCAGCGATGTTGCTTATAGTATGGGTTATCTCGCCTATGCGTTTGCTCATCTCACTGACCGCGTTAACTGCCTCCTCTATGAAGTCCATGGAGCGTTTGATGCTCTCAATGTCCCTAACCGCTTCGTCTCCCTTCTCCCTTCCCTCCTGTGCTATTCTGACGACTTCATCGATAGCCCTCTCGAACTCATCCATGATGTTGGATGTCTCTGAGGTGGTGTCCGAGACGAGGCGCATTCCTTCGGTTATCTCGTTTATGTGCTCCTGCTGGCGCTGGGCCTCGATGCTGACCTGTTCTATTGCTTCGCTGACCTGGTTGGTCGAGTTTCTGACGTGGGTCGCTATATCCGCCAGTTCCCGGGCCTGCTCGTCCAGGGTCACTCCAATCTCCCTGATGTTTCCGATGAGGGCTTTCATCTTGGCTGAGGTCTTTTGGAGCGCGGTTATTATGTTCTGGAGGTCTCCCTGGGCCCTGGCGTCTATGGTGTAGTTCAGCCGGCCCTCTGCCATGGCTTCGAGCTTGTCGATAACGCCGTTGAGGGTGCCTATGACGTCGGCGGATATGGCCTCGAAAGCGGTTATCAGTTTTCCTATCTCATCGTCCCTGTGGGGGTAGTCTATCGAACCAACCACTTCCCTCGCATCCTCAAGCCTGCCCGCCGCTATGAACTCCGCCGCGTTCGTGAGCTGCGATATTGGCTGCAGCGCCCTCTTTAGGTATCTGGCACTCAAGAGTACAAGCCCCCCGCCACCAATATTGTTACCGTCATCCCGTACAGGAGTTCCTTTGATGCGTCCGTCTTCGCTTCGTCCAGCGCGGTTACAAGCCCGCCGATGAGCTCGTTCTCCGGTGCTGCGGCGGCTATAGTCCAGTTGGTTGTTTTACTCCTGGCGAACGAGATCACCATCTTTGTTCCATCCAGCTCTACCTCTACAACGCCCTCCTCCGAGTTTTTCATTGCCCTCGCCAGTGCCGCGTACCTGCCGTCCTCGAAGACGTTCAGCTTTCCAACGACCTCCGGGTCGGGATGGATTATGACGGTTCCGTTGGGGCTGATGACGAAGAGGTATCCCGTTTTACCCACCCTGGTGTTCACAATTTCATTTGCCAGGTATGAGAAGTCAACGTCTATTCCAAGAACGCCCTTCACGGCCCCTTTGTACTTCACGGGAGTGACGTAGGTTATCACGGTCTTATTCGTTATTATGTCTGTGTAGGGCTCCATCCAGAATGCTCCCCTGGAGACCGCTCCCCGGTACCAGGAGGATTTTGTGGCGTTGTACCCCTCGGGAAGTTCGGCTCGGGGGATTATTATCACTTTTCCGGTTTCATCCGCGTAGTAGGCGTTTATTATATCCTCATTTGAGTTCTTTAAGTCCCCGAGTCTGCTGAAAACACTGGCGCCGAAGATTGGTGTTCGCGAGTAGCCCGGTTCGACTTCGTCCCTCACGTAAAGCGACCCTATCGAGTTTGCGTAGGAGTTCGTGACGACGATCAGGGGTCTAAGTCTTTCGTCTATCATCACTGCGTATTTCTGGCTCTCTAGGAGTGCTATCTGTTTTGCGTGCTCCGCCATGGTGGGGGCCACGTTTTCCTCTATCTTCTGCCCCATTCCCTCTATCGTCCTGAACTGGATTAGTGACGTTATCAAAATGACCATCAGGACCGTTCCTAGGAGCGCGGTGTAAAGCTTCTGACGGAATTTCAAGTCTATTCCCCCCATTGAGGCGTTTTATCATTTTTAACAAAATCTTTTTGTTGCATTTATTCATGATTTTGTGTTTTTTAAGCGCTTTGTGTAGGGTATGGGGTAGGTTCTAACTGCAAACCTTAATTTGAATAATTACTCATTCATTTTGTTTGGGTGTGTTCATTAATGTTTTTAAGCCTCCTTGATAACCCACCGCGGTGATGCTCATGGTGGTTAAGGACTGTCCCGAGTGCCACGGAACCGGGAAGGTTAAGGTTGGCGAGAAGGAGTGCCCCGTTTGTGAGGGCTGGGGTTACGTTCCTGCCGATTTCAAGGTTGGGGAGAAGCTGAAGGGCTATCGCAACCTCGACTACATCGGCGTTGAGGATGAGGTTGACGAGATACCCTGTCCAGAGTGCCATGGGAAGGGTGTAGTGCCGGTTTACGACACCTGCCCGACCTGCGGTGGAACCGGCCGAGTCCTGGCCTGCGACATCTGCGGCAAGGTGAAGGGGCCCTGGGAGCCTGGTATGGAAACCACCTGGGTCTGCCCGGACTGCATGCGCAAGTACAAGGTCGTTTACGTTCTCGACAAGACCTGCGACGTTGAGGATATTGAGATTGGGGGCGTTTACAAGGGCACAATCGACCGCGTCGAGCGCTTTGGTGTCTTCGTCAAACTCAATCCGCACGTCAGGGGCCTTATACGTAGGAAGGACCTCCTCGGCGGGAGGGATTACAAGCCTGGAGACGGGATACTCGTTCAGGTTCTCGATGTAAAGCCCGACAGGGGCGAGGTGGACTTCATAGAGTCCGCCCTCAAACACTACAAGGAGGTAGTCGTCAGAAAGGAGCTCCCGGTAACGCTCATCGGCGACCTCCGCAAGGACATGGCGGGCCAGACGGTCAGGCTTCGCGGCAAGGTCACCCAGATACAGGTTACCGGCGGGCCGACGGTCTTCACGATAACGGACGGGACGGGCATAACATGGGCCGCGGCCTTTGAGGCTCCGGGCGTCAGGGCCTACCCGAACATCAACGTCGGGGACATCGTGGAGATAATCGGGAAGATAGCCTTCCACTCCGGCGAGATTCAGATCGAGACCAGCGACATGGCGAGGCTCTGGGGGCCGGAGGCTGCCGAGGTCAAGAGGCGCATAGAGGAGGAGCTCGACAGGCGCGCCCAGCCCAAGGATGTGGGCTTTCTGGTCGAGAGTGAAGTGCTCGAGGCCCTGAAGCCGAGGATAATGAAGGCCGCGTCCACGATACGCCGTGCCATCCTTGAGGGCAGGCCTATTCTCCTGAGGCATCACGCCGACGCCGACGGCTACACCTCCGGTCTGGCCCTCGAGTACGCGATAGTTCCGCTGATAGAGCAGGTTTCGCCAGATTCAGGGGCAAGATGGAAGCTCTTCAAGCGCAGACCTAGCAGGGCGCCCTTCTACGAGCTGGAAGACGTCCTCAAGGACATAATCTTCATGGTCGAGGACCACGAGAGGTTCGGCGACCCCCTGCCGCTTTTGGTTATCGTCGACAACGGCGGAACGAGCGAGGACATTCCGGCCTACAAGCGCATAAGGGCCTTTGGCGTTCCGATAGTCGTAATAGACCACCACGACCCGCGCGAGTGGGTGAGCGAGGACAGGGCAAAGGTGGACGACTACGTCGATGTTCATGTCAACCCGCACCACATAAAGCGCGGCTACTACGAGTTAACGGCTGGAATGCTGGCAACGGAAGTGGCGCGCTTCATCAACCCCGATGTTGAGGACAAAATCAAGCACCTCCCCGCCATAGCCGGAACCGGCGACAGGAGTAAGGCTCCGGAGTTCTACCAGTACCTCGAGATAGCGAAGAAGGCCAAGGGCCTCGACGAGGAGGACCTCAAGAAGATAGCCGAGGTGATAGACCACGAGGCCTACTTCTGGAAGTTCATGGACGGGCACGGCGTAATAGACGAGATACTCCTCCTCACAGGCAACCTACAGAGGCACCGCGAGCTGATAAACGCGATTTATCCAGAGGTCAAGGAGAAGCAGGAGAAGGCTTTGAAGGCCTCTCTGCCGCACGTCAAGAGCGTCGTCCTGCCGAACGGGATAAGGTTCAACACGATAGACATCGAGCTCTTTGCCCCGAAGTTTTCTTATCCGTCCCCAGGTAAGCTCTCCGGTCTGATACACGACCACTTCAAGGAGAAGTACGGCGAGGACGCGCCGATACTCACCCTCGCCTATGGCCCGGACTTCGCGGTGGTCAGGGCCGCGGATGGAATGGCAGCTTACGGCTTCGACCTAAACGAGATAATTCCAAAGCTCCAGGAGGCTCTGCCAAGCGCTGGAATCGAGGGCGGCGGCCACAGCTACGCCGGCTCGATAAAGTTCTTCGAGGGCATGCGCAAGGAGGTGCTTGAGGAGTTCGCCAAGCAGGTCGTCAAGCTGAAGAAGGTCGGCTGAGGCTTTTCCTATCCTCCTTTCCTCCAATGCCAACCTTTTTAACGTCGTCGGTCTAATGGCTTATGAGCAATATTCGGAGGAATGTTGATGAAAATCGTTCTTGAGGTTACCTTTAGAATGGGCGGTGTTTCCTACCGCGGCCACCGCTGGGAGGGCGATGCCCTTGTTTTTGAGTTCGAGCGCCTTGGAGATGCCTTTATCCAGGTTCTCAGCAGGAGGAATGTGGAGGAAGAGGTCGAGCGCGAGCCCTCTGCCGTGATCGTTGAGCTGAAAACGAAGGAAGGCGGGAAGATATTCGAGGCTGTCAGGGAAGGGGACGTTTACCGGGCGATGGAGCCTTAGGTTTTTATACCTCTCCCCCAATTCTCTACGGTGATGCCCATGTACATGGCGGAGTTCAAGCTTCGCTTCGGCGACAGGAAGTGGTACGTCAGGAGGCTCGTTGAAGCTTCGAGCGTTGAGGAGGCCGAGGAGAAGGCGAAGCGCTACGCCGAGGCCATGAACCGCGGAGAGGTTAAATGGGAGTTCAGTTACGTTATCGAGGCTGAGAGACCCCTAATTATAGGCGACGAGGAGCTCGAGAAGCTCGGCGCTTGATTTTATCCCTTTTGCTGACTTCTTCTGACCGCTTCCGGGTCTGGGAGGAAAAACAAAGAGAAGAGTCATTGCTCCCTCACGAAGGCCATGAGGACCATGGCAACGACATTCATCAGGGCTGCGAAGGTGAAGGCGTAGGCCAGGGAATAGCTCCCCCAGAGCCAGCCCGCTATCACCGACGCCGGGAAGACGAAGACGCCGAAGACGGTGTGGTAGGCCCCGATTATTGTCCCCTTCTCGTATTCCCTTGCCAGGTCCGCCATGTACGCCCTGGGTATCGTGTCTTCGATGGCGATGTAGATTCCGTAGAGCACGAAGGCCGCTATGAGAGTGTAGAAGTCCCTCGCGTATGCGAAAGCCAAAGCCGCTAAAGCCGCAACGCCGAAGCCCAGGGTTATCATTCTCTTCTTGCCGAAGGTGTCGGAGTAAACCCCCAGGGGATAGGCCGAGAGGGCGTAGATCAGGTTGAATAGGGCGTAGAATGCCATGCTCTGGACGACGGAGTAACCGAGCTCCTGGGCCTTCCACATCGTGAAGGCGTAGCTGTACCTTCCGAGGGCGCCAATGGCAACGACGGCAAGGAAAAGCTGAAGGTTTCTGTTTTTCAGCGTGGATATGCCCTTTATCTTCCTCTTGACCTCACCGCCCCTGTCCTTCACGAAGAGGATTATAACGAACAGAGATATCGCCCCGGGAACCGCGGAGAGCAGGAAGATGTAGCGGTAGGCCGTTTCCGCCGGAAGGCTCTTCAGGAGCTCGATGAGGCCTATGGCAACGAGCGGACCGGCGACGGCTCCGAGGGTGTCCATCATTCGGTGGAAGCCGAAGGACTTTCCGGTCTTCCCCTTCTCGGTAGATTCGGCTATAAGCGCGTCCCTTGGGGCGGTTCTTATTCCCTTCCCTATCCTGTCCAGGGCGCGCAGGAGGAGGAAGTCCCACCAGTAGCGGGTGAACGCTAAGGCCCCTTTGGCGAGGGTTGATAGGGCGTAGCCCGCGAAGACGAAGGCCTTCCTCTTTCTAAAGCGGTCGCTCACGTAGCCGAAGGCAACCTTAAACAGCGAGCTCATGCTCTCTATCGCGCCCATGACGGAGCCGCTGAGCAGCTTTCCGGCGTCGAGAACCTCCATCAGGTAGCTCGGCATTATCGGCATTATCATCTCGCTGCTCATGTCGTTGAGGAAGCTGACGATTCCAAGCAGGAAGACGTTCCAGCTTATCCCGAATATCTTCTTTTTCCTTTCTTCCATCGTTCATTCCCCCAGCAGTTCGAGGCAGAGCTCCCTCAGCCTCTCCTTGCCCTCGTCGAGGGTTCTCCGGCCGGTTTCCGTTATCTCGTAGACCCTAACCCGTTTGCCGTCCTTTACCTCCCAGTGGCTTTTGAGGAGGCCCTCTCTCTCCAAGGAGTGGAGGAGCGGATACATGGTGCCCGGACTGATGCGGTAACCGTGTCTCTCAAGTTCTCTCATCAGAAACGAGCCTGTAACTGGTCCTTCACTCGCATGGTGGAGTATGTGCAAAGATAGGAAGTCGCGGTACTTCATATCGAACACCGATATCGAAATGCGATATTTGGATTTAAAAAATTTTGGCTCATTCGAGCACGTGCTTTTCTAAGACGTAGCAGTGGAAGGTTCCCTCGAAGACCTTCTCGTTCCTCTCGTTGAAGACCTCTGCCTCCACAACCTTCTTCCTCCCGAGATCTTCACTCACCTGGGCCTTAGCAATCAGCTTTTCACCCGCCTTAACCGGCTTCAGGAACTTGACCTCGGCCTTTCCGAGAACCACCGTCGGCTCGTTTACAGCCAGCATCGCCGCGTAGTCAGCCAAACTGAACGTGAAGCCGCCGTGAACGAGCCCGTACTCATCAACCGCCATCTCTTCCGTCGTCTCCAGGATGACTTCCGCGTAGTTATCTTCGATTTTCACGGGCTTTCCAACCAACCTTTCAGAGGTCAGCCTGTGTGTCCTCTGCTCCATGACTTTCACCAAAGGTTTATTTATTCCGGTGCCCTAAAAAGGTTGGGTGGTCGCGTGAACCCTCTAAAGCGCGCGGTTGAGCACAAGGGATCGGCCGAGTTCACCAGGAGCGAGCTGGTGGGGATACTGGCCTTTACCCTTCGCCTGATGGACGTGAAGGCCGCGAAGGAACTCATAGCGAGGTCCCTGGAGGAGGGCCTCCTGGAGGAAAAGGACGGCCTTCTGGTTGTCAACAAAGCCCTACTGGAGGAAGAAGAGGCAGGGGAAGATCTCTTCAACGAGATGGTCTCTTACATGGCCGAGTCCCTTGGCTGGGAGAGGGAGGAGGTTCTCGAGGGCATCAAATCGATGCGCGAGCGCTACGGCGACCTCGACGAAAAGGTTCTGGCGTACCTCTTCGGCATGGACAAGGGGCTGGATATGTCGAGGTTTAAGGACAGGATTGACGTTTAGGGGGAGTATATCGAGACGTTCTCAGCCTTGGATGGAGCCTCAAAATCTGAGTCCAGCGTTGCAAGTGACATACCATAGACTTTGGCAGTGGCGAGGATAATGGCATCGTTTGGGAGGAGACCATGATTTTTGATAATTTCCGATGCTGTTTGAAGGACGACATCGTTTATCTCAGCAACTTTAAACTGGCCGAGAAGGGCAATTACTTTTCCGACCCCGCTGTTGGTTACCACCGTGGGCTTCTTTTTCAGAGTAAATGCCGAGAGACCCGTTGTTTTTGACAGGAACAGGAAAACAACTTCTGAGTACACTATCGCGTTTATGAAAAGTTCGTAATCGCCGGAGAGAAGTGAGATGAGCATCTCCATGGCTTTGGGATTTCCTTTCAAGTATTCAATAAAAACGTTGGAATCAATAAGCACCCGCCTGGTCATACGTCTCTCCCTCAAGTTCTCTCCAGGATTCCTTGGTTTTGAGGGCCCCATACAGCTCGCTAAGGAGCAACTCCATCTCTATAATCTTTTTAAGTTTCTTTCTCAGAAGTTCCTCGTTAACCCCTGGAGGAAGCTTCACGGTAATCTCGGACATGGTTGCATTTACGCGGGACTCATTATTAAAGCTTGTGGGTAAGGATTTAAACCGGGAACTCGGAGGAATTAACGGTGATACCATGCCCGAGGAGGCGCTGATAGTTGTGGACATGCAGAGGGATTTCATGCCCGGGGGAGCTCTGCCGGTTCCGGAGGGCGATAGGATAATCCCCAGGTGCAACGAGTACATCGATGAGTTCAGGGGGAAGGGAGCGCTCATCGTCGCAACGAGGGACTGGCATCCCGAGAGCCACATCAGCTTCAGGGAGCAGGGTGGTCCGTGGCCGAGGCACTGCGTTCAAAACACCCCCGGGGCGGAGTTCGTCGTTGAACTTCCCGCCGATGCTGTGATAATCTCGAAGGCGACGGAGCCGGACAAGGAGGCATACTCCGGATTCGAGGGGACGGACCTGGCTGAGATACTGAGGAGAAACGGCGTTAAGAGGGTCTACATCTGCGGCGTGGCAACTGAATACTGCGTTAGGGCGACGGCCCTCGATGCGGCAAAGCAAGGCTTCGAGGTTTACCTCCTCCGCGATGCCGTTAAGGGCATCGTTCCTAGGGACGAGGAGAAAGCCCTTGAGGAGATGGGGAAAGCCGGTGTGAAGGTTCTTTAGAGACGGACCTTTTCCATTCTTTCAGGAGAACCAGGAGGAGGTTGAGCACTATCGGGCCTATTATGAGTCCCTTTACTCCCATGGCCCAGGTTCCGCCGATCATTCCGATGAAGACCAGGGTCTCGTCGAGGTCCGTGTCCTTGGCGACCATCATCGGTCTTATCGTGTAGTCCGGCATCGGGGAGACCAGGAGGAAGCCGTAGATCGCTATCCCTGCCGCGTGGAGATAAGAGCCGTTCATGGCGAAATAGGCAGCTGCGATGGTCCATATCATCCAGCCCTCGAAGAGGGGCACGAAGCTGAAAAGGAACGTAAGGAAGCCCGCCACTATCGCCGTGTAGAGATCTGAGACTCCAAACAGGAGGAACCCAAACGTCATGAGGACGCCTTTTATGACGTTCAGAACCAGCCAGGCCCTTACCAGTGCTCCAAGGGTCCTGTTCAGGCTCTCCAGGATCCTCTCACCAAGCTGGCGGTTCTTTCCGGGTAGGGACAGGTGTACCTGCCTTGAAATCTCCTCTGCGTATGCGAGGGAGTAGTAGAACGTCAGCAGGAAAACGATGAGCTGGAGGATGTAGAGGGGGAGCGAGAGGGTCTCCTGGGATATATACTCCGAGACCCTTGGTATCAGCTGGTCAGAGAAGCGCTCGAGGAAGGCCAGAACCTCCGGCGGCAGCGGCTGGTTCATAAGCCAGTCAAAGAACTCGACGATGCTCCCGTAGAAGGATGACGCCACCTTGACGGATATCATCAGCAGCTCGAAGGTCACCGCGCCTCCGAGGCCGACGGTTCCAACTGTGAGGGCCGCGGCGGACTTCTTCCTGCCCACCCTGCCACTCAGCAGGCGATGGATTGGGTATGCGGCGTACGCCAGGACGATGCCGAAGAATATCGGGGTGATGAGTGGACTGACCGTTTCCCACGCGAGATACGTTATTATGAGCACCGCCGTCCAGGCGATTAGTTCCGCCCGCATGGTCCCTCGACAGGTTTATTAGTCTCTCCCTTATAAACCCTGTGTGGTGAAGCGGATGGAGAAAGAGCTTGCCGAGAAGGTTTCGGCCTACATAGCCCGCGCGGAGCGTTACGCCGGGGAAAGGCGCTTTGAAATGGCGCACGGTGCTTACATGGACGCCCTGTACGCAATCGGGGCATACCTGATATACCGTGATACCGGAATGCTCCTCCCCGCGGGCCAGCTCGTTGAAGTGCTGAGGAGCAGGTATCCCGAGGTTTACGACGTCATAGCGCGCCACGCTGGAGCGACGCACTTTGATGAGGAGACGGTAACCGCTTTAAGGGAGGACGTTGAGAGGCTCAGGGGTATGATGACTTTGCCGAGTCCTGAGCGGTGATGAGGTTCAGCGGCTGACCCCTTCGCACGCCCTTACCGCATCCCTTAGCGTCCTCGCCAGTTCCGCGTTTCCGTGGAGGGTAACCACTATTGAACCGTCGCCTTCGGCGGGGAAGACCAGCTCTATGGTACCGCTGAGCCTGTCGTAGCTCATGTCTGAGGGAGCCGTCCTCACCATGAACGCCCCCTTCTCCATTCGGCCCCACACTGCCGTTATCTCGATGAGGCCGTGGGAGTAGAAGATGTTCATGAATGGAAGGGGGTCTTCCGTTGGCGTCAGGGGATGAGCTCTTTCCCCATAGAAAACGGCCTTTCCCCGGGCCGTGCCAAGGTAGATGGAACCGCAGAGGTCATCGATGTAACGACCCAAAGTTTCATAAACTACATTAACCGAGTCACCCAACGCTATCACCTGGGTATACTTTGTCGTGGGATGTATATTGGTAATTGCCCGTTAACGGTGGTTTCCATGAAGATCGTTGCAGCTGACACTGGTGGCGCACTGCTCACGGAGGACTATGAGCCGGTTGGCCTGATAGCGACGGCGGCGGTGCTCGTTGAGAGGCCCTACAGGACCGCGGCCCTGAGCGTGGCCCGCTACGCGGATCCGTTCAACTACGATATGAGCGGCAGGCAGGCGGTAAGGGACGAGGCTTTCCTGGCCGTTGAACTCGCGAGGGAGGTCAAGCCCGACGTGATACACCTCGACTCGACGATAGGTGGAATCGAGGTACGGAAGCTCGACGAGCCGACGATAGATGCACTGACGATAACCGACCGCGGAAAGGAAGTGTGGAAGGACTTGGCCAAGGACCTTCAGCCCTTAGCGAAGAGATTCTGGGAGGAGACCGGGATAGAAATGATCGCCATCGGCAAGTCCAGCGTCCCGGTTAGAATAGCGGAGATCTACTCGGGCCTGTACACCGCCAAGTGGGCGATTGACTACGCGAGGGAGCACGGCAAGGCCATCGTCGGTCTGCCGAGGTATATGAAAGTTGAAATCCGTCCCGGAAAAATCTACGGCGAGAGCCTCGACCCGCGCGAGGGCGGCCTCTTCGGGGAAATTGAGGCGGAAACGGGAGGAATCGGCTGGGAGCTCTATCCAAACCCGCTCGTGAGGCGCTTCATGGTGCTTGAGGTTTGGAGGGAGTGAGGGGCTAAGCCCCCCTCTCCAGCTCGCTCGGGAACTTTATGGCATCGAACGGGCATGTCTGGTTGCAGACGCCACAGCCGGTGCAGAGCAGGTTGTCTATCCTGACCTTGTTGGTTTCTGGGTCGTAAACGAGCGCCGGACAGCCTGTGAGGAGGATGCAGGCCTTACAGCCGGTGCACTTCTCCTCGACGACAACCGGTATCTCCCCTATCTCGCCGCGCCTTATGACAGGGATGACGCACTCCTGCTTGGCTATTATCACCGCCGGCCCTTCAACCTGCATCGCTTCCTTTATGGCCTCCCTCGTGGCCTTGAGGTCGTAGGGATCGACGGTCTTGACGTACTTGACGCCCAGAGCCTTGACGAGCGCCTCTATGTCGATCTCGTTGAACTTCCTGCCGGTTTCGCTTCCTCCGGTTCCCGGGTGAGGCTGGTGGCCGGTCATTGCAGTCGTTCTGTTGTCGAGTATCATCACCAGAACGTCGAGGTTCTTGTAGACCGCATCGACCAGAGGCTGGATTCCGTTGTGGAAGAAGGTAGAGTCTCCGATGGTCGCTATGACCTTCTTCTTCATCGCCACGCTCTGGCCGTTGGCGAGGCTTATGCTCGCGCCCATGACGAACTCGGTCCAGATGGCTTCGAGCGGCGGGAGGAGCGATAACGCGTAGCAGCCTATGTCTCCGTGAATCGGGACGCTGAACCTGCCTAGCTTGAGGTCCCTCAAAGCGTCGAGGGCTGCTCTGTAGCTCCCCCTGTGCGGACAGCCTGGGCACATCACAGGGGGTCTCTTCGGGGCGAGGCTTTCGGCGTATTTGACCTCCTCCGGCTTCTCGTAGGTCTCCCCCTCCTCGCCGATGAGTCTTAAGAGTGCGTTCCTGACGAGGCTCGGCGTCAGTTCGCCCTCGAGCGGGAAGTGGCCGGTTCTCTTGCCGTAGATTGGGACGTTGAGACCAGCCTCGTAGGCCGCTATTTTCACCTCCTCCTCGAGGAAGGGCGCACCGTCCTCAACCACTATCGCGAAGTCCACGCCCTTGAGGAACTCAACGACGAGCTTCCTCGGAAGCGGGTGCGGCGTTGAGAGCTTGAGAACCTTGAAATCACCCTCGATCTTCGGGAGAACCTCACGCACGTAGTTGTAGGGCGCTCCCTCAACGATGATTCCGATTCTACCGTTCCCTTCAACCCAGTTGAAGGGCATCGAGTTGAACTCCTCCTCTATCTTAGCCAGCGTCTCGTTCAGCCACTTGTGCCTCTTCCTGTTGCCCTCCATGCTCGCCCTGACGTAGCGCTCGATGTCCTTCTTAAACTTCGGCTCGCGCTCCAGCTCGACGAACTCGCTGACCTCAACGTCGCTCGTCGTGTGATTTACTCTGGTAGTCGTTCTAAAGATGACCGGAACCTTGTAGCGCTCGCTCAGCTCGTAGGCGTAGATGATTAAATCGTGCGCCTCCTGCGGGTCGGCCGGCTCAAGGACGGGCAAAAGGGAAATTTTTCCATAGTAACGGTCGTCCTGCTCGGTCTGGCTGGTGTGTGGCCCTGGGTCGTCGGCGACGAGGATTACGAGGCCGCCTTCAACGCCGGAGTAGGCGAGGCTCATCAGCGGGTCGGCGGCGACGTTGAGACCAACGCACTTCATCGTGACGAGCGTCCTGAGGCCGGTGTAAGCCACGCCGGCCGCTTCCTCCAAAGCCACCTTCTCGTTGGGCGCCCACTCGGCGAATACCCCCGGCTTCAGATGGGCTATCGTTTCAATGACCTCGGTTGAGGGCGTTCCTGGGTAACCGGTGGCGAAGGCGACGCCGCTCTCCAGGGCGCCGTAGGCTATGGCCTCGTTCCCCATGAGAAGTTTCCTTTCCCTCTTTTTGGTCTTGGGCTCGGCCGAGTCAGAAGGGTAAGCCTTAACCGCTTCCATATTACCACCGCTCAAACTTGTATCGAATGGTTAAAACTCTACCTTCAGAAAAACCCCGAGGAAAACTGAAAAATTTTCGGAAACAGTTCACGACTCTCCACGTTGGTTTCTCGGGAGGCTTAAATACTCCCCCCTATAACTATATACGTGGTGAAGATGAAGGTTCGCGAACTTTTGGAGATCCTGGACGAGACGATAGCGACGGTGAGGATAGCCATCGTTTCCAACCAGCAGAGGGCCTTTGAAAGTCCCCACACCAGCTACGAGTTCACGCAGAGGGCGATTGAGCTCCAGGAGGACCTCGACGACCTCCTGAAAGCCAGAGATGCCCTGGCAAAGCTCGACCCGGAGGACGAGGTGGAGAACCACTACTCCCAGGAGGAGCTTGAGGAGTTTTTAAAGCTCTTGGAGCTTCTCAGAACGGCTGAACCGCACGCCTTCTAAGCTGGGGTGGTGGTATGGACTTCCGGGAGCTTGAGAGGAAGGTCGTCGCCTTCCGCGAGGCGAGGGGCTGGAGGAAATACCATACGCCGAAGAACCTGGCCATATCGGCGGCTGTCGAGCTGGGCGAACTGCTCGAGCGCTTTCAGTGGGAAAGCGATGGGGAGATACTCGCGGCTGTGAAGGACCCGGCCAAAAAGGAGGCAATAGCTGACGAAATAGCCGATGTCGTGATTTACCTAACCCTCCTCGCCCACGAACTGGGCATAGACCTCGACGGGGCGGTTGAGAGGAAGCTGGAGAAGAACGGGAGGAAGTATCCAATCAGCACTTGAAGGTCTCTCTGAGCTTCTCGATTTCTTTCTCGTTCAGCCTGTTCTTTACCCACCGCTCCTTCAGGCTCAGGTTCTCGTCTTCCAGGTCCAGAACCGCCTTCCTGACCCCTCCCCTGGGGTGAGCGCAGTCACCTTCCCAGCGGGGAATCACGTGGAGGTGAAGGTGCGGAACGGTCTGGCCGGCTTCCCTCCCCAGGTTCATTCCCACGTTGAAGGCGTCCGGCTTCAGGGTTTCCCTCAGCTTCTCCATCGCCAGCTCCATGCCCCTTATCAGGGCGGCCTTTTCCTCCCCGCTCAGCTTCCACCAGCTCTCGACGTGCCTCCTCGGAACCACCAGGAGGTGGCCCCTGTTCGCGGGGTAGGAGTCGATTAAAATTCTGATCAGCTCGTCCTCGTAAAGGATTACCTCGGGCCTTGCGCTGCAGAACGGGCACTCCATTGGAAACACCAAAGGCTTAAAACAGGTTCGGAATAAAAAGCCCTCGGTGAGTGCGGTGGACGATACCTTGGAGGTTATGAAGAAAAGCTACCAGAGGTTCCTGGCCGTTGGCCTCGGTCTCATGCTGATCGCGTTCCTCCTGATGATATGGCAGCCGCTGGGCAGACAGAACTCGCTGATACTGGCGGTGATAGTCTTTCTGGTGGCGTTTCTGCCGCTGGAGTTCGCACGCAGGATAGCGAGAAAGATGGCCCTCGTGGCTCTGAAGGGTGAATAGAAAAGCTTAATTAGACCGCCCGAGAATTACGGGAAGAGTGTAGGGGAGTGACGATAATCCGTTAGAGGTGATGTAAAATGGCGTTTGTACCACCACAGGCAGGTTACGACAGGGCGATTACCGTTTTCAGCCCTGACGGAAGGCTCTTCCAGGTGAACTATGCCAGGGAGGCAGTGAAGAGGGGAGCAACGGCTGTCGGCGTCAAGTGGAAGAACGGCGTCGTCCTCGCGGTGGAGAAGAGGATAACGAGCAAGCTCATCGAGCCGAGCAGCTACGAGAAGATCTTCCAGATCGACGACCACATAGCCGCGGCTCCAAGCGGTATCATAGCAGATGCCCGCGTTCTGGTGGACAGGGCCAGGCTGGAGGCCCAGGTTTACAGGCTTACCTACGGCGAACCCGTTCCTCTCACCGTTCTGGTGAAGAAGATCTGCGACCTCAAGCAGGCCCACACCCAGTACGGCGGTGTGAGGCCCTTCGGTGCCGCCCTGCTCATGGCGGGCGTCAACGAGGAGCCCGAGCTCTACGAGACCGACCCGAGCGGGGCCTACTTCGAGTGGAAGGCCGTGGCGATAGGCAGCGGCAGGAACACCGCCATGGCGATCTTCGAGGAGCACTACACCGACGACATCGACATGGTTGGGGCAGTGAAGCTCGCGATAATGGCCCTGGCTAAGACCCTCGAGGAGCCGAGTGCGGATGGCATAGAGGTCGCCTACATAACCACGGACGACAAGCGCTGGAAGAAGCTCTCCAGGGAGGAGGTCGAGAAGTACCTCTCGGAGATACTGGAAGAGGTCAAGGAAGAGGAAGTCGAGGAGAGGGAAGAGGACTACTCCGAACTCGACCAGAACTACTGAGGTGACGGGCGATGCCCATAGGTGTGGATAAAGCCGTCATCGCCCGTCTGAAGACGCACGGCGAGACGTTTGAGATACTCGTTGACCCGTACCTTGCGAGGGACTTCAAGGAGGGCAGGGACGTCCAGATAGAGGATGTCCTCGCCACCCCTTACGTTTTCAAGGACGCCCACAAGGGCGACAAGGCCAGCGAGCACGAGATGGAGAAGATATTCGGAACCAGCGACCCCTACGAGGTGGCTAAAATAATCCTCCGCAAGGGAGACGTCCAGCTCACCGCGGAGCAGAGGCGGCAGATGCTCGAGGACAAGAGGCGCTACATAGCGACGGTAATACACAGACACGCGGTTGACCCCAGAACGGGTTTTCCCCACCCCGTTGACAGGATTCTCCGGGCGATGGACGAGGCCGGTGTCCACGTTGACCTGTTCAAGGATGCCGAGGCGCAGATTCCTGGGGTCATCAAGGCCATACGACCGCTCCTCCCGATAAAGATGGAGATGAAGGTCATCGCCGTGAAGGTGCCCGGTGATTACGTCGGAAAGGCCTACGGAGAGGTCAGGAAGTTCGGGAAGATAAAGCGCGAGGAGTGGGGAAGCGACGGCTCGTGGATGTTCCTTATAGAGATTCCTGGAGGAATTGAAGAGGAGTTTTATGAGAAACTTAACGCCCTCACGAAGGGCGAGGCGGTAACTAAACTGATAGAGAGGAAGGGACTATGAGGCGGATTTTTGTAAAAAGTAGGGAACTTGTGGTCCCGGGCACTTTACTTGCCCAGGGGCCGTTTAAGAACGGAAGAGGGACCTTCAGGGAAGGCAACAGGATATACTCCACTGTCGTGGGGCTCGTTGAGATAAGGGGCGACACTATACGCGTTATCTCGCTCGAGGGGCCGTACATACCCGAGGTTGGAGACAACGTCATAGGGAAGATAGTGGACGTCAGGTTCTCCAACTGGACGGTTGACATAGGCGCCCCGTATCAGGCGGGTCTCCGCGTTCAGGACGCCACGGAGGAGCGCATTGACCTCGCAAAGACGGATCTGCGCAGGATATTCGACATAGGGGACATAATCTACGCCAGGATAAAGGCGTACAACGAGATAAACCAGATAGACCTCACCACGAAGGGCATGCCCTTCAGGGGCGGTCCCCTGCGCGGGGGGCAGATAGTGGAGATAACCCCCTCCAAGGTGCCCAGGCTCATAGGTAAGGGCGGTTCGATGATAAACCTCATCAAGAGGCTGACCGGCACGAGGATAATCGTCGGCCAGAACGGCTGGGTGTGGGTCAGCGGAAAGAACGAGGAGCTCGAAAAGCTGGCCATCGATGCCATCCTCAAGGTGAACAGGGAGAGCCACACTCAGGGACTGACCGACAGGGTCAAGGAGCTTCTCATGACCAGGCTCCAGGAGCTCAAGGAGCGGGGAATTATTGAGGAGATACCGCAGATTGAGGAACCAACCGCTGGAAAGGGTGAGGGAGAATGATGGGCAAGCCCGAGGATTTAAAGCTCATAGATGAGAACGGAAAGAGAGTCGATGGGAGAAAGAAGTACGAATTGAGACCCATTAAGATGGAAGTTGGTGTTCTAAAGAACGCTGATGGCTCCGCCTACGTTGAGTGGGGTAAGAACAAGATCCTGGCCGCGGTTTACGGGCCGAGAGAGATACACCCCAAGCACCTCCAGAGGCCGGACAGAGCTATTTTGCGCGTCCGCTACAACATGGCCCCATTCAGCGTCGAGGAGAGGAAGAAGCCAGGCCCGGACAGGAGAAGCGTTGAGATAAGCAAGGTCATAAGGGGCGCCCTTGAGCCTGCTTTAATCCTCGAGATGTTCCCCAGGACTTCCATAGACCTGTTCATTGAGGTTCTCCAGGCCGATGCGGGAACGCGCGTCGCTGGAATAACCGCGGCCTCACTCGCCCTCGCCGACGCGGGTGTGCCTATGAGGGACCTAGTCGCCGCCTGCGCCGCGGGCAAGATAGAGGGCGAGATAGTGCTTGACCTCAACAAGGACGAGGACAACTACGGTGAGGCCGACGTTCCGGTGGCGATAATGCCGCTCAAGAACGACATCACCCTCCTCCAGATGGACGGGTACCTCACGAAGGATGAGTTCGTCGAGGCCGTGAGGCTCGCCATCAAGGGTGCCAAGGCGGTCTATCAGAAGCAGCGCGAGGCGCTGAAGGTCAAGTATCTCAAAATAGCCGAGGAGGTCGGTGGAGGTGAGTGAGATGGAGATAATGGCGGGCATAATGCGCGACCACATCCTCGCGCTCCTCAAGGAAGGCAAGCGCGTGGACGGCCGCGGCCTTGAAGACTACAGGGACCTCGAAATCAAGGTCAACGTCATCGAGAAGGCCGAGGGCTCCGCATGGGTCAGGCTCGGCAACACCCAGGTTCTTGTGGGCGTGAAGGTCGACATGGGAGAGCCCTTCCCCGACCTCCCGGACAGGGGCGTCATAACGACCAACGTGGAGCTCGTCCCCCTTGCCTCCCCGAGCTTTGAGCCCGGTCCACCGGACGAGAACGCCATAGAACTCGCCCGTGTGGTTGACAGGGGTATAAGGGAGAGCCAGGCAGTTGAGCTTGAGAAGCTCGTCATAGTTCCGGGCAAGCTCGTCCGCGTCGTTTTCATAGACGTCCACGTCCTCGACCACGACGGCAACCTCCTCGACGCGAGCGGCATCGGCGCGATAGCGGCCCTGCTCAGCACCAGGATGCCAAAGGTGGTCTACAACGAGGAGACCGACGAGGTCGAGGTTCTCGACGAGTACGAGCCCCTCCCGGTCAGGAGGATACCGATACCGGTTACCATGGCCAAGATCGGTCCGAACATCCTCGTTGACCCGAACCTCGATGAGGAGCGCGTCATGGACGGCAGGATAATCGTAACCACCGACGAAAACGCCATGATATCCTCCGTCCAGAAGAGCGAGGGCGGTTCGTTCAAGCTTGAGGAGGTCATGTACGCGGTTGACACCGCGATAAAGAAAGCCGCCGAGATAAGGGAGAAGGTTCTTGAGGCCGTTAAGGCCGAGTGACCTTTTCCCCTTTGGTGATTTTTATGAGCCTTGTGGACGCCATCGCAGTGGTTGTGATGGTTCTCTTCACGCTCCAGTTTCTTGCACTGGCGGTTAGGGGCGGCTCAAAAAAGGAGCTCTTCCTGACCCTCGCGCTCTTTTCGATTACCCTCGGCGTCTGGCTCATCTACAACGCCTCCTTTACATGGGGATGGGACTTCTACACCTACGTACCCCTTGCTTTCGCGGTTGCCACCTTTCTCCTGAGCGTTTTTGGGCTTTATCGGCTGCGCGAGGAGGAAGGACCGGGCGAATTTCAGAAAGAGATATAAACACAAATGCCCAAAATAATCCAGCCTTATGATTAATTGGGGGGAACGGTTATGGGATTGTTTGACAGCCTTAAGAAGAAGGACGAAAAGCCCAAGCCCAAGAAGAGGCCGCCGGCGGCGGTTAAGAAGAGTGTTGCCGCTCCCAGGCATGACATCGATGTCGTTCCTCTTGAGGAGGATGTTATTGCTAAGGAGATAGTCAAGCCCCAGATCAGGTACCTCAAGAAGATCGTCGTCACCAGCTACGCCGATCTTGAGAGAATCTCGGAGGAGCTTCAGAACGGCAACATAGTTCTCGTTGACCTCACCCCGCTCGAGGTCAAGCCGGAGGTTCTTGAGAAGGTCGCGGAGCAGCTCAAGGGAATGGTAGGGGCCCTCGGCGGCCAGGCCGCTAAAATATGCAAGCACGAGATAAAGCTCATTCTCGTCCCGTCGGACATCAAGATAGCCAAGTGATTTCCTTTTTGGCCATTTCTACTTCTGCTTACCATGGATTTATAAAGGGGTCGGTCCCTCTATTCTCCGGTGGTGTGAGATGACGGAAGGTGAGAAGCCCAGGGTCGATGTGGGAGAGGCGGATGATATTCAGGTCATCTCTCTTGGGGACTGCCCGATCTGCGGCGGCAAGGGTACGCTCAAGGCCATGCAGTACATCCACGAGATACCCTACTTCGGCAAAGTCATGGAGAGCACGATATTCTGTGAGAAATGTGGCTACAGGAACGCCGACGTTGTGATGCTGGAGGACAGGCCGCCTAAGCTCTACACGGTTCGCGTTGAGGAGGAGAAGGACCTCTTCACCCGCGTCGTCAGGAGCAAGAGCGGGACCATAGAGCTGGAAGAGATAGGTGTCAAGATAGAGCCCGGTCCCGCGGCGGAGGGCTTCGTCAGTAACGTCGAGGGCGTTCTTGAGCGCGTTCGCGAGACCCTCCTCATGGCGAGGGAGTTCAAAAAGCAGGAGGGCGACGAGGAAGCGGTGCGCAGGGCGGACGAGGTGCTCGAGTACATCAACGCCGTCAAGGATGGCAAAAAGCCCCTGACTGTCAGGATAATGGACCCCCTCGGCAACAGCGCCCTCATCGGTGAGAAGGTGAAGAGCCGCCTGCTGACGCAGGAGGAAATCGATAGCCTCAGCCTCGGCCCCTACGTCACGGTCGAGCCCGAGGCTGGAGAGGATACCCCAGAGGAGAACCCAGAAGGCGGCTCTTAGAGATAGACTGCCTCCCTCGACAGGAGATCCTCGATAAGGTCCTTCACCCACTCCTTTCGGCTTTTTCTTGAGAGGTGGATTATGCCCTCAACCTGGACCCCGTAGCGCTCCCTCATCTCCTCCCTGCTCATGGGCTCCTTAAAGAGGAACGGCCTCTCTATCGTGAAGGCGTAGCCGTACCCCCTGATGTACTCTCCCAGCCACCGCTTCCCGTTCTCGCCGTGAACCAGGGTTAAACCGCTGGCTTCCCTGGTCATCTCCCACAGCGTGTCTAGGTCGGCCCTTATGACCTCCCCGACTTCGAAGCCCCCGGCTATGGTGCCCCTCTTTGTCAGGGTCTGTTCCTCGTGGAGGCCGAGCCTTCTCAGCGTGTCCCTCAGCTCGTAGGGGTTTCCCCTGGCCACGTAGAGAAAAACCGTGTCCCCCTCCTCGAACGCCCTGCTCTTCCTAAGCTCTACCGTCTTGAGTCCCCGGAATATCAGCTCCGCGTAGACCTGGTGGAGCGCTATCACGTGCTCCATGGTTTCACCTGGGTAAAGCTCAGCGAAGGGTTAAAAAGGATTGCGCGTCATTCCCTTCGATGGAAGTCTGGGCAGAAAAAGTCCACGTAAGGAACGGAAGACTTTGGAAGCTTGGCCTGTCCTATCTGGCAATCTCGCTGGTTCTTCTCGCGGTGAGCATCGGCAGATGGCCGGTTCTGCCGTTAATGGACGTTTTCATCGCCTTGGCTTTCCTCGTCCTCGCGTCCCGTTCCAGGGCGGTAAGGATAACCTGTGAAGGAGAAACGCTCCTCCTCGTCCCCGACTACTCGACCTTCACCCTGGTCGTCAAGAGGCCCGGTGGAGAGACCCTTTGCAGGGAGTTCTTTCCGCTCTTCGAGGAGAGGGAACTGGAAACCCCTGCGGAACGCTCAGGATTAAAGCTACTCCCCACCGCTTCGGAAAGGTCGAACTCCTGATAAGGGCTGGAGAAGGGGAAGTCAGGCTCCCCCGAGGCTTAGCGAGGCCTTCACGATGTCGCTTACCACGCCGCTCGCCGTCTCCTTCAATCCTGCCCCAGCGCCCCTGATGACCAGCTCGCCGAGCAGGTCGGTTCTTATTACCGCAATGTTTTCGTGGCTCTCAACTGTGAGGGGGCTTCCGAGCGGTACCTCCCGCGGTTCGACGACGACCTTTCCCTTCTCCACCGTTGCTACGAGCCTTATCGTCCTTCCGCGCTCCCGGGCCCTCCTCACCTCTCCCAATGTGACCTCCGCTATTCCCTTAACGGTTATATCGTCAAATGTTATCGGGTGGAATGCGAGGCAGTGAAGGATTGTTGCCTTGTAGCCTGCGTCGATGCCCAGGACATCGCCGCTTGGGTCTCTTTCGGCTATTCCGAGCCTTTGGGCAGTTTTTAGGGCCCTCTCAAAGTCCTGTCCCATCTCCATCTGGCTCAGAATGAAGGTCGTGGTGGCGTTGAGCACCGCCTCCATGCCCTCAATTGAGTCCGCTAGGATGCCCTCGCGCAGGAGGGTGATGATCGGCGTCCCGGCCATCACGGTGGCCTCGAATAGGTACGGAAGGTCTCTTTTCTCGGCTTCCCCGATGAGGTCGGAGTAGTGAAAGGCCAGGGGCGGTTTGTTGCTCGTAACGATCCCCTTGCCGTCCCTGAGTGCCGCCAGATGCCACTTGTAGGCGTTTTTGTCGTTGGTCACGTCGACGACTATATCGGCGTCTACTTCCCTCACGGCCTCCTCCGGCGTAAAATTGTACACCTCGTAGTCGTTGGTCCACGAGGAGAGCTTTCCGAAGTTTTCCTTTACCATGAGCGCCTCCCTGAGGTCTATCCCCTCGGGAAGCCACACCGTTCCGCTCGTGTCGGAGATGCTCACAACCCTGAACTTAAGCAGGTACTTCTCGCGGAAGAACGCCTCCTTGCTGAGGAGAACGCGCGCGGCTGCCCGTCCGACGTTCCCAAAACCGAAGAGCGAGAGCTTCACCTCCCTCACACGCATCACCGCAAGAAGGGGGAGAAGAGGGGCTTAAATCCTTTTCACTTGTTGAGGATCACTTTTATGATGTCCATGTCCCTGACGATGCCGACCAGCTCGCCCTCTCCCCTGATTACCGGGAGCTGCTCTATCTCGTACTTGACCATCTTCTGGGCGACGTCGTAGACGCTCATGTGCGGTGTCGCAACGACCAGCTCGCGGTTCATTATGTCCTCAACGGGCTTTTTCGGCAGCTGGAGCTCGGCCTTCTCGAAGAGGAGCGTCGGGTTGCTCTCGAGTATCCAGTCCTCCTCGCTCGAGGCTGAAAGGGCGGTGCTCTTCATGACGCGGATGACCTCGCTGTCCTTGAGGATGTCCGTCTCGTCCACCATTCCGATCAGGTTGCCTTCGTCGTCGATGACCGGGATGGCCATGGCGTTGCACAGGAGGAGGGCCTTGAGGGCGGCCTTGAGCGGCGTTCCCCTCCAGACAACGCCCACGTTCTTCTGGTAGTAGTTCTCTATCGTCACGTTCTTCAGCTTCTCGTTCTTGGCGAGGTATCTGCGCACTATGTCGCCAACGGTTAGAACTCCTATAACCCTGTTCTCATCATCAACGACGACGACACGCCTGTAGTCCATCTCCAGCATCGCCCTGACGGCCTTTTTGAGGTCGTCGTTGGGCTTCACCGTTGGCACGTCCCTCTTAACCAGCATTGCAAGCTGCTCCTCATCAGGGTGAAGCAGAACCCGCTTTATACTTATGATACCGACGAGGGCCTTGGTGTTTTTGTTGATTACAGGGAATGACCTTACCTTATGCTTCCTGAAGAGTTCGAGGGCGTATTCCCTCGTGGCTGGAAGCTCCACAACCACCGGCTCCGAAGTCATCAAAGTCTTCACACGCATTTCCTTCACCACCGCTTTAAGTTAAAGCGCCCTCCTCCTATTTTAAGTTTTTCATTCAAAAATTGACAAAAAGGTGGGGCCTCATCCCAGAAGAACCGAGATGAAAACACCCGCAGCAACGGCGGTTCCGATAACGCCGGCAACGTTCGGCCCCATGGCGTGCATGAGGATGAAGTTGCCCGGGTCCTCCTCGCTGGCCATCCTCTGAACAACGCGCGCTCATCGGTACCGCTGAAACTCCGGCCGCACCTATCATCGGGTTTATCCTTCCTCCGGAGAGCTTCATCATGAGCTTTCCGAAGAGCACACCGCCGGCGGTGGCGCTGGCGAAGGCAACGATACCGAGGCCGAGGATCATCAGGGTCTCCTGGGTGAGGAAGCTGTCGGCGCGCATCGTTGAACCGACGCCGAGGCCGAGGAAGATGGTGACGATGTTCATGAGCTCCTCCTGGGCTGCCCTGCTGAGCCTCTCCACCACTCCGCTCTCCCTGAACAGGTTGCCTATCATGAGCATTCCAACGAGCGGGGCGGCGCTCGGGACGAGGAGGCCGATGACGATCATGCTGACTATCGGGAAGATTATCTTCTCCCTCTTGGACACGGGCCTGAGCTGCTCCATCCTGATCTTCCTTTCCTCCTTCGTGGTGAGCGCCCTGATGATGGGCGGCTGAATGAGCGGGACGAGGCTCATGTAGGAGTAGGCAGCCACCGCCGTCGCTCCAAGTATCTCGGGCGCGAGCTTCGTGGTGAGGTAGATTGTCGTCGGCCCGTCGGCGCCACCGATGATGCCTATGCTCGCTGCCTGGTGCAGGTTGAAGCCGAGGGCCAAAGCCGTCAGCATCGCTATGAACACACCTATCTGCGCCGCCGCACCCATGAGGGCCGTCTTTGGATCCGCTATCATCGGCCCGAAGTCGGTCATGGCTCCGAGGCCAAAGAATATTAGCAGGGGCACTATCTCCGTCCTGATGAGGGTGTAGTATATTATGTCGAAGATGCCCGGGGGCCCGTACTGCTGGTTGAGGTAGCTCAGCGTCGCGAAGATGTTCTCGGCTATCTCCTCCGGCAGGTTCGGGGCTATCGGCCAGTTGGCCAGGTGGCCGAGAGGAATGTTCACCAGCACGGCGCTTATGCCTATGGGAAGGAGGAGCAACGGCTCCATCTCGTAGCGTATGGCCAGGTAGACGAGCGCCAGCCCGACCATTATCATGACGATGTTGCCCCACGTCAGGTTCAGCAGGCCCATTCCCTGGAAGAACGCTATTATCTGCTCTACGATCCCCGTCATGACCCCTCACCCGAGTTCTATGAGTGCCTGTCCGGTGTCCACTGTGTCGCCTTCCTTGACGAGTATCTTCTTAACCACTCCGTCCTTTGGGGCGGGAATCTCGTTCTCCATCTTCATTGCTTCCAGGACGAGGAGTCCCTGTCCGGTCTTAACCTCTTCGCCCTCTTTTACAAGTATTCTCAAAATCTTACCCGGCATTGGAGCCGTCACGGCACCCTCGCCGGCGGGAGCGGGAGTCGGGGCCGCCGGGGCAACCGGAGCCGGAGCGGTGGCAGTCACTGGGGCTGGGGCGCTCGGGACACTCGGGGCGCTCGCAGCGGGAGCAGCGCTCAGGACACCCACGTCGATTCCAAGCCCCTTCGCTTCAACGGTGTACTCCTTGTCCTCAAAGGCGACCTTGAAGCGGCCGCCTCCGAGTTCCTCAACCTCAACCTCGTACTCAACACCATCGACGATGACCTTAACCTTCGCCATCTTCACCACTTCCCGATTTCGTAGTTGAAGTCCTCAACTTCCTCCATGCTCGACTGAACGCCGTACAGGCGCCATGCATCTGAAACCTTCCTCCTGAATGGCAGGGGCCTGAGCTGGGCGGCCTTCTCGGCGGTGTACGCGAGAACCGCGGCGGTTACAACCGCGAGGTCCCTCGGCGGTATGGCGGGCTTCTCCTCCTCGGCCGCGGCGGTCGGCGCGGGGGCAGCGGGTGCCCTTGCGGATGTCTCTTTCTCAACGAGCCTCCTCTCGCTCCAGCCGACCGCGTAGAGGACGACCGCCAGTATGCTGAGCACCATGAAGACTATGGTGACACCCAGCACCGTCAGGTTCAGGCCCTCCGCGAACTCGCTCATTACTACCATGCTAACACCTCACAGCGGTATGTTGCCGTGCTTCTTCGGCGGCAGCTTGACGCGCTTGCTCTCAAGGGCCTCGAGTGCGAGGATTATCTTGGCCCTGGTTTCAGCCGGGTCTATGACGTCGTCGATGTAGCCCCTCGCGGCGGCTACGTACGGGTTGGCGAACTTCTCCCTGTACTCGGCTATCTTCTGCTGCCTCACTTCCTCCGGGTTTTCGGCCGCCGCTATCTCCTTCCTGAAGATGATGTTGGCGGCTCCCTCCGGCCCCATGACGGCTATCTCCGCGGTCGGCCAGGCGAAGACGAAGTCGGCTCCAAGGTGCTTGCTTCCCATGGCGAGGTAGGCACCGCCGTAGGCTTTCCTGAGGACGATGGTGACGAGCGGGACGGTCGCCTCGGCGTAGGCGTAGAGTATCTTCGCCCCGTGTCTGATGATTCCGCCGTACTCCTGCTGGGTTCCAGGCAGGTAGCCCGGAACATCAACGAGGGTAACTATCGGGATGTTGAAGGCGTCGCAGGTTCTCACAAACCTGGCAATCTTGTCGGAGCTGTCTATGTCGAGAACGCCGGCGAAGTGTATCGGGTTGTTGGCGACTATACCGACGGTCTGGCCGTTCATCCTTCCGAAGCCGACAACGGCGTTCGGGGCGAAGTACGGGAGTATCTCGAGGAAGTCCGGGTTGCCGTTCTCGTCCCTGTCGACTATCTCGTAGATGACCTGTCTCACGTCGTAGCCCTTGTTCGGGTCGTCCGGAACGATGGAGTAGAGGTTCTCGGTCTTCCTGAAGGGCAGGTCGTTAGTCTTGACGCGCGGCGGCTTCTCCATGTTGTTGGAGGGCAGGTAACTTATGAGCCTCCTTATGAGTGCCAGAACCTCCTCGTCGCTCTTGCCGACCAGGTGGGCCTGGCCCGCTCTCTGCGCGTGAACCATGGCACCGCCGAGCTGGGTCGGAGTGACCTCGACGCCGGTAACGGCTTTAACGACCTGAGGCCCGGTGATGAACATGAAGCTCGCCGGGTTGTCCACCATCAGAATGAAGTCTCCTATCGCCGGGCTGTAAACGGCTCCACCGGCGCAGGGCCCCATTATCGCGGTTATCTGCGGAACAACACCGCTGAGAATCGTGTTCATCTTGAAGATATCGCCGTAACCCTTGAGCGAATCAACGCCCTCCTGGATTCTCGCTCCACCGGAGTCGTTGAGGCCTATCACCGGCGCTCCAGCCTCGAGTGCCAGCTCCATGACGCGCTTTATCTTCGCCGCGTGCATCTCACCGAGCGAGCCGCCCATGACCGTGAAATCCTGGGCGAACACGAAAACGAGTCTTCCGTCGATGGTTCCGTAGCCGGTGATGACGCCGTCCGCGGGCAGTTCCTTCTTGTCCATGCCGAACTCCGTTCCACGGTGCCTGACGAAAGCACCTATCTCGACGAAGCTTCCTGGGTCCAGGAGCTTCTCAATCCTCTCGCGGGCGGTCAGCTTGCCCTTGGCATGCTGCTTTTCAACGGCAGCCTCTCCGCCCATCTCAAGAACCTTCCTCTTCCTCTCATACAGCTCGTTGACCTTTTCCTCCATGCTCATGAGAACTCCCCCTGATGGCTTGGGTGCCCGGCACTTGTAGTTTGTAAAGTTTAAAAGGGTTTTCAAAACCGTTAGGCCTTCCAAAGAAAAAATGTGCACAGTCGTGCAGAGAAATGGATGAAAAAGGGTTCAGAGGTGCTGTATCGGAGTCTCGGCACCGCACGCCTCACACTTGAGGAAGTGGAAGCGGCCCTTCTTGATGATCTTGGTGTCCGGACTGCCGCAGACCGGACAGATGACGTAGTCCCTGAGGTACTTCTTCATCTTGTTCGCTATGAGGTACGGTGTGAAGCGTCCCTGGAGGATTACGCGCCTGCCTTCGAGCGTTCCTGCCGTTGCGACCTCGCGCAGGATGAACTTGAGCAGGTGGTTCGGGTCGCGGTTCATGGCCTCGGCTATGTCGACGAAGTTCTCGATTATAGTCCTGTTTCCGGCTATTGTGACGGCCGCCGCGGGCACCTCGAAACGGGAAGTGTGATGCTTGACGTTCTCGGGGAGCTCCTCGTAAGCCTTATCGAGTAAACCTTCGAAATCGTAAAAGTCAACCTTCTTTTCGCTCATGCTCTCACCTCCATCTTAACTATCCGAAGGCGTTTATAACCTTTTGGCGTGGAAGATGAAAGGTAAGGGGAGGCCTCAGGATGCCATTCTGTAGAAGCCCGCCCTCGGCTCGTACACACGTCCTTCGCGCTTGAGGCCTTCAAGGAGTTTTCTTATTTCTCTTTCAGTACCGATTCCTGCCTGCTTCGCCGCCTCGAGGATATTATCCTCCGGCGCCCCGAACTCTCCCTCGCCCTCAAGGTTCTTTATTATGTCGATGAGCCTGTCTATCTTGTTTATCTTCCTGGAGCTCTTGCCGACCTCCAGTATGGAGATATCGAGCGTTCCCTCCTCGTCGGTGGCTATCTTCCTTATCATCTCCTCGATTATCTGAATCGCTGCCCTGGCATCTTCCCGCGTTACCGTCTCGCTCAGCCTCATTCTTGCGTGAGCCTCGCTCAGACGTATGAGCGCCTCGAGCTGCCTCGCGGTAACCGGAATCGGCTGAACGCCCTCCTCCTCGCCGGAGCGCTTGAAGCCCTTCCTCATCCTGACGTAGTAGCGCTTTATCTCGTCCATCGCCTCCCTGCTGAGAACGGGGTGGACGTTCTTCCTCGCGTAGGCTATGTACTTCTTGAGCAGGTCGTAGGGTATCTTCGGCGTCACGACCTCGGCCTCTCCCCTGCGGACCTTGAGGATGTGCTCCGCTATGCTTGCGTCGACCTTCTCGTCCGGCTCGTCCAGGAGCAGGAAGATGAGATCGAAACGACTCAGCAGTGTGGGCGGAAGGTCGAGCTGCTCGGGGAGGCTCTTGTGGCGGTTGAACCTGCCGTACTTGGGGTTAGCGGCGGCGATGACCGTCGTTCTGGAGTTCAGGGTCGCTGTGATGCCGGCCTTGGAGATGCTTATCGTGTTGTGGAGAACCAGTCCGTGGGAGACGAAGATGTGGTACGGCTCAACGGTGACATCGTAAACCCATTCCCAGCGGTCGTTCTGTATTTTCTCGATCTTGGTGACCCTCAGGAAGTTCACGTTGCCGTTCCAGTGGTGGAGGAAAGTCCCAAGCTCCTTATCCACCTCCCAGAGTATCTCCTCAACGAGACTATGTATTTTCTTAACAGCCCACTCATCGCCACGCCTGGCCCTTCTTGCGAGGGAACTCGCCGTTACTCCAACGGTATCGGGGGCCCTCGAAGATGGCAGCAGTTCGACGGCTCTGGCAGGATCCTCAGTGAGAACTTGTTTTATTGTCTCCACCCTCTCAAGAATCCTCTCAAGGAAGGGTTTTAGAGCACTCTCCTTCACGAGGGGCATCGCGAGCCTCTGCCTCTCCTCGGGTCTCTGCCTCACCCCAAGGATTTTTGCGGCTTTCTTCAGGTGGGCGACAACCTCCCTGGGAAAAGCCCTCTCATCCTCGGTCACCACGTACTTCCCGCCAACCTTCTTAACCCTCGCTACCTTCCCGAGGGAGTACAGATAGTCGGCCCTAGCCTCTGCCTCATTTGGCTCCTTGAACTCACTCTCCTCCACGGGCGGAAGTTCAATCGGGTATCTTGCAACCCCGAGGGCTATATCGCTCTTCTTAACCTCCTCGGCTGGTTTTTCCCGTATCCTACCTTTCTCCCACACCATTATTGGATGCTCCGGCGTGACGAGTATCTCCCGCCCGTTGGAGAACCTTATCCTTATGAACTTCTCTGGCGCTTTGTGTCTGCTCACCCTGTCCGCTTTGACTTTCACTATCTCCTTTTTTTCGAGGTCATAGGCAAGTAGATGGAGGTCATCAACGGGCAGGATCTCGGTGTCCTTGCCGAGGATTACTTTATCGCGGTTGGCTTCGATTAGGGAATCTACCAGCTCGCCGATCTTGACCTTCCTGCCGTCGGCTAAGAGAAGCTCAAAGTCGTGGTGATAGCTCTGCTGCTCAAGCGCTTCGTGTATGGCGCTCCTGTCGCGGTCGCTCATCTTGTCGAACTCATCGATTAGTGCGAACCCGCCATCGGCCAGAACCAGAACTCCAGCTTCCAGAACCCACGAGCCGGTGAACTCGTCGCGCACGGCTGCGGCGGTGTTGTGGACGACGAAGCCGTTGGCGATAAAGCTGTGGGAGCCTTCCACCGTTAGGTCGTAGACGTAGTCGTAGGGCGAATCCATTCTCTCAACTTTCTTAACTCTCTCCCACAGGAAGTCAGAGGTGGCAATGGCTCTCAGTGTCTCAAGCTTTGCCTTAACGTCATCTTCTCTGGCATAGTGTTCGCTAAGAAGCCAAGCAAGTTTGGAGTACAGGGACTTGTCCCTGCTTTCAAGAACTCTTGCCACCTCAACGAGAAGCCCAAACTTGAGCTTGCGCGGTCTTTTTCTGAGGAACAGCTCGTAGAATTCTTCATACCTCATTTCCAGTTCCCCGGGCTTCAACGCCTTCCCTATCTCTACCCTTATGTCTTCAGGAATCTCAACTGGCGACTCTTGTAGCTTGGCCTTTGAAAGGTTCTCCACGACCCTGACAAGAGCCTTCCTTGATATTGGCTTCCCCTTCTCCACGAGTGCCCCAAAGTTTGATCCATAGACCTGCTCAACACTCAGGCCGTAGAAAGTTCTGACTTCCTTTATCAGCTTTCCAACGCCCGGTATCACGTCAACGTTGGTATCGTACTTCTGACCCTTCATCCTCTCCACAAGGGCGTCGAGCTTTCTCGCCTTCTCTGGGTGTCCAAAGCCAATCTCCGTTGCGAACTTGAGCACGTTCTCGCCGTAGATTTTGAGCTCCCACCGGTCGTGCCTCGACGTTATCATCTTGTCTCCAAACTTCGAAGTATGACCCGCCCTCTTCCGCCTTCTCAGGTGCGAAACTATTCCGAATCTAAGAAGGGCGAGCTGGAGCTTTCTGGCGAGCTTTTCGCTGGTCGTGTCAAACTCAACGTAGGAAGAGCCTTTCTCACGTATAACAACAGTACCATCGCAGTCAAACAGTCCCCTTATGTATGAAGCAAGCACGCTCTTGGGGGAGGTGAAGAGTTCGTTTGCAAGGTCGAGCTTGTCAGACTTTGGAGATAGAGGAACGCCTAGTTTCTCCAACAGGTGGGCAACAACCTTAGAATGGAAGCGAAGTGATGGAACCCCATCTTTTACCTGCTCGGTAACTTCCACTCCAAAGAGTTCCTTTGCAAGCCCCGCAAACCTGCGCCTCATCTCCGGGTTCTTGTTGGTGAACCTTATAGCTACGCCCCAGCCAGCTTTGGAGACGCTACCGTCACCTGCAACCAGCCCAGCAAAGTAGGCCAGTTGTTCATCGAGGTATTTCGGAAGTTTCAACTTCGTTCCCGCTTGGAGGGAGACAGCTTCAGCGTTTATCTTGTCCCATTCCCAACCAGCCAGTTCAAGGAGCATGCGGAGATGCTTCATCCTTATGTTGCCCCTCGCTTTTGGATTGACCCAGTTGTAGTATAGCATGCCCTCGCTAACACCAAGCCTCTTTGCGAGTTCTCTCTTGCTAATGTGAAGCTCTTTGAGTGCCTCTTCGATGAGCCCCTCGACTTGATCTTTGATTCCATATACAATGAGGTCATCGAGATCCTTGAGAAGTTCCAGAACTGGAACTGTCCTTTCCTCAACGGTTAGTTTTCTGAGGGTTGCAACGTAGTCCCCTTCGCTAAAGCTCTTGGCCTCTTTCCATATCGGTTCCCCATTCTGAATCGTCAAGAGCTTCGTTTCAGGAGTCAACGTTAGCTCCTTGCCCGTTATTGTTCTAACCTTTACAAGCTCTTTGGGGGCTTTGAGCCTCCAAACCCTGCTCAGTGGTGCGTTCTTTATTTTTCCATCCTCCGCGGATAGGCTTTCACCGAGATAGGGGGAATATTCGACACCTTGAGAGTACTGAATTGAACCAATGTCTTTTACCCAATTCTCAGTAAACGTACCGATTTCGTGGACTCCACCCTCGAAAACCACAAGTGAGTCTGGGGCAACGCAGAGTCCGGCAGCAGAACTGCTCTTTCCGCTCGTGTAGATTGCCCTCGGCGCCAGATTGGCAACGTAGCGAAGGATTTGGCTGTTGTGAACGAAAATGTTGTTGGCTATGAAGTTGTGATGTTCCGGAACCTGGAGGTCGTAGACCCATGGATGTTCGGGTTTGTACTCCTCGATCTCGACTATCTTGTCCCAGAAGATGTCTGATTCGGCAAGGAGCTTCCGTAGGCTTTCGTCCTCAGTTTCAGGCACTATCCTCGGCTCATTGTTGCGCCTTGGCGTTGCAATGAAATCCCCAGCCCTCAGTTCCTCGGCCTTCCTTGTCTTGAACTGGCCGCCCTCAAAGGTAAAGAACGGGTGAGTCGGAGTAACCTTAATCTCCCTTCCGCTCGCGGTTTTTATCCTGAACATCCTCTCTGGAGCGGTTCTCTTCCAGGCGATGTTGGCCTTGACTTTTCTGACCTTTAGGTTTCTGGCATCGAGGGCGTAGAGTTCAAGGTCAATCGGGGTGTAGAAACCATCATCAACTTCTCCGAGCTCCCCTTCGGATTTGGCCCTCTCTATGGCCCCCTCAACCAACTCACCTATCTCTTTCAGGCTTCCATCGGCGAGGAGGACCTTCGTGTGGTAATCAACGCACTTTGCAACACCGGGGTCTCCAACGAGCAGAACGTGGCTCTCTCCCCTGAGCTTCGTCCCATCGGGGAGCGTTCTCTGCACACCGCCGAAGAGAGCGAGCGCTATGCCCTTCTTAACTGTCTTGTGGCCCCATATGGCGGGGGCTATGGAGTCAACGATGGCATCGACGATGTCCTTTCTCCTGGCCAGCTCGCGTATCTTCTGTTCGTCCTCCGGGGAGATCTCGAGCTCCTCTATCTCCTTGCTGAGCTGTTCTATGTGGTTCACCTCGAGAACCTTCTTGAATATGGGCCTCTTGTCCTTCTGCTCCAGGATAACGCGCAGGATCCCCGTGACGAGGACGCGGTCGCCCGGCAGGGCGGTATCGACGAGGTCGTCGAGGAGTATCGCGTCAACGAACCTGGGCATCTGGCCGCCCTTGAGGCTCTCCGGCCTGTCCTGAAGGCGGAAGCTCTGGAAGTTTATGAAGCGGCTCTTCTCGACGTCAAGGTCGACGTTCCTTGAGCCGCAGGCGTCGCACTTGGCAGGCTTGACGATGTTGTCGTAGGGCCTCTGAAGCCTGACCATCTCGTTGCCGCAGTCCTTACAGACAAATACCGCTTTTTCAACGAATGGTTTGACCTCGCTCACACGCGTGATGATTCCGTCAACCTGAATGAGCCTGTTTATGTGCTCGCTTCCGAGCTCCTTGACGAGGAGCGTCTTGGGGAGGTTGTAGAACCTCGCATGGGCGGTAAACTCCTCCTTCTTCTCGATGGGGGGTTCCCTCAGGACTATCTGAATGGCATCCTCCGCTGCTAGAATACTTTCCTCAGGGTTTTCTATCAGCTCCGCCGCCAGTTCCGGGTCGAATGAGTTGAGGTGCGTCCAGTCTATCGCGAGCGACCGTCTGGGGGTCACCGTGAGCAGGTCCTTCAGTTTGTTGAGGTAGACCTCCTTGCCCTCGTCGTCGACGTACTCCCTCAGAAAGCGCGCGTACCTCTCTATCATGTCCTCCCTGTCCATCACTCCTCACCGAGCCATTCGTTCCGTATCTTCGACAGCTGCAGGTATATCCTCCTCTCCTCCGGCGACAGGCGGGAGAGGAGTTCCAGGCTGTTGGGCCTCAGCCGCACCGCCTCGAGTATCTTTCTGAATCGTATCTGCTTGAGGTGTTCAAGCTTCTTCTTCAGGTTGGCCAGTTTGGTCAGCTTGATGTTTATGGTCTCTATGCTCTCGCCCGCGTTCAGCCTCACGTAGTTCTCGAGGTAGTACATGTAGAACTCCGCCCTCTCATACAGCCCGGCCGGGAGGGACGTGAGGGGCTCGCTCTCCCTCTCCTCGGCTATGGCCCTGTCTATCTCTCCGATCACTTTATCGGTCTCATCTATAACCTCGACCACCTTCGCTTCCCAGAGCTCCTTTGCCTTCCAATCCTCAACGAGCACGACGTCTCCGGCGCTCCAGTCCCCGAAGGGGCGGAGGATTTTAACGGGTATCACTGCCCTCCCCGTGAACATGACATCACCCTCTCGAATATACCCCTACCCCAGGATGCTCTTAAAGTTTGCCGAGATATGGATAAGCCTATAAGTCCCGCCGCCCTATTTCAGCGCAGGTGAGAGCATGCTGATAGGGATAATGAGCGATACCCATGACAACCTTCCGGCAATCGCGAAGGCTGTCGAGCTGTTCAACGAGAGGAACGTTGAGCTGGTCATTCATGCGGGCGATTACGTTGCCCCGTTCGTTGCCAGGGAACTCAAGAAGCTCAGGGCACCGCTCAAGGGCGTTTTCGGCAACAACGACGGCGAAAGGAAAGGCCTCTATGAGGCGCTGGGCATCTACGATGAGATACTGGAAATCGAGGCCGATGGCATGAAGATGGCCGTGACACACGGCACCGACGAGCGCATCGTCCGCGCGCTTGCCAGGAGCAGGCTCTACGACGTTGTCATAGTCGGCCACACCCACCGCTACGAGATACGCGAGGAGGGCAGGACCATACTCGTCAACCCCGGCGAGGTCTGCGGCTACGTCACCGGGGTGAAGAGCGTCGCCCTGCTCGACACCAGGAAGAGGGAGGTACAGATAATCAACCTCGACACCGGGGAACTCCTCGGGGCAATGAGTCTCTAACGAGCGTCTCTAAAGCGCCTCTGAATGGTTGCCGAGCTTCCTGCACTCTCGATTTTTGCCCATTGAATAAGCAGAAACGAACCGGCGATGGATATGGATGATATACTGATTCCGAAGGAAAGGCGCGACGCGGTCGTGCTGATAGGTGTGGATCGGTCCGGGAGCGTCGAGTTCATCAAGGTCTACGCTGTCAGCGAGGAGAAGGCAAAGGAAACGCTTGAGGAGTTCTTCAGCGCGAAGGGTCTGTTCCCCAGCGACTACCGCCTCGTGAGCAGGGGGGCCGAAGAAACCGGGGGGAAGGCGGTGATAACAACGCGGAGTGAGTCATCTCTGGGCGCATCCCTCTCGAGGCTCGGTCTCCGCCTGCTCTCGAACGGTGTGCTGTACCTTGAGGGTGTCGATAGGGTCTACCAGTTCACCCTGGTGAGCGAGGATCTCTACCGCAGGATAACCTCCGAGAAAGCGGAAACCGGTCCGGAATTTGAACCGCCGGCAATACTGCCGGAGGACGTCCTCTCCCTCGGCCTGGATACGCTCGTGGAAAACCTGCGGGGGATCGAGCTGGATGAACTCCTGCCGGAGGGCGCGGTTCTTCTGCGGGAACCCCCCGTCGATAGGGTCGCCGAGATTCTGGCGGAGGCTAGGGATTACCCGGTCGTGATTGAGACGAAGGACACCGGGAAATACGGGTCCCTTGATTTTCCCGTTGTGCTCAGGCTCCCCCCGCTCTCGCCGGATGAGTTCGCCGCCGAGCTGTCGGCGATACTCGGCTTCGAGGTTGGCGCGGGGTACTTCCTTGACTACCCCCCGGAGAAGCTCGGCCTGAGGAACGCGAAGGCCCTCGCTCGCCTCGTCCGGGTGCTCGTGGAGAAGAGGGGTCTGGGTGAGAGGGAGGCCCTGGCCCTCGCGGTGCGTCTTAACCTTGGAGAGCCTTGAAGTATCGAATCACCGCTTCCCTGAACCAGGGGTTGTTCTTTCCGAGGGCCGCGTTTATCAGTCCCCTGAGCCTTTCGTCATCCGCGATGTACACAAGCAGAAGCCCCTGATCCGGGCTGAGCTCGCCGAGAAACCCCGTTTCTTTCAGAAGACCCTCTCTGCTTCCGGTGGTTTTTTCAAGCTCCACTATCCTTTCGAGGTACGGTTCAACTTTCTCTCTCCTCGCCTCAAACTCCAGCCAGTCTATCGCCAGCCTCTCCCCGGGGGATATGTGGCGTCCTGGGCTTTCCATATAGGGCCTGAGAACGTCCCCGAGCTTCGAGCCCAGCATCTTCCTCCGGAACAGCTCCATGGCCCTGTAATCGTTTTGAAGACGCTTTTTGTCCACGAGGTCGAGGGAGTCGTAGAGGGCTATCCCAGTGAGGTAACAGAGGGCGGCGAAGGGAACCTCCGGGAGGGTGATGCAGTTTCGGGTTACCCTGACGAATTCTCCGTGTCTTCTTTCGGACCCCTCCAGGAGCATTCCCAGGGGATAGCTCAGGCTTTTGATGCAGAACTCAAGTTCGTCCATACTCACACCGCTTGAAATTCGTTCCGTAGAGTAAAAGCCTTTCGGCAAGGTTTTTAGCGGTTCCACCGAAACCCATAACGGTGAGAGGGGTGATAGTGATAGACGGTTCCTACGGCGAGGGTGGGGGCCAGATACTGAGGACGGCCATAGCCCTCTCCGTCATCACCGAGAAGCCCGTTAAAGTCGTCAAGATTCGCGCCAACAGGCCAAATCCAGGTTTGAGGCCACAGCACCTCCACGGAATTCTGTCCCTGAAGGAGCTGAGCGGCGCGAGGGTTAAGGGTGCTCAGGTCGGCTCGACGGTCCTTGAGTTCATACCCGGAAAGGCCGAGCCAAAGCGCATTCGCGTTCCGATAAAGACCGCCGGCAGTGTGACCCTTGTCCTTCAGGCGCTGCTGCCGGCAATGGCATTCATCGGTGGAAGCTTTGAGATAACCGGCGGAACCGACGTCCCCTGGAGCCCGCCGGTCGATTATCTGAAGAACGTAACGCTCTACGCCCTCGGGAAGATGGGGATTGAGGCTGAGATGGACCTCAAGAGGCGCGGTCACTACCCGAAGGGCGGTGGCCTAGTCACTGGAAGGGTTGAGCCCTGGGAAGAGAGGAAACCCCTGAAGGCCCTCGAATGGGGCAAGGTGGAGCGCTTCGCAGGAATAAGCCACGCCACCAACCTGCCGGCTCACGTCGCCGAGAGACAGGCGCGGGCTGCAGGGGAGAGGCTTGGGGAGCTTTACAGCGTCCCCGTTGAGATAGAGACCGAAGTCTCCCGCTCCCTTGGGCCGGGAAGCGGCATCGTCGTGTGGGCCGAGACAGGTTCGCTGAGGCTCGGAGGGGACGCCCTCGGAAAGCGCGGAAAGCCTGCCGAAGTTGTTGGCAGGGAAGCCGCCGATGAGCTCCTCGACCAGCTGACGGGCGGAAAAGCGGTTGACAGGTTCCTCGGCGACCAGCTGATACCGTTTCTAGCTTTCGCAGGCGGAGAAATAGGCGTTGCCGAGATCACCAGTCACCTGATCACCAACGTCTGGGTCGTGGAGCAGTTCCTCGGCAGAATCTTTGAGGTGGAGGGAGAAATCGGAGGGCCCGGGATTATGAGGGTGGTGAAGCGGGCGGAGGGTTAGAGGGGGCAAAGGCGTTAAATACATCGTGAACTTTAACATTGACAGGTGAGAGGATGGAAATAGTCATACCGGATGACGTTCTTGTATCCATCAAGCTCCCGAAGGGCGAAGTCGAGAGGGAGCTGAAGCTTGAGCTAGCGCTGATCCTCTACTCAAGGGGCGCCCTTTCCCTTGGAAAGGCGGCTAAGTTAGCGGGCCTCACGAAGAGAGAATTCTTAGGGGAGCTTGCGAGGCGAAAAATCCCGAGGCACTACACGGAGAGAGAGCTTGAGGAGGATCTGGACTTTGCCCGTGGTTAGCAATTCCACTCCATTAATCCACCTCGCCAAAATCGGAAGGCTTGAGCTTTTGAGGGAGTTTTTCGGCGAGGTTCTTATTCCTAAGGCCGTTTACAGGGAGTGCGTCCTTGAGGGGAAAGGTTCGAGGGATGCGGAGCTCATTGAAAATGCCGACTGGATAAAAGTTGTGGAAATAAATGACGAGACACTAAAGAAGTCGCTCATGCTGGAGCTGGACGAGGGAGAGAGCGAGGCAATAGTTCTGGCGATTGAAAGCAAAGCTGAGCTACTCTTAATCGACGACTACGACGGCAGGGAAGTTGCGAGGGCACTGGGGTTGAAGGTTACGGGAACGATTGGCGTCCTGCTGAGGGCAAAGTTCCAGGGGAGAATTCAAAACATTAAGGGGGAGCTTGAAAGGCTGAAGGAAACGGGCTTCTGGCTGAGCGAGGGGTTATATAAGAGGATTCTGGAAGAAGTTGGAGATGATTAGCTTTCCCTTGCTTTTTTCATGCCGATTTCAACGCCTTTGGCGATGGCTTCTTGGAGGAGTTTTTGAGCCAGGTTTCGGTATTTTCTCACATTTGATCAAGGAAATCAATTCCCGCCAAAAAGGGAGGCCAGTGCCATTAGCCATCCAAACAGTCCTGCACCCAACATGGCGGAGATTATCTCTAACGGTTGTGTAAGGAAGAACGCTAAAATCATGCCGGTAATTGCATTGCTTGAGGCTTTTTGTACTTGTTCAATGTTCTCTTCATCCCTGGGTCTCGCGGAGTCTGCGAGCATTATCAATCCCATGAGGACTGCCAAGGAGATAATAATGAGAACACCCGCCATGCTATGAGGATCCATTTCCCTCCTCCTGGAGGATATAATACTGGGCGAAGGGGTTAAATAGACTGAAGCGTCAACTTAAACTGGTGGGAAGATGGGAAAGAAGATAGTTGTCGAGCTTCCTGAGATGTTAAAGCTGCCAGAAGACGAAGTGGAGGAGAGGGTCAAGGTCGAATTAGCTATAAGGCTCTACGAGAGGGGAATACTCTCCTTTGGACAGGCCAGGAGGCTCGCAGGGCTGAACAAGTGGGAGTTCATTGAACTTCTCGTGAGGGAAGGGAGCGGTATACCCTACGATGAAGAGGAGCTTGAGAGCGACCTTGAAGTCCTGGGGGAGCTCTCATGAGGGCAGTTGTGAACTCGTCTCCGCTTATATTCCTTGCCAAGCTTGGACTTCTCAGCATTTTGGATGAGCTTTTCGATGAGGTCTACATCACCGATGCTGTCTATCATGAAACCGTCATTGAGGGAGTTGCACACGAAGAGGCCCTTGACATCGCAGGAGCAGGCTTTTTGAAGAAGGTCTCGGCCAAGAACCAGAGGCTCGTTAAGTTCCTGCTTGAGATGATTGACCACGGAGAGGCCGAGACGATAGCGTTTGCCCTCGAAAATGAGATTGATTTGGTCGTTCTTGACGACAAGGACGCGAGAAAGGTTGCGAGGGGTTTTGGGCTGAGGGTAACGGGAACTCTCGGGCTTCTCATTCTCGCCAAGGAAAGGGGGTTGATTGGAGAAGTTAGACCCTACGTTGAGGAACTCAGGAAGCGCGGGTTCAGGATCTCGGATGAAATCGTGGAGAAAATACTGAAAAGCGCGGGAGAAGTTACATCTTGATTGAGGTTTCTGATCTGTTGGCCTTCTCAAACTTCTATGCCTCAAGTTCTTTTGAATGAGTAATTTTCATGCGTTTTTATCTTAGGGGCTCAACCCTCCGTAATCCCCGAGAGGAACCTCTCGGCCCCTTCGAGGTCTTTCCTCCGGAGGTAAGCAATGACCCTGGCGTAGAGGCCGGCAAGCTGAAGGTCTTCCGCTTCCTCTATCCGCTTCCAGAGATCTTCCTCGACCCGCTTCAGCTCCTCATAGCCGGCGTTGAGGAGCTTGAGCCCCTGGACGATGCCGAGGAGCCTCGTGGCCTCTTTCCCGAGGCTTCCTCCGTTTTCAAAAAAGTCCCCATCCACTACCTTGTCCCATTCCACGGGCTCTACCATCTTCCCAAGTTCTGATGGCGGTTTTGATAATGGCTCTTTTAGCAGATTCTTCGGGATAACCTCTTCAACGAGTCTCAAGAACTCGACGAGCTCGGGTATCTTGTATATATCTTCAGGTGACTCGAATACTGGCTTGAATTTTCTCTTCCCAAATTCGTCGAAATATGGCGTCTTCATCTCAGCTATTTTTTCGGCTGCCGCGAGTGCTTTATCAACGGCCTCTTCCATCCTCTTCTTTGCTTCCAGCGTCAAGAGATCGTAGTGCGCCCTTACGAACTCTTTTGCCAGCTTCCTGCGGAGCTCCGGGTTCCTCTTTAATTCATCGAAACCTATCAAGATCCCGCCAATGTCATTTTCTCTCAATTTATCCGTTGCGTATTCCCTGTGCTTTGCAAACACGATCTCTTCGACGAACTTCTCCAACACCTTTGCATTGTTCTTTCCAAGATGTATGCTGGAAATGTTATTGGGTCCCGACAGTGCGGGAATATGTGTCAGTAATTGGAGGAATATATTCCATTTCATTGCGTCTTGAAGATCCCTCGCCATTATCGGCTTACTTTTGAGGTCTTCCCGTTCGACTCCGTGCTCTATGTCAGGTGTGTGTTATCAGTGGCATTATATATTCTCACTCCATCATTTTCTGGATCTTTCAGCCGCTCTGAGAGGTGTTTCTTATATATTTTTTCTTCTTCTAGCGTAGCGCTTTCTGGAATCTCTTCGAAGATATGATAATCCTTCGCTATTATCTCTTTCCTGAACATCCCCTTCTTTACCTCTATACGCCGCTTCCCCAACTTGTCTACAGAATAGAGCCTTACCATACGTGCCCCCTCAAAGACTTGGAGCAAAGGAGCATAAATCGCTTTTCACTCCCCCATCTCCACCCCGTAGACCTTCTTCGGATTTTCCACGTGAATCTTGTAAACGTCCTCCTCTGTGAATAATCCGTTCTGGAGGAATGCCTTCGTTCTCTTCGGCACGGTCTTCGGGCCGAGAACTGCGCCAGGCCTGCTCTTGTCGTCTATGTAGTCCGTCTCCATCATGAAGCGGTTGCCCTGCTTGATGGCCTCGGTGATGTTCTTCCTGCTCGCTATCACACTCGGAAAGACGCCGACCTCCTCGGCGACCTTGACGAGGGGAGGCGAGAAGTGCTTGACAACTTTGTAGGGCTTTATCCCGACCTCCCTAACATACTCGCCCAGCTCCCTGAATTTAGCTTCGTCGAAGCTCTCGGTGTGGAGCTGAACCGCGCAGTCCGCCTCTTTGGCGAGGCTCATCCCGTACTTCATCAGCTCGATGCTGGCACTCCAGATTTCCTCGGGAACCTCATAGTGCGGCCTGCCTATCTCGCCTATGGCTATGGCCTTCCCCTCAAGGCAGAGCTTTTGGGCGTATTCGAGGGCCTTCATGACCTCGCCTTTGGCGTATTCGAGGCCTTTCTGCTCGGCCAGATAAACGAACTCCGCGGGGTGTACGCCAACGACGGCATAGGCCTTGACGGGCGTCTCACTGTTTATCTTCTCGACGAGCTCGATGTGGAAGTCCATCGCGTTCATGAAGTCCTCCGCCTTCAGCCCGGGGAAGCCGTAGTCGTGGGCGGTCTTATAGACCACGACCAGATGCGTCCCTCCAGCGCGATGGAATTGCTTGACCGCCTCAAGAAACAGCCCCTTGTAGGGGTCAACGTGGAAGTGGTCGTCCCAGATTATCATACCATCACCTCACGACTGGTAGACCTCAAGGGTTTCCCCTTTCTCGCAAGGAATTTCGTTCTCGAGCATGAGGGCCACTCTGTCTCCGGCCACGGCAAAATTAACTTTTTGGTGGTTTCTCTCGATCTCCATGATGAGACCCGCTTTTCTCCCTTTGACCTTGTAGCCAGGATAGATGAGTCCCTCGAGAACCTCCCCTATTAAAACCTGTCGTTTAAGAACTCTGAGAATCTTTTCGACCTTAAATCTGCCCACAGGCCTTCTGGAAACTATCTCGACTTCTGGGGTCTCTTCCCTTTTCCTGCGGAATATCCTCAGAAAGTTCACTCCCACCACCGGAGGACTTCCCGCGGGGAAATCAGCAGGTATTCTTTGTTCATTAGGAGGGTGAATATAGATTTTCTCAGCCTAATCCTTATGACCCCCTCTCCTTCATCCGTTAGTTCTATCACCGACGTTGCTATGTCTTCCATTAGCGGCAGGGGATTGTAGGGAATTCTTTCAACTATAGACTTTTCAATCAGGTACACGTTTATCCTGCGTTCGTCCCCAAGTTTTTGTTTTATCAGGGCGAGATGGGTGTACATGTTGTGAACATCGTCCTGAAGGAATAGGAGTCTATCCAGACCTAAGACAAAATGTATGTAGGGACCGTCGGGTACTATCTTCTTCAATTCTTGATCGATTTTTTTCTGGTAAACATGGGGGTCGTTTTCAAAATTGATCTTGGCGAGAACGTTGCCGGCCTCTTGGCTTCCTCCAACCTTAAGAACCCTAATGTTGAAGCCCTCCGGATTGACTCCTAAGAACTCCAGATGAGCCAGGTAAACGGGCAGGGTATCGAAAATATCCTCGATTACTATGGGCATTCTCCTGCGTTTTGAGTATTCCATGAAAGCGTGAAGGGTAAATTCTGCCCCTAAAGATGCACTGTTCTCTATGATGGTAGTTCCTCCAGGCCATATCTGTTCGAGCATTGCGTCAAGATCCTTCTTTGTGATAAGGATAGGCTTTTTAAGGGCTTCCATCAGTCCCACCCCCCGGTATCGATTTTGGTCTCCCTCTCGAGTAGAGCTGGATTTATTGTCTTCAGAACCTTGAGATTTGCTCCCGTATGATAGGGGGTGAGTTTTATGACTGTAGTGGAGATTCTCTCGAGCTCTCCCATGACCTTTATCGGAAGGTTCTCGAGGACTCCCTCGTTAACTATGTAGAAGGCCTTTCGCTTCTTGTTTCCGACGAACTTCTGCATGCCGAGTATTATCCTATAGGTGTCGAGGGGATTCCTCACGTGGAGGAGCAGATTCTCCAGACCAAGAACGAGATTTATCGCAGGAGATGGGAACTTCTGAAAGGTTATGAAACTCGTTTTTTCGTAGTTTTGAAGGTACACCCTTGGATCTGGATGGAATGGGACCTTTGCTATGACGTTTCCGACCTCGAACCTTCCACCTGTTTTAAGAACGTAAACATTGTCCCTGTCAATGTTTATCGTGAGATTCATGAATTTGGCGTGGACGAGTATCGTGTGGAGGGCATCAAAATTATCATCTATGAGCAGTGGGACGTCTCTTTCTGCCGCGTAATCAACGAAAAATCTCAGCAGAAACTCTGGGATATAAGAAGTTGTGTATCTCACCAGAACCGTCTCTCCAGGGAGAACGGAGTCTGCTATCTCGAGGGCTTTCTCCCATTCCATTGCACCCATCTGTACAGGTTTAGTTCTCCAAGGATATAAACGTTTTGAGGGATTGTTGAGAATTCCGCACTGGGGTTGGACTTTAGATTTTACAGCGATAAAAGGAAAGGGGTCAAAACTTAACGAGGTGCACGGAGCAGGAGATACAGGGGTCGAACGCCCTTACGGTCTCCTCAAGCCTTCCTATCATCGCCCTCTCGTCGGCCTCGCCGTACAGTTTTCTGGCCTCCTCCAGCAGGCTGGCCTCCATCATCGCGTGGTTCAGCGCCGTTGGGGTTATTATGTTGGAGTAAGCGACCTTGCCGCTTCCGTCTATCCTGTAGTGGTGTATAAGGACCCCTCTCGGGGCCTCGACGTAGCCTATCCCCTCGCCCTCCCTGGGCTCAACCGGGACGTTCTCCCCTTCGATGCCCCTGTCGAGAAGGGTCTTTGCTATCTCGTTTGCCCTCTCGAGGGCATAGACCAGCTCTATAGCCTGGGCTAAGTTGTTGTAGCTAACGTAACCTGAGGAAAGTTTCTCCCTGTGCTCCTCAAAGAGTCTCTTAGCGGTGGGGGTGAGCATCTCCGACTTGAGGAGCAGTCTCGGCAGCGCCCCGACAAAGAATGCCTCGCCCTTGTAGCGGCTCTGCTTGGCAAAGCTGTAGACGAGGGAGCGTTCCTCTATCCTCTCGGTGTAGTGGAAGGCACCTTCCTCATCAGAGACCAGTCTTTCGCCCCAGAGGTAGCCGTCGGTGGCGACGAAGTGCCTTGCCTGGGCGCCGTATGGATCCAGTTGGGCGAAGAGCCTCACCGCTCTCCTCGCCAGCCTGAGGAGGGCTTCGCTTTCCTTCTCCACCCTCTCGAGCTCTTCCACCGTTGGATACCTGCCGAATCCGCCTGGCTTGACGTTTATCCCGTGTATCTCCCTGCCGCCTACCATCACCCTTATCCTGTTGCCGAAGGCCTTCAGGGCGAGGCCTTCCTTCACGAGTTCGCCGTGTTTTGTGGCCATCCGTATGGCGTCGGGATAGCCGAAGACGTCCGGGGCAACGAGGAGGTAAAGGTGCAGTGCATGGCTTTCCAGAAGTTCGCCGATGAGTCCGAGCTCCCTGAGGAGCGTTATCTCCCCCGGAACCTCAACGCCGAAGGCCCTCTCGATTCCAATGACCGAGGCGACGCTGTGGGAGAGGTAGCAGATGGCGCATATCCTCGCTTCAAGGTCCGGAACGTCGTAATAGTGTCTTCCCAGGGTGAGCAGTTCGAAGAATCTCGGCCCTTCGACTATCTGGAGCCTGACGTCCTTTACCTCGCCGTCCTCGATGACTATCTCGGCTTTGCCGTTGCCCTCAACGCGCGTGAATTCCCGCATCTCAATTATCATGGCTCCCACCTCGCAAAGGTCTTGAACTTCCTCACGATGTACTCGTCATCGTAGCCGAGGTCCTTGAGTATCTCGTACTCCCCGGCCGGGTTTACCTCGCCCGGCAACGGGCCTCTGCACCCTATGCACCCGAGGCCGGAGCGCACGCAGACAGCTTTGCAGCCCCCGTAGGTTATCGGGCCGAGGCAGGGAAGGCCTTTCTTCACCAGCACGCACTCGTACTCGTTGAGCTTGCACTCAATGCAGACGGGATAGTCCTTTCTAACGGGTTCGATGCCCTTGTCTATGTCCATGAGCACCTGGTAGACTTCCTCCTTGTCGTACGGGCATCCGGGGAGAGCAAAATCAACAGCCACGTATTCGACGACCGGTTTGGAGTCGAGGGCGCGCATCGGGTTCCCACCGTCTCCATAGACTGCCTTCAGCTTCTCCCTGATGGGCAGCTCAACGCTCCCCTGAACCGACCCGTGGGTCGCACAGGTTCCGAGGGCGATGAGGTACTCCGAGTGGTTTCTCGCCTCCTTGAGCAGGTTCAGGTCGCGCTGGGTCGAGACGGTTCCCGTTACGAGTGCAACGTCGTAGTGGTTCCCCTCGCTCAGGCTGGTCGCCATGTGGAACTCGGTTATCTCGTAGAATTCGAGGAGGTCGAAGAGCTTCTCGTAGAGGAAGAGAATGTTTAGTGCACAGCCGCCGCAGTCTGTAAGCTCAAAAACTGCCAACTTGAGCTTGTCCATCATATCAACCCCCTTGTGGAGAGAGCGTCCCAGTACGTGAAGACCGGTCCGTCCTTGCAGACGTACTTGATGGACGTGCTCGTTCCAACGATGCAGTGGCCGCACTTGCCTATCCCGCAGCGCATGCGCCTCTCCAGGGTCATGTATATCCTTCCGGGAGAAAGCTTTCTGTCGAGGAGTTCCCTTATGACGAACTTGTACATGACCGGTGGGCCGCAGATGAGGGCGTAGGTGTTCTCGACGTCGAACTCCTCTCCCCTGAACAGGTCGGTGACGACACCCTTGCACACCCTGTCCGAGAAACCCCTCTCAAGATAGATGCACGAGGGGCTTTCAACCTCGTAGGCGAGCTTGACGCTGCAATTCATGGCCTCGCCGTGCTTCAGGAGGTGTATTATCTCGTCACGGAAGAGTATGTCCTCGTAGGCCTTGGTTCCGTAGAGCAGCCAGACGTTCTCGTATTTGCCTGTGTCGATGGCGTACCAGAGAACAGAGCGAAGGGGCGCCATTCCGAGACCGCCGGCGACAAGAATCAGGTTCGAACCCTCCATCTTCTCCATGGGGAATCCGTTTCCGTAGGGCCCGCGGATCCCCACGACGTCTCCTTCCTTCATCTTGTGAACGAACTTGGTCATCCTGCCGACCTTTCTGATGCAGAGCTGGAAGTAGCCCCTCCTCGTGGGTGAGGAGCAGATGCTTATCGGGAACTCGCCGAAGCCGCGTATGTCAACGATGACGAACTGCCCGGGCCTGAAGTCGAACTTGGCCTCAACCTCGGGGTCGAGGAAGCGAAGTGTGAAGAGCTTCTCCCTCGACGTCAGGTCCTTCACTTCGAGAATCCTTGCGTCGTACGTCTGGTACGGGTTCATTGGAGCGACCCCCTTACCTCCTCAAGAACCTTAACGTGCTCTATCTTCGCCGGGCAGAACTCGTCGCATCTTCCACACCCGACGCAGTTGTAGCCGGCCGACGGGTCAAAGTAGCTCTTGCAGTAGTAGCGGTGCCTGAAGCGGTCCAAACGTGTGGGCCTGAAGTTGTGGCCTCCCGCAACGAGTCCATGATTTTCCATGAAGCAGGAGTCGTAGCGCCTCTCGCGGACGGCTTTGTACGCGTCCACCCAGCGGTCGCAGACCTCGTAGCAGCGACACGTCGGACAGACCATGTTGCAGTTGCCGCAGGCGAGGCATATCTCAGCGTACTTCTTCCACACGGGGCTGTTGTATGCCAGATCAAGCATGTCGGCGAGGCCCTCCTGTGGAAGCTCCTTCTGGAAGGCTTTGGAGCGCTTCTCCTCGAACTCCTTGAAGTTGGCGAGGTCCTCGTCGGTCACCTCCTCGAACAGCTCACCGTTCTCCCAGGCTATCTCGTGGCCGCGGACGCTGCCAATCCTCACAAGCCATCCGTCCGGCAGCTCGTGAAGGAACAGGTCGAAGCCGTCCATGGCGAAGTGCGTACCGAGGCTCTTGCAGAAGCAGTACTCGTCGGGCATGCAGCTTATTCCTATTATCAGGGTTTTCTCGCGCCTGCTCTTGTAGTACGGATCGGCCGGCTCGTCGAGGTACACCTTGTCGAGTATCTTTAGACCGTGGATATCACAGGGATGGAGTCCAAAGAGGACCATGGGCTCTGCTTCTACCTCCTCTTCCCAGCGGCCGTTTTTCAGCCTGAGAATGGCCTCTTTGGGCCTGAAGAAGAACTTCTTCGGCGGGAGCATGGTTCTGTTGTAGTCGAGAGCCATCTCCCCGGGGTCGTGCACTTCCTGGAAAGAATAGATGCACCCTCTTTTGACCGGGGCATACAGGGTACCCCAAGCCTCAAGGGACTTGAAGAACCTCCCAAAGTTTTTGGAGGATAGTTTTATATATCTCAAGGGCATCACCGCCTTAAATGGGATTACAATTTTAAGTTTGTAAAGAATCGATTTAAGAATTTTTCAAACGAATGGTTACCAACCAGATGTTACAAACTTGTACTTTAGTGCACGCTTATAAACATTAAAGTTGAGACTCTTTTGAGAAAATCCCGTGGTGATGCGAGATGGAAGCCTCGTTCGATTACATGCGCTCTTATCCACCGGAACCGAGTTCCCTAATCCCTCTTCTCCAGAGAACCCAGGAGCGCTTCGGTTACCTTCCCCGGGAGGCCCTTGAAGAGATTGCGAACTACCTCGGCGTCCCTCTCAGCAGGGTCTACGGCGTGGCGACATTCTACGCCCAGTTCAGGTTTGAACCCCTCGGGAAGTACGTCGTCAAAATCTGCCACGGCACAGCCTGCCACGTAAACGGCGCCGTGAACATATCCCAGGCGATAACGGAAGAGCTTGGGGTTGAGGAGGGGCAGACTACCGAGGACGGGCTCGTTACCCTTGAGCGCGTCGCCTGTCTCGGATGCTGCAGTTTGGCCCCGGTCATAATGATAAACGACAAGGTCTTCGGCAAGCTCACGCCTGACAAGGTCAGGAAGCTGATGAGAAAGCTCAGGGAGGGGAAGCTCGATGTCTGAAATCAAGGCCATCGCTGTCGGCATGAACTCCTGTGGAATAGCTGCCGGCGCGAGAGAGACCTACGAAGCCATAAAGGCCGAGCTCGAGAGAAGGAACCTCGACGTGAAGCTCAAGATAGTCGGCTGCGTCGGCATGTGCTACCGCGAGCCCCTCGTTGACATCATCACCGACGACGAGATAATCACCTACGGGCACTTTGACCCCAAGAAGGTTCCGAGAATCATCGAGGAGCACGTGGTCAACGGGAAGCCGGTCGAGGAGTGGATAGTCAAGCGCGACTGGTGGGAGGACGGCGAGAGGAAGACCTGGGACGTTGACGGCTACTTCGCCAAGCAGAGGAAGATAGTGCTCGAAAACTCCGGCTACATAGATCCGGAGAACATCGATGAGTACATCGCTGCCGGTGGCTATGAAGCCCTCAAAAAGGCCCTCAAAATGGAGCCCGAGGAGATAATAGACGTCATCATGAAGTCCGGGCTGAGGGGAAGGGGCGGTGCAGGCTTTCCGACCGGCCTGAAGTGGAAGTTCGCGAGGGAGGCCAAGGGCGACGTCAAGTACATCGTCTGCAACGCCGACGAGGGCGACCCCGGAGCGTTCATGGACAGGAACGTCCTGGAGGGCGACCCGCACCGTGTTATTGAGGGCATGATAATCGGTGCCTACGCGATTGGGGCAACCAAAGGGTTCATCTACGTGAGAGCAGAGTACCCGCTCGCCATAAGGAGGTTGAAGATAGCGCTGAAGCAGGCGAGGGAGAGGGGCTTCCTCGGTGAGAACATCCTCGGCTCGGGCTTTTCCTTCGACATCGTCATCAAGGAAGGTGCCGGGGCTTTCGTCTGCGGCGAGGAGACAGCGCTGATAGCCTCCATTGAGGGCAAGCGCGGAATGCCGAGGCCGAGGCCACCGTATCCGGCCCAGAAGGGTCTCTGGGGCAAGCCGACCAACATCAACAACGTGGAGACGTGGGCCAACGTGCCCTGGATAATCAAACACGGATGGGAAGCATACGCCTCGATAGGAACCGAGAAGAGCAAGGGCACCAAAGTCTTCGCCCTCTCGGGCAAGATAAAGCACGGCGGAAACGTCGAGGTTCCGATGGGCATGACGCTGAGGGAGATACTCTACGAGATAGGCGGTGGGACGAAGACAGGCAAGAGGATCAAGGCCGTCCAGCTCGGCGGGCCCTCCGGAGGCTGTATCCCCGAGTACCTCTTCGACACGCCCGTTGACTACGAGAGCGTGAACGCTACTGGGGCCATAATGGGGAGCGGCGGAATGGTCGTCATGGACGAGGATACATGTATGGTTGACGTGGCGAAGTTCTTCCTCGATTTCACCGTCAAGGAATCCTGCGGAAAGTGCACCTTCTGTCGCCTGGGCACCAAGAGGATGTGGGAGATACTGGACAAGTTCACCAAGGGAGAGGCGACGGAGGAAGACCTCGAAAAGCTCGAACGGCTCGCCTACCAGGTCAAAGCCGGGTCGCTCTGCGGCCTCGGGCAGACTGCACCTAACCCAGTTCTCACAACGCTCCGCTACTTCAGGGACGAGTACCTTGCCCACATTGAAGGAAAATGCCCCGCCAAGGTCTGCAAGCCGCTCATCAGGTACGTCATTATAGCCGACAGGTGCACCGGTTGCACCGCCTGCGCCATATTCTGTCCTGTCAAGGCTATCAGCGGCGAGAAACTGAAGCCCCACGTCATAGACCAGGAGGAGTGCATCAAGTGCAGGACCTGCTACGAGGTGTGCCGGTTCGATGCGATAGAGATAGTCGATGCGGGGGGTGAGTGAAATGGTCAAAATCATAGTCAACGGGAAGGAAATCGATGCTCCAGAAGGAAAGCCGCTCATAGACTTCCTCCGTGAAATAACCCATATCCCCGGCTTCTGCTACACGAACGAGCTCGACCCCTACGGCTCGTGCCGCTTGTGTCTCGTCTCCACCAAGAGGGGAGTCACAACCTCGTGCACCCTCAAGCCGATGGAGGGACTTGAGTTAGAGACCCTCAGCGACGAAGTCATCTCAATGAGAAAGACGGCACTTGAGCTCATACTCTCGGACCACTACGGCGACTGTATCGGCCCCTGTCAGGACGGCTGTCCGGCCCACAGCGACGTTCAGGGCTATTTAGCGCTCATAGCGATGGGCAAGTACCACGAGGCGGTCAAGCTGATGAAGGAGAAGTACATCCTGCCGGCTGTCCTTGGAAGGGTCTGTCCGGCCTTCTGTGAGGACGCCTGCCGGAGGAACCTCGTGGAGGAGCCCCTCGCTATAAGACAGCTGAAGAGATACGCGGCCGACTATGACCTTGAGCACGGCCCGTGGATGCCCGAGATTCCGCCCTCGACCGGGAAGAGAATAGCCGTCGTCGGCGGCGGGCCGGCAGGATTAGCATGCGCCTACTACCTCAGGACGATGGGTCACGAGGTCACGATAATCGAGGCGATGCCCCAGCTCGGCGGAATGATGCGCTACGGCATTCCGCCCTACAGGCTGCCGAGGGATGTTCTTGACAGGGACATAGCGACCGTTATCGACACGGGAATAGAGGTGAAGACCAACACCGCCCTCGGAAGGGATGTGACTCTCGACGAGCTCCGCGAGAAGTACGATGCCGTCTTCCTCGGCGTTGGCGCCTGGAGAAGCAGGAAAATGGGTATTCCTGGAGAGGAACTTGAGGGAGTGATGCACGGCATAGAGTTCCTCAGGAAAGTCAACATGGGCGAGGAAGTGAAGCTCGGGGAGCACGTTATAGTCGTCGGCGGTGGAAACACGGCCATGGACGTTGCGAGAACAGCTTTGAGGCTCGGTGCAAAGGTTACCGTCGTTTACCGCCGCTCACGGGAGCAGATGCCCGCCAACGAGAGGGAAGTTGAGGAGGCGATGGAGGAAGGCGTCGAGTTCCTCTTCCTCACGAACCCGGTGAAAATCCTCGGCGACGGGAAGGTCGAGGAGGTGGAGCTCATAAAGATGCGCCTCGGCGAGCCGGATTCAAGCGGCAGGCGGAGGCCTATACCGATCGAGGGCTCGGAGTTCAGGGTTAAGGCTGACAACGTTATCCTCGCCATAGGGCAGTACTGCGACGAGGAGTTCCTCAAGAGCCTCGGCATCGAGGCAAGGCGCGGAAAGGCGGTAGTTGATGATGTTACTCTCCAGACGAGCGTTCCCGGTGTCTTCGCCGGCGGCGACCTCGTCCTCGGGCCGTCAACGGTCATCGAGAGTATAGCCACGGGGAGGAGGGCCGCGATAATGATAGACCTGTACCTCAAAGGCAAGCTCGATAAGGCGAAGGAAGTCCTCACCGAGCCCGAGAAGCACGTGGGAGAAGTCCTAAACGACGACGACCTGTATAGGGTTCTCTTCGACCTCAGGCCCTACAACCACTGGAAGAAGGTCACCGAGAAGGACTATGAGAGCGTTGAAAGAAAGCCGAGGGCGAAGGTGAAGCTCCTCGATCCGGAAAGGCGGAAGAAGACCTTCGAGGAGGTCGAGCCGAACCTCCCGGAGGAGCAGGTTCTTGAGGAAGCGAGGCGCTGTATGAGCTGCGGCTGTATGGAGGTCTTCACCTGCAAGCTGAGGGAGTATGCGACGCTTTACAACGCTCAGCAGTACGCCTTCGAGGGCGAGCAGAACAAGTTCGAGATAGACGAGAGCCATCCGTTCGTTACCCTCGACAACAACAAGTGCGTCCTCTGCGGCCAGTGCGTCAACTTCACCCACGAAATAGCCGGAGAGGGGGTGCTGGACTACCTGTTCCGCGGATTCAAGACGAGGATCTCGCCGCCTCTCGGCGAAACCCTCGGCGATGTGGAAGGCAGGTTCATCGGGGAGATGATAGACCTCTGTCCGGTTGGAGCGATAACCGAGAAGCTTCCCTTCGTCAAGCCAGGGCCTTGGAAGACGAAAGCCGTTCCAACGGTCTGCAACGGCTGCTCCTTCGCATGTGAGATGAATGTGGAGGTCTACGACGGTATGCTCGTGAGGGCATCGAGGGTGGAAAACTCTTGGAACGGGCACCTCTGCGACGTCTGTCGCTTTAACAGGCCCTGGGCTGAAGACCTTGCCGGACCGCTCCTCAACGGCAAACCGGTGAGCTGGGAGGAGGCGAAGCGCTTCATGGCTGAGAGGGACTACGCCCTGATTTTAACTCCGGAGCTGACGAACGAAGAAATCGCTCAACTAAAGGCCTTCGCTGAGGATAAGGGCATCCCGGTAGGCTCGACCGTTAGTGGAAGCCTTTCTACGGCCACCCTTGAAGATCTCAGAAACGCTAAGAGGATTCTCCTGAGGGCTGATCCAGATAAGTTCCCGCTCCTTAAGATACTCCTGAAGGGCAAGGAAATCGTCGAGGAGGGCTACGACGTTGCGATACTCGAAAGCCCGGCAGTGCCTCTCGACGTTCCAACCCTCATCCTCCACGATGGAGTGAATGCCGCCGGACTCCTGAAAGCAGGAATAACGGGAATCCCGGAGAGCGAGGCCTACGTCGTCGTTGGCCGGCCCACTAAGGAACTGCCCGGAGACGTCCTTGTGGTTCCAGCGGGTGTGTGGGCAGAGAAGAGCGGAACCGTAACCAACGCCTTTGGGATGGAGTTGAAAATGGAGGGGGCGAGGGAAGGTTATTCGCCGGTGAAGTTTTTCTCGTGATTTTCTTTTCTCTTTGAGCTTTGATTCATTCGCCCATCGCCCCGAACAGAGCCTCAAGGAAGGCCTCAACATCTTCCAGCGTGTTGTACAGGTGCGGTGAGACCCTTATTCCGTAGTGGCTGAGGACGCCGCGGTGACTGACCGAGATTCCCTCCGCGGCGAGCTTTTTGTGCAGTCTCTCCTCTTCCTCGTAGCTTAGGCCCGTCTTTATCGTTACTATTGGTGAACCCTCCGCGAAGACATCAAGGCCCGCACTTAGAACCTCGTCCCTTATCCTGCCAGCTAACCTGAGGTTGTGGCGCTCTATCTCCTCGATGCCTATCTCGTTTATTAGCTTCAGGGACGCGAGGAAGGCTGAGGCCATAAGGTACGGCGGCCCGCCGCCGAAGTCGAGCTTCTTGACGCCCCTCGCGGGCTCCAGTTCGCCCCATGGATTCTTCTCCGGCAGGCCCCACCAGTTACTCCACTCTCCGGTCGGCGGCTCGTTGTTGAGCAGTCCGGTTATTGGCTTAGCCCCCTCTAAGAGCTCGTCGGAGACATAGATTAGTCCAGCTCCAGTGTCCGGGCTGAGGAGCCACTTTTCACCACCCGCCGAGAGAGCATCAACGCCCTCCTTTTCAGGGAACAATCTCATGGCTCCGAGGTGCTGGACGGCGTCAACTATCAGCCAGGCGCCGTGTTCATGGGCAACCCTCGAAAGCTCCCTCAGGTTGAGCCTCTCTCCGGTGACCCAGTTCACCGAGCTGAGAACGACGGCAAACGTGCTGTCGTCTATCGCCTTCTCTATATCATCCAAGGTGTGAACTCCGTTCCTGTTTCTCACAACGCGGAGCTCAAGGTTGAAGCGCCTCGCGTAGCTCCTGAGAAGCGCGGGCACGGTTGGAAACTCCGTGTCCAGCGAGACGATGTTCTGACCCTTCTTAGGCTCAAGTGCCAGCAGAATCCTCCTCAGGCCCTCCGTGGTCTGTATGGAGAGACCGACGTTTTCTGGGTTAACCCTCATCAGCCTTGCCGCCTCATCCAACAGCGGCTTCAGGACGACCCCGTCCATGTAGTCAACCGAGTTGACCTCCCCCCTGAACTCGATAACGTCGTTGAGGAGCTTTGTAGCCTCAAGAAGAGCCCTCGAGGGCATCAGCCCAAGGCTCGCGGTGTTGAGGTATGCCTTAAACCTCCTCAGTGCTGGAAACAGGCTTTTCCTCATAGAAATCCCCAAAAGAAGTAGGGAAGGATGGTTTAAATGGATTTTGAAAGGGGATGTAAAAAGGCCTCAGATGACCGCAGGGACGCCTGGAATCCTTGGGAACGGCTGCACCTCCGCTATGTGCTTTGCCCCTACCATGTAGCGGACCAGCCTTTCCACGCCGATTCCCGCTCCGGCGCTGGGCTTTAAGAGGCCGGCCTTGGCTACCTCTAGGTACGGCCTGAAAGCGTCGAGGCTTATCCCTGCCTTCTTCATCTTCCTCACGATGACCTCGTACTCCCACTCTCTCTCGCCGCCGCTCGAGACCTCGCCGTAGCCCTCGGGAAGGTAGAGGTCGTAGTTTCTGAAGTGGCCGGGCCTCTCGGGGTCTTCCCTGTCGTAGAACTCCCTTTCGATGTCCGTCACCCAGAAGGGTTCCTTCATGACCCTGCTGGCCTCGTCCTCGTCCCCGAACTCCTCCTTTATCTCCTCCAGCGTGAAGCGCTTGAACGGTGTTTTAACCTTTGGAACCTCCCTCTCGAGCCCCCAGCTTCCCGCTTCCTTGAAGAGGCCGCTGATGAGTCCCTCGATGAGGCCCATCACATCGTCCATGCTCGCGTAGGCTATCTCGAAGTCGAGCTGAGTGAACTCGTAGGCGTGTCTGCCGTCGTCGGCTGAGCGTCCCTCAAGCCTGATGTTGGGCGATAGGATGAAGAGCCTTTCAATGCCCATAGCCACCGCCATCTGCTTGTGGAGTATCATGCTGTGGGTCAGCCTCAGCCTCGAGCCGTAGACCTCGACCTCGGGCGGTCTGAGCGCCTCTTCGGCGGCCGGATCTGGCCAGAGCGGGTCTGTGATGGAGCTGAGCATGACCGGAAGCATCCACTTGAAGCCCCTGCTCACCATGTATCTTGTCATATAGTCAATTACTCTCGTCTGTATCTCCATGATAGGTTCAATTTTTCTGGTCACAATTTGGAGAGCGTTCATATCTATCACCTAGTTTTTGTCACCGACTTTCCCCTTTATGGTCTTTGTGCAAAAACTTTTGGATTTTGGGCAAAATATGACATTTAACTGCGGTGATTTTTGAATATACGACAATAAATTGTGCTTCGTTTGACGTTTATCAACGCCCGCCGGCGATAGCGTTATAACGCCAGTCGAGAACCTCCTATGGTGGTAAAGCATGGGAGTGTACATATTCACGCCTGAGGACCTGATACGCTACGGCGCCGCGAGGGAGGAGCAGCTTGAGGTTCTGAAGAACGCAATTCTCTCCAAGAAGGACATCCTGGTGGTCGGTTCCAGCCGCTCCGGAAAGACCAAGCTGGTTGAGGCGCTGATGCACTTCATACCCGACGACTGGAAGGTGGCAGTCATCACTGCCTACGGAGAGTTCAAGCCCTTTAAGCCGAACATCGTTGTTATAGACACTCAGTTCGACAGCCAGCCCCTGGAGAGGCGCACTTCTGACGTTATCTCCAGAATCAAGGCTTTGAATCCGGACTACGTCGTCATCGATACCCTTCACACCGTTGACGCCGCGAGAATATTCCGGGAGCTCATAGACGATTACGCCTTCATAGTGACCTCCCTCGCCCTCACGGATGACATAAAGGACGAGGTAAGGCACTGGCTCAGGATAAGCGGTGAGACCTTCGACAAGTTCGACATCGTTGTGGAGCTTAAGAGGGACTTCAGGACCGGCAGGAAGAGTATAAACCGCATATACGAGGTAAAGAACGGGGAGCTCAGGCCCGTTATTTAGGTCTCTTCCTTTCCTTCAGCTTTCTCCATCCGTCCATTATCTCGCTTCTGACCTTTCTCTGCCCCTCTTTCGTGAGGTAGCCCTTTCTCCACGCGGCGTACATGATGCTGTTGAAGGCGAGCGTGGCCACAACCGCCAGAAGCAGAGAGTTGATGGCGACACCGGCTATCGTTCTCTGGGTTCTCCTGAACATTCCGAGGGCAACGTAGTCGTTGGGGGTCATGTGCTTCATGGGCAGAACAGCTCTCTCGGTGCCATCCTCCGGCATAAGGGAGAGCATGTGGTTCCATGTGACGACGTATACGTTGATGTGAGTCCCGTTAACGGTGCAGTTTGGTATTACCACCTTTTCCTCTTCCCAGAGGCAGCTTCCGTTCTCGAGGAGCCTTCCGTGGACGTTGGTGTGGTCATAGGTCTGGAAGTAGAAGGTGCCGTTGTCCGGGTTAACCTTCACAACCTCTATGTCCTGCGTCGCCCCGCCGTAAACGAGGCCGCGGAAGAAGCGGTAGAGCTTATCTATCAGTGAGTTGCTGAAGTACTCGTCCTCCCAGACTATGTAGTAGTAGAGGCTCCCATCGTAGTCCACCATGTAGAGTATTCCCATTGGCCTGTCGTCCGGGGCTGTATGGACGACCGGGGTGTAGAGGTCTATCATGTCGCTCTGCCCCGGCAGATAGCCTTCCATTGAATATCCACTTGAGGCGAGCCCAACGAACCAGAAGATAAGGAAGTTGAGAACGAGCCAGATGGTTATCCACTTCTTCGAGACCATAACCTTCACTGAAATAAAAAGAAGAAGGCTCAGCCCTTAAGCTTTTCTATTACCTCCCTGAGGTTGGTGAGCATCTCCTCGATGTCCTCAAATGTCATGTAGCCCATGTTTCCAATCCTGAAGGTCTTCTCGGCAACACTTCCGTAGCCCTTGGCCAGCTCAAAGCCGCGCTCGCGCATCGCGTTGTAGACGTCCACTCCCTTCATTCCCTCTGGGACGACGACCGCTGTGATGGTCGGGCTCTCGTAGCCAGGCTCGGCCAGAACGCCGAGTCCCATTTCCTTGACGCCTTCCCTTATCATCTCGCTCCTCTTCCTGTACATTCCAAGCCAGGCATCCTTGCCGCCCATCTTCTCGACTATCCTGAGCACGACGTTGAGGCCGAATATCTGCGGGAGCGGGGGAGTTGAGGGGGTTCCCTTCTTCTTGCCGTTGAACTTCTTGTAGAGCGGTAAGTCAAAGTACCAGCCGCGCTCGGGCATCTTCTCTGCGATCTCAAAGACCCTCTCGCTCACAGCTGCAACGGCCAGGCCGGGCGGGACGCCGAAGGCTTTCTGGCTGCTCGCGAATATCATGTCGAGGCCCCACTTGTCAAATTTGATGTCCGCGCCGCCCATGGCCGAGACCGCATCGACGAAGAGCAGCTTGTCGTGCTCGTGAACGACCTTGGCCAGCTCGGGGAGCGGGTTCAGCACGCCGGTAGAGGTCTCGTTGTAGGTTATGGTCACGGCATGAACGTCGGGGTTCTTTCTGAGGGCCTCGTCGAGCTCCTCTGGCTTGACGGCGTAGCCGGGCTCCTTCCTCAGAATGACTGCCTCCCTGCCGTTGGAGTTGACGACCTCGGCGAACCTGTCTCCAAACGCCCCCACGGTCGTGACGAGAACCTTTCCCCCTCTAGGAACGGTGTTCCTGACGGCCGCCTCCATGAATCCCGTTCCGGAGCTCGGGAAGAGTATCACTTCGCCTTTCTCGGCTTCGAGAAAAGCCTTGAGTCTGTTGAGGGTGTCAACGTGAACCTCCTTGGCCTCGGCCGAGCGGTGGCTGAACATCTGGACGCCCATTATCGCGAGAACCTCGGGGAAGCATGCAACCGGGCCGGCCGTAAAGAGCTTGTACTTCGGCTTGACGAGCTCGTACAGCTCCCTGTAGGCTTCTTCGTACTCCATTTCGAACCTGAGTTCCATCAGCATCACCTCGGCGGGAGTTTGGAGGGGAGATATAAAAAGGGTTCGCTGGGGGCCTGCACCGATTGGTTGAAGTTCCACTCATTTATTCCATCGATAACTGAAAAATCTTCGGCACGGTCAATACTTTTAAAAGTTTCACCCTAACGCTTAGAAGGTGGTCTGATGGAAATAAGACGCCTCGCTGGAATAATCCTTCTCATCCTCTCCGCCTTCACAGGGACTATAGCCTTCCGCCTCGCCACCCCAGCCATAGCGTTCTATACGCGTGACATACTCAAGGCTTCGATGCTCTCCGTTTCAATCGTCTCGATGTCGTTCGTGCTCGCGAGGGCATTTTCGTCAGTCTTCGGCGGGTTGATGCTCGAAAGGGGCAAGAGGCTCGTCTATATCGGCGCGATAGCAATGATGGGGAACGCCTTGGCGGTTCAACTCTATCCCCTGACCTCAACTTGGGTTCAGGTTGCGGGAATAAAGCTCCTCAACGGCTTCCTCAACGGTCTGAGCTGGCCGATGGCACAGTTTGTGATAGCGGTCGCAACGCCAAAGGAGATAAGGGCGAGGGTCACGGCGATATACTTCTTCTTCGGCAGCATCGCTTCCCTCCTCGGAAACTACGTCTACGCCTACACGATAGACCTCGGACTGGGCGGTCAGATGTGGATTTCCTCCGCGTTCTTTATCCTGACCGGCCTGATAATGGTGGCCAGCTACATCCTCCTCTATGAGAGGATAACGCCCAAGAGGAAGAAAACTCCCGACGGTGAAAGGCCAAGCCTCGACCCTAAGAGGGTTCTAATCATCGCCTCGTTGATGGCCGTTATAGTGGCCTTTACCTCTGGCGAGATAACCTACGTCTACGTCTCCGAGGCTTTGGGAATGGAGAAGGCAACGACCGCAACGCTCATCGGCTGGGCCGGTTTCCTCGCCGCGATGCTGAGCTACTTCGCCTCCTGGCTCGCCGACGTGAGGAGCGAGAGGCGGATGGTTCTGCTCACGTCCATAATGGCCGCGGTTTCTCCGCTTTTGGCAGCTATAAAGACCGCCCCGACGGTTTTCCTGGGGATATTCCTTGCCCTCTTCGCCTTTCAAAGCTTCAGACCGATTTCCAGAAAGGTCTTGGCGAGCTACCACCGCTCCTCCCTGGCTATCGGAGGCGTCAACGGCGTCCAGAACCTCTCGACCTTCCTCGGGGGGATGCTGTTTGGCTTTGCGTACTCGCTGGGCGAGCTCCATGGGGTTGTGACACTCAACCTTGCCCTGCTTGCATTTACTCCAGTTTCGGTGGCCCTGCTCTGGCAAGGCGTTAAGCTTAAAGGTGGTGGGAAGTGACAGCTGGTGTCGGCGAGCACTCCAAAACTTTTATAAAAGCGAGGGCAAGCTAAGTTTAGGCTTAGCTCTCATTGAGATTACTGCGAAATGCCAATAACCCTTGGAGGGGTAACGGGCTCAAGACCGAGCCCTCGGGCCGATGTCCGAAACCGGCAACGGGAGTAGGAAAAGCCCGTAAACCGATTCACTCGGAGGTCAGGCTCATTTGGAGGTGAGAGTATGGGACTGAGACCAGCCAAGATTGATAGGGACGTTGACAAGCCCGCTTACACGAGGAGGGAATACATACGCGGTGCGCCCGGTCCGAAGATAACGATCTTCGACATGGGCAACCTTTCGGCTGAATTCCAGTACGAGGTCAGCCTTCACGCCGAGCAGGCCATGCAGATAAGGCAGAACGCCCTCGAGGCCATCCGTATCCAGGTGAACAGGTACCTCCAGAAGAACGTCGGTAGGAGCAACTACCACTTCAAGATAAGGATTTACCCGTTCCAGGTTCTCCGTGAGAACCCGATGGCTACCGGAAGGAAGGCCGACCGTTACGGAAACGGTATGAGGAGGCCCTTTGGAAAGCCGATAGGCCTCGCCGCCCGCGTCAAGAAGGACCAGAAGATACTCACCGTCTGGGTGAACGAGAACCACCTCAAGTTCGCCCTCGGCGCCATGCACAGGGCCAAGATGAAGCTGCCCTACAGCGCCTACTACAGGATCTACGACAAGGAAGGCAACGACATCACCAGCAAGGTTCTCTCGACCATGAAGCGCTGAAGCACAGCGCTTGTCCTCTTCTACATTTTCATAACCCCTTGTGTTTGCGCTTTTGAGGGATGTTTTTGCCATATATTCATAATGATTATTAACGATGCAGTCCAACTTAGACTGGTGGGATGATGGTAAGCTCAAGCTTTAGGGTAACCCTTCTCAAACTCGGCCTCCCCGAGAACAGGCTGGTGGTTCTTGAAGGCAAGGGTGGAGTGGTGGAGGGCGAATTCGAAGGCATCAGGTACGTTCGCTTTAGGGATTCCGCAAGGGGCTTCCGGCGTGGAACGGTCGTCTTTGAGAACGGCGATGTCGTTCTTGGATTCCCCCACATAAAGCGCGTCGTCCAGCTGGAGAGGGGGATAAAGCGGGTCTTTAAGAACAAACCCTTCTATGTCGAGGAGAAGGTGGATGGCTACAACGTCCGCGTCGTTAAAGTTAAGGACAGGGTTCTCGCTCTAACGAGGGGCGGCTTCGTATGTCCCTTCACGACGGAGAGGATACTGGACTTCATAAACGAGGAGTTCTTCAAAGATTACCCCAACCTCGTCCTCGCCGGCGAAATGGCCGGGCCAGAGAGCCCGTACATCGTCGAGGGGCCGCCCTACGTGAAGGAGGACATCGAGTTCTTCCTCTTTGACATCCAGGAGAAGGGGACTGGAAGGAGCCTTCCGGTGGGGGAGAGGTATAAACTTGCCGAGGAGTACGGCATTCGTCACGTTGAAACTTTCGGCCTCTACGACCGTTCAAAAATTGAGGAGCTGCATGAGCTGATCGAAAGGCTCAGCAGGGAGAGGAGAGAGGGCATCGTCATGAAAACGCCCGACATGAAGAGAATCGCGAAGTACGTAACGCCCTACGCTAACATCAACGACATCAAAATAGGCTCCCACATATTCTTTGACCTGCCCCACGGCTACTTCATGGGACGGATTAAGCGCCTTGCTTTCTACCTCGCGGAGAGGCACATCAAGGGCGAGGAGTTCGACGAATATGCTAAGGCCCTCGGAAAGGCCCTCCTCCGGCCCTTCGTCGAGAGCATCCACGAGGTCGCCAACGGCGGCGAGGTCGAGGAGGTCTTCACGGTGAGGGTGAAGAACATAAGCACCGCCCACAGGATGGTGACCCACTTCGAAAGGCTCGGCGTGAAAATCCACATCGAGGACATCGAGGATCTGGGCAACGGCTACTGGCGGATAACCTTCAAGAGGGTTTATCCCGACGCCACGCGCGAGATGAGGGAGCTGTGGAACGGCAGGGCTTTCGTGGACTGAGCAATGCTTCAAAAATTATTCCTGTGGAGATTATCTTGGGGAGGATAATCTTTGTGGGTTGAAAGTTTGCCCACACCCCTGATTTTTCCATCTGGAGATTCGGCGGATGAAGTTCCGGACACTAATCCAGCTCAGTGCTAATGGCGGTTGGTCACTTTAACTTGCACTCCTACAAGTAACTTGCGGGGGTGCAAGTTGATTTTACACGTTTTTGTTCTATGATGTCAATTTTAGGACATTCTGAGATTCTGGCGAACTCATGTATGTGGAGATGGATTCGTCTGGTTTTTGTAGGGAAAAGCTTGGCCAAAGAAACTTTTCTGGCGAAAAGTTTCATCAAAATCAGTCAAAAACATTCCGCCAGTGCTGAAGCTTTTAGAAAAAGCTTCGCCAAAAGTTGGTAGCTCTTCTTGAGGCTGTGCTCTGAAGATGGGGTTTTCAGGTCAGGTGCCAACGTTCCAAGTGAGAACCTGTTTTAAGTTCCTTTGACGAGGGTTTAACTTGAAAAAGACGCCCGTAGGGCGTCAAAAAGGCAAACCTAACCTAAGGATGAATTTTGGGCAGATTCTCTATGTTAAACGCTCCAGCCATGATAAAACCCCTTGAAAATCAGCACGTCAAAAGGAGCTACAAATTTTGATGAAACTTTGCCCAGCAAAGTTTCCGAGGGGTGTGGGGGTGTTAGCCCCCCAGCAACCTTTGCCTGCGCAAAGGTTGACCAAATGATTCTGACTTTATTTAATCGTATTGGAGCAGTTCGTACGTGTTTTAAAATGGGTAGACTTTTAGAAGGCTTTCTTGAGTAAAAATGAGAAATGTTCGCTGGGTTTCTCTTTTCTGCGCCCTTCGGGCGCCATTAAACGTAAACCCCTCTGAAAAGTCAATTCAATTGTGAAAGCCACTTGAGATAAGGCACATGGAAAGCACGTACGAACTTTGATGAAACTTTGCGGAGGCAAAGTTTCTTTCCGTGGGGTGGAACCCCACTTCGGGGGTTTGAGAGTACAGAGCAAGCTTTAACAAAGCTTGACCAAAAGATCGTGATTTTTTAAGATAGTGCCCTTGAAGATGGATTCATTTCAAAATCAGCCATTAAGAAGTTGGATCCTTCGAACAGACTTGTTCACATGGGTTCTACTTGAACCGCGCTCCTTCGGAGCGCTAAAAAACTTGAACCCCTTCTGAAATGCCTCCTTGGAACGAATCCGACACTCACAAAGTAAATTCTAGAGAATCCACTTAAGGACACTCATTACAGACAGAATCACGAACCTTGATCAAACTCTGCGGGACTGTCGTCCCTTGCGTCGAGCGGAGCTCGACGTCGCGCAGGCGAACAAGCTTTTAGAAAAAGCTTGACCAAAAGAGTTCCCTTTCTGTCAAATCGGCAGAGAATAAAAGTGTGCACTATCAAAGCAGTACCTTTTAAATCAGGGTTTAATCCCTGAATGAGCTATTGAAGAGGTTTTACGTCTTCTTGGCGTCCAAAGGACGCCTTGGGGGAGTGAAACATTATAAAACTGCTATATGCAGAGTAACCCTACCAAAAATCAGCATTATCAAAATCGCACACAAATTTTCCGCCAGCGCTCCTTGGGAAGCGAAGCTTCCCGAGGTGTTGAGGCTTTGCCTCAACATGCGAAGCAGGGGCTGTTTGGGGGGTGTGGGGGCGTTAGCCCCCCGGTAGTTTAAAAAGAACTGGGGTGCGGGGTGAAACCCCGCATCGGGGGTTTGAGAGTACAGAGAGATAAGGGGGCGGAGCCCCCTTGTCTTTCGTTTGCAAAAAATTTGTATACCTCCAAACCCAAAAAAGGGTGGAACGGTTCGAAAGCCTTTTAAATAGTCTCCATAGACCCCACTTCAGCGTTAAAGTACCCACAGCAAAGGATGACGGAAAAATGGCCTGGCACATCTTCATTCCAGATTCGCTCCTTGAAGAGACCGACGACCCCAAAATCCGGACGTACAAGGTTGGGCAGATAGCCAGGGCCGCTGCAATCTTCGGCGTTGAGCACGTGTGGGTTTACAGGGCCGGCGGCAGGGACGGAAGGTTCATCAAAACAATCCTTGAGTACGCGGAAACGCCCCAGTACCTCAGAAAGAGGCTGTTCCCCCTCATGCCGGAGCTCCGCTATGTTGGCGTCATCCCGCCGCTAAGAACTCCCCACCACAAGCTCAAGGGGAAACCGAGGGTCGGGGAGATCCGCGAGGGCTTCGCCTTCCGGAAGGGAAGGAGAACCTACGCGGACATCGGTCTCGACGACCTCGCCGCGGTGGAGGGGGACGTTGAGGGGCGCGCAACTTTCAGAATCGTCTCAGCAAGGCCTCTCAGGGTGATACCAGCGAAGCCAGAGGAGTACTGGGGGTACAGTGTGCATCTCACGAGGAAGTCACTGGCAAAAACACTTAAAAAGGCCAGGCTGGATTTGGCGATTGCCACCTCCCGGAGGGGGCGTGACATTCGAGAGGTGAAGCTTCCCCCGCTCGAGGGGGAGGTCGGATTCGTGTTTGGCTCACCGAGGAAAGGCGTGATGGAGCTCCTCGGCGAGGAGGAATATGACTTTGATCTAATCCTCAACACCATTCCAAATCAGCGGACGGCCACCGTCCGCACCGAGGAGGCCGTGTTGGCCACACTCGCGGTGTTTAATCTCATAAGGAGGGATTGAGATGGGAAAAATACACAGGCCAAGGAGAGGTTCACTGGCTTACTCCCCGAGAAAGAGGGCTAGGAGTGTAGTCCCAAGAATCAAGAAGTGGCCGAAGGACAGTGAGGTCAGGATGCTCGGTTTCGCCGGCTACAAGGCTGGCATGACCCACGTCCTCATGATCGACGACAGGCCAGGGCTCACCAAGGGCAAGGAGATCTTCATGCCGGTCACTATCGTGGAAGTCCCGCCGCTCTTCGTCTACGGCATCAGGGCCTACAGGCAGGGCTACCTCGGTCTCGAGACCGCCACCGAGGTCTGGTTCCACGAGCTCAACGACCACGTCAAGAGGCGCATAAAGACCCTGCCGAAGAACTACGACGAGGATGCGTTCAAGGCCAAGCTTGCCCAGCTTGAGGAGCTTATCGAGGGCGGCGAGATAGTTGACGTCAGGCTTCTCGTCCACACCCAGCCGTGGCTCATCAAGCTCAAGAAGAAGCCCGAGGTCATGGAGTACGCCATCGGTGGCGACGACGTCAAGGCCAAGTTCGAGTACGCCAAGGAGAAGATAGGCAAGGAGCTCCGCGCGAGCGAGGTTCTCCACGAGGGTGAGCTCCTCGACATCATCGCCGTCACCAAGGGTAAGGGAACCCAGGGCCCGGTCAAGCGCTGGGGTGTCAAGATACAGTTCCACAAGGCCCAGAGGGCTGGCAAGGCCAGGCACATCGGTAACCTCGGTCCGTGGCACCCGACCAGGGTCATGTGGACCGTCCCCCTCGCGGGTCAGATGGGCTTCCACCACAGGACCGAGTTCAACAAGAGGCTCATCGCCATAGGTGAGAACGGCGTTCTCAAGCTCGGTGACAAGAAGGAGATTGAGATCACTCCGAAGGGCGGCTTCCCGCACTACGGTGTCATAAGGAGCGACTTCCTCATGATACAGGGCACCGTTCCGGGAGCCTTCAAGAGGATCATCAGGGTCAGGCCGGCTATAAGGGCGCCGAAGAAGAGGCCGCCGGTTGAGAGGCCGCAGATAACCTACGTCAGTAGGGAATCCAAGCAGTGAGGTGAGATAGATGAAGGTTAAGGTTTTCAATCTCGAAGGCGAGCCTGTGGAGGAGATAGAGCTTCCGAAGGTCTTTGCCACTCCGTTCAGGCCCGACCTCATCAGGAGGGCTGTCATCGCCTCATGGACCCACAGGATACAGCCGCAGGGTAGGGACCCGATGGCCGGCAAGAGAAGGGTCACCGAGAACATCGGAAAGGGCCACGGAATGGCCAGGGTTGAGAGGATAAAGACCTCCCCGAGGTTTGCCGCCTTCGTCCCCTTCGCGAGGGGTGGAAGGAGAACCCACCCGCCCAAGGTTGAGAAGGTCATCTGGGAGGACATCAACAAGAAGGAGCGCAGGCTGGCCATAATGAGCGCCATCGCTGCAACCGCCAACTACGACCTCGTCAGGGCCAGGGGCCACATCGTTGACAACGTCCCGCAGGTCCCGATAGTCGTCACCGACGACCTCGAGAAGGTCTTCAAGACCGCCCAGACCAGGGAGATATTCAAGAAGCTCGGCATCTGGGACGACATCGAGAGGGCCAAGAAGAACACCAAGATAAGGGCCGGTAAGGGCAAGATGCGCGGAAGGCGCTACAAGAAGGCCAAGGGGCCGCTCATCGTCGTTGCCAAGAACGAGGGAATCGTCCAGGGAGCCAGGAACCACCCCGGCGTTGACGTCGTCACCGTCGAGAACCTCAGTGCCGAGCTGCTCGCTCCGGGTACACACCCCGGAAGGCTTACGGTCTGGACGAAGGGAGCTATAGAGAGGCTTAGGGAGATTTACGGGTGATGGGAGATGGATCCGTACAAGGTTATCGTCAAGCCGGTCGTCACGGAGAAGGCCGTGGCCATGATCGAGAACGAGAACAAGCTCACCTTCATAGTCGACAAGCGCGCCACCAAGGGGGACATCAAGAGGGCCGTGGAAGCGATGTTCGACGTCAAGGTCGAGAAGGTCAACGTCCTCATAACCATGAAGGGCGAGAAGAAGGCTTATGTGAAGCTCAAGCCTGAGTACAGCGCAAGTGAGGTTGCTGCCAGGATAGGATTGTTCTGACGGGGTGAGTGAGATGGGAAAGAGTCTGATTCAGCAGAGGAGAGGTAAGGGAACCACGACCTTTAGGGCCCCCTCCCACAGGTACAGGGGCGCCATCAGGTACGTTCCGCTCAACCTTACCAAGGAGAAGACCCTCGTCGGCAAGGTCGTCGAGATACTCCACGACCCGGGAAGGACCGCCCCGGTCGCCAGGGTCAAGTTCGAGAACGGCATGGAGAAGCTCATCATAGCTCCGGAAGGGGTCCTCGTCGGCGAAGAGATAGCCATCGGGCCGAACGCTCCAATCAAGATCGGCAACACCCTCCCGCTTGCCATGATACCGGAGGGAAGCTACGTCTACGACATCGAGGGAGTTCCGGGCGACGGTGGCAAGTACGTTCGCGCCGGCGGTGCCTACGCCCTCGTCGTCAGCAGGGAGAAGGACAAGGTCATAGTCCAGCTTCCGAGCGGTGAGCTCAAGCAGTTCAAGCCGACCTGCAGGGCCACCATAGGTGTCGTCGCCGGCGGCGGTAGGCTCGAGAAGCCCATCGTCAAGGCGGGTAAGGCCTACTACATCGCCAAGGCCAGGAACAGATTCTGGCCGAAGCCGAGGGGTGTCAAGATGAACGCCGTCAACCACCCGCACGGTGGTAAGGAGCACCACATCGGCAGGCCGAGCACCGTTTCGAGGCGCGCCCCGCCCGGAAGGAAGGTCGGTCACATAGCCGCGAGAAGAACTGGTAGGAGGAAGTGATGAAGATGGCGAGAAAGAAGGAGTTTAAGTACAGGGGTTACAGCTTCGAGGAACTGCTCAACATGTCACTCGAGGACTTTGCCAAGCTCCTCCCGGCCAGGCAGAGGAGGAGCCTCAAGCGCGGCCTCAGTCCGGAGCAGAAGAAGCTCCTCAGGAAGATAAGGCTTGCCAAGAAGGGCAAGTACAACAAGCCGATAAGGACCCACAGCAGGGACATGGTTATACTCCCCGAGATGGTCGGCATGACCATCCACGTCTACAACGGAAAGGAGTTCATCCCGATAGAGATCAAGGAGGAGATGATCGGCCACTACCTCGGCGAGTTCGCCCTCTCCAGGAAGGTCGTCCAGCACGGTTCACCTGGTGTCGGTGCGACCAGGTCATCGATGTTCGTGGCGGTCAAGTGAGGTGGTATAGATGAGCAGGGGCAGGTTTTCCTACTCATTCCAAAATTTTGACCCCGAGAAGATGGCTCGTGCCAGCGGAAGGGATCTCAGGATATCCCCGAAGCACAGCGTCGAGCTCCTCAGGGAGATCAGGGGAATGATGGTCAACGACGCGCTCAGGTACCTCGACGACGTCATAGCCCTCAAGAGGCCGGTTCCGATGAAGCGCCACAACGACAGCCAGGGTCACAAGCCGGGCAGGGGCTTTGGTCCGGGTAGGTACCCGGTCAAGGTCGCCAAGGCCGTCAAGAAGGTCCTCCTCAACGCCAAGAACAACGCCGAGCAGAAGGGCCTCGACCCCGACAGGCTCAAGATAATCCACGCGGCAGCGCACAGGGGCCCGGTCCTCAGGGGTTACATCCCGAGGGCCTTCGGAAGGGCCACACCGTTCAACGAGCAGACCACCCACATCGAGATAGTCGTTGAGGAGATTAGGAGGTGAGACTTTTGGCGATCGAGAGATACTTCATCAAGGAGAACGTTAAGGAGATGCTCATCGACGAGTACCTTGAGAAAGAGCTCCGCAGAGCGGGCTACGGTGGAATCGACATCAAGAAGACCCCACTCGGAACCAAGGTCACCATCTTCGCCGCCAACCCCGGCTATGTCATAGGCAGGGGCGGCAGGCGCATAAGGGAGCTCACCAGAACCCTCGAGAGGAAGTTCAACCTCGAGAACCCGCAGATAGAGGTCGAGGAGATCAAGAACCCGTACCTCAACGCCAAGGTCCAGGCCGTCAGGCTCGCCCAGGCCCTTGAGAGGGGCGTCCACTTCAGAAGGGCCGCCTACTCGGCTATCAGGGCCATAATGAGGAACGGCGCTCGCGGTGTCGAGATAAGGCTCAGCGGAAAGCTCACCGGCGAGAGGGCCAAGAGCGTCAGGTTCTACCAGGGCTACCTCGCCAAGGTCGGAAACCCTGCCGAGACTCTCGTCAGCAAGGGCTACGCCCAGGCCAAGCTCAAGCTCGGTGTCATCGGTGTTAAGGTTTCCATCATGCCGCCCGACGCCAAGCTCCCGGACGAGATTGAGGTCATAGAGAAGCTCGTTGAGGAAGAGGTGAGCACCAATGAAGCCGAGTGAGATTAGGGAGATGAGCATCGAGGAGATCGACAAGAAGCTCAGGGAGCTCCGCCTCGAGCTCGCCAAGGAGAGGGGTGTGCTCACCATGGGGGCCTCCATAGAGAACCCCATGGTCATCCGCAACCTCAGGCGCGACATAGCGCGCCTGCTTACCATAAAGAAGGAGAAGCTTAGGGAGAAAAGGTGAGGTTCGGTGCCAAGGATTGTTAACCCTCTGGATGAGATGCTCTTTAAGGAGGTCCTGAAGGAGCAGCAGAGAATTAGAGTGTACATAGAGAAGGCCCGCTACGGAAAGCTTAAAACCATAATCGAGGGCATAGACGAGAAGGAGTTCGACCTGGATGATATAGCAAAGAAGCTGAAGGCGAAGCTGGCATGCGGCGGAACGGTCAAGAAGGGAAGGATAGAGCTCCAGGGAGACCACAGAGAAAGGGTCAAGAAGTTGCTCGGAGACCTTGGATTTTCCGAGGACTTGATAGAAATCGAGTGAATCAGAAAAACATCATCTGGGGCGAGCTCATAGGGCTGAAAGCAAAAATTATAAGGGCATCTCATCCAGAGCTGGTTGGCATCGAGGGCTACGTCCTTGACGAGACGAGGAACACCCTCACCATCGGCGGTGAGAGGGTCTGGGTTATCCCGAAGGACGTGGCGGAGCTCGAGTTTGAAGTTGGCGGTAAAAAAATCCGAATCAACGGAAAGGAACTGATTGGAAGACCCGAGATGAGATTGAAGAAGAGGTGGCGAAAATGAGAGAGATCGGATTGAAGGTTCAGCCTCCCGCTGAGAAGTGTGACGATCCCCACTGCCCCTGGCACGGACACCTCAGGATACACGGCAGGTACTTTGAGGGTGTCGTCGTCAGCGACAAAGGCAAGAAGACCGTCGTCGTCGAGAGGCAGCACTACCACTACCTCAAGAAGTACGAGAGGTATGAGCTCAGGAGGAGCAAGGTTCACGCTCACAACCCGGAGTGCATAGACGCCAAGGTCGGTGACAGGGTCCTCATCGCCGAGACCCGGCCGATAAGCAAGACCAAGAGCTGGGTTGTCGTTGCCGTCACCAAGAGGGCTGGCGAGAGGTGATATGAATGGCGAAGAAGGGTGCAGGTGCTACGAGAGGAATTAGCCCGGTCAGGCCGACTCGCGCTCTTCCGATAGGCGCTTACCTCAAGGTCGCCGACAACAGCGGCGCCAAGGTCATCCAGATCATAGGCGTCGTCGGCTACAAGGGCACCAGGAGGAGGCTCGCCTCTGCCGGCGTCGGCGACATGGTCGTCGCCACCGTCAAGAAGGGAAGGCCCGACATCAGGCACCAGGTTGTCAGGGCCGTCGTCGTCAGGCAGAGGAAAGAGTACAGGCGCCTTGACGGAATGCGTGTCAAGTTCGAGGACAACGCTGCAGCTATAGTTACCCCCGAGGGTGTCCCGAGGGGGACCGAGATCAGGGGTGCCATAGCCAGGGAAGCCGCCGAGCGCTGGGTAAGGCTCGGCAGCATAGCGAGCATAGTGTTGTGAGGTGAGAAAGATGAAGTTGAAGACCAGGCAGCCGAGGAAGCAGAGGAAGTTCCTCTACAACGCTCCCCTTCACCTTAGGAGCAAGGTAATGGCCGCCACCCTGAGCGAGGATCTCAGGAACAAGTACGGCGTCAGGAGCCTTCCGATCAGGGAGGGCGACAAGGTCCGCGTTATGCGCGGAGACTTCAAGGGTAAGGAAGGCAAGGTCGTTGAGGTTGACCTCAAGAGGTACAGGATACACGTCGAGGGCGTTACCCACAAGAAGACCGACGGAACCGAGGTGTTCTACCCCCTCCACCCGTCGAACGTTATGATAATCGAACTCAACCTCGACGATGAGAGGAGAGAGAAGATAATTAAGAGGAGGGCTGGTTGATGGCGAGGAAAGGCGCTAAGAGGCACCTTAAGAGGCTTGCCGCTCCCAATCAGTGGTACATCTCGAGAAAGACCTACAAGTGGGCGGTCAGGCCGAGGCCGGGTCCGCACAGCATGAGGACTTCCATACCCCTGCTCTACATAGTCAGGGACTACCTCGGCTACGCCAAGACCGCCCGCGAGGCGAGGAAGATACTCAACGAGGGCAAGATCCTCGTTGACGGCCGCGTTAGGAAGGACTACAAGTTCCCGGTCGGTATCATGGACGTCGTTTCCATCCCCGAGACCGGCGAGCACTACAGGGTTCTTCCGAACAGGATCGGCAAGCTCATACTGCACCCGATAAGCGAGAAGGAGGCCAACATAAAGCCGCTCAGAATAAGCAACAAGCGCATGGTCAAGGGGGCGAAGGTTCAGCTCAACCTCCACGACGGAAGCAACCACCTCGTCACCATGGATGAGAAGGACAGGTACATGACCGCCAGCACCGTCCTCATGAAGGTCCCAGAGAGGGAGGTCATCGAGGTTCTCCCGTTTGAGGTCGGTGCCTACGTCTTCGTTACCCAGGGTAAGAACGTTGCCAGGAAGGGTAAGGTCGTCGAGGTCAGGCAGTTCCCGATGGGATGGCCGGACGTCGTCACCATCGAGGACGAGAACGGGGAGCTCTTCGACACCCTGAAGGAGTACGCCTTCGTCGTTGGTAAGGAGAAGCCGGAGATTTCCCTTCCGTGAGGTGAGATAAGATGCAGATCAACAGAGAGGCTATCCTAGCGGACTGGGAAGCTCACCCGATGAGGAAGCCCAGGATCGCTAAGCTTACCATCAACATTGGAGTTGGCGAGAGCGGTGAGAGGCTCACCAAGGCTGAGACGATGCTGGAGGGGCTCGTCGGCCAGAAGCCCATAAGAAGGCGCGCAAAGCAGACCAACAAGGACTTCGGAATCAGGCGCGGAGAGCCGATAGCGGTGAAGGTCACCCTCCGCGGCAAGAAGGCCGAGGAGATGCTGAACAGGCTCCTCGAGGCCGTTGACAGGAAGCTCAAGGCGAGCAACTTCGACGAGCACGGCAACTTCTGCTTCGGAATCCAGGAGCACATCAACATACCGGGCGTTGAGTACGACCCGGAGATAGGCATCTTCGGTATGGACGTCTGCGTTACCCTCGACAGGCCAGGATACAGGGTCGCCAAGAGGAAGAGGCAGAGGAAGAAGCTCCCGACCAAGCACAAGCTGACCAAGGAGGAGGGTATCGTCTTCGCTATGGAGGAGTTTAAGGTTACCGTGGAGGGATTGTGAGATGGCGAAGGCTGACTACAACAAGAGGAAGCCCAGGAAGTTTGGAAAGGGTGCGAGAAGGTGCATGCGCTGCGGCCAGTACGGCCCGATAATCAGGATACACGGCCTTATGCTCTGCAGGCACTGCTTTAGAGAGATAGCCCCCAAGCTGGGCTTTAAGAAGTACGAGTGAGGTGAGAGGAGATGACGTTGCTTGATCCGCTGGCGAACGCTCTCTCCCACATAACCAACAGCGAGAGGGTCGGTAAGGAGGAGGTTTACCTCAAGCCGGCTTCCAAACTCATGGGAGAGGTCCTCAGGGTTATGCAGGAGAACGGCTACATCGGCGAGTTTGAGTTCATAGACGACGGAAGGGCCGGCATCTACAGGGTGCAGCTCATAGGTAAGATCAACAAGGCTGGAGCGATAAAGCCGAGGTTCCCGGTCAAGGCCAGGGAGTACGAGGCCTGGGAGAAGAGGTTCCTTCCGGCCTTCGAGTTCGGTATCCTCATCGTCTCGACCTCCCAGGGCGTCATGACCCACAAAGAGGCCATCGAGAAGGGAATCGGCGGAAGGCTGATAGCCTACGTCTACTGAGGTGAGAGAGATGCCGATAGACGCGTGGGTAAGGGAAGAGGTTGAGATTCCAGAGGGAGTCGAGGTCACCGTTGAGGGGAACACCGTCAAGGTCAAGGGTCCCAAGGGCGAGCTCGAGAGGGAGCTCAAGTATCCGGGCGTTCAGATATTCACAGAGGACGGCAAGGTCGTCGTCTTCAAGGAGTTCCCGAGGAAAAGGGACATAGCCATAGCCAGGACCTTCAAGGCCCACATAGCGAACATGCTCAGGGGAGTCACCGAGGGCTTCACCTACAAGCTCAAGATCGTTTACAGCCACTTCCCGATGACCGTCAAGGTTCAGGGAGACGAGGTCGTCATCGAGAACTTCCTCGGTGAGAAGAACCCGAGGAGGGCTAAGATACTCCCGGGAGTCACCGTCAGGGTCTCCGGCCAGGAGGTCATCGTCGAGGGCATAGACAGGGAAGCGGTTGGCCAGACCGCGGCCAACATCGAGCAGGCTACCAAGATAACCAAGTGGGACAGGCGTGTCTTCCAGGATGGTATCTACATCGTTGAGAAGGCTGGTAAGCCGATAAAGTTCTGAGGTGTGAGAAATGAACGAGAAGGCGAGACTCCTTAGGATAAGGGCCAGGATCAAGAGGAAGAAGCCCCGCTTCCTCCGCCAGGAGTGGTGGAGGTACCCGAAGTTCAGGAACGACCCCAAGTGGCGCAGGCCCAAGGGAATCGACAGCAAGATGAGGCTCAAGAAGAAGGGCAAGCCCCGCTCACCCAGCATAGGCTGGAGCTCCCCTAAGGCCGTTCGCGGTCTCCACCCGAGCGGCTACGAGGAGGTCCTCGTCCACAACGTCAGGGAGCTTGAGGCCATCGACCCGACCAGGCAGGCTGCAAGGATAGCGAGAACCGTTGGTGCCAGGAAGAGAGAGGCCATAATCGCCAGGGCCAAGGAGCTCGGCGTGAAGGTACTCAACCCGTGAGGTGAGGCTCATGCTCAAGATGCAGAGAAGGATTGCCGCTGATTTGTTGAAGTGCGGTGAGAACAGGGTCTGGATCGACCCGGAGAGGATTGATGACGTCGCCGCCGCCATAACTAGGGAGGACGTGAGGAGGCTCATCAACGACGGCGTCATCAAGAAGAAGCCCGTTAAGGGCCAGAGCAGGGCCCGTGCCAGGGCTTTCCAGGAGGCCAGGAAGAAGGGCCGCCACAGGGGCCCGGGAAGCAAGAAGGGTAAGAAGACCGCCAGGATGGGCAAGAAGGAGCGCTGGATGATGACCATAAGGGCCCTCAGAAAGGAGCTCAGGAAGCTCAAGGCCGAGGGCAAGCTCGACGAGCACACCTACAGGAGGCTCTACATCCGCGCCAAGGGCGGCCAGTTCAAGAACAAGAGGCAGCTCTACCTGTTCATGCAGGAGCACGACATACTGAAGGAGTGAGGTGAGAGAGATGGCACACGGACCGAGGTATAGGGTTCCGTTCAGGAGAAGGAGAGAGGGTAAGACTAACTATCACAAGAGGCTCGCCCTCCTCAAGTCTGGAAAGCCCAGGCTTGTCGTGAGGAAGACCCTCAACCACCACGTCGCCCAGATAGTCCTCTACGACCCGAAGGGTGACAAGACTGTCGTTTCGGCTCACACCAGGGAGCTCATGAGGGACTTCGGCTGGAAGGGCCACGGCGGCAACACCCCGAGCGCCTACCTGCTCGGTCTCCTCATAGGCTACAAGGCCAAGAAGGCCGGCATCGAGGAGGCCATCCTTGACATAGGCCTCCACCCGCCGACCAGGGGTTCGAGCATATTCGCCGTCCTCAAGGGAGCCGTTGATGCGGGCCTGGACGTTCCGCACAGCGAGGAGATCTACCCCGAGGACTACAGGATAAACGGCGAGCACATAGCGAACTACGCCAAGGCCCTTAAGGAGGAGGACGAGGCCCTCTACAGGAAGCAGTTCAGCGGCTACCTCGTCAAGGGCCTCGAGCCCGAGAAGCTCCCCGAGCACTTTGAGGATGTTAAGGCTAAGATAATCGAGAAGTTTGAGGGGGCGAGAGAATGAGCGACCCGAGAGAGATTACCCAGCGCGTCCTTGAGGAGTGGGAGCCAAAGACCAAGCTCGGCAGGCTCGTCAAGGAGGGCCAGATAACTGACATTCACGAGATATTCCGCAAGGGCTACCAGATCAAGGAGCCGGAGATAGTTGACGTCCTCCTCCCGGAGGTCAACATGAGGGAGAACCAGGAGGTTCTCGACATAGCCCTCACCGTCAGGATGACCGACAGCGGAAGGAGGATCCGCTTCAGGGTTCTCGCCGCTGTGGGCAACAGGGACGGCTACGTCGGCCTTGGAATCGGCCACGGGAAGGAGGTTGGAATAGCCATCAGGAAGGCCATCAACTACGCCAAGATGAACATCATCGAGATCAAGCGCGGCTGTGGAAGCTGGGAGTGCAGGTGCAGGAGGCCGCACTCAATTCCGTTCGCCGTCGAGGGCAAGGAAGGAAGCGTTCGCGTCAAGCTCATGCCGGGACCGCGTGGCCTTGGACTGGTCATAGGTGACGTCGGCAAGAAGATACTCAGCCTCGCCGGCGTCCAGGACGTCTGGTCCCAGACCCTCGGAGAGACGAGGACCACCGTTAACTTCGCCAAGGCCGTCTTCAACGCGCTCTACAACACCAACAGCGTCGCCGTCAAGCCGGAGGACATCGAGCGCTACGGCATAATCGTCGGAAGGGAGATGTCCACCAGCTTCCAGGTTGAGTGAGGTGAGAAAAGATGGCAAAGCTCGCACTCATCAGGCTTAGGAGCGGGATAAGGGCGAAGGGTGAGGTCAGGGACACCCTCGCCATGCTCCGCCTCCACAGGATAAACCACCTCGTCCTCGTCGACGACAACCCGAGCTACAAGGGAATGGTTCAGAAGGTCAAGGACTACATCACCTGGGGAGAGATCGACGCCGAGACCCTCGCTGCCCTCATCAGGAAGAGGGGCAGGCTCATCGGCAACAAGCCGGTTACCGACGAGTACGTCAAGGAGAAGCTTGGAATGACCATCGAAGAGTTCGCCAAGAAGGTTGTCGATGGCGAGATGAAGCTCACGGACCTCCCGAGCATCAAGCCCGTCTTCAGGCTCCACCCACCGAGGGGCGGCCTCAAGGGCGGCAAGAAGCGCACCTTCAAAGAGGGCGGAGCGCTCGGCTACCGCGGCGAGAAGATAAACGAGCTCATTGAGAGAATGCTCTGAGGTGGCGAGAGATGATAAGGAGGAAGAAGAAGGTTAGGAAGCTCCGCGGAAGTCACACTCACGGATGGGGCTGCAAGAAGAAGCACCGCGGCGGCGGTAGCAAGGGCGGTAAGGGAATGGCCGGAACCGGAAAGAGGAAGAACACCAAGTGGACCTGGGTCATCAAGTACGCCCCGGACCACCTCGGCAAGCGCGGCTTCCACAGGCCCAAGGCCGTCCAGTACACCCCGAATACCATAAACCTCAGCGACATCGACGAGAACCTCACCCTCTTCCTTGACATGGGCGTCGCCTACGAGGAGGAGGGGAAGGTCATAGTCGACACCACCCAGCTCGGTGTTGACAAGGTTCTCGGAACCGGCAGGCTCAGCAGGCCCCTCGTTGTTAAGGCCTACTACGTTACCCCGAAGGCCGAGGAGAAGATCAAGGCCGCTGGCGGCGAGGTTCTCCTCGCCTGATTCCCCTTTAATTTAACTTTTGGCGGGTGTTAATCATGGGGTTCAGAAACGTAGTGTTCGCGATTGAAAGGTACTTCCCCGAGGTTGAGCGGCCCAAGAGGCACGTGCCGCTTAAGGAAAAGTTCATGTGGACAGGGATCGTTCTGCTGCTGTACTTCATTCTCGCGGAGATTCCGCTCTACGGAATTCCCGCCCAGATCCAGGACTACTTTGCCACGCTCAGATTCGTGCTCGCAGGAAGGAGCGGTTCCCTCCTGACCCTTGGTATCGGTCCTATCGTCACCGCGAGCATCATCATGCAGCTTCTCGTCGGTTCCGAGATAGTTCACCTCGATCTCTCGAATCATGAGGATAGGAGATTCTACCAGGCCGCTCAGAAGCTCTTTGCCGTGTTTATGAGCTTCTTTGAGGCCGCCATATATGTATTCGCAGGTGCGTTTGGTAAGGTTGACATGGGACTCGGAGCGTTCCAGACAGTCACAACACCCGCCGGACAGGTTTACATAGGCCTGGGTCTCGGGATACTCATAATACTCCAGCTCGGCTTTGCCTCCGTCATGCTCATACTCCTGGACGAGCTTGTTAGCAAGTGGGGAATAGGAAGCGGTATCAGTCTCTTCATCGCCGCGGGTGTTTCCCAGACCGTTGTCACCAAGTCGCTCAATCCGTTCACCACCAGCCAGTACGTGGATCCCGTTACTGGAGGCCCCGCCATAATCGGTGCCATTCCAGCGTTCATACAGCACCTGTTTTACGGTGACCTAACCGGAGCCCTGTACAGGGGTACCCTGCCGGACATGATGGACGTCCTTGCCACCATAGTGGTGTTCCTCGTGGTCGTCTACCTCGAGAGCATGCGCGTTGAGATACCCCTCAGCTACGGCCGCGTCACGGTACGCGGAAGGTACCCGATAAGGTTCATGTACGTCAGCAACATACCCATCATCCTGACCTTCGCCCTCTACTCCAACATCCAGCTCTGGGCCAGGCTCCTCAACAACTACGGCTACACCTTCCTCGGAACGTTCGATGAGAACGGATACCCCCTGACTGGTTTCGTTACCTACCTCTACCCGCCGAGGGACATCTACCACGTCATAGCCGACCCCGGAAGGGCCCTCGTCTACGCGCTGATGACGATATTCTGGGCTATACTCTTTGGATTCCTGTGGGTCGAGCTGACGGGCCTTGATGCCAAGAGCATCGCCAGACAGCTTCAGAGGGCAGGGCTGCAGATACCAGGGTTCAGGCGCGACCCCAGGATACTTGAGAGGGTTCTCAACAGGTACATCCCCTACGTTACCTTCTGGGGTTCGTTCACACTGGCGTTAGTCGCAGTGCTGGCTGACTTCCTGGGTGCCCTCGGTACCGGAACGGGAATCCTCCTTACGGTCGGTATCCTCTACAGGCTCTACGAGGAGATTGCAAGGGAGCAGGCCACGGAGATGTTCCCTGCACTCAGGAAGTTCTTTACGAAGTGAACCCTTTCTTTTCTTTCACAAAACCTTTTAAACTCGGTCCTGTTACTTTCTCCAGAAACCTTCCTGGGTGAGCGTGATGCCGTTTGTGGTCATGATAACAGGAATTCCAGGGGTGGGGAAGAGCACCATAACCAAGCTCGCACTCAAGAAGTCCCGGGCCAAGTTCAGGCTCGTCAACTTCGGAGACCTGATGTTCGACGAGGCCTTCAGGGCGGGACTGGTGAGGCACAGGGATGAGATGAGGAAGCTCGACCCGAATGTCCAGAAGGAACTTCAGATGAAGGCCGCGAGAAGGATAGTCGAGATGTCCCAGCGCGAGCCCGTTCTGATCGACACCCACGCGACGATAAGGACACCTGTGGGCTACCTCCTCGGTTTTCCCAGGGAGGTTATCGAGGTCATAAACCCCAACTTCATCGTCATAATCGAGGCGGCACCGAGCGAGATACTCGGAAGGCGCCTGCGCGACCTGAAGCGCGACCGTGACGTGGAGACCGAGGAGCAGATACAGAGGCACCAGGACCTGAACCGCGCCGCCGCGGTCAGCTACGCTATGCATTCCAACGCGCTCATAAAGATAATCGAGAACCATGAGGATAAGGGCCTCCAGGAGGCCGTTCACGAGCTTGTTGAAGTACTGGATCTGGCGGTGGGAGAATATGATTGAGGAAATATACGCTTTCCTTGACGGCATCTTCGGGCCGATGATACAGGCCTACAACCCCATAGTGGTGGTCACGGTATCGGGAATCATACTGGGTTCCTTCTTCACCCTGCTGAACTACATCCTCGTTGACCAGGAAAAGATGAAGCGGTTGCAAAAGAAGAGCAGGGAGTTCCAGAAGAAGTACAAGGAAGCCCAGGCCGCGAAGGATGAGAAGAAGCTCAAGAAGCTCCAGCAGGAGCAGATGGAGCTCATGAAGCTCCAGAGCGAGGTTATGAAGGACCAGATGTTCAAGGTTACCCTGCTAACGCTTCCGATATTCTGGATATTCTTCGGCTGGCTCAGGAGATGGTACGTCGAGGTTGGTATCGTGAAGTCACCCTTCGACTTTTTCCTCTTCGGCTGGTTCCACGGCCTCTACCACTCGGGGCTTCCGGCCAGCGAGCTCGGTTACATTGGATGGTACGTCATGACGTCCATGGTAACCGGCTACGTCCTCAGGAAGCTCCTCGATATGGGTTAAATTTAAAAACGATTCCCTGAAAGGAAAGGCGAGGTGAGAAGAATGAAGCCGATGTACAGGTCAAGGTCATGGAGAAGGAAGTACGTCAGGACCCCTGGCGGAAGGACCGTTGTGCACTTTGAGAGGAGAAAGCCCAAGGTCGCCCACTGCGCCATGTGCGGTAGGCCGCTCAACGGTGTCCCGCGCGGCAGGCCCAGCGAGCTCAGGAAGCTCCCGAAGACCGCCAAGAGACCGGAGAGGCCCTACGCCAACCTCTGCCCGAGCTGCATGAGGAAGGTCATGAAGGCCCAGGTCAGGGCGGGCGTTGCCCTCTGATTTCGGATGAGGTGCTAACATGCCAAAGGGCTGCCTCGTGATAACCGTCAGCGGCCTGGCAGGCTCGGGAACAACCACCCTCTGCCGCAACCTCGCCAGGCACTACGGCTTCAAACACATCTACGCCGGACTCATCTTCCGGCAGATGGCGAAGGAGATGGGCATGACCCTGAAGGAGTTCCAGGAGTACGCCGAGCTTCACCCCGAGATCGACCGTGAGGTTGACAGGAGGCAGGTGGAGGCAGCCAAGGAGTGCAACGTCGTTATTGAGGGCCGCCTCGCCGGCTGGATGGTCAAGGATGCGGACCTCAAGATATGGCTCGACGCCCCCATGATGGAGCGTGCAAGGCGCGTTGCCCGCCGTGAGGGAGTCTCCGTCGAGGAGGCCTTTGTGGGAATTGCCGAGCGCGAGAAGGGCAACAGGAAAAGATATTTAAACCTTTACGGGATTGACATCGACGACAAGTCGATTTATGACTTGATCATAAATACCGCCCATTGGAATCCCGATGGCGTCTTCGCGATTGTGAAGGCCGCCATCGACCACCTATACCCCGACGGTGACGCGGGGTCGGGTGCAAACCCGGGCAACAAAAAATGAGGAGGTGGGATGAATGCCAGCTATGGAAGTCGGAAGGCTTGCCGTTATAATTGCCGGAAGGAGGGCCGGAGAGAAGGTCGTCGTCGTTGACGTCATCGACAGGAACTTCGTCCTCGTTACCGGCGCTGGCTTCAACAAGGTCAAGCGCAGGAGGATGAACGTCAAGCACCTCGAGCCCCTTCCGGAGAAGGTCAGCATCGAGCGCGGCGCCGACGACGAGGCCGTCAAGGCCGCCCTCGAGAGTGCTGGAATCAGCCTTGAGTGAGACCGAGGCCTTTTGGCCTCCCTTCACTTCTCAACGCTTTTAAGTTCTGGTTTCCAAAATTCTTCTGGTGGATTTCATGAGAACCGCGCTGGTGACGGGTGCGACCGGGGGCATCGGGAGGCTTCTCGTTGAGGGGCTCGTCGAGAGGGGTTATAGGGTTGTCGGTGTGGCCAGGAACGAAGAAAAACTTCGTGAACTTCAGGGGAGACTTCCTGCCTTTGAATACATAATCGCCGATTTGAGTAAAGAAGAATTCCCAGGCGCGATTTTGAAGGGGCTCGAGAGGCTCGGTGTGCAAAAGGTTGACCTTCTCATGAACAACGCGGGCCTTGCGGTGAGAAAGCCTCTCCTTGAGCACTCGGGCGAGGAGCTGGAGAATCTGTTCCGTGTGAACGCACTCGCCCCGGTGCAACTTACGAGGGCGGTCCTTCCAATGCTTCGGAAGGGTTCGGCTGTGGTGTTCATAATCAGCGGCGTCGCATTTATCAACGTACCGGAGATTCCCTCCTACTGCGCTGCCAAGGGTGCACTCCACTACCTGGCGGTGAACCTCGAAAAGGAGCTCCTGGATAGGGGAATCCATGTTATGAGGGTGTACCCCAAGCAGGTCAAGACAGGCTTCTGGAACGGAAAGGTTCCGAAGGGTTCGATAGAGCCGGAAGGGGTTGCAAGAGCGGTATTGAAGGGGCTTGAAAAGGGCAAGCGGGAGGTTTTCGTACCTGGCTATCTAAAACTCGTCAAGTACCTCCCGAACTGGCCGGTCTTCACGTACCGCTTCAGGTATTAGGTGGATTTATTAAGTCATGAACCAAGACTCTACTGGGGGTGAGCTGAATGCAACTCCACGCCGTCATTTGGGAAGAGGAGGGTATTTACATCATTCGTGAAGTCTTTACGGGGATAACCACTCAGGGAGAGACAATAGGGGAGGCCATTGAGAACCTTAAGGAGGCCGTTGAGCTGTACCTTGAGGAGTTTCCTGAGCTGAGAGAGGAACTTGAGAAAGTAAAGTTCGTGGGCGATTTCAATGTCGAAGTTGCCAAGGCTCTCGGGTGAAGAAGTCATTAAAGTGCTCACCAAAAAGTTTGATTTTGAAGTGTCCCGCCAAAGGGGCAGTCATGTGGTGCTCGTTAAGTATATGGATGGTAGAAAAATTGGAACTGTGGTTCCGCTTCACAAAGAGTTAAAAGCCGGCACGTTGATGGGAGTACTAAGACTTGCTCAAATAAGCAAGGAGGATTTCATCAAGGCGTTGGAGGACCCATAGGTGATGCTCATGGCGAGGGACGAAGTGAGGAGAATCCTCCCTGCTGACATAAAGCGAGAGGTTCTGATTAAGGACGAGAAGGCCGAAACGAATCCAAAGTGGGGCTTCCCGCCGGAGAAGAGGCCCATGGATATGCACATGCAGTTCGGGATAATAAACCTCGACAAGCCCCCCGGGCCGACGAGCCACGAGGTCGTTGCCTGGATCAAGAGGCTCTTCGACCTGAACAAGGCTGGCCACGGCGGAACTCTCGACCCCAAGGTCAGCGGCGTTTTGCCGGTTGCCCTTGAGAGGGCCACGAGGGTGGTCCAGGCACTCCTGCCGGCGGGAAAGGAGTACGTGGCTCTGATGCATCTCCACGGCGACGTCCCTGAGAACAAAATCCGCGCCGTGATGAAGGAATTCGAGGGCGAGATAATCCAGAGGCCTCCGCTCAGGAGTGCGGTCAAGAGACGCTTAAGGACGAGAAAGGTTTACTACATTGAGATTCTGGAGATAGACGGCAAGGACGTGCTCTTCCGCGTTGGAGTTGAGGCGGGAACCTACATCAGGTCGCTCATCCACCACATAGGCCTTGCCTTGGGGGTCGGTGCCCACATGGCCGAGCTGAGGAGGACGAGGAGCGGTCCCTTCAAGGAGGACGAAACCCTCGTGACCCTTCACGACCTCATAGACTACTACCACTTCTGGAAGGACGACGGCATCGAGGAGTACTTCAGGAAGGCGATACAGCCCATGGAGAAGGCAGTGGAACACCTCCCCAAGGTGTGGATCAGGGATTCAGCGGTAGCAGCGGTAACCTACGGCGCCGACCTGGCCGTTCCGGGTATAGTGAAGGTTCACAGGGGCATTAAGAAGGGCGACCTCGTCGCCGTCATGACCCTCAAGGATGAACTCGTTGCCCTTGGCAAGGCCACCATGACGAGCGGCGAGATGATGCAGAAGAGCAAGGGAATAGCGGTCGATGTGGACAAGGTCTTTATGCCGAGGGACTGGTATCCGAAGATGTGGTGAGGGACTTGTCCCGGCTTTCCCACTTTCTTGATGCATTTTCTTCCTCCACCGGGAATCAGAGAGTGAAGCTTGCCGTAAGGTTCATCCTCCTCTGGTTCTGGCTCGACCTTCTGCTCTTTCTGCTCCTAGGGATTTTTGAGCGTTCCCCCAGAAACATCATCACCTCTGTGATACTCTTCCTCGTCTGGCTCGCGACGGTAGCTTTGCCAAGGATTTTTGGAGAATCGGAGTGGTTTGGGAACCGTCCGGGTTTCACGTACCTTTTTGCTGTTTTTCTTATGGCTCTCTTTGAGGAGCCCCTTGTAACTCTGAACGGCGGCGGGCTGGGAGGAAGGGCAACGAGCCTAGCGCACGATTTAACGATAGCAGTTCCAGTCTTCATGGGTATTGGGGTCGGGTTTTATCTGGCACATCGTATGGTGCCGATGTCGCGCGGTGAGTTCTTCCTCTTTGGGGCGCTCTTTGGGTTTTCGTTGAGATAGTATTGAACGGTGCCTGGAACGGTTTGGTACTGCTCGGTGGTGCCGCGATGGGTCTCTACGGTCTTATTCTCTCCACCTACACCCCTGTGGATGACAATCCAACGCCCCTGAACGCCAGGAAGGTTCTAATCGTCATGACGCTCGGGACGGGATTCATGCTCCTTGGGGCTATCCTTGGGGATTCGCTTTGGAGGAAACTTTGCTGAGCAAAATTGCTCGGTAGGGATGTATCTAAATGGGCCCGATTTCTACGGGGTTTTATTGTTAATCTCGTCAGTTTTTACTCGTGTTTTTCATTTTTAGCGCCCGAAGGGCGCTGGGTTGGGGCGAAACACCGTCAAAACATGCCCTCAAATAGAAACCCTCAAATTACCCGCCTACGTTGAAGACATGCCACTCCCATTATGCCAGTTTAGTCAGTAGAAGACTTTTGGTCAAGCTTTGCGCAAGCAAAGGTTGATAAACCCCTTTTCTTACCACCGCACATGAGCCACTACTACTCCGAGGAGCCGAACGTTCCGCTGAAAACTAGGACAATAGAGGTTTGCCTTAGGGGGCAGTGTTTCAAGTTTATCACCGCCAGCGGAGTTTTTTCCTTCGGGAAGCTAGACCGCGGCACTGAACTGCTCATAGAGAGCATGATACTCGATGAGGGCTGGCGCGTCCTGGATTTGGGCTGCGGCTACGGGGCGATAGGAATCGTCGCCTCGCGCTTCGTGAGCCATGTCGTCATGACCGACGTGAACAGAAGGGCCGTCAGCATAGCGAGGAAAAACTTAAAAATCAACGGCGTTAGAAACGCCGAGGTGAGATGGGGAAGCCTCTACGAACCCGTCAGGGGCGAGAAGTTCGACGCAATCATCACTAACCCCCCGGTGCACGCGGGGAAGGAAGTGCTGAGGGAAATAGTTATAAACGCTCCCCGGCATCTCAACGATGGAGGCCTCCTGCAGCTGGTGATTAAGACGAAGCAGGGGGCAAAGTATATTAAGGCTCTAATGAATGACCACTTCACTGAAGTGAGAGAGCTGGCGAAGGGGAGCGGCTACCGCGTGTATGCCGGGATCGCCTAGCCTGGGATGGCGCGGGCCTTGAGAGCCCGTGTCCGCTTGGACACCGGGGTTCAAATCCCCGTCCCGGCGCCAAAATCCTCTATGAAGGATTGAGATGGAGGTGTATTCGTAATGACGGACAACTTCAGACACATAGTCCGTGTAGCGGGAGTTGATTTGAACGGAAATAAGCAGCTGAGATGGGCCCTCACGGGCATCAGGGGTATAGGCATAAACTTCGCCACTATGGTGCTCAGGGTTGCAGGAATAGACCCGTACATGAAGACCGGTTACCTGACCGACGAGCAGGTCAAGAAGATTGAGAAGGTGCTCGAAGACCCGATCGCCCACGGTATACCCGCCTGGGCCGTTAACAGGCAGAAGGACTACGAGACCGGCAAGGACATGCACCTCATCACCGCCAAGCTCGTCATGGCCTGGCGCGAGGACGTCAACAGGCTCAGGAGAATACGCGCTTACCGCGGCATAAGGCACGAGCTCGGCCTCCCGCTCCGCGGCCAGAGGACCAGGTCGAACTTCAGGCACGGCAGCACCCTCGGTGTGAGCAGAAGGAAGAAGTGAGGTGATGTAGATGGGAGACCCCAAGAGGCAGAGGAAGAGGTACGAGACTCCCTCTCACCCCTGGATTAAGGAGAGGCTCGACCGCGAGAGAGTCCTCATGAAGAAGTACGCCCTCAAGAACAAGAAGGAGCTCTGGAGGCACGAGACCCAGCTCAAGGAGTTCAGGCGTAGGGCCAGGCGCCTCCTTGCCGCCCGCGGCAGGCAGGCTGAGGTTGAGAGGGCCCAGCTCCTCCAGAGGCTCAACAGGCTCGGCCTCCTTCCGGCCGATGCTGCTCTCGATGACGTTCTCTCCCTGACGGTTGAGGACGTCCTCGACAGGCGCCTTCAGACCCTCGTCTACAAGAAGGGCCTCGCCAGGACCATCGGACAGGCCAGGCAGCTCATAGTTCACGGCCACATCGAGATAAACGGCCAGATAATACGCTCTCCTGGCTACCTCGTCCTCAGGGAGGAGGAAGACACCATAACCTACTCGAAGACCTCTCCTTTCGCCAAGGAGAGCCACCCCGAGAGGATGGTTATTGAACAGGCTAAGCAGGGTGAGGCCTCATGAGCGAGCAGACCCAGCAGGTTAACCTCAAGAAGAAGGAGAAGTGGGGAGTTGCCCACATCTACTCCTCCTACAACAACACCATCATCCACATCACCGACCTCACCGGGGCCGAGACCGTCAGCAGGTGGAGCGGTGGTATGGTCGTCAAGGCCGACAGGGACGAGCCCTCCCCGTACGCGGCCATGATAGCCGCCAGGAGGGCCGCCGAGGAGGCCATGGAGAAGGGCTTCACCGGAGTCCACATCAAGGTCCGCGCCCCCGGTGGAAGCAGGAGCAAGAGCCCCGGACCGGGTGCCCAGGCCGCCATCCGTGCCCTCTCCAGGGCCGGCCTCAGGATCGGAAGGGTTGAGGACGCCACCCCAATTCCGCACGACGGCACCAGGCCGAAGGGCGGAAGAAGGGGCAGGCGCGTCTGATCCCCACAACTTCTTTTTTGGTGATGCCAATGGAGCCAAAGTTCCAGATTCTTGAGAAAAGGGAGGACTCGATTAAGTTCATCGTCGAGGGAGTTGATGTACCCTTCGCCAACGCCCTGAGGAGGACCATCCTCGCGGACGTCCCGACCTTTGCGGTGGATGAGGTTGAGTTCTTCGAGAACGACTCCGCCCTCTTCGACGAGATAATCGCCCACAGGGTGGGTATGATACCGCTCACCACCCCGGTTGAGAGGTTCTCGCTTGACGCCCTTGAGCTTGACGAGTACACGGTTACGCTCTCCCTCGAGGCAGAGGGTCCGGGAATGGTTTACTCCGGTGACCTTAAGAGCAGCGATGAGGGCGTGAAGCCCGCCAACCCCAATATCCCGATAGTCAAGCTCGCCGAGGGCCAGAGGCTTACGTTTAACGCCTACGCAAAACTCGGCCGTGGAAAGGACCACGCCAAGTGGCAGCCCGGTTTCGTCTACTACAAGTACCTCACCAGGATTCACGTGAGCAAGGAGGTCCCCGACTGGAAGGAGCTCAAGGAGCTCGCCGAGAGGCGCGGTCTTCCGGCTGAGGAGACCGACGAGGAGCTCGTTATAACCACGATCAAGGCGTTCTACCTCCCTCGGAAGTTTGACGCCTACGTGGGGGAGAAGATCAGAGAAGAAACCGTACCCAACGCCTTTGTCTTCACCGTCGAGACCAACGGCGAACTTCCGGTTGAGGAAATCGTGACCATAGCCCTCAAAATCCTCATGAGGAAGAGCGATAGATTTATAAGCGAACTCCATAAATTAGCGGACTGACGCGGGGGTAGCCGAGCCTGGCCAAAGGCGCGGGATTCAGGGTCCCGTCCCGTAGGGGTTCCGGGGTTCAAATCCCCGCCCCCGCACCAGTATTTACGCTCACCCCGTTGGACCTGTCGGTTTCCCACCTGCGAGAGAGCGTTAAGGAGGTATGTTCATGGTCAAGAGAACCGGACCCACTGACATCAACCTGAGGAGGCTCATCCGCTACCTCAGAAAGAAGTCTAACGAGGAAGGGGTTAAGATATGGAAGGACATAGCCTGGCGCCTTGAGGGGCCCAGGAGGCAGAGGGCCGAGGTGAACGTCAGCAGGATCAACCGCTACACCAAGGATGGCGACACCGTCATCGTTCCCGGAAACGTCCTCGGTGCAGGAAAGCTCGAGCACAAGGTCACCGTTGCCGCCTGGAAGTTCAGCGAGACGGCCAAGAAGAAGATAGTCGAGGCCGGTGGAGAGGTCCTCACCATTGAGGAGCTCATCGAGAGAAACCCGAAGGGTAGTGGAGTAATCATAATGGAGTGATGGGCCATGAGGATAATTAACGCTGAAGGACTCATACTCGGAAGACTTGCCTCGAAGGTCGCCAAGATGCTCCTTGAGGGCGAGGAGGTCGTCATAGTCAACGCCGAGAAGGCCATCATCACCGGAAACCGCGAGGACATCTTCGCCAAGTACAAGCAGAGAACCGGACTGAGGACCAGGACCAACCCGAGGAAGGGTCCGTTCTACCCGAAGAGGAGCGACGAGATAGTCAGGAGAACCGTCAGGGGAATGCTCCCCTGGAAGACCGACCGCGGAAGGAAGGCCTTCAAGAGGCTCAAGGTTTACGTCGGCGTTCCGAAGGAGTTCGAGGGCAGGGAGCTTGAGACGATAAGCGAGGCCCACAGCTCGAGGATCGCAACCCCGAAGTACGTTACCGTTGGCGAGGTTGCCAAGTTCCTCGGTGGAAAGTTCTGAGGTGAGAGAAGATGAAGGTCATCCAGACTGCTGGTAAGAGGAAGACGGCCATCGCGAGGGCCACCATCAGGGAAGGAAAGGGTCGCGTCAGGATCAACCACAAGCCGGTTGAGATAATCGAGCCGGAGATAGCGCGCTTCACCATAATGGAGCCGCTCGTCCTCGCCGGCGAGGAGATAGTCGGCAAGGTTGACATCGACGTCAAGGTTGAGGGCGGAGGCTTCATGGGACAGGCAGAGGCCGCGCGCGTCGCCATAGCCAGGGCCCTCGTCGAGTGGACCAACGACATGAACCTCAAGGACAAGTTCATGAAGTACGACAGGACCATGCTCGTCGGCGACAGCAGGAGAACCGAGATGCACAAGCCCAACCGCTCAACCAAGGGTCCGCGCGCCAAGAGGCAGAAGTCCTACCGCTGATGGCTTTCCTTTAATATTCATTCGAGAAGGTGATACGGGTGATAGTTCCCGTCAGGTGCTTCACGTGTGGAAAGGTCATAGGAGACAAATACTACGAGTTTAAGGCCCGCGTTGAGAAGGGCGAGGATCCCGAGAGGGTGCTCGACGACCTCGGGATCGAAAGGTACTGCTGCAGGAGGACCCTCCTCAGCCACGTCGAGCTCGTGGATAGTGCCATGAAGTACAGGGTGTATTAAAAACCGCACTTCTTGGGGGGCCGTGGGGTAGCTTGGTCTATCCTCCCGGCTTGGGGTGCCGGAGACCCGGGTTCAAATCCCGGCGGCCCCACCAAATGTTTGCAATGGATGTTTGATGCGGAATGTGGAAGGCAGGGGTGGTAGTCATGTTTAAGTATACCCGCTTTGAGAAGGCCCGTATCATCGGAGCAAGGGCCCTCCAGATAGCGATGGGTGCACCTATACTCATCGACGTCCCGGAAGGAATCACGCCGCTCGACGCCGCGATGCTCGAGTTTGAGAAAGGAATAATCCCGCTCACCGTAATAAGGCCGAGCTGATGAGAGATGACCGTGATAGAGAACGTGATCGGCAGGGTTGCGGTGCTCAAGGGTGGCAGATACTCCGTTGAAGTAGACGTCGTGACGAGTTCCGGCTTCGGTCGCTTTGCCGCGCCCGTGGACGAGAACCCGAGTCTCTACATAGCAGAGGCCCATCGTGCTGTGAGCGAGGTCGATGAGATAATAGGGCCCGAGCTCATAGGCTTTGATGCCAGCGAGCAGGAGCTCATAGACAGCTACCTCTGGGAGATAGACGGCACCGAGAACTTCAGCCACATAGGGGCAAACACTGCACTGGCGGTCTCAATGGCGGTCGCCAAGGCCGCGGCGAGCGTCAAGAGGATGCCCCTCTACAACTACATCGGCGGAACCTTCACCACCGAGCTGCCGGTTCCGATCCTTGAGATTGCGAGCGGTGAGGCCTTCGACTACTACGTCATGGTCAGGGACCTCATGGAGATAACCGACGTCGTCGATGCGGTTAACAAGGTCCTTGAAGGCGCGGAGACCGGTACTGTGGAGGCCTTCTCGAAGGCCACCGAAAAAGCAACCGACGAGCTCGGCCTCGAGGTTGCCCTCGGCCTCGTGCAGAGGGTTCCAGTGGATATGGAGGAAGTGCTCTCCATAGTCGAGGACAACAACGTGGCCTACATAAAGCCCCTCGGCGATGAGGAGCTGTTCCTCGAGCTAATCGCTGGTACCCACGAGGTGTTCGTTGACGGCGAGCACCTCTTCCGCGAGAAGGATATACTGGACAGGCGCTACTACAACGCCCTGTCGATAAAGCCGATAAACCTAGGCACGCTCACCGACTTATACAACCTCGTGAACGACGCGAAGTCGGAGAGGATAACCCCCATCCTCGCGGAGGCTCGCTACGAGTCCTCCGACGAGGCCCTGGCCCACGTTGCCGTGGGCCTTCGCTGCCCGGCGATGGTGCTCCGCAAGGATTCCATCGCCAAGCTGAACGAGCTGATTCGCATAGCCGAAGATTTGGGTGAAAGGGGTAGGATAATAACCTTTGAAGGATGAGGAGGTGTGAAGAATGGAGGAATACCTCGTTCCACTCGACCAGTACCTTGCTGCCGGTGTCCACATCGGAACCCAGCAGAAGACCCAGGACATGAAGAGGTTTATTTACCGTGTCAGGCAGGACGGCCTCTACGTGCTTGACGTCAGGAAGACCGACGAGAGGCTCAGGGTCGCCGGCAAGTTCCTCGCCAAGTTCGACCCCGAGAACATCCTTGCCGTCAGCGTCAGGCTCTACGGCCAGAAGCCGGTCAAGAAGTTCGGCGACGTCACCGGCGTCCGCTCGATACCAGGTCGTTTCCTCCCGGGAACCATGACCAACCCGCAGGTCAAGAACTTCATGGAGCCGGACGTCCTCATCGTCACTGACCCGAGGGCCGACCACCAGGCCATGAAGGAGGCCATCGAGATCGGCATACCGATAGTGGCCCTCGTCGACACCGAGAACTTCCTCAGCTACGTCGACGTTGCGATCCCGACCAACAACAAGGGTAGGAAGGCCCTTGCTCTCATCTACTGGATCCTCGCGAGGGAGATACTCTACAACAGGAAGGAGATCGAGAGCAGGGAGGACTTCAAGGTTCCGGTCGAGGACTTCGAGATGAGGATTATCAGGACCTGAGGGGAAGGTTTTTAATTCCCCTCGCTTTACTCACCCTCGCGCGGGGGTGCCCGAGCCTGGCCAAAGGGGGCGGACTTAAGATCCGCTGCCGAAGGGCTACGCGGGTTCGAATCCCGTCCCCCGCACCAAAGCTTTAAAAGCCGAGTCGTGTAGGTGAAGACGGTTTAAGATCATGAGGTGATCACAATGGCGAGATTCCCCGAGGCTGAGGCCAGAATCTTTAGGAAGTACGTGTGCATGCGCTGCGGTGCCACTAACCCGTGGAAGGCCAAGAAGTGCAGGAAGTGCGGCTACAAGGGTCTCCGCCCGAAGGCGAGAGAGCCGCGCGGTGGAATGGGACGCTGAAGTCCCTATCTTTGCTTCCTATTTCTACGTTTCTCAATTCTATGCTTTTCTGGAAAGATTGTGCAGAAACGCAAAAATTATTTGCGGGCGGTTGTCTTCAGGCGCCCTTCAGCTTCTCAACCATGTCCTCAAGAAAGGCTATTCCATCCTCAAGGAGCCTCTCCCCCTCAGGGGTGAGCTTGTAGTACTTCCTGGAGGGTTTTCCCGTCTGACTCTCCTGCCACTCCGCGGTAACGTACCCATCTTTCTCGAGCTTGTAGAGGACAACGTATGAGCTGACGGTCGCGGGCTCGAAGTTGAACGCTTCCCTTATCCTCTCTTTCAGCTCGTAGGCGTACATGGGCCTCTCCCGCAGTAGCCGGAGTATGTACAGCCAGAGAACCTCTTTGGTTATCTTGTTCTTGAGCCTTTCCATGGGGGTTGTCATGCTCTCACCCGACTTTTATGGTCTATAAATATTTTGGACCCGTTTAATTTAAACGTTTTGGCAACAAGTTTTTATCCGATGAAGTGCAAGGATTTTAGGGTGGTAGAATGGAGTTCGACCTGAACGCCATGATGGGCGATATGGGAGTAGGAGCAGTGGTTGGGTTTGTAACCGGCTACGCCGTCAAAAAAATGATGAAGCTGGCGCTTGCCCTCATCGGTGCCTACGTTGCTAGTTTGCTGTGGCTTGAACAGAAGGGGGTTCTCATAATCGATAAGGACAGACTCTTCAATCTCGTGGGCGGCTGGACGCATGAGATAATGACCGCTGGCGAGAAGTTCATGGCACTCCTGCCCGGCACTGCCGCTTTCGCTGGGGGCTTTGCGCTGGGATTCCACAAAGGTTAAAATCCGGCACCTGTTTATTATTTCCATGAGCTATGAACGTAGGGTCCTGCTACGTCACTCCCTGGCTTCCATAGTTGCCCTTGGAATAACGGGCCTCAGCAGGTTCCTGTATAGTGTGATAATAGCCAGACGATTTGGCGTGGACGTTCTTGGAACGGCCAATTCACTCATCTCAAAGGCGTTTTTTGTGGCGATACCGCTGAGCTTTTTTGCGGTGGCCCTCGGTAAGTATTCCTCGGAGTTCCTTGGGAGGGATGATGCAGATGCCATGCGTTCCATTACCCTGCCCGCGTTTTTGATGCCCTTCATTGGATTGTTGCTCCTTCCGTTCAACCTGTACCTTTCCCTGCTGGCTGTCTTCCGCGCTGTTCAGCTGACCTTTCGGAGCTTTCTGTACGGGATTCACCGGGGGGAACACTACGCGTATGCCATAGTGGTCTCCTTCATTGGATTTGCCTTAGGATTCCTTGTTCCCGATGTCTTTGCGCCATATCTAATCTTCCTTGGTGTTCTGACCGTTATCTCCATAGCTTACCTATGGGTCGCTGGCTTTGTGGTACGGCCTCGCTGGGAATACTTCAGGCTGATGGTTGCGTATTCCTCTTTCGCTTTCCTGGGAACCCTGTCGGGGGTCTTTCTGGTTCAGGGGCCCTACTTCATGAGCGAGCGTCTTCTTGGGTCAGAGGTTGCTGGGGAAGTGTCCGCTGTTCTCTCCGCGGTTTTTTTGCTGACGTACATCCCCCAGGTCCTCCAGTCCGCGATAATGCCAATGTTCTCGTATAAACACGGCCGAGCCGAGAGAGGATACGTTAAAAACCTGGCGGAGAAGGTTACGGAGTTCATAGTGTTAATCACTGGGAGTCTGGTTTTCGTCCTCATGATTTTCGGCAGGGAAATTCTGTCAGCGGTCTTTGGATTTGAAATCGGCCCATCTTTCTACCTGGCCCTGATGGCCATTGAAATTTATGTGGCGTACAACCCAAGTATAGTGGCCCTCAACTCCACCGCCTACGTAAAACGCGGGACCCTGGTTTCTCTCCTTGGAGCGGGGGTGGCCCTCGTTTCATGGTTCCTTCTGGTGCCCGTTACGGGGCCTGTGGGTGTGATGGGGGGTCTTTTATTGGCGTATGCGACCATCCTCGCCGGCGTGGTTTACTACTCAAAGAGCTTGCTTGGAGTCTCTCCCGATGTTTATCTCCCCCTCATTGCCGCGCTGGTTCTCCAAGCGAGTGTTTTCGTATCAAAGTATCTTCTCCTGATGGCGTTTGGGGTGTTCCTCTTTCTTGAGTTGCCGGTAGTCAGGTCTTTGCTTGAACTGGTTCGGGGTGTTAGTTAAGTTTATAAGTTTTCGACGGTTTATACACTCTGCCACGGTGCGGGGGTTGCCGAGCCTGGTCAAAGGCGGTGGACTCAAGATCCACTCCCGCAGGGGTTCAGGGGTTCAAATCCCCTCCCCCGCACCACAGTTCTTCTCAAGAATATGTTCCGGCTCTTTTGGAGGTTCCCCACTTTGAAGGGACGTTGTTTGAAAAAATTAAGCGGTGATAAGTTGCGCGCCTCCCTGTTGAGGCCAAGAGGGGGGTGTGAATTTTTGAATTCGGAATCAACGCAGAACAGGTTATGGCGGACCGGCGGGGATTCGAACCCCGGACCTGCGGCTTAGGAGGCCGCCGCCCTATCCTAGCTAGGCTACCGGTCCACTGCCCGCTATTCCCTCCAAGGAAAGGGTATTTAAAGTTTACGGTCTACTCGTGAGGGGGTGAGTGCTGTGGACGAACTCGATCTAAGGATACTCTCGCTGCTCCAGGAAAACGCCCGCCTGTCGTATCGTGAGATAGCGCGGGAGCTCAAAGTGGCCGTTGGAACCGTATACAACCGCATCAAAAAGATGGAGGAGGAAGGTGTAATCAGGGGGTTTGCTCCTATCCTCGACTACGAGAAGCTCGGCTTTGGGCTGACCGCGGTCATCGGTGTCAAGGCCCAGGGGAGGCGCATCCTGGATATAGAGCGTGAGATAGCCAAAAACGAGAGGGTAATGCTGGTCTATGACATAACCGGTGAGTTCGATATCGTCCTGGTGGCGAAGTTCAGGGACAGGGCAGATATGAACCGCTTCGTTAAGTGGCTGCTCTCCCTCGATGGGGTGGAAAAAACAAACACGAGCGTTGCGATGCAGGTTGTCAAAGAGGACACGAGGCTAAAACTAACGGAGGACTAGAACCTCGTCAAGGAATCGCTTCGCAAAGTCGTCGAAGCTCTCAACCGGAAGGACGACTTCCCTCCCGTTGACTTTGCCCTCGAAAATCAGGTTTCTCGCCGTTATCTCCAGTATCTTTTTGAAGTCGGGATTTTCCGCGATGGTGTCTCTGAGGACCCGCGTGAACTCTGCCTCGTCTGCGTACCGCACCACGCCCTCCATGACCACCTCTCTCCCGCACTCCTCCTCGGTGCAAGTGAATTTAAAAGGGAGGCCGGGTTCGACCTCCACCGGAATCGTCAGGCCGTCGGCGTTGTATATGAACACCTTCATGGGAATCACTCCAGCCTTATGAGGCTCTCCACGGGGATGCTGTACTCCTCACGCAGCCGTTCTATAACGTCCCCGACGCTTATGAGGAAGAACATACCAACGGGCTTCGCCCCCGCCTGCCGGCACATCTCGAGGAGGGCCCTCTGCGTTTCCCCGCTCCTTATGACGTCGTCAACTATGAGGACGTTTTCGCCCTTCTTGAGGGCCCACTGCGGGAGGTACAGCGTCGTGACGCTTCCCGAGGCGCTGGGCACGTAGCTGACCTCGTAGAACTTCTCAACGCCGACTTCCTTCTTCTTCTTGGCGTAGACAACATCGACGTTCAGTTCCCTGGCCACGTGAACGCCGAGGGCTATTCCGTCCGTCGCGGCTGTGAGGACCCTATCGACGTTCTTGTCCATGTACCTGCCCGCCACGTCTTCCGCGATGAGGCTCATCAGGGCCGTGTCGCTGAGGACGGGCATGTTGTCAAAGAACCCGTACTCGTCGAATTTTATCCTCTTCCTAACCTCCTCCTCTATGTTGATGTACGGGAGGAGCAGGCTGAGGAGCTCCTTCGTTCTCTCGGCGCTCGGCAGGACCTTTCCCCTCACGTACCTGTTCAGCACGGTGATGGGGAGGCCCGTTATCTTGGAGAGCTCCTCGTAGGTGTAGGTCTTCTTGAGCAGTCTGAGTACCCTGACCAGTCTCAGCTTTTCCTGCACGGACTTCAGCTGACTCACGCTCTCACCTCCGGTGCCCCTGAATTAACAAGAAAATGTATAAATATGTTTCGGTCACTCCCGGCTCTTCACAACTTTCCTGCGGTACTCCTCTATGACGTCGCCGTACTCCCTGAGGAGGAACTCCCCCGTCACGGGCTCCCCCTCGGGATGGTCGATGCCGGGGCAGAAGGAGTCACGTTTGACGTAGATTTCCATCTTTTTTCCGTGCTTCACGAAGACGAATGGGTAGAGCCTGCACGCGAGGGGCCGGTGATCGTAGATTTTGCAGCGCATGGTTTCGGGATCAAGAAAAACGCAGCCCCCGTCGAAGGGACGCTTTTTGAGGGCGTAGCTGAGGAACTTGTCCCCGCGGTAGAACATCTTATCGTAGTCCACGAATTCCCAGGCACTGTAGCCCAGTTCCTCTATCCTGGCTATATCCTCATCCCGGATGGGTATCTCCAGCTCGTAGCAGCATTTCCCGCAGTTTTCGAGGCACTTAAATTTAAATGTGGGGTCGTGCTCGACCTCAAGGGTCTCAAGGTCGATGGTCGCGACCCACCGCCTCTCCAACCCCTCACCCCCTGTAGGAGCTCGCTATCAGCGTCTCCGTCATTTCGATGTTCTTTATCCTCCTCAGAACCTCGTCGTGGAACCTGTCCAGTTCCGCTATGCTGCCGACCTCCACGCGGAGGATCAGGTCGTACTCACCGTAGACCCGGTATATCTCGTTTATCTTCTCGTTGCCGCGGAGGGTCTCGTAGACCTTCTCCTCGGTTCCGGGCTTAACAACAACCAGGACAAACGCTTCCATCATATACCGAACCCCCCGAAGTTAAACCTCTTGGCCATCTTGGCCAGCTTCCTCTTGTCCATGCTCTTGAACATCTTCTTCATCTGATTGTACTGGTTGAGGAGCTCCCTCACTTCGGCGGTGCTGGTTCCCGAGCCGCGGGCTATGCGTTTGATCCTCGAGTAGTTGATTATCTCCGGGTGCTCGAGCTCCTCCTCGGTCATGGAATCCATTATTATCCTGTACCTCCGGAGCTTCTCCTCGCCCACCCTGACGGCGTCATCCGGCAGGGAGTAGCCCAGTCCGGGGATCATCTGGAGAACCTGCTTCAGCGGCCCCATCTTCTGCATCGCCTCGAGCTGGGCGTACATGTCCTTTAGGTTGAACTTGCCCTTGAGGAACTTCTCGAGGTCTTCCTCGCTGACGGCCTGCTGTTTCTGGAGCTCCTCGAGCTTCTCCAGAAGTCCCTCGATGTCTCCCATTCCCAGAAGCCTCGAAACAAAGCGCTTCGGATCGAAGGCTTCGAGGTCGTCTATCCTCTCGCCAACACCGATGAACTTTATCGGGGCACCGGTTGCGGCGACGGCCGAGAGGGCGCCTCCACCCTTGGCCGAACCGTCGAGCTTGGTGACTATTATCGAGCCTATCGGCGTTGCCTCTTTGAATGCCAGGGCCTGGTTATACGCCTGCTGACCGATGGTTCCGTCTATGACCAGTATGACCTCGTGGGGCTTTATGGCCCGGCTTATCTCCTTCATCTCCTCTATAAGGCCGGACTCCTCCTTGTGCCTTCCGGCGGAGTCCACGATTATGACATCGACGCCCTTTTCCCTGAAGTACTCCACCCCTTCCCTCGCGAGCTTGACCGCATCCTTCTCCTCGGGATCGCCGGAGACCTCTATTCCGTACGGTTCGAGGAGCTGCTTGAGCTGGTAGTAGGCTCCCGGTCTCCAGGTGTCCGAGCAGACGACGCCCACCTTGTAGCCCCTCTTCTGGAGGTGCCTCGCAAGTTTCGCCACGCTGGTTGTTTTACCCGAACCCTGGATTCCGACGGTGAGCAGTACGGTGGGTTTCTCTTTTATCTCGAGGGGTTTGGCCTCCTTTCCGAGAAATTTGGTCAGCTCCTCGTAGACTATCTGGATTATGTGCTCCTTCTTTGAAGCCCCGGCCGGGGGCTCCTCCTCAAGGGCCCTCTTTTCTATGGTTTTGGTCAGCTGGAGAACGAGCCTTACGTTAACGTCCGCCTGGATGAGTGCCCTCTGTATATCTCGCACTACCTCCTTTATCGTCGCCTCGTCCACGGTCTTTGAGCGGGCGAGCTTTTTCAGGGCGCTGTTCAGTGCCTTCCCAAGCTTCTCTAGGGCCATTTTCTCTCACCGTAGTGATGGCGTCTCCAAAGTTTATAAACAGTTGGGTCGGCTCCCGGAACAATGCAATGTTCTAATGTGCGCTTTCTTCATAATCGAGAACGTTAGAGCAGATTTCATCGAACATACATGTTCATTCAACTACAAGAACGGACGACGCTGCTTTTTTGAAGGAATAAAGAACTCTAGAGACCATTTGTGGAAATTTGCGGGCTGACAAAGCTTTTAAACCTCTACAGAACCATGTATTACTGGGAATGGTGGAACGGAGGTGACGCGGATGATGTGGATGGCCCACCTGTACGGATACATGCTCGAGAGGGAGATGGAGAGGAGGAAGCGCAAGTCCATCCCCGAGGAGCTCGCGTACGTTGAAATGCTGAGGGCTTGATGGTTGAATCATCCCTCACTTTAATAAGGTGCGGTTCTATTTTTACCCCGGTGGTGTTATGAGGATCCACTATGAGTGCATCGCTTGTGCCGTTAACCAGGCTCAGAAGATAACCGAGATGAGTGCCGGGGACTTTGAAAAGCGCAGGAGGGCCATGCTTTTCGTGGCCAGGAAGCTTGGCGAGCTCTTCAGGGAGGATTCCATTCCCGCGGTGAGCGGAGGCATGCTCTTCCTTGAACTGTACCGCTTCCTTGGGGACGATGACCCGTTCAGCGGTTACTTTTTTCTTTCGAAAGCCTCGCCCTTTAAGGCGGGAGGCAATAATCAACCTAACCAGCCTTCAAGCAGGAAATCGACACTCTTTTAAAGCCTAAAAACCCTACCATACTTTGAAATGAAGAGAACAGTAACGCTCAAACTCCAGCCCTCGAAAGAGCAAGCAAAAATCCTCCACCAGTTAGCCGACGCTGGAGCTAAGGCCTGGAACAGGGTAAACTACCTGAGGAGACAACAATTCTTCGAGGACAAAATCGTGGACTTCAATTCAACAGAGAAAACCGTTTATAAGGAGTTTAAGCGGGAAATCGGTTCGGCCACAGTCCAGCAAATATGTCGCAAAAACGCCGAAGCTTGGCGTTCGTTCTTCTCACTCCTCCGGAAAAAGCGGAATGGAGAACTCCCTGACTGGCTTAAACCGAAACCACCAAACTACCTGAAAGAAGATGGGGAGAGGAAACCCTTAATCGTCCTGAGAAACGACCAGTACAAAATCGATGGCAATAAGCTACTCCTCAAAGGCCTTGGGAAGTTTAAACGTTTGGAAGTTCAGTTTAAAGGCAGAATACACTTGAAGGGGAAGCAAGGGCGGTTAGAAATAACCTACGACCCAATAAAGCGGAAGTGGTATGCATATCTAAGCCTCACGGTGGAGAAAAAATTTGAGGGTGGAGAATGGGTTAGCGTTCCAAGGCAACCCAAAGGAAGCCTCTCAGCAGGAATTGACCTTGGAGTGAACAATTTGATAGCCGTCTATATGGAGAATGGAGAAAGCTTTCTCGTGAACGGAAGACCGTTGAAGAGCATTGACTTCTACTGGCGGAAGAAGATTGCTGATTATCAGTCAAAACTCAATAAATCTGGAGTTAAAACAAGTAGAAAACTCCGGAGAATGCACGAGAGGGCTAAGCTTCAGGCAAAGCACTACATTAACACGGCGGTTAAACAAACGGTTAAGAAGCTCTACGATTTGGGCGTCTCAAGAATAGTCGTTGGTTATCCAAAGGGAATAGCGAGGAATTCTGATAAGGGTAAAAAGCAGAAATTCCTCCTTTCCCACGTCTGGAGGTACAATTATGTCATCAAGCGTTTAACTGAAGTTGCGGAGGAGTATGGTATTCGGGTTGTGCTCGTTGGTGAGGCTTTTACTTCGAAGACCTGTCCCGTTTGCGGGGAGCCCCACGAGGGGGCAAGGTTTGTTCGTGGTTTGTTTAAGTGTCCCGTGACGGGGCTTATCTTTAACGCGGACTTGGTTGGAGCGTTTAATATTTTGGAGAAGGTTGTGAAAACCATAACCCCGAACTTGGGCGGTTTGTATGCTCAAGGGAGGGGTAACTGGCCGGAGGCCCGGCCAGAGGGGTCGAAGACCACTTTTTAGTGGGTTTAAATGAGACCCCTCAAACCTTCCCGCCAATGGCGAGGGGTTAATTTGTTGGAACCCTTAGCTAAGGTGGGGAGGAGGTCAGAGGCTGCTGCTTGAGTTCATACGCGGGAGATTTCCCGACCTGCGGATATACGTGGCCGCGAAGGACGGCCCAATAATCAATGACGCTACGGTTGGAGACCTGCTGGAGGCGGGGTTTGACAGGTTTGCTGAGGTCATCTCCACGGGCTCCAGGCTTCCGGGCACTCCCCTGGAATACGCCTCCGAGGAGTTCAGGGGAGTCTTCAACGCCGCCGATGTCATAATCGCCAAGGGACAGGCCAACTTTGAGACCCTGAGCGACCTGAGGGACCGTAGGGTGTTTTTCCTCCTCAAGGCCAAGTGCCCTCCAATCGCCCGCGAGCTTGGTGTCGAGGGGGGCTCACTGCTCTGTGTGAGGGGCGGAAAAATAGACGATTGACGATATTATCTTTGACGAATGTCTATTAGAAACCTTTTTATATTTTCAAGTGGTATATACTCATGGTGATATCTGTGACAACGGTAATTCGGAAAGATGCGGAAAGGTTTTTGAGGGAGTTAAAGGCCCATTACGGCGATGCCTGGAGGATGCCACGCAGTAACTACCTGTCCAAGCCAGATTTTGTTGTGGTAGACCCCAAGAGCGGCAAAAAGACAAAAGTAAGCTTCGTTTCCCTTGACGATGGTGAAGTCGTCGGCGTCGTTTATGACGACCTTGGCTGAACTTTCGCTTTTTGACTGATTGTGTCTATTCTGTTCTGGCCGTTGGAAACCATTAAATACTTCCATATCGTAAATTTTCCGGTGGAAATAATGGCGGCTGACGTTTATCGTGAGGCTCTGCGGCTGGCCTCCAACATAAAGGATAAGTACCTGCGGGCGGTTACCTACGCCAAAATTGGGTACTACATGTATCGGGTTAAAGACCCCGAATACAAAAGCGCTTTTAAGTACGCCGTAAATGCCGCGTCCATAATAGAGAATCCCGTAGTGATGGCAAAGGCCCTCATGGAAATCGCATTCTATTTGAATTCGGTAAACCCCAAAACCGCGATGAAGGTGTTTCAGCAGGCACATGATGCGGTTGTTGAGTTTCCCCAGCCTGTGAGGGATGACCTGCTTCTGGAACTTGTATCGAAACTTCTGAACCTTGGACGGATTGACGATGCGTTCTTTTATGCCGGCGACATTAAGGATCAGGTAAAGCGGAACGACAGTTTGCTCAAAATACTCCGGGCGTACCTCCGGCGGGGCAACATGCGCAGGGCCAGACTTGTCGTCGAGGGTATTGAGGGGGAACCGTGGCACTCCATCGCCGCAGTTGAGACCATAAAAACCCACCTCAAAAGGGAGGAGTTTGGAAGCGCGATCAGGGTGCTCTCGGAGCTTAAGAGCGAGTACTGGCTTGGGGAAGCGATGAGGGAAGTTGCGGTTCATCTCAAACACTCCGACGTTCCGAAGGCCACCTATGAGAAGTTCGTTGATATAGCGCTGTCTCTCTCGGGCGAGGCAGGTTTTGATGTGCTGAAATCCCTTCTTGTTGGGCTGGGTAACCAGGGAGAGCTGGACTTCGTTATGAAAATCGTGGGGAAGCTTCCCCCCGAACAGCGCTGGGCCGTCCTTGAGGGAATAGTGGAAACCTCTCTCGATAAGACAGACGTCCTCTCCGGACTCCTTGACCGTGTTGAGGGAGAAGAATTTGAACAACTGGCCGGACGCATAATGGTGGGACTCCTCTCCGGGAACATTGATCGGAGGTATGTTGACCTGGTCAGGAGGATTGGAGACGCGACTAAAGACGACGCGGTCAGGGTCAAAGTCGCCACGTACCTCTCCAAACTTGGAGACTTTGACGGTGCATGGGAATTCGCCTCCCGTGTTCGCGGCCACTACCTCCGCTCACTGGCCTTTGGCAGCATAGCCGTGGCGAAGCTCAATGCTGGGGATATAGACGGGGCCATTGACGCCGCCCTTGAGGTGAAGGACGCCAAGTGGGGCTCCTGGCTCCTCAGCGAGATACTGACGAAGATACTGGAACTCCAGACCGAGGGGGAGGTCAGGGAGGACATCGAGGAGCGGGCGGAGTACCAGAGGGGGCTCTGGGAAAAGGGCTAACGTTTTAAGACCGCCGCCCTTTCATCTTCCAGGTGATGCCATGCCGAGGATAGCAATTATTGGAGGTTCCGGAGTATACGACCCCAAGCTGCTTCAGAACGTCAGGGAGGAGTTTGTGAACACCCCCTATGGAAAAGTCCGGGTGAAGATCGGGGAGTACGACGGGGAGGAGATAGCCTTCCTCGCGAGGCACGGTGAGGGGCACAGCGTTCCACCGCACAAGATAAACTACCGCGCCAACATCTGGGCGCTCTATGAGCTCGGTGTGGAGAGGATTCTTTCCACGTCGGCAGTAGGTTCGCTCAACGAGGCCATGAAACCCGGCGACTTCGTCGTTCTCGACCAGCTTCTGGACTTCACCAAGACGAGGCACTACACATTCTACGACGGCGACGAGAGCCCGCACGACAGGAAGTTCGTTGCCCACGTCGATTTCACGGACCCATACTGCCCCGAGCTCAGGAAGGCCCTGATAACTGCCGCCAAGGAACTTGGCTTTGACTATCACCCAACGGGCACCTACGCCTGCATGGAGGGTCCGAGGTTCGAGACTAGGGCGGAGATACGGGCGCTCAAGATACTCGGTGCCGACGTCGTTGGAATGACCCAGTGCCCCGAGGCCGCCCTGGCGAGGGAGCTGGAGATGTGCTACGCCAGCGTCGCCATCGTCACCAACTTCGCCGCCGGCATAAGCAGGGAGAAGCTCACCCACACCGAGGTCGTCGAGCTGATGGCCAAGAAGAGCGAGGAGATAAAGTACCTCCTCATGAAGTCCATCAGGTACATTCCGAAGGAGAGGCACTGTGGATGTAAGGACGCCCTGAAGGGCGCGACCGGGGAATGACTCCCCTGCTATTTTTTCTTCATTGTTGAAACATTCAGTACCCGCGTTTTGAACCAGAGGTTAACGAAAGGTTAAAATCCTTTGGTGTGCAAATATAACCGAAAACCTTTAGGGGGGTCTAACATGAAGTACGATGTTGTTATCATAGGAGCGAGCGCCGGGGGCCTGACCACGGCGATCTCGGCCCGGAAGTTCTACCCCGACAAAAGCGTTCTGGTCATCAAGAGGGAAGATATCGCCATGATTCCCTGTGGCATCCCGTACATCTTTGGCACACTGGAGAGCGTTGACGATGACATTCTTCCTGTCGAGAAGTTCCTGGAGCCACTTGGCGTGGACATATTGACGGATGATGTTACTGAGATCGACCCGAGGGCAAAGCTCGTGAGGACTGCCTCAGGGAAGGAGATCGCCTGGGAGAAGCTCGTCCTTGCGACCGGTTCAAAACCCGTGAAGCCGGAGTTCCCGGGCTCGGAGCTGGAGGGAGTCTACACCGTCCCGAAAGACTACCGCTACCTGAAGGAGTTCCGCGAGAGGGTTAAAACCGCGGAGCGGGTCGTCATCGTCGGCGGCGGCTTCATAGCCCTCGAGGTCGGCGATGAGATAAGAAAACTCGGAAAGGACGTGACGATTCTCGTGAGGAGCAGGCTCCTGAGGAGCTCCTTCGATAGGGAGTTCAGCGAGATGGTCGCGGAACGGCTTGAAGAGAGAGGCATAAGAGTCGTTTATGGACAGGTGGAGCGGATCCTTGGTGGGGAAAGTGTCGAGCGGGTGAGGCTCATCGACGGAAGCGAGCTTCCCGCGGACCTCGTTATATTCTCCATCGGCTACCGCCCGAACGTTGAGCTGGCCGTTAAGGCGGGCCTCAAGGTTACGCGCTACGGCATCTGGACGGACGAGTACATGAGGACCTCTCATCCGGACATCTTCGCCGTCGGCGACTGCGTGGAGCACAGGGACTTCTTCACGGGCAAGCCCTACGGCCTTATGCTTGCTTCAACGGCAACCTTCGAGGCAAGAATAGCGGGTGCGAACCTCTTCAAGCTCCAGATCGTCAGGGAGAACAGGAGGACGATAGGCGTTTACTCCACCAACGTTGCCGGTCTCACCCTTGCGGCCGCGGGCCTCACCGAGGAGGCCGCCAGGAGGGAGGGCTTCGAGGTCATAGTTGGCTATGGAAAAGGCCCCGACAGGCATCCGGCGAAGTTCCCGGACACCTCGATGGTGACGGTTAAGCTCATCTTCTCCCGCGACAGGGGAGCGATACTTGGGGCGCAGATAGCTGGTGGAAAGAGTGTTGGCGAGATGATAAACATTCTCGCCCTCGCGATACAGAAGAGACTCACCGCGAGCGAGCTCTACACTCTCCAGATAGCGACCCACCCGCTCCTAACGGCTTCTCCGGTTGGCTACCAGATACTCCAAGCGGCTGAGGATGCATTGGCGAAGCTGAGAGCCTGAGGGTTTGTGTGATTTTGCCGCTTCTTTTTATTTTGGCCTTCGTCGCGCAGGCGAACAAAATTTGCCTAGCAAAGTTTGATCAAAGAGCGCCCTCCTCACAGAGAAGCAACAAAATTAGTCGTGCACTGGAGAACTGGATAATTTTAAGCAGGGTTTAATACAAAAGGAAGCTTTTCAGAGCAGTTTCAACTTGCCATTGGCGCCCTTTGGGCGCTTTTTCAGAGAGAAACACTCACCAAAGAGCAAATCGAGAATAAACCCGCATGAACAGTTAGCAAATTCCAAAAAGGCACCCAATCTCCCGCCAGCGCTTGCGAAGGAAGCTCTTGGAAAAAGCTTCACCAAAAGTTAGTAGCTCCCTTTTGAAATGTCCAATGGGGGATTTTACTCGCAAGTACTCATTTCCAACTGAGAACTCTTTGAAATGGGTCTTCATAAGGGGTTTCCTCTCTTCTTGACGCCCGAAGGGCGTCGATTTAAAAGCAAACCCACACCAAAGGAGCAATCCAACAGGTTCTCCCTCTTAAATTTGGCCACTCGATAAAAAACCACTCAGAATTTAGCTTTTCAGAAAGGAGCTACAAACTTTGATGAAACTTTTCGCAAGAAAAGTTTCTGGTGCGGTGGCCGGGATTTGAACCCGGGCCAGCGGCGTGGCAGGCCGCTGTCCTAGACCAGGCTAGACTACCACCGCACTCCGCGGCCCGTTACATACTCACCTGCGGTTGATTTATAAATCTTTCGGTTCTGTGGGACGGTTAAATTTATAAAGCGTTCCCGGGAAGGTTTAGCTGGCAAGTGCCCCGGTGGCCTAGTCTGGATAGGGCGCAAGGCTGCGGACCTTGAGGTCCGGGGTTCGAATCCCCGCCGGGGCGCCACAATCCTGTTCTACCCACAGGCATGTTCCGCTGAATGTCATTCAAAAAAGTTCACGGCTTAATGAGTGAACCATTCTCTATGCGCTTTCCCAGCTCGAAGAGGCCTTTTGAGGTTTTTCTCAGGCCATCATCGCCGGTACGTTTGGCTTCGTTCAGCATTTCAAACGCCAGGAACTTCAGAATCCTGCCGAGCTTCCATTCATCCGTGGCCCAGAGGAGGGTTCTTCTAAGGAAGTCCTCCCTCACGCCCTTCCTTTTCGTGGCTTCGTAGATAACCAAAAGCCTGGTCACAGGGTTGTACACCTTGGAGAGATAGTACTGTATCCTGTTTTCGTCCTCCGGATGAAGCTCAATCAGTGCCGCTCCAAGCATGTCCGCGCGTACTAATTCCTCGAATATTTTCTCAGCTGTCTCAACGTTGCCCCTTTTGAGATACTCCATCCCGATCTCTTCCAGCAGGGCGCTTTTCATGGGCTCAGCCAGTCCCTTGGCGAGTTTCCTTGCCTCCTCGAGGTTCCCCTCATCAATGAGCTTGAGTATGTACTCCGATACGTACTCGGTTTTCTCGGTATCCTCCCCCGCGAAAACCGGCTTTGGGGGTGTTCTGCCCTCGAGCCTTTTTTCAAACCGCGGTATTATCCCCATTTTCATCTCGCCTTTGATCGGTAGGATTTCGGCGCCCGGCATTATCTTTCCGTCCTTGTACGCCAGTCCGTACGGGAGGGGCTTCAGGTCCTCGATGTCGCGGTCGGTGAGATCGAGCTCGCTCAGCCTTACCTCCGAAACGCCTTTCTGTATGATGCTCTTTGCGAGGTAGTTGCTCACGGTCCTGAAGGCCTTTTTCCGTGTGAACTGGTTTGTTATCATCCTCGCTGCCTCGAGGGCCGCTTTGAAGTTCCCCTCCTTTGAAAATAAATACGAAAGGGAGCGCAGGGTCTCGTCCCTTATGGTTGGGGCCACGATTCTCTGGGCTATATCCATGGCCCTCCCGGGGTTTTCGGCGTAGGCCTCGGCCACCCATTTGAGGGCATAGTCGCGCCAGTATCTGTCGGCTATCCCCTCTGCAATGTTTAGGGCCTCTTCCCGTTTTCTCTCTGCCAGCAGGCTTTTGACTGTGAGGAGTTTTGTGTCCATATCAACCCCTCAGCCCAGGGAACCAGACCTTCTTTCCGGCCCTCTCCTTCTCCTCGTCCCACTCGGCGAGTATCTTCACGGCCTCGCTGGCGACTAATGCCGCTTCCTTCTCGCCGGCCTTGCCGAACTCGTTGGTTACCCTGTTGGCGAAGACGGAGCAGACGCAGCCGGCCCTCAGCCCGTAGATGTTGGCGAGGGTGTAGAGCGTCGCCGCCTCCATCTCGAAGTTGGTGACGTTGGCCTGCCTCAGGTCGTCCATTATGTGCTTTGCGAAGCTCGGGAAGTAGCCCTTCAGCCCGGGTCTCCCCTGGCCGAGGTAGAAGCTGTCGGTGGAGGCCGTTATGCCGAGGTGATAGCGCACACCCAAAGTCTCGGCGGCCTCGATGAGCGCTAAAGTAACCTCAAGATCCGCAACTGCAGGGTATTCCACGCGGACGTACTGCTTCGACGTCCCCTCTAGCCTGACGGCAGCTTTGGCAATGATGAGGTCTCCGATTTCCATTCCCGGCTGTATCGCACCGGTCGAGCCTACCCTTATGAAGGTGTCCGCGCCTATCGCGGCAAGCTCCTCTATGGCTATAGCGGTCGAGGGGCCACCTATTCCGGTTGAGGTAACGCTTATGGGAACTCCCTTATACTTGCCAGTGTGCGTTCTATATTCCCTGTGGAAGGCTATCTCCCTCGTTTCATCCCAGAGGGAGCTTATCTTTGGGACCCTCTCGGGATCACCGGGGAGCAGGACGTATCTCGAAACGTCCCCCGGTTTGCAGGCTATATGGTACTGGTAACCCTCCTCCGTCTGAGGTCTCTCTGCCGAAACGAACTTCTCAACCATGGCAACCACCTTTTTAAGTTCCGGTATGGGGGTATATATATCAAAAGCCTAAAAAGGTGATGTTATGCTCCGCTGTTCCCGCTGTGGAAGGACATACCCTGAAACCTTCCGGTTAACCTGTGACTGCGGGGGAACTCTGCTGGTAGAGGGTCCCGGAGCGGGGTTTACCCCCTTTGGCCACCTGGACATGAGACGCTATCTAGCCCACCTGCCCATAGGCAGTTTGGTTCCTGTACCAGTACCGGGGATAACGCCCATCAGCGAAATTGAGGTCGGGAGAGTAAGGGCGATTTTCAAACTGGAGTATCTCCATCCCAGCGGTTCCTTCAAGGACAGGGGAACTTGGGTTACCGTTGCGAAGCTTCTTGGGGAGGGCATAGACGAGGTTGTCCTCGACAGCTCTGGAAACGCCGCACTGAGCTTCGCCCTCTACGCTTTACCCGCGGGGATAAAGCTCCACGCCTTCATCTCCTACGATGCAAGGCGCGAAAAGGTTCTTCTCCTCCAGAAACTCGGGGCAATCGTTCACTACGTTGAGGGAGATAGGACGGTCATCCATGAGAGGGCTCGGGAATATGCAGAGGAAAAGGGTTTGACCTACGTAACCCACTGGCTCAACCCCTACTTCATTGAGGGAACAAAAACGATTGCATTCGAGGTTTTCGAGCAGTTCGGCGTTCCTGACTATGCCTTTGCCCCCACGGGAAGCGGAACGCTCCTTCTTGGCCTCTGGAAGGGCTTCAGGGAGCTAAAGGAGATGGGTGAGATAGCCGAACTTCCGAGGCTGGTTGCGGTCCAGGCTTCGGGTTATGAAAGCCTCTGTGAAAGGAGCCCCTTCACGAACAGCTTGGCGGACGGCATAGCGATTCCAAGGCCGCCAAGGCTCGACGACATGAGGAGGGCCTTAAGAGAAACCAACGGCATGTGTGTAAGCGTCTCACGAAGCGAAACCGAGGGAGCGTTGAGCTGGCTAAAGAGGGCAGGTTTTCTGGTTGAACCCACATCCGCCGTTGCCCTTGCCGGGCTGTGGAAGCTAATTGAAACGGGAGAAATACCGGATGGTTCTTCTGCCCTGCTTCCCCTGACCGGTTCAGGCCTCAAACTGACCGAAGGTATTTAGACCTTGAGGGCGATGAACTTCTGGAGGTGGGAGAATGGCTGAGGTGAGGTATCCGGCCGTTGCTGGAAGCTTCTATCCCTCAGGTGGGGCGCTCATCGAGATGCTGGAAGAGTTCTTGGGGGACCTCGGTAAAGCCGGAAGCGAGAGAAGAATAACAGCCGGCGTTGCGCCCCACGCGGGCTACGTCTTTTCCGGCTACACGGCTTCGAGAACCTACAAGGCCATCTACGAGGACGGTCTGCCTGAGACCTTCGTAATCCTCGGGCCGAACCACACCGGTTTGGGTTCGCCGATAGCAATCTATCCAGAGGGAGAGTGGCTGACTCCACTCGGGGAAATTGAGGTCGATGCCGAGCTGGGGACGGCCATAGCGAAGCTCTCTGGCATAGCCGATTTGGATGAGCTGGCCCACAGATACGAGCACTCGATAGAGGTTCAGCTCCCGTTCATCCAGTACCTCGCTGAAAAAGCCGGGAAGGAAGTTAAGATAGTGCCGATAGCCCTCGGCATCCAGGACGAGGATGTCTCCGAAGACCTCGGAAGGGCCATCTTTGAGGCATCGAAGGAGCTCGGCAGGGACGTCGTGGTGATAGCGAGCACCGACTTCATGCACTACGGCCCGGTTTACGGCTACGTTCCCTTCCGCGCTAGAGCGGGCGAGCTACCCCACAGGATAAAGGAGTGGGACTTCAGGGTGATAAGGAGAATCCTCGACTTCGACGTTAGAGGAATGTTCAGGGAGCTTCGCGAGATGGACCACACCATGTGCGGGCCCGGGGGCGTTGGAACGGCTATAGTCTACTCCCGCCTGGCTGGAGCACTTGAGGCCGAGCTTTTACACTACACGACGAGCTACGAGGTGAGCAGAAGCACCGATGCGATAGTTGGCTACGCGAGCATAGTCTTCAAGCGCTGAACGAAAAGGCCATAAGGGGGTTTTCCTATTTTCACCCATGAACATTGAGGATGCCGTCAAAAAAATCCTTGAGCTCGGTGGAGAGCGGGTGAAGTTCGTAATTCTCTTCGGCTCCCAATCCAGAGGCGAGGCCAGAAAGGACAGCGACGTAGACCTGTGCGTTTACTACGAGGGAAGCCCGAAAGAGGCGTTTCTTTTCCGGATGCTCGTTCTTGGAAGCCTTCCCGAGAATTATGATGTTCAGATTTTTCAGCTCCTTCCGGTTTACCTCAAGAAGGAGTGCCTGAAGGGTAAAGTTCTCTTCTGCAGGGACGAGACGTTCCTCTACGACCTCGCCTACGAAACGCTCAAGGAGTGGGAGGACTTCAGGAGGTACTACTACGACTACCTTGGACTGGAGGCGATAGAATGAGGGTCGAGCTCATACGCTCCAAGATAGAGGAGATACTTGAGAGCCTCAGGCTGATAGAGGAAAACCTTCCAGATGATTTTGAAGACTTCGAATCGCTCGGTATAGTCAAGGACGGAATCTACAAGCGGGCCGAATTTGCAATCCAGAACGTGATTGATATATGTGCCGTGATAAACTCCGACCTGAGGCTCACGATGCCGGAAAGGGAGGAGGACGTTTTTGAAGGGCTTGTTCGCGCAGGGATAATTCCTGAGGAGATGGCTCACAAACTCAGGCTCATGAAGGGCTTTCGCAACATCCTTGTTCACAGATACGGGAGGATTAATGACAGGTTGGCCTTTGAAGTCCTCCACGAGCACCTTGGGGACATCTATGAGTTCGTTGAGCTGATAGGAGACTTTTTACGGGGTCAAGAGCGGGGCTGAAGGAGTGGTCGCTACGCGAGCATAATCTTCAGACGGTGAACGAAAAGGCCATAAGGGGCTTTTCTTATTTTCTATCATGCAGACCGCACGCGTTAGAACACTTGAGGATGTCCAAAAAATCCTACGCGCTCACAGGAAGGAACTGAGTGAGAAATATGGTGTTAAGCGTATTGGTGTCTTTGGCTCATATTCACGAAATGAGCAGAGGCCGGACAGTGATGTTGACATTCTCGTGGAGTTCAAGCAGCCCGTGGGGTTAATAGAGTTCATACGCCTTCAGAAATACCTCGAAGAACTCCTTGGGGTTAGGGTTGACCTCGTAACCAAAGGGGCTTTGAAGAGACGCATTAGGGAACGGATTCTCAAAGAGGTGAAGTACGTATGAGGGACCCTTTTCTCTACGTTGAGGATATTCTTGAGGCTATTGAGAAAATTAGACGGTATACAGAGGGTATGGGCTTTGAGGACTTCGTGGAAGATGAGAAAACGGTCGATGCAGTAATCCGAAACCTTGAAATAATAGGGGAAGCAGCGAAGCACATTCCAGATGAGTTTAAGGCCCTTCACCCTGAGGTCCCCTGGAAAGAAATTGCAGGGATGAGGGACAGGTTAATCCACGCTTACTTTGGCGTTGACCTCTCGCTCGTTTGGTACACGGTTCAAAACGAGCTTGACGATTTGGAAAATGTCATGAGAAAGCTTCTGGAGGGTCAAAGATGAGGGTTCTGGCATCTGCCCCGGCTAAAATTATCCTCTTCGGCGAGCACAGCGTCGTTTATGGAAAGCCAGCTATTGCTGCGGCCATAGACCTCAGAACCTACGTGTGGGCGGAGTTCAACGAGAATGGTGCCATAAAGATAGAGGCCAAGGACATCCGCGTTCCTGGCTTAACCGTTTCCTTCTCAGAGGACGAGATCTACTTTGAGAGCGACTACGGAAAGGCCGCGGAGGTTCTCAGCTACGTCCGTCAGGCGATAGAGCTTGTGAGGAAGGAGGCCGATGCTAACGGGAAAGGAATCACAGTCTCTATAACGTCACAGATTCCCGTTGGAGCGGGCCTCGGATCATCCGCTGCCGTGGCTGTGGCAACAATCGGGGCCGTTTCCAGACTCCTCGGATTGGAGCTGAGCAACGAGGAAATAGGAAAACTCGGCCACAAAGTTGAGCTCCTCGTTCAGGGGGCGTCGAGCGGTATAGATCCAACGGTTTCAGCTATAGGCGGCTTCATCCACTACGAGAAGGGGAACTTCGAACACCTGCCCTTCATGGAGCTGCCCATAGTCGTCGGCTACACCGGTTCGAGCGGCTCAACCAAGGAACTCGTCGCGATGGTTAGGGGAACCTACGAGGAGATGCCCGAGGTTATAGAGCCGGTGCTCGTTGCGATGGGCAAGATAGTCGAGAAGGCCCGCGACGTTATAACCTCCGACCTCGACGAGGAGCTCCGCTTCGCCCAGCTCGGGAGGCTGATGAACATAAACCACGGACTTTTGGATGCCCTCGGCGTCTCAACGAAAAAGCTGAGTGAGTTAGTTTATGCCGCGAGGGTTGCAGGGGCCATAGGGGCCAAGATAACCGGCGCCGGCGGTGGCGGCTGCATGTACGCTTTAGCTCCGGAGAACCAGAGCGAAGTGGCAACGGCGATAACGATAGCCGGCGGAACGCCGATGATAACGAGGATAAGCCGTGAGGGGCTTAGAATAGAGGAGGTCCTGCCATGATAATCGTCAAGGTCGGTGGTAGTGTCTTCAGCGACAAGAAAGGTGAACCGGAGAACTTCGACCACGAGACTGTAAGTAACATAGCAAGGGAGATAGCCAAGTTCTATCCCCGTGAGGACTTCATAATCGTCCACGGCGGCGGGAGCTTTGGCCATCCTGAGGCGAAGAGGTACGAAATACGCGAGGGTCTCCCCAAGGAATGGGAGACCGCCCACTACCGGAGGATAGGTTTTACCCTCACCCACCAGGCCATGCTCAGGGCGAACGCGAAGTTCATCGAGACCTTCGTCGGGGAAAACCTCCCTGCCTTCTCCGTCTCGACCTCCTCCGTCTTCATAACCGAGAACGGGGAGGTAAGCTACGGCGACCTTGAGGTGATTGAACGGCTCCTCGACCTCAAGTTCATCCCCGTTCTCTTCGGGGACGTCTCGATAGACCTCGCGAAGGGCATAGACATCCTTTCCGGCGACCAGATCATCACCTACCTCGCCAAGATGCTCGAGCCGGAGAAGGTGATATTCCTGATGGACGTTGACGGAATCTACGACGGAAAACCCGGGGAAGGCAGGCTGATTCAGGAACTCAGAAAGGAGGAGATAGATTCCCTCCTCGAGAGGCTCCACTGCACCTCTGCTGGAACCGACGTCACCGGCGGAATCTGCAACAAGCTGGGGGAGGCGAAGAAGATAGCCGAGCACTCGGAGGTCTGGTTCGTTAACGGGAAGGTTCCTGGAAGGCTGAGCGGGGCGATAAGGGGCGACGGCTTTGGAACGAGGATCAAAATGTAACGCCTTTCAAGCGTAAACTTTTTATTTTATTTAGGTTATCTCAATCGGGATCTGCGATGGTGAAAAAGACTCTGGCACTCATACTCGTGCTTGTCATCTTCGGGTGGGCGTTCCTCGGCATTGAAACGGCCGCCAGAATGGGTGGCCTGAACGACTTCATGGCCAGTCCCGGTGACCTCGAGGTTAAGGGTTCCCTTGTGGAGACACCGAACGGGTCGGCATTTGTAATCGAGTGGCATCTCCAGAGAAAACCCTTGGAACGGCTCCTGAATGGCCGTGACTCGGCGTTCCTGTTCTATCCCTCTGGTGTTCACATATCCGGAAGCGTTTATCCGCTCATAGGTGGCTTTCCGGAGGTGAATCTCACGGTTTACCCCGCGGGAAGGCAGGTAAACCGGAGCAGGGTTGACTATACCATCTGGTACTACGACACCCCCGGCTGGGCCGTTCCGAAGGTCGAGATGGTGAGAGCAGTCTACCTCGTTCCCCCAAACGTGAGCGGCGGCAGGATGGAGATACCCCTGATGGCCACGAACTGGTCCCGCTGTTCTACCATTCCGGTGGTCTTTTCATACTTCCACGACACCGGTGGAAAGCGTATAACTCCTGATCACATCGACCTCCGGCCGGAGCTCCATCTCGGCCCAGACTACCCCTTCCTCGGCAACGGCACCCTGGAGGTGCTCTTTGACTTCAATACCTCCCACTGGGTCGATATGTATTTGGGGAAGCGCGGCGGCTGGATGGAGGTTAGGGTCTTCAACGTGACGCTCCCGTGTGAGGGCGACTGATTATCCCCAAGCTTCCTTTATCTTGATATACGCCTCCGTGGAGCCTATCGAATGGAAGTGGCCGAGCTGAACCCTCTGCCATCCGAGAACGTGCCCTCGTCCGTCCGTTAGTGTGGCTTCCCTCCAGTTCCTCCCTTCTGAGATTTTCATCTTCACCCCGAAGCCGAACCTCTCCGCTTCGGCCGGGGTTAATCCTACGGAATAGACCTCCGCCCTTCCAATCCTCTCGTACACCGCGGGGATTACTCCCCTATCGAGAGCGCCCTTCCCCGCGATATCATCCCCTATCAACCGCGCGTAATGCCCGGCGACGAAGCCCAGGGGACGGTAAACGGCCTTTCCGGTGATGAAGTCCCAGCTCACCGCGCAGTCCCCGAGGGCGTATACACCGGGAACCGCGGTTCTTCCAAGCCTGTCGATCTCTATCGGCCTTCCATCGTCCTTCAAAAGCGAGGAGTTGGGCCTCACGCCGGCGGCGAGAACAATCGCATCTACATCGAGTCTCCCCCCGCCCTCCAGTCTCATCCCTTCAACCTTTCCGTTTCCTTCGATCTCCTTTACGAGTGAACCGGTGAGAATCTGGATTCCCTCGTCTTTCAGGTGTTCCTCGAGGAACTCCGAGAGGTTTCTTGTTAAGATGCTGGGGAGCGCGCTTTCCTTCGCCTCGACCACGATAACGCTGTGCCCCCTCTCCTTCAGCGCCACCGCAGCCGTCAGCCCGACGAGTCCAGCCCCGATTACCGCTACCTTACTTCCGGGAGGCAATGAGACAAGAAACTCAACATCTTCTCGGCCGTGGAATCCGATAACACCCCTCTTCTCAATCCCTTTTATCGGCGGCACGAAGGGCTTTCCTCCCGTCGCCACCACCAGCTTGCTGTATCTCAGCCGGCGTTTTCCGTTTCCGGTTTTAACTACAACGAGCCCTTCCTCTTCTCCGAGTCTTAGGGCTTCGCCTTCTACAACCTCGATGCCTGCCCTTTGAAGGTTCTCCGCAAGGCCGAGTACGGCCCCGTCCGGGGAAAGTCTTTTGGAGACTATCTCCGCGAGGCGGTGCCTCGTGTAGGGCGGCCACTCCTTCGCCACGATGGTTATTCTGTCCGCATCAACCCCGTTCTCAATGAGGTTGAAGGCCGTGTAGAGCCCCCCGATTCCACCTCCAACTATCACGATTTTCCCTTCCATGCTCTCACCGCAGTCCCTTGAATTCGAGAAGCTCCACCACGGAAGGTTTCTCCCTCATCAGAGCCCTCTTTCTCTCGACTCTCTCGTAGACGAGGGCCCCCTCTTCGCAGGCCGCGACGCACCTCGGGCTTCCAGAGCAGAGGTCGCACTTCGCCATCGTCCCGTCCAGCCTTAGGAAGACCGCGCCGAATGGACACACCGCAGTGCAGGCCTTACAGGAGGTGCAGAGCTCCTGGTTCAGGGTCACAGCTCCATTCTCCGAAATGCTGAGCGCCCTGAACTCGCAGACCTCAACGCATGGTGCCGGGTTGCAGTGGCGGCAGACCACGATGTCCCATCGCTCCGGAAGAGCGGGAAGGGGAATCACCCTAATCCCATCCCCGATCGGGCACGCCTCGACGCAGTCCATACAGCCGGTGCACTTCTCCGTCAGAACGTGGAGAAGGTATTCCATCAGACATCCAGCTCCCCACTCTTCTCCACGAGCTCCATCAGGTATTCAACGGCCTCTTCCGCCTTCTTCCTGGAGTATTCTGGCGTCTCCTTCCCACCGTAGAGTCCGTAGGCGACGCCGGCCGCCTTGGCCTTCTTCAGCTCCCTCGCGGCTTTCTTCTCCTCCATGTAGACTATGGCATCGTGCGGACAAACCGCCACGCACTCGGGCTCGCCATCGCAGAGGTCGCACTTTATCGGCCTCGCCTCTACCTCAAAGCTTATCGCCCCGAAGGGGCAGGCGTAGGCGCACTCCCTGCAGCCTATGCAGCGGTCGTAGTTTATGACGTAGGCCCCGTTTCTGTCCCGGCTTATCGCATCCACGGGGCAGACCCTCTCGCAGGCCGCATCGCGGCACTGGAGGCAGTAGACCTGAACCGACGTCTGTACCTCGGGCTTGGTGAGGATGGTTATCCTCGACAGAGAGGTCAAAGACGCCGTGGTGCCTGAAGGAGCACGCTAATTCGCAGAGGTGGCAGCCGGTGCAGTTCTCGTAGATTACCGCCAGCACGAACATTCAGGCCACCCCCCTTACCGGGCCGTCCCACTCGGGGAACTCCTTCCCCCCAATCTGGTCGGCGACGTAGCCGATGTCGAGTCCCTCCAACGTTTCCCTCCTCGGATAGGCGGTCTCCACGTCGCATCCGCGCCTTTCCAGGTACTCGTCAACGAGCTCCCAGTGCCTTTTGAGTTGAGCCTTTGCCCTCTCCGTCGCGGCGAACTCGGGCGGGAACTTGACGTCGTAGTGCTTCTTTTTGATCCCCTGCCTGACGTTGAAGGCCATCTCCGTGAGGTATATCCTGTCCGTTGCGTCTATGACGTCCTTCTCGGTGAACTCTATGCCGGTGAAGGCCGTTAGGAGCATCGCCGTTCCTTTGAAGACCGGATACTTCCAGACGAGCGGAACTGCCTGGAGCCAGCTGTTTATCGAACCCTTGCACCTCCCGAGGGAATCGGCTAAGGTGCAGGCCCTTTCACCGTAGATGAGCGCCCCAACCGGGTCCTTCCTGTAGTCCGGCAGACCGGCCTCAAGCATTCCCCTCACGACCTCGATGTCTATGAGCTTGTCGTTCTCCCAGTAGGCCCACGAGCGCCCCCTGAGGTGGTCGGCCCCCCTCGTTGACGTCGCGTGGGAGAGGGTAAAGACCCCGTTGATAAAGTCAACCTCGTACCAGCCCCGGTTCACGCCCTTCACGTCGTAGCAGTAAGCTAAAGCATCTTCCCCGTAGAGCTTTGCGAAGTTTCTGTAGCCCTCGGCCAGTTTGTCCCAGAAGCCCTTCCTGTAGGCGGTCATCTCGATGAGTTCAATCTGTTCCTCGGCATCTCCCCACTCAAGCGAAACACCCTTCACATCCCCCCTGCTCAGGATGCCCTTCTCGTGGAGGAGTCTCGCGAGGGCTATAGTGTCTCCGAGCGTCATCACGTCCATCCCGTACTCGTCCGCCATGTGCTCCATTCTCAGAACCGCCTCGGTGTCGGTTACGCAGTTGTTGCTCCCGAGGGCGTATATCGACTCGAACTCGCTCGCCGTCCCGTATTCCCCCGTGCTCGGCAGGTAGTAAACGTCCTTGCAGGCGAGCGGACAGGAGAAGCACTGGGTTCTCCCGACTTCGTACTCTGCCAAATCCTGCGGCCTTAACCCGATCGGCAGCTCCTCCGCGCTGAGGGGGACCTGAAAGTACCTCCAGCTTGGATACCACTGTATCAGCCCGTAGTGGGTCCCAATGACGGAGTAAATCCTCCTGACGAACTCGTTGCGGTTGAAGTAGTCTATGTCCTCCTTAGCAAGCCCATAGAACCGCTCCGGGTCGGCGGGCTCAACCCCCTTCGTCCCGATGACCGCTATCGCCTTGAGGTTCTTCGAGCCCCACACGGCACCGCTTCCTCTCGCCCCCGAGTGGTACTTGTCCACCATCGTCGTGGCGAAGCGCACGAGGTTCTCCCCGGCGGGCCCTATCCCTGCGACGCTCACCTCATCGCCGTGCTCGTCCCTCAGCCAGTCCACGGTCTCGCCGGTGGTCAGGCCCCAGAGCTCCTCCGCGTCCCGTATTTCGACCTCGTCATCTTCAATGAAGACGTACTTCGGTTTTTCGGCCCTCCCGGTCACGATGACCTGCTCATAGCCGGCAAATTTCAACATCGCTGAGAACTCGCCGCCGGCGTTCCCGTCCCCGAGGATGCCAGAGAGGGGTGAAAGGGTGCTTATATGAAGCCTGCTCGTCATCGGCAGTGCCGTTCCCGCGAAGGTTCCGTTGCCCAGTGCGAGAACGTTCTCCGGGCTCAGGGGGTCTATTCTACCGGGTATCATGTCGAAGAGGGCCTTTGAGTTGAAACCCCTTCCCCCAAGATACCGCTTCACGGTCTCGGACAAAACTTTCCGTTTAACGACCTTCTCCCTTGTTAGGTCGATGATCAGAACACTGCCCGTATTCGGCCTGGATGGTGTTGACATTTTTTCATTCCTCCGTGAAATGAGCCATAATATGCCAAATTCCACGTTGATGTATATAAGCGTTGCCGGGATTGTGAGTCGAGTTGCGCTCCAAAAACCTCTTAACCTCCGGCTCCATTCTCTCTTCGGTGGTTGAAATGGAGGCTTTTGATAGGGAGGAACTCACCCTCATCAGGAAGTTCGAGCACATCGAACACTGTTTGAAGAGAAACGTTCAGGCCCACGTTTCCAACGGTTTTGAGGACGTTCACTTCGTTCACATGAGCCTGCCGGAGATAGACAAGGAGGAAATAGACCTGGGCGTCGAGTTTCTCGGGCGGAAGTTCGACTACCCGATTTTCATAGCCGGAATGACCGGTGGAACTAGGGGCTCTCAGCTCGCAGGCAAGATAAACAAGACTTTAGCGAAGGCCGCCCAGGAGTTGAACATACCGATGGGCGTCGGCAGCCAGAGGGCGATGATAAGGAAGCCCGAGACATGGGAAAGCTACTACGTCCGTGACGTCGCTCCCGATGTGTTCCTCGTCGGCAACCTTGGTGCCCCTCAGTTCGCCGAGACGATGCCCGACAGGTACGGGATTGAGGAGGCCTTAAAGGCCGTCGAGACGGTTCAGGCGGACGCTTTGGCGATACACCTCAACCCCCTTCAGGAGAGCGTCCAGCCGGAGGGCGATACGCAGTACCGGGGCGTCCTCAAAGCTTTAGCGGAACTCAAGGCCGAGTTCCCATATCCAATAATCGCCAAGGAAACCGGTGCCGGCGTTTCGATGGAGGTCGCGGTGAGGCTTGAGAGCATAGGCATAGATGCCATCGACGTCGGCGGTCTGGGTGGGACGAGCTGGAGCGGCGTTGAGTACTACAGGGCAAAGGACGAGATGGGCAGAAACCTCGCCCTTCGCTTCTGGGACTGGGGGATAAAGACGGCAATAAGCGTTGCTGAGGTCCGTTACTCAACGGATCTGCCAATTATAGCCACCGGTGGAATGCGCGACGGGATAACGATGGCGAAGGCCTTAGCCATGGGTGCAACCTTCGCCGGCGTTGCACTGCCTCTCCTCAAGCCGGCCGTGAAAGGCGACGTCGAAGGAGTCATCAAAGTCCTCCAGCGCTACATTGAGGAAATCAGGAACACCATGTTCCTCGTTGGGGCAAGGAAGGTCGAGGAGCTGAGGAAGGTTCCGCTCGTGGTTACGGGCTTCACGAGGGAGTGGTTAAGCCAGAGGATTGACTTAGCCGAGTTTCTTAGGGAAAGGCGAAGAAAAGCTTAGCTTTTTATTTCAATGTTTATTTTTACTCTTTTACTTTGCGTTCTTTTGACTAATCGGGTTTCATAAAGATGCAGTTGGAAAGTAATAATTCATCCAGAAAAAAGCCAGGGAGTTCAGGCACATCAAGTTCAGTAATATCATCACTATCATACTTAAACCCCACAAGTGTAGTGCTCCCAAAATTAGGGATTTGTCAAAATACAAGAACTTGGCATTAACTAATGGAAGAACTGCCGTAATTAACGTGTTAAAAAAAGAATAAAGCACTTGCTGATTCTATTGATTTTATCGTACTTGAATACAATGAAAAAGAAAATGCTTGGGTAATTTCAGGATATAACTACTCAGACCATCACAGCAAAAGTCTTATTTAAACCTATGCAAAAATCTATAGGCGGTGGTTGACGTGTATCGAGGACAACACTCAGATTTTTTCAATTTTCTCTTTGATGCTTTTGTTGACTTATTTGTGATACTCATCCTTTCAGCAGGGACAGGGGCAATATTCTATGGGATTGCTTCCTATTTTGGAATGGTGGAACTTGGGAAAGCGCTTATGTTTTCAACTCTCGCTGTTGTTTCTGCATTGGTATTTGGCTCAGGAGCTTTGTTCCATATGAGCAGGCGTACAAATCGTGTCTTATTACTCCCCCTTCTAACCGTGGTTGTGTTACTCTTCTATTTCAATCAACACGCCCTTGCAAGCATCCTTTTGGGTGCCTTATTTGTTTCCTGTTTCCAAGTAAAACGATCGGGAAATTCTTAAAATTTACTTGAGATATCAGCTATAATAAGCGATAACTATAGGGGGAAGCAGTATCACTTTTGTCCGGGCAACTTATCCTGGAGTAATTTAATCCGGGAATGCACACCTTTTTAAACCCTGGGAACAACTAAGACCAACGCAGCCCCACGCCTCAGGAGAGGCCTGGGGGCGTAAGGAGGAATAGACATGATAAAAATCCACACAGTTAGCGGTTACGAGGAAGTCGGCAAGAACATGACCGCCGTCGGTTACTCCAACGGCGGTAGGGAAGAGGTCGTCATAATCGACATGGGCATAAGGCTCGACCGCGTTCTCATCCATGAGGACGTCAACATCCAGCAGTTCCCCACGAAGGAACTCCAGAAGCTCGGTGCAATTCCTGACGATTCTTCAATCAGAAACAAGAAGGTTGTCGCCATAACCTTCACCCACGGGCACCTGGATCACATAGGCGCCATCGGCAAGCTCGCGCCCCACTATCCGGACGTCCCGATATACGGAACGCCGTACACGATAAAGCTCGCCAAGAGTGAGGTCAAGAGCGAGCAGTACTTCGAGGTCAAAAATCCGATGTACGAGACCGAATACGGCGAGATAGTCCAGGTCAGCGAGAACCTGGCGATAGAGTTCGTGCAGATAACCCATTCGATACCCCAGGCGGCTATGGTCGTCGTCCACACGCCTGAGGGCGCGGTCGTCCACACCGGCGACTTCAAGTTCGACAACAACAATCCCCTCGGCGAGAAGCCCGACTACAAACGCCTCAAGGAGCTCGGCAAGGAGGGCGTCAAGGTTCTCATCCCGGAATCCACGCGCGTCTCCGAGCCGACCAAAACCCCGAGCGAGGCCGTTGCCCAGATGCTTCTGGAGGACTTCTTCCTTTACGAGGGCATGGAGGCGGATGGGCTGATAGCTACGACCTTCGCCAGCCACATCCCCAGGCTCCAGGAGCTCATATGGATAGCCAACAAGATGGGCAGGCAGGCGGTTTTTGTCGGCCGCTCCCTGGCCAAATACACCGGCATCGCCAAGCAGCTCGGGCTGATAAGGATGAAGGGCGCCCGTGCCGTCAGGAGCCCCAACGCCGTAAGGAAGGTTCTCGCGGAGGTCTCGGGCGCGAGGGAGAACTACCTTCTCGTGGTCACCGGCCATCAGGGCGAGCCAGGGGCGGTCCTCACGAGGATGGCCAACGGCGAGCTCTATGACATCGGCAAGCGCGACACGGTTGTCTTCTCCGCCGGAACGATACCCAATCCCCTCAACAAGGCCCAGCGCTACGTCCTCGAGACGAAGCTCAAGATGAAGGGTGTGAGGATGATCAAGGACCTTCACGTTTCCGGCCACGCCAGCAGGGAGGACCACCGCTACCTCATCAGGATGCTGAACCCGGAGAACATCGTTCCAGCGCACGGTGAGTTCAGGATGCTCACGCACTACGCGGAGCTGGCCGAGGAGGAGGGCTACCTGATAGGCAGGGACGTCTTCGTGTCGAGGAACGGTTACCTGGTCGAGATAAGGTAGGGCAAAACTGATAAAGAGTTGCCCTCTTTTTCCTTTAGATTGCTTTCATCACTCACGGGGTGATATAATGGGGAAGTACGATGAGCTGTTCGCAAGGGTTAAGACCATGGCAAAGGACGTTGATAGGGCAATATTCGAACTCATCCCTGAGAAGGAGCCGAGGGCTCTCTACGAGGCCTCCAGGCATTATCCGCTCGCCGGTGGAAAGCGCGTCAGACCCTTCGTGGTTCTCCGCGCGGCCGAGGCCGTCGGCGGCGACCCGGAGAAGGCACTCTATCCTGCCGCTTCCGTCGAGTTCATCCACAACTACTCGCTGGTTCACGACGACATAATGGACATGGACGAGCTGAGGCGCGGAAGGCCCACCGTCCACAAGATCTGGGGCGTCAACATGGCCATCCTCGCCGGCGACCTGCTCTTCAGCAAGGCCTTTGAGGCTATAGCCAGGGCCGATGTGAGCCCGGAGAAGAAGGCTAAAATCCTCGACGTCTTGGTCAGGACATCCAACATGCTCTGCGAGGGGCAGGCCCTTGACATCGAGTTCGAGACGAGGGAGGAGGTCACCGTTGATGAATATCTCAGGATGATAAGCGGCAAGACCGGGGCGCTCTTCGAGGGCTCGGCGGAGATAGGCGCGATAGTCGGAACGGACAACGGGGAGTACATCAAAGCGCTCGCCAAGTGGGGAATGAACGTTGGAATAGCCTTCCAGATATGGGACGACGTGCTCGACTTGATAGCCGACGAGGAGAAGCTCGGAAAGCCCGTCGGCAGCGACATAAGGAAGGGCAAGAAAACGTTGATAGTGGGCCACTTTTTCCAGAACGCGAGCGAGGAGGACAAAGCCGAGTTCCTGAAGGTTTTCGGCAAGTACGCGGGCGATGCAAAGGGCGACGCTCTGATACACGACGAGAAGGTCAAGGAGGAAGTTGAGAGGGCCATCGAACTCCTCAGGAAGTACGGCAGCATAGACTACGCCGCTGAATACGCTAAGAACCTCGTCAGGGAGGCCAACGAGGCCCTGAAGGTTCTCCCGGAGAGCGAGGCGAGGAAAGATCTGGAGTTGCTCGCCGAGTTCCTCGTGGAGAGGGAGTTCTGATTTCGGCCCCCTTTCCTTTGATTCTCTAACCATAGGGTTCTCATGCAAAATCTTATAACATCGCTCCCCCTAATAGTTCCCTGGTGGAAAACATGGCGTATTCCAAGTGGGGAGTTCTCATCATAATGAGCGCGGCGCTCTTCATAATGTTCATCGACACCACGATGATGAACGTTTCAATAAGCGCCCTCGTAAGGGATCTTGACACAACCGTGGCCGGTGTTCAGGGCGCGATAACGCTCTACGCTCTCGTGATGGCGGCATTCATGATAACCGGCGCGAAACTCGTGGACATCTGGGGAACGAAGAAGGTCTTCTTCAGGGGGCTTGTGATATACACCGTTGGAACGTTGATGGCCGCCTTTGCCCCGAACCTCCCGGTTCTCCTCCTCGGCTGGTCGATTCTTGAGGGAATTGGAGCTTCAATGATGATGCCTGCAACCGTCACCTACATCACCAAGGCATACACCGGCAAGGACAGGGCCTTCGCCTTCGGTGTCTGGGGCGGCGTTGGAGGAGCTGCTGCAGCCTTCGGCCCCATAATCGGCGGTTTCTTCACGACCTACATAACCTGGCGTCTCGGTTTCTTTATGGAGGCGATAATAGCGGCCGGCATATTCTACGGCATGAAACTGCTCCACGATTACAGGCCTGAAAAGAAAGTCGAGCTAGACACCATCGGCGCGGCGCTCGTCGGCGTTGGTCTCTTTTTGCTCACACTTTCCGTCCTCATTATGGACCCACTCAGCAACCCGCCGGTTCTGCTCCTCATGGCGGCCGGCCTGATAGTCCTGGTCGTCTTCTGGAAGTACGAGGAGAGAAGGAAGGAGAGGGGCGAGGACGTGCTCATCGATGTCGACATCTTCAAGTCGAGGGTCTTCACCGTGGCCAACCTCGTCAGCATATTCTTCCAGCTGACGCTTGCGGGTCTAATATTCACCATTCCCGTCTTCGTCCAGCAGTACCTCCACTACAACGCCATCCAGACCGGCTTCGTAATAGTGCCCCTCTCGATAATGATGTTCATCTTCTCGATGAGCGGGCAGAAGTTCGCGAAGTACCTAACACCGAAGCAGATAATCCAGCTCGGCATAGCCCTTACCTTCGTCGGCCTCTACTTCCTCCTCCGCGTCCTGAAGCCTGAAGTTACTGGCTCGGACTTCGCCCTCGGTTTGGCCCTCTACGGCACCGGCTTTGGGCTGATATTCTCCCAGATAACCAACCTCGCCATGATGGGTGCAAAGCCGGAACAGCAGGCCGATGCGTCGGGAATATTCAACGCCCAGAAGCAGTTCGGCCTGTCGCTCGGAACGGCATTCATCGGTGCACTCCTCGTCCTCGGCGTCGTACACAGCATAACCCGGCAGATTTACGAGTCGGGCCTCTTCGAGGGGAGCAAGGAGCAGATAAAGGAGGCGGTGATTCAGTGGATAATCAAGATGCAGCAGGGGGAGCTCAACATCCCGCCCGAGTACCACGACGCGGTAATCAAAATGGTGAATGCATCTTTCATAGACACGATGAAGCTCGCGGTTATCTTCATGATGGGCGTTCTCGTCATCAGCGCGCTGCTATCCTTCTTCCTGCCGAGGGGGGAGAAGGCGGGGGAAAGTTAGCGATTGCCAGCTAAGACCCAGCCGACGGGCGGATGCTCCGCGCCTCTCTTCCACTTTTCATAACCCTCATCCCACCGCTCCAGAAGTTCGGCGCGCTTTTTCTCATCCTCTATCTTTTCCACGTATTCCCGCGGGATGTAGGCTAAGTAGTGCGGCAGGCCCGGCTCGAAGGTTCCGCTTTCGATTACCCTCCCTCCGGCCTTTTCGACGAGTTCAACCAGCTTTTCCAGCGTTGGATAATGTAAATCGTCCTTTTCACCGAGCAGAGCCTCGAATATCTCTTCCCTCAGGTTGTACAGCTCAAGGTGCGCCCTCTGCCTCTCGTTGTTTGCTATAAGAAGTTTTTTAACGTTAAAGTTCAAAATTTAACATCTAAAAAGAGTGTTGAATATAAAAACTGAAGGTGATGTTAATGGTTAGGGGGAATGTATTCACTATAAGTCCTCCTCTCGGAACTGAATTTTTTGATATGCTACAGGAGCAGATTACGAATGCAAAGAAACGGATATTTCTAGGAAGCGCTTTTTTAGATAGCAACATAGTGAGTAAGTTGAAAAATTTAAAATCTCCAGATGTTCCAATGTATGTGCTTCTTAGAGATAATAACAGGCCTAATAGAAGATTATATATCCCCGCTGATGATCCAAATAATGAGTTCTATGCAATAGCAGTACCCGCGCGTATGTATCATGGAAAACTCTACGTCATTGATAATATCTTTGTAGTAGGCTCTCACAATTTACTCACGTATTCTGTGACCCAAAATGAGGGAGAATTCAGCCTGATGTTACGTGGGGATTATGAAACAGTAACAACTTTGTTGTTTAATAGCTTATATTCTATTTTTGTAAAAAATAGTAGGACATCTCTAAACTTTATTGACGATAAATTAGGTGCATTATACTATTGGGGAGAGTGTCCTTTCTGTGGAACTGAAATTCTTTCTGATCCGTTTTCTATTATAAAGTGTCCTGACATAATGTATGGTGGGTATGTAGATGAGCAAGAATGTGGAGATTACCATGCATGTAAATACTGCCCTTACAATGCAGGTGCCCCAAAGGAGCCCTATCCTCGTCACGAGATTTATCTTTGTATCGATGGGTGTGGATTTGGAGTTGATTTTACATCAAAAGAACTTGTTTTTCACCATAACATTAATGACAAAAATCTTGAAAAGACTATTTGGAAATTTATTGAATTGTTCAATGGGTTGTCTACAATTAAAAATGAAAAGATAATTGCAAAAATGTTTAGAGACCTCGGATTTTTTGGAAAGATACATACTCTTGATTCTGTTAGAGACGTTGATATTTTCTCTGAGCACTTTGTTAGTGTTACATATTTTAAGAATAGATTGTCGGACTTCCTTAGAGCATTTGTTGAATTCATTGAAGAAGATATTGAAAAAACACTAGATATAAATAAGGGGGAATAATTACAAAATCCTTAACAAAAACTTACTCCACAAACACCGCAGGCTTCAGCGGCATCGCGGCCTTCTTCTTTCCTCCCCTGTCTTCCTCCGGATTGATGATTATCTCAACTCCAAGCTCCTTCTCCATGAAGTCCTTGGCTTCCCTCAGGGCCTTCTCCTCGTTGATGCGCTTCACGTCGAAGGCTCTCTCCTTTATGAGCCTCTGTATCAGCTTGCTGACCTCCTTGCCGTGTTTCCTCATCTCTGGGTCCTTCATCAGCTCCGCCATAGCCCCCTTGAAGTCCCTCTTCTCGGCGACGACTTCCACAACGCGCCACTTCCACTCTGGAGCCGTGTAGATGTAGGCCCTCTTGGCGTCCTCTATCTTGGCAACTCTGATGATCTCCTTGATGTCTTCGATGAGGTTCTTGACGAACTCCTCCTCGGCCTCGACCGTCTCGTTCCACCACTCCGGAACCGGCTCGGGCCACTTCGCCAGGCTGACGAAGCCCTCTCCACCGAGTTTCTCCCAGAGCTCCTCGCTGATGTGCGGCGTGAACGGCGCCATCAGCCTGACCCAGACCTCTGCGAGCTTTCTCAGGACGAAGCGCTTCGCCTCGTCGTCCCTGCCTTCGGTTCTCCTCATGTACCAGCGCAGGTCGTTGAGGATGCTGTAAAACGCCCACTGCACGGCAGTCCTCGTCCTGAACTCTTCGAGGGCCTTGGTAGCTCCCTCGATGGTCCTGTTCAGCCTGTGGAGCATCCACCTGTCGATGTCCTTGAGCTCGACGCCCTCTTTAGCCTCATAGTTCGAGAACTCGCTCACCAGCTCGTAGAAGCGCTCGACCTGCCTGCGGAGCTTTCCGACCTCCTTCCTGCGCCAGTCGAAGTCGCTGTCGTGCTCGGCCAGTCCCATGATGTAGAGCCTCACCACATCGGCACCGTTCTCCTCGATTGCGTCTATGAAGTTCAGCACGTTGCCCTTGCTCTTGCTCATCTTGGTGCCCTCGAGAGTTCCGAAGCCGTTGACGGCTATGCCCCTCGGCCAGTGCTCCTTCCTGAATATCGCCGTGTGGTTGAAGATGAAGAACGTCAGGTGGTTCGGGATGAGGTCTTTCGCCGAGCAGCGCCAGTCGAGCGGGTACCAGTACTCGAACTCCTCCTTCATCTCGCGGATCGTCTCCGCTGGGATTCCGGTCTTCTCGGCCAGCTCCCTCTCCTTCTCCTCGCTGAAGTCTTCCAGGAACAGGTAGTCGAAGAACTCCCTGTCGAGCTTCTCGGGGTCGAGTTTGCCCTCCTCCCTCAGCCTGTTCATGTGCCTGCTTATCGTGTAGTAGGCCATGTAAATGGTTGAGTCGCTCAGGCTCTCGATGACCCAGTCGGGGTCCCACGGGAGCGGCGTTCCAAGGCCGACCTTCCTCGCGCAGGCCTTCTTGTCGAGCCAGTCAACTATGGCCTCGAACTGTGTGCGCCTGCTCTCCGGATAGATGGTCATGTTCGCGAGGGCCTCGCGGGCCTTCTCCTTCCACTCGGGGTTTCCGTAGTCTATGAACCACTGGTCGTGGATTATCTTGATGACCGCCTGGTTGCCGAAGCGCGAGATGACCGGCTTCTCGGCGAACTCGTACATTATCTCCGCGGTTCCCTTCTCCTGGAGCTCCTTGGCTATGAGGTCTTTGGCCTCCTGGACGGACTTGCCGGCGTAGGGCTCTATCTTGAAGACTCCCTTGTGGTACTCGGCCTTGTAGATGTTCTTGGTGGCCTCTTCGAGCTTCTCAACGTCCTTCTGGCTCTTCACGCCGAGCTTCTCGGCTTCTTCAACCGCCGGGAAGTCGCCGTAGCCCTCGAGTTTGATCAGCGAGATGTAGCTTATTTCCTCCACGATTCTCGGGTCGACCTCGTACTTCAGCAGGATTTCTGTTTCCTTCTTGAGGTCTTCCAAGGCCACGTGGTCGAAGGGAGCATGAGCAGGAACGCTCATGACCACTCCGGTCGCGTTGTCCGGGTCAACGAACTCTGCCGGCAGGATGATGACCTCGTCGCCGGTGACCGGGTTCTTCACGTACTTGCCTATCAGCCTCTCGCCCTTGAATTCCTCCAGAACTTCAATTTCTCTGTCCTGGAAGGAGAGCTTGTAGGCAGCTTCCTTGCTGATTATCCATGTCTCCACCTTCTCGCCGCGCTTGACCTTCACCTTGACGTAGGTCGCCTCGGGGTTCAGCCACATGTTGGTAACGCCGTAAACGGTCTCGGGCCTCAGCGTCGCGGCCGGCATGTAGATTTCCTCGCCGTCCTCCTCCAGGACGAACTTGATGATGACGTAGTCCAGTATCTGGACGTCTTCGCCCTCCATTATGTCGTGGTCCCCGAGGGCGGTTCCAACGACAGGGTCCCACCTCACGCGGTGCGCTCCCTTAACTACAAGGCCTTTATCCTTGAGCGTCCAGAACTGCCACTCTATGAACTTGCTGAAGGGCGGGAAGAGGCTCGTCGTGTGGAACTCGCGCGTCCAGTCGACGGAGAAGCCGGCCCTGATGAAGGTCTCCCTGGCGGCCTTCATGAAGTAGTTGACTATCTCCCTGGGGTCTTCAAACTTCCAGAGTACCTCCTCCGGAACCTTGTAGACGTCGCGGTAGATGTGTATCGTCTTGGGGTCGCGGTTCTTTATCCTCTCGGCGATTCCGACTATCGGCGCACCGGTGATGTGCCACGCCATCGGGAACAGCACGTTGTAGCCCTGCATGCGCTTGAAGCGCGCTATGACGTCGGGAATCGTGTAGGTCCTCGCGTGGCCGACGTGGAGGTGTCCCGAGAGGTACGGGAAGGCAACCGTGATGTAGAACTTCTTCTCCTTTGGTTTCTCATTCGCCTTCGGTTCGAAGGCCTTCTCTTCCAGCCAGCGCTTCTGCCACTTCTCCTCAATGGCCTTGAAGTTAAGCTCAGCCATAGCCATACCTCCTCAGAATTTTTTCAAAAGAGCGTGAGCGATACTCCAGAATAGGGGTGTTATCTGGGAAATCAGGCGCGGTTGCGATTCCAGCGATGGAGAAGACACTCCCCCCTCATCGGCATCGGAGCGAGTAGGGTTCCTAATATTTAAACCTTTTGCTAAAACCTGTTTTGGGTGAGGGGCCTCCTGTATTTTATACTCCCTCGCAAGAATAAATTATTTAAGTGAGTGTTAGAAAGTCCTGTTGACATTAATCGTTGCCTATTGAGCATTCCCATTTGGGTGGTTTCCATGTCTGGGTCTCCCAAGTTAATCTCCGTTGAACATGTCACTAGTGGCCCAGTTGTAGTAGTGGGGAAGTATGAGGACTACAAATTCCTTCTGGACGAATACAAGCCTGAGGTTATTTATGCGTCGAATAAATACTTCTATTTCTGGGACGGTAGCAAGTTCTATGCTTTTGAAAGAAGGGGATATAAGACATTCGGGGACGTTGAGCTATCGATAAAACTTGGATTCTGGAATGCCGTGAAGAAACTTAAATCTGACGACTCTATTAAAAGTGTGAATGTGCATGGGGATGGCACGGTTACTGTAGCGGGCTATACTAAGACGGGGGAGTATGTGGAACTTCAGTTCGACTCCGAGGGTGATTTGTTCTATTATGCTATGGACAACGAATTTGAAGATTTTGAGGAATTTGTAGATGCGTTAAGACTTGGTTTTCTTGATGGAGAATCCTTCAGAAAAGCCCTTTCGGGTGGATTTGCAAACGCAATGGAATACTTCGATGCAGTTGCGGGAGGGTTTACCAGATTCGATGAATACGATGGAGCTAAACGCCTTAATATCAACAACCGTTGGGAATATGTGCTTTTTAAGGAACTCAATCAGATAAGGGCAGAGTATTCACTCAACACAATCGAGGAAGCCCACCTCATTAAGATTCTACGCGATATTGCCATCGGGGAGAAAATATCTCTTGAGATTCTATGGGACAAGCTACGCTCAGAGAGGAATAAGATTCTCCAGAAGTACAACGTATGGAATCAGGATATGAGCTGGTACGGGGAACCAAAAATCTTAACTGACCCAGAATCGCTCGGGGGATATCTTACGTCTTCGGAAATTATACGAAGATTTGGGGAGTACGATGAGAAGACCAAAGTTTTCACGAGGGTTCTGCCCGGTGGATTTTTGAGTGAAGACGAGTATAAAGACGCAATTTCTAGGGGTTACACCACCCGGCGCGAATATCTTGATGCACGGAAAAGGGGGTTTGTTGATTCCCTTGCCCAGCTACAGTTGAAGGAGCCGTTTACCATCTTCAAACCGGTAGATGACGTTTCAGAGACCCCTGATTCGGATATTAATTGGGAGTGTAGGATTAAATCCGGAAAATTCGTTGCTCGTAAGGAGCTAACGCTTAATGACCTGGGGATTTCAACGGAGGCTGAACTCTACAGATATGCCACTGATCGTGGTTTCCAGACATTTGGGGAGTTCTTTGAGTCCCTTCAACGAGGGACGCTGAAACGGGACGAATATATAGCCATTAAGAAGGGTGGGTTTAACAATGCATTGGAATTTTTGGTTGCTGAGAAGCTGGGATATTCAACAAGGACGGAGCTAGTGGCGTTAATCTATAAGGATTACAAGGAACTTAAGGCTCTAAAAGAAAAGTATCACCTCAAGACTTACGGCGATGCGTTGATACTTAGCCTGCTCCTCAATCTCAAAAAGGAGCGGCGGAAACTCAGCCTCGATGAGATATGGCAATGGTTAAAAGAATGTGAATATGCTTATTTCAACAGGGATTCCCTTTGGTACACTCTGGGAAGGAAGAGCGGGAACTACAAGACCTTTACCAGCAAAGAGGAATTAGAAAAATACCTCATTGCTCTCTTAAAGAGATATGGGAGCGACATTGGAACGTATGATATCGAGAGCAAGTCTTTCATGCCAAAGCTGCCTCCCGTCATTGTTGATGGGAGCAATGTAGCGTGGGAAGGCCGGGATAAAAGGCACGGGGAGAAGGCTCTGGCAAGGAACATTGTACTCGTCGTTGAGAAGCTGAAAGAACTTGGGTACTCCGATATTCACGTCTTTGTTGATGCTAGTCTTAGATACCAAGTGGAAGATAAAGGATTGCTGGAGAAACTAATTGACTCCGGGATTGTGGAGGTAATGCCCGCGGAAGTGCCTGCAGATGATTATGTAATAAAATACGCCAGAGATTTTGATGCTTACATAGTCTCCAACGACCGATATGTTGACTGGATAGAAAAGAACCCTAACCTCAAAGAGTTCATCAAAACACACAGGGTTACTTTCAAGATACACAAGGGAATCGTGCACTTTGACAAAAAGATTGAGGGTTTATGAGGGAGTTCATATGATTATCAGCTCCCTCTCTGCCCTTGTCAGCCTCTTTCCCCTCCCATCGTGAACGACGACGTCGTCCTCTATGCGAACACCGCCCAGGCCCGGAACGTAGATTCCGGGTTCTATAGTGAAGGTCATGCCGTTCTCCAGGGCCACGTTTCCGTCCGGGCCGATGTAGGGCTCTTCGTGGACGTCCAGCCCGAGTCCATGCCCGGTTCTGTGGGTGAAGTACTCGCCGTAGCCGGCTTTCGCTATCGTCTCCCTCGCGGCCCCGTCCACCTCCCTCGCGAGAACACCTTCACGGACGGCCCGGTATGCCCTCTCCTGTGCCTCTTTGACGACCTCGTAGATCTCCACCAGCCTCTCGTCCGGCCGTCCAAGGGCGATGGTTCTCGTGATGTCCGAGCAGTAGCCCTTCCACTTCGCCCCGTAGTCGAGTATCACCAGGTCGCCCTTCCTGAGCCTCCTGTCCCCGGGCGCGTGGTGGGGGTTGGCGGCGTTCTCACCGCCCGCCACTATCGGCTCGAAGGAAATCCCATCGCTGAGCTCCCTTATTGCCAGCTCTATCTTCAAAGCCAGCTCCCTCTCACGCATGCCAAGCAAATCCCAGCTCAGAATCTCATCGAAGACCCTGTCCGCTGCCTTGGCGGCGTGTCCCATCATCTCTATCTCGTGCCTGTCCTTTCTCATGCGGAGCTCCCTCATGAGCGAGCTCAGGGGGTGGAACTCGAAGCTGCCGAGGCGGATGACTTTCATGAGCCAGTCGGCCCGCATCGTGTCCTCTATGAGAAGTCTCCCGCCCGACAGGTGGAACTCCGCCAGGATCCAGGCGAGCTTGTCGTAGGGGTTCTCCCCGTCGCGCCAGAAGGTGACGGGATAGTTCCTGACAACGTTCTCGTAGAGGCTCGGGGCCAGGAGCCGGTAGTCGCCGTCGGCGCTCACAACCAGAACGGTGAGCCTCTCACCGGCCTCGTGGATGTGGAGGTCCGTGAGATAGTAGAGATTGGTCCCGGGACTGATCAGGGCACCGTCGAAGTTCCTTTCCTTCATGAGGGATACGAGTTTTTGAAGGCGCATCGGTTTCACCACGTTAACTACTCCGCAACCCTTAAAAACTCAACCTCGAACCTCGACCGACTAGGCGGGGCAAACCCGCGGGATGTTCCCGTAAGGGAGAACCACAAACTGGGAAGAGGTGAACGAGATGAGCATGTACAAGTACATTAGGGAAGCCTGGAAGAGCCCGAAGAAGAGCTACGTTGGGGACCTTCTCAAGGTCAGGATGATCAAGTGGAGGAGGGAGCCGGTCGTCGTCCGCGCCGAGAGGCCGACCAGGCTCGACCGCGCCCGCTCGCTCGGCTACCAGGCCAAGCAGGGCTACGTTATCGTCCGCGTCCGCGTCAGGAAGGGCGGAAGGAAGAGGCCCAGGTGGAAGGGCGGAAGGAAGCCGAGTAAGATGGGTCAGGTCAAGTACAGCCCGAAGAAGAGCCTCCAGTGGATCGCCGAGGAGAAGGCTGCTCGCAAGTTCCCGAACCTCGAGGTCCTCAACAGCTACTGGGTCGGCGAGGACGGAATGTACAGGTGGTTTGAGGTCATAATGGTCGATCCGCACCACCCGGTCATCAAGGCCGACCCCAAGATCAACTGGATCACCGGCAAGGCCCACAAGGGTCGCGTCTTCCGCGGACTCACCAGCGCCGGCAGGAAGAGCCGCGGCCTGAGGAACAAGGGCAAGGGCGCCGAGAAGGTCAGGCCCAGCATAAGGGCCAACAAGGGCAAGGGCAAGTGATTTCTCTTCTACTCTTTTGATCGTTCACTGTCTAAAGCTTAGAGTCCAGTTGGGGCTTCTTCTGCTTCTCGTTCTAACCCGTTGCATCGTCGTGCAACTCACTTACTCGGGCTTTTTTGAACTGAAAACCGGAAGGATTTTTACGTATAGTAAGAAGAAAGTTTATAAAGGATAAATCATCCAAATAGTAATGTGGGAACTATAATGAGGTGGGCCATATGCGGTGGAAGCCGCTGTTCGCAGTCATCCTTGGGCTGCTGGTGGTGGGGGTGACAGCGGCTGGAACAAATACATCCGCGGAGGTGGCAAAGGAATCTGACAAAGATACGTTGGACATTGACCCCATATCAACTCCAACGGGCAAAATGATGTACTTTTACGGGGAGGATGCAGTGAAAGCCCTAGTAGAGATGAATCGCAAAAACCTGACGCTTAGAATAGTCCCCAGCCAGGAGTTATCTCAAGTAACATTCTTGGGAGTATATGAGGATACCGGCGGTAGAGTATATTACTACATCGTAGAGGGGCCCGTAAAAAAGGAGACCGTCCTAAGGGACTTCGTTAAAAAGGCAAAGAACTTCTCGCAGAGGCCGGCACGCAGGAAGATATCGATAATGGGACGAACCCGAGATTGGACCGAGGTTGGAGCAGTCACATGGAAGAAGGTCTTCATCGGAAACACAATGGAGATGGGAGTAATGGCGGAATTCAGCTACGTCTCCACAACATCGGGGATGAAATACTACCTTGTGGAAATCCATCAGTCGAGCAATCCCAAGAGGAGCGACATAGCCGTTGATGAGATGGCCGTCGACATAAGTGTTCCGACTAGGATACCCCTTTCGGAGGTATGGATAAGCAAGTGGCTACCCAAAATGGATGGGGGACCTAAAAAATACTACTCATACACTTCAACAATAAACGTAGAAGGAAACTTGCTCAGTTATTCCGCCTCTGCATCAACAAGTGAGGAAACCAACGACGGCGTCACGTTCAGGTGGAAGGTTAAGAGTCGCGAGATTGGAAGGAACGTTGAGTTCATCCACTACGACTTTGTAAAGAAGATTGGAAGTGGACGCCTCTCAAGACCAGCTTATGGAATAATCCTCGATGCAAACCCCAGCGTTATCGTTGTCTCCAAGCCGAACACAGCCCGGCTATCCTTTGAGGCCCGGGTGAAGTTCAACGTTGCCAACTGGATGATTATCCCAACGGATACACTGAAATTCGAGGTTGAGGTCAGCCCCAAGGGCGTGAGAGAATATAGGTCCTGAGGGGAAATGAGGTGAACCGACGAGCTTTCATCTTTATTCTTTTCATGATTTTAACCACCGCATATCCAGACAATGCGCTCGCTCAAAACTGGACGCTCGGAGATGCCGTGATTTCAGAGGGAGGAATGTACGCTCTAACAGAGAACGGCACCATAGTAAAGATGACCCTTACTGGGATTCCTGAATTGACCATCAAAATTCCAGACGAAATTCATGTTCTTAATATTGTCCCGGCCGGTGATGGCGTTCTTCTTGTAGGCGATGAAGTTCTAGCCAAGTTCAGTACAGATGGGGACCTCATCTGGGCAAAAAACATGAGCGTGGATGATGCAACGGTTCTGCCAAATGGAAACGTTGCGTTTACCCGTGGAAAGGTTGTTGGGGTTCTGGACTCAAATGGGAACGTTCTATGGATCGGCCGGCTTACACTGGGGCGAATCAACGAATCATTGTCCAGTGGAAGTGTACAACTAACCACCATAACATACATTGAAAAGATAATCATCGTAGCGGGAACCGCCAGTTTTTCCGAAGACCCCAGGTCTCACATTTTCCTAGCGGCGATTTCGTTAAACGGGACTCTCAACTGGGCCGAAGTCCTCAACACGGGTTATTATGATAGGCCTGAGGAATCATCACCATTGGGGGGTTATGCCGTCGTTGCAGGCGTCTACGGTGGTGGAAGCGATGCGCCGTGGATAGCCAACTACTTTGTCCTGAAGATCTCTTCAGGCAGTGAAATTGAGTGGTTCAATTCCTATCAATGTCCCCGCGAGGAAGACTGGGACGACTTCTGGAGTATAAAAATACTGGGTGTATCCTGTAACGAAAAGATGTGCGCTCTCGGAACCATGAGGGAGACTTTTGTCATTGATGAAAATGGAACCCCCTTAGCGTATCTCAATACTACCGGGAAGGTCGCAGAAATCGTTGATGGTTCCTTACGTGTTCTCTCAAACGGGGCTCTGCTTAAAATTAATCCTGAACAAAATGCCGAAGCAGGAAAGTGTTACATGGGGTGGGTACCTTTCAGTGAGATGCCGGTTCAAGTGGAAATTCGCCCTGCGGAGTTCAGTGCACCAGACGTCCCTTTGAATGTGCTGGTAGTGCAGAGAACGGAACGTTCTGGTGAAGAACATTCTGGATTTAAATCCCACTCCGAGAAATGGTGGAACAATGGAGAATATGTGGGTATCGCGCTCTTAATTGCTGTGATACTCGCGGTCACTCTAATGTTAGCCAAACGTGAGTCGTAGAGGTGGTTGTATGAAAGGACAGAGGGTATTGCTTATCCTGACACTCTCTTTGATTATTTCCTCCTCAGTGATCGGCTGGGCGGTGGTCTCGATATCCATGAACGAGATGAGAAAAGCAGGAACATCAGATTTTGCCCCCATATATCGAAGCCTGCACCTGGGTTTTCTGATTCCCGCGGCGCTCTTCTTCTGCCTTGGATACCTCCTCGGAAGAATCCTCGGTAAGGACAGCTTCTCGAGCATCGGGATTCCGGTATGGATACTCTCGTTCTTCCTCACGCTCCCCCTCTCCACGCCCCTCGACGCAATCCTAACTCCCTGGGAAGTCTCCCCGGAAGGAGTATGCCGCAGGGCGCCGTACCTTCCCGAGGAATACCTGTTGCCCATAGCGCTTACGGCCGGTGCCTCCATGCTGCTCATAATCGGCTGGGCAATGGCAGTGACGGGGGGCAACACCAGCAGGGACTCGAAATCCGTATAACACCCTCTTGGCTTTTGGTTGAGTCTTTATGCCCGAAGTGGTGAGTGTTCCATGGGTTAACTTCCCTGCTCTTCTTCCGGACTTTCGAGCTTTATCCTCTTGATTCCCACCCTGCCGAAGGCTTTGTCGGAGCTTATTATCATTCCTCCGCAGTGGGCCGCGTGGAATGCGTCGAACGGGTTGAGACCGTGCTCCTTCATGTAGTATGCCGCTCGCAGGTAAAGGTCGTCTTCTAGTCCGGTTATGGCCATTACTGCAGCGGTGATTCTCATGGGGTCGAGGTTGAACTTTCTGGCCAGAAGGAGAAGCTCAATGAACGTGGCCTCTGACGTTGTTATCTCTCCCCTGTACCGCTCGTAGAGCTTTTTTGCGTTCTCCTTCAGCCAGTCGTTTGGTTTCATCAGGGCAAGAAAGAAATCCGTGTCTGCGTAGACCATCTCACTCACCTGCAAGCTTCTCTGCCTCTTTTAGGATTTCCACCCTTAGTTCCTCGAGGGGTATATCTGGGAGTTTATTTCCCAGCTCTTCGAGTTCCCTCAGAGGGTCCTCCGGTTTGGGAACTATTAGCACTCCATCATTGACCCTTACGAGGTAAACCTCTCTGGAGAGGTCCTTTCTCAGTTCCTTTGGGATGTATAGCCTCCCCTTGGAATCCACTTTTGCCAGCATTTTCCCACCAATATGGGTTTGATGGGACGAGTTTATAACTGTTGCCCGACAATTTTGTGGGTTACCTTTTAAAGCACGGTGTCGAATCAACCCCGGTGAGAGCGATGGGGAAGATACGGGCGCACCACGTCAGGATTACCACGTTCATCCACGCCACCGAGGACGAGGACAAGGTTCTCGAGGCGATAGCGACCTTCATCTCCGAGGAGATAGACGAGGAGGACATAATCTTCGATATCGACGAGACCACGGGTTTCTTCGGCAACCCCATTAAGGTCGTCAACGTCGAAATCAAGCGGAGCAGGGCCGTTAGGAAGTTCATCGACCACTTCAATGAACTGCTGAGCGAGGGGGACAGGCGCTACCTCCTGGACCACCTTGATGAGAAGGTCGATGAGGAGGGAACCTTCTACGTCCGCTTCAACAAGCAGAAAGCGTATCTCGGCGAGTCGGAAATAGATGAGGGGTCGGACGTGGTGCAGGTCAGGATAAAGGTCAAGGCCTTCCCCATGAGGAAGGAAGCGGTCGTCAAAGCCGTTCAGGAGTGGCTGGAAGAATGAGCGTCGGGATGCCCCTTGGGGACGGGGATGGGGAGGTACCCTTCTCCCACGACCACTTCGTTGAGATGGACGTGAGGAGCGAGGAAGCCTACGAATTAGCTAAGGAGTGGTTTGATGAGGTCGTCTTCACGAAGAAGCTCGTTCTTGATGGTCCCCCCGAGTGGGGCGAGCTCAAGGATGAGCTCAGGCTCCTCCGTGAGAGGTACGAAAAGGTCGCCCTCCTGCTCGTTACAAGCAGACCGGGTCTGATAAAGGAGGTGAAGAAGAGGAACCTCCGTGCCCTTCTCTACGTTCAGGGCGGCGATATGAGGGTGAACCGCCTTGCCATTGAGGGCGGTGTTGATGCCCTCATAAGCCCCTGGTTCGGGAGAAAGGATCCGGGCTTCGACCACACCCTCGCGGGAATGGCCGCCAGGAGGGGAGTCGCCATAGGGTTCTCCCTCGCGCCCCTGCTCTCCGCTGGCCCCTACGAGAGGGTTCAGATCCTCCGCTTCATGACGAAGACCTGGCAGCTGGTGGACAAATACGGTGTGCCGAGGTTCATCACGAGCTCCGCGGAAAGCAGGTGGGAGGTTCGCGGACCTAGAGACCTGATGGGTCTTGGGAGGAACATAGGTATGGACGCCCCAAGGGCGAGGGCGAGCCTGAACTTTTATCCGAGGAGGATTCTCAGCACCCTGTGATCGGTTTATTTTCATAGCTTATTTTTCACGCTGTTTTTCGTGATTTTAAATTTTGGCTAGTTATATTTATAACTATTGAAAGTGTTATAACTCTGAGGAATATTTAATACTCTAAAATATGTCGAAAAATATATAAAAGCTCTCGCCCGAACATGCCCGGTGGTTCGATGAGACCTCTTCACAAGCCAATCTACCTTACTGTGGCGTTTGAGCAGGTGGGCGAACCTGGGAAGTCGGACAGGGGCTTTGACCTCAAGTACAGCAGGGAGGAGAATCCCACCGTCAGGGAGCTCGAAAGGAAGCTGAGGGGGCTCGAAGGCGGAAAGGAGACTCTGGCCTTCAACAGTGGCATGGCGGCGATAAGCTGCACCTACCTCTCCCTCCTTTCTAAGGGAAGCGAGGTTGTCCTGCCCATGGAATCCTACGGAACGACGGTTCAGCTGGCCGAGGAGCTGGGGAAGTTTGGGGTTCGCGTTAAGCTCGCCTATCCGAGCGCCGAAGCCATAGCTGAGGCCATCTCCGACGGGACATCGCTCGTGCTCGTTGAGACCGTGACGAACCCTACTCTGAAGGTCATAGATGTCTCCGAGGTCGCCAAAAGGGCCAGAGAGGTTGGGGCAACCCTGGTCGTGGATAACACCTTCTCGCCCCTCGTCTTCAGACCGTTCAGGGCCGGTGCCGACCTGGTGGTTCACAGCCTCACAAAGTACGTAGCGGGCCACAACGACGTCCTCGGCGGGGCAATCGTTTCGGGAAGCCCCGACATCGGGGAGCTCTGGCACTGGCGGAGGAGGCTCGGCTCCATAATCCAGCCGGTTGAGGCCTGGCTCACCCTCAGGGGGATGAAGACCCTTGAACTTCGCTTCGAGAGGCAGAGCAGGAACGCACTTGCCGTAGCTGAGTTCCTGAGGGAGCACCCGAAGGTCGTAGAAGTCCACTACCCGGGTCTCAAGGACGACCCGCACCACGAAACCGCGGAGAGGCTCTTCGAGAGGCCACTGTTCGGAGGGGTCGTGAGCTTTGAGCTCTCCGGAAAAGCTGAGGCGGAGGCCTTTCTGCGCTCGCTGAGGAGGGTTTTCCCCTCTCCGTCCCTCGGGGGAGTTGAGAGCATAGCCTCTTACCCGACTAAGAGCGCCGCCAAGACGATGCCGCCCGAGAGGAGGAAGCTCCTCGGAATCACCGAGGGTCTGATACGCCTTTCCTTGGGAGTTGAGGACGCTGATGAGCTGATTGAGGACATTGACAGGGCTTTGGGGGGTGGTGGGGCTCAGGCTTAGCTCTTGCCCAAAGGGAATGCTGAACGGCCCCTGCGGCGGGGCGCTTGGAGAGAGGTGCGAGGTGGACGGGAGGATGTGCCCATTGCTCAGGAGACTTGAGGTTGAGGAGGCACCTTTCGAGGAGCACCCAGTGCTGAGGGAGATGGAGAAGCTCGTTGAGGGTGACACCAGGCCCAGGGACTCGGCCTTCTGGAGGGGCCTTGAGCTCGGAAGGGCCCTAACGCTGGAGTTCCCCATCTCGGCGGTGAGGACCTGGGAGGACGTCCACCTCGTGGTCGGCTCGGTGAGGGACGTTGATTTGCTGACCGTCCCGGATAATCCCCTTGGCTACCCCCACTTCGAGCCGACCGCCATGGCCCTCTATCTCAAGTCCCTCGGAAGGCCCGTCTGCCCCCACCTCACCGGCAAGGACAGAAACCTGACGGCCGTTGCGTCGGAGCTGAGAACGGCGCTTCTCTTCGGCTTCGAGGCGGTTCTGATGACTACCGGTGACTGGCCGGGCCTGAGCCTTCCGTCGAGGCCCGTCTTCGACCTCGACTCGGCGAACCTCATAAGGCTCGCGAGGCTCGTGTTCGCTGGAATCCTGCCCACGGGGGAGAGGTTTGAGGCCGACGAGAGGCCCCGCGTCCTCGGGACGATAAACCCCCACTACAGGCCGGCCCTTGAGGCCAAGCGCGTTTTGAGGAAGCTCGTGGCCGGGGCGGAGGCCCTTGTGACCCAGGTGGTCGCCTCGAAGGAGAGCCTCTCCAGGCTTAAGGAGGTCCTCCGCTCCGCCGGGGGAGACGTCCCCGTACTCGTCTCCCTCCTCCACCCGCTGACCGAGGAGCTCAGGCCGGCCCTCGAAAGGATGGGCATTCCTGCGGGAGATGAAGGCTTCGAGGAGCTCCTTGAGGAGGTGAAGACCCTGGACTTCGTTTCGGGAATCAACCTGATTGTCTTCTCCCGGAGCCTGGAGGGGTGGCTTTCCCTCGCCACTGATGCCGTAAAAACGACGAAGGAGGTGTTTGAATGATAGTTCCTGCTTTGATTGGAAGCCTTCCGCGGCCTGTTTCGCTGGCAAAAAAGATTGAGCTCTACTCGATAGGGAGACTCGACGAGGAGAAGCTTGAGAAGGCCTACAGGGAGCACACGAGGAGGGCATTTGAGAGGCTGAGGAAGGCCAAGATAGGGGTGATAACCGACGGCCTCTACCGCTGGGACGACATCTTCAACCCGCTGATAAGGTTCATAGACGGCGTAGAAGTAAACGGGCTCTTCAAGTTCTACGAGAACAACTTCTTCTACCGCTCCCCGGTCGTGAGGGGCGAGCTCTCGCTGAGGGAGAACCCGATTCCAGAGTGGCTCAACATAGCCCTCGACATAAAGGAAGACGTTTATCCGGGGGCGACCCTGAAGGCCGTCCTCCCTGGCCCGGTTACTCTGGCTTACCACTCGATTAACGAGGCCTACGAGAGCCTCGACGAGCTCGCTGAGGCCTACGCCGGGGTTTTGGCGGAGCTCATGAAGGAGCTACCGGTTGAGCTCGTCGAGCTCCAGGAGCCCGCCCTGGCCGCGGAGCTCTCAAGGGCCACGAGGGAAAAGCACGAGGAAGTCTCGCCCGAGAAGGCGAAGGAGCTCATAGAAGGCCTTGCGAGGGTGAAGAGGCTCTGGGTTGTCACGTACTTTGGAACACCGAAGGTTCTTCCAGAGGGCGTAATACTCAACTTCGACCTCGTGGAGGGCTCACTCCCAGAGTCCTACAGGGGAGAGCTGGGAGTTGGCATAGTGAACGCGAGGGAAACCAGGATGGAGAGAAAGGACAGGCTCGTGGACAGGCTGAGGCCCATTCTCAGGAGGCACGGAAAGGTCTACGTAACGCCCAACACGCTCCTCGACTTCCTGCCCGAGAGCGTGGCCTGGAGGAAGCTCAAGCTCCTCGGAAAGCTCGGGGGTGAGTGAGATGGAACTGCCCATACTTCCGACGAGCATAATCGGGAGTTACCCGAAGCCAAGGTGGCTCCTCAGGATGTACAGGCTCCGCTCCCTGGGGAGGATTCCGGAGGAGGACTTCAGGGAAGCCGTTAGGGACGCGAGCGTCGCGGTCCTCAGGGAGCACGAGAGGGCGGGTATAGACATACCCTGGGACGGCGAGATGGGAAGGAGCGAGATGACCGAGCACTTCACCGCCAAGATTGCCGGCTTCAGGTTCTACGGCCCGGTTAGGGTGTGGGGAAATGCGTACTTCAACAAAGCCTCTGCAGTTTCAAAGCTCGAATACCGCGAGCCCCTCGTCCTCGACGAGTTCCACTGGGTCTGGGAGAACACGACGAGAAAGATAGTCAAGGTTCCGATTACGGGCCCCTACACGATAGCGGAGTGGAGCTTCAACGAGTACTACTCAAGCAAGGAGGAGTTCGCCCCTGAACTTGCCAGAATCCTCAACAGGGAGTTCAAGCTCCTCGAAAAGGAGGGCGCCAACTTCATACAGATAGACGAGCCCGCGATGCTCAACCACCCGGACGAGGTTCCCATTGCGGTCGAGGCAATAAACAGGGCCGTTAAGGGCGTTAGGGTGAAGTTCGGCCTCCACGTCTGCTACTCCAACTACTACCTCTTGGCCGACCACTTCGATGAGCTGAGGGTTTCCCAGTTCGCCCTTGAGTTCGCCAACAGGAACTTCAGGGACATGGACTTCCTGAGGAAGCTCACCCACCAGGAGCTCGGCTTTGGAGTTGTTGACGTCCACAACCCGAGGATCGAGAGCCCGGGGGAGGTTGCCAGGGCGATAAGGAAGGTTATGGAGTACATCGAGCCCGAGAGGCTCTACATCAACCCCGACTGCGGGCTGAAGCTCTTGGACAGGAGGATAGCCTACCAGAAGCTCGTGAACATGGTTAAGGGCGTTGAGCTCGTTCGTAAGGAGCTCGCGGGGGAGGGGAAGGAGACGATACCCTTCAGGAGGTAACGCTATGATTGTGGTGAAGTTCGGCGGCAGCTCCGTGAGGTTCGAGCTCCCCTCGGCGGTCGAGCTCACCGAGAGGCTCTGGGATGCGGGCGACGTCGTCGTTGTTGTATCTGCGCTCAAGGGCGTCACCGACGCCCTCCTCGGCCTGGCCCGCGGGGAAGAACGCCTCGACCGCCTCGTGGGGCTCCATCGGGAGCACGCGGAGAGGCACGGGGTAGAGCCTTCGGTGCTCTCCCCCATTTTCGGGGAGCTGGAGGGCGTTTTAGCCGGTAGAGAAAAGTTCCCGTGCGGAGAGGCGTTCACCGACAGAGTGCTGTCCTTCGGAGAGTTGCTCTCGGCGAGGATTTTCGCCGAGGCGCTTAAGAGAAGGGGCCTTTCCGCCAGAATCGTCGAACCCTGGGAGCTCCTCGTGACGGACGGCAACTTCGGCGACGCCAGCGTGGACCTTAAGGTGAGTGCCGGGAACGTCTCCCTCGTGGAGGAAGTTTTAGATGCCGGGGAGATTCCTGTCGTTCCGGGCTTCGTCGGGGGCTTCAACGGCATGGTGACGACCCTCGGGCGGGGCGGGAGCGACTACACTGCCTCCGTCCTCGGCAGGCTCCTCGGCTGGAGGGTTCTCATCGTCAGCCATGTGGACGGAATCTACACCGCCGACCCCCACCGCGTCGTATCGGCCAGGCTCATACCCTTCGTCTCAAGGGGCGAGGCCCTCGTGGCTTCCCGCCTCGGCATGAAGGCCCTCCACGAGAAAGCGGTCTCGGCTGGCGCGGAAATCCTTCTGGCCGGAATCAGGAACTGGAACGTTGGAACGGTCGTCGGTGAGAGGAGCTCGGGAATCCCCGTGGTGGTTCACCGCGTTGACGGTGAGTCCGCGGTCATAAGCGTGGTTGGGGTGGACTCGGTGCCCGGCTGGGACGCGAGGGTCCGCTGGGAGGGGGGAGTTCCCTACGTCTCCCTGAGGGTTCCGCGCGCGAGGCTCGGTAGCTACCTCGTCAGAATCCACGACGCCGTAACCGGCGGGCTCTTCGACGTCCGCGCGTTCCCGAGCCGGGCCGGCGGGGAGCTGAGCGTAAGCGCGTAGGGTGTTGCCCATGAAGGTTCGGGTACACGCTACAATAGCGAACTTTGGGCCGGGGTTTGACGTCTTCGGAGTTGGCATAGGGGAGCCCTACGACGAACTCTCCTTCAGAGAATCGGACGAGTGGAGTATAAGGGTCGAGGGCTTCCCGGTGCCGGCCGACGAGACCAACGTAGCAGTTGTCGCCGCCAGGGCCCTCGCGAGGCTCGTTGGTGAAGACGTTCCCCTTGAGCTGAAGCTGAGGAAGGGGATAAGGCCGGGGAGCGGGCTCGGAAGCTCCGGGGCCTCTTCCTTAGCTGGTGCCCTCGCGATGGCTCGGGTTCTCGGCGTTGAGGACGAGGGGTTAATCCTCAGGGCGGCGATGGAGGGTGAAAGGGCCGCCTCCGGAAGCGCACACCCGGACAACGTCGTCCCGGCCTACTACGGCGACTTCACGATAATCTCCACGCCCCTCCACGTCGACAGGATTCCGGTTGATTTTAGAGTCGCGGTTGTCCTGCCCGAGGTGGAGGTCCCGACGAGGGAGGCGAGGAGGGCTCTGCCAGGGAAGGTTCCGATTGGGGACGCTGTGAGCAACGTGGCCCTCGCCGCTTCCCTCGTGAAGGCCCTGATTGAGGGGGACATGGAGAGGGCCGGCATGTTCCTTGACGACAGGATAGCCCTGCCATACAGGCTAAAACTGATGCCCTGGTACGGGACGGTCAGAAGGGCCGCCATGGAAGCCGGTGCTTGGGGCTTCTCTGTATCGGGTTCTGGTCCGGCGGTCTTTGCCCTCGGCGAGGACGTTGTTCAAATCGGGAAGGCCATCGTAGAGGCCTTCGAAGGGCTTGGAATTAGCGCTAAGGCCTACGTCGCGAGGGCCGGCGTGGGGGTGGTCCCGTGAGGGCCGCTGTCCTCGGCGCGACTGGCATGGTCGGGAGAACCTTCGTGAGGCTCCTTGAGGGGCACCCATGGTTTAAGGTCAAAACCCTCGTTGCCTCGGAGCGTTCGGCCGGGAAGCGCTATGGAGAGCTCGTTCCAGAGGCCCCGGAGGAGTTCAAAGAGTTGGAGGTGGTTTCGCTCTCCGATTTCCTTAGGGAGCCGGACGTCGACCTTGTCTTCAACGCACTCCCCGCTTCCGTCTCCGGGGAAGTTGAGGAGAAGCTGGCCGAGCGGGTTCCCGTCTTTACCAACGCGAGGGCCCACCGCTACGACGATGACGTGCCCATACTCGTCCCCGAGGTGAACCCGGAGCACCTCAAGCTCGTCGAGCTCCAGCGCGAGGGGAGGGGCTGGGAGGGCTTCATAGTGACCAACCCCAACTGCTCCACCGCAATACTGACGGTCTCCCTCGCCCCCCTGAGGGAGTTCGGGATAAGGGACGTTAGAGTTGCCACGATGCAGGCCATCAGCGGGGCGGGCTTCTCGGGCCTGTCTGCCCTCGCCATCCACGACAACGTGATTCCCCTCATTGAGGGAGAGGAGTGGAAGATTGAGAACGAGAGCAGGAAAATCCTCAGGAGGCTTGAGAGGAGCATAGTCCCGGCGGAATTCACGGTCTCTGCCATAGCGACGCGCGTTCCGGTTCTCCACGGCCACACCGAGGCTGTCTTTATTGAGCTTGAGCGCGGAAGCATCGATGAGCTGAGGGAGGCCTTCGAAAGCTTCGACCCCCTGAGAAAGCTCGACCTGCCGAGCTACGAGAGGCCGATAGTCTATGAGGAGGTGCCCCAGCCGAGGCTCCATAGGGAGAGGGGGAAGGGCCTAACGGTGACCGTTGGAAGGTTGGAGGAAAGCGCGAGGGGCTTCAAGTACGTCGTTACGGGCCACAACCTCGTGAGGGGTGCCGCCGGGGGCTCCGTGCTGAACGCGGAGCTCGCGAAGAGGCTCGGCTACATTTAAAAAAGAAATCAGCCGAGGGCCGGGAAGTAATCCGGCTCGTAGTCCTCGAGCTTTCCATCGAGGTAGTCCCTGTAGCCCTTCAAATCAAGGAGGCCGTGCCCGCTGAAGTTGAAGAGGATTACCTCCTCCCTTCCCTCCTCCTTCGCCTTCAATGCCCTGTCTATGACGCCCTTAATCGCGTGAGCACTTTCAGGGGCCGGGATTATGCCCTCCGTTTTGGCGAACAGCTCGGCAGCTTGGAACACCTCGTTCTGGTGATAGGCGACTGGTTTCACTATCCCGTGGTTTATGAGAACACTGAGCGTCGGGGCGAGGCCGTGGTAGCGAAGCCCGCCAGCGTGAATCGGCGGGACGTAGTAGGTGTGACCGAGGGTGTGCATTTTCATCTTCGGTGTGTAGCCGCCGGAATCCCCGAAATCGTACCTGTAAACTCCCCGGGTCATTGTGGGGGCTGCCCTAGGTTCGACCGCTATGAACTCGTAGTCAGCATTTCCGCTCAGAACATCTCTAACGAACGGATACGCCAACCCCGCGAAGTTGCTTCCACCGCCGACGCAGCCGATTATGACGTCCGGTTCCTCGAACTCTTCCATCTGCTCCCTGGCTTCCAAACCGATGATCGTCTGGTGCATGAGGACGTGGTTGAGCACGCTCCCCAGAGAATAGCGGGCCTTCTCGTCCCTCAGAACGTCTTCAATGGCCTCACTTATGGCTATTCCAAGCCCGCCCGGATGGTTCGGGTCTTGAGCCAAAAACTTCCTTCCTATCTCCGTCCTTTCGCTCGGACTGGGGTAAACCTCAGCACCGTAGAGGCGCATTATCGTCTTCCTGTAGGGCTTCTGCTGGTAGCTGGCGCGAGCCATGTAAACCCTAACCTTCAGCCCGAGCAAAGCCCCGGCCAGGCTTAAAGCCGTCCCCCACTGGCCGGCTCCGGTTTCCGTTATAAGTTTCTCAATCCCCTGCTCCTTGGCATGGTAGGCCTGAGCTAGGGCCGTGTTTATCTTGTGGCTTCCGGTCACTGTGGCACCTTCATACTTGAAGTATATCTTAGAAGGTGTTCCCAGGGCCTTCTCGAGGTTGGTCGCCCTGAAAAGTGGGGTTGGCCGGCCGATCTTGGCGTAGAGCTCGCGAACCCTCTTTGGAATCTCTATGTAGCGCTCGTTGCTCATCTCCTGCTTTACGAGCTCCTCCGCAAAAATCCTCAGCAGCTTTTCCGGTTCCATGGGCTCATCGGTTTCCGGGTCGAGTGGAGGTGCCAGAGGTTCCGGAAGGTCCGGCAGTATGTTGTACCATTTCTTGGGTATCCTTCCATCCGGCAGAACGGCTTTCATTCTAATACCTCCATAGGGTCTTTTAATGGCTCTGAAGTTGAAGAAAAAGTCCCAAAGACGAGGGAATAATGAGCGTAAGAACTAACCTTGGAGCTAATCGGGTTCAAAAGACCGCCAAAAACAATACCCCCTACTCAGGCCAAAAACAACCCCGTCCGAGAAGCGATAGGCTAACCAAAGGGCTCAGGTCAAGACATTCAAAGCCAAAAACAATCACTCCTGTCAATCATGGTGCATCGAGTAAAGGGTGTCGAACCCCCTTAAATCTTTTTTGGTCGGGATATTGACGACAAGATGGCATTCACGCTTTTATAGTCCCCTCTAACTGCCACGGCGACGAAATATCCTTCGCGTTCGATGCAGATTGAGGTCGTATTCCCCTCGGGGGTATCGAGCAGATAGCGGGCGTAGTGGCACTGCCACCCGGTTCCGTAAACGAGAATCGTCAAGGAGAGATTTTCGTCCAACTCAAACCTTCCGCCGGCGAGGGACCAGATAGCCGGTTCCGAAACTTGCCTTGGAGCAAAGTTTTCGCCGAGCTCTCCAGTTACTTCTAGTAAAACCTCCCCAGGCGTTTTCCATTCCACTCTTCGGCCGTTCTTAAGACCGCAGGGTGAAACCTCCTCTGCCGTTTTCTCGATCTCTCCGGCCTTCCCGCCAATCACGAGGATTTCTCTGTCCCTGAGGGCAACGTAGTAAGATTTCTCTCCCCTCGTCCAGAGCGACCATTTGAATCTTTCGCCTTTCCCATCAAGCACCTTCACATAGCCGGTCCCCTTAAGCTCGATGCCGATGGCGGTGTATGTGTTCCCCACCCACTCATCCGGCCAGTCCTTTGGAGCGAACCACCCAACCCTGACACCACCCTTTTGGCTCCAGTTAAAGCGGTACTCCTCAAATGTTGGCGGCTCGCTCACGTTCCAGAGGTAGTCGTCGTGCCAGCGGAGTGCGAACCCCTTAACGCCCCTGCAGGGCCCCTTCGCCGAGACCACGGCGAGACCTCCGCCGAGAACCCTCGTCTTTGCCAGGTAGACGCATTCATCCCCCTTAGCGAATATGACATCCCCTATGATGTCAGAGTCCATCCCGTAGTTCTCTGCGAGTTTGATGTAGCCCTTCGATTCGACGCGCTCGATTGCTTTTCTGTAGGCTTCCTCCGCCTTTTGCATTGGCTCGTAGATGGTTACGAAACGGCCGACAACTGGAAGCTCAACCCTCACGGATTTCCACGCAACTCCTCCAACGTGAATCGTCGAGTAGGCAACCGTTTCGTTGCAGGAATAGGTGAGCTCACCTTCGTTCAATGGCCAAGTGTCTTCCTCCCTTTCCCAACATCCTGTGGCAAAGTGAAGGCCGAACTCGACGTTGGGGGCCGTAACTGGTGGAGGCGCCATTAGGAGCATCAGGAGGAGAGCCGTAATCAGAAACGGCACGAGCATGCGGGGCTTTTTTCCGTAGTACCCCCTAAAAACGATCGGCGGAAGGAGAACGGCGGAGATGAACAGAACAATACCCAGAGTGAAATGGGGCTGAAGGGCTAGCCAGGCAAAAAACGAGATGAGCACGGAAAAGGTGACGGAGATAATGAATCTTCTGGCCATAACCCACCCATAATTGTTACGTTTCTGAAGGTTATAAGTGCTACCATCGTTTCAAATTATTCTGAAGTGTCTCCACAAGGGTTATTAGTGATAAACCCTTAGCCCTTCCGATGGGCCATGCTCCGGCTGGAAATCTACTGCGACGAGGGCGAGGGTGAGAAAGTCAGGGATGTTCTGACCAAGTGGAGCCTCCAGTTCTACGGCGAGGAGGTGCAGAGCAACGAACACCGGGCGCTCAAATTCACCGTTCTCGTGCCGGATTTCGTGATTAACGACGTTGTCGATGAGCTGATGAAGGCGGTGGATCTTAGAAGGGGGCACTCATCGATAACCTGGGCCCCCGTCAGCGGGAAGTCCGTGAAGTACGCAAACTCGGTAAAGTCGCTCAAAAAGTTCAAGCGCCGCTGGAGTCTTGCCGCCATAGAGGGGCTCATCGAGAACGCCAACAGCGGGGCCCAGGTTGACCCGATTCAGCTCACCCTCGGTGCCGTTGCCTCGATCATAGCGCTCTTCGGCTTGATAAACGACAGCATAGTGATGATAATCTCTGCCATGCTTCTCTCGCCGATCCTCGGCCCGCTCTACGGCTTCTCCCTCAACATAGTCATGGGCAAGGGCAGGGACGCCCTCGATGCCGTTTCCTCAATCCTGAAGCTCCTCGGCGTCATATTCCTGTCGGCTCTCCTCGCCTCCCTGGCCCTCAGGTTTGCCGGCTCGATGCCCCTCGAACCAACCCACGAGATACTCATCCGCGGCGATTCCGGGCTGGTTTACATACTCCTCGCGATAATCCTCGGCTACGCCGGAATAGTTGCCATAGTGAGCAGAATCCCGGAGATCCTGGCAGGGGTTTCAATCGCCGCCGCGCTGGTTCCTCCGACGACGGTTATCGGGATATCCCTCGCGATGGGCTGGTGGGATGTTTTTGCCGGCTCTCTTGCCCTCACCGTGGAGAACGTTCTCGGCCTTCTCAGCGGCTCCCTCCTCGGGCTCTACGTCCTGAACGTCTCCCCCAGGATCTACTATGAAAAGAGGGCTGCGAAGCTCTACACGAAGAGAACGATGCTGGTGCTGGCCATCATGCTTGCAACCCTCGTCCTTGTGGAGCTCCTCAGCTAGGCCACTTCGGTCTGCTCATAGATCGGCTTTCCCTGCCGGTGCTTCACCAGGAGCCCGTAGAAGAACTCCTTGAGGTCGGGCCCCATCTCATCGTCCATGAGCAGGTCCGCCCTGCCGGGATACTCTTTCTCCGCCCTCGTTATCAGGAGGGCTATGGCTGGTGTCAGCTGCCCGAGGAGGATTTTAACGAGCTCGGGGTAGGCGTCTTCGTCTATCTCCTCGTCAGCCTCCATGCCGAGGTACACCACGAAGCCCTTCATCTGGACGGCGAGGACGAATTCGTTCTCGCTCAGCTCGAAGAAGGAGAAGTTGTAGCCCTTTGAGTCGGTCCTCGCGAGAAGGACACCCCTTATTGAAACCGTCACGGGCTCCTCCTCGATCTCGAACACCAGGTCCTTGGCCAGTTCCCTCTGGGCTATTGCGTAGAGTTCCTCCATCGTCATGGGGCTACCTTCTCGGGTTCGAATAAAAGGGTTTCGCGTCACGTTTTTAATGAGGACATCCAAAGGAATTACGGTGGTGTCATGAAGATCACTCGCTTTGGCGTCTCCGTTCCCGACGAGCTGCTCGAGAGGTTCGACCGTATAATCGAGGAGAAGGGCTACGTGAACAGGAGCGAGGCAATAAGGGACATGATGAGGGACTTCATAGTCCGGCACGAGTGGGAACAGGGTGAGGGTGAGGTCGCCGGCACGATAACCATGCTCTACAACCACGACGAGGCCGAGGTCGTCAAGGAGCTCCTCGACCTCCAGCACGACTACCTGAGCGAGATAATCTCCAGCATTCACGTCCACATGGATGAGCACAACTGCCTGGAGGTCATCATAGTTAAGGGCAAGGCCAACAGGATAAAGGAGATAGCGGACAGGCTGCTGAGCCTCAAGGGTGTAAAGCACGGCAAGCTGGTGATGACTGGGACTGGGAAGGAGCTGGTCTAGCCCACAACCTCGACCACATCGCCGTTCCCGGGCGGCAGGGCGGACATTACGTCCTCCTCCCTTACCCTGTAGCCCCACTTTTCGAGGATGCCCTTTATCCTCTTCACCAGCTCGCTCTTCCTGAGGGGGCCCGGGCGGATAACGATGTACCTGTCCGTGTGGGCCTTTATTGCATCAACCGGCGCGCAGACGACGAAGTCCTCGCCCTCGTAGTTGATTACACCGACGGCGAGCTTGAGAGGAAGCCCGTGGAGCCAGTTCCTCTTGCCGTAGACCATGAAGGCCCCCTTGCCGAGGTACTCGCCGCTGGGCGTCTGCTTGGTAACCTGGTTTGGATAGGCCCAGTAGGCGTCCTCGCTGTAAACGCCCCTGCTCCATGCCTTGCTCATCGAAACCGCGAACTGGCAGGCCTCGAAGATTGTCTTCTCCCCCGCCTTCCTTCCGTCCTTTATTACGACGTGCGGGGCGCCGTAAACGTCTGCGTGGCAGTAAAGGTCGTTGTCGGTCATGTGCCTCTTTATGAGTATCTCGTTGGTGCCGGCGTCTTTGCCCGCCAGGACCAGAAAGCCCTCGCTCGAAACGAACCAGCGGAACTTCTCGAACCACTTCTTCTTTCTCCTCTCTATGCGCTTGACGTTCAGCTCCTTCTTGAGCTCCTCCTCGATGAGCTTCTCGACCTCGTCGAGCTTCCGCTTAGTGTCCTCGTAGGCCTTCAGAGCTCCCTCGTGCTTGTGCCTGAACTTCTTGGCCTTCTCATAGTAGAGCTCGGCGTTTTCGCCTATGCTTTTGTTGAGGTACAGCCTGACCTTCTTCCCCTCAAGCTCTATCGTTACAGCTTTCTCCTTCGGGTCGGTTCCCTTCACCATGAGCGCGACCCTGTTACCTGCCTTCTTGCCCTCCTCGATGCGCTTCTTGAACTCCTCCCAGCCGAGGGTCTCCGTCGCCTTCCTGAACTCCTCCAAAAGCCTCTCTATGAGGGAGTAGTTCGCGTAGATGAGATCCCCTATCTCCTGGTTGGCCTTCGCTCCTTCCTCGAAGCCCTTCAGCATCTCCTCCTGCTTCCTTAGCGTCATGAGGAGCTGTCTTTTCTTTGCTTCGAGCCTCTTCGTCTGCTCGATCCTCGCCTTCTCAAGGGTGATCTTGCCGAAGTACTCGTCGAGGGCCTCGCTGAAGGTGGTAAAATAGCGCTTCTCAAACCCCTCGTAGATTCTCAGCTCTATCGGAACGACGTCGTGCATGTTCCCGTCCTTGAGGACTATGTTGGCCCTCGGTTCATCGTTGAAGGTCCTGAGCATCGCCTCGTAGACCCTCAGCAGGTCGTCGTCGCTCAGCTCCTTAACGGGGGTCGTCTTGTCGAAGCCCGCCCTGATGGAAATCTCCTCCGCGTACATTCCGCCCATGTTGAGCTTCCTCGCCAAAGCACGCACTAGTTCGAGTTCTTCCTCCTCGCGCATGAGCTCGATGAACCTCTCCCGCGTTACCTCGAGCGGGTTCTCCCTGGCGGGGGGAAACCTATAAGCGGCCTTCGGCATTATCCTTCTATCCTTGTACTCCTCGTAGCGTAACGCCGCAACGATTCTGTTCTCCCCGTCCACGAGTATCACGTTTCCCCTCCTGAACAGCTCGCCGATGAGGGTGTAGTCCCCAACGCGAATCTTCACTATCCTGTCGAAGCCGTGCTGCTCTATGCCATCGATGAACCCGCCGCTGAGGTGCTTCCTGAGGAGCATAGTGAAGCTCGACGGCTGCTTCGGCGCCTCCTTCACGTAAGTTGTCACATGGAAGCGCTTCCCGGCCTGGAGGATTAAATCCTGTCTCCCCTCCTTTGTGCGGAGCTTTATCCTGATCTCGTCGCCGTCGTGGTAAACCTTGTCAACGCGAGAACCGATCAGCCATTGAAGTTCCCTCACTATGTAGCGGATATCAACGCTGCTCATCTCTTCCTTCATCCTCTCACCCGAAAAGAATAGGGTGAGGGGGTTAAAAGGTTAGAGCCTCAGGGCGAGGAGAACGAGGGCTCCGGCTATTGCCATGGATGCCCTCAGTGAATCGGTTTCCTCACCTTCAACGGCCTCGCTCAGAAGTCCAAAGGACAATCCAATGATACCGATGTCATACAGGATATAGGCCAGCTTTGTGAAACCCCGGGTTGGCATTGAGAGGACTGAAAGCACCGCTCCAAGGAGGACAACTGCCAGCGCCCCTGCTATGAACCCGCTTCCGGTTCCGGTCAGCCCTTTCAGTCTCATAGTATCACCGAGCTTTCTACGGGTTCGGAGATAAAACCTTTTCCATGCACATGCATGGTCATGATGACAACTCTGTTCCGGATAACGTTAAATACTCCAAGCTCGATAACACTCCCGGTGATACAGAGTGAAAGGCTACTTCACGTTCGTCCTCCACACCCACCTCCCCTACGTGCGAAAGCACGGAAAATGGCCCTTTGGCGAGGAATGGCTCTACGAGGCCATGAGCGAAACTTACCTGCCTCTCCTCATGGAGTTCGAGCGCCTCCGCTCCTCCGGGGTGAGGTTCCAGCTCGTGATAAACATAACCCCAATCTTAGCGGAACAGCTGGCCGACGACTACATCAAGGCCGAGTTCGAGAGGTATCTGACTAGGAAGATTGAGACCACTGAGGAAGACCTGAAATCGGGCAAGTACGACGAAAGGGCCGTCAAAGTTTCCCTTGACCACTTCAGAAAGGTCTACGACTACTGGAAAGCGATAAACGGCGACATCATAGGCAAGTTCCGCGAGCTTCAGGATGCGGGATACATCGAGGTGATAACCTCCGCGGCAACGCACGGCTATCTACCACTCCTCGGCAGGGACGAGGCGATAAGGGCGCAGCTTGCCAACGGGATAGCCACCTACGAGAAGCACTTTGGTAGAAAGCCTAGGGGGATATGGCTCCCGGAGTGCGCCTACCGGCCGGCTGGCGAGTGGGAGTTGCCGGACGGGAGGAAGGTTATGAGGCAGGGCATGGAGAAGTTCCTGGAGGAGTTCGGCATCGAGTACTTCTTCGTGGAGAGCAACCTGATCGATGAGGGTCCGGTGACGAAGGGCTACGGCGAGATTCCTCTCTACGAGGGGGAAAAGAGCACGCTGAGGCCCTACTGGATCAAAGGCTCCCGCATAGCGGTCTTCGCCCGCAACAGGGAAACGGGCCACCAGGTCTGGAGCGCGCACTACGGCTACCCCGGTGACTTCTGGTACAGGGAGTTCCACAGGAAGGCCGAAAAGAGCGGCGGCCAGTACTGGCGCGTGACGGGCAAAAACGTTGACCTCGGCGGGAAGGAGTTCTACGACCCCGAGAAGGCCATGGAAAGGGTTGAGGAGCACGCGAGACACTTCGTCTCGCTGGTTGAGAAGTTGCTAGGCGAGTTTGAGGGGAAGACCGGCGAGAAGGGGATAATCGTTTCGCCCTACGACACCGAACTCTTCGGCCACTGGTGGTTCGAGGGCGTCAAGTGGCTCGGCAGGGTTCTTGAGCTGATGGCGGAGAGGGGAATAACAACGACAACGCTCTCCTCCTATCTTGAGGACTACACCGGCGAGAGGTACGAGATTGAGCTCCCTGAGGGCTCGTGGGGGGCCAACGCCGACCACTCGACCTGGTGGAACGAGGAAACGGAATGGACGTGGGGGCACGTCTACAGGGCCGAAGACAGGATGGTGGCGCTGGCGAGTAGATATTATGGCAGGGATAGGGTCACCGATAGAATTCTCGAACAGCTTGCGAGGGAGTTGCTGATACTCGAAGCCAGCGACTGGCAGTTTCTCATAACGACCGGTCAGGCGAAGGAGTACGCCGAGAGGAGGGTTCTGATTCATAGCGGGGACTTCCACAGGCTGGCCAACGAACTGGTGAGGTACGTCAAGACCGGAAACTTCAACACTGGGCTCCTCGAGGAGCTTGAGCGGCGCGACAATCCGTTCAAACCCCCTGTGGTTGCGAGCTACGTGAGCGAAAACCCGCCCGAGCTTGAGGAGTACGTTGAACCGCCTGAGGTTCCGCTGGAGAGGGGTGAAGGGCCCGCTGAAAGGCCGAGGGAGGTTGCTGAGAGGGCGTACGCCACCGAGCTCGTCAATGAGATGGTCGTTAAGCCTCCCGGAAATGTAAAGGGGCCCGGCTCGAAGGAATCCAGAAAGTCGGGGACGAGGAAGAAGGGAAAACCCGGCAGGATCGAGAGCGACCTCCTCTCCATAAGGGGTATTGGGCCGAAAACGCTGGCAAAGCTCCAGCGTGCCGGGGTTCACAGCATCGAAGACCTCAAGGGTGCCGACCTTGATGAGCTGGCCAGAAAAACGCGCATCTCGCTTAAAAGGCTGAGGAAGTTCCTGGCCCAGGTTTCCTGAATTCCACCTTCATGTTTCTTTTCGAAAGCCTTTTCTGGAGTTTTTACAAACTATCTACGTGGTTGCCATGAAAAAAGTTGAGGCGATTATTAGGGGAAACGATTTTGACCGCGTGAAGAACGCCCTCAAGCAGGTCGGCATCGTGCCCTTGACTGCTTATCCCGTGCAGGGAAGGGGTGTTCAGGGAGGCGTTCCACCCTACGACCTCCTCCCAAAGATGAAGATCGAGATAGTGGTCAAGGACAAGGACGTGGAGAAGGTGGTTGACGTCATCATCAGGAACGCGAGGAGCGGAACGCCCGGCGACGGGAAGATATTCGTAATCCCCGTGGAGGACGCGATCAGGATAAGAACAGGGGAGAGGGGCAACGAAGCCCTCTACTGAGGGCTTCTTTTTCACAGGAACGCGTGCCTGTTCCTGTAGAGTTCGACGAGGGAGCTGGCTATAAGGTATATCTCCACCGCAGAGAGGATGACGAGGAATATCAGGTATCCCTGCGCGAAGGATACGCTCTTCCCCAGGTGCTCCGCTATGGTGCTCACCTGATTGGGGTCACGCAGGGCACTCAGGGAATAGACTATTGCGTTGAAACCCACGACCAGGGGAATGGGGGCCGAGGCGTAGGCCAGCAGGAGTCCGGTGTAGCCCCTCCTCTGAAGGGAGAGCATCGACAGGATTATCGGGATGGCCAGGATGAGCGCCGTTATAGCGAAGAACTGATTGAGATATGCCCCCGTCAGGACGAAGAACGACGTCATTCCAAAGATGTATTTCCGGTACGCCCTCTTCAGCTCGACGAGCTTCTTGGGGACGAAGTCATACTCGGCCGACCTGGAATACAGGAGGACCCTGTTCACAGCTTTCAGGTAGTTCTTTTTGCCCTCTTTCTCTATGGCCTTGTCCGTGCTCATCAATTTGAGCTCCTTGGCTTTTTTGAAGAAGAACTCGGCCAGCTCCTCGTTGTCCTTCTCGACCCTTGATGCGACCTCCCGGAAGTTCCCCGCGGCCTCCTCCAGGGATTTCTTGACCTTCGTCTTCTCCTTTTCACTTAAGCTGCCGAGCCTCTCGATCTTTTCAAGGGTTGATTCGAGAACATCGGCAGTTTCGAGAAGTATTTTTTCGCTTTTCACCTATACCCCCCCAAAATGAGAAAGAAAAAGAGTTTAAGAGGCTTCCCCTCTTTCCGCCTTGAGCAGCTTGTTGATGCTCCAGCCCATCATGGCGAATATTGCCAGCCACGCTACCAGCATGTAGATTACCCAGCTTTCCATTGCGATCACCTCAGACCCTTATGATGACCTCGTTCTTCTCGAGCTCCTCGCCGTACTTGCGCTTGATGGAGTAGTAGCTCTCCACTGCACCGATGATCCACATGAAGATTATTGCCAGTCTGGCCGGCCACTCAAGGGTTGCTCCGACGAGGCTCTGGGCGGATCCTATCAGCGGTATCAGCAGGAGTATTGGGGCTATGTAGAGCAGTATCGGCTTGTACCATCCGGGGACTTTCATGTAGGCTCCCTGGTGCAGCTCCTTCCAGAAGTTGTCGGGCTTGAAGAGGTACACCGCAACTATGATGTCGAAGAGAGCCAGCAGCGTGAGCTGGAAGCTGACCCATGCGTCAACCTGGTCGAGGTAGCCGCTGATGTACACAACAGGAAGGCCCGCGATGAAGTAGAGCACGAGCACTACCCAGGTTCCGACCTTTCTCTTGATGTTGAGGTCCTCCTCGAGGAGGGCTGTGAGGTAGTTGTACATGGCTATGGCGGAGGTGAAGCCCGCGAACCAGAGGAGGAGGAACCACATTGCTCCGAAGAGCTTTCCTATGTCGCCCATGCTGACGAAGACGTTGGGCAGGCTGGTGTAGGAGAACCCAAGGCCGAACTTCTGGCCTATCCAGGCGAGGGCCTCGTTCTTACCCTGCTCAAGGATCTCGGGCGGCACGATCTTGGGGGCATAGGCAGTCGCCAGCGGGACGGCGAGCGAACCACCAAGGACGACCTCCGCGAACTCGTTCAGGGAAACCGTCGCGAGACCGCTGAGGGCGACGTCGTCATCCGGACCGAGGTAGCTGGCGTAGTTCTGGATGATACCCATACCAAGGGAGAGCGTGAAGAATATCTGTCCGGTTGCGGCAAGCATGACCGTCGCGAAGTGGTCCTTGAGGTACGCCCAGTTGGGGCTCCAGATGAACCTGAATCCATCGATGGTGCTCCAGTTGGGGTCTATCGGCGAGCCGAGGACGAACACATAGCCGACCATTATGATGGCGAAGACGTAGAGGAGCGGCATCATGACCTTGACCCAGCGCTCGATACCCTTGCTGACTCCCTGTCCGACGGCTATGGCGAGGAGAACCACAGTTATGCCCCAGAAGAGCATGACCTGGGCGTGGTTGCCGAGGTAGTTGCCGAAGAACTCTCCGGTGTTCTGGCCGAAGTAGGCGCCCGTGGCGCTGAAGTAGGAGTAAGCCGCGGACCAGCCGATGAGGTGCAGGTAGTAGCTGTTCAGGAGAACGGTCAGTGAGAAGGCCAGCATTCCGCTGATAACTCCCCACCACAGTGCGCTCTTTGGTTTGACGCTCTCCCTAGCCATGAGATAGTACGTGGGACCTAGGGTACCGTGACCATACTTTCCACCGTAGCGACCGGCGACCCACTCAATCCACATTACCGGTATTCCTAGGAAGAACAGAGCTATAAAGTACGGCACCATAAAGGCTCCGCCACCGTTCTGGGCAACCTGCGTTGGAAACCTCACGAAGTTGCCCAGACCGACGGCGTTTCCAGCCATTGCTAAAATCAAACCAATCTTGGTTGCCCATTGATCCCTCTGTTGTTCCACAATATTCACCCCCATTCTTAAATGTCTGGATCATGGAACCCCTGTGTATGGCTTTGGGGCATTATGTATAGGGTAAGGCATTCTATAAAAAGCTTTCTAATAGTTTTTTTCGACAAAAGACGATTTACTTAAGCGTTAAACTGGGGCAGTTCCTTTCTCGTCATTTCTTTAATGTGTTGAAAAAACCTTAATTTCGGCTTTGGCATTATGGCAATTATAGTGTCCAGATACCACAGGATGACGAATCATTGTCGGTGCATTTCCATCAAGTATTTAACCCCGTGATGCTACCCCTGGGATGGTGCCCGATGATTGGAAGGAGAGTGAGCTGATGGGTGATGACCGACTTCTCGCTGAGGGCGCCTCATCCGAATCGTTCTGAGATCTGGTGGGTTCTGTTTTGGGTTCATTGATGCAGTTTTGTGTTCTCCAATGTATAGAAAATCTTGGATGTACATCCCTCTTTTTGCCCGAAGATTTCGGCAGGTTTTTTCTTTTCGCCGAAAATTTCCGTACATAACTTTTTGTTTGAAATCAACCGTTCTCCTGCCTCCTTTATCGAAAGGTTTATATATGCAAAGGTCGTAGAGGACATCGCAACATCTAGAGCCATAACCCCAATCCGACTTTGCCGGTAGGGGTAACGGGCCGAAGACCCGGCCTGCGGACCGAGCCGAAACCGGTGACGGGAGTAGGGGATGGGTCCGCAAACCGAACCGCATTCCACAGCGGGGAGGAGGTCAGCGAAACCTGAGGTGGTAAAGATGGTCGAGATTGACCCCTTTGAGATGGCCGTTCAGCAGCTCGAGAGGGCTGCCCAGTTCATGGACATAAGCGAAGAGGCCCTCGAGTGGCTCAAGAAGCCCATGAGGATTGTTGAGGTCTCAGTTCCGCTCGAGATGGACGACGGTTCTGTTAAGGTTTTCACCGGTTTCCGCGTTCAGCACAACTGGGCCCGCGGTCCGACCAAGGGTGGTATAAGGTGGCACCCGGCCGAGACCCTCAGCACCGTTAAGGCCCTCGCCACTTGGATGACCTGGAAGGTTGCCGTTGTTGACCTCCCCTACGGTGGAGGTAAGGGTGGTATCATCGTTAACCCGAAGGAGCTCAGCGAGAGGGAGAAGGAGAGGCTCGCCAGGAACTACATAAGGGCCATCTACGACGTCATCAGCCCGTACACCGACATTCCGGCTCCTGACGTTTACACCAACCCGCAGATCATGGCCTGGATGATGGACGAGTACGAGGTCATCAGCAGGAGGAAGGTCCCGAGCTTCGGTATCATCACCGGTAAGCCGCCCGGAGTTGGCGGTATCGTCGCCAGGATGGACGCCACCGCCAGGGGCGCTGCCTTCACCGTCCGTGAGGCCGCCAAGGCCCTCGGCATGGACCTCAAGGACAAGACCATCGCCATCCAGGGTTACGGTAACGCCGGCTACTACATGGCCAAGATCATGAGTGAGGAGTACGGCATGAAGGTCGTCGCCGTCAGCGACAGCAAGGGCGGCATCTACAACCCGGACGGCCTCAACGCCGATGAGGTCCTTGAGTGGAAGAGGAAGAACGGCAGCGTTAAGGACTTCCCGGGAGCCACCAACATCACCAACGAAGAGCTCCTTGAGCTCGAAGTCGACGTCCTCGCCCCGAGCGCCATCGAGGGTGTCATCACCAAGGACAACGCCGACAAGATCAAGGCCAAGATCGTCGCCGAGCTCGCCAACGGTCCGACCACCCCGGAGGCCGACGAGATCCTCCACGAGAAGGGCGTCCTCATCATACCGGACTTCCTCTGTAACGCCGGCGGTGTTACCGTCAGCTACTTCGAGTGGGTCCAGAACATCAACGGCTTCTACTGGACCGTCGAGGAGACTAGGAAGAGGCTCGACGACAAGATGACCAAGGCCTTCTGGGACGTCTACAACACCCACAAGGAGAAGAACATCCCGATGAGGGATGCCGCCTACGTCGTCTCAGTCCAGAGGGTCTACGACGCCATGAAGCACCGCGGATGGGTGAAGAAGTGATTTCTTCTCCCTTTTCTCTTACTCCCCTCTGCTCTTAACATCACCTCTGTTTCTGAGGTGTCATCTTGTAGAGCCTTCCGATGGCCTGAACCGCGGCCGCCACCATGACACCCGTAAGCACCATTCCCAGTATCGGGAGAACAACGGCACAGACGAGCTTTCCCCAGGGAGTTTGAGGGGTCATGTCACCGTAGCCCACCGTGAATGCTGTTATGAACGCAAGGTAAACACCGCTTCCGAGGGGCATCTTCTCCCAGAACGAGAGTAGCACTCCGAAGAGCGCTATCGTCCCAAACAGGCCGAGGAGTATGCCCTTGACGTAGTAGAGGACCCTCAAAAATTCATGGAAAAAAGTGCGGAAGCTCACGAGCTCGACCTCAAGGTCGTCCAGCTCCCCCATGGCTCACACCTTCGCCCAGTACTCCTTCTCCTCAACCATAGCCCTTATCATCTCGTCCTCGTCCCGGAACATCGTCCTCCGCGAGGGGTTCTGCATGCCGTAGAACTCCATGAACGGGCTTGGGCGGCGCTCGAACGGATAGTAGAGGTATATGGCAGCAAGCGTTCTGTACGCTTCCGCCATCTCGCTGATAACGCCGGCGGAAACGCCTTCCGCGTAGTGGTAAACCGCTATGGCCTTGCTGACATCGACGAGGTTGAAGTCCCTCTCGACGAGCTGGCGCCTGAGGATGTCGGTCGCCTGCTCTATATCCCCCCTGTCAAGCTCCTCCACCTGTTCGCCGTCCAGGAGGTGCTTGATTCTGATGCGCGTTATTGTGGGGTCTCTGTTGACCTGGGCGTCGTATTCAGCAACGACCCACCAGTCGTCCAGTGCACCAGGGTCCAGGACGGTAAAGTGCTCGCTCAGCTTGTCGTAGAAGCCCCTGACGCGGTGGTAGTACTCCTCCTCGTGGCCGGTCATGGGGTAGCTGAGATAGACGAGCGGTTTTTCGGCCTCGTGGAATATCAGGTCGAGGAAGACCCCGTAGGGGTGTCTTATGCCGAACTGGAGGATGTAGCGGACCTCAATGCCTTCCTTCTTCAGCTCGTGTATCAGGGTCTTGACGTGGTTTATCGCATCCTCGCGCCACATGACGAGGGTCGTCAGCTTTATGTTCTCTGGATTCTCGCCGAAGCGCTCGAACCACTCCGGGTCGTTGATGATGCGCCTTCTGACCGATAGGACGTCGTCGAGGACTATTATCACACGGTTCGGCCTCAGAAGCTTCAGATTGCTGGTGGTGAATCCTATGACGCTTCCACTTCCCCAGCGGAAGAGGCTCGGCGTTGAAACGAGATGGAACTTTTCCCCGCTTTCGTCTATCTCCTTTCTTATTCTATTGAAGGCCTCGTCCCGTATCTCGTTCATCAAATCCTGGTGGCTTATGGCGAAGTCGAGGACGTTCTTCCTCGTTATCTTGACGCCCAGCTCCTTTCCGACCTCCCTGATGTAGTCGAAGACGTGGTAGTAGGCGTAGCTCTCCCCGTCGGCGAGCTTCAGCGCCTTGGTTATGTACTCGTCGCGCCCGTTGAGGGGCGGCCCGGTTAGGAGTATTATCTCTTTCATTTCACCACCCCGCTGCATCTAAAGGGCCATTTTGGACGAAACCTTTAAATACTATTCCCCTAAAATGGCGTTGTAGGGGTTCTTCTGTTCTAAAAACATACCAGCAGGGGTGTTGTAATTGACTGAAAAGCTAAAGGGAACGACTACGGTCGGCATTGTATGTAAGGACGGCGTAGTCCTGGCAGCGGACAGAAGGGCATCGCTGGGCAACATGGTGCTCTCAGAGAACGTTACCAAGGTCTTCTGGATAGACGACCACCTGGTCCTGGCCGGTGCCGGCAGCGTCGGCGATATTCTCAGCCTCGTCAGGCTTCTGAGGGCCGAGGCCAAACTCTACCGGGCCAAGGTGGGTAAGGAGATGAGCGTTAAGGCCCTCGCGACCCTGACTTCTAACGTGCTTCACGGGAGCAGGTTCATGCCGTACTTTGGGTGGTTTCTCGTAGCGGGCCACACCGGAAAGCCCGGGCTTTATTCGGTGGACATGGCCGGCGGGGTTACCGAGGACAGGTTCACGGCCGCCGGCTCGGGCATGGAATTCGCCTTCTCGATACTTGAGGCGGAGTTTAAGGAGGAGATGACTCTGGAAGAGGGCGTTAAGCTCGCGCTCAAGGCAATAAAAGCCGCCACCAGGAGGGACGTCTTCACTGGCGGTGGAGTTACACTCGTTACCGTCACGGATGAAGGATACAAAGAATGGAGCGAGGAGGAACTGAAGGGTCTTCTGGAATGAGGTGATACCGGTGATAAGAAGAGAGACCTTCGTCGAGGATATACTACGCGACATAAAAGCTGTAATAAGCCAGATGGTTCCGCCAGAGGCAAGGATAACCGACGTTGAGTTCGAGGGTCCCGAGCTGGTCATATACGTCAAGAACCCGGAGGCTATAATGCGGGACGGGGAACTGATAAAGAACCTCGCCAAGGTTCTTAAAAAGCGCATAAGCGTCCGCCCCGACCCGGATGTTCTCCTCCCACCGGAAAAGGCGGAGGACATGATAAAGGCCCTGGTTCCGGCAGAGGCGGAGATAACCAACATAAGCTTCGACCCGTCCGTCGGTGAGGTCATCATAGAGGCCAAGAAGCCGGGTCTGGTTATCGGGAAGAACGGCGAAACCCTGAGGCTCATAACCCAGAAGGTTCACTGGGCGCCGAGGGTCGTCAGAACCCCTCCGCTCCAGAGCCAGACCATCTACTCGATAAGGCAGATACTCCAGGCGGAGGCGAAGGACAGGAGAAAGTTCCTCCGCCAGGCGGGCAGGAACATATACCGCAAGCCGGAGGTCAAGAGCGATTGGATACGCATAACCGGTCTGGGAGGCTTCCGTGAGGTTGGAAGAAGTGCCCTCCTTGTCCAGACCAACGAGAGCTACGTTCTGGTTGACTTCGGTGTCAACATAGCAGCTATGCGCGACCCCAAAAAGGCCTTCCCGCACTTTGAGGCCCCGGAGTTCCGCTACGTCCTCGACGCGGGCCTCCTGGATGCCATCATCATAACCCACGCCCACCTTGACCACAGCGGAATGCTGCCCTACCTCTTCCGCTACAAGCTCTTCGACGGGCCGATATACACGACCCCCCCGACGAGAGACCTGATGGTTCTCCTCCAGCAGGACTTCATCGAGATTCAGAAGATGAACGGTGTCGAGCCCCTCTACAGGCCGAGGGACATCAAAGAGGTCATAAAGCACACGATAACCCTCGACTACGGTGAAGTTAGGGACATAGCCCCCGACATGAGGCTTACCCTTCACAACGCCGGCCACATACTCGGCTCTTCCATAGTGCACCTCCACATAGGCAACGGGCTCCACAACATAGCCATAACCGGCGACTTCAAGTTCATCCCGACCAGGCTCTTCGAACCGGCAGTGAGCAGGTTCCCGCGCCTTGAGACCCTCGTCATGGAGTCCACCTACGGTGGAAGCAACGACTACCAGATGCCCAGGGAGGAGGCGGAGAAGAGGCTCATAGAGGTCATCCACCAGACCATCAGGCGCGGCGGAAAGGTGCTCATTCCAGCCATGGCCGTCGGTAGGGCGCAGGAGATAATGATGGTACTCGAGGAGTACGCAAGGATAGGCGGCCTCGAGGTTCCGATTTACCTGGACGGTATGATATGGGAGGCGACTGCCATACACACCGCCTATCCAGAGTACCTCAGCAGGCACCTGCGCGAGCAGATATTCCACGAGGGCTACAACCCGTTCCTCAACCCGATATTCAAGAGCGTAGCCAACTCACGCGAGAGGCAGGACATCATAGACTCCGGCGAGCCGGCCATAATCATAGCCACCTCGGGCATGCTCGTCGGCGGACCGAGCGTCGAGTACTTCAAGCAGCTCGCCTCGGATCCGAAGAACAGCATGGTCTTCGTGAGCTACCAGGCGGAGGGAACCCTCGGAAGGCAGGTGCAGCGCGGCCTCCGCGAGATACCACTCGTCGGAGAGGGCGGAAAGACGGAGGTAGTCAACGTCAACATGGAGGTTCACACCATAGACGGCTTCTCCGGTCACGCCGACAGGAGGGAGCTCATAAGCTACATAGCCCGCCTAAGGCCCAGGCCGGAGCGCGTCATAACCGTCCACGGCGAGGCCCACAAGTGCCTCGACCTCAGCACGAGCATACACAAGAAGTTCGGCCTCTCAACGCGCGCTCCGAACAACCTCGACGCCATAAGGCTCAAGTGAGGGCCAGGATTGAGAAGTGGTGAAAATGAAGGTCCGCTGTCCTAGCTGCGGGCGCCTCTATTCTTCCCTTATTCCCCCGAGTTGCTCCTGCGGGGAGCGTCTGGAGATATCCTACGATTACGAGAAAGTTGATCCTTCCAGGTGGCGGAACCGTGAACCGGGCGTCTGGAGATACAGGGAGCTTCTGCCGGACGTCCCCGAGGTCGTGAGCCTTCGGGAGGGGGGCACGCCCCTCATAAGGGCCAAACTCGGCCGCGAGCTTGGACTCAACGTCTTCATCAAGGACGAGACCAGGAACCCCACCGGCTCTTTCAGGGACCGTCTCGCGACTGTCGCAGTCTCTTATGGCCTCCCTCACGCAGAAAACGGCTTTGTGGTGGCGAGCAATGGGAACGCGGCAGCTTCCCTTGCCGCGTATGCCGCAAGGGCTGGCAGACCCGCCTACACCGTCGTGCCAAAGCTCGTGGAGCAGGGCAAGCTCAATCAGATAGTGGCCCTCGGGGCGAAGATCATAAGATACGGGGAGAGCGTGGACGAGGGCATAAGCTACGCGGAGGGGCTCGCGGAGGGCAAGGGACTCTACAACGTCACCCCCGAGAGCAACCTCGTCGGTCTGGAGGGGCAGAAAACGCTGGCCTTCGAGCTCTGGGAGGATTTGAACCCGACGCACGTGATAGTCCCGACCGGAAGCGGCAGCAACCTCTACAGCATCTACAAAGGCTTCAGGGAGCTCATCGCGGTGGGTGCGGTTGAAGAGATGCCGAAACTGATCGCCGTTCAGGCCGAGAAGTGCTCCCCCATAGCAAGCGAGGTGCTGGGCGTTGAGCCGCGGGCCGAGCTGACCAAGGCGCTGGCCCTGTATGTGAAGAGCCCCGTCATGAAAGAGCTCGCCCTGGATGCTATACACGCCAGTGGGGGGACCGCTGTTCTCGTCGGCGAGGACGAGCTTGACCTGGGGCAGCGGCTCCTTGCAGGGGAGGGGATATTCGCGGAGTACGCCTCCTCGGTTATCGTCCCGGCACTCCTCAAACTGGCGGAGGAGAATTATTTCGAACGTGACGACAGGATAGCCCTTATAGTGACAAGTTCAGGCCTCAAAGGGCATTACTCCGAGAGCAGGGAGAAGTTCAGCGTCGGCGGAACCAAGCTCGAGATACTGAAGCTGCTGAGCGGGAGGAGCATGTACGGCTATGAGATATGGGAGTCACTGGAGAAGCCGCTCAAGTACCAGGCCGTTTACCAGCATCTGCGCGAGCTCGAGAGCATGGGGCTTATCGAGGAGACCCACAGAAAGGGGAGACGGGTCTATTACGGGCTGACGGAGAGGGGCAGGAGGTTCCTCGAGACCCTCGGGTAGAAAGGTTTTAAAGCCCCTTTTAAAAGCTAGTCGTAGGTGAAGAATGTGAAACTGGCCATCGAGCATAAATTTTCACTCACGGTTTATCTATGGGGGATCATCACGGGGCTAATCAGTGGAATGGCCGCGGCCAAGATACAGTACGGGTGGCTCATAGGCCTGGCCCTGTACTTCGTCATCGACAGGTTCGTGCTCGCGGTCATCAAGGGACTGCCGCCAGAGATACCGGATGAGAGGGCAGTGCTCAAGAAGGCTTTCTGGGGCTGGGCGCTGTTCTGGCTCTACTTCATGATGCTCAGCTATTCACTCATGGTCGGCTTTACCCCGCAGTGCTACTCCAATCAGAGCCTGCTGTACAAGATGGTGGTGAACGGAAACGCCACCGTGACCTGTAACCTGACTCCGGTGGGGTGATCCTATGGAGGAACTCAAAAGATCCGTCGCGAAGGAGGCGCTGAAGTTCATCGAGGACGACATGATAGTCGGCCTCGGCACGGGTTCGACCACCGCTTACTTCATAGAGTACCTCGGCAAGCTCATCATGGAAGAGGAACTTGAGGACGTCTACGGCGTCCCCACCTCCTATCAGGCCAGGCTCCTCGCCCTCGAGAACGGTGTTCCCGTTGTCGGCCTGGACGAGGTCGATGCGATCGATATAGCCGTCGATGGCGCCGACGAGGTTGATCCCCACCTCAACCTCATCAAAGGCCGCGGCGCTGCCCTCACCATGGAGAAGATAATCGAGTACAGGGCAGGGACTTTCCTCGTCCTCGTTGACGAGAGCAAGCTCGTCGAGAGGCTCGGCCAGAAGGTTCCAGTTCCCATCGAGGTCATCCCAGCAGCCTGGCGCGCCATAGCCGAGGAGATAGAGGTCTTCAACGCGACGGCAGAGCTGAGGATAGCGAGCAAGAAGGACGGGCCGGTCGTTACGGACAATGGCAACTTCATCCTCGACGCCAGGTTCCACCGCATAGACGACCCTCTTGACCTTGAGATAGAGCTCAACAACATCCCGGGCGTCGTTGAGAACGGCATCTTCGCGGACATAGCCGACATAGTCCTCGTTGGCACGAGAGAAGGCATCAAGAGGCTCGAGCGCTGAGGTTTTTCTTTTCTGTTCTGGTTCTTCAGGGATTAAACCCGTCACGGGGAGTTAACGGAACGGTTTGTGCTTTTGAGGAGGCATTCCCGAAGGGTTCATTCTCAAAGTCTGGCCCTAAAACACGTCCAAAAGAAGCCATTCCAAGTGTGCACTGAAAAAGAGCCCTCTCAAGCCGAACTATGGTGGTGCAAAATTTTGTATGGCGCCCGGGTCGGGATTTGAACCCGAGTCACGGGAGTGACAGTCCCGTATGATGGGCCTGGCTACACCACCCGGGCGTTTGAGTGGCCGGCGGCGTTCCCGGTTTTCCGCCCCCTCTCGGAGGGCAGTACTCCCGGGATCGCTGGCGGGCTTAACTTCCGGGGTCGAAACGAGACCGGGTGTGACCCCGCCGCTATGACCGCCGTACCGCTATTGACCTCCAGACTTGGGTTTATAAATTTTACGGTTTAGTCACAGGGCCACGGCTGGATGTTTTTCAACACCACGCACCTGTGATGTTCAGGGAGGGCCCTGCGGATTTCCCAAAATCCCTTCACGATGGAGGGCAGATTCAGCCGACACCCATCGGGTTAAAGGAAGGGCCCGGAAGGTAAACCCTATATACCTCCACACCCAAGATGGCGGAACAGGGGTGATAGTAATGGGACTGCTCGAAGACAAGGCACTCGTGGAAGCGGCCCTATTCGTTTCTGGAAGGCCATTGAGCGTCAAGGAGCTCTCAAGGGCGCTCGGTATAAGGTCACTCGACTACCTGGAGAAGCTAATCGAGCTTATAGCGGCCGAGTATACCGAGAGAAAGAGCGCCATAGAGGTCGTCAGAGTTCTGGGGGACAAGTACGTTATGCAGGTGAAGCAGGAGTACAGTCAGCGCGTCGTCCATCTGATGCCCAGACCGGACCTACGGACGGGCGAGCTGAAAACCCTCGCTCTCATAGCCTATCTCCAGCCGATAGAGCAGAGCAAGGTGGTAAAGCTCCGCGGGAGCCAGGCGTACGAGCACATAAGGAAGCTCCTGGAGATGGGGCTCATCTATGCAGAGCCGTACGAGCGGACGAAGCTCCTCGGAACGACGCCGAAGTTCGCCGAGCTCTACGGATTCCCCGAGAACGACCCCAACATAATCAAAGAGGCCTTCAGGAAGGTGGTTCACGCGGAGTACAGCGACCTCATAGCGAAGCTCGACGGGAGGGGCAATGAAGAGTCCGGGGAATCCGAAGAAAGTCCGGGTGAAGTCGCGGGGGTCGGAGAATCCGGCGGTGGCGAAACGGTTCCTGAGGCTGAGGAATGAGCCCTTGGCCCTTAAATCCCCCTATTTCCACCCACTGGGAGAAAACAGGGCCTGTTTCTCGAAAAATCCCTTCAGGAGGGGGTTTGGAGAAAGGTTTAAATACCCGAACCCACAATTACCATTAAGGTGAGTGTTATGGGAGTACTGACAAAGGAGCAGATTATCGAGATGATCAAAGGGCAGAAGGGCCTTTCGAGGGATGAAATCGAGGAAAAAATATCCCAGATAGCGGTCCGTGATGGCATTTCAGAGCACGCCGCGGCGGTTGTGCTTGCCGAGGAGCTCGGGGTTAACCTTGAGGGAAGGGAGGAGCTCCTCCACATAGCCGACCTCGTGCCCGGAATGACCGGCGTTAACGTCGTTGCGAGGATAATGAGGAAGTACCCGCCGAGGGAGTACAAGAAGAGGGACGGCTCAACCGGCCACGTGGCTAACCTCATAATCTACGACTCAACGGGCAAGGCAAGGCTCGTTCTCTGGGACAGCCTCATCACCAAGTACTACAGCGAGCTCAACCCAGGAGATATCATCAAAATAATCGACCCCGGCGTGAGGGAAGGCAGGAACGGGATAGAACTCCACGCCAACTTCAGGACGAGGATAATCCCGAACCCGGAGGATCCGAGGGCCGATGAGATACCCCCGCTCGAGGAGGTCAGGAGCTACAACTATCAGAGGAGGAAGATAGGCGAGCTAATGGGAGGGGAGAAGTTCGTCGAGGTTCGCGGAACCGTGGCGAGGCTCTACCGCGTGACGGTCTACGACGCCTGCCCGCAGTGCAGGAGGAAGGTGGACTACGACCCGACCACGGAGTCTTGGATATGCCCGGAGCACGGCGAGGTGAAGCCCACGAAGATAACCATAGTGGATTTCGGCCTCGACGACTCGAGCGGTTACATAAGGACGACCCTGTTCGGAGACGATGCCGCGGAGCTGATAGGCCGGGACCCAGAGGAGATAGCTGAGAAGCTCAGGGAGCTTGTTGAGAGCGGTTTGACCCTCAGGGAAGCCGGAAGAAAGCTCGCGGAGGACGAGTATTACTACCTGCTGGGCAGGGAGATAGTCGTCAGGGGCAACGTCGTGGACGACAAGTTCCTGGGACTCATACTGAAGGCCTTCGGCTGGGACGAGGTCGATCCGAGGCGCGAGATAGCCAGGGTGAGGGCCGAGCTGAAGAGGGCCATAACGGAGCTTGAGGGTGGTGAGTGAAATGGAGGAAGTCAGGTTCAGGCGCAGAAAGCCCGCCGTCGAGAGGAAGATAGGCGAGATACGCGACGACGATACGAGGATTTCACTCATCGGCAGGGCGTTTAAGGTCGACAAGATGGACTACACCTTCTGGCTCGACGACGGAACCGGCGTCATACTCATAGAGAGCGAGGAGAACGTCCTCCCCGCGGAGGGCCAGGTGGTCAGGGTCATAGGGCGCGTGATAAGGAACGAGGAGGAAACCCACATCTACGGCGAGGTCGTTCAGGACTTCAGCAACGCCGACCTGGAGGCCCTGGAGGAGATAAGGGAGCTCGAAAGAAAGGTTCTGCCCAGGGTTGAGGGCATCGTGGAGTTCTTCGGGGGTGAGGAGATATGAAGAAGCGCCTGCCAGCGAGCAGGGTCTATATCAGGGACATCATCGACGGCTACTACGTCAGGAGTGAGGGCGACTTCGAGCCGAACTACCTGATAACCAAGGACGCCCGAAAGGTTTACCGCGTCAAGGTTGTCGCCACGGTCGTCCGCGAGCCGGTGATAAGCGAGGACGAGACCTACGGCAAGCTCCAGATCGACGACGGGACCGGAACGATATGGGTTCTCGGCTTCCGCGACGACACGCGCTTTGTGAGGCTCGTGAAGAAGGGCGACCTCGTGCAGATAATCGGAAAGGTCGGGGAGTGGCGTGAGGACAAGCAGATACTCGTTGAAGGAATAACCAGGGTCGAGCCCAACATGTGGATACTCCACCGCTTCGAGACCCTCAAAGAGAAGGTTGAGCACGCAAAGAAGGCCAGAATAGCCTTTGAGATATACGACAAGTACGGCATCACCGCGAAGGCAAAGGTCATCGCCAAGAACCGGGGCGTGAGCGAGGAGATGCTGATAACGATAGACGAGCTCTACACCATGATGCTTGAGCAGAGGAGCACGGAGGAAGCTCTGTTTGAAGAGGAGGAAATCATCGAAGCCGAAGAGGCCAAAGAGGAGAACCCTGAGCTCGAGAAAGCTAAGAAAGCAGTCCTCAATCTGCTCCAGGAGAAGGGCAAGGCGCTCTCCCACAAGTTCATCGTCAAGAAGCTCTCCTCCGACTTCGATGAGGAGCTCATCGAGGACGCAATCACCCAGCTCCTCGCGGATGGGGAGATATACGAGCCGGAGATAGGCTACTACGAGCCGCTGTGAGCTCTTTCTCTTTTTAGTTCTCCCGGAAAATAGAAGAAGCGGGAGTCAGTACTGCTCCCTCATCGTCCTTATGACCGGGTCGTGGATGAGCGTCGAGGTTATGCTGTCCACCATGCGGAAGAACTCGTCGCGGCCCTTCTCAAGGGCCATGTTCTCCAGCCTTATCAGCTCGCAGCTCGAGCCGAGAATCCACTTGCCGAGGAGTATCTTCTCCCTGTTCCCCTTTTTGAGATCCAGCCTGGCGAGGCCGTAGGGTATGTCCGCGGTCCACCAGTTGGCCCTGAACGTAACGCTCCAGCCGGCACTCTCCACAGCCTCAACGAGTTTCTCAAGGGTCACCCCCGGCCCGTGAGGCGTTTTGAACGTAACGACGGTCCAGAGACCGTCCCCCTCAAGCGCACGTGAGAGTTCATCCTTAAACTCCATGAACTTCACCTCCAGTTTTGTTTCTCATGGTTCAGACCAGCGCCGCAATCAGGAAAGCCATCACGGCGAGGAATATGCTCACCTTCAGCAGCTTCTGGGAGCTGTGGGCCGCCTCCCTATCCTGGGAGCGAAGTATGAGGTATGCTGCGTAGAGGATTACAAGGTCAACCGGCACCATCGCGTAGTAGCCGAGACCGACCCCCGCCGTTATCGGGAGGAAAGAGGCCACCACCGTCAGCACCGCGAAGGCCGCACCGAGGTAGGCCGCGTTCCTCTTCCCCCACACTATGGGCAGGGTCCTGGCACCCTTCGCAAGGTCACCTTCAACGTCCTCGATATCCTTTATAACCTCGCGCGCCACGTTCACCAGGAAAGCGCACACCGCCAGGTAGCCGGCCAGGCCGAGGTGCTCAACGGAGACCGCACCGTAAAGCGGCGTCGCACCGGTCAGGGCCGCAACGACAAGGTTGCCGACGAAGGGCAGAGGCTTGAGCTTCCAGGCGTAGAGGAACATGGCGGCGTACGCCACAAGGGCCAGCAGGAAGGCGTAGACGTTTATCATGTACGCCAGCACCAGCCCCACCGCGAAGAGCAGCAGGGAGTAGTGAAGCGCCGTTCTCCTGTCCATGGCGCCCCTGGGGAGCGGCCTGTCAGGGCGGTTTATTTTATCTATCTCGTAGTCGAAGTAGTCGTTTATGGTGTTGCCCCCGGCGCACCCCAGGGTGACCACTAGGAAGACAAGGGCCGTCGTCAGGGCGTCGGGGAGGTGACCAACCGCCACGATCGACCCAAGGATACCCACCACTCCGGCCAGGGCACAGTTGTGGGGCCGGGTTATCTCGATGAAGGCCTTGAATTCCATTAGGCTCACCTAATTCGATTAGGTTATTGACTTAAAAATCTTTGCTACAGCTCCTCCCGCCTGAGGAGACCAAGTTCCTCACCGTTTTCAAGCACCTGTATACGGCCAAAGCGCAGTTCTGCCGCATTCTCCACCTCTTCCTGGGATAGGGGGGTGAGGACCTGAGCCTTCATTCCGCTGAAGTTTATCCACTTCAGTATGCCAACGCCCATACAGAGCCCCTTCCCATCTATGAAACCCACGAGAAGGTTGCTCAGTCTCTCAAAATCTATGGCGTGGAGGGAATGGCGGGCGTACTGCCTCGAAAAGCCCTCCGCATCGACCTTGACGACGGTGTAGTGCTCCCCCTTCCACCCGGCCACCACGAGCCACTTGAAGAGCGTGGAGAGCAGTTCGCGCTCTTCCCCCTTCAGGGGCCTGCCGCGGAAGAGCTCCGTGCCCCCAGGAATCACCTTCGTCAGATCCACCTCAACGGTCTGGGAGTCCGAAAAGTATGCCCTCCACTTCTCCCGCCGGACCTCCCTGCGTTCCCGGCGGGAGTGTTCCCTCGCGGCGGGGCTGACAGAGAGAGTGACGACTTCACCGTACGGGGCGAGGACCTTTCGCAGGTATTCCATCTCCCCAGCCCGCTCAAGCAGAACGATGAGGTCCGGCCTAACGAGTTCGGCTTTGAGGCGCTTCAGCTCGGCCCCCGTTCCCGTGACGAAGCCGGTAGTGTCTATCAGGACGACGTCCGCCTTTTCAGCGGCGATGTCCGTGAGCCTCTTAACCCCCACCGCCATCTCACCGATGTACTGGCCGGGGGTGGTCGTCCCTATGAAGTAGTGAGCAAAGCCCTCGAGCTCGCTCGGACTGGAGAACGGCCCGTCTACGAAGGCAAGGCTGACCGTCGCTGGCGGGAGGATTCCCTTCTGACCAACGTCGCTGTCCACAATCGCGACCCTAAGACCCCTTTCAACCAGGCCGTTGGCCAGGAACGTGAGGAGCGTCGTCTTGCCGCTGTCGGTTCCCCCAACGAGCATAACCCGAAGGGGTCGGTCTCTGGAGGACAGTTCATCGAGAAGGACAAAACGATCCTCAGGGACATCCGTGGTGTATCCCGCCTTGTTCATGGGAGCAGGTTGGAAAGAGAAATTAAAAAGATAACTGCGGCACATCCGGAAACGACCCAGAATCTCGAAGGGGAGCCAACGACCCCGGCTGGGATACGAAGCCCGAGAAGGAAAGGTCAGAACATGTACAATGAAAAGACTTATAAGATATGTTATATGCCACAGAATATAGGCCAACAAAAATTTGACATTGGCCTGGAAAATCGTTGGTTTAATAAATGTGTAAATAAGAATCATGCAAAAGGAGGTTTAAAAATGGAGGAGAAGGCCACCCTTACCCCGAGGCAGATCAAACTGCTCAGGAAGTTCCACGAGGAGGGCAAGACCATAGAGGTCCACACCGTTGAGAAGACCCAGGACGAGCTTGCGGACGAACTCGGGATAACCAGACAGGCCCTCAGCAACCACCTTAAGGTGCTTAAAGAACTCGGCTACATAAGAACCGGGAGGGGCTTCATAGACCTAACCGACAGGGCCCTTGACCTTCTCGGCGAGAAGAAGGGCGATGTGTTTGTGTTCGTGAGAATAGAGCCCACGAAGAGGAGGCAGGTTTACGAGGCGATAAAGAAGCTCAAAATAAAGAAGATATACCGCGTCACCGGCGACATAGACCTCATCGTTGAGGCAGACAAGACCCGCCTCGATGAGATACTCGAGGAGATATCCTCACTCGACGGCGTCAAGGAGACCATCACCCACATCGTTCTCGAGGTTCTCTGACTCCGTTTCCGTGGAGGGCCGCTTCCTGCCCTCCCCAAGCTTCTTCTCCATGAGCTTCCTCAGCTCAAGGAGGTTCTTTCCGAACTTGGCGGATATCGGTATGAACGTCTCGGGCACCTCGACGTAGGGGACGCCGAACTTCTCGGCGAGAAAGTTTATGGTCTTCTGGATGTTCCTTATCTTGTCCATCTTGTTGACCGCGACTATCACCGGAATCCCCAGCTCCCTCAGGAACTGGTAGAACTCCACGTCTATCGGTATCTCCCCGCGCTTCTCCCAGCGCTCTATTATCTCCGGGGCAGCCTTGCCATCAACAACCAGAACCGCCAGCTCTATCCCCTCGGCGTTGTTCTCGATGAAGTGAACTATCTCGTCCTTCACCCTCTCCTGAACCCTTTTCGGCACGCCGCTCATGAAGCCGAAGCCGGGCATGTCCACCACCAGCTTTCCGCGCCAGTTTATCTCCACCGGCTTCCTGGTAACCCCCGGCCTCTTGCCCCTCTTGACCCACTTGCCGGTCAGGCGGAAGATGAGCGTGCTCTTGCCAACGTTCGAACGTCCCACGAATATTATCATCCCTCTCACCGTAAGCGATGAAGTTCTTTCGCCTTATAAGCCTTGGCGGAAAAGTTAAGTATGCCAAGGTACAAGTCACTCCGGTGGTGTTTTATGGTAGAGGGTAGTGAAGCTAAAGCCAACCAGCTCATCAACAAATTCGTCATATCCCTGACGGATGGGAAGATACTGGGTTATGTCACCGATATAAACGTCGAGGTTGAGGGCGACCAGTTCTACTTCATCCTCAAGATGAAGGAAGTGGAGAACCTCGGTAAGGGCCAGAGCATGTTCTCCAGCGAGAGGAAGCTCAAGATAAGACCGAGCGATATAGTCAACGTTGGTCCTGACGTCATAATCCTCGGAAACGGCAAAGTCCCGCCCCTCAGGGAGATCGAGAGGCTCAACCAGATAGCCGAGGAGTACAACGCCCTGGTGCGGGAGCTCGAAGCCAAGGAAAAGGCCATTGAAAAGCTCAGGGAGGAGAACTATGGTCAGACCAAGCAGCTGGACGAGCTCCAGCGCGAGCTCAGGAAGCTACAGATAATGAAGGAGGACTTCGAGCACCTCAAGGAGCAGCTGGTGAGGCAGGAGGGCCAGCTTGAGATGGCCAAGGAATACATACGGCTCCTGGAGGGCCTCAGGCACGACATAGACAAGATAAAAGAGGACGTTGACAGGCTCCTGCAGACCCAGCTGGAGGAAGTTGTTAGGGGAATAATCAACGAAGAGCTGAACGCAAGGGGATTAAAGAAGACGAGCTTCATTTAGCTGAAGAGCTGCGGGCCAAAGGCGTGCAGGAGTATCTCCAGGGCCACGAGTATGAGCGTCACCGCAATGACGCCCCTCGGACTTATCTTTATCGCCCTGGTGTCCTCGTCGAAGAACCTCATGAGACCGGCACCGGTCGGGGGAAGTGTGGTCTTCTCCTTTGCCATTTTCTCTCACCTCTTAAAGGAGGTAGGGTTCTCCAATATATAAAAAAGTTGTGATTGGTGGCATCGGGAGTCCCGCCCCATGCCGGAGTATAGTTTGCAAACATCAAGATTTTTGATGACAATGTTTATATAATATAAGGACGAGCATCCAAACAGCAGGTTCTGTCTGGGTGAATCCCAACCGGAGCGCCCGGAAGCCAGCGACCCTTCTCACCCAGCGGCGCTCCGTCTGGCAAAAACGTATGAAATTTTGTCAATATTTGGGGGTGTTAGTATGGCGATGTTCCTAGTCACCCACCGTTGGTCGGATGAAGAGGCCATCGTGGCGGCAAAGGAAGCTGCTGACTTCTTCAGTAAGGTCAAGCTCCCGGAAGGCTTCGAGTTCGTGGCATCGTACAACTTCGACGGCGGCGGCTACACAATATGGAATGCCCCAGACAGGGAGGCCCTCGAGAAGCTCCTCGAAAACATAGAGACACCAACTTTCAAGAAGAACATGGAGATTACCGAGATCGTTCAGAGCTATCCGCCAACGGTTGAGTACACCGTGAGGCTGTGGTACTGGATCCACCGTCTTGGCAAGGGGTGAGCTCTACCCCTTCAAATTTCAGGAGGAAACTTTTTAAAGGCCAAACCACAGCGCTCACTGGATAAGGGGTTTACCCAATGAATCCCGCTAATGACATAGGAGGTGGGAGGAAATGGCGACCTTTAAGCTCGTTATATCCAACCCGAAGAACGGCATAGCCAGGCAGGTCGAGATAAGCGGCGAAGAGGCCGAGAGACTCATAGGAAAGAGGATTGGAGAGGAGATACCGGCGAGCGAGCTCGGACTCAACCTCACCGAGATATTCGGCGAGGAGATTCCGGGCGATGCCAAGCTCAGGATAACCGGCGGAACCGACAAGGACGGCTTCGCCATGAGGCCCGACGTCCACGGCCCGAGGAGGGTCAAGATCCTCGTCTCCAGGGGCCCCGGCTTCAGGCCCAAGGAGAGGGGTGAGAGGAGGAAGAAGACCGTCAGGGGCAACACCATCAGCCCCGAGATCGTCCAGATCAACATGAAGCTCGTCTTCTGAGCTTCCTCCTTTCCCAAACTTATTGCTCTTCTATCCCGCTCAACTTCTCTCCATCGAGGTAACCTTAATAAATGTCCCCGCGGTCTAATCTTAGGGGTGTGAGAAGATGGCAAAGAAGAAGGAGTTTAGACAGGCTGAAGTTAACATCGGAATGGTTGGTCACGTTGATCACGGTAAAACGACACTCACAAGGGCCCTGACCGGTATCTGGACCGACACCCACAGCGAAGAGATGAGAAGGGGTATCACAATCAAGATAGGCTTCGCCGACGCGGAGATGAGGAAGTGCCCGAGCTGCGGAAGGTATTCAAGTTCACCGGTGTGCCCGTACTGCGGCCACGAGACCGAGTTCGAGAGGCGCGTTTCCTTCATAGATGCCCCCGGACACGAGGCGCTCATGACCACCATGCTCGCGGGAGCATCTCTCATGGACGGCGCGGTTCTCGTCATAGCCGCCAACGAGGGAATAATGCCCCAGACCAGGGAGCACCTCATGGCCCTCCAGATAGTCGGGAATCAGAACATCGTCATAGCCCTCAACAAGATCGAGCTGGTTGACAGGGAAAAGGTCATCGAGAGGTACCACGAGATAAAGGAGTTCGTCAAGGGTACGGTTGCCGAGAACGCCCCGATAATCCCGATTTCTGCCCTTCACGGCGCGAACGTTGACGTTCTCCTCGCGGCGATAGAGGAGTTCATACCGACCCCGAAGCACGACCTCAACAAGCCGCCCAAGATGCTGGTTCTCAGGAGCTTCGACGTCAACAAGCCAGGAACCAAGCCCGAGAAGCTCGTCGGCGGCGTCATCGGAGGTTCGATAATCCAGGGCAAGCTCAAGGTTGGCGACGAGATAGAGATTCGCCCCGGCGTTCCCTACGAGGACCACGGCAGGATAAAGTACGAGCCGATAACAACGGAGATAACCTCCCTCCAGGCGGGCGGAAAGTTCGTGGACGAGGCTTATCCGGGCGGTCTGGTCGGCGTTGGAACCAAGCTCGACCCGTACCTCACCAAGGGCGACCTGATGGCCGGAAACGTCGTCGGAAAGCCCGGCCAGCTCCCGCCGGTCTGGGACGACCTCAGGCTTGAGGTTCACCTCCTCGAGCGCGTTGTAGGAACCGAGGAGGAGCTCAAGGTCGAGCCGATAAAGAGGCGCGAGGTTCTCCTCCTCAACGTCGGAACCGCGAGAACCATGGGTCTGGTCACCGGCCTGGGGAAGGACGAGGTCGAGCTCAAGCTCCAGATACCGATATGCGCGGAAGTCGGCGACAGGGTCGCCATCAGCAGGCAGGTCGGCTCAAGGTGGCGCCTCATAGGCTACGGCTTCATAAGGGAGTGAACCCTCTTCTTTTCCATTAACCTTCGGTGAGACTGATGCCTGAAAGACGGGAATGGCTGGTGATTCCGGACACGAACTTTCTCCTGGTTCCGGGGCAGTTCGGTGTCGACATAATCGGCGAGCTGAACAGGGTTCTCGACGTGAGGTTTAGGATAGCCGTCCCAAACGTCGTCCTCCAGGAGCTGGATGTCATAGAGAGGAAGTCCAGAGGGAAAGATTTGCTCGCCATCAGGATGGCCAAAAAGCTCGCGGAGAGGTTCGAGGTCGTTGAGATGGGCCGCTTCGGTGAGAGGCCCATAGACGACCAGATCTTCGACTTCGCGGTGAAGAACGAGCGCGTTATAGTCTGCACCAACGACAAGGGTCTGAAGAGGCGTCTCCGCGAGAAAGGCGTTCCTGTCGTCTACCTTCGCTCGAAGAAGATACTCGAGCTTGAGGGCATGCTTGGGTAATCAGACAGTAACTATCTCAAGAAAGTCCACCCTTTCAAAATCTGAGTCAAAGGTGGCGATTTTTTCAATGCCCTCAACCATACACGTCAATACTATGATGGCATCGTTCGGCAGGAGGCCATACCGGGAGACCACGCTGAGAAACTCCCCAATGGAATAGGAAGGGTTCAAAAGCGTAAAGCCGGAGAGTAGTTCCTCAACGGGAGAAATGTCAACATCGAGCTTTGGAAGCTTCTTTTTAAGACTGTAAGGTCCCAAACCTGTGGCCAGTCTCAGGTATCCATACGTAACCTCGGAGAGCACTACAGAGTTGATGACTCCCTCAACATCTCCCGACTCAGCGAGCAGTATGAGAGAGCGAGCCTTCTCGTCGCCTCCAAAAAATTTAAGGAACACATTGCTATCAAAGAACACCTTCATTCTCTATCTCCTCGATAACCTCTTCAACACGCTCCCTTTTGAACATCCCAAAGTACTTACTAATCCGTTCAGGCTTTTTGAGTACGATGATTACCTCTTCCCCCTCTTTCAGGTCAAGCTTTTTTTCAGGAACCAGCACACCATGCTTGTATACTGCCCGGACACTTTCCATAACCACCACATTCCTCACTTTATGTTCGTTGTATTTATTGATTTCGACTGAAAACGGCAATCCTTAAAACCCCCTCTTCTCCATGCCTTTGGGTGAAAAGGATGTACACGGAGGAAGAGCTGCTGGGCGAGATTAGGGAACTCCTCGGCGACGAGGAGCTCTACGGGCTCTACGAGAGGGCATTCAGGGAGTACCACTACTACTTCGAGACGACCAACTACATCGTTCTGAACGTCTACGGCTTCAACGACCACGGGCCGATCCACGTCCTGCTCACGACGAGGCGCGCGCTGGAGCTCCTGAACATCATCAGGAAGTTTGGAATCGGGACGACGGCCGAGAAGCTCGGAAAGCCCTTCAGGTGGAGCAAGTTCATAGTGGCATTCGGAGCGCTGTTCCACGACACCGGGAACATGATACACAGGATAAACCACTACCAGTTCAGTGTTCTCCTGGCGGAACCGATAATAGATGCCCTCGTGAGGGAATTCGAGATGGACGACCCGCTCCTCCTCAAGGCCCTAACGCTGAACGCCATCTACACCCACGATGAAGCCGTTCCGTGCACGACCATAGAAGGCTCGCTCGTTACGATAGCGGACGGCTGCGACATGGAAGCGGGAAGGAGCAGGCTGGTTCACAAGAAGGACAAGGTCGACATCCACGCAGTTTCAGCTCTGGCCATCGAGAGGGTGGAGATAAGGGAAGGAAACGAGGAGCAGCCGATACTCATCGAGATATGGATGAAGCATCCCGCCGGAATCTTCCAGGTGGACGAGATACTGACGAAGAAGGTCAAGAGTTCCCTCCTGGGCGGGAGGGTCAGACTCAGGATACACACAGGCACCGAGGTAATGGAGAAGGTTATTTAATCCCCCACCGTTTCTTTATCCATGCTGATCGAAGCCTACCGCGACCTGAAGTACCTCCTCAACAGGGGCTACCGGAAGAGCTATGCCCTCGAGTTCGTGGCCAACCACTACAGGCTGACCAAGGGCGAGCGCTACCTCCTGGCCAGATGCGTTTTTTCAGACGAATGGATAGAAGAGGTGGAGAGAAAGCTTCTGAGGCCGGAAGAGCTCGGGGGCAGGGTTCTAGCGGTTGACGGCTTCAACGTCCTGATAACACTCGAATCGCTCCTCGAGGGAAAAGCTATCCTCTGCGAGGACGGGCTCGTGAGGGATTTGAAGTATCAGGGAAGGTACAGACTCAACGAAGGTACGGAGCGGCTCCTCGGCCACCTTGCCCGTGCCCTCGATGGACTGGACATTGAAAAGGCCGTGTTTTTCTACGGGAAGAACGTCCCCGGGAGCGGGGAGGTGAAGAGGCTAACGGAAGAAGCCCTCATCCGGGAGGGGGTTCAGGGAGAAGTAAGACTCGTCAAAAGCCCCGACTTTGAACTCAAGGCCTTCGAGATCGTCGCAACGGCCGACATCGGGATCATCTCGAAGATCCCCCACGTCTTCGACCTGGCCGCGTACGTGGGAAGGCTCGCCGGATGGGAGGCGGGCGGTTTCTTTGAAATCCTGGGAAAAACGTAATCAGAGAGATATTGACATTCAGATGGCCTTTTTAGAGCTACAAAGCCGTTTGAAGCCTTGGAAAATTTTTAATAGAGTCATGTAGAAGGTAGGAGTATATTCCGCAGTACCCGCTTTCCTTTCTTGGCGGGTGACGGAGGAGGTTTGCATGAGGAAAACCAAAGCAATCCTGCTGGCACTTCTGATAGCCAGCATGGTCCTCACCAGCGGCTGTATGGGCGAAGAGGCCACCACGGGCTCTCCCTCCCCCACGACGTCAAGCCAGCCGTCAGCGAGTCAGCCCGAAACCACTACAACGCAGGAGCCCTCAACCTGGGAGATGAGAGTAGTCTGGAGCGCTGACACCACGGGAATACCCTTCATGGACATGAGCCCGGACGGAAGCCTCTCAGCCGCTATAGACTGGAACCGCGGTCTTTTGTACTTAGTCAAGCCGGACGGGAGCAACAAGACCCTGAACCTAAGAAGGGACGAGGGCGAAATACAGCCGGTGGTTTCGAGCGTCGCCGTGGTTGGAGACCAGGCCTGGGTTCTGGCGTCCTACGGAGGGTTCGCAGGGATAAGAATCTTTTCATGGAATGGTTTTGTCGGCGAGGAGAGACGAGGGGGAGCCGGCGCGGTTGCGGATTACATGCTCCGATCGCCGAGCGGAAACCACGTCTGCTACCTGGTGACAGTATCCCCCACGGAGCAGGAGCTCCACTGCGACGGGGAAAAAATCACGCTCGCACCCGATGATTACGACCTCAAGTCCGTCTCGGACTCCGGGCTCGCCGTTCTGTCGGAAAAGGAGAGGGCGTTCGTCTTCAAGGACGGAAGGAGAATCCTGACGTTCAACACGAGCAGGGTACTTGCTTACCGCGATAAACTGCTGGTGAGCGAGGATGGGAAGCTGAGGATTTTCTCCGAGGACGGAAAGTTGCTGGCCGAGGGGAACTATCCATTCGACCAGACGGTACTGCTCAGATGGACTCTGATTCCCACCGGAAGATACCTGCTCCGGCACGAGCCCTTGGGGGACACCCATGTACTCACGTGGAACCTCACGGAGGTAGGAACCATTCCGGGCTTTCCCTACTTCGCCAACGAGGACTTCGTAGTTACCGCCAAAGACGGTATTATTCACTGCTACTCGCTCGACGACTTCCATGAGGTCTTCAACGTTAGGGTTCCGGGAGATTCACTCGGCTACATAAAGCTGAGCGACGACGGAAAGGTGATGCTCGTCTCGGGGGAAACGGGAGGGTTTTGGCTCTATGCCAAAGATTAACACCCAAAATTTAAATAGTCCAAACATGTATTTAATATAAGAAAAGAAGGAGTTGAGAAGATATGAAGAAATTTGGAACTGTTCTTGCAGTTTTCCTGGTACTTTTGATTTTTGTCAGCGTTAGTGGATGTCTCGGAGGCGGGGGAGAGGAGAGCCCCACGACATCTGAGTCCCCCACCGACACGGGAAGTCACACCACCAGCGCGGGAACCGGCGGGGGAGGATACAGCACGACGGAGAGCCCGGGCGGAACCACAACCGAAACCGAAACGGAAACCGGTACATCGGAGTACGCATCATGGATGAACCCGTGGGACGCATACAACCCGATCCAGATAGACGGCGAGCAGTACCTCATAACCTCCATAAAGTACAAGCTCAGGATAAGGACCGAGGAAGGAGGCCCGATCTACGAGTACGAGGTTGAGAAGAGCAGGGGGCCGACGAAGATACACGTTTACGGCAACAAGATAGACATGGAGACCGGAGAGCAGGAGAAGGCGGACCTGGGAGAGTTTGAGGTTTACGAGTACTACGGAAAGATCACCCCGATAAACGCCGAGTATATGAACGGCACCTTCGAGTACCGCCTCTGGGTGATCGAAAGGACTTCCGACACTGACACGTTCTTCCTGTTCCCGTCACTGGACTTTCTGACCCTCTACGCATCCCTTTACGCGGGCACAGGCAACGCCGTTGGGGTATGGATGAAGTACGGGGACCAGGTTTTTGAGTTCTACAACCCGGCAGCCGTCGGTGAGACGGGCGTGGCCCCCTACCAGGAAGGGGACATGAACATGCTCTCGAACATCGCCGACATAGAGTCCATATACATGAGCTGGTACGGGTTCTACAACTTCGGTTTCTGGACGGCCCTCGAGGACGAGAACATCTACCAGGAAACCACGGGCAGCTGGGGAGTGATGGGCTACCAGTACAACTACGAGGTGAATCCGGACGGGACAATGACCCTTGGAGGCAAAGACTTCAAGGTGTCGAAGGTCTCGTGGACGTACACCCTCGGGAGCATTACCGGCCAGGGTGAGGCGGTCCTCGCGGCCAACCTTCCGGTGCCGATAGAGGCCAAGGGAGTCTTCATCGAGCAGGGAGGGGCCAACGTCTTCACCCACGTCAAGATCGAGGACATCGGATTCGAGAAGGTCTGAGCCCTCCAACCCTTTCACTTTTCAGGCAAACTTTAAATCTTTCAAGGGATACTTTTCTATCATGTTCGGCGAGCACGAGCTCAAGACCCAGTTCATCAAAATCATGGACAAAAAAATTCATCTCGTTGAGGAATCCGAGGATAAGATCCTCTACCGCCGGGATGGGACGAGGGTTCTGATAAAGAGGGGAAGGGGAAAGTTCCTCATCCTTCCGGCCCCTGCCGAGGGCTATGGTGTGAAGTTTCTGTTCATAAGGCTCACCGAGAGGATCGCCATCCCCCCAAAGGAACGGCTAACGGGGTACCTCTCCGCCCCGATCGACATCTCGGTGAGGAGCGGCGACCTAGAGATAGACCGCTTTACCGTGGGGCGGGAAAAGTACACCCTCTACGGCGAGAAGACGGTGGGGGTCATAGCGAGGTACCACGAGAGCGACTTCTATGAAAAGCCCCCTGATTCCCCCGGGGTGGTGAAGCTCGTCATCAGCAACCCCACGGAGAGCTGGAGGATGGTGGAGAGGATAGTGTTCCCTATAAGGAACAGCGTGATGTTCTACGAGGAAAGTAAAGCCTACTACCCACTCATAATCCTGCTGACGAAGGAAATCTACGAGGTGAACAACACGGGGAACCCCCCGGACGGGACGCTGAAGCCCACCCATGAGGCCGAACCGCTCCCCAACTTCAGGATGAGGTGGTCGTGATGACTGCCAACAACACCACAACGGCCCCATCAACCTCGCCGGCGCCGATTCAGATAGACCTCAGCCTGCTGACCCTCGTGGAAGCGGCGGTAATAATATTCGGTATGATAGTCCTCGGAAGGATAGTCAGGAAGATCATCATCAGAAAATCAAAGGAAACGAGCCTGACCTGGATAATCAACGAGGACACGGCGGATATAGTCTTCAGGATGTTCGTGCTCGGGGGCATCATATGGGCCCTGTACCTGCTCGGCATAATGAGCTACGGGCTGGGACCGACCACCGTGGGCAACATAGCCTTCGCGATGGGCTTCTTTTACTTCTCGTACCTGATAGCGAAGAAGTCCAAGGACTACATGATAATGAGCTCGGGGAAGAAGGCCAGGCCCGAGACGATAGTCAAGGCGAAGGTCTTCTACTACCTCTTCATAACCATCGCCTTCTTCATGGCCCTGAGCTTCGCGGGAGTGAGCACTGAACTGAGCGCCCTGCTGGCCGCGGCCGGAATAACGGGTATCGTCCTCGGTTTCTCCGCCCAGACGGTCGTTTCGAACTTCATCTCCGGCGTTTTCATGTACTTCGACAAGCCCCTGCTCATCGGTGACCAGGTCAAGATAGGCGAGCTGGAGGGCGTCGTCGAGGACATAAGGATACTCTCGACGAGAATAAGGGCCTGGGACGGAACGCTCATCAGGATACCGAACGAGAAGCTCTTCAACAGCAACATAGTGAACTTCATGCGCTACCCGGTCAGGCGCGTGGATGTCAACATCGGCATAGCCTACGCCGCCGACGCCGAAAGGGCGGTGGAGGTGATAAAGCGCGTTCTCGATGAAATCCCGCTCGTCCTCGTTGAGCCGGAGCCGCTGGTTTACGTGGACCGGCTCGACGACAGCTCGGTGGTCGTGGCGATAAGGGCCTGGGCGCCCAGCGAGAAGTGGTTCGAGGTCAGGACGAGGATAATCCACAACGTCAAGAGGGCCCTCGACGAGGCGGGAATAGAGATACCGTTCCCGCAGAGGGTGAACTGGTTCGCCAACGAGCTGAAGATCAGAATCGAGGAGCCGCCCAACAAATCGGGGGAAAACGGGGAGGGAGCTTAATCCCCCTTCTTTTCAATCAGCGCGTAGAAGAACCCTATCGTCCGGTGCCTGTGGGGCCAGGCCCTCATGGTTCCGAGAAGGAAACCCGGATCGTAGGGACCGTTCAGGGGCACCAGCTCGGCATCATCGTGTCTCCCCAGGAACCACCTCACAACCTCCTCGTTCTCCTCGGGGAGCATGGAGCAGGTGGAGTAGAGTAACCTTCCCCCGGGCTTCAGAAGCCTCCAGGCACTTTCTATGAGCTCCCTCTGAAGCTCGACGACCTTCGTAATGTTCTTCTCGCGGAGGCGCCACCGGAGCTCGGGGTTCTTCGCTATCGTTCCGTCGCTGGTGCATGGCGCATCGAGCATCACCCTATCTGCGATCTCCTCCCCCAGCATGCCGGGGGCCTTCCTTCCGTCCGCCCTGATGGTCTCTGCAATCTCAACGCCCGTACGCTTGAGAACTTCGCGCATGCGTTTTATCCTCGCTTTATCGACGTCGAAGGCGTAGATTTTCCCCTCTTTTTTCATCAATTCCGCCATGTGGGCCGTTTTTCCACCGGGGGCGGCGGCAAGATCCACGACCGTTTCTCCCGGCTCTGGGGCCAGCAGTAGAGATGCAACCGCTGCCGCCTCCTCCTGGGCAATCGCCCAGCCCTTGTTGAAGAGCCATTCCGGGTTGAATGGGTCGAGGATGCGGATGACCGTAGCCACTCTCCTGCTCCTCTCGTACCGGACGTTCTTTTTCTCCAGGTAGTCTTCAACGTCCTCGACTGTGGTCTTCAGGAGGTTGACGCGTATGCTCGTCGGCAGGGTCTCGTTGAGGGCCCCGAGCAGTGCCTCCGCCTCGTTGCCCAGCAGTCCCCTCATGCGCCGTATGAACCACTCCGGAAACAGGTAGTCCCACTTCAAACGCTTCTCATCACTGTCGATGACGGGCATGTACTCGAGGATCCTCGGCAGGAGGTCGTAGTAGTAATAGCCGACGTAGGGATGGGTTCTCTTCGACAGAAACTGGGCGAGGCCCTTCAGATGCCCCCGCGTCTTTTCGCCGGGATCCCTAAAAACGGCCACCTCAACGGCCACCCTGAGCGTTGCCCTCAGCCAGGGATCGAGGATGAGGGGCGAAACGCCGACGAGCTCCTCGATTATCTCGTCTATCAGACCGAGCCTGCGCTGGATGGAGTAAAATATGCCCGTCAGCTTCGAGTTCTCCCAGCCCTCGATCCTGTACTTTGCGAAGGCCTTTCTCTTGGCGCTCTGGCTGGGCTTGATTTCCTCCCCGAGCTTGACCGCCTCTATGAGTGCATACAGCTGTCTGTCGCTTAGTTTTAATTTGGCCACGTTCATCCTCCACCATTACCTGGGGAGACCGGCATATATCGCTTTCGCCCGAAAAGTGGGAAAGAATTACACAGACCTGCTGGGCCTGAGGACTTCTATGAGATCGGGTTCGATGGCGCCGTTCGCCTCCCACATACGAAGAAGGAGGTCGGTTTTCCCGATAATGAACAGGAGAAAGAGGGCATCCTCGCCACGTCCGTCACTCAGGAGCGACCTGACCGCATCCAGAGCCTCCTCATGCCTGGAACTGTAGTAGGAGAACAGCACGTTCTCCAGATTCTTTCTGACCTTTCCCGCCCTGGTACGCAGGAAGACGTTTTCTTCCCCTGTTTCAACCGCCCGGAGCAGGGAAGTGAAACGGACGAGCCGTCTCATCATCTCCGGTGTCGTGTGGAACTCCAGAACCTCCTCGAGGAAGTCGATTCCGAGCTCGATCATCAGGGCGTTGCCGCTCGAGATCAGCGCCGCCATACTGGCCGTCAGGAACTCCCAGTAGCCCGCAATCGTCCCCATGTTGAGGAGAACGCGGAGACCCAGGAGCCGCGTCCACAGGGAGCCCGAGAACACGAGGGAACGAACCTTTGAGAGCCCATCTTTTCCAAGGGGCGGCACCTGCACCCTCTCAAAAAGGTCGAGTATTGAGAGGCAGGTCAGGGTATCCTCCCCCGCCACCACTTGAGCCGCTGCGTCCAGAAGCACAAGGAACCGCTCCTCGTCGAGGGGGGTGTTCTCAAGGAGAGGCGTGAGAACCTCCAGCGCTCTGTAAACGACCCTGGGATCCTCATCGGTGAGCCTGCTGGCCAGGGACATGAAACCCTGACTCAGTATGAGCGTCCTAACACCCGTATCCGAGTCCTCAAGAAGCTTTCCAATGGCCATAAGGGCTCGAAGGCGGACGGTGCTGTCATCATCCTCCAGCAATCCAAGAAGTGACATGAGCGCATGATCGTCATCGTTTGCGATATTGATTACATCCATAGCCCGCCAGGATGTTAGTATCTCCTTAATTTGATCCATACACCCACCCCCTATTCTACCCACAATAAATTGAACGTCATCCAATATATCGTTTTCGCTTTATGTTCTCTCGAGTCTATAAATGTCCACCAGAACCCTTTCCAGTCTCTTCCTGTGGAAGAAGAACTGGGCTGGAATCTCAAAGGGGAGCGTTATCCTGTGGGTTATCTCGAAACCGGCGTCCCCAACAAAAGCCTCTATGAAACGCCTCACCTCGGGTTTGGCCAAGTGTATGGAATAAACAACATCGCTCACTTCAAAGGCCTTGAGCAGAAAAGGCCTGTCCGCGTGGGGGTTCTGGCTGCCGAAGGGGGGGTTCATCACAACCGTGTCCACCTTCCTCTCAAAACGGGAGACCTCGGAGTGAATGAACTCGATGCACTCCTCCATACCAAGGGAGCGGGCGTTTTCTCTCGCGATCTCAAGCGCGGTTTCGTCCACCTCAACGGCGTAAACCCCCGCGGCACCAAGGAGGCAAGCACCGATGGAAAGAACACCGGTTCCCGCACCCAGGTCCCCCACGACCCTTCCCTCAATGTCCCCCAGTGAATGGGCCAACCAGAGGAGCTCCGCGGCGACGTTCCCTGGAGTTCTGTATTGTTCGAGCTCGGGTTTGGGATTTCTGAAACCCTCAAGGCGGGAGAGGGCAATCGCGAGGTGCTTCTTCCTCACTTCCCACCACCGTGGAGGGCTATGCCGAGGGGCTCGTCTTCCTTCCGCCCCACCCCGAGTATCTCGTCGAATTCGTAATCCTCGCGCAGGCCCAGGAGTATCTCGACCTCCGGCGGCGTCAGTACCGGCTTCCTCCAGTTCTCGTAGTCGTCTATCGGGACGCGCGGGCAGGCAACTACGACGTACGCATCGAAGTCGAAGCCCTCGAGGGCAGGGTAGCTGATGTGGTTCATGGCTATAAGCCTCGCGTACTTCCCGTGCTCGCGGAGGAGTTTAACGATGCGCTTCGCCTCGGCTAGGCGGAGCTGGCCTTTCTTGGTGCTCGTTATCACGCCAAAACGCTCCGCATCCATGGCCTTTGCTATCTGCGCCCAGCGTTTTCTGATGAGCCTTTCGGCCTCGTTATCCATCCAGATGGCATCGCCGGAGTATGGGTTTACCGCGAGGGTTGGCTTCCTCGTCGCCAGTGCAGCCCCCAGGGGGTGGAAGTAGCCGGCTCCTATGAAGAGAACCCCCTCGGCATCCACCTTCGCCGCGGCAAAGTTACAGCCGAGAATCTGGCCCGGCCAGCTAACGCGGGAGTCCCCTTTTCCTATGATAACTTCAAAGCCGTGTTTTTCCAAAAACGCCCTCGCCCGCTCAAGCTGGTGAATATGCTGGGCGGTCGTGACGAGGGCTATCCTCCTCCCCAGCTTTTGTACCTCGTCAAGGTTCTTCTCGAGTGAGGGAACCACATCAACGTTCGCAAAGGCGGGAACGAATATCGCCGGAACCTCCAGATGGAGCATCATGTACGAGTGCCCCAGGTGTATCAGCGCGTCGCAGCCGAGTAGCTTCGCTTCCTTATCTGCAGGGTCGCAGGCGCCGTAGTTGATGTCGCCGCTTATTATGGCCTCTATCCCGTTCCCCTCAAGAAAGTCTGCTAGGGCCTGGGCCTCGCGCTTCAGACCCTCGGGCGTCTGAATGAGCACGCGCTTGGCGTTTAGCTCTCGCAGCTTATCCAGTACCTCTCGCATCGAAACCTCGTGCATCTTGCCCACCGCCGACAGTTGGGCGGAACCCTTTAAATCACCATCGATTCGCAGAATTGTACAGCACCTTGGTGAACCTAAAAGTACATTATCAACCATAGACGTGCAACCGAAACTCTTATTAAACATTACTGCACTAGATTTTCTGCAATGCGTTGGAGGTGCTACAAATGAGGAAGGTTGCTGCAATCCTGGGGCTTCTCTTCCTGGCCGCGATGCTGAACCCCGTTGCGGCCTCCAGCAGCAAGGACGACGCCAACTACTGGCACCCCTATCCGTGGAACGTCGTCTCCGGCGACATCGTCATCGGCCACAACCCCAACAGCGATAAGTTCATACCCGGATACTGGACGCACACGGGAATAATCGCATACTACGACAGTTATTACGGGGAATGGGTCGTTATTGAAGCCTGGGAATCTGGAATAAGGATGGTCCTTCTCTCCGACTTCCTCCGCAGATACGACACAGTTGCCGTTCTGCGCGTCGCCACCAGCGATTACGTCAGGCAGAACGCGGTTTACTTCGCCTATCATCAGCTGGGCAAGCCCTACGACTGGGGCTGGTGGACGAAGCAGGTTTACGGCGACAGTTACTACTGCTCTGAACTCGTGTGGGCGGCGTACATCGCCGCGGGCGGCCCGGACATCGACGCGAACCCCGGCTGGAGCTGGACCTACGCCAACGGGGTTGCCCCGCAGGAAGTTTACGACGACGGCGACACCTATGTGATATACTACCACTCGGTCTGATTTCCTCCATTCTTTTTTCCGGGACAGAAATCCTTAAATATTCTAAAGCAGACAATACCTCGAAGTTCGATGCATCGGGGTGATTAGTATGGACGGCATCATCATAACGACCACCGAAAGCCTGCCAGGGTACAGGGTGGTCGAGGTAAAGGGCCTCGCGAGGGGCGGCATAGTCAGGGCCACCCACGTTGGCAGGGACATAATGGCCTTCTTCAAGAACCTCAAGGGCGGAGAGGTGCAGGAATATACTCAGATGCTTGCCGAGGCCAGGGAGGAGGCTTTGAGGAGGATGAAGCTGCACGCCGAGGACATGGGGGCAAACGCAGTTATAGGGGTTCGCTTCATGACCTCAGCGGTGGCATCGGGCATGGCCGAGATATACGCCTACGGCACGGCGGTGGTCGTTGAGAGGATCGAGGAGGAGTGAGCATGTACCTCCTTCCGTTCCCCATCCTCGGTGGGCTGCTGGCGTGGGCAACGCTCTACTTCCTGGGCTTCGAAAAGCAGAGGTGGGGAGAGTTCGCCCTCGGTTTAGCGGCGTTTTTCATAGCGATGATTATCCAGAGCCCCATCCAGCAGCTTCCGCTCCTCGGAATTGGAATAAAGTCCAACGCCGACGTTATAGCGAGGGGAACCGCGTTCACCATAGGTGTTTCGATATGGCTCGGTCTCATCGCTGGAACAGTCCAGGAGGGGGCAAAGTACCTCCTCGTGAAGGGGAAGAGCCTGAACACCGGCCTGTTCATGGGGCTGGGCTTCGGAATAACGGAGGTCTTCGTTATAGCCGGGGCCGCCCTGGCGGGGGCCCTGGCCACGGGGGAACCCCTCGACGTCCCCCACGAGCGCGGCACTGCTCTCGATGGTGGAACGCTACTTCGTCGTCCTCTTCCACGTCGGAACCGGGATATACCTCGCGTACGCCTACAGGGAGGGATTCGGAAAGAGCGGCCTTCTGGCGGTGATAGGAATCCACACCGCTATGGACTCAATGGCAGCCTATTACCAGCTCACGAAAAGCGAGCCGGTAATGTACGCGGTAGAGTTTATAACCGCCCTCGCCGCACTGGGATTGCTGTACTACACTATTCCAAAGGCAAAGGTCGAGCTCCCGAAGGAAGAGGAAGCCCTGTGGTGAGCGACGTGCTGGTGGACAGGAAGGAGAAAGCCCTCAAGAAGCTGAGAAAGGACCTCCGCTCCGGGCTCTACTCGTACCTGGTGCTCCTGCTCCTGGAGAGGGAGGAAGAGCTCCACGGCTACGCAATACGGAAAAGACTGGAGGAGCTCAGCGACGGCAGGATAGTCCCAAGTGAGGGGGCACTCTACGACATCCTCAAGAGCCTCAGGAAGAGCGGGCTTGTCCAGGACACCTGGGCGGAGGTCGGGGGGAGGCCGAGGAAGTACTATTCCCTGACGAAGCTGGGCAGGGAAGTGCTGAGCGAGCTGAGGATGGAGATAGGCGCGATAATGGAGACGCTTGAGAGGATGGAGGGCGATGGGTGATGGGCACGAGGGAGGGGTCTGCCCTCAATCTCAGGAGGATGAAAGGCGCTGTGGGGTTCTCCTTATAGCCGCCGTTCTCATAGGGATTTACCGCATGATTACAGGTGGCGTGAATGGGCGGGTATGAGCTCCTCAGAATCCTCTGGGCGGCCTTCATCGGCCTCGGCATAATCGCCGCGGGAGTTCTTACCCTCACCTCAAAGGGTGAGCCTGGAATAGGGTTCAGAATAGGCTACACCTATATTTCGGAGAGGGCAAGGAGAAAAGCCAACCGCGTTTCAGGGATTGGAACTATTCTCACCGGGGTGTTTCTTATAATCCTCTCCCCGTTTCTGACGTTCGCATGGCTGGCGGTTGTCCTGCTCCTGGGCCTTGGGACAACCATATTCCTCGCCTATCTGACTGCAAAGCGCGAGTACGAGCTTGAGGAGCTCTCGAAGGAAGTCCCCAAAGGACCGGGGAGAAAGATAGAGCCTCCCGATCTAAAGGTATACATTGGTCTCCAGGCGGTGTTTCTCGGGATTTTTGCGCTTTTCTCCACAACGGGAAGCGTTTCAAAGGAAACCACACTAATCCTCGGTGGGGCGCTCCTTCTGCTCCTTGCACTGACGGTTCTCGCATCTCGTCCGCTGGTTTTCCAGCTGGCGCCCGGTTTCTCCGGAATCATGGCGCGGAAGTTCGCAAGGGCGCTGACCATTGTCTCAGGTTTAATAACGGCGGAGGTTGCCTTAGCGGCACTCGGTTACGAACTGGGTCCGCTTGGCATCGTATTCCTTCTCATAATCTCACTCGGTGTTATCTTCTACGCAGCATTCACGGCCCTAACCGGAGCATATGAGGAGGGTTACTATTAGCTTTCAAGGGCCTTTATCAGCTCCTTCCTATCGGGCTTTCTGATTATTCCCACCTCAACGGCGTGCTCAAGCACGTAGTCGGGCAGATTCTCCCCGAAGAATGCCCTTACCCCCTTACCCGGGAAGTATAAGACGTAAACTCTAACGGTCTTATCGGGGCACCTCCCCCTCGCGACCATGAAGCCTTTCTCTGCGTTCACCCTCGCGATTTCCCAGGAGAAAACCTCTGCGAGACCTAAAAAGGCCTCAAAAAGCTTCATTCGGGCATCTCTCAGGGCCTTGTTCACGGCCTGGCGTGAGATTCCCAGGGCTTCAGCTATCTCGACCTCGCGCATTCCCCTGGCCCTCATCAGCCAGACTCTCTCCATGCCTTCAGGAAGTTTGAACATTGAAGTCACTCCCCCCAAGTGATTTTAGGAAAACATCCAAGGTATCCTGGTCGTCAAAGGATATCAAAAACTTTCCCCGCGAGGTTCTCAAAACGACGTAATCCTTCACATAGTGGTTGAGATACGTGAAAACCAGTGCAATCTCAACTGCAACAACCATGGCAAAGTCAACGGCAGCGGGCACTACCAGCCACAGGAGAAAGCCAAGAATCATAGGCAGAGCCAAAAGCGCCATGCCAATGGACTCGTTTTCAAAGGGCAGGATGAGGAGCAGGAGATACACAAAAGAAACCAAAAATAGGACAGTGTAACCTGTGTAATCTCTGCTTGGATGGGTCAGCACAACAAGGATGGAAAAGCATGCCGTCGATAGCACAAGCAGGAAAAACGGGGGGAACTCCCCGGCAAGCGAAGTGGCCCTTAACCTGCGGATTACCTTGACTTCTTCTATCTCATCCAAGTGGATTTCTCGGCTCATTCGTCCGAAGAGATACCGAAGCCTAAGGACTCCGTCTTCAATCTCAACGGATGTTCCCCATGACATCGCAAGGAACAGCCAACCTGCAATGCCAACCCAAAAGGTTTCCAAAACCAAGGGTGCGACTACAAAGAACACGAATCCCAAGGCCAGCAAAAGCAACTGTGGCCCCGACGTGTTCATTGGGGTTGCTCCCCTCAGTTTCATCATCACCACCTTGTCAACCAATGTAGGTTGACAAAATATTTAAGCCTTTCGATGCATTTAAATAATTTCATGCATTTCTATCCGTGGTGATGCCATGTCCCTTGAGGAGCTGTACCGCTATGCTAGGGGGTATATGGAGCCGGGCAATGAGGGGGCGAGAAAAAGGTTCAGGGAACTGGCGGAGTTCTTTGAAAAGCTGGAGCTTCCCAGAGGGGGAAGGATCCTTGACCTGTGCGCCGGTACCGGCATAGTCGGAACCGCGGCGGCAAAGGCAACGAACGCCAAAAAGCTAACCCTCCTCGACGCCAGGGCCGAGGATTTGGAGCGGGTTCACGAGTGGATTGAACTTGCCGGACTGGACATCGCCCCGGCGAAGGTTCGCGGGGACGTGAGGGAAGCGGCGAAACTCGTTGGAGAGCACGAGGTCGCGCTCCTCTTCGGCAACACTATGATACACTTCGATCCCTTCGATGCGGTGAGGATATTCGCCAACGTTGCCTTAGCGCTGAGCGAGGACGGAGTTTTCCTCATCGAGGACACCGACAGGGTTTACAGGATATTATACGGCATCGGCTACAAGGAGTTCTTCGTCGAGAGCAAGGGAGAAGACCACACCCTCGCCTCCGTCCACGAGGGATACGACGTCAGAAGGGGGACGTTCAAAAGGACATATTACCTGCTGCCGGGCTTCAAAAAGGTGGGCGAGTTCGACTTCCACCACTGGGACCTGGCGACCCAGCTGGCGATCGGGCGGATATTCTTTGGGGAGGCCAGACTGATACGGCCGGGGGAGCACGGATTCACGCGCGTGGGGGACGTCCTCTACTTCAAACGTCCAAGAAAGGACATCGCCGCGCTCGTCCTCGATGACTTCAGCGGTCCGCGCTGAACGCTATCTCTATCTCCTGTCCCGTGTTCCCATTCTTTACGACGAGATACTGGGCCCCCTCCGAGGTGGTGAGGTTCAGGTTAACCTCCGTCACGTTCTCCCAGCGGAGGACGACGCTGCCAGCGGTGACGTTCTCAAAGTAGCCGGATTCGGAGGTGACGATGTAGACGGAGAAAGGGTGCTCCGCCCTCACGTGCCCCGTCACGTGGGAGCCCGCGGGAAGCCGCTCGGCCTGAAGTGCGCCTGCTCCAAAGTAGCCCCTCTGATACGATGCGCCGGGCAGTAACACCGCGGCATTGGCGACCAGTCCCACGCCCAGTACCACCAGCAGGAGAACCCCCACAGGGATGTAGCCCCTGATTTTCGTCACCATTACTGTCCTACGGCTTTTGTTCTTAAAACCCTTTCGAAACCGGCCTCCAAACAGAAAGCGGAGCCCCCACAGAGCCCCATTTATGCAAAATCTCCAACATACACCGCCCCACCACTGGAAAATCCCGAACCCGCTAGCAGATATATTGGTCACTTTCCAAAAAATGGGGTTTTGTGATCAGAACAGTACGATGATGCAGCATACAAATACGGAAGAAAAGGGAGATGTAATCACAGGGCGTAGTGCTCGGGGCGCCTGTCCCTGAAGACGTCGTTCATCTCGTTGAGCTTCTTGTTCCTTGCCATCCCGAGGTCTATCTCGACAACGGTCGCCTCCTCCTCATCCTCGCTCCCCATCGCCAGCACTTCGGCCCTCGGCGATGCTATCGTGCTCTTCCCGATGAACCTCAGTCCAAACTCCTCGCCGATCCTGTTGGCGGTTATCGTGTAGACACGGTTCTCCAGGGCCCGTATAGGCATCGCCCTGGGAGCGTAGGGCATCACCAGGTTGCTGGGGTGGGCTATGATGTCGGCCCCCTTGAGGGCGAGCGTTCTCGCGGACTCCGGGAAGAACCAGTCGAAGCATATCATGACGCCGACCTTTGCGATCCCGAGGTTGAAAACATGAAAGCCCAGATCCCCCGGCTCGAAGAAGAGCTTCTCACGGTAGAAGAGGTGAACCTTGCGGTATTTGCCTATATATCCGCTGCCTAGTGGGCCGGTAACGACCGCGGAATTGTACAGCCTCCCCCTCTCGTCCTTCTCCGCGGTCCCCGCGACTATGAAGACCCCGAGCTCTCTGGAGAGCTCCATGAGGAACTGGGTCGTGGGTCCGTCGGGTATCTGACCCGCGACTTCCAGAACCTCCTCCCTGCTCCTGAAGTTGTAGCCCGTGTCAAAGAGCTCCGGAAGGACGACCAGCTCTGCACCTTCGTCGGCCGCGGCACGTATAAGCTCCTCGGCTTTCGAGTAGTTCGCCTCCGGTTCCAGAAAAACAGGTTCCATCTGAACGTAGGCCACCTTCATGCCATCACCGTTCGGTGTTTGGTTGAGGAGTTGATAAGGTTAGCGGGTGGATTTCCGGGAAGCATGTCGCAGCAACAGTATGTAACTCACCCCAAACGGTACCAAAACAGGATTGCGATATTGAAGGCAACGCATACATACTGGCAACCATTTTAAACTCCCCGCTTGCCATAACAAGGATGCAAACATGCGAGAAATTGAAGAACCGGAAACCCGCTCTCCCGTTCCGTTTTCCCCGCTTACGGGTGTCCATGAACCTTTTCAGCCGTACGAAAAGTACCTACCCTTCCCCACGGAAAAGCTTAAAAAGGAACCTCCGGAGCTAACCCCTGAGAGAAACTCAGGGGTGATGATCATGAAGAGGCGCCCGAGGAAGTGGAAGAAGAAGGGAAGAATGAGGTGGAAGTGGATCAAGAAGAGGGTCAGGAGACTCAAGAGGCAGCGCAGGAAGGAGCGCGGACTCATCTGATGCTCCTCCTTTTCTCCACCGTTTTCGGTGGTCCCATGTACTCTTTTAAGGACTTCGAGAGCCTCTCACTGGAGATTGAGACCTCCCGCGGGAGGACGCTTCTTATTGCCGACCCCCACATAGGTTTCGAGCTGTCACGCGGGCTGAGGGTAAGAACGCGCTTCGAGGAGCACCTGGCGGAGTTCATCGCCGGAATGGATCCTGACCTTCTCATAATCCTCGGCGACCTGAAGGAGCCAATAGGCCTGAGCTTCACGGTGAAACGCCTCCTTATGGGCTTTTTCTCGAGCCTCAGGGGAATCCCGACAGTCATAACGAAGGGAAACCATGACGGGAGGATAGAGGAGGTCGCCGGGAAGTTCCCCCACGTCGAGGTGACCGACCACCTGCTGGTGGACGACAGGCTCTTCCTCCACGGCCACACAGGACTGCCGGGGGTAGAGTTCGAGGAAGCGTACCTGGGCCACATCCATCCCGCGTACACCCTCAAAAGGGGCGGCGTTTCGAGGAAGATAAAGGTCTTCGTCCGCTCCGGAAGGTTCCTCATACTGCCAACGATAAACCCGTTCATAGAGGGCTTCAACGTGGGGGAGGGGATAAGGATGGTGCCGTTTCTGAGAGGGGTTGACTCGGTGGAGCTGTTCCTCCCGGAGGGAATTTACCTGGGCAGGGTGGACCTCCGATGATGCTCCAAACATCGCGGGCAAAGTTTATAACCCGTATGAAAATAATCCTTCATAAGTGGGAAAGTGGGATTGTCAGGTGAGCGGGATGAGTGATGTCTACGAAAAGCTTGAGGCGCTGCTTCGTTCCCTTGGGGTTAAAAAGACCGAGCTGAGGATTTACCGGCTTCTGCTCGACAAGAAGGAGCCTATGAGGATAACCGAGATACAGAGGGAGCTCGGGATAAGCGAACGCTCGGTCAGGGAGCACGTTCTCAGCCTCTACAGGAGGGGCATTCTGAGGAGAACCCTCATCGAGCAGGGCTGGCTCGGCTACACGTACAGCGCCGTTTCCCCGAGCGAGGTCCTCGAAAACATCAAGCAAAGCCTCGTAAAGAGAATAAACGAGCTGGAGCAGGAGCTGAAAAGCGGCTCCAAATCCAGCAGGAACTAAGCCCGCTCCACGATCCCCGCTGCCTCAAGGATTCCCACGAGCTTTTCCAGCTTTTCTTCATCGATTTCCCCGTATTCCTCCCTGAGCGCCTCAAAGGCCCGCTCCCTGGGAAGTAGTTCCGCGAGCATCAGCAGTTCATGGAGATGCACCAGAACCCGCCGGTCCCGGGTCAGTGAACCGAATTCCTCGGCGAGCTTTTCATCGGCCTCCCTTATGAGGCGCTCCGACAGTAATCCCCTGACCTTCCATCTCAGCCAGGGCTCCGGCTCAAACCTGTGGCCGCTCTCAATGCCCAGGAACCGCGAGTCCCTGGCGAGGCCGGTCATCACGAGGCGCTCAACCTCGTCAGTTTTTCTCTCCCTCGACAGCTCACCAAGGTATTTCATGGCGTATCCACGGGCAAAGCGCTGGAGCTCCTCCCCATCACCCTTCGCAAGGGCCAGGGCGGTCGCGAGGACGGCCCTCCCGATGACCTCAACGCTCTCCCTGCTGACCTTGTCGATGGTGTCCCCGCTGGAGTGGTAGAAGCGGTCCGGCCAGGTTATGGGCATCGTCCCCGGGATTCCGAAGAAGTTGAAGATATCGTGGTCGCTGCCCATCTCGTACGGGAAGCTCTTCAGTCTGAGCCTGGGCAGTGGGCTTCCTGAGAAGCTTTTTCCGGCCTCGTTCGCCAGGTCTAGGTAGTACTCGAGTATCCCAGAGATCACAGAGAAACGGGAGACGGGCGTTCTCACCAGCATTATCGTCGAGCCGGCCCTGTCCGGACTGCCTGCAACCATGTCGAGGTTTATGGCCGCGTAGTACTTTTCTAGGTTGGCGTGGCGCTCGATGAAGGCCTGCGTTCCGTAGTACTCCGGAACCCAGAGAAACGCGAAGCCAAAGCGGAATGAATCGTCGTAGAGACGGGACAGAACGCGCGCCAGCTCCATCAGCATCGCGCTGCCGCTCGCGTTGTCGTTGGCTCCGGGCTTCGGGTGACAGATGTGAGCGGTGAACAGAAGGAACGGCGGCCTCCCAATTTCAGCGTAGAGGATCGGAAGGACCTGGCGCTCGTTTATAACCGTCTCAACCTCAATCCTCGCACTCACGCTCTCCCCGGAGTTCAGCTTTCCGATGATCTCCCTGGCCAGGGTCTCGGGGACGGCCACCGCGGGAATCCTGGCCCATTCAAGGTCGTCCTTCGTGAGGAAGAGCCCTATGTAGGGCACCTCTTCCCCGGTACCCTCACGGTAAGCTATGAAGCCGACCGCCCCCACCTCGTTGGCCCTGCGGTATGCTTCCCTCCACTCGCGTCCCACGAGGACTATCCTGCCCCGTGCTTTTTCCCAGTCCTCCTCCCGGACAACGTGGACAACCTCCCCCTCGGCACTCCCGCCGGGGGAGTGGGCCATGACCACCAGGAGAGTGTCCGCTGTGGTCAGGGTCCTGCCGAGAGCCTCAACGGCACCCCTAACGACGTCCCAGGCTATCGGCGACTTGAGCGTCAGGTACCTGCTCTCACCGTCGTAGACTTCTTCGTAGAGGTTCGCTTCAACCCCCCAGATGCGGAGTTCCTCCAGTATGAAGCGGACCGCCTCAGGGAGCTCCTTCGAGCCCTGTATGCGGTGGAACTGGCTTATCTCAGCGATGTAGTGCAGCACGTTGTTCGGATCAAAAACCCCGGCTTCCTTCAGGAAACATCTCATTCCTTATCACCCAGATGGAGCATTTTGGGAGGTTTAACAAACCTCAGGCTGTCAAGCAGGTCGGGGGGCATGAGAATCCGCGTCGTTTCAATGAATCTGGCGAACTCAACGCGCATCCTTTCCTCTTCGGTGCGCTCTTCCTCCGGAGGGGCGGGCTTAAGGGGTTTTTCTTCCCGCTCACCCTCGATCCTGCCCTTCTCAATGAGACTTAAGTGTATCTCCTCCTCGCGCCTTTTGGCACCTTCAACCCTGCCCCTGCCATATGCTTCCTTGACCAGCTGGTACACGCCCAGTTCCTCAGCGCGAGCGTACAGATCCTCCTTTGTGCTCCTTACCCATTCCGCCCAGTCACTGTGCCCCTTGTACCCCACGAAGTACCCGAACTCGTAGGCCTCTTTCACGAGCCGTTTTGCATCCTGCTTCCCCATGGTACCACCTCAGAACGGGGCCTCCGGGTAAACCCTGATGCCCTCCTCCGTAAAGCGTATTCTTTTCAGGTTGCTGTCGTGGGGAACCCCACGCATTTTGAGAACCTGCAGCGCCCGCACCATCTGGAAGTTGCGCATGAAGTGGTGAAGGACGATAACACCATCTGTGAGATAATACTCGTCGGTGTAGCTCTCGGAGCTCATCATCTCCGAGGTTATGAGTGTTGTTACGTCGAGTTCATGAAGCTTGCGCATGAGCTTGCCCAGCGCCATCCTCTTGTTCTCAGGATCCACCACTGAGTACTCCAGTGAGTTGAATGAATCTATGACGACCCGCTTCGCTTCCTCTTTGCGGATTATCTCCAGCAGGTACTTTATGAGTTCGTCCCAGGCGAACTTTCTGCCCGCCCCGAACAGAATCTGTCCAAAGTCGTTGAAAACAATCTTCCCGGCCTGTACATGGCCGAGCAGCCCGAAGTTGTAGCGGAGCATATCTTGAGTTATGAGCTTGGGATTCTCAAACAGAGACACGAAGAGACCCTTCTCCCCGTTTTTCACCCCGCTCATCAGGAACTGGATACCCAGGGTTGTCTTACCGCTACCGGGGGGGCCGACAACGAGGTAAACCCGCCCCGGAAGAAACCCTCCCCCGATTAGATCATCCAGTCCCGGGACACCGGATGGGGCCCTGTCGAGGCTCTTAAGGAGCTCACCAACGTACATCGGACTCACCTCCCGCTGTGTAATAAACTGAGGATATATTTAAGCATGTGGGCAGCTAAATTGGAAAAAGAACAAACCCTTGCAATCGCCACAAGCTCAGCCCCAAGTCACGTGCCGGTTAACGAGGAAGCGGACGATGAAGGAAACCACTATGCCGATGAGGTTTGCGATGAGGTAATGCATGCCCAGATAGACAAGACCCGCGTAGATGGTCCACTGCACAACTGCACCCGTGAGTGCGGCGACGTGGAAGGTGGCGAGCCTCCTCCAGAGGGGCTTTCTCTTGAGGTCCCTGAAGGTCCAGAGGTCGTTCCAGGTGAAGTTGTTGAGTATCGCCAGTTCGGTCGCCGGGATGTTGGAGAGTATCTTGTCCCAGCCGAGGAAGTTCACAAAGGCCCACAGAAAGCCCTCGTTCACCACGACGCCTGAGAGACCGACGAGGGTGAACTTGATGAGCCGGTCAAGCTCGCCCTCCCAGCGCATGAGCCTGTAAACATGCTTGAGGTAATTCACCATGGTCTTCGTTCCCAGTTTGCTCTCGCCGGCGTGCCTCAGGCCAAAGGTGAAGGGAACCTCCTGGACTTCCCTGTATCTGCCCTTTATGAGAATCTCCATGAGTATTTTGAAGCCTATCGGGTTGAGCTCGGCCCCCTCAAGGACCTCTCTCCTGAGGGCGAAAAAGCCGCTCACCGGGTCCTTAACGTCCCTTATCTTTGGAAGCGCCAGGCGCCCTATCATTATCGCGCCCTTTGATATGATCTTCCGGTACCAATACCAGTTCCTAACACCGCCGCCTGGAACGTACCTGCTCGCTATGGCAACGTCGGCTCCTTTTTCAATGGCGTTTAGAAGCTCCGGGATAACCTCAGGAGGGTGTTGCAGGTCAGCGTCCATAACGACGAAGACGTCGCCGGCGGCTTCTTTGAAACCTCTGATAACCGCGGAGGAGAGTCCCTTTTCCTCCGTCCTGCGGATAACTTTCACAGGGTACTTTGCCGCCAGGCTCCTGGCGAACTCCCAGGTCCCATCGGGGGAGTCGTCATCAACGACGATGATTTCATACTCGTAATCCTTAAGCACCTGGTTTATCCTTTCAAAAAGCTCCGCAAGGTTGTCCCTCTCATTGTACGTCGGGATGATTACAGAAACCTTCACCGCCCTTCCCTCCGGTGCACCTGAATACATCCGTAAACTTTATAAACACTGCGAAGTCCTTAAGAGCGGGCAGTGGGGCCGTGGGGTAGCTTGGCCTATCCTTCCGGCTTCGGGAGCCGGGGACCCGAGTTCGAATCTCGGCGGCCCCACCAGATTCCAATGTCTTCTAGTTGGTGTTTCACTTCGGAGAAGGAAGCATGTTGCAAAACTTTGCGAAGGTTGGGTTGCAGGGCAAAGCTTATAAAACCCCTCTGCGGTTATCCCATCGGACGTGGGCCGGTAGCTCAGCCTGGTTAGAGCGCGGGGCTTTTAACCCCGTGGCCGCGGGTTCGAATCCCGTCCGGCCCGCCAGCCCAAATTCATTAAACGCATTTCTGCCATCGCTTCATCTACTGGGGTTCTTCTGTGTTCATTTGATTTATACCTAAAAGAGTGCTACTATCCAAACCAAGAAAAGGATTAAGGGCGGTTCAAATCCTGATCGGCGCACCGAAGGCCCTGTCACCGGCATCGCCTAGGCCCGGGAGTATGTAGCCCTTCTCGTTCAGCTCCCTGTCTATCGCGGCCACGAATATCTCAACGTCCGGGTGGGCCTCCTTTATTCTGCTTATCCCCTCCGGCGCTGCCAGAACGCCAACTATGACGTAGCGCTTGGCATCCCCGTACTTCTTGACCTCCTCGAGAACCTTGATGAGGGTTGAGCCGGTCGCTATCATGGGGTCGGCTATGATAACCGTGTCGTCCGGCTTTACCTGGGGTACCTTAACGTACTTCATCTCTATCTCGAACTTGGGGGCCTTGCCGCGGGAGGCGGATACGATGCCGACCCTGGAGTGGTCGAGAACCTTGATGAGGCCCTCCATGAGGGGTATGGCCGCGCGGAGAACCGTGATTATGATGACGTTGCGCCTGTCCTTTATCAGCGTTCCCTCGGTTTCTTCGAGCGGGGTCTTTATGGGGACCTTCTCGATTTCCATGGTCTTCGTCAGCTCGTAGGCCATGTAGCGGCCGAGCTTGACGAGGCCCTTCCTGAAGGCTATCGGCCCGGTTCTCTCGTCCCTGAGCTCCGTCAGTATCTCCATGATGAAGGGGCTGTCCTCAAAGGAGTAAACACCTTCCCAGCGTCCGTCCCTCTTCATGCTCTCACCGAAACCCCTTCGGTGGGGGGTTTATTAGGCTTCCGTCTGCCAATTCAACCCCATAATGTATCAGTTTTTTGACTGATCCTCGATGATGCGCATCATCCAGGTGCCGCGCAGGAACCAGGCAAGGGCCACTATCGCCGCTATGAAGTTGCTCATTCCCATGCCGAAGAACACACCTTTGCTCGTGAAGTCGAAGAGCTCCGCGAGAGGTATCGTGATTCCCAGGACTGTGATGGCCCCTATGTAACCGAAGGCGTAGCTGAGGGGAATCCTCAGTCCCCAGAGGCGGAATATTCCAAGGGCCATACTCTTCTTGGTATGGCCTGCGGAGCTGAAGGTTCTGTTCACGACTATGAAGATGCCGTTGAAGAATGGCACGGAGATCAGGAAGTACTTGAGAACCACCGCGCTCTCTCTGATGACCGCTGGATCGTTAAGGAAGAATCGGAATATCTCTACTCGGAAGGCACCTATCACAAGAACCGCGAGGCTCGCTATGGTAAAGTTTATTACCATCGTCCTCTCCGCTATCTTCTTTGCCCTCCCGTAGTTCTCCGCCCCGACGTTCTGGGCTATCATGGTTCCCATCGCCATGCTTATACCCCTCGATATGCCCGTCAGGAAGTTCACAAGGCGGGTGGTTATGGTGTAGGCCGCGTAGGTAACGTCGCCAAAGCCGAAGATGATTCTCGTGAGTATAACGAAGCCGAAGCTGTTTGCGGACTGGCCTATACTCGAGGGGAGGCCGACTCTGAAGAGCTTTCCGTAAAATTCGAAGTCCGGCCTGAGGCTTTCGAGGCTCAGGCTTATTCCAACGCGGTCCGTGAAGAGGAGGTAGAGTCCAATGGCCGCTCCGACGACGTTGGCTATGACGGTCGCCAGCGCCACCCCGGCCACGCCGAGCTCAGGGAAGCCCAGCCAGCCGAAGATGAAGAGGGGGTCCAGGGCTATGTTTATCAGCACGGTGAGGAGCGTTATCTTGACGGGCGTCTTTGTGTCGCCCGCGGCCCTCATGAGGGCACCAAAGGCCATGAACGCGAAGGAGAACGGCAGTCCAAGGAAAACTATGGTGGCGTAGGTCAGGGAGTAGGGGTACACGTTCTCGCTCACGCGCATAAAGTGGAGGGCGTAGGGGAGGATCAGGAGGGCTGTCACAGCCGTCGCGACCGAGAAGAACGTCATGAGTGAGTAGAGCGCCCCCGCGGAGCGGTTGGCCTTGTCGTACTCTTCCGCTCCAATGTACTGACCGACGAAGGCGAAGCCAGCGGTTGTGAAGCCCATCCCGAGGGCCATCAAAGTGCCTATTATCGGCCACACGGTTCCGGGGGCGGATAAGGCTTCCCTGCCGAGCTTCCCCAGCCAGAAGGTGTCCGTTATGTTGTACACCACCTGAACCAGGTTGTTTACTATGAGCGGTCCCGCGAGGATGAGGAGGGTTTTCTCTATCGGGCCATTCAGTATCTGGTCCCTCATTCTCTGGATTTTCTCGCCCTTCATCTTCACTCAGACCGCAATCGAAACGCTGCTATAAAAGGTTTATGATTTTTCCTGGCCGCAGATTGTCCTCAAAAACGTCCTCAGGAAGTCAAGCCCACCCCCATGGTTGACCACTCCCGGATGAACCGAGAGGTAGAAAGGAATCCCCTCCTCAGATGCTTTCCTGTAGTCATGGAGGGCGACGGACAGTCTGTCGTCCACCTGGTTCTCACCTATGTACCACGTGTACTCACGGTTCCATATCCTCTGCCGGGTTCCGTTGGGGAGTATGAGCCAGTTGGGCATGACAACGGTGAGGTTGTGCTCCAGAATGGCCCGGAGGGATTCGTTGTTGAGCGCCCACGCGGGCGGGAGAAAAAGGGTGAGGTTGCCGAACCCGAGGGAGCTCAACAGTGCTGTGGCGTTGTCAAGCTTCTCGTTCGCCGTCTCGTAGGAGCAGTTGAACTCGTGGTAGGTGTGCCCGTAGCCGTGGAGCTCCACCCTGTAGCCCCTCCGCTGAAGTTCATGGAGATAGTTCACAAAATCTGGGTGGTCCAGGAGGCTCCACTCGTCCCCGTAGTGGGTGGTGTCAAAGACCGGAATCACGAAAAGAACCGTCCTGTTGGAGTAGTTGTACTCATCGAGAACCGCTATAATCTGCCTGATGTCATCGAAGTAGTATGGGGTAACGTCGTGGACGAGGATTAATGGCCGCTCGTTGTGGGTTTTCCGTTCCTCTTTTCCGACCGTGATTCCCGAGGTGCTCTCGCTTTGGTTTGTGCTGTGGGAAAATCCCCCGTCCCGGGGTAGGGTGTACGGAGCGTTATGGGCGATGCTTCCGGCTATAACCGTCAGAACGGCCAGGATGATGAGCATGAGGGCGAGGTGCCTGGTCCCCAAGGGGTTCACCGGGTGATACTCTGCACCCGAATAATAAAAAGTTTACTGTCCGGGGGAGTGGTCCTCGATGATGCGGCTCATCCAGCTCCCGGTCAGGAACCAGGCGAGCGCAACAACCGCGCCGAGAACGTTGCTCAGACCCATCCCCAGCCACATTCCGGCGGTGTCCTTCATGAGGATTCCAAGGCCGTAGCTGAGGGGAAGCCTCAGCCCCCAGAGGCGGAGCATGCTCAGCACCATGCTCTTCTTGGTGTGTCCTGAACTCTGGAAGACGTTGTTTACCGCCGAGAATATGCCGAAGAAGGGCAGCGATGCGGAGAAGTACTTGACGACCTTCGCACTCTCCGTTATTATCGCGGGGTCGTTGATGAAGAAGCTGAATATCTCGACGCGGAAGAGGGCGAAGAGGAGCGTCCCAACGCTCAGGATGGCAAAGTTTATCGCCATCGTCCTCTCGGCTATGGTTTTGGCCCTGTCGTAGAGCTTCGCACCGACAGTCTGGCCGACCATCGTGCCCATGGCCATGCTTATTCCGTCCGAGAAGGCGAACATGAAGTTGGTGAGCCTGTTGGTTATCGAATACGTCGCAAAGGCCACGTCGGCGTCTCCGAACTGGCCGCCCAGGGTGAAGATTATCCTGGTGAGTATGACGAAGCCGAGGGCGGTGGTTGAGGAGCCTATACTGGATGGTATGCCCACGCGGAAGATGCGCTTGTAGAACTCCGGGTCCGGCTTGAGACTCTCACGGGTGAGGTGTATGCCAACCCTCCCCGTGAAGAGGAGGTATCCACCAACGAGGGAGCCAAGGCTGTTGGAGAGCATCGTGGCTACGGCAGCACCGACGACTCCCAGCTCCGGAAAGCCCGCCCAGCCGAAGATGAAGAACGGATCCAGGACCAGGTTGAGAAGCACGGTGGCTATGTTTATCTTGACGGGCGTTTTGGTGTCGCCTATAGCCCTTAGGAGGAAGTTGAAGGCGAAGAGGGTGAAGGAAAAAGGTATTCCCGCGAATATGACGCGGGTGTAGTCGAGGGCGTAGGGATAGACTGTATCGCTCACGTTCATAAACCCGAGGAGGTACGGGGCGGAGACCACGCCGAATACCCCAACCCCAATCGCGAAGAGCATCATGAGGGAGTAGAGCGCTCCAGCGGCACGGTTGGCCTTGTCGTACTCCTTTGCCCCTACGTACTGGCTGACGAAGGCAAAGCCTGCCGTTGCGAAGCCCATCCCCAGTGCCATGAAAAACCACACCAGAGGCCACGCCGTTCCAGGTGCTGCAAGCTCCTCCCTTCCGAGCTTACCCAGCCAGAACGTGTCGGTGAGATTGTACAGTACCTGAACGAGCTGGTTTACGATTAGCGGATAGGCTAGCAGGATGAGCGTTTTAACTATCGGTCCGCTAACTATCTGGTCCCGCATCCTCTCTATCCTTTCGCCCTTCATTGAGATGGCTATCGAAACGTTGGTATAAAAAGTTTATTGTGGATAAAAGAGCCAGCCCATGGAAGAACGGCGATATCCGGATTCAGAAAACGTCTACCAAAAACGAATAGATAGAAAAGAGGGGTGGAAGGCTTCACTCGCGGAGGGCCTTCCTGGCGGCCTCAAGCCTGAGCCTGGCCTCTTCCCTGGCGACGGTCTTCCTGACGAGCTCGACGGCGTCCGGGTTGGCGCTGACGCTGTCGATGCCGAGCCTGACGAGGAGCTTGACCATCCTCGGGTCGCTGCCGGCCTGGCCGCAGATGCTGGTCTCGACGCCGTGCTTCTTGCAGACCTTGATGACGTTCTCGATGAGCTTGAGAACGGCCGGGTGCTTCTCGTCGTAGAGCTTGAAGACGCGCTCGTTGTCCCTGTCGATGGCGAGGGTGTACTGGGTGAGGTCGTTGGTACCGAAGCTGACGAAGTCAAGGCCCTCCTTGATGAGGTCTTCGATGATGAGGGCGCTGGCCGGGGTCTCGATCATGACGCCCCACTCGACGTCCTTGTGCGGAACGAGGCCGACCTCAAGGGCGATCTCCTTGGCCTTCCTGACCTGCTCCGGGTGGCTGACGAGCGGGAGCATGACGCCGATGTTGTCGTAGCCCTCGTCGACGAGCCTCTTGATGGCCTTGAACTCGGCCCTGAGGAGCTCCGGCTGGTCGAGACCGCGCCTGATTCCTCTCCAGCCGAGCATCGGGTTCCTCTCGTCCGGCTCCTCCTCTCCGCCCGGAAGCTCGCGGAACTCGTTGGTCGGAGCGTCGAGGGTCCTGTACCAGACGCGCCTCGGGTAGAAGGCCTCGACGACGGTCCTGATGCCCTCGACGAGCTTCTCGACGAGCTCCTCCTCCTTGCCCTCCCTGATGAACTTGATCGGGTGGGCACCGATGCCGAGGATCATGTGCTCGGCCCTGAGGAGACCGACACCGTCGGCGCCGGTGGCGGCGGCGCGCTCAGCGACCTCCGGCATGGAGACGTTGACCTTGACCTCGGTGGCGGTGACGAGCGGGGCACCAGCAACGACGACCTGGCCTCCAGCCTTCTCTTCCTCCTCCTTCTTGACGAGGCTCTTGACTATGCCCTCGTAGACGACACCCCTGGTACCGTCGACGGTGACGAGCATGCCGTCCTTGAGGAGCTTGGTGGCCTCCTTGGTACCGACGACGGCCGGGATGCCGAGCTCACGGCTGACGATGGCGGCGTGGCAGGTTCTTCCGCCCTCATCGGTGACTATAGCGGAGGCCCTCTTCATGGCCGGGACCATGTCCGGGTTGGTCATGGTGGTGACGAGGACGTCGCCCTCCTTGACCTTGTCGATCTCGCTCGCCTCGAATATGACGACAACCTTACCGGCACCAACGCCGGGTGAAGCTCCAAGACCCTTGAGAAGGACGTTCATCTCCTCGGTCATCTCAGCCTCCTCCGTTTTAACCTCATCCTTAAGGGTGGTGATCGGCCTGGACTGGACGATGTAGAGCTTGCCGTCGTCCTTGTCGTAGGCCCACTCGATGTCCTGCGGCCAGCCGTAGTGCTCCTCGATCTTGGCACCGATCTTGGCGACCTCGATGATCTGCTCCTCGGTGAGAACCTGCTTCTCAACCCACTCGGGGCCGAGGTGGTCGGCGACCTTGACGTAAACGGTGCCCTTGCCGGTCTCCGGGTTGCGGACGACCATGACTTCCTTCTTGGCGATGTACTTCTCCTTTATCTTCCAGGTGCCCTTCTCGACGATGTACTCGTCCGGGGAAACGCTGCCGCTGACGACGGCCTCACCGAGGCCCCAGGCGGCGTTTATCATTATCTCGCTCCTGTCGTTGGTGACCGGGTTGGCGGTGAACATAACACCGCTGGTCTCGCTGTTGACCATCTTCTGGACGACGGCGCTGAGGTAAACCTTGCTGTGGTCGAAGCCCTGCTTGGCCCTGTAGAAGGTGGCCCTGGCGGTCCAGAGGCTGGCCCAGCACTTCTTGACCTTGTCTATAACGTCATCAACGCCGTAGACGTCGAGGTAGGTCTCCTGCTGGCCGGCGAAGGAAGCCTCCGGGAGGTCCTCGGCGGTAGCGGAGCTCCTAACGGCGACGTAAACGGCGTCCTTGTTGTACCTGGCGCTGAGCTTCTTGTAGGCGTCCTCAATCTCCTGGGCGATCTCGGGGAGCATCGGGAGCTCGATTATCTTCTGCCTGATCTTGGCGGTGTTCTCCTGGAGCTGTTTGCTGTCATCGACGTTGGTCTCGGCGATGACGCCCATAATCCAGTCCTGGAGAACGGTACCGTCCTCAAGCTTAACGTTCTCGACGAAGTACTTGTAGGCCTCGGCGGTAACACAGAATCCGGGCGGGACGGGTATTCCCGCGTTGGTCATTTCTCCGAGGTTGGCACCCTTTCCACCGACGAGGGGAACGTCGGTCTTCCTGAGGTCCTCAAACCATCTTATAAACTTGTATTCGCTCATGCGAATCCCTCCACAATCGTTTACTGCGGGTGATATATCGAAGGTTCATATTTAAAATTAACTATCCAGAGGTGTTCTCCAGCGTACAGGAATGAAAGGGAAAGCTAATGTGTCCATCGGCGCTTTAAGGTACCCTAATTCTCCTTTCTGGCGTATATCTTGAACTTTCCGTTGTAGAACTCCATGGCGAGGTCATAGTTTCCGCTCTCCTCGATGTTTAGATGGTCAGTCGGCTCCTTCAGTATAATGATGTCGTAGTACCCCCTGAAGATTTTGTCCCGGACGCTCTTCCTGTCGAGCAGCATATCCACGGCGGCGTGGGGATAGTAAAAGCCCGCCACCGTGTACATGTCCGGTGAGACGAGGATTCTTTCCCCATCGTAGTTTGTCACTGCGTAGCCCATGACCTCAGACTTGTATCTCCCGAACTCGTTCCACGTCTCCTTCAGCCCCGCCGCCCGGACAGCTACGGGCACCGTTAGTATCAGCGCAAGGATGAGGACGACAAGGGCCGTGTGGCCTGCCCCGATTCTCCTTCCTGTTCTCTCAGAGATTGCAGTAATGTGGTCAGCGGCCAGCCACACTCCCTCCGCCGCCAGTATCCCAATCGCAGGCGAGAGGAACGTTATGAAGCGCGTCTCCTTGTGGGTGACGGTAAGTATTCCCATGAGCCCCACGAGAAGCCAGCTTATGAGCAGCCAGCCTTCGTCATCCTTTTTGAGCCTGATGAAGCCCAGGACTGCGAGTGCAGGGAGCAGAAGGCCAACGTCCTCACGGAGCAGGTGCAGGTAGTCCGAAACCGAAACGGGCCTGTCGAGCGTCACCACCCTCGATGCCACGCTGAACGGTCTGAAGGGACCGCCGTAGTGCAGGTGCCCCATGTAAAGCCATGGGGCGAGGGTGAGGCCGAGGAGGGTGAAGCCGACCCAGTACTCCCTCTTCTTGACCCATCCCCAGTGGTCCGTGAGCCACAGATACGCTATGAATACTCCGAGTATGGAAAGCCCGGTGTAGCGGGTCAGGATGGCGAGGCCCGCGGATACGAAGGACATGTATATCCTGTGGGGAGCGCCCCGCTTTCTGCCCGTGTAGAGCAGATAGACCGCCAGGGTGTAGAAGAATGTAAATTCGCTGTGCACGAGCTCCCTGGTTGCCATGGTGAACGCCAGGGGGTTGAAGATGTAGAACAGACTCGCGGCGATGCCTTTGAAGGGGTTCCCGAACATCTCCACCGCGAGCAGATAGGTTAGAGCGGCGGTTAATGCGAAGAACAGCATCGAGACCGTCCGGGCAGCGGTGAGCTGTGAGTACGGCTCATGGATGGAGCGGTATGGGATAGAGAGGGTGTACGGGTAGAGCGGCGGCCGGTACATCATGTAGACCCCCTGGTAGGTGAAGTCCGTGATGTCCTCCGCGAGGTTCCTTGCGATGTCTATGTAAAGCGCGCCGTCGTATGTTACGGTGTTTGACGGGGGCATCGTCAGCAGGCTGACGCACAGGGCCAGGAGGAATGGAACCAGGAATATCAGTGACTTCTTTTCCATACGTCCACCTCCACCGACAGGTACGCCAGGAAAGCCATGGCTGAGAGGAAGAACGCGTCCACCCCAATCGGGACCATCAGGGTCATGAGGGTCACCGACAGGACCGCGGTTGGTCTTCTCCTCTCCGCGTCCGCGAGTGCCATCCCCAGGAAGGCCCCCTCAATCAGTCCAAGGAGCCCGAAATCGTAGGCGGGCTGGCCGAAAAGCGTGTACGTGTACCCGACGTCCCGTCCAAAGAGGGAGCCGACGTAGCCCTTGGGATCGGTTGAGAACAGTATTCCCCTCTTCCCCCAGGGCATTCCGAGGTGAAAGAGCCTTTCGTAAACCGTGTACGTCACACCGGGTCTGTAGAGGAGGGTCTCAAAGAACCCCAGGCTCCATCCGGGATACGTCCGGACGGTGGTGTAGTACCTTATCACAAACACCGCGAGGAGGGTTAGGAGCACGGCCCCGATTATGAAGTAGCTCCTCTTCTGGATACCCGTCTTTGGATTCCCCTGCTGCACCATCCGCAGGAAATAGGCCAACGCTACCGCCAGCCCTATCGTCCGGAAGGTCGAGACCGCCGCTATCGCCTCCCCAAGGAGGAACATCCTGAAGTCCGGCTTCAGGGACAGCACAACAACCGTGAAGTAACCCGCCGCCAGGTAGAACAGCCTGAAAACGGAGTACCTTGCCTCGGGCCTGAGAATGGGCACGGCCCCCGCTGCTATAGGTATTATAAAGAGCACGAGCACGACGAAGGTCAGGATGATCCGGAGCTCCCTGCGGGCGTTCTCGGGGTTACTCTCAACGCCGCGCGCTTCGTAGTGTATAATCACCTCTGTGGCTCCGATTATAGCTATTGCCAGGATGAGGCCCCACCACCCAAGGAGGGACAGAACGACAACCAGCACTGCCAGGTAAAGCTTGGTCTTGTAATCATCCCCAAGCTTTCCGCTCAGGCGATACGAAACCGCGATAGCCCCGAGAAACGTCAGTGCGTATGCCAGGGGTGCCGCCTCAGGCCCGGGTGTGAGGTCTGAGTACACGGTTTTTGAAATCAGGGCCGTGATGAGGTAAAGAATGGCCGACGCCCAGAAGACGGTGCTGAGCCTCATGACCCGATCCCACCGGGTTCCCTCTTGGCGCGCCTCCACCCTGTGATGATTATGTACGCCCCGAGGCCGAAGAGAAGGTACACCGGGAGGTCGAGTATCCCGGTCTCGACGCCGACGATACCGTAGGCTAGGGTTGAATAGTAGATGGTCATCGTAACCGGATGAACTGCCCTTCCAATCATACCGTAGTAAACGCCGAGCAGAAATCCCTCGATGACCGCAAACACTCCAAAGTCCAGATACATGCCGCCGAGGAGGGTGGGAGTTATGGTGACGCCAGTGTGCACGTATAGGAACTTAGCCACAAGTCCTCTGGGAGAATAGCCCCCTGCAAGGTACGATTTTATTCCAGACCACTGAAGGTAGCCGTGGTAGAGGCCCTTCCAGCCTGCCCTCCATACTATGATATCAAGGACTGAAGTTGAACTCTGAACCCGCGTCCACAGGCTTCCCAGTGTTTCGCCCCTGAGGAACGTTATCCCAAGTCCGAGGACAATGAGGGCCGCTATGGCGGCGGCAGCGTGTTGGAGTCTGATCCTTCCCTCTCTCCTCATCCCTTCGTAGTACGCGGCGCCGAGGGCTATAACGCTGACGAGGACGGGGGTTCTGTAGGCGTAGAGCGCGACCGCTATGGGATAAACCAGGGCGTATCTCCTTCCCCTCAGAAATAGGTATACGCTGGAGGGCACGCCGAGGAAATATGTAAGTGCGGTGAGTCTGGGGTTGAGGCTGGTCCTGACCGCGGGGTTGAGGATGGGAACGCTCCGGAGCATCAGAATCTGCAGCCCTATTATCGCTATCGAGATCCAGAACGCCCATACTATGTACCTCTCATCGATATCCAGCCCCCGGTCGTCCCATCCTATCTCGGCTCCCCTGTAAATCCCTAGAATTATTGAAACCGCAAACGCCACGCCCATCGCCATCGTCTTCGGCTCTGCCAGGCCGAGGGATATGAATCCTATGAACAGCAATGGGATGAGGAGGGGCAGTTCCTTCATCCAGTCCTCACCTCAATGATCTTCAGGGGCAGGTTTCTCTCATCCGAGTTCACAATGAGTGTCCCGTAGAGGTACACCCTGTAGTCGCCAAGGTACTCCCTGAGGAACTCTACCGGCACCATGTTGGTGCTTATAACCGCCCCGTTGCCGCTCACCTGGTTTATTGTGACGGAGCCGTATGAGAGGTAGTCGGCCCGGTACTTGAGCATCCCGAGCTGTATTGGGCTTATCTCTCCCTCTATGTAGATTATGCCGCTGAACCTCTCGGAGTAGGCGTCAACGGTTATGTTATCGATTATACCGTTCAGCTCCCCCAGCCGCGGGGGAAGCTCGTAGACGTAGACCTTTCCGCGGTAGTCCACCTTTATGAGCCTGGCCCTTAGGTCTTCCTTCGTGGCGCTTGGACCTCCCACGCTCAGCACCTTTCCACCGGATATGATGTTTATCGTTGATCCTCGGACGCTCAGAAGTGTTCCTGTAACGGTCTCCCCTTCAACGGTCTCCACGGTTATCGTTACGTTGAACCCCTTGGTCAGGAGTCCGAAGGCATGGTTGGCGGCCTCGTATATTTCGCCGCCCTGATAATGTTGCGTGTAGTAATTGAAAGCCACCCCGAGGATCGCCACGACCACAACAGCGGCTAAAACCTTCTCTCTGTTCATACGCTCTCACCACGCTACCCGCTGAGTCCATGTGCCGCCCGGCGGTTTTTATATGTTTTTGTGGATTTTATACTCCTTGCATTTGTGTTGTGATATTTTTAAAATTGCAGTGTATGGTGTTCCATGATGGTACCAACACAGCGTGATTAAGTCTCCAATGCCCATAAATAGCCACTAATGGTGTTACATGGGTGGCTAATCCTTTTTTATTACTCCCACGAACGAAATCTTTATATTCATGCGGCATTTACAGTATGGGTGACCATTACAACATGGAGGTGTCAGGATGAATCGGAAGGCCTTGAGTCTTTTGATTGTTGTAGTGATGGTGCTGGCGGTGGTTCCGGCAGCGTTGCCAGTAGCGTCTGCTGGGACAACATTGTCTGCCACTAACCAATCTGCACTCACGGGTAGCAGTGATTCTCAGCCCACTTATCCGGTGGTTTCCAAAGAAGTCTCAACAGCTGCTCTGAATGCAATCATGGCAGGTCAGCCAAACATGGTTCTTATAGTCAGGGTGAAGGACGGAAAACTTGAAGAGGCCAAAAGTGAGCTTGAGGCACTTGGTGCGAAGGTTCTCGATGAGAACAAGATTCTCAACATGCTTCTCATAAAGATCAAGCCCGAGAAGGTCAAGGAGCTGAACTATGTTTCAGTGCTTGAGAGGGCGTGGCTGAACAAAGAGCGGAAGCTCGTACCCCCCGACACTAGGGAGGTTCTCTCAACCAAAACCAATGCCCTCCCAGGAAAAGCTGAGCCCAAGATGTACAACAGCACCTGGGTAATAAACGCGCTTCAGTTCATACAGGACATCGGCTATGACGGAAATGGAACCGTTGTTGCTGTTCTCGACACTGGAGTTGACCCGAATCACCCTTTCCTGAACATAACTCCAGAGGGGAAGAAAAAGATAATAGACTGGCGGGACTTTACGGACGAGGGATACGTGGATACCCAGTACCAGTTTGACGATGTTACCAATGGTGTCCTTATAGTAAACAAGACGTTTGTCGTCTTCGCTGGCCTTAAAGTAAACAGCTCAACCGGCTACATGGAGTACGTTACCGAGACTCTGCACATAGACAACGTCACAATCGGCGGCATAACCTCCGCCAACGGAGTTTATCACTTCGGTCTCCTCCCGGAGAGGTACTTCGACCTGAACTTTGACGGCGACACCGACGACTTTTACCCGGTGCTTCTCGTTAACTCAAGCGGGAATGGCTATGATGTGGCATACGTTGATACTGACCTTGACTTCGACTTCACAGATGAGGTGCCACTTGGGCAGTACAATGAGACTTATGACGTTGCTGTTTTCAGCTACTCTAACTATGGGCCCCTTAACTATGTTCTTGCGGAGATAGACCCCAGTGGAAGCTATGCCATCTTTGGATGGGACGGTGGGGAGCACGGAACCCACGTTGCTGGAACCATAGCCGGCTACGACAGCAACAACGATGCATGGGACTGGTTGAGCCAGTACAGTGGTACCTATCTGGAGTGGTGGACTGAAGCTAAGATTCAGGACTTCAACCTAGACACCACCCAGGGTGTTGCTCCAGGAGCGCAGATAATGGCTGTTAGAGTCCTTACGAGTGCGGGAAGAGGTACGCTTTGGGATATCCTTGATGGAATGACATATGCTGCAACACACGGTGCCGATGTCATAAGCATGAGTCTGGGTGGCAATGATCCGTTGCTTGATGGCACCGACCTAGAGAGCCTCGCGGTGGACGAGCTAACCGAGAAATATGGCGTTGTGTTCGTTATAGCTGCGGGTAACGAGGGACCTGGTATAAACATAGTGGGCAGACCCGGAGTTGCCTCAAAAGCGATAACCGTTGCGGCTGCAGTTGTTCCAATAGAGTATGAGACGTACATAACGTTCTACTATGGAGGATACTACTACGGTGAACCAGATATCTTCTTCCAAAATAGTTATTATGCAAGAGACACCGGCTATGATAACATAAGAATCGCATACTTCTCCAGCAGGGGTCCAAGGGTAGATGGAGGTTTCAAGCCTGATATAGCAGCTCCTGGATACTGGATATACTCCTCAATTCCAATGTGGAGCAAAGGTAAGTATGCCCCAGCACCCGCGGCGTATTTCATGCCGGGAACCTCAATGGCAACTCCACACGTCAGCGGTGTCGTTGCACTCCTCATAAGCGGTGCAAAGGCCGAGGGGGTAGACTACTGTCCGGAAAAGATAAAGAAAGCCCTAGAAAGCGGCGCCACCTGGCTTGAGGGCGACCCGTACCTAGGACAGGAGTACACTGAGCTCGACCAGGGACACGGTCTCGTGAACGTTACCAAGTCATGGGATATTCTGAAGGCAATGGCCGGAATGAAGCTTCCGATGGTTGACCACTGGGCGAACAAGTCATACAGCGACTTCGCCGAATACCTCGGCGTTGACGTGATAAAGGGCCTCTACGCCAGGAACTCGGTGCCGAAGACAGTTGACTGGCACATCAAATACGTCGGGGACACCAAGTACAGAACGTTCAACGTCTATGCAACCGAGCCGTGGATAGAGGTTCCGGTAAGCAGCATTACCCTTGTGAACAACACGGACTTCGTCCTTACAGTTGACTACGACACTACCGGTTTAGCTCCGGGTCTTTACGTCGGCAGAATAATAATTGACGACCCAACCACCCCCGTCATCGACGACGAGATCTTGAATACCATTGTCATCCCGGAGAACTTCACCGAGGAGAACAACTACACGCTTAAGTGGGAGGATTCCAACGGGGCCCATATGCAGACTCACCACTTTGTTAGAATCCCGAAGAACGTTAATGGGCTTTGGACAGAGGTTGAATACAGTAATTACCTTGCGTACGGTATATATGCTCCCTACGGAATGTATGTGTTCCCGTACCAAGTCTCCACCGAGCCATATGTTGTTACAAACCCAGTACCTGGGGTATGGGAACTAGTGACTTCAGGATTCAACTGGGAGTACCCAACGGGATACGTTGGAAACCTCACTGCTTCCATCTACGGCGTCAACGTAACGCCCGACGTCTGGCAGGTCAGCAGGGTGTACGGAGACAACAACACCAACTTCACTGTTAAGTTCAGCATAAAGAACATTTACGCCCTAATTAACGCGAGCATCGTCGCTATCGGCCTTGGAACGTACAGCGCGAGCATTGAGAGCGTTGCTGACGGTGAGTACTTCATAAAGGGCATCGAGGTTCCGGAGGGAGTCAGGCAGCTTAAGATAAAGATAGGTAATCCAAGCGTAAAGAATGCAGACCTCGACCTGTACCTCTACAACAGCAAAGGTAAGGAAGTCGTTGATCCGGACACTTACGTAGGTCCAACTGCTAATGAAGAGATAGTCGTTGATTATCCGGCTTCAGGAAATTACTCAATTGTCGTTGAAGGCTTCGACGTTAAGGACGAGAACGGCAATCCAACGACGACGACCTTTGATCTAGTTGTCCAGATGGTTGTGGACAACGGCAACATTAAGCTCGATAAAAGCAGTGTTATTCTTGGAATTGGAGAGAGTGCCAATGTTACAGCCAATATAACAATTCCAAAGGACATGTCTGCGGGAGTTTACTCTGGGCTCATTGAAGTACTTGACCTCAACATCTATCGGGACGTCTATGATTACTGGTTTAGCACATCAATAGACTCAGGTTACTCTGAAAGCGAGGCAGATGAAATAGCAAGTGAAATAGCACACCAAGAAGCAGTACTTACAACGGTTCCAATAACCCTCATCGTTGACAAGGCGACCATGGCCGTTGGCATTGACTCCACAACTGCAGTTCTCAGTGAGCCTAAAGAGTTCAAGCTGACGGTGAAGAACGCCGTCAATGGAGAGCCCGTCCCCAATGCGACCGTTGAAATTGAGGGTGTTAAGTACACCACCAACGAAAACGGTACCGTCAAGTTCAACTATACTGCGACGAGCTTTGAGGACACTATTGACGTAACGGTAACCGCCGACAACTTTGTTACCTACGAGGGCTCCTTCAAGCTTACAGTTAGTGAACCCGAAACTAAACCTGTGACCAAGCCATCTGCGGCTGTTGCATCGGAAGAGCCAGGAGCCAATGTTCAGTTCGACCCAGAGGAGGACATGACGGTTAAGGGCAATGAGGTTACATTAACAGTCAATGGAAGCACTGGAAAAACGGCCACAATCATGGTCAAACTGCCAAAAGGTGCACAGATTAGGGAGGTATCTGCTGAACCAGAGGGGCACCTTGTCGACTGGTGGACTGAGGACGGCGAGAAGGCGACTTACCTCTTCGTGAAGGTTAGATTTGCATCCCCCGTCACTGTATCAGTAAAGTACAGTGTGCCGACTAGGTCATCCATCCCGACCCTCAACTTCATCGGCTACCGCTACTACAACATGTACCTCGAGCAGTTCAACGAGCTCTACCAGAAGGCCCTCGAGCTCGGCGTCGACAACGAGACCCTCCAGCAGGCCCTCAGCCACAATGAAACCGCCGCAGAGTACTACAGGACTGCGGAGGAAATCGCGGGCGGCAACATGCTGCTCAACCTCGGGGACATCAAGCTGCTCCTGCCGCTGAGGCAGGCATACCTCCACGAGATGAAGGCAGTGAAGATACTCCAGAAGGCCATTGAGGAACTCGAAGGCTCAGAGGGCTGATGCCCTCAACTTTCTTCCTTTCTCGATTTTTATCCGACGCACCAACCCTTTTAAACCTGCCCGCGTTTCTCACTCCGGTGGCGCTCATGATATACGTTAAGATATACCGGGTCCAGGGGGAGGTTCTCCTGGCGGCCTGCGACGAGGAGCTCCTTGGAAAGACCTTCAGGGAGGGCGACCTCAAGCTCGAGGTCAAGGAGCGGTTTTATAGGGGGGAGCTGGTCGAGGAAGACGCCTTGGGGCCCCTGCTGCGCGAAGCCACGATAGCCAACCTCACCGGCGAACGCTGTGTCTCCAAGGCAATAGAGCTCGGCTACGTTGATGAAGACAGGGTCCTCAGAATTCAGGGTGTTCCACACGCACAGATGGCCCGGCTCTTCCTCTGAGCTACCTTTTTAAACCTCTCCCCGCACCAACCACCGGTGAGAGAGATGAGCGAGAGGTTCTGCTACAGGTGCGGGATAAGCGAGAGCGAAGGAGGGCCGCTGATAGATGGACTCTGCCAGGTCTGCTTCAGAAAGGAGAACCCGGTTTTGCTGATTGAGAGCGAGATCAACACGGAACTCTGCCAGAACTGCGGGAGCTACAGGAAGAGGGGCGTCTGGGTTGATCCAGCGAGCTATGACCTTGAGGAGCTTATATTCGAGGTGGCCGAAAACGCCCTCCTTGAGGCCCTCGAGGATTCCTTCAGCGAGAAAACCGTGGAGTACGAGGTGGTCTCCCCGGAGGAGCTTGACGAAATTGACGAGCTTCCAGTTGGACGGGCCGCGGTGGCCTTTGAACCCTCTGACTTTCACCTTGAACACTTTCCGGCAATAGTGACCTACGGGGTTCGTGTAAAGGCCAGGATTCACGAGCTCCAGCGCGAGCTCCACGACGAGACCAGGTACGTTACGGTCTATGTTCGCCAGACCGTCTGTCCGCGCTGTTCCAAGTTCCTCGGCGGCTACTTCGAGGCCATACTCCAGGTCCGTGCCGAGGGCAGGCCGCTGACTGAGGAGGAACGGAAGGCCATAGGAAAGCTCGTCGAGGAGAAGGTGGACGAGATAATGCGCAGGGACAGGATGGGCTTCATCCAGGACACCATAGAGAAGGAGGAAGGCATGGACTTCTACATGGGCTCGACTTCAAGTGCCAGGAAACTCGCCCAGGCGATAAAGGAGCGCTTTGGCGGAACGATAAGCGAGGCCTACGAGCTGGTCGGCGTTGACAGACAGACCAGTAAGGAGGTTCACCGCGCGAGCGTGAGCATCAGGATTCCGAAGTTTCAAAGGGGGGACCTGGTGACGGACAGGCGCGGCAACGTTTACACCGTGGAGAATGTGGACGGAAAGGGTATGACGCTCACCAACCTGGTCACCCGTGAGACGGAGCGCCGCGACTGGAAGACCGTGAAGAGGGAGGGCATAGATGCGGTGGAGGGCGAAAGAAAGGAAGCCATGGTGACCAGTATAACCCCGACCGAGGTCCAGCTAATGGACATGGAGACGTATGAAACCTATGAACTGGAGAAGCCGCGCATGGAGCTCAGAGAAGGCGAGGTCTATCGCATGGTGGAGGTTAAGGGCAGGAAGTACTTCCTCGGAAGAAAGGAATGACCCGTTTCTGTCCCACCAATCTTTTTAACCTTGGGTTTTGAACCTCTTCTGGTGATGCTCATGGAGAAGACGGTGGTTATCATAGGCGGTGGAGCGGCTGGAATGAGCGCCGCGTCTCGCGTTAAGAGGCTCAAACCCGAGTGGGACGTCAAGGTCTTCGAGGCAACGGAGTGGGTCAGCCACGCCCCCTGCGGCGTGCCCTACGTCGTTGAGGGCATCTCGCCGAAGGAGAAGCTCATGCACTATCCGCCCGAGGTCTTCATCAAGAAGAGGGGCATAGACCTTCACATGAGGGCGGAGGTCATTGAGGTTGACCAGGGGGCGGTCAGGGTCAGGGAACCCGATGGGGAGCACACCTACGGGTGGGACTACCTCGTCTTCGCCAACGGTGCTTCCCCCCAGGTTCCGGCCATAGATGGCTGCGGCCTTGAGGGGGTTTTCACCGCGGATCTTCCGCCCGACGCAGTCGCGATAAGGGAGTACATGGAAAAGCACGATGTCAGGAACGTTGCTGTCATTGGAACGGGCTACATAGCCCTTGAAATGGCCGAGGCCTTCGTCGCCCAGGGTAAGAACGTCACCCTCATCGGCAGAAGCGAGCGCATCCTCAGAAAGACGTTTGACGGGGAGATCACCGAGGTCGTTGAGGAGAAACTCAAAGCCCACCTCAACCTCCGCCTTCAGGAACTGACGATGCGCTTTGAGGGCGATGGAAAAGTCGAGAGAGTTATCACGGACGCCAATGAGTACCCCGCGGATATGGTGATCGTGGCGACTGGCATAAAGCCCAACACCGAGCTCGCGAGGGAGCTGGGGGTCAGGATTGGAGAGACCGGGGCCATCTGGACCAACGAGAGGATGGAAACCAGCGTCGAGAACGTCTACGCCGCCGGAGACGTTGCCGAGACGAGGCACCTGATAACCGGCAGGCGCGTCTGGATCCCGCTTGCCCCGCCAGGAAACAAGATGGGGTACGTTGCCGGAAGCAACATCGCCGGAAGGGACGTGGTCTTCCCGGGCGTTCTTGGAACGAGCATAACCAAGTTCCTTGACCTCGAAATAGGAAAAACCGGTCTAACCGAGGCGGAGGCCATCAGGGAGGGCTACGACGTCAGGACGGCCTTCATAAAAGCGGGCACGAAGCCACATTATTATCCTGGTTCGAAGCAGATATGGCTGAAGGGAGTGGTTGACAACGAGACGAACAGACTCCTCGGCGTTCAGGCCGTCGGCGCCGAGATACTGCCGAGAATAGACACCGCTGCAACGATGCTCACCGCGGGATTCACGACGAGGGATGCCTTCTTCACGGATCTGGCCTACGCACCGCCCTTCGCGCCAGTATGGGACCCGCTCATAGTCCTCGCCAGGGTTCTCAAGTTTTAACCCCCTTACTTTTTCAGAAGGGCGATGCTGGCCCCCAGCAGGAGCAGTCCCGCTCCAAATATTGGGGCGAAGCCGACGGTGGATGCGGCAAGGCCGCCGAGGGCGCTACCAGTAATGTACCCCGCCGAGCCCACGACGTTGTAGGTTCCCATCGCGCTGCCCTTCTCCTTTTCTCCGGCCCTCTCACTAACTATGGCAGTCGAGGAGATTCCGATGAAGGCCCAGGAGTAGCCCGCCAGGATGTAGGAGGCAAAGGCCAGCGGGAGCAGCGCTGGGGAGACCAGGGTCCCGAGCACCATTGCCGCGAAGGCCCCGGCGCGGAGGAGCAGTCCCCTTCTCAGCACTCCTTCCTTTCCGCCCCCCATCGCGGCCCCGACGCGGGTGTAGTTCATCGCCGAGACCGCGGAGTTGGCGATGAGCGCCAGGTACACGACCTCCCTAGTGTAGCCCTCGCTCGTGAGGAGCACCGGCATCTGGGGGAAGTAGAGGCCCGCCGAGATCCAGAAGAGCAGGAATGCTACGTAGAACCTCCCCAGGCCCTCCGGAAGGCTGAAGTTTGTGTGAAGTATGAAGCTGGGGAAGTAGCGGGCCTTCTCAACCACGTAGTTGCCGAACGCCTTGATGGAGCGTCTGTTGATGTATATCGGAGCCTCCCGTATCATCCGCTCCCCCATAAAGACCGAGGGCAGGCCCAGGATGGCGAAAGCGATAAACAGCTGGGGCATGGTCAGGAACCTCGACAGGCCGAAACCGAGGACTAGACCGAGGACCCACCCCCAGCCGCTTATCTCGTTGAACTTGCCGATGGCGTGGTCCCAGCTGTGCTTCCTGACGCTCCGTAGCACGAGCGCTATGGGGACCGATAGGGTGGAGGCGAGGAAGAATGCGTAGGCAGTGTTTACCGCGATGAGCTGGGCCGGGGTCTTCACGAAGGCCATCGCCGTGAGGAAGAGCGGAACGCTGGCAAAGCCGAGGAGTATGAACGGCTTTCTCCTCAGCATCCTGTCGCTCACCCTGCCCCAGAACAGTGCGCCTAGCATCGAGGCTAAGCTGGAGAGGGCGAAGGTCAATCCAACGGTTGAGGCGTTTCCCCCGAGTTCCAGGAGGTAGAGGCTAACCAGGGCGGAGCTTCCCCCGGTGGCCACCTTGAAGGGCACGAAGGAGTAGAACCATCCCGGCATCTTGGGGATGTAGCGGTAGCGGTTCGCTACCGATGCGTTCCTCACCGCGACGGCAACTCTCTGGCTCATTTTTCCACCTGAGGCCTCCCGGAGTTCGGTTTGGTTTAAAAAGATTCGTGATGCAGAAAATACCGTGATGTCCAGAACGGTTCATTCGGCGGGCTGGAATAGGGAAGGAAGAAGAAACCCTCATATTTCGAGGACGTATTTCCGGCTCTCGTCGGAGAAGCCCCTGAAGCAACCGAGCTTCAGCTGGAGTATCGCCCTTTCAACGTTCACGACCTTCATCGAGGCCACGTGGGTCACTCCGGTGCCCCTGAGGAACTCGGGGAGAACCTGTCCCGTGGGGCCGGTCAGGAGAAAAATCCTGGCGTTCTTTGCCCTGTCGAGGAGCATGTCCAGGGTTCCGTTGATCATGCAGGATGCGCTAGCCACCACGGCGTCCACCTCCGGCAGGAGCCAGTACTCCAGGGAATCGCTCAGCGTCTCCCTGTCCCAGAGCTTCGGGTTTCTCTCGAAGACGTAGAGCTTGAATCCCTTCTCCCGCAGGCCCCTGACTATCGGCGGCATATTCCCGATGACGGCTACCTTTTCGATGTCGCTATCGAGCAGTTCCACGGCGTCAATCCACTTCGCACTGCCGAAGTCGATGTAGTACTGCGAAACCGCGTTTATCGCAGCCAGACCGAGGGACCTCTCGATGATGTTGAGGCTGTCGGCCTTTTCAATGAACGCCTCCAGCGCGGGCTCCTCGATGGAGTTGTCGAATCTTCCTATCTCCTCGGGGAGGGTCATTGCAACGCCGAGGGCCTTGCCCTCAGGCCCCTCGACCAGAACCCAGGTGTAGGGCAGGCCGAAGGAGAAGTCCAGAACATTGAGCTCTTCATCGATGAGCCTCAGGGCCTTTTTCTTGAATTCGGTCAGTAGCATACGAACACCTCACTCTCCGGCTGTTAGTACCATGTTACCCTTACCTCTTCTGATTTTGAACCTTCCGTCTGGGCAAACCTTATACGCTTTTAGGTTAACCTAATTCCGGTGGTGACATGATAGCCTTCGGTCCGGTTCCATCGAGGAGACTTGGCAGGAGTCTCGGGATAAACAACATACCCGACAAGGTCTGCAGCTATGCATGCGTTTACTGCCAGATAGGCAGAACTTTGCGGATGGAGGTTGAAAGGAGAGCCTTTTACGATCCGGAGCTGATCTTCGAGGAGGTTTCGAGGAAGGTCGGGGAGGCTGAAGCGGCCGGGGAGAGGATAGACTACATCACCTTCGTTCCCGACGGGGAGCCGACGCTCGACGTAAACCTCTCCAAGGAGGTGGAGATGCTGAAAACCCTCGGAATACCCCTGGCGATACTCACGAACTCCTCGCTGATATGGCGCGAAGACGTCAGGGAGGAGCTTCTTGAGTTCGACTTCGTCTCGCTCAAGCTCGACGCGGTGAGCGAGCCCCTCTGGCGCAGGGTGGACAGACCGCACAAGAGCCTCAGCCTTGAGAAAATCCTCGAGGGTATGCTGACCTTTGCGGACGGCTTTGGGGGGAAGCTCGTCACCGAGACCATGCTGATAAACGTTGACTATGGTGACGAGCTCGAAAAGATTGCCGACTTTCTGGCGGAGCTCAAGCCGGACAAGGCCTATATAGGGATCCCCACGAGGCCCCCAGCAGAGAGATGGGTTGAACCAGCTGACGAAAGGACGATACACATGGCCTACCGGCTGTTTTCAGAGCGGCTCGGAGGGAATCGGGTTGAGTATCTCATAGGCTACGAGGGAAACGCCTTCGCCTCAACAGGGAACATCAGGGAAGACCTGCTGAGCATTACGGCAGTTCACCCGATGAGGGAGGAGGCCGTGAGGGAGCTCCTGAGAAAAGCAGGGGCTGACTGGGACGTGGTGGAGGAACTCCTCAGGGACGGAAAGCTGATCGAACTCGAATACGGGGGAAGGCGCTTCTACATGCGCGCCCTCCCGAGCAGGAGAAAACCTTAATTATTCGGGAAACTAGTTCATCGGGGAGGCCCATGTGCGAGTACACCTACGAGAACGGGCAGAAGTGCAGGCTGAAGCCCATCGAGGGCTCCGCCTACTGTCCCCTCCACATACCTTACGACGAGGGCGAGAGGCTTCTGGGGGATGAAATAAAACGGGTGAAGGAGGAGGCTTTTCTCAAAAGGCTCAATGCAGGCCAGACCTATTTTGAGGGCGTTTACCTCTACGATGTCAAAATAAGCGATTTCAAAGCCGAGAAGCCGATAGTCTTCAAAAACTCACAGGTCAGGACGATACTCTTCGACGGCGTTAACGTGCCGGGTGTGACCTTCTACAATTCCACCGTGGGCAGGCTGGTCGTCTTTGAGAGCGAGCTCGGAACGTTCACCGTTCACGGTTCCCACGTCTTCGGCCTGAACCTGCTCCGCGTTGGGTTCTCCAACTCGGTCTACATCAGGAATTCGAGCGTTCGCTACGTCATGATAAACTCGACCGAGTACACCGGCAAGGGGGAGGAGGGCGAGAGGGAGTACGGGGAGCGCAGAACCGCGACCGGGAGGATAGAGCTGAGCGACCTGAGTGAAGTCCGCAGGATTGGAATAAACGTCCGCTATCCCCTCCTGCGGAAGATCCTCGAGGAGCATGGAATAAAGCCATCCGAATCGCGCGAAAGGGCCGTTAAGGCCACCGCCCTCGTTCTCCGGAACATAGGCTTCGACCAGTCGGCGCGCTTCAAGAGGCAGGTCAGGCTGAGCGTGCGGAGATTCCACGGCAACCTCGTGCTCGAGAACCTCAACGTCTTCGGTCACGCCGAAATCCTTGGAAGCTGGCTCAGGAATCCCGAGTTCGTGCACACGAGGGTCATGGGCAACCTGATATTCCGGAAGGTATCCTTCCACGGCGACTTCGCCTGGAACTCCACGGTTCTGCCCAACATTCCTGTGGAACTCAACGTCGAGGGCTTCGTTGAGGTCGAGGATTGCAGGTTCAACAGCCACCGAGCGGCTGAGGTTCTCTACCGCCTCGCCAGGATAAGCTGGGAGCGGAACGGGGACTTCGAGAGGGCCGACCGGTACTACTATCTGGAGATGGTGGCCAAGAGAAACTCCCGGCTGAGCGGCAGGGGAAGGGGCATTAAAAGGCTCTTCATGAGGATGGAGGCGCTCTTCGAGTGGCTCTTCGCGGATTTGACCTGTAAATACGGCACCGACTGGAAGAGGCCAATACTGATATGGCTTGCGGCTGTTAACGTCTTCTTCCCCATCTTATTCTTCCTGACGCGGAGCGTCGAGGGCATCTCTGGGGCTATGGGCTTCCTCGACTACGAGTACTTCAGCGTTGTCACCGCGACGACCCTCGGCTACGGCGACTACCACCCGATAGGGATGGGCAGGGTAATAGCCTCCGTGGAAGCCCTGTTTGGCATGTTCATGTGGGCGGTTTTCCTGACTGTGTTCGCGAGGAGATACATGAGGTGAGAGGATGATAGGTCTTATAATCAATCCCATAGCCGGAATGGGCGGGAAGGTGGCACTGAAGGGCACAGACGGAGTCGTTGAGGAGGCCGTGAGGAGAGGAGCTAAGCCTATTGCCCAGGACCTTGTGAGGCTCTTTTTGGAGGAGCTTTCCCACTACGATGAGGCCGGTGGAATAAGGTTCATTACGGGCCCGGGCCCTTTAGGAGAAGACGTTCTCAAGGAGTTTGACTTTGAGTTCGGGGTGATACGACACAGGGAAATCCGCTACCGGGAGGTCGATGGGGCTAGGATACCGGACACAACATCGGACGATACCAGGGAGCTTGCGAGAAGGATGCGTGGGAAGGTTGACCTCCTCCTCTTTGCTGGCGGTGATGGGACGGCCAGGGATGTGGTTGAGGCAATCGATGAGAATCTCCCGATCCTTGGAATCCCAACGGGCGTTAAGATGTACTCGGGGGTTTTTGCATATTCCCCGGAAGACGCGGCAAGGGTTCTGGTGGATTTTCTCCACGGGCGCGCCAGGCTGGAGGAGCGTGAGGTGAGGGACATAGATGAAGACGCCTACCGCCACGACGAGGTTAAGGCAAGAACCTACGGGAAGGCCATCGTCCCGGTTGTCGAGACCCTTGTGCAGGGCAGCAAGGAGAGAATCCCCCTCAGCGAGGAAGACGAGCTTGAGGCGATCGCTGAAGCCGTCGCCGAGGAAATCCTGGAGAACGATGGAATATACTTCCTTGGCTCCGGTTCGACGGTGAAGAGGATAAAGGAGGGACTGGGAATAGAGGGAACCCTTCTCGGGGTGGACGTTGTTGAGGTGAAGGACGGCAAGGTCAGGCTCGTTGTCAAAGATGCCACAGAGGAAGACTTGCTCCGTTTTGCCGATAGAGAACCCAGGGTGGTTGTCACGGTTATAGGCGGCCTCGGGTTCCTCTTCGGGCGGGGCAATCAGCAGTTCTCGGCCGAGGTGTTGAGGAGGATTCCCAGGGAAAACATAACAGTCGTTGCCACCCCTTCCAAGCTCGAAAACGGCCCGCTCAGGGTTTACACTGGGAACAGGGAGGTGGATGAGAAGCTGCGCGGATACATGAAGGTCAGGGTGAGTCCCTGGATGGAGAGGATGGTGAGGGTCGTTTAGGCGAGTGAACTACCCCGTCCTTTCGGGCGGGGCTTCCTGCTTCATCGGGAAGACTTGCCCCGTGACGACAGCCTGATAGGGCACGAAACGGGGTAGAGGTCTTCCCTCCACAGGCAATCCGGGCCGTCCCAGCCCTTCATCCAAATATAGAACGAAGCGTTCAAATCCCTGTCCATCTCCAATTCAGACCCACACCTCGGGCACACAAAAACCCTGTCAGAAAGCCCCAACTCCTCAACGACGAACCCACAGCGGGAGCAAGTCCTCGAAGTGTGGGCAGGCTCAACGAAAACGACCCTCCGACCAGCCCTCCCAGCCTTGTCGGAGAGTATTCTAACGAATTCCTTCAAAGCCGAATCAAGGAAACGACGCTTGAACCCCTTGGAGGAGCCGTTTTCCACGATGTTTTTAGCGTCCAACTCCTCAAGGACTATGACGTCATAATTCCTGACGTAGTAGAGGGCGAGCTTGTGGAGGAAGTCCCTCCTCTGGTTGTAAAGCTTCTCATAAGCCTTCGCCAGCTTCACCCTTGCCTTCTCCAAGTTCTTTGAACCCTTTTGTTTCCTCGAAAGTTGCCGCTGGAGTTTCTTAATCCGCTCAAGGGATTTCTCCAAGAAGAGCGGGTTTTCAAAGGCGTTCCCATCGCTGTCGGTTGCGAAGTATCTAACACCCAAATCAATCCCTACAGTTCTCCCTGTTTCTGGAAGCGGTTCTGGTTCCTCCTCAACCTGAAAGATTGCGTACCACTTTCCGCTCCTCGTCCTCTTGATGATGACGCCCTTCACTTTGCCCTTAATCCTGCGGTGGAGCTTGATGGGGAATTCGCCAATTTTTGAGAGGTGCAGTCTCTTCCGCTCCTCATCGAGCTTGAAGCCGCTCTGGTTGTAGTTTAGAATCTTCCAGCTATTGGGCGAGGTTTTGTAGCGTAGTTTTCCGACTTTGTGGCCCCTTTTCTTGAGCTCGTTCAGGGCTTTCAGGTTTGACCAGAGCTGGTGGTTCACCATTTGGAGGACTTTCGAATACACGTTGTTGAGTTCGGGGTTTTCCTTCTTCAGCTCGACGATGAGTCTTTGAGTATCGTACTTCCGGAGACTTGGGTTCTCTCGCTTGGCCTTCAAGAGCTGGTTGTAGAGCCATCTGCACAGTTCCATGTGCTGGATCATTGTTTCTTGTTGGGTTTTTGATGGGTAAATGCGGAAGCGGTAGGAGGTTATCACTTCCTCTCACCTTGGCTTTCGACGTATGCCTTGAGAACGTCGAGTGTCACTTGGCCTGAAGTAGCGAGGAAGTATGAAGGCGACCAGAAAGCGTTCCTCCACAGTTTCTCCTTCACTTCGGGGAAGTTTCTGCGTATCTCCCGTGAGGTTATGGTCTTGAGGGCGTTGATGTATTTTGGTATGTTGAGGGTTGGTTTTGCCTTGAAGAGTATGTGAACGTGGTCTTGGTCGGTTTCTATGGCGAGGATTTCTACCTCGTGCGTTTCTGAGATTTCGTGGATTTTCTGTTTTAGGAAATCTATTATTCTGTCGTCTGTAAAGACTCTTTTCCTGTATTTAACGACTAAAATTAGGTGGTAGTACAGTGCGTAAACTGAGTGGGCTCCTTTGTCGAGTTTGTATTTCATAGTTATCCCATATTCGCTATAACTATGGAAGTTATTTAAGGGTTTCGGGCTCTCATCCCCTCCCTTTCGGAAAGGGACTTCCCGCCCGATTGGTTAAAGAACCAGAAGCCGTTTATAGAACCTCTCCCTATTCTCAATCGGTGAACCGCATGAAGTACAGCCGTATAGCGGTTAGGCTCTTTGAGAGGGAGGGTGAGGATACCTTCTACGACCCCGTTTACCACGGCAGGACTCTCAAGGTCTTTGGAATGGATGAGTGGCCTGGAAAGGCGCTGAAATACTTCGCGGATAGGTACCGGGAGATTGACTACGGGGTCGTTATCTTCGACACGGAGGGAGACTTCCCGGAGGAGGGCTTTGAAACCATCATCAGGGTGAAGGACGGAGGGGAAACCGGCCTCGACCCCATAGCCCTCGCGGGGAAGGGCCTTCTCGACGGCTACACAGCTGCAACGATAGTCCAGACCGTTTACGGACTCGACAGAACCCTGACGGACAGGCTCTACGCCGATTTCCTTGCCGGGAAGGTGAAGAGCGTTCCCGAGGCAGCGAAGTCGGACGGAAAATACGCGGAGGTTATCCGGGAAAGCTACACACCTTTGGACGAGGCCTTCTACTCCGGAAAACCTCCTGAGTTCGGAAAGAATATCCTGGTGGAGCTGGGGGAGACCTACAGCATAACCCTCGCGGGCATAGCTTTCCTAGTGGTGAGTGCCGTGGTCAGGCACAGACGGAACACCATGATAGGCGTCAACGATGCGGCCGTTTTAGCCTACACCACGGCGGGCGGTGCGGCCATACCTTTGATAACGAGGCCTATACGGGCGAGGGTGACGGTTCTAGCAACCCAGTACGCGATAGACTCGATAATGAATCTGGCCGGCCCGAGCCTGGTTCTCTACCACGACCCGGACACCCAGAGCGTCATCTACGAGACGAACGGCGTCCCGCCGGGCCCGATGAGGAAGCACGTCCACAAGGGGGAGGCGGCCTTCATCTACCGCACTCCGGAGACGATAAACGTGGAGTGGGGAGAGTTCCTCCCCTAACTTCTCAAACTTTTCATCAGCTCCTCCATGACGCCGAGGAAGGTCTCAACTTCTTCGAGGCTGTTGTAGACGTGGAACGAGGCTCTAACCGTACCGTTTATTCCGAGCCTCTTCATGACGGGCAGAGCACAGTGGTGGCCGCTCCTCACCATGATGTTGTGGTTGTCGAGGACCGCGGCAACGTCGTGGGGGTGAAGGCCGGGGACGTTGAAGCTCACCACACCGGCATGCTTCCTCAGGTTCCTCGGCCCGTACCACGGCACTTCAAGCTCATCGAGGCCCTCTGTTATTCTCTTGACTAGCTTGTGCTCCTGTCTTTCGATCTTGTCTACCCCTATTTTCTCGATGTACCTTATTCCTGCGGCGAGGCCTATTGCACCGCCTATGTTTGGTGTCCCCGCCTCGAACCTTTCCGGCGGCTCGGTCAGCTTGTAGCCCTCCAGTCCAACGTCCTCTATCGTTCCCCCGCCTATCAGTGGAGGCTCAAAAGCCTCAAAGAACTCCTCGTTGATGTAGAGAACGCCTATGCCAGTTGGTCCCATCGGCCCCTTGTGGCCGGAAAGCCCCAGGAAATCCGCTTGGAGCTTCCTCACGTCCACCTCCATATGGCCGGCGCTCTGGGCGGCATCGACGACGAATATCGCTCCAGCTTCTTTGGCCATCTTGCCGAGCTCCTCGACCTCGTGGATAACTCCGAGGGCGTTGGAGACGTGCTGAACAGCGACCAGCTTCGCGCCCTTAATCTTCTTCTCCGCGTCGCTCAAATCTAGGTTGCCCTCGTCGTCGCCTTCTATGTACTCAAGCTTGAGGCCGAGCTTTTTCGCTAACCTCTGCCAGGGGAGCAGATCAGAGTGGTGCTCGTAGGGGGTCGTCACTATCCTGTCGCCGGGCTTGAATATGCCCTCCAGACCGAGGGCAACCAGATTGAGGCTCTCGCTGGTGTTCTTGGTGAAGACTATCTCCTCGAACTTGGCGTTGAGGAAATCTGCAACCACCTTTCTGCTCTCCTCGTACTTGTGGGTCGCCATCTGGGAGAGCCTGTGTATTCCCCTGTGGACGTTGGCGCGGTACCTGAGGTAGTACTCGTCCATCGCCTCTATAACAGGCTTCGGCGTGAGTGAAGTGGCCGTGTTGTCGAAGTATATGACCTCCTCGGTCAGCGGAATGTCCTTCCTAACATCCTCAGGAATTTTCATGAAATCACCTCCAGAACTCCAGCGCAGTCGTATATTATTCGAGCGAGCTCCTCGCCCTTCTTTGAGTCCTCGAGGAGCTTGATTATTATCTTGCCACTTGGATAGACACTCGTCTCGTAGCCATCCATCTCAAGGATCAGCATCATGCCCGGCAGGAGCTTCTTCACGGTGTAACCCTTCTCCCTCAGGCACTGGGCAGTTCTCGTCAGGTCTATCTTCACCTGGCGCTCCCAAGAATAGCCGCTTATGACGACTCCCTTCATCGTTACGCAGGGCTTTGCGATTATCATCTTCCCCACCGGTTCGAAATTGGAAAAAGAGCCTTATACGGCTTTCCCAAACCGAAGGTTAAGGACAAAAGTGGGAATCAGGAAAAGGGCTCAGCAGACCCTCGGAACCGGGTCTCCGGCCGGCGGCTCAAGGAAGCGTTTTCCTCCTATTCCCGTCTCGACCAGAACTTTACCTCTGTAGTCCCCTATGACCTCACCTATTACCGCCGCGTTCCTACCCTTCTCAGTGCGCCTCATAGCTTCCAGCGCTTCCTCCGCGTGCTCCCTTGGAACGACCATGACGACCTTGCCCTCGTTGGCGACATCGAAGGGGCTTATTCCGAGCATGTCGCTCGCGGCCCTGACCTCCGGCCTGACGGGGACATCTGCCTCCCTTATGAGTATGCCCACGTTGGCCTTCCTCGCCATCTCGTTGAGGGCGTTGCTCAAGCCACCCCTGGTTGGGTCCTTCATCGCATGAACCTTCTCCCAGCCTATTGCTTTGGCTACCGCCTCAACGACCTCCCATATAGGGGCAACGTCACTCTCAAGCTCGGTCTCGAAGGCTATGCCTTCCCTATGGCTCATCAAAGCTATCCCGTGGTCGCCAACGGTGCCGCTGACGAGAACGACGTCGCCAACTTTCGCCCCGGCGTCGCTCACCGGCCTCTCGGCGATTCCGATTCCTGCCGTTATGACAAAGATACCTATCCCGTCCTCGACGACCTTGGTGTCACCGGTGACTATGGGAACGGGCACCTCCTTGGCGGTCTCGTCCATTGAGCGGAGGATTCTCTTCAGGTCTTCCCCGTCGAAGCCTTCGCCAATTATCATGGAGTTGGCTAGGGCGAGGGGCTTTGCTCCCATAACTGCTAGATCGTTCACCGTCCCGCTGACGGCCAATCTACCAATGTCTCCGCCCGGGAAGAAGAGCGGCCTGACCGTGTGGCCGTCTATCGTGAAGACGATGTGCTTATCGCCAAAGGGTATCGTTGCCCCGTCGTCAAGGGCGTCTAAGCCTATCCCCCCGGCCGATTTTAGGCTCAGGTTTTTGAGTATAACGTCCCTCAGGAGCTCTTCCATTATCTCTCCGCCTGCCCCGTGTTCGAGCTTTATCTTCTCAACCATACTCATTCCTCCAAAAAGCCTTTGAATGAGAGGTAACGCCTCGTGAATTCAAGGAACTCCTCGGCGTGCTTAATCTGTTGCAGGGATGTTTCCTCAGGGATGTCGTTCATCACAGAGTAGTCACCTACCTGCCTCACCTCAAAGGCAAGCGTGATGTAGGTAAAGAACTTGTGGGGAACTTCGCCGGTCTTCACGAACTCCCTTCCGAGGAGGGCTATAACAGCGGAATGCTTCGAAACGCTTATCCCCTTCGTTAGCAGAATGGCCTCAGCGCAGTAGAACATGGTATAATAAGCCCTTGAAACCGCGAAGTCGTACATGCCACTCTCGTGGAGTGTTCTTGCCGCTTCGAGACTTCTCTCTGCCTTATTAATCATCAAAGGAATTCTCTCTTTCATATCCTGACCCCCTCGGTATTAACGTTCCATATCAACGGGTCGCTCGACATTTTGGGGTTCTCAACGTATGGAATCAGTGAGAACACAACACCGTACTTCAGAACCAATTCCGCCGAAAGCTCGCCAATTCTTTCAAGTTTCTCGACGCTCGGCCAGTTCTTGACCACCACCAGAACATCAACGTCGCTGTCTTCCCTCGCCTCTCCCCTCGCGTAGGAGCCGAAGAGGATGACCTCCACCAAGTCATCGCCGAGAATTTCTTGCAGGCTGGACTTTACCTCGCGCAGGATCTTTTCCAGTTCTTCTCTCTGGATTACGGGCATCACTCACACCCATCTAATGATTGCCTTTTTCTGGTTAAATCCTTTCCCTTTACAGCATCAGGTCCTCCCTCGTGAGGTATCCCTCGAGGTAAAGTCCGCCGAGGAAGGCCTGGCCGACGTTTATCCCGTTATCGCCGCGCGGAACCTCGTGGGTCGTGTGGAAGCTCAAGCCGGCGGCCTCAACGATCTTTCTGGCGGTCTTGACTATCAGCTCGTTGAAGGCGACGCCGCCGCTTATTCCAACGTTCTTGACCCCGAACTCCTTAGCTTTCTCCACGGCGGTTTCTGCGAAGGCCCTTCCGAGGGCGAGGTGGAGGGAGTAGGCTATGTCCGCCGGGCTGGCTGTGTCGATGACGTCGAGTGCCTGGGCAAAGAGCTCTTCCACCCTTATCAGCTCTCCCTCAACGGGAACCTCAAACTTCAGATCGTTCTTCCCGCGCATCGCGAAGCTCTCCAGCTTCATCGCCGGCTCGCCTTCGTAGTGCCTTCTGTACGCCACGTTGAGGAGAACAGAGAATGCATCCAGCACCCTGCCGGTTGAGGAGGCGTAGCCCGTGTTGACCTCCTTTGCCAGCTGGGTAAGTATTACCTCGAACTCCACCTTTCCGTAGCGGAGGCTCTCGATGGCCTTCGGGCAGCATCTCTCTATTATCCCCTCGAGCTCATCTATGCTGTAAACCTTGCTCAGAATACCCATCAGGGCCCTTAGCGGGTAGTAACTGGCCAAATCTCCGCCCGGGAGCGGGTAGTAGTCTATGTGGGCCAATCTCTCAACGTCCTCGTAGCTCAGGTATATTACCTCGCCGCCCCAGGTGTTTCCATCCGTCCCGTAGCCGACGCCGTCAACGGCTATGCCTATCATCTCGTCCAGCTTCCGCTCGGCCATGACGCTCGCTATGTGTGCGTAGTGGTGCTGCACCTGGAGGAACTCCACGTTCAGCTCGTTGGCCATCTCCATGGCCAGCTTTGTCGTGTTGTAGCTCGGGTGCAGGTCGGCTATTATGAGGTCGAACCCGTCCACGCGGAGGATTCTCTTGAAGTGTTCTATGGCCTCTCCCATGAACTCGAGGACTTCGACCTTCGAGGTGTTCCCGATGTACTGGCTGGGGTAAACCTTCCCGTTTTTGGCGACGCCGAAGGCGTTGAGAAGCTCCGCCCCGACGGCCAAGCCGCGGTAGTTGAAGGGTATCTCTACGGGCAGCGGCACGAAGCCGCGGGAGCGCCTTATCACCGCCCTCCTTCCGTTGACGAACCTGATGACGCTGTCATCCGCGCGGTTGAGTATCTTCCTGTTGTGGAGGAGGAAGTAGTCCGCGACATCCTTCAGCTCCTCGAAGGCCCGGTCGTTGTCCTTGACCATCGGCATTCCCGGGTAGTTCGCAGAGGTCATGACGTAGACTTTGCTTTTGCTCCAGTGGAAGAGTATGTAATGCGTTCCCGCGTAGGGGAGCATGACGCCTATGGTGTGAAGTCCCGGCGCGAGGTTCTCCGGCAGGGGAAACGGCTCCTTCTTGCGGAGCGTTACTATTGGCCTCCTGTAGGAGGTCAGCTCCTCGAGTTCCTCTCTGCTTAAGAAGGAGAACTCCTCAATCGTCTCGACGTCCTTCGCCATTATCGCGAAGGGCTTCTGGGGTCTGTGGGTTCTCCTCCTCAGCTCCGCAACAGCTTCCTCGTTGGTGGCGTCACAGGCGAGGTGTATTCCACCGATCCCCTTGATGGCGACGATGTAGCCCTTGTCTATCAGCTCCGCCGCCTTTTTCAGCGGGTCGCCGATGATTTCATCTCCATCATTCGTGTAGAGCCGGTAGCTCGGCCCGCAGACCGGACAGCAGACGGGTTCCGCATGGTAGCGCCTGTTGAGAGGATCCCTGTACTCGCTCTCGCAGTAGTCGCACATCGGGAACTCTCTCATCGTGGTGTTGATTCTATCGTAGGGCAGATCCTCGATGATTGTAAACCTGGGCCCACAGTTGGTGCAGACGATGAAGGGATACATATAGCGCTTGTCCGTCGGGTCAAAGAGCTCCCTCAGACAGTCTTCACAGATGGCTATATCGGGCGGGATTATCGAGTCCCCGCCTTCCCCGCCCTGGGAGCTCTTCTCGATGTAGAAGCGGTCGAAGCCCTGGGGTGGAAGCTCCCTCTTTCTTATTGTCTCTATCCGCGCGAGTGGGGGAAGCTTCTCCCTGAGGTCTCGCAGAAAAGACTCTACCTCCTCCTCCCTGCCCTCGACGACTATCTCAACCCCCGCATCGCCGAGGTTCTTGACGTAGCCCCTCAGGTTGTTTTCATGGGCGATTCTGTAGACGAAGGGCCGAAATCCGACGGCCTGAACGATGCCCTGAACGTGAAGCCGGTAAGCCTTCATTCCTCTCACCGGTTTCTTCTTGGTAATCCGGGCCTTTATAGGTTTCTAAAACCAAAAGTTAAAAACCGGGGAGGAGTTTTCAACCTTTGGTGTCAGAACAAAGCTCCGTACTTGTAGAAGATGCTGCAGGTTCCTTCGTATGAGACCATGCACGGCCCTATTGGGCTCCGCGGCGTGCATGTCTTGCCGAAGTGCGGGCACTGGGGAGGCAGCGCCAGACCGCGAAGGATGGCGCCGCAGATGCAGCCCTTTTCGAGGTCTGGAAGCTTTGGAACCTCCGGGTCGTAGTACGTCCTTATCTCCAGCTCTTTCCATTCCTTCTTCAGCTCAAGCCCGCTTTCGGGTATGGTTCCGAGGGCGCGCCACCTGGCGTCGGTGACGTCGAAGAACTTATCGATAAGCCTCTGAGCCGTTACGTTGCCCTCGTACTTGACAACCCTCGTGTACTCGTTGAGTATCTTCACCTCGCCGTTCTTAACCATCCGTATGAGGAGCAGAATAGCCATCAGCATGTCCACGGGCTCGAAGCCCGCTATGACCTGCGGTATGCCGTAGTCGGTCGTTATGTACTCCCAGCCTCTAACGCCTATTATCGTTGAGACGTGACCCGGGTCTATGAGCCCGTGGAAGCGCGTTCCGGCCTTCACGAGGGCCTCAACGGCTGGGGGAGTTAGGCGGTGGACGGAGTATATCTTGAAGTTTTCAAGCCCCTCCTCCACGACGGCGTTCAGCATTCCAGCGGCTGGGGCAGTAGTCGTCTCAAAGCCGGGACTGAAGTGCACGACAGTTCTGTCGGGGTTCTCCTTGGCAATCCTGTAGGTGTCGAATATGGAATAGACGACCCTGACATCGTAGCCCTCGCTCTTGAGGTCCGCAAAGCTTCCAAGGGGAGTTGGGATTTTGTACATGTCCCCGAAGGTGGTCAGGATTATCCTATCTCCCTCCGCGTAGGCCTCCTTCATTATCTCGCGCATCTTGACGATGTCCTCGACGGGGGTTATGCAGACAGGACAGCCCGGCCCGCTGACTATCTTGACGTTCTCCGGCAAAAGCGAGCGTATTCCGGAGCGGGTTACGGTATCCTCGTGCGTCCCGCAGACGTGCATGAAGCGGAGCTCATCGAGACCCTTCGCCTCCTCGCGTATCTTCCTCACGACCTTCTGGGCCAGCTCCCTGTCCTTGAAGGCGTTCAGGACGTCGGTCACGTTCATCCCTCCAATGCCCGCTCGACCTCTGCCCACGCCTCGAGTATCTCCAGTGCCCTCTTCTCGTCGAGCCTCTCTATCGCGAAGCCCGTGTGAACTATGACGTAGTTCCCAACCTCGACGTTCGGAAGCAAATCCAGGCGAACCTCCCGCCTCACGCCTCCAAAATCTACAACCGCGGTTTTTCCGTCGATTTCGATGATCTTTCCCGGAATCGCTAAGCACATTTCCCTCACCTGTGATTAGTTCGCGGCCGCCTTTTTAGGGGTTTTTTAAACCTCTGGTTTTCAACCACCTCCGAGGGCCCCGGCCAGCGATTCTGCGAGTGTTTTCGCCCGTTCGATTATAATCTCGCTCGGCTCTTGGAAGAGGCCCAGAACGGCCGGCTGGCAGCCGATGAGGACGAACTCCGCGTTGAGGCGTGTCTTCAGGTAGCCCACCAGAACCTTGAGCGGCAGGCTGTGGGTCGAGACGGCCTCGCCGAGGGTTCCCTCCGGATCGGCGACTATGACTTCCCCGTGCTCCCCGCCGAAGTCAACGGCATCGACGAAGATAACCAGGTCGGGCTTGAAGTTGGTTATTTTTCCGGTGTAGCTCTCCGGAACCTCGCCGCAGTTCAGAACGAGGACGTTTGGGCTATTCACGAGTTCTTTCAGCCTCTCGGCGACGATGACGCCGAAGGCATCGTCCCCCCTAACATCGTTACCTATGCCACAGACGACGACCCGCTTGGCCTTCCTGAGGAGTTCGGGGAGCTCCATAATTCATTCCTCCATCCGCTGAATGATAAAATCCAAAACCTGTTTCGCGATTTTTATCGCTTCCTCCGCCAGTTCTTTTGGTACGGTGTGGTAACCGGGATATCTGACTTCGACGGCAAAGTCCGAGAGATAGTGAGCCCCGAGGTTATAGAGCTCCTCAAAAGAGGGGTCTATTTCCTTACACCTTTCAATGAGGTACGCTATGTCGTGGGTTCTTACCAGCGGTTTATCATTTTTAAGAAGGAATGCCTTCAGGAACTTCTCAACGGCCTGCTGGGCGTGAAATGCAGCGTAGTCCGGAATATCGTTCTCCACTGCGAGTTCGGCTAACTTGAGGTCGTCTTCTCCCTTTCGTATCCAATCGAGGTAGCTCATACGGGGATACCCTCCCGAAGGGCGTAGTAGTAGATGTACTCCTTTGAGTCCCTGAGCCTTTCAAGCTCCTCTTTGGATACAACGAGGATGTCCATGGCGAGGCCCTTCTTTGCCAGCCTCTTCCTTATTTCTCCAGTAAGATGCAGTCTTTTTTTCCATTCCACCCTGCCATCTGTGACGAGCAGAATATCCCAGTCACTGCCTTCTTTAGCGGTGCCCTTGGCCCTTGACCCAAAGAGTATTATCTCAACTACACCGACTCCCTGCTCCCCGCAGACGTTAATAACTGTATCATGGATCAGCTTCCGCACTTCCACACTTCCACCCATTAAGCTTTGTTATGAAGAAAAGAAAAACCCTTCGCTAAATCTCCTCCACGACTTTCCTTATCCTCTCTGCGAAATTCGTCTTTAACAGTTCGTCCGGCTTTCCTATCTTCCCTTCCAAGTCTCTGTACAGCGGTATGCCGGCCAGATATGGCACGTCGAACCTCTTAGCCAGCTCCTCTATGTCCTTTTCCTCGTCCAGCTTGAGGTTCTCGATAATTCCGAGGATTCTGTGTTCCCTCTCCCCCAGCAGGGTCAAAAGCTTCTCAACGACGTTAATGGAGAGCTTTGACGGCGTTGCAACGACGAGGAACTCGCCTCTCTTGAGGAACCTCAGCACGTCGAGGAACTGGTCGCCGAGGCCGGGCGGCATGTCTATGATGAGGTAGTCCAGCTCGTCCCAGCGCGTTATGGCGAGGAGCTCTATGAGGGCGTCGCTTATCTCCATGCCCCTCATGGGCGTCGGCTTGTCCTCGGAGTAGTAGACGATGCTCATGAACTTTATCCCGTGAACCGTCGGCGGGATTACGCCGTACTCCTCCTCCGGGAACTCCTCCGGCTCGAAGCCGAGGATAACGTGGTCGCTTGCGCCGTGGAAGTCGAGGTCGAGCAGGCCGACCTTGTGGCCCTTCTCGGCTAAAACGAGGGCGAGAGTGGTCGAAACCAGCGACTTTCCAACCCCGCCCTTTCCGCTGACAACGGGGATTATGCGCTTCACCTTCTCAAGGCGAGCCTCTATGCCCTTGACGCGCGGGTCTATGCTTATCATGCCTCCCCCTCCTTCTCGATCTTTATGCCGCTTATGTAAACTCCCCTACCCTTGACCACCTCGAAGTCCCTGCTTCCGCACTTCGGACAGGCGAGGAAGGCGTGAACGACCTCGGGAATGAAGTGTATGTCCTCCTTTATGCGCTCGTCGAAGCTTCCCTTCACTTCCTTCAGTTTCCACTCGTGGCCGCAGTCGCGGCACTTGAAGACCGCCTCTTCTTCGATGAACTCTATCTCCGCTCCCTCTCCAATGGTCCCCTTGAGGAGCTCCTTCATCGCGAACTCGACTATCTCGGCGTTGACGTCCTGAAGTTCTCCCAGGACAACCTGAACGGCAAGGAGCTTCGACGCGCCTTCCTTTTCGGCGTAATCCAGAGCGGTTCTAACTATACCATCGGCGAGTGCCCACTCGTGCATCCCAATCCCTCCGTTTAGATTTTGTTCCCGGACGCTTAAAAATGGGCGGGTTTCAAACCTTGGGTTTTATTGCTTCCCATTCCCTGAGCTTCCACGCGAGAACCGCGAAGGTGGCCACGCCGAGGAGGGCCTCCCCCCTCACGCCGTTGAGCTCAAGGATCATGTCGTAAGGAACGAACCAGAAGGCCAGGAAGCCAAGGACGAGAGCGTACTTTCTCTTTTCGTCCAGGCGGGCCGGCGTGGAGTAAAAGTGGAGGGCCACCAGGAGTCCGAGGATGGAGGGCACAACGGGGTGCACTGGGGAGTGTGGGAAGGCCGTGAATATAAAGAACAACGCGAAGGAAACTCCGAAACCATAGACGAAGGGATGTCCCCTCGGAATGCTGCGCTTGAAGATGGCCTCCCTTTTTACCCGCCTTGCGAGGAACAGCAGGAGTGCCGTGAGGACGATGGTGAGGGAATACTGGACTGCGGGCGGACGGTATGGGGCGAGGAACGTGAAGAAAGCCGCTCCGGACACAATAAATGAGGCAGATGCGAGCGCAGTTCCTCTTTTTCCAAGAAGCCGTTCTTCCTCGAACTCCGGGTAGAGGGCATCTACCACCATTATCGGAACCGCTATGCTCATCAGGGAGTGGAATATCGTCAGCCACACCGCCCAAATCGTGTTAACTCCCCAGGCTCTTCCATAAACACCCAAGATACCCAAATCCGGCCACTCCGGATTGAACCACGACTTTATGACGAGCCCCTCCTCCACGATGCCGTAGACGAAGCCGAGGAGCATGAGCCTCAGGTAGTTCCTCCCCCACCGAACCCACGCCTCGCGGGCGAGGAGAACACCTGCACCGTAGTAGGCCCACAGGAACGGAAACGAGAGGGGGTTCGTGAGGACCTCAAGCGGTGGAGTCGAACCGCTGAGCACCTCGGCGAAGAAGGGGAGAGTAACGAAAGTAAGAGAGCAACTTTGATAGTCTTTTCCATGGTGGAATATTCGCTTCATTTGGCTTTATGTTTTGTCCCCACCAACTTCACCGTTTTTATCCCCGTGACCAGCCATATCACTAAGAGGAGCCAGTAGAGGAGGAAGCCGAAGTTAACGATGGCGTTTATCTCGAAGGCTGTTCCAACGTTGAAGGTGGCACTGACGTAGGCGCCGAGGGGGAATATGAACGCCCACCAGGCGAGGCTGTAGGGGAGGTTGAGCTTCCTGACGTAGTGGAGCGTCATCAGGATCGCCATGACGAGCCACCATACGCCGAAGCCCCAGAAGAGCAGACCGAAGACTAAGAACGGCTCCTTCACCGTTATGAAATCGCTCGCCTTGACCAGAGCGTAGAGGGTGCTCGTCCCCGCTCCGATGGGGCCCAGGTTTATCCATATTGACGGGGCTATTCCGCAGGGCATCGGCTCGTGGCGGATGAATCGGAGCATCACCAGCGCGAACAGGGCCAGGTAGAGGAAGAAGCCGGAGCCCCAGGCGAAGACGTTGATGAGGGCCATGATTTCCCTCGCCGTTCCGCTCGTCAGCGTCATCAGCTTGGCGCCGCTTATCGGGATGACTATCAGACCCACGGGCGGGATGAACCACGCCGGTGTTATGGCCTTGGTGTCAATTCCCTCGCAGGTGAAGAAGAGGTACGGGATGAGGAACGCGAAGAATATCGTCAGCGGGACGCCTGCCAGCCAGAAGGCCCACGCGAGCGTGGTGTTTCCGAATATCATCAGGTAGTCAGCCGAGAGGATCAGCATAGCTATCGCGATGGTGCCGTAGAAGTTGCCGAGCACAGGATGGTGGAGGTCTCTGAGGGCGTCTTCTCTGTATTCCATCCATCTCAGAACCCAGGGCACCAGCAGAACGAAGAACAAAACCGTGTTGAGGTAGGTCAGGAGCTCGGCGAAGTTTCCGAGGGGCGGGAGTTTCCATGAGTAAGCCTTGCTCACGAGGGCCAGGGCGCCGGTTCCCATAACGCTCGCGAACCAGCTCGGCGCGAAGTCTTTGATTCCCATACGACCACCAAATTAAATGAAAAAAATTTCATTTAAAAATTTTTTTACTGGTGTTTCGTCGCCTCTATTCTCTCCCTCCAGTGGGAGTCGACCTCAAGAACCTGGTGTATGAAGGCCTCAACGACGTCTTTGACCCTTCCGTAGGCCCCGGTGACGACGGTGATGCCAAGGCTCTCGAAGTATGCCATGGCCTTTCTGCCCATTCCGTAGGCAAGCACGACTTCCCCGCCGTGGTCCTTCACGAAGTTTGGAATGTCTCCAGGGCCGTGCTCCTCGAAGGGAACCTCGACGACTTCGGCGCCCTTGATGGTGCCATCATCAACCTCAACGAACGCGAAATATTTAGCCCGGCCGAAGTGCTCGCAGACCTCGCTCTCCAGCCCTCTCTCGTCCTTCAGGGGAACCGCGATTCTCATGGAACCACCACTATTATGAAAAGACCTTCACATATAAAGCTTGTGCATATGCACACTAGTTCCGGGAGAAGATAAAAGGGGAATCAGAGCTCCGCTTCGCCGAGGAACTCCAGGAGGTCGAGCAGGCGCTGGTCCTTGACCTTTTCCAGGGCTTTGCTCGCCTCCTCTCCCTCTATTTTGCCGTCCTTGTAAAGTGCTATGGCCTTCACCGCCTCAAAGAAGTCGCTCAGCTCAGGGAGCGCCCTGGCGAACATGTCCATGTGAAGGTAAACCGTCTCGAAATCGTCTTCGAGCATCAGCTGCCAGAGGATATCCATCAGTGATCCGAAGGCCACGTCCTCGTAGTCCGAGCCCCTGGCGTTGACGAGGGCGTAGAGACACTCCTGCAAAGCGGCCTCGTAGTTCTCGTCCTCCTCGAATATTTCCTCGAAGCTCAGGTGTATCTCCACGAGAAGGTCTTTTTTGTCCTCCGCCAGCGGGAGCAGTCCTGCAAGCATGGCCTTTGCCTCGTAGGTCTCACCCGCCTCGAATACCACGTAGGCCCTGTGTATGTCTATTCTGAGAATCTCCTCCTCTTTTCCGAGTTCTTTGTAGATGTCCTTTGCTTTCTCCATCAGCTCGATTGCCTTTTCGTACTCCTGAAGCTCCTCGTGGATGAGGGCCATGCTGTAATACACCTTCGCCACGTTCTCTTTGTTGCCCCTTGCGGTTTCCTCTTCCAGGAGGGAGCGGTGGAGGTCGAAGCTCTTCTCAAGCTCTCCGATGAGGTAGTACAGATCCGCCAGCTCGAACTTAATCTCAAAGGTGTCTTCCTCTTCGACCAGCTTCTCAAACTCGCTCAGCTTGTCCACACCGAGGAGTTCGTGGAAGTAGTAAACGGTGAGCTTGTACAGTTCGAAATCACCACACTCCAGGGCGAGCTTTTCGGCCTTTTCGAGGACATCCTTAAGCTCCTCGTCGCCCAGCTCGTCAACCCTGTGGTACAGAAGGTCTGCGACCTTTTTGCAGTCCTTTTCCTCGATTGCCTTCAGAATCTCCTCCATATCAGAACACCTCAGAATAATTAGCCGTCCAGAGTATTTAACGCTTTGCTGACCTCCTCCCCGTTCTGAGGGGTTAACCCCCTCGCCATTGGCAGGGAGGTTTGAGGGGTCTCATTTAGATCCACAACAAAGCGGATCTTCGACCCCCCGGGGAGGGTCTTCTCCCCGTTACCCCTACCTCCCGCAAGAGCGGAGAGGCTCGGGGTTATGGTTTTCACCGCCTTCCTCAAAATGTTAAACGCTCCAACTAAATCAGCGTTCATCACAACGCCCTCTCCGTGGCACTTAAACAAACCCCTAAAAATTCTTCCATTAGAATGGCGTTGGCCACAGAGGGGGCAAGTTTGAGAAGTGAAGGCCTCACCAACAACCAAAACCTGAATACCATACTCCTCAGCAACCTCAGTTAAGCGTTTAACAACATAATTAAAACGCCAGACGTGAGAGAGGAGGAAGTTTTGCCTTTTGCCCTTATCAGAATTCCTCGCTATGCCCTTGGGATAACCAACTACAATTCTCGAAACGCCCAAGTGGTAGAGTTTTTCGACGGTTTGCCTTACGGCAGTGTTAACGTAGTGCTTTGCCTGAAGTTTTGCTTTATTGTGCATCTTCCTGAGTTTTCTACTCGTCTTAGCACCAGATTTGTTGAGTTTTGACTGATACTCTGCAATCTTCTTCCGCCAGTAAAAATCAATGCTTTTGAGGGGTCTCCCATTCACGAGGAAGCTTTCTCCATTTTCAACATAAACGGCCATTAAGTTGTTCACTCCAAGGTCTATCCCCGCTGAAAGGTTTCCTTTCGGAGTTCTAGGAACGTTTACCCATTCTTTGCCCTCAAGTTTTTCCTCGACAGTAAAGCTGATGTGAGCGTACCACTTTCTCTTTATGGAGTCGTAGGTTATTTCTAACCGCCCCTGTTTTCCCTTCAAGTGTATCCCACCCTTGAACTGGATTTCAAGTTTTTTGAACTTGCCGAGCCTCCTCAACTCGAGAACATTCCCATTAACTTTGTACTGGTCGTTCCTGAGGGGAATAATGAAGAGTTTTCTGCCGTTTTCCTCCTTGACGAATTTTGGAGGCTTTGGTTTAAACCATTTGGGGAGTTCCCCCTTCTTTTTCTTCCTGTTGAGTGAGAAGAATGAACGCCATGCTCCAGCATTCTTTCTGGCTAATTGTTGAACAGTTGAGCCCCCAATCCAGTTCTTGAACTCATAATAAGCCTCTTTTTCAGTTGTTGAGAAGTCTATTTTGCCAAATTCTTTGAATTGTTTGAGCCTCCGGTAGTTGAGTTTGTTCCAGACTACTGCTGTCGCGTGAGCTAACTCGAAGAGAATTTCCCTCTGTTCTTTTGATGGTTGGAGTTTGACCGTTACTGCACGCCTCATTCCAGGGTATTGTATGTGTTTTGGGCTTTAAAAAAGATTGCTTTTCCGCTTAACGGCTAATTTGCCTTAGAGTACACCCCCTAAAGAACTAGACTTGCGAAAAGAGAAACGTCAAAATTAAACGGGAGGCTCAGCGCCTCCTCCGAAGGACGAGGAGCGCCGCTAAGATGACGATTATTCCCGGTCCGCAAGTGCCCCCTGACTCGGTTGGGGAGGGCTGGGCGCTGGAGGAACTCGAACTTGAAGAGCTGGTTGTCCCACTCGGCGTGCTCGACGTCGTCTCGGATGGGGTGGCCGGAGCTTCGGTTGATGTCGTCTCGGTTGGGGAGGGGCTCTCCTCAGGTTTAACCGTGATGGTGATTCTCCTGACGTCCTCCCCTCCGCCGTCGTCCCTCACCTTCAGGGTTACCGTGTAGTTGCCGGCCCTCTCAAAGACGTGCACCGGTTCGGCCTCGCTCGATGTGCTTCCGTCTCCGAAGTCCCAGTTCCAGCTCACTACCTCTCCGTCCCTGTCGTAGGATTTGTCCGCGAAGCTTATCTCCTCCCCGGCCTTCGGCTCCTTTGGCAGGAATGCGAAGTCCGCGGTCGGCGGATAGTTCTGTGGCTCAACGGTTATCTCCTTGTAGTAGGTTCCCTTCAGTCCGCTCTCATCTTCGACGGTCAGCATAACCGTGTAGGAGCCGGGGTTCGTGTAGGCATGCCGCGGGTTCCTCTCATTTGAGGTTGAGCCATCGCCGAAGTTCCAGCTCCACTTGGCAACGCTTCCATCCGGATCCATGGAACTGTCCGTGAAGCTAACCTCTTCTCCGGCCCGGATCTTCGCGGGCGAATAGCTGAAGAGCGCCGTTGGCTTCTCGTTGGGTAGCACCTTGAGGTTCGCCGAGCACGTGGAGTTTGCTCCCCACGGGTCGTAGACCCGTAGAAGAGCCGTGTACGTTCCCTCTTCACTGTACCTGTATCCAACCTCCGTGGAGTTGCCCTCGACGATGTTTCCATCGCCGAAGTCCAGCTCCCAGCGGAGGGAGTCGTTGTTCGGGTCGGTAAGGTCGAGCGAGAACGTCACGTCGAGGGGGTTCTTCCCCTGGCTCGGAGAGGCGGAAATCGAGCATTCGGGAGGTTTGTTAAAGACCTTGATGAGAGTTGTGAGGTCTATCTTGAAGAAGCCGAAGTTGAAGACTATGGGGCTCACCTCCCTCGTGAGGTAGTAGTCTCCCCTGCTCGGCACGTAGAAGTCCAGGACGAGATGTCCGTCCTCGCTGTCAGTGTATATCACGCCCGTGGCGTTGTACCATTTGCTCCTATCCTCTATCCGGCCCGAGTAGGACACCAAGACGCTGGTCTCGTCGGAGAAGGTTACCTCGTGGGTGCTGACCCTTTCGTAGCCGTAGTTGCCCTCTATCGTGCCCTCAACGGTGCCTATTCCCTTCACTCCGCCCCCGCCTTTTACGTTCAGCGAGACTCCAACGGTGAAAGTGTTCCTGCTCTTTTTCCAGTTCAGCTGCTTGGTGTACTGCTCGTAGGCGCTTCCGACCTTTCCGGCCTCAATCGTGAAGACCCCGAGAACGTTCTCGGCATCGTAGTTCTTTAGCTCGGTTATCTTTGTGGGGTAGGTGTTCAGGTCGCCTATCTCGTGAAGGCTGGAATCGTAGTTGACGAAATGGACGTTCGGCGGGCCCTTTGGAACGCTCACGAGTATGTACTGCTGCTCGCCGTTGATTACCGCCAGCTCGGGCGGGCTTATTATCGGGAACTCGTAGAGCTCATAGTCGGTGCTGACATAAAGCGCCCCATCCGCCATGTCCGAGAGCAGGTCGTAGGTGACGGTCGTCTCGTAGGACTCGCCCCGTTCCCTCTCCATCTTGACGCCGAGGGATGTCTTTATGGACAGCTCTGTTCCGCCTCCGAGGCTTTTGCTTCCGGTCGTTATTTTGAGTCCCATGCTCATCTTTACGTCGTGGGTGGCCTTTATGGTCGCGACGGTCTTCTCACCGTGCTTGGTCTTGTACTCGGCGTAGAATATCCCCGTCTCGTTTATCACGTCAAAGTCCACAGGCGGCGCGTTGATGGCGGCTATTACCTCGTTCACCACGCTCATAGTTGCCCTGTTGGGCGGTCCGACCACTATGGAGTCTCCGTTCACATCCCCCGCCGCCAGACCGGCCCCGTACGTGAACTCCGTCTCCAAACCGTCTGGTCCGTTCAGGAGGTCTCCCCCCATGTTGTAGGCCTTGACGCGGCCGTTCTGTGATGCCCAGAGTATCTCATCGACCCCGTCGGTGTTTACATCACCGAGGGCTATCCTGTCGCCCTTCTGGAAGGGGATTGTGAACTTCGCTATCTGAACGGCCTTGTACTGACTGTTCTCTTTGGTGAGCGAGAAGATGTGGATGCCCCTCGTTGAGAGGTCCTGGCTCGCTATGACTATCTCGTCCAGCCCGTCGAGGTTTACATCCCCCGTGGCCATCTCGTCCCTCGCCTTCAGGTTGAAGTGATCCTCCGTGGAAAAGCTCCCCAAGACGTTGCCGCTTGTGTCGTAAACCGTCACCATGTCCTCGTCGTAGTCCGCGTGCACTATCTCAGCTCTGCCGTCGCCGTCGAAGTCTCCCGCACCGATGGAGTCCCCTATCTCAAAGTCCTCGACCTTGAACTCGTTCAGGACGTTGAAGCCCTCGTCGAAAACCTTTATCCAGTTGTTCCTGTCGGCGAAAATTATCTCCGCCTTTCCATCCCCATTCACGTCCCCGCAGGCCAGGTCGTCTCCTTGCTCAAAGTTTACGTCGTGTTTTCCAAGTTCTGACCCTTCCATCGTGTAGATGTATATCTTGTCCGTGCTCCGGTCACCCTGAATTATTTCCGCCCGTCCATCGCCGTTAACGTCGCAAGAAACGAGCTCGTCCCATTTTTCATATCCCGTGTGGAACTTTCCCAAGAGGCCACCGGTCTCGTTCTCATAGGTCCAGAAGTAGTCTCCCCTATCGCCTATGATGATTTCCTCGTTTGCTATCACCATTCCCCCGGAGCCGTAGAGAAGGTCCGCATCCTCGGCTCTTACGGGATGCAGGGGCACGGTAAGTAGGGAGATAGTAACAAATAGCAAAATCAAAAGGGCAGTTCTCGTTTTCATAAAATTTGCCCCCTTTCCGGTTTAGGTTTACATGGATCCGCAGAAAAGCAGACCTACGTAAACCCATAATACCATTGGCCTTTGAAATATAAAAGAGTTTTCATCCACGTGTTACCCCCTTGGAGGGAAATGGTGTAGAGAGCTTTTTAAGCCTCCACCCTTATGCTGTAACATGCTTGAAGTGATTTTCCTCGGCACCGGTGGGATAATGCCGACGCGCGAGAGGAACGTTCCAGCTATTGCCCTCCGCTATAAAGGTGAGGTTATACTCTTCGACGCCGGAGAGGGCACGATGAGACAGATGAACACCGCAAAGCTCAGCCCGATGAAGGTTGAGAAGATCTTCATAACTCACTTCCACGGCGACCACTACCTCGGTCTGGCGGCTCTGATACAGACGATGAACCTCTGGGACAGGGAAAGGCCCCTCCACATCTACGGTCCAAAATACACCTTCGAGTTCGTCCAGCACTTTCTTAACAGCGGCTTCTTCAGGCCGGGCTTCGATATACACGTGCATGAGCTCGGAGAGACGAGGCTGAAGTTCGGTGATTACGAAATCTGGAGCTTTAAAGTAGAGCATGGGATTCCGGCTCTGGGATACGTTTTTAAGGAAAAAGACCGGCGCGGGAAGTTCCTGCCGGAGAAGCTGAGAGAATACGGCCTGAGCGAGGGACCGATACTCGGGAAGCTCGAGCGTGAAGGTAAAATCGAGTGGAACGGGAAAACGATTTACCTCGAGGACGTCACCGGGCCGAGGAGAAAAGGCCTCAAGATAGCTTACACCGGCGACACCGAGCCGACTGAGAGGGTAAGGCTCTTCGCCGAGAGGGCGGACCTCCTGATCCACGAGGCGACGTATCTGAATCCCGCCCATAGAGGCGACAGCTACCACTCGACGGTTGAGGAGGCCTGTGAAGTCGCTAAAAAGGCCAAGGTAAAGCTCCTCGCCCTCTTCCACAGGGCCTTTCGCTACACCTACGACGAGTACCTGAGCGAGGCCTCGCGGATATGCAGGGACCTCGGAGTGGATTTCATCGTCCCGAGGGACTTCGACGTATTGACGTTTAAATCGGGCGAATTGGGCGTGAGAAACCTTCTGGAGGAGAGAGGATGAGCTATCTTCGCTACGTCAGGCTCATAGGCACGATGCACGTTTCGCCGAAGAGCAGGGAGGAAGTTATCAGGACGATACTCAATGAAAAACCCCATGCCGTTGCGATAGAGCTCGACAGGGCGCGCTTCCTGGCCATGAACGAGAACCGGAGGATGACCTTCGAGGATGCCCTCCGCTTCGGCAGGAAGGGGCTGATAAACTACGCTTTAGCCAAGGTGGAGGAGAAGCTTGGCGAGGAGTTCGGGATGAAGCCCGGTGAGGAGATGAAAGCAGCCATAAGCGCCGCTCAAGCCCTTGGCGTTCCCCTTTACCTCATAGACGAGGATATAAACGTCATACTCTCCAAGATAGCCGCCGCCCCGGGGAGGGAGAAGCTTCTCATGGCCCTGGAGGCTCTGGGAATATTCCTGCCCGTCAGGCTCGGCGAGCCCTCCGACCCAATGGCCGAGTATCGGCTCATGATGGTTCAGTTCCAGAGGAGATATCCCTACCTCTACCGCGTTCTGGTGGAGGAACGCAACGAGGTCATGGCGAGGAACCTCATTTCAATAGTCGAGAACCTAAGGCTCCGGGGAATTAAAAAGCCTAAGGTTATAGCCGTCGTCGGTCTCGGCCACAAGCCGGGGATAGAGCACATCCTTGACAGGGCGAAGGAGCGGAGGTTCCGCTCACCCTACTGGACCGCGGGGGTGGTGTGATGGAGAGAAGGCATCTGATCTGTCCGCTCTGCGGTGGGACTGATTTCAAGGTTGAGGAGGGCAAGATAGACAGCAAATGGGGCTTTACCGCCCACAAGGTCAAGATAGTCATCTGCAGGAACTGTGGCTACGTCATGATGTTCCACAAGGGGAGAACCATCTGGGACTTCGACTGATTCGTTACTTTTATATTTAGAACCGCCACAGCATTCTTGGGGATTCACCATGAAGGACAGACTCGAGAAGATGCTCAACGTCAAGATCCTTGAAATCGAGGAGCTTGAGGACAAGATAGTCGTTTACGTTCCGGAGGACCAGGTGAGGATAGCCGTTGGGAGCGGCGGTGCCGCCGTTAAGGCGGCAGAGCTTGTAATCGGCAAGAAGATCGAAGTGAAGGGCAGGTAACTCTACGGGGCATTCCGATGGGCTACGAACCGTGGAAGGACGTTCACAGGGGTGCTGGAAGAAGGGAGCTCGAGGATTTACTGGTTTCTTTTCTAGTCCTCGCCCTGCTGTTTTCCAACTTTGACCCCTACGCGATTCCGTACTCCGTCATCGCAGTTCTAACTGCCTTCGTCTTCCACGAGCTCGCCCACAGGCAGGTGGCGCGGCACTACGGTTACAGGGCGTACTACAAACGCTGGGACACGGGCATACTCTTGGCGCTCCTCATGGGCGTAGCGACGCGCCTTCTCACAGGAACGGCCTGGATATTCGCCGCCCTCGGTGCCGTTCAGGTCCACGCTCCCTACGCGGTGGATTCCAGGGAGGCCTTCGGGAAGATAGCGCTCGCTGGTCCGGTCACCAACATAGCCGTCGGTGCTGCCGCTCTGGTGGCCACAAAGGCGGTGGTTCCGTTCACCCCAGTCTGGTGGGCCATCAAGACGACGGCAACGGTCAATCTGTGGCTGGCGTTTTTCAACCTGCTCCCGTTCCCGCCGCTGGATGGCTCGAAGGTCGTCCGCTGGAACGCTGGCTACTGGGCGGTCTCCATCGGCGTCGCCTACCTGCTCTTCAGATTGGTATAACACCTTCGGTGATACAGAAGGGAAAGGTTAAATAGGCCCAGCCTCACTTCTATCACGGTGGTTCCAATGGAGTACAAGAATCCGCTGGGTGTTGATATTGACCTCGAAACCGGCGTCATTCCCGGGGCCAAAAAGCTCGTGAGGAGACTCAGCGACCTGAAGGGATACTTCGTCGATGAAAAAGCTTACGAAGAGCTTCTCAAGGAGAACCCGGTTGTCTACGAGGTTTACGCGATTGAGCAGGAGGAGAAGGACGGCGACCTCAACTTCGCAACCACCGTCCTCTACCCGGGTAAGGTTGGAAGGGAGTTCTTCTTCACCAAGGGCCACTACCACTCAAAGGCGGACAGGGCGGAGATATACTACGGCATCAAGGGGAGGGGCGGAATGCTCCTTCAGACGCCGGAAGGGAAGGCTGAATGGATAGAGATGAAGCCAGGAACGGTTGTCTACGTTCCCCCCTACTGGGCACACAGGACGGTAAACACCGGCGACGAGCCGTTCATCTTCCTGGCGGTCTATCCGGCCGATGCGGGCCACGACTACGGTAGCATAGCCGAGAAGGGCTTCTCCAAGCTGGTGGTTGAGGAGAACGGCGAGGTAAAGCTGGTGGACAACCCAAAGTGGAAGGAGTGAGCTTTTAATTTTCCTTTTCTCACCGCAACCCTTATTAACTTTCAGCAGTTACATCACTCCCGGTGATACAATGTCCTGGGACGCTCTCTACTCATCGGCCTTCGATAAGGTTCGCGAAAACATCGGGAAAATCGGTGGGGTTCTCCTCGCGTACAACACGAACATCGACGCCATAAAGTACCTCGATTCAGCCGACCTGGAGCGGCGGATAGAGCTGGTCGGAAAGGACGAGGTTATACGCTACTCCGAGGAGCTTCCTGGGAAGATAACCTCCCTTGAACATCTCCTCGGCGGGATTCTCTGGAGCATCAGGCGGGGCAAGGCGGCGGAGCTGTTCGTGGAGAGCTGCACCGTCAGGTTTTACATGAAGCAGTGGGGCTGGGACGAGCTGAGGATGGGCGGCCAGGTCGGGATAATGGCCAACCTCCTCGGCGGAGTTTACGGAGTTCCGGTGATAGCGCACGTTCCCCAGGTCTCGAGGCTTCAGGCGAGCCTCTTCAAGGACGGACCGATCTACGTCCCCAGGGTCGAGGACGGAAAACTTAGCCTCGTCCATCCGAAGGAGTTCCGGGCCGACGAGGAGAACTGCATCCACTACATCTACGAGTTCCCGCGCGGGTTCAGGGTTCTCGGCTTTGAGGCGCCCCGCGAGAACCGCTTCATTGGCGCCGCCGATGATTACAATCCAAACGTCTACATAAGGCCCGAATTCACCGAACACTTTGAGGAGATAGCGAAAAAAGCCGAACTGGGAATCATCAGCGGTCTTCAGACCCTAACGGGGGAGAACTACCGCGAGCCTTTAGAAGAGATGGTGCGCCACCTCGAAATCCTGAACGCGAGAAACGTTCCTGTTCACCTTGAGTTCGCCTTCACGGCCGATGAAAAGGTCAGAAAAGCCCTCGTTGATGTGCTCGGCTCGTTCCACAGCGTCGGCCTCAATGAGGTCGAGCTTGCTTCAATAATGGAGGTCATGGGTGAGAAGGGCCTCGCCGAGAAGCTCCTCGCCAATGATCCAGTGGACCCAATCGCGGTTACAGAGGCCATGCTGAGGCTCGCCGAGAGAACCGGAGTTAGAAGGATTCACTTCCACACCTACGGCTATTACCTGGCACTGACCGACTACAGGGGAGACTTCATCCGTGACGCGCTGCTCTTCGCGGCTTTAGCTGCTGCCGCCAAGGCGAAGCTCGGTGATGTACGCTCGATAGACGACGTGGTCAGGGCTATGGACGTCCCGGTGAACGAGAAGGCTGGAGCTGTGGAGGAAAGGCTTGCCAGGGAGTACGGCATGAAGAACGGCATCGCTGAGATAAATGGCTACCAGCTCTCCTTCGCCCCGACGAAGATAGTGAAAAAGCCAAAGTCCACAGTCGGAATCGGCGACACCATATCGAGTTCGGCCTTTGTGGGCGAGTTCGCCCTCCGCTAAGTTTCATTTCTACGCCAAAGTTAAAAACAAATGGGCCCAAGTATTGTGCAGGAATCAGGGGTGGTTACCATGAAGACGCTTATTCTTGCGGGGGGCAAGGGAACGCGCCTCTGGCCGCTGAGCAGGGAGCTGATGCCGAAGCAGTTCGTTCGGTTCCTGGACGATCGTTCTCTCTTCCAGAGGACCGTGGAAAGGGTGCTCAATCTTGGGTTCTCAAAGCCGGATGAAATATTCGTCGTGACCAATAAGGCATACCGGTTCAGGGTTCTCGACGACCTGAGGGAGCTCGGCCTGGAGCTTCCGAGGGAGAATATCCTGCTCGAACCGGAGGGAAAGAACACCCTGCCGGCCATCTACTGGGGCATAAAGCAGGTTGAGGAAACCTTTGGGGATTCAATCGTCGCCGTTCTCCCAAGCGACCACCTGATAGAGGCCAACGAAGCCTATGAAAGGGCTTTCAGGAACGCGGAGAGGCTCGCCCGGGGTCATCTGGTTACCTTCGGGGTAAAGCCGACCCGGCCCCACACCGGCTACGGTTACATAAAGCCGGGCGAGGCCCTGCGGGAGGATGACGAGCTCCTCGGCTACCGCGTCGATGAGTTCAAGGAGAAGCCGGACTTCGAAACTGCCAAGCGCTACGTTGAGAACGGCTACTACTGGAACAGCGGCATGTTCATGTTTGATACCGAGGTCTTCATTGAGGAGATCCACCGACACGCCCCCGACGTGTACGAGGCCTTTGAGAACGCCGAAAGTGTGGATGAAGCCTACCGCGCCGCCCCTGATATAAGCATAGACTACGGAATCATGGAGAAGACGGACAAGGCCGCGGTGGTACCCCTTAACGTCTACTGGAACGACCTGGGCAGCTTCGACGCCATCTATGAGGTTATGGGGAAGGACGAGAGCGGAAATGCCGTAAAGATTGGGGGCAGGAAGTCGGAGTACATTCCCCTGAACTCCCGGAACAACCTCGTGATGACGGAGCGCCTCACCGCGACGGTCGGTGTTGAGGATCTCATAATAATAGACACGGACGATGCCCTTCTCATCGCGCACCGCGGGGAGAGCCAGCGCGTTAAGGAGGTTTACAAACTGCTCAAGGAGCGCGGGGACGAGAGGGTCTTTGTCCACAGAACAGCTTACCGCCCCTGGGGAAGCTACACCGTCCTCGAGGAGAACGAGCGCTACAAGATAAAGCGCCTCACCGTTCTGCCAGGCAAGAAGCTCTCCCTCCAGATGCACTACCACAGGAGCGAGCACTGGGTGGTGGTTAGAGGCACGGCAAAGGTTCGCGTCGGGGAGAAGGAAATCCTCCTCCGGCCGGGTGAGAGCACGTTCATTCCGGCAGGAGTTAAGCACCGCCTTGAGAATCCCGGCAAGGTGATTCTTGAGGTCATAGAGACCCAGATTGGGGAGTACCTCGGTGAGGACGATATAGTTCGTTTTGGGGACGATTTCGGGAGGGAGTGATGATGGCCGAAGATGAGAAGGAGCCGAAGAATGAGAAGGTCAAGAACTGCGGGGATGAGTGGGAGCGGTTCAGCAGCTCGATATCTTCCCTTTCGCTCAGTCTTCTGCCCACGCTGCTCTTCGTGCTCATAATGTCCTACATAATCGTCGTTGGCCTACAGAACGCCGATATAACCTTTACCGTTCAGGGCCAGGAGGTCACCATAACATACCCGCAGATAAACATACCGGTGGACTATTCGGCCATAAAGAACGCGGTGGTTTACCTGTTCGCCGCGATACTTATCGGCATTCCCGTGCCCCTGCTCTCGGGCAGATGGAAGCCGCTGAAGATACTCGTCTCTCTGATTCAGGCCGGTGCCTTCGTATACGGGCTGTACATCTTCGTCATGATGATAATCAACTTTGCCAGCGCTCTAATGTGAGGTGATTGCAATGGGAAGGCTGTTCGGTACCTTTGGCGTCAGGGGAATAGCCAACGAAATGATAACTCCGGAGTTTGCCCTCAGGATGGGCATGGCCTTCGGAACGATGCTCAGACGTGAGGGAAGGGAGAAACCCCTCGTAGTGGTCGGTATGGACACCCGCGTCAGCGGGGAGATGCTCAAGGGCGCGCTTATAAGCGGCCTTCTCAGTACCGGATGCGACGTCATAGACGTGGGAATCGCCCCCACTCCTGCGATACAGTTTGCAACGGCGCACTTCAAGGCCGACGGAGGGGCGGTAATAACCGCTTCCCACAATCCACCCGAATACAACGGCATAAAGCTCCTCGAACCCAACGGCATGGGACTTAAGAAGGAGAGGGAGGCGGTAGTTGAGGATGTTTTCTTCAACGAGGATTTTGACAGGGCCAGGTGGGACGAGATAGGCAACGTTAGGAAGGAAGACGTCATCAGACCCTACATCGAAGCGATAAAGAGCAGGGTTGACGTTGAGGCCATCAAAAAGCGGAAGCCCTTCGTGGTTGTCGATGTCTCCAACGGCGCCGGCTCACTAACGCTCCCCTACCTTCTCAGGGAGCTCGGTTGCAAAGTGGTGAGCGTCAACGCCCACCCGGACGGCCACTTCCCGGCCAGAAACCCGGAGCCGAACGAGGAGAACCTGAGGGGTTTCATGGAAATCGTTAAGGCCCTCGGGGCGGACTTCGGCGTTGCTCAGGACGGTGACGCAGACAGAGCAGTATTCATAGACGAGAACGGGCGCTTCATTCAGGGCGACAAGACCTTCGCGCTCGTCGCTGATGCAGTTCTCAGGGAAAACGGTGGCGGACTGCTCGTCACCACCATAGCCACATCCAACCTTCTCGACGATATAGCGGAGAGGAACAACGCGGAGGTTATTCGCACTAAGGTCGGAGACCTCATCGTGGCTAGGGCTTTGCTTGAGCACAACGGAACGATAGGGGGGGAAGAGAACGGCGGCGTTATCTTCCCGGACTTCGTCCTCGGCAGGGACGGGGCGATGACAACGGCAAAGATAGTCGAGATCTTCGCAAAATCAGGCAAGAAGTTCAGCGAGCTGATAGATGAGCTGCCGAAGTACCACCAGTTCAAGACGAAGAGAGAGGTTGATGGGGACAGGAAGGCCATAGTTGCCAAGGTCGCCGAGCTTGCCAGGGAGAGGGGCTACACCGTTGACACCACGGACGGAACCAAGGTGCTATTCCCCGACGGCTGGGTTTTGGTCAGGGCCAGCGGAACGGAGCCGATAATCAGGGTCTTCAGTGAGGCAAAGAGCGAGGAGAAGGCCGAGGAGTACCTCAACCTGGGACTTGAGCTCCTGGAGAAGGTAATTGAGGGTTGATTTCCTTCTTAATTTTCTCTTAAAACCCGATAGAAGCCAAATGAAAAATAAAGAAGAAACCAACTCAGCCGCTCTTTACGTAGAACCCCATTGGAATCTCCGTGGAACATGAGCTGAACCAGCCCGTCTTGAACTTGTACTTCTGGGAACTCTTGAAGGCGTGAATCATCACCGACGGGCCACTCTCTTTTATGGTTCCGTCTATTGTCACACTTCCAGCTTTCTCATACTGAACCGATGCCACTAACCCTGCAACGGGTGCAGGTGCACCAAAGGCAACGGCAATTGCACCTACTGGCATCCCCATTCCAAACTTAACGCCGCAGTCTCCACTAACTGCCTGGAACAGGTACGCCAGGGTTATTCCTTTGTTCGCTGCAAGTGGATACTGTAAGCCCTCTTTAGTAAATCTAAAGAACGTCCAGTCAAAATCCGGACTTCCAAGAGAGGTTCCACCATCCATTATGTATCCGTTGACGCCTTTACTTGCCTTTACGTCATATATCCCGATGTCTATCCTCTCCCTGCCAGTCTCACTGCAGCCGTACGCCCCCATTCCCCCGGCGCAGATGTATTCTTTTTCATGCCTGTAGTATGGTTTGGCCAGGATGTATATGTATCCCATTTTGCCCTTTGGAACGTCCACGATGTCTCCAAAGTAATAGTGGCCCTCAACCGGGACCCATTTCTTTCCGTATATTGTTACTGACGATGACAGAACCTTAACGGGGTCGCCACTCCTGAACTTTGCCTCCAAGTCGGTTCCATACGCCAGGGTCGCCGAGAACTCCGTTTTGTAGTCTGCCTTGAGCGATATGGAAGCTTGAAGCTTTCCTTTTCCGTTCCTGTTATCAATAATCAGCAGAGGAACATTAATGTAGTTCTTTGCTTCCCAGGAGTCCTCCGCGGGTCTCCATTCATAATAGTACCCTCCTTCGCGGAGGGGCTTTGGGAGGGGGTCTTTCTCAAGAATTGTGACTGGAACCCTCTTAGTGGTTCCCTTCAAATCTTCCGCCGAGAGAAGGGTTGAACCAATGCCCCTGTGGAGGATTCCCTTTTCCCTGTCTATGACCCACACGGAAACCCTAACCCCATAGCGTTTTTCTTGGCTTATTCGGGGAAGGAGTTTCCGCAGGTTCGCTACCTTCACGATGCTTCTCGTCGTGTCGAGCTTCCATATCCCGGTGCGCTTGATTCTGTAGTGGCCGAGGGTTTTAATACCCGAGGGCGTGGCAACGTCAACCTGGACCTGAATCTCGTAGTTCCCCGAAAAGCCCCTGAGAACTCTGCCCTTCTCATCGGTCAGAACTATGGTCATTCCGTCCTTCGGAGGTACCCATTCTGCCGATACCGACGTTGCCATTAGAAGTGTTATTATTATCAACACCATGAAGGTTCTTATTTGTTTTATAATTGAGCATCACCATAATGACTTATATTAATAGTATTTTTAAAGTTTTCGGCAAATTAATCGGTCGGGAACCCAATTTTTAACATAAAAACGTCAAAAAACTTGGTGGACTATAGGCCTTTCCACTCTTCTAACAGTTTTCTTCCTTCTTCCACACTCCTTGGAACCGGCAGGCCCAGGCCCAGGAACAGCTCGGCCAGGGGAGGTACGTCAAGGTTGTGCCCCCTCAGAAGCTCCGGGTTTCCGAGTACCTCCTCGGGCGTTCCGACGGTGACTATTCTCCCCCCATCCATCAGGGCTATCCTGTCGCACAGAGCCAGATAATCCGCCTCGTGGGAGGCCAGTATTACCGTCTTCCCCTCGGCCCTAAGCTCCGTTATCAGTTTCCTCATAATCTTCTTGCCTTTAAAGTCGAGGTTGGCGAAGGGCTCATCGAAGGCTATCACCTCCGGCTCCATAGCCAAGACCGTGGCTATTGCTATCCGCTTCTTCTCGCCGAAGCTCAGCTCCTTGGTTTCTCTCTCGGCGTATTCGAGCATCCCCACCTTTTCAAGCGCCCACATGACGCGCTCCCTCAGCTCCTCTCCCCTTAGACCCAGGTTGTATGGGCCGAAGGCCACGTCCTCGAACACGGTCGGCGAGAAAAGCTGGTCGTTGGGGTCCTGAAAGACTATCCCGACCTTTCTCCGTACTTCCTTCGGCTTTTTTGAAGGGTCAAGGCCGTCCACAATGACTCTGCCCTTCTTCGGCCTGAGTATGCCGTTGAGGTGCAGCATGAGGGTGCTCTTTCCCGCTCCGTTCGGCCCGAGGAAGCCGAACAGTTCTCCCCTCTCAATCGTGAGGGTTATCCCCCTAAGCACTTCTCGGCCTGAGTAGGAGAAGTGGATATCCTTCAGTTCTATCATATCAGCAGACCTCCTAACGCGAGCAGGGCCAGGGTTGCGGTCTTTGCATTGGGTCTCGGCTCTTCCAGGCTGGGAAACTCCCCGAAGCCCCTGGCGAGCATGGATTTGTATATTCTCCCGTTTCTGAGGTACGCCCGGACGAACACTTCACCGATGAGGGAGCCGAGTTTCCTGTAGTACTCCCCCTTTCCCACACCAAATGCCCTTGAGTCCAGGGCGCGCTTCATTCTCGTTGCCTCGTCCGTGAAGAGGTCAAGGTAGCGGTAGGTGAACGCCAGGGTTAGCGTGAGTATCTGGGGGAATCTCAGCGCTTCCATCTCGGCAAGAATCCTTGAAAAACCAACGGAGTTAGTCACGACGAGGGCCGTTCCCGCGGAGAGAAAGGCTTTTCCGAGGAGCATGAAGAAGGAGTATATCCCCTCGTGGGTTATCGGGCCGATTGGTGTTTCCAGAATGGGCTGTCCCGGGTTGAAGAGCGCCATGATGAACAGAAGCCCCTCAAAACCGAGGAGGAAGCCGAGCTTTTTGAAAAGGCTCCTCTTTGGTCTCATGATGAGGATAACCGCCAGGAAAAGGAGTCCAAAATAGGCCAGCTCTGTTGGGCTCTTTCTCGTCACAACCCCAATTGCATAAAGGAAAATGAAGGGCAGGTACACCTCAGGCACCCTTGGCGAGCTTTGCCAGTCCGTAGCCAACCACAAAGGTCAGTCCAATGCCAAGCAGGCCCATGATCACGCTCTGACCCCAGGTTTCACCGTAATCGAGGGGTGCTTGATAGACCGGGTTCTCCTCAAGGCCGACCTTTTCCATCGTTGCTTCCAGTCCATCTGGGTTGCTCGATGCGAGGGGCAACACTATCGCCAGCACGACGGCTATGATTATCAGGCCTTTAAAAATCGTCCTCATGCGGGCACCCCCTCAATTGATGGAAGCTTTGCCCTTACGGCGTAGACTATCAGGACGGTGAGTATCGCCTCGCCGATTCCGATTATCGAGTGGTAGCCTGCCATCAGGGTGAGGACCTTGAGGAAGGGGAGTCTGTGGCTGAGACCTATTTCAACCGCCGCTAGGGTTGCCCCTAAGACAACGGAGAGCCATGAGGCGAGGGCTATAGCGAAGGTCTCGTTGATGCCCTTGAGCTTCGTGTAAACCGCGTAGCCTATGAACGCTCCAATAAGCCCCATGTTGAGGATGTTGGCCCCTATCGCGGTTATTCCTCCGTCCCCGAAGAGGAGCGTCTGTATGAGCAGAACCGCCGTCATGACGATAACAGCTGCATAGGGCCCGAGCATTATGGCAACCAGCGTAGCCCCAAGCAGGTGGCCGCTTACTCCTCCTATTATTGGGAAGTTGACCATCTGCGCCGCGAATATACCCGCCGCGAAGAGGCCCAGGAGGGGTATCTTCTCCTCCGGGAAGTCCTTCAGCTTCCGTACCGCGTAGGCTATTCCGGCTATCGTCATTGCGTAGGTTATGACTATAACGGGTGTACTCAACAGTCCATCCGGGATATGCAACCTAAACACCTCCGGTGGTTTTGTTGTGCTATCGATTGAATAAAGAGTAGCACGAAATAAAAGTGTTTTTTAAACCGCGTATTACCAACCAAAGGTCTGAAACGGCGTTTTAGATGAGACATCAAGAAAAGGGGATAAGTGGGGGTCAGAGGTAGCCCCTATCCTCTTCCTCCGGGGTGGGGGGCATCTGCTGCTCCAGCATGGCCCTCTGCATCTCCTGGACCTTCCTGAGTATCTCCTCCGTCTCCTTGGCGCGCTCTTCGAGGGCGGTCATGTCGAGCTCAAGACCGAGGATTTTGGTCACAGCCAAGAGGACGGACTTTGCGGCCTTGGCATCCACGATGTAGCCAAGACTCTCGCCGAGAAGGCTTATGCCGTACATTGAACGGAGCTTGCCCATGCCAAGCAGGAGACCCGCGGCACCGACTATCGCTCCCCCCTCGTCCTCGCGCCAGATAACCTCAACGCTGCATCCCTCAAGCTTTCTCTGATAGTACTCAACCAGTTCCTCGTGGGTTACCGCCGCTAAAACCTTCGGCTCCCCCTGGAGTTCGGGCACCTGATAGCCGCCCATTGTGATTATCTCGCGGACGCCGAACTCATTGACAAAGTCCAGCATCTTCCCCACGACCTCGAAGTGGCCGGGGCTGTCGGTGGGCGGAACCTGCTGGTCGCCGGTGATGATTATGATGTCCCTGCCGTTCTCGTCGGGGTTCTTCCAGTAGTAGAATTCGTTCTTCATGAGCTCAACGACGGAGTTCTTCTTTATGAGAACCTGATGCATGAAGTGTGGTGAGTAGAGGTCTGCGAACTTGACCGCGTTGAGCTCCTGAATGAGGTGCTCCGCGGCTAGCTTTCCGACCAGGCCTATCCCGGGGAGACCCTCTATGAAGACCGGGTCCCTGAGTTCTGGCCTCTCGTAGACGTGAATCACGGACTCCTTCATCTCAATCCCTCCCTGCTATGCCCAGCTGCTCGCGCTTCAGCCTTCTCCGGTACTCGCCGTAGGGGTCCTCCGGTGAAAAGCGCGGTGGATGTGCCACCTTGGTCTTCTCACCGCAGACGGGACATATCTCCTTCAGCGTGTAGCGCCCGCAGCCGGGGCACTTCCTGATCCGGAAGTGCATCATGAACCCCTCTTCTTAACCTTCTTAATGCGCTTCTCCTTCCTGATGAGCGTCGCTTCACCGCCGGCTTCCTTTATGACGCGGAGTATCTCCTCGGCTATGTTCTCAAGGACCTCCTCCGCCTTGTAGTAGTCCGGGGCGGTGATGTCTATCCTGTACCTCGGTGCTCCCTGGTAGGAGAACTTGACGTCTATCTCCTTCTCCTCGTTGGCCCTGTCGCGGGCCCTTATGAGGGCTTCCCTGATTATCTCGATGCCGTCGGGCTTCGGGACCGTTATCTCAAACTCCGCGTCGATCGTAACGGTTGGAATCTCGACGTAGGCCTCGATTATCGGCTTCAGGGCCTCCGCCCACTCGTCGCTGATGAGGTCCTTGAGGACGTCCATGCCGTTCTGGGCGGCGTCTTCAAAGGCGGCGTAAACCTCGCCGTACTCCTCCTCGAGGGGAACCCAGACCTCGCGCCAGGCCGTTTCGAAGTCCTTCCCTATCTTCTCGGCCGCCATCTTGAGGAGGTTCTCGGCCTTCTGGGCGCGCTTGTACTCCTGGAGCTTGGCCTTCCTCTGCTGCTGGTTCACCCTCTTGAGGCTCAGGTCAATGTGCCCCTTGCTCGGGTCAACGCGTATAACTTTGGCGACTATCTTCTGGCCCTCTTTAACGTGGTCCCTGATGTTCTTGACCCAGGTGGAGGCGACCTCGCTTATGTGCATGAATCCCTCCTTTCCGGGGTACTCGTCGAGCTTGAGAAATGCACCGTAAGGGTGAATGCTCTTGACGGTAGCAACCACGAACTCTCCCTCTTCGGGGTACTCTTTGGCTTTCCTCGGCATTACAACCACCTCTAATTTTCTCTGCCTGGGTAAGTTACGAAAAGAGGTATTTAAAGTTTAGCAGAAGCCTCCGGGCACGGAGGCAAAGGAAAGGGAAAGGTTCACTCGAGAACCTCGAGTATCTTGGCCTTGATGACGCCCTTTCCGCCGGTCGGCTCGACGAGGGTCGCGCCGCAGACGAGGCAGCGGACGGTGGTTGCCGGGTTGCTGAAGACTATCTGCTCGTTGCCGCAGTCGATGCACTTGACGCGGAGGAACCTGCTCCTCGGCATCGGGATAAGGTTCTTCGGGAGCGCCATGGATCACACCTCCACCAGCTCAAACTTCTTAACGCGGAAGCCCTGTCCCCTGGTGTGGGCCTTGCCGCAGACGGTGCACCTAAAGCGGAGGTCGAGCTTCTTGACCGGCTTCTCCCTTCCGGCCGGGTTCGGCCTTGGGAAACCGCGGTAACCCTTCATGATCCTGCGGAAGCGCCTCTGGCCCTGGCTGAGCTCGCTCCTCGGTCTCTTCTTGACCTTCTCGACCTTGTGGATAGTGTGCTTCTTACAGTAGGGGCAGTAAGTCCTTATCTGCTTCGGATACTTCATTCTCTCACCTCCACGCAGAGGCCCGGTGGGTTCCTACTCGCCCCAGCCTCGGACACCCCCGAGCCGTGAGGCATGATAGTGCCTGCAAACCCCGGTAGCCGCGAGGCTTTAAAAAAGTTTTTGCTTGCGCGAACCACGGGCACCCAGTATAAAGTTGAATTGGGAAAAGAACGGGCGGAAATGCCCTCACTCGGCGGGTGCGTAGTAGCAGCGCTTCGGTGAGATGATTTTGCCCTCCTTTTTGAGAACCTTAATGGCTTTATCTACCTCTTTCTTATCGATTCCAGCGAGCTCTGCTATCTCCTTGCTCTTGAGGGGCTTTCCGGCCTCCTTCAAAACCTTGAAAACGAGTTCAACCTCTGCCATCTTCGTCACCCCATGGGTTTGTCAATAGAACCTAAGACGTTTGAACTTAAAAGATTATTGGTCAGAACTGTAGTATGAACGGGACCACGAACGGCACCAGCGCGGTGAGAACGAAGCCGTGGACGAAGGCTATAAGCGCGACCTCGCTGCCCCCGAACTTCGTCATTATCGGCAGCGTCGTGTCCATAGTGGTTGCGCCGCCCATGGAAACCGCCAGTTCCTTTCGCATCTTCCCGATGGCGACGGGGTACAGGAGGACGGTGAATATCTCCCTGGTGAGGTTGGCCAGAAAGCCGAGGGTGCCGTAGACGGCAGAGTACTGAGCTATCAGGGGGCCGGTGATGCTGTACCAGCCGCAGCCGGCGGCAACTGCAAGCCCCCACCTGAGTTCTATCCCCAGGAGAAGGGAAGCTGCGAAGCCTCCGAGGAGCGAGCCCAGAAGGGTGCCGAGGGGCAGTTTTATGGCCAGCCTTCCGAGCTTCCTGATCTCCCCCAGGCGAAAGCTCTGACCGAGGTCTATTCCGATTATCAGTATCAGCAGGTAGAGCATGACCTCGTAGAGGTTGCCGAATTCAGGGGCATAGAAGTGCCCGGTGAGTATACCCGCAATCAGTGCGACCAGAACGTAGACAAGGAACCTCATTCTCTTCCCCCCACGATGAGAGCGATTCCAACGCTTCCCGCTATGGTCAGGGCCGCGAAGACGATGGATGAGCTGATGAGCCACAGGGCGTCTATCTTCACCTTCCCCGCCTCCACGCCCATGAAGAATATCAGGAGCAGAAGTGCGGCGCTCATGGGGGCGTCAACGTTCACCTTGCGCCCTTTCCTGCGGAGAACGTAGCCTATGAGAACGCCCGCGATTAGTGGGATGAAGATGTTCATGTAAAAACCTTCCTCTGAAGGTTAATAAATGTATCGAGGGGCTCGGAGGGTGTTCACGTCATCATCCGTGAGCTTTCAGTTTGCTTGCTAATCGTCATCGCCCTTAACCCGTTACAGTCACGCATTTTTAAACCTATGCGGGCAAAGGTTTTTTACGACAACCATTCATCATTCAAATGGTGGTTCACATGATTCGTGCATCCGAACGGGCCATGGGCATCGAATACGCCATAAGGGACGTTGTTCTCCCGGCGAGGGAACTTGAAAAGAAGGGAATAAAGGTAATAAGGCTCAACATAGGCGATCCGGGCAAGTTTGATTTTCAGCCGCCAGAACACATGAGGGACGCGTACTGCAAGGCCATTCAGGATGGGCACAATTACTACGGACCGAGCGAAGGCATTCCCGAGCTGAGGGAAGCTATAGTGGAGCGTGAGAGGAAGAAGAACGGCGTTGACATAGCTCCCGACGACGTCCGCGTTACCGCAGCAGTCACAGAGGCGCTGCAGTTCATATTCGGCGCTCTTCTCAACCCCGGCGACAACATCCTCGTCCCGAGTCCCAGCTACCCACCCTACGTTGGCCTCGTCAGGTTCTACGGTGGAATCGCCAACGAGTACCTCACCGTGGAAGAAAATGGTTGGCAGCCCGACATAGATGATATGAGGAAGAAGATTAACGATAGAACAAAGGCCATAGCGGTAATCAACCCGAATAATCCAACGGGAGCTCTTTACGAGAAAAAGACGATTAAGGAGATGCTGGACCTTGCCGGCGAATACGATCTGCCAGTGATAAGCGACGAGATATACGACCTCATGACCTACGATGGCAAGCACGTTTCTCCGGGTTCTCTCACGAAGGATGTCCCGGTTATAGTAATGAACGGCATGTCCAAGGTCTACTTTGCCACCGGCTGGCGTCTCGGCTACTTCTACTACGTTGACCCCGAAAACAGGCTTGCAGAAGTAAAAGAGGCCATAGACAAGATGGCCAGGATAAGGCTGTGTCCCAATACACCAGCTCAGTTTGCTGCCGTGGCCGGCCTCACGGGGCCGATGGACTACCTCGATGAGTACATGGCTAAACTCAGGGAGAGGAGGGACTACATCTACAAGCGCCTCAACGAGATTCCGGGGATAAGCACCACCAAGCCCCAGGGAGCCTTCTACATCTTCCCGAGGATAGAGGAGCGCTCCAAGTGGAAGAGCGACAAGGACTTCGTTTTGGATGCCCTCCATGAGGCCCACGTGCTCTTTGTCCACGGCTCCGGTTTTGGCTACGCCGGCGAGTGGCACTTCAGAGCAGTCTTCCTGCCACCGGTTGAGATACTTGAGGAGGCCATGAACAACTTCGAGGCCTTCATGAGAAAGAGGCTTTCTGGGTGAACTCTTGTCTTTTTTCTCTCCTGGCTTTCCTCTTCTCCAAGCCTCGCCCTTCAGGACTGGGGGAGATGAGGACCATTAAAAAGAGAGATCAGCCGCCGGAAACTACCGGGATAACCTCAACGTAGTCGCCGTCCTTCACGTTCTCGTCTTCAAGTGCTACCCTCCCGTTGAGCTTTGCTATGGCGCTCTCGGTGTTGAATCCGACCTCACGGAGAACGTCGGCCACCTTCATGCCCTTCTGCCACTCGACCTCAGTCTCGATTCCCCTTCCCAGGACCTTGACCTTGATCATCTCTCACCACCTTCATGAACTCCGAGGGAGTCTTTTATAAACCCGCCGGAAGCCAAAAAACTTAAAAACCCTCCCCGGCTCATATAACCTGGGCACGGGAGTGCCGCGGTAGCCTAGCCTGGTAGGGCGCCGGCCTGCTAAGCCGGTGGCCGTTGGCCACAGGGGTTCAAATCCCCTCCGCGGCGCCAAAATCTTTCTCCGGGTCGAATGCCGGGATAGCCTAGAGGCGAGGCGGTGGACTGCAGATCCGCTTTACGGGGGTTCAAATCCCCCTCCCGGCTCCATAACAAACTTTTGCAAGGCAAAAGTTTGATCAAAAGTTTGTGATTCCTTTTGAAAAGTGTGTTCTAGAGTGGATTTCTTTGAAAACTCCTTTTGGACAGAAAGATGATTTATTCCAAGGAGTGTTTCAGGAGGGTTCAAGCGTTTTTGGCGCTCCTTCGGAGCGCGGTTCAAGTGGAACCCACGTGAAAAAGCTTTATTTTCGATGACTCAACCTTCTAAAGGTTGAGTTTGGACTTGAAATCCCTTCTGCAAAGGAGCTTTACCACGAATCACAAACTTTTGGTGAAGCTTTTTCTAAAAGCTTCCTGTACTCTCAAACCCCCGAGATGGGGCTTCGCCCCACAACCCCGTTTCTATTTAAACTACTGGGGGGCTAACGCCCCCACACTCCTAGAACTTTGCCTGTGCAGGGTTGCTCGATAGAGATGCATCAAAGCTGGTATGCTTTTTGCACCTGGTTCGTTGGGGGGTTTGACTTCTAAATTGGCAATTTCAAAGTGTGTTTTCATGTTTGAGCGCCCTTCGGGCGCCCTTTTAAAGCAAACACTCATTAAGTCTCCCACCGTGAGTGCAAACCCCTTTCAAACACAACTCTTGAAGAAGCATGCCGACTTTTGACTACTCCTTTTTTGAACAGTTAAACCCTTTTGATCAACCTTTGCTCAAGCAAAGCTTGCCGGGGAACAAACCATAAATACCTCCCCGCTTACCTTACCTTCGATGAGCGCCCCGGTCTTCAACTCAAAACTCTGTGCGGTCTGCAAGGGCAGAAAGCTCCTCTGCGGAAGACCCACCTGCCCGATTCTTGAACGCTTCAGGGTAGCCCGCACCGTCGAGCAGAGATTGAACAAACGCCACCTATTCGGCTCTTCTCCGCCGAGCATTTTCGTTGGTGAGTACGGCTACCCAAAGGTTAGAATTGGTCCCCTCGTGCCGCCGATTGAGGGAAACACCAGCCACCTCGACAGCCCGCTGAAATGGGAGGACAAGACGATAAAGGACATCCTCTACTACCGTTCCCTTCTCGTCATGGGTGAGACCAAAGCGGATGTCCACGTGAGGCGGAGCGGCAGGATACTCGGCGAGGTTCAGGAGCTGGCGATGTCGATAAAGCCTGTTGACAGCGAGATTCTGCTGAAGAAAAAGCCCGTCCTTAAAGTCCTCCCAAGCGAGTTTGCCCCACCTATAGGGCCGAAGGCCGAGCTTCTTGACTTCGAACTGACCGAGAATCCCCGCATTCCGCGGAGGACGGATTACGTTGTCAGCGACGAGCTGAAAGCCGAGCAGGCCATAATGCGCCTCTATAACTGGGGCTTCGACGAGTACTACATTATAAGACTCCTCTCGGCTGGACTTCTCGGGGTAGACAAAAAGCTCGTTCCAACGAGGTGGAGTATAACGGCCGTCCAGGACACCATAGGCAAAAACCTGAGGCGCGAGATTCTCCACTATCCAGAGATTAACGACTACGAGGTCTACTTCTACCGATTCCTTGGAAACCGCTACGCTGTTCTCCTGATTCCGGAGAGCTATGCCTTCGAGCTTCTGGAGGTATGGCTGAAGGGTTCTCTCTTCGGGGCTGGCGAGCCCAGCGTTATTCATGACTACGAGGACTTCCGGGGAAGAAAGGAGTACGTGAAAGAAACAGCCGGAGCATATCACGCCGCAAGGCTGAGCGTCCTTGAAGCCCTGAGAGCAAGGAGAAGACAGGCAAGGATAGTGGTCTTCCGCGAGGTCACCCCTGAGTACTACGCCCCAGTCGGGGTTTGGCAGATTCGGCTTGGAGTGAAGAAGGCGATGGGTAACTTAATCGGACGCTTCGAGACGCTCAACGAGGCTCTCGACGCTATAAAGAGGCGCCTCGAACATCCCTTCGAGAAATACCTTGCGAGAAGCTACATCCTCGGAAGCCTCGCGAGGCAGAAAACTTTAGACGAATGGCTCGGAAAGAATTTATACCGCCTCAACAGAGAGAAAGCAGGTGGATGATGACCACTCCATCCCACTGAAGATGATGAGTGCACGTCAGGCTGACACCGGTTGGAGGTGATAACGTGGAAGGGGTTGACGTTGTTAGGGAACTCATGAGGATTGAGAAGAAACTTGAGCATATAGAGAAGCTCCTTAATGAGTTGCTTGAAACCGAGGAGAGCTATGCCCTCATGAAGCTCTCGGAGGAATCGCTAAAGGGGTTCCTTGAGGACGAACCTGACCTTTATTCTGAGAGAGACCTTAAGGTGAGATACAGATGAAGGGAAAGATAGTCCTTGTGCCGTTTCCATTTACAATCCTAAAGGGCACCAAACTTCGCCCTGCCCTTGCGCTGTTTGAAGACAGAAACGACGTTACACTCGCCTTTATTTCCTCAAGAGTTGAGAACTATAACCCTAAAACCGACGTTCTGATTGAACAGGTTCATCCCGAGTTCCACCTAACTGGCCTTAAGGTTTCATCTTTTGTTCGGCTCACAAAGATAGCGACAGTTCAGAAGGATATCCTTATCGGAGAGCTCGGAGAAATTGGGGCACTCCTCAAAAAGGAGATAAATCAAAAGATATGTTCGCTTTTGGGGTTTGAACCATGAGAAAGAAGCTTGCCCTCATAAGCCTCGACGGAAACGGCGTTTACAACCTCAAGCATATGCCCTTCCTGAGCGAACTCGCTGAAAGCGGGGAGTTTGCGGTGGTTGACTCCATCTTCCCAACGCTCACTGATTTGGTCCACACCAGCGTGATGACCGGCGTCTGGCCCAAAGACCACGGCGTCGTCGAGAACGGCTACTACGACCGCCTCACTGACAGGAAGGTCAACTTCTACGACTACGAGGTGGCATTCAATCCGCATAAGGTCATCAAAGCGCCCACCATCGTTGATATCCTCCGACAGAGAGGCATCAGAACGGCGAGCGTCTCCGGCTATACAATGCCACCCTTCAGCGGAACCGATGTGAGGATTTTTCCTCCGTTCTTCGCGAGCGACAAGATGTACCGCCAGCACGGTCGCGACTGGAGGAAGGACGTCTGGGTTTTAAACTCTGCCCTCTACCTCTACGAGGAGTGCAGGCCCGATTTGCTCCTCGTTCACTTCGCCTCGATTGACGGGATGAGCCACGACCACGGCCCCTTGAGTGGGGGGGCCATGAAGGCCGTTGAGACCGTTGATACGGCTGTGAGAACCCTCTGGGAGAGACTGAAGGACGACTACGCCTTCATAATCTTCGCCGACCACGGACAGGAGGAGGTTCACACCTGGGTGAACCTGAGAACCTACCTCAGGAAGAATGGCATTGAGACGCTGCGTGTTTCCTCGGGCGGTGGGGTTCATGTCTATCTGAGGGATCCAAACGAGGCCGAGAACGCTTTTGAGGTCATCAGGAAGGCGCCGGGCGTTAAGGCCGTCTTCTTTCGTGATGATTTGGAGCACCTCAACAGCCCGAACAGCGGCGAGTTAATAGTTTCTGCCAAGCCCGGTTACTGGTTCTGCTCCCACAGGATGTGCAAGGGGGTAAAGGGAGTGAGCCACTGGGTTAAGGGGATGCACGGCTCGATGAACGAGCCAGTCCTGAAAGTTCCGCTGATTCTCTGGGGATTCGAGAAGGTTGAGCTTGAAAACGCGAGCCTCATGGACATAGCGCCGACGGTTTTGAAGTTCTTTGGCTTAGAAAAGCCGGGGAATATGGTGGGGAAGAGTTTGGTTTAGAGGAAAGCGAGGTTTTCTCATGTCTTCTCGCAATTATTGAAGATGTAAACAGCATTGTATTTGGACTCCTCCTTGTTAATTTCCTCATCCCAGACCACTTTTTCAGTAACTAAGGAGTTAAATAGGGAATTAAATATGTTTATCAACATGTTTAGTACCTCATCTGGTGAAGTGCCTCCGATAGAAGAACTTGTGATTATCACGCTGCCTGCACTAGTACACCCTACTTTCTGAGAAGAGCGAGGATATATCGTTGCACATACGTACAGAATTATCATCTGTGTTTTTAACCCTCTCTTTCTCCATTCTATACGTATTCCACAGCTGTTTTCAAAAGATAACGACTCCATTTTTGTGATTTCTTGGACTTTCCTTAGAAAACCCCTCTTTTTTGTGTTAAATAGAATGAACCTCTTGTTCGTTACTGCGATGTTATGAAACTTACCATTATTTATTTCCAGTTTCTGCATGATTCCAAGAATATACTCCCCCGGCATCAGGTAGTCCCGAAGTTCCATTTCCTCCTCCCTCCGGGTATTTATGTATTTCCCTCCTCCCGGAGGGTATAATACTGGGCGAAGGGGTTAAATAGGCACGGGACAAAATTCATTCAGGTGTGAGCATGGAGGGTGTTGAATACATCTACGACGAGCACGGGAGAATTAAGGGCGTTATAATCCCTCCCGAACTCTGGGAGAAAGTTAAGGCGGAGTTATTTGAGCCGTCAAAGTACCGGGGCATTTACAGGGGCAGAAAGAACCTTGGGAAGAGCCTCAGGGAGCTGAGGGAGGAATGGGAGAGGGATTTTTGATTGACACCAACGTCCTCATCTACTACCTCGCGGACGCAATCCCGGAGGGGGAGCTTCCTAAAGTAGAGGAAATCCTGAGGAAGAGCTTTAACGTCTCAATAATCACGAAGATTGAGTTCCTCGGCTGGAAGGGGCACACTCCAGAGGGCTTTGAGAAGTCAAAGGAGTTCATAAGCTTCGCCCATGTTATACCACTTACCGACGAGATAGCGGAGGTTGCCATCGAACTCAGGCGGAGGGTGAGCATAAAGCTCCCCGATGCAGTTATCGCTGCTACCGCCCTGAGGTACAACCTCACGCTGGTGACGAGGAACGTTAAGGACTTCGAGAAAATTGAGGGCCTGAGGATATACAACCCCTTCGAAAAGGTTGATAGGAGTTAGCTTTCTTCACCTTCTTATGTCAATTTCAACGTCGTTGGGTCTGGGAAAGGATTTAGAGCAGCCCAAGGCGGTGGAGTTTGCGTTCTTCAAACTCCTTCTCTTCCTCGCGGATTTCCTTCATAATCTCCTTGGCAGATTTGTCAAGCTTCAAAATTCCCCAGAGCTCAACCTTCTCATCAATTGGGAGGAGAAAGATTTCATCTCCAAAGTCGAGAGCATGAAACTTTTGCTTTCCCAAACTCAACCCCCGGGAAAAATCACCCATCAATTACAAAAACTTTTCCAAGAAAGTGGGCAGAAAAGCAGAAGGGTAAGAGAAAGCCTCCAGCCCTCAGCGTGAGGACTGGGCGATCCTCTCGATCTCTTCCTTCTTGCTGTAGGCGAAGCTCTTCGGGTCCTTGTTGGCAGCCGCGATTATCTCCTCGGCGAGGGCCTGGGCGTAGCTGGTCTTGTTGCGGTAGCACTTGGCGCTCGCACCGAGGGCGATGTTCTTGAGGGCTATGTCGAGCCTCCTGAGCGGGGCAACGTCAACGGCCATGTGGTAGCGGATTCCACCGAAGGCGATGGTGGTCGTATCTTCCCTCGGGGAGGAGTTCTCAAGGGCCCTGACGAGAACCTGTATCGGGTTCTGCTTGGTTCTGCGCTCGATGATCATGAAGGCCTCCTTGACGACCTCGTAGGCCTTCATCTTCTTGCTCATGAGGGAGCGGCTCTCACGCCTCATGAAGTGGCCGCCGACCTTGTGGCCGCTGGCGCCGCTGCGCATGACCTTGTTGATGAGCCTCTCGACGATGTGAACGTTGGCCTTGCCGAAGGACTTCTTGGCGTGCCTTCCGTGGCTGTGCGGGAGGATCCTCGGCTCCAGGTTGATGTAGGGCCTGAGGGACGGGTCGTTCACGACGACGTCCTCAACGCTCCACCTGCCCATGACCTTGAGCTCCTTAGGCTGATAGAACCTCTCGGTGATTGCCTTGGCCATTCACTTCACCTCCTTGGCTTCTCCTTCCTTCCCTTGACGAGCTCCTTGAGGGAGACCCTGTTGACCTTGACGACCTTGTACCTGATTCCCGGGATATCACCGACGGAACCACCCTTTGGACCACCGATTCCCTCGATGATGACCTCGTCGTGCTCGTCGATGTGGTTTATAGCTCCGTCACCGGGGGTGAATGCGGTAACGACCTTACCGTTCTTGATGAGCTGAACCCTGACGGCCTTACGCATAGCCGAGTTCGGCTGCTTTGCCTCGACGGCTATCTTCTCGAGGACGATGCCCTTGGCCTGCGGGGCACCTCCAAGCGGGTCGCTCTTCTCCTTGAGCCTGAGGACTCTCCTCTTGTACCTGATGTCGCTCCAGCGGAACTTCTTCCTCTTGAGCTTGAGCTTCCTTCCGGCAAACTCTCCATACGGGGCCTTCTTTCCAGCCATGATCATCACCTCAGATTATGACCACATCGTGAATGCCGTGGTGTCTCTCCATCAACTCTTTCACGAGGTTGATGTTCTGGCCGCCCTTTCCGATAGCCCTGGCCTTGTCGCGGGGCCCGATGTCGAGGAGGGCGACCTTCTTACCATCACGCTTCTCAGTGATGTGGACCTTTTTAACCTTAACCCCGAGGCTCTTATAAATGTTCCTCAGGAACTCTTCGGGGTTCTCCGAGTGCTCGATGAGCTCTATCTCCTTTCCGAGCATGTTCTGGACGCGCTTGACGTTGGCTCCCTTCTTTCCGAGAGCGAGTCCCATCTCACCCTTCTTAATGACGTATATGAGCCTGTTCCTGTTGGTGTCGATGAGGCAGTCCATCACTGTCGCTCCGGTCATGCTCTCGAAGAGCGCTATGAACTTGATCTGGTCGGTGTTGAGCTTGAGCGGCATTACTCCTTACCCCCAGCCAAGGCCAGTATCCTGCTCTCACCGGGGTCGATTATCGCGAGGGCCGAAACGGTGTGCGGCCTTCCGAGGAGGGTTCCGAGCTCGACGCTGGTTCCCTCGAACTCGTAAATCGGTATGCCGCTGAGCTTGGCGTAGTAGAGTATGTCCTCCTTTATGTCCGGCCTCGCGTTCCTGGCCACGATAATCATCTTGGCGCCGCCCATCTTGGCGTACTGGATGGCCTTCTTCGCTCCCATGATTATCTTCCCGGTGTCCTCTGCCTTCCTAAGCTCGAATGCGAAATCAACCATACATCACACCTCCCTACTCCCTTTTCGGTCTCAGGGGGAGATTCATTGCCAGTTTGACCATTCCGGTTCCGACTGGAACCGGCTGCCCTATCAGCACGTTCTCCACGACACCGTTGAGGGGGTCCTCATCGCCCCTCTCAGCGGCCTCGAAGAGGTGCTGGGTGGTTATCTCGAAGGCGGCCCTGGCAAGCACGCTGGCCTTCTCCCCAACTATACCGTGCCTGCCTATGGGCAGTATCACACCGTCGAGCGTCATCATGTCGGCGACGAGCATGATGTGCCTGACGTCAACCTCGAGACCCTGCTCGCGCATCGTGTTGACGATTTCCTCTATGATGGCGTTTCTTGCCGCTTCAATGCCGAGCACGTCGGCGATCTCCCAGATGTTGTTCGTCCTGGTTCTCGTAGGGTCAACGCCCGGGACCTTGAGCACCTGCTTGAAGTTCGAACCCTCGGTGTAGATGACGTACTCGTCGCCTTCCTTCCTTATGATGGTCTTCCCGACGCCCGAGAGGCCTTTAAGGCGGTGCTTTTTAACCTTTTCGGCAAGTCTCCTGAGGTCGGAGAGCTTTCCGACCTTCTTGGGCCTCATTATGAGCGTGTATCCATCGACCTCGAACTCAGCGCTCTTGAAAGAGCCCTCGAGCTTCCTCTGGACCTTCTCCATGTCCAGACCGGCCTTCTCAAGCCTCTCCAGATCGATGTCCACTATGAACTCGTAGTTGAGTATGTCGATGCTCATCTCGCGGGCGAGGTTTTCCAGGGTGGTACCTTCGATCCTCCTCGCGACCTCAAGGGCCTTCTCCCTGTCGTGGCGGTGCTTCTCGTCGAGGTAAACGGTCATGATCGGGGTGGATGGGTTCTTTCTCGCATCGACGATCTCGATGATTCTCGGCAGACCGAGGGTGACGTTGATTTCCGCGACACCCGCGTAGTGGAAGGTGTTGAGGGTCATCTGCGTTGAGGGCTCACCAATGGACTGTGCGGCAACGGTTCCTATGGCCTCCCCCGGCTCGACGAGGGCGTTCTGGTACTCGCGGACGGTCTCCTCGATGATGGCCTCTATCTCCGCCTTCTTGAGCTTGTACTTCTTATTGTACTCGACCAGCTTGTTGTAGAGCTCCTCCCTGAGGTTCTCCGGGAGGTCTGCCTTGTCCACCAGGCTCTTGATGGTCTTCGCTGCGACCATTTCACTCACCTCCCCTCATCTTGACGAGGGTTCTAAGGATGACCCTGTCAACATCAACGGTCTTGCCCTGCCAGCTCTTCATGGGGTCGATGCCGTCCTCACCGTACTTGAACTGGACGATGATTCCGGTCGGGTCTCTCACAGTTCCGTCGTAGTCCACCTTGAGGTCCTGGAGGGCGTTGATGAGCCTTCTCTGCATGTAACCGCTCTGGGCGGTCCTGACCGCGGTGTCGACAAGTCCCTCACGTCCACCCATTGCGTGGAAGAAGTACTCCTGCGGGGTAAGGCCGCTCTTGTAGGAGTTGGTGACGAATCCCTTCGCCCTCGCGCCTAAATCGCCGGGCTTGAAGTGCGTGAGAACCCTTCCGCGGTAGCCGCGGTAGAGGCGCTTACCACGGATGGACTGCTGACCGAGCATTGCCGCCATCTGGGTGATGTTGAGCATCTTACCCCTCGCACCGGTCTTGGCCATGATGACCGCGTGGTTGCCCATACCGAGGTAGCGCTCTGCGACCTTACCGGCGTTGTCACGCGCCTCGGCGAGGACAGCCATGATGTTGCTCTCGAGTGTCTCCTCAAGGGTCTTACCCGGCAGCGGCTCAAGCTCGCCGTTCTTGTAGGCCTCTATGAGCCTGTTGACCCTCTCCTCGGCCTCGCGGATTATCTCGTGAATCCTGTCGAGGGCCTCGCTCGGAAGGTCCTCGTCGTCTATGGCGGTGGTGAAGCCCTTGTGGGTGATGGTCCAGATGGCGAGCTTGGTGACCTGGTCGAGGAACTGTCTCGCCCTATCGACACCGTACTCCCTCACTATGAGGTCGAGGAGCTTTCCGTCCTCCCTTCCGTAGGCCTTCTTGTCTATGGCGCCGCTTAGGAGCTTTCCGTTCTGTATGTAGACGAAGCCGTCGTAGGCGAGCTTTCTAACTTCCTCCGGGTCGGGAACGAGCTTCTCCTCGATGAGCTTTTCGAGTGCCTCACAGCGCTCCGGCTCGTCGCAGAGCTTGTTGCGATACCAGATGGTGAGGTCCTCAGGCAGGACGAGCGAGAAGATGGTCTTCCCGCTCCAGAGTTCGACGCCGTTCTCCACCCTGTCCGGCTCCGGAAGCTCGCGGATGTCGATTCCCGCGAACATGAGCATCTGCTCGACTTCTGAGCGGGTGAAGTAGGCACCCTCGCGGGTGAGCAGATAGCCGCCGGAGATGTGGTCCTGGATTCCAGCGATGAGCGGGCCTCCGTACCTCGGCGAGATGATGTGGTTCTGGACCTCCATGAGTATCCTCGCTTCGGCCTGGGCCTCCTCGGTCTGCGGCACGTGGAGGTTCATCTCGTCACCGTCGAAGTCAGCGTTGTACGGCGGGCAGACCGAGAGGTTGAGGCGGAAGGTTCTGTAGGGCATAACGCGGACGCGGTGGGCCATGATGGACATCCTGTGGAGTGAGGGCTGTCTGTTGAATAGCACTATGTCCCCGTCCATGAGGTGCCTCTCGACCGTCCAGCCGAGGTCGAGCTTTTCGGCAATGATCTCAAGGTTGTTCTCCATGAGGCGGATTCTCCTCCCCTCTGGGTCGATGACGTAGTTGGCGCCCGGATACTTCTCGGGCCCGTTGAGGACCATCTTCTTGAGCTTCTCGAAGTTGAACTCGGTGACCTTCTCCGGAACGGTGAGCTCCATGGCGACGGCCATCGGAACGCCGACCTCGTTGATGCTTATCATCGGGTCGGGACTGATGACCGTACGGGCCGAGAAGTTGACACGCTTACCGCTGAGGTTTCCACGGAAGCGGCCCTCCTTACCCTTGAGCCTCTGGGAGAGGGTCTTGAGGGGCCTTCCGCTCTTGTGCTTGGCCGGCGGGATTCCGGAGGTCTCGTTGTTGATGTAGGTGGTAACGTGGTACTGGAGGAGGTCCCAGAGGTCTTCAATAATCAGCTGCGGTGCACCTGCCTCGATGTTGGACTTGAGGCGGTTGTTGATACGGATGATGTCAACGAGCTTGTGGGTGAGGTCGTCCTCCGCTCTGATACCGCTCTCAAGGGTGATGGACGGTCTCATGGTGACCGGCGGAACCGGCAGGACCGTCAGTATCATCCACTCTGGGCGAGCTTTCTCGGGGTGAAGTCCGAGCAGGTGCAGGTCCTTGTCGGGTATCTTCTCGAGCCTGTCCCTGACCTCGCTCGGCATCATTCTGTGTCTGTACTCGTTGCCCTCTTCGTCCTTCCTGAGCTCCCAGTAGATGGTCGGCCTCTCGAACTTGATCGGGAACTGCGGCGCTCCACAGTGCGGGCAGACCATTCTCTCCTTGGCCTTCTTGTGGATCTCCTTGATGAGCCTGTCCTTGGCCTTCTTCCTGTCGCCCATTACGGTGAACTTGTGGGTGTACTCCTCTATCTCCTCGTCGGTGAGCTTTATCCTTCCGCACTCGCGGCAGGTGCTCTCCAGAACGCGGTGGATGGTCTTGGCGAATCCGACGTGGACTATCGGCCTGGCGAGCTCAACGTGGCCGAAGTGGCCCGGACAGTCTCCAGCTCTCGCTCCACAGGTCTCACAGCGGAGTCCCGGGTCAACAACACCCAGTCTTTTGTCCATGAGGCCGCCTTCGATTGGGTAGCCGTCGTCGTCGTAGGTGTCGGGGACGGTTATCTCGGCCGCGCTCATCTTTCTGATTTCCTGGGGTGAGAGGATACCGAATTCAATACTCCCGATGATCTTCTTCATCGACTGCATGCTATCACACCCTATCCGTTATCTTGAGGGACGGCCTTATTCCCATAGCCTTCAGCTCGTCGAGCAGCAGCTTGAAGGCGTAGCTCATCTCCACCTTGCTGATCTTCTCTTCCTCTCCACAGACCGGGCAGTAGACCTTTCCTCTGCGCTTGTCCTCGAGTGCCAGGTGTCCGCAGCTCTCGCAGACCCATACCTCGGTCTTGTCGCTCTCCTCGAGCAGTCTCTCTATGAGAAGCATCGCGGCGCCGTGGCCTATGAGGACGTCACGCTCCATCTCACCGAACCTGAGACCACCTTCCCTGGCCCTACCCTCGGTTGGCTGCTTTGTAAGAACCTGGACCGGACCTCTTGAGCGCGCGTGCATCTTGTCGGCGACCATGTGGTGGAGCCTCTGGTAGTAGATGACGCCCACGAATATGTCGGCCTCAAGGCGCCTTCCTGTTATGCCGTCGTACATGACTTCCCTGCCGCTGTGCTTGAATCCGAGCTCCTCAAGCTCCTTCCTGAGCTTCTCCTCGGGCTCACCAATGAACGCGGTTCCATCGACCCTCCTTCCGGTGAGGGCGGCGACCTTTCCGCCTATGGCCTCGATGAGCTGTCCGACGGTCATACGGCTCGGGATACCGTGCGGGTTGACGATGAGGTCGGGAACGATTCCGCTCTCGGTCCAGGGCATGTCCTCCTGCGGAACGATGAGACCCACGACACCCTTCTGTCCGTGCCTCGATGCGAACTTGTCTCCGAACTCCGGGATGCGGAGGTCCCTGGTGGTCACCTTGACGAGTTTGGTTCCGTCGCCGGTCTCGGTGATGATAACCTTGTCAACTATGCCCCTCTCGCTCGGCCTGACGGTGACGCTCGTCTCCCTTCTCTCCTGGAGTATTATTCCTCCGAGGCCGCTCTGCTCCTCAAGGAACCTTGGCGGTGAGGTTCTGCCGACGAGAACGTCCTTACCCGTGACCTTTGACTCCGGGAAGATTATACCGTCCTCGTCGAGGTGGCGGTAGTACTTCTCGCCGAGATAGCCCTGTATGGTCGGGTCGGGAACCTCGAAGCGGTCGGTCTGACCGCCGAGGTAGCGCTTCTCCTCGGCCTCGTATGTCCTGAAGAAGGTGCTCCTTCCGAGACCGCGCTCGATGGAGGCCTTGTTCATTATGATGGCGTCCTCCATGTTGTAGCCGCTGTAACTGAGAACCGCGACCACGAAGTTCTGACCAGCGGGCCTCTCCTCGAAACCGACGGCCTTCATGATGCGTGAGTTGACGAGCGGAACCTGCGGGTAGTGCATGAGATGCCCGCGCGTGTCCACCCTTATCCTGAAGTTGGCGGTACCAAAGCCGAGGCTCTGCTTGGCCATACCCGCTCCGTAGGTGTTACGCGGGGCGGCGTTGTGCTCGGGATACGGAACGAGCGAAGCCGGGATACCGAGTATCGCGGCCGGCATGAGCTCAAGGTGGGTGTGCTCCTCCGTGACCTCCCACGGCCATGTTGCCACGTAGGCGTTCTCCTCCTCTTCCGCGTCGAGGTACTCTATGATGCCCATCTTCACCAGATCGTTCCAGGTGAGGGCCCCGCTCTTTATTGCATCGACATGCTCCTTGGTGAGCTTCGGCTGTCCGTTCTCGACGATGATGAGCGGTCTCCTGACGCGACCGTCGTCGCTGTTGACGTATATCTCCCTAACCTCCTCGTCCTGGTATATCGCCACGTTGATGACGTCGCTTATCTTTCCGCTTCTCCTGTCGCTCCTTATCCGGCGGACGAGGGACTCCCCATCCTCTATGGTCCCGATGAGAACTCCGTTGAGGTAGAGGCGCCAGAGTTCGGGGCTCGGGCGGCGCTCCTCGATGGAAACGACACCGAGCTTGTTCAGGTACTCCCTGACCTCCTCCTCGGGGATGCCGGTGGTTATCTGGGACATCAGTGAGAGGTTCTTAACGAGACCACAGTTCGGACCTTCCGGAGTCTCCGTCGGACAGATCCTTCCCCAGTGGGTTCCGTGAAGATCACGCGCCTCGAAGTGGGGCTGATCTCTGCTGAGCGGAGAAGTGACGCGCCTGAGATGTGAAAGGGTGCTCATGTAGTTCGTTCTATCGAGAAGCTGGCTCACACCGGTCCTTCCGCCGGGCCAGGCACCGGTCGCTAAAGCGTGCTCGATCCTCTCGCTGAGGACATCGGGTCTTATGGAGTTTCTCACAAACCTCTGGATGTTCTCGAAGGTGTAGCGCTCGCCCTTCCTCTGGTAGGTCTTGGTCATCTGGTACTGCATGTCCTTGACGAGCTGACCGAAGGCGACGCGGAAGAGGTCCCTGAGGAGGTCTCCAGCGAGCTTGAGCCTCTTGTTGGCGTAGTGGTCCTTGTCGTCCTCGCCGCGGAGGCCGAGGGAAAGCTCGAGAACCTTGAGGGCCATCATGCCGAGGTAATAGGCTTTGGCCTTCCTCCTCTCCGGCTCAACGCCCATGTGCGGGAGGAGGTTGTTGTCTATTATGTGCTCGGCCCTCCTGAGCCTGTACTCCTTCGGCTGGCCGGGCAGGGAGAGCTTTCCGATGTAGTCGAGGGCATCCTCCTGGTTCATCACGTCGCTGGCGTCCTCGAGGTTGTCGAAGAGAACCTGCTGTATCCTCGGATCGTCGCTCACGGCCTCGACGATCTCTTTATCGCTCAGAAGACCGAGGGCGCGCATGACGTAGACGAACTTAACTGGCCTGGGGACGTTCGGAATGTTGACGTAGAGTATTCCGTCCTTCCTCCTCTCGACGGTTATCAGCGCCCTGTAGCCGTGCCTGTATGAGAAGACCTTTGCGATTATCCTGTTCTGCCTCTCGTCGCGCTCAACGAGGGTCTTGTTCGGGGCGAGGTCCTCAATGGAGACTATAACCCTCTCGGAGCCGTTTATGATGAAGTATCCTCCCGGGTCCTTTGGATCCTCGCCGAGCTTGATGAGCTCCTCGTCGCTGAGGCCGTAGAGCCTGCAGGCCTTGGACTTGAGCATTATCGGGAGCTCTCCAATGCGAACTTCAACGGGTTCCTGCTCGATGCCCTTGATGACCGGGATGAGCTCGAGGTAGAGCGGGGCCGAGTAGGTCAGGTTCCTTATCCTGGCGTCCATCGGGTAGAGCGGCTTCCTCTGCCCCTGGGCTTCCTGGAACTCGGGTTCGCCCAGGCGTATTTTACCGAACTTAACCTCGAAGTCCGGGATATCCGGCTTCAGTCCGCCGAACTCGTATATGACCTGCTGCATGCCGCCCTCAATGAAAGCGTTGTAAGAATCAAGGTGCTGCCTTACGAGTCCCCTCTCCTTCCAGTAGGCGTCCATAACGAGCCAGAGGTCGTCAGGAGTAACATCCACAACGGTTGGTCCTCTCGATGCCATAATCTCACCTCGCAGAATCAGTCCTCCACCACAAGGCGGTAGTAGTTGTAGTAACCCGCCGTCGGGCTTTTTCTTTTGATCTCGAGGATGTCACCCGGCTTTGCCCCAAGGGCCACGACAGCAGGGTCCGAAGCCTTGATCTGCGGAAGCTGGGAGATTCTGATCCTGTACTTCCTGAGGAGCTCCTCCTTCTCCTCTTCGCTCAGTATTCTGTGCTCGGGAACCAGCTCATGCGTGAATATATCAAACTCTTTTTTCGTCGCCACCGAGAATTGCCCCCTTTAACATTTTTTAAGAACGATTATCACTACCTCACACCTGCGGGTTTCGGTATATAAGCTTTTCGAGTGGTATCTGGCTTGTAGGGGTTTATATCGGTTGCGTAAAGTTTAAGAACCGTTTTCCATGCCGAAAAGCTACTTTGATGTACTTCTATGTCCATCATCATGGGGAAAGACTTATAAATGTTTGCCGTCGGTTCGATATTCGAACTTTCTAAAAAACGGCCATATGCTCGAAATCTTCTGTAATTTTGACATGAGTTGTGCTAGGATAATGGCATAACGTGGCTGATTAACGGGCTCATCTGTCACATCCGATCAAAATGTGGGTAAAATTTGGTCAGTTTTTTGTAAGAAACAGTGCCCGCTGACGCTTTTAAATGTCCAATACGACCCTGGAAGGCCCAGTATTATGGATCAGAATGTTTTTACAGCCATACCTTATGAACCCGCTTGAAAAATCGGTGTTTTGTTTGCGAAGCAAGCTTTTGGAAAAGCCTCACCAGGAGACTTTTCTGGCGAAAAGTTTCATCAAAGTTTGTGATTCTTTTTGGAGTGCTCTTTTGCAAGTGTTTGCTTCTAAAATGTCTTTTGGAGTTTGGAATTCCTTGTTGGGAGGCACATTTGTTTTTGGGTTTACACTTTTCTCGCGTTCCGAAGGAGCGCTTTTTGTAAGTAAACCCTCCTTGTAGGCTTTAAAAGTGAATTCCCCGCTTGAAAGAGCTTTTTTAGAGTGCAAACACATCTCAGAATAGCATTTGGAAGAAGAATCACCAACCTTGATCAAACTTCGCGAAGGCGAAGTTTGTGTTGGTGGGCCCGGGGGGCTTTGAACCCCCGACCACGCGGTTATGAGCCGCGCGCTCTGACCAGGCTGAGCTACGGGCCCATGAGATGGCGCCGCCGCCCGGACTCGAACCGGGGACCGCCGGATTAACAGTCCGGCGCTCTACCGACTAAGCTACGGCGGCACGACCCAATGTAGGGAATATGGAGTGGATTTATAAATCTTACGGTGCCCCCGATGAGGGATGTCAGTCCTTTCTTGTGGAACATGGCGCGAGAACCGGCTGCGAAAACTTTATATTTTCCCGGGGGAGTCTTAAACCGTGCCCCGGTAGCCTAGCCTGGCGGGGCGGCGGACTTGTAATCCGCCGGTCGCGGGTTCAAATCCCGCCCGGGGCTCCACAACAAACTTTCCTGACGAAAAGTTTGATCAAGGTTCGTAGCCCCTTCTGGAAGTGTCAATTTTCAAGTGGTTTCTCATTATCGGAGCGTTTAACACGGAGAACAACTCTAAACTACTGCCCGTACAAGGGGTTTGCTTCTTTTGACACCCTTCGGGCGTCTTTTTAGAGTTAAACCCCTTCAACAGGAACCCCAAAATGGTTCTCACCTGAAACGTCGGCCTTGAGTTGAGAAACCACCTTTCCAAAGTGCAACCTGGAGAAGAGCTACGAACTTTTGGTGAAGCTTTTGGAAACGCTTTTTGACCAAAATTCGCCGGATAAGTTGCTCGCTTAAAACCGCTGTGTATTGTGTTGGAGGCGAGAGGCATGAACCTCAGCTCGTCGTGAAGATGGTCCAGCTCTGGTAGTCAGCTTCCATAAGAACCTCTATTACGTCCTCTTCACCGTGGCGTATCTCCCTCACCGTTATCTCCTTCTTGACACGGCCCTGTGCAACGGCCTGGTGAACCTCTTTGGGGAGCTCCTCGGTTACTGGGATTATTCCGCCCTTCACGTATATTCCCGCCAGCTTGCCCCTCTGGAGGAGGAATCCCCTCACTGGGACAACGTACTCATCAAACCCAACCTCATATCCGGTGTTCTCAACACGTTCAACCCCAACTGTCACATGAATTACCCATGTGTAAATTTTCTATTACATATTTGTGCCCTTCCTTTAAAAAATCTTTCTGGACAACATCGGGATAAGGAAATAGAAAAGGCACCTCAGTAATCAATCTCGCCCTTCTCCCTCAGCCCGAGGTACATTCTCCAGCTTAAGACGGGCTTCTTTGCCGCCAGAACGTCATCGACCCTCCTCACCGCTGTGCTGTGCGGTGCGCCCTTGACGAGCTCTGGGTTGCTGTAAGCTTCTTCGCTTATCCTCTTAAGGGCCTCGACGTAGGCGTCGAGCTCCTCCCTGCTCACCGTCTCGGTCGGCTCGATCATCAACGCCTCGTGGACTATCAGCGGGAAGTATATCGTCGGTGCGTGCATTCCGAAGTCGAGGAGCCTCTTGGCAACGTCCAGGGCCTTAACTCCAGTCTCCTTCTTCATGGGCTCGGTGCTGAACACCACCTCGTGCTTCCTGAGCTCCTTGTGGGGCAGCTCGTAGCCCCTCGTTCCCTTCAGCTTCTGGGTGAGGTAGTTGGCGTTGAGAACCGCTATCTCGCTGACCTCCCTGAGGCCTTCCCTGCCCATTATCTTGAGGTAGGTCAGGGCCCTAACCATCACCGCGAAGTTGCCGTAGAGCTCCTTCACCTTGCCTATGCTCTTCGGCACGTCGTAGTCGAGGTAGTAGCGATCGTTCTCCCCATCGTAGCCCACGAGCGGAACCGGCAGGTAGTCCTTGAGGAAGTCCTTAACGCCGACCGGCCCGCTTCCAGGACCGCCGCCGCCGTGCGGGGTTGAGAACGTCTTGTGGAGGTTGAGGTGGACAACGTCGAAGCCCATATCGCCGGGCCTTATCTTTCCGAGGACGGCGTTGAGGTTGGCTCCGTCGTAGTAGAGCAGGCCACCGGCCTTGTGGACTATCTTCGCTATCTCGAGTATCTCGTCCTCGAAGATGCCGAGGGTGTTGGGGTTGGTGAGCATTAAACCGGCGGTCCTTTCACCGACGGCGTTCTCAAGGGCCTCCAGGTCCATCGTTCCCTCTTCGGTCGAGGGGATTTCGATGACCTTAAAGCCGGCCATCGCTGCGGAGGCGGGATTGGTTCCGTGGGCCGAATCGGCCACCAGCATCTCGTCCCTCTGCGGTTCACCGTTGTCGAGGTGGTAGGCCCTGATTATCGAAACGCCCGTGAACTCGCCGTTCGCCCCGGCCGCCGGCTGAAGGGTGAAGCGGTCCATTCCCGTTATCTCCTTGAGCCACTGCTCAAGCTCCCACATGACCCTTAGCGCTCCCTGGACGGTTCTCTCGTCCTGGTACGGATGGATGTAGGCAACTCCCGGGTGGCCGGCTATCTCCTCGTTTATCTTTGGATTGTACTTCATGGTGCACGAGCCGAGCGGATAGATGCCGGAGTCGACGCCGTAGTTCATCTCGCTCAGGCGGGTGTAGTGCTTCACAACCTCCGGCTCGCTCAGCTCCGGAAGGTTCAGCGGGCTTTTTCTTTTGATCTTATCGGGAATTTCAATCGCCACGTCCTCCATAGGGGCCGGCATCGTGTAGCCAACCCTTCCCGGCCTTGAGAGCTCAAAGATGAGCGGTTCGCTCCATTTAGCCTGACGGAACATTCAGGCCACCTCCTTGAGGGCCTCTATGAGGGCATCGACCCATTCCTTTCTCGTCGTCTCGGTCGCGGCGAAGAGGGCTCCCTCACCCAGCTCGGGGAAGTGCTCTCCAATGTAATGGCCGCCGTGGATGTTCCTTGCCAAGAGCATCTCGTGTACCTCGCTGTAGGGTCTCTCAAAGCGGACGAGTACGTCCTTGAAGTTCACGCCATCGAACGGAACCTCCGCCACCTCCGAGAGCCTTTTCTTGAGGTAGGCGGTGTTCTTGAGGATGACCTCTCCGAGCTCGCTGAGACCTCTGGGGCCGAGGGTTGCGAGGTGTATCGCGGCGGCAACCGCCACCAGGGCCTCGTTTGAGCATATGTTTGAGGTCGCCTTGGCGCGCCTTATGTGCTGCTCCCTGGTCTGGAGCGTCATCACAAAGGCCCTCCTTCCGTCCGCGTCTCTGCTCATTCCGATGATCCTTCCGGGCATCTGGCGGATGAGCTTTTTGTCATTCCTGACTGCAAAGATTCCCGCCCTCGGACCTCCGAAGTTCATCGGGTTTCCAAAGTAAGCGGCCTCACCGACGACGATATCCGCCCCGAGCTCTCCCGGCGCCTCCACTACGCCGAGGATCGTTGGGTCGGCGCCGACTACGAAGAGCGCCCCTGCCTCGTGAGCTATTTCGCCGATTTCCCTGAGGTTCTCCTCAATCAGCCCGAAGAAGTTGGGTACCTCAACGTAAACACCGGCTGCACCGTCGGCGGCTTCCTTGAGCTTCTCCATATCAACCTGTCCCCTCTCGTCCCAGGGCACCTCGGTTATCTCCATACCCGGGCCCGCGGTATAGGTTCTGAGAACGGCCTTCTTCTCGGGGCTTAGGGCTTTGGGGATGACGAACTTCTTCCTTCTGGTAACGCGGGCGCTCATCAGCGCGGCCTCTGCCATCGCCGTGCCCCAGTCGTACATCGATGAATTGACTATGGGGAGACCCACGAGCTCGGCTATCATGCTCTGGTACTCGAAGAGGGCCTGGAGCATCCCCTGGCTTACCTCCGGCTGATAGGGGGTGTAAGCGGTTAGGAACTCGCTCCTTTCGATGAGGTACTTCACGTGCGCGGGAACGTAGTGGAAGTACGTCCCGGCCCCGAGGAAGCTGGGCATCTCAAGGGCGGTCCTGTTCTGACCCAGGACTTCGTTAAGCTCCCTGAAGACCTCATACTCGCTCTTTCCCTTGGGCAGGTTGAACTTCTGGACCATGCCCTTCGGGACGTCGGAGAAGAGGTCCTCGAGCGACGTGAACCCGATTTCTTTCAGCATTTCATCCCTGTGCGCCAGGTTCGGGAGGTAGTGCCTTCCCATGCCTATCACCTTCTGAGCTTTAAGATGCTCGTTGAAAGTTGGGGGCTGAGAATATATGCTTTGTGCCACCGGAGATAGAACCGTGTATCGCTGGAAGAAAAAATAAATGGGCAGAGGTTTCAGCCGGTAACGCCGACGTCCTCGAAGAACTTCTCCATCAGGCCCGCGACGGCCCTTATATCGTACTGCATGGTCTCGTAGACCGCCCACTGGACGAGGCTGTACTCCCTGCCGTCGAGGGTCTTGAAGCCGCTCGGGGCGTTCACGTTGAAGTTGGCGTGGAGCTCGATGTTCTGTATCGCCCAGCAGTCCTTGCTCACGTATGTGTGGATGGAACAATCCGTTAATCGGGTCTCACATCTTCTTCTGGCCTTGTGAGAGTGGCAATTAGATTGAAAAATAAGCGCCGTTAGAATTGCACGCCATTTTCCGCCAGCGCTGAAACTTTGTGGGACAAAATTTCATCAACGTTCGTGGCTCTTTGGAAATTTGCCTGAATATCTGGGTTTTCAATTGGAGTCTGACATTGGGGTGTGAAGGATCAAGGAATGCTGGCCTCGAAAGGGTTAACTTCAAACAAGACGCCCAAAGGGCGTCGAGAAATAGTAACCTCACCAGGGAATAGCCACTCGGGCAGGTTCTTCCTGTCAAAACCAGACGTAGATCATGCTTGGAAAATCCGACAATTGGAATTCACACAAGAGCCACGAACCTTGTCAAATTCAACGGGACTATCGTCCCGTGCGTTGAAGCTCCGCTTCAACGTCGCGAAGATGAAGCTTGTAGAATGGAGCCCCGGGCGGGGTTTGAACCCGCGGCCTGCCGCTTACCAAGCGGCCGCTCCACCAGGCTGAGCCACCGGGGCGTCGATGATACGATGCAGTCGAGGCTTTATAAATTTTTCCCCTCCCCCAGTTTGTCCACCAATCCCTCAAGGACCTCCCTGAAGTTGGCCGCATCTATCCATTTAATGCCCATCTTCTGCGCCCAGGTGAGTATGCCGACGTCCGCGGAAACTATAGTTGCGTCGAGCTCCTTTGCGAGAAGAATCAGCTCAAAGTCCTCCTTACTGTCAACGATGCCCTCACGGAGGGCTTTGCGGTAGTTTCTGCGGAGTTTCTGGATTATCCTATCCACGTTGTCGGTCTCGATGACCCCCTCCCGTACCGCCCTCTCGGCGACGCGGAGTCCCTTGTCGATCCTGCGCCGGATATCGTCTATCAGCTCGTAGACGACGAAGGCAGGGATTTTGATGTCGTGAACGTTCGGGGGCTTTTTGATTATGTACAGCTCGACCTCGGGAAGGAGCTCCTCCTCATCGACGAAATGCATAACCTCCCTGTAGATGCCCGGGGGCATGTAGAACTCTATTTTACCGAAGAGCCTCTCGGCATAGCCCAGAAAAGTTCTCATAGCCTCGGTTGGACTATCGCCGAACTTTCCCCGTATCTCGGGGTTGACGAAGATGCTCGTGTCCAGGACAAACCGCATTGCCACGTTACCACCACAAGCTTATTTAAGTGCGGAAGTTTAAAACGGTTAGGTGAAAGCATGAAGGTCGGAGTCGTTTTTGGAGTCAGCGAGCTTGCGAACCCGAAGGCCTTTGAGAAGAAAGCCTCGGAGTTCATAACGGGCCTCGCAAAGGAGTTTGAGGTTGTTGGAGGGTTCTTCATCTCGACACGGAAGGATTTCAGGGATGCCAAGGAGGAGGTCAACTTCAACGAGGTTGATGCCATAGTTCTCTACCCCCTCACCGGCGGCACAGAAGGCCCGCTGAAGGAGTTTTTCGTTTACAGGCGGCCGATAGTCATCTACGGCGACCCGTTCAACAACTCCCTCGCCGCTGGAATCGAGCTCAGGGAGTACTTCAGGGACAGGCTCGTGCCGTCCACCCTGGTGAAGGACTTCAACGAGCTGAAGGCGGCGCTTCTGGGATACGAGGACATGAAGGAGGTTCTGGATAAGTTCCTCAAGATGCGCATCGGCATAATCGGCAGGGTCTCACCCTGGCTCATCAACGAGAAGTTCGAGCTTCCCTACACCAGCATCAGCCTCAAGAAGTTCTACGAGTACTACGATGCCACAACCGACGCGGAAGGCTGGAAGGTGGTGGAGGAAATCGTCGGAAAGGCCATCGAGATAAAGGAGCCCGGCAGGGAGGACCTGGTGAAGGCCGGAAGGATATACATCGCAATAAAGAGAATCCTGGAGGACTACAGGCTCGATGGCTTTACCATCGGCTGCTTCGACCTGATAGGCAAGCTTAAGGCGACGCCCTGCCTGGCCCTGGCGATGTTCAACGCGGAGGGAATTCCGGCCGCCTGCGAGGGCGAGCTGAACGCGCTCATGGGCATGATGATAGCGAGGCGCTTCTTCGACAAGCCGGCATTCATGGGCAACATTGCCGACTACGGGGAAAGCCACATAATCCTCGCCCACTGCACCGCACCGCTCATCGGAAAGTACATCATCAGGTCGCACTTTGAGAGCGGCATGGGCGTCGGCGTCGACGTCCAGCTGCCCAGGGGAAAGGCCAGCCTCCTGAAGATACGCGGAAGAAAGGCCGTCGTTGCCGGCGTCGAGGTGGTCGGCCAGGAGCACAGCAATTCCAGGTGTAGAACCCAGATGAAACTCCGCATAGAGGACGCGATGGACTTCATAGACGGCACCCTCGGAAACCATCATCTGCTGGTCTACGTGGACAGTGAGGAGCTGGCGGACCTGCTCAGCGAGCTGGGCTTCGAGGTTATGCTCTACTGAGCTTTTTTCAATTTCCAAACTTTTTCAGAACAGGGCAGCAAAGGGAAAAGTAAAAACGAGAGGCTAGGATGCGCTCTTCTCGAACCTCGCCCCGTAGAACTTCAGGCCGAGCCACGCGACGACCCCTGCCCCTATGACGATGGGGTTCAGGGTCACACCGGCCAGGCCGAGGACGCCGATTACCCCGCGCATCCAAGACTTGAGCTTCGTGCTGTAAAAGCCGGTCAGCGCTATCGCCAGCAGGTACATGACGAAGAGGGTCGCCAGGAGGTAGTAGAGCACCCGGATGATCATCGCCGGGGTCCACTCCGAGACCGTTATGAGGAACATCTCCGGGTGGGTGAAGTATATATACGGCCCTATGTACCCAGCGAGCGCGTACTTCACGGCGTTCATTGCTGTCTTCCAGAAGTCCCCGCCTGCTATTGCAGAGCCCGCGTAGCTGGCCAGTGCCACCGGCGGGGTGACGTCGGCGAGGATTCCGAAGTAGAACACGAAGAAGTGGGCCGCGAGCATGGCAATCAGCACGGTGTAGCCGGGAACCGGCTGGTTGTAGGGTTCTATGTTCCTGACCAGCATGTAGATCGCCGGGGCGGCGACGAGAGAGGTGATGATATAGTTGGCCGTCGTTGGCACTCCCATTCCGAGTATGAGGCTGAAGACCATCGTGAGCAGGAGGAGCAGCCAGAGGTTTCCGTGGGTAAGGCTTATGAGGCGGTAGCCGATGTTCGTCAGCTCACCGGTCATCGTGAGGACGCCCTGTATCAGGCCGGCAGAAGCTGCCGCAAGCATGACGCTGACGCTGGTTTTACCGGCGTCTATCATGGCCTCGTAGGTGGCGCGGTACATCATCTTGCCGCTGTCGAGTGCCGAGCGGTAGCCGACGAGGATTGAGAACACTATTCCAAAGACGCCGGTCATGAGGACTATCTGCTCCTTGCCCATTCCAATGTACTTGGTCAGGGCTATGAACAGCAGGAAGAGGGAGGTTATGTAGAACTTCTCGTTGAAGGCGACCCCCTTCTTCATGACCCCCAGTGCGGCCAGCAGGAGGAACATGGCCAGGAGAACCATGGAGGTCTGCTTTCCAACGTCCTTGCTCAGGAACATCAGGAGTGTCCCTAGCAGTGCAACTGCGACGTAGAGCTTCTCGTTTCCATATATCTCGTCCCTCGATATCCACGCAACCCAGATGGCAACTCCAAGTGAGGAGATAGCCGCTATCTGGGGCGCTATTCCCCACACGAGGGCAACTGTGATGACGACTATCGGCAGGAGGATGTAGAGCTTGCGCAGGAAGTAGGCCATCGTCTTGAACGCCTCGGCGGCCATGCCCTTAAGGCCCAGCCTCTTGGTCTCGAGGTCTATGAAGAGGTAAACTCCTCCATAGTAGACCAGAGCCGGGAGAACGGCTGCGATGATGATTTTGTTATAGGGTAGGTTGAGGAACTCGGCCATGATGAAGGCGGCGGCGCCCATGATAGGCGGCATCAGCTGGCCGCCGGTTGATGCGACCGGCTCGACGGCTCCAGCTATCTCAGGGGGATAGCCTGCCTTCTTCATCAGGGGAATCGTGAAGGTTCCCGTTGTGAGGACGTTTGCAACGCTCGAACCGCTGACCGTTCCCATTAGGGCGCTTGAGATGACGGCTGACTTAGCCGGGCCGCCGGGCCTCTTTCCAAAGAGACTTATCATGAACTCGGTGATGTAGTCGCTGACGCCTATCCTCAGAAGGAAGGCACCGAAGAATATGAAGGCAAACACGTATATCGTCATGACGAAGAACGGGATTCCGAAGATTCCCTCGTCGAAGTAGAGCTGCTGGACGAAGCGGGTCCAGTCGTAGTTGATGGCGTAGATTCCGTAGAGCAGGAAAAGGACTACTATCATGGGCAGGACCCAGCCAAGGACGCGCCTCGTTGCCTCGATGACCATTATTATGGCCAGCAGTCCGAATATCACGTCGGTCTGGTTCAGGGACGACGTCAGTATGTAGCGCTCATAGACCGCAAACAGGTAGAGCATTGAAACCACTCCGACGGCTCCCATGACGTAGTCGTAGGAGAAAACCTTCCGGAAGTACTTCTCCCTCTTGCGTATCGGGTAGAGGAGGAAGGTTATCACCATGAGCATGGCCATGACGAAGGCCTCGCCCTGCTTGGGCTGGAAGGTTATCCTCAGGAATTCAAGCTCCAGGCCGAGGCGCTGGAAGAGGTCGTAGAGCGTGTAGTTGAAGTTGAAGATGAACAGAATCTCGTACAGGCCGATGAGCACCGCCGCCACCTTAACCACGAGTTCCAGCCTCGGGGGCAGGGTTCTCGTCCGTTCTATCACGACCTCCTCCATCTCAACAACATCTATACTGGGTTCTTCTGCCACTTTACCACCTCCCAATGAGTTTCATTATGAGCGGAACGCGCTTGATGCGGAAATCCACAACGACCTGCCTCCCACCGTCGGAGTCCACAATGACGGGGGAGCCGTTCACGGTGATGTTCGCGTGGTTTATCGGGATGAACCAGTAGCGGAATTCCTTCCCGAGGTAATCGTGGGTCTTCTTGATGTAAAACCCGTCCGTCAGGTTCTGGATGTCCTCGGGAAGGCCCGCCCCGAAGTCCTTCCACTTCATCTCAACGGCGTAGAAACCGCTGTCGTTGGCAACGAGCACCTCCACCACCTGGCTCCGCTCAACGCTGTGGATGTAGGATATCTCAATGGTGGAACCAGGGGGATAGAAATGAGACTCGTCATCAACAGTTATCTCAACAGCTTTAACCGGAAGAAATAGCAGGAGAAATGCGAGAATGATTGCAAAAAAAGAAAGGGCTTTTCGGCTCAAAGAGACCCTCCTCACGGCTTTAACTCATCAGGAACGGTCTTGCCCTTCTCCTCGTAGTACTTGACGGCTCCCGGGTGAAGCGGGATGCTCATACCGTCGAGTGCCGTGTCGAAGCTGATGTACTGGGCCTTGGCGTGAACCTGCCTGAGCTCGTCAACGTGGAGGAAGAGGAGCCTGGTCATGGCGTAAACGACATCATCCGGAACGTCGGCGCTGACGACGAGGATGGCCTTAACGGCGAGCGTCTGGGTGTCCTCGGTCATGCCCTTGTAGGTGTCCTTCGGGAGGGTCTGGGTGACGTAGAATATGTACCCCTGATCCTTGAGCTTCTTGAGGATGTCCTCGCCTATCGGGAGAACCCTGACGGGGGTCTGAACCGCTATCTGGTCAATTGCCGGAGTGGGGGCGCCCGAAACTATAACCGCGGCGTCGATCTGGCCGAGCTTGAGCTGCTGGGCGGCCTCGCTGAACTTGAGGTAGACCTTGTCAACGTCGTTCCAGACTCCAGCGGCTTCAAGTATCTGCTGGGCGGCCACGGCGGTACCGCTTCCGGCGGCACCAACGGCCACCTTCTTGCCCTTGAGGTCCTCGAGGGTCTTTATGTTGCTGTCGGCTTTAACGACGAACTGTATGGTCTCGGGGTAGAGGGCAGCTATGCCGCGGATCTTGGTAACCGGCTTGCCCTGAAACGCCTCAAGGGTGGTGCCGTGGAAGGCGTAGTAGGCGACATCGTTCTGCATTATCGCGGCCTGGGCCCTTCCCTCACCGATGGCCTGGGCGTTGGCAACGCTGGCACCGCTGGTGACGGCCCTGGCTTCAATCTTAATACCCGCCTCATCCTTGCTGTACTGGTTCAGTATGTTGGCGTAGGCGGAGCCGAGCGGGTAATAGACGCCGCTGGTTCCACCGGTGTATATCTCCACCGAGTAGCTCTCGGTCGGGCCGGTGGTGGAGCTGGTCTCCCCTCCGGGGCTCATACAGCCGGCCATAACGACCGCAAAAAGCAAAACCGCAACCAATCCGATTGAGACAGACTTTCTCATAGTCCTGCACACCTCCAAACTATAATGTTCATTTATGGCCTAACGACCACATTAGGATATTGAAGTACATTGTATGTTATATAGTTTGCGTTACATTTTCGTAAATCTTTCATCGGATGCCAACGTGAAACGTAAGAACCTCGAAATAGACTATACAAAGGTAGAATTTCGAACCCGGGCAAAGCCTTTTAATCAGGACGGGAATCTCCCGTGGGGGTTGTAAAATGAAAGTTATAATGACAACCAAGATCGACCTGGCTTCCATGAACATAATGAGAAAGCTCATTGAGAACTTCGGGTTCAGGGAAGCTGAGGGGGAGTTCGATGGGAATCCCGTCTATTCAAAGGACGACACCCTTATCCTCACGACGAACGATGAGATGATATACTACGACGGCCTCGATGGGGCCATAAACGAGCAGCTGGGGCTCACCCCCGAGATCATAGTATTCGCCTCGCGCCACTCCAGCAAGCAGAAGCTTCCCGCGCTTACCACCCACGTCACCGGTAACTGGGGGAACGCGATGTACGGGGGGAAAGACGAGAGCCTCGCCGTCGCACAGCCCGCGGCCATGAAGCTTGCCCTCATGAAAATGGACGAGCTCAACGACCTCGGATGGACCGTCTGCTACGAGGCAACGCATCACGGCCCCAGCGAGCTCGACGTGCCGAGCCTGTTTATTGAGATAGGCTCGAGTGAGGATGAGTGGGTCAACGACAGGGCGGGGGAGATAATAGCCGAGACGATAATCCACGTGCTCGAAAATTACAAGACCGCTAAGTTCCCGGTCGCCATAGGCATAGGTGGCGGGCACTACGCACCCAAGCAGACCAAGAGGGCACTTGAGACCGACATAGCTTTCAGCCACATAGCCCCGAAGTACGCACATCCGGTTAAAGAGGAGCTTCTCATCAGGGCCATTGAGAGGACACAGGGAGGAGTCGATGCCATTTACGTTGACTGGAAGGGCAGCAGGGGAGAAACCAGGCAGCTGGCGAAGAGACTGGCCGAGGAACTGGGCTTGGAGTTCATAAGGGACTGAAGGGGCGAAATCTTTAAAGATGTTGAGCGGGATTTAAAAATCAACACCCGTCCTTAGCTAAATTTATATACTCCCTGCGTACAAAGTGGAACAGATGTTAAATTGCCCGGAGGGTGAAAAGATGCTGAAGCTGATTGAAGATGCCATCGAGAGAACCTCCGCCGGCCTTAACAAGGTGCCGGAGGCCCAAACCCCCCAGACTGACATCGATGAGGAGCTCAGGAGAATCCTTGAGCAGATTCAGGCTAAGATTAATGTCGTTGGTGTCGGCGGTGCCGGCTGTAACACCATTAACAGGATGATGCAGGTTGGTATTGAGGGTGCGAAGGTTGTCGCCATCAACACGGACGCCCAGGACCTCCTCAAGGTTCGCGCTCACAGGAAGATACTCATCGGTAAGGAACTCACCCGCGGCCTCGGGGCCGGGAACAACCCCAAGATGGGTGAGGAGGCTGCAAAGGAGAGTGAGCGCGAGATAAGGGAGGCCCTTGAAGGGGCGGACATGGTCTTCATCACCTGCGGTCTCGGTGGCGGTACCGGCACAGGTGCTGCTCCGGTCGTTGCCGAGATCGCCAAGAAGATGGGGGCCCTAACTGTCTCCGTCGTCACCCTCCCGTTCACGGTTGAGGGCATCAGGAGGATAAAGAACGCTGAGTACGGCCTGGAGAGGCTCAGGAAGAACAGCGACACCGTCATAGTCATCCCGAACGACAAGCTCATGGAGGTTGCCCCGAACCTGCCGATCCACATGGCCTTCAAGGTCGCCGACGAGATACTCGTCCAGGCAGTCAAGGGCATAACCGAGCTCATCACCAAGCCCGGCCTCGTCAACCTCGACTTCAACGACGTCCGCGCCGTCATGAAGGACGGTGGCGTCGCCATGATCGGTATCGGCGAGAGCGACAGCGAGAAGCGCGCCCTGGAGGCCGCCCAGCAGGCACTCAACAGCCCGCTCCTCGATGTTGACATAAGCGGTGCCAAGGGCGCTCTCATAAGCATCAGCGGAAGCGACGTCAAGCTCGAGGAGGCCCAGCAGATCATCGAGCTCGTCACGAGCAAGCTCGATCCGGAGGCGCAGGTCATCTGGGGTATCCAGCTCGACGAGGAGCTGGAGAAGATGATCCGCATCCTCATCGTGGTCACCGGCGTCAGCTCACCCTACGCGGTGGCTGAGGAGGAGCCGGGCTACTACGGTGAGGAGCAGGAGAGAAAAGTTATTAAGCTCGATCTTGAGGAGCTTTGACGACCTTTCATTTTCAAAATTTAGCGAGGTGACGGGAGTGGCAACGACCACGGAAAAGCTTAAAAGCTTCTTCGCGGAGTCGCGGAGGGTTTTGATGGTCACAAAAAAGCCGGGAATGAAGGAATTTAAGATGGCAGCGAAGATAACCGGCATTGGAATGCTCCTGATAGGTACCATTGGCCTTATACTCCGCCTGATAGGCTACCTCATCACCGGAGCCTGAACCAGCGGCAGTGGGTGAGAAGGATGAGCGACGGCAAGATATTCACAGTGCGTGTCACGGTGGGACAGGAAGAGACCACCTCCAAGCTGATATACAGCAAGATTAAGACGTACAACCTTCCAGTTTACGCCATACTGGCGCCGTCGAAGGTTAAGGGCTACATCTTCATCGAGGCGCCGAGCAAAAGCGCCGTGGATGAGGCCATAAAGGGCATACGTCACGCCAAGGGCACCCTTCCCGGGGAGGTCAGGTTCGAGGAGATAGAGCACTTCCTCGAGGAGAAGCCCGCTGTGAGCGGCTTCGAGCCCGGCGACATCGTTGAACTCATCTCAGGCCCGTTCAAGGGCGAGAAGGCAAAGGTCGTCAGGGTTGACGAGGCCAAGGACGAGATAGTCGTCGAACTCATAGGCTCGATCGTCCCGATTCCGGTCACGGTGAGGGGCGAATACGTTAGACTTATAAGCAAACGCCAGAAGGAGTGAACGGTCAACAGACAGAGGTGAGAAAAATGGCACAGGTTGTTGAGGTGCTCGTTGAGGGAGGAAAGGCTTCACCCGGACCCCCGCTCGGTCCCGCCATCGGTCCGCTCGGACTCAACGTCAAGCAGGTCGTTGACGAGATAAACAAGGCCACCAAGGACTTTGAGGGGATGCAGGTTCCCGTCAAGATCATCGTCACCGACCCGAAGAAGAAGACCTTTGAGATCGAGGTCGGTGTCCCGCCGGTCAGCCAGCTCATCAAGAAGGAGATCGGCGCCCCGAAGGGCTCCAGCGAGCCCGGTAACAGCCCGGTCGGGAACCTGACCATGGAGCAGGTCATCAGGATAGCAAAGGCCAAGGTTGACCAGATGCTCGCGGCCGACCTCAAGGCCGCGGCGAAGGAGGTCATCGGTACCGCCCTCAGCATGGGCGTCACCGTTGAGGGCAAGGATCCCAGGGAAGTTCAGAGGGAGATTGACGAAGGCGTTTACGACGAGATTTTCGCCAACGCCGAGGAGTGAGGGAAAAGTTTAAAAATCCCTCTTTTTACGCATCTTTGACTTTTTCGGGCTTAAATCAAAACCGAAAGGAGGGCTGTAAATGGCCTTTGACAGGCAGAAATTCGTGGAAGCGGTGAAGGAGGCGAAGGCCCGGGCTAAGCCGCGCAACTTCACACAGACCGTCGAAATGGCAGTCAACCTCAAGGATATAGACCTCCGCAAGCCGGAGAACAGGTTTAAGCTTGAGGTTGTGCTGCCCCACGGTCGTGGGAAGGAGCCCAAAATCGCGGTCATCGCTGATGGTGCCGTTGCCGAGGCGGCTAAAAAGCTCGGGCTTGATGTGATTAGTGGAGAGCAGCTTGAGGAACTTGCCAAGAGCCCAAGGGAAGCCAGGAAGCTGGCGAAGAACTACGACTTCTTCCTAGCGGCGGCCCCGCTGATGCCGAAGATCGGTAGGTACCTCGGTAGGTACCTCGGTCCGAGGAACAAGATGCCGCAGGTAGTTCCGCCGACCATGACCAACCTTGAACCGATAGTTGCCAGGCTCAAGAGAACCGTCAGGCTTCAGCTCAAGAACAACCCCGTTGTGCACGCCAGGATAGGAACCGAGGACATGGACGACGAGAAGCTGGCAGAGAACGCAGAGGCCGTTCTCAACGCCATCATCAACAAGCTGGAGCGCGGCGAGAACCAAGTGAAGTCAGTGTACGTCAAGACCACCATGGGACCGGCAGTTAAGGTGGAGAGGTGAGGGAGATGGCCCACGTTGCCGAGTGGAAGAAGAAGGAAGTTGAAGAGCTCGCGGAGATCATCAAGAGCCACCCAGTGATAGCGCTCGTTGACGTCGCCAACGTCCCGGCTTACCCGCTCAGCAAGATGCGTGAGAAGCTCAGGGGCAAAGCCCTTCTCAGGGTCAGCAGGAACACCCTCATAGAGCTCGCCATAAAGAGGGCCGCCCAGGAGCTCAACAACCCGGACCTCGAGAAGCTCATCGACCACATCCAGGGCGGAGCCGGAATCCTCGCCACCGAGATGAACCCGTTCAAGCTCTACAAGCTCCTTGAGGAGAGCAAGACCCCGGCCCCGGCCAAGCCGGGAGCGGTGGTTCCCAGGGACGTCGTCATACCCGCCGGTCCGACATCGATCTCGCCGGGTCCGCTCGTTGGTGAGATGCAGAGCATCGGCATTCCGGCGAGGATCGAGAAGGGTAAGGTCAGCATCCAGAAGGACTACACCGTCCTCAAGGCCGGTGAGGTCATCACCGACCAGCTCGCGAGAATCCTTAACGCGCTCGGAATCGAGCCGCTCGAGGTCGGTCTCAACCTGCTCGCGGCCTACGAGGACGGAATCGTCTACACCCCGGACGTCCTGGCCATCGACGAGAGCGAGTACATCAACCTGCTCCAGCAGGCCTACATGCACGCGTTCAACCTGTCGGTCAACACCGCCTACCCGACCAGCCAGACCATCGAGGCAATCATCCAGAAGGCCTTCCTCGGCGCGAAGAACGTCGCTGTGGAGGCTGGCTACGTCACACCGGAGACCGTCGAGGACATCTTTGGCAGGGCTCTGCGTGCAGTCCTGCTCATAGCCCAGGAGCTGCCTGAGGACCTGCTCGACGAGAAGACCAAAGAGCTTTTAAACCAACAGGCACAAATAGCCGTTGCCGCTCAGCCTCAGGAGGAGAAGGTCGAGGAGGCTGAGGAGGAAGAAGAGGAAGAAGAGGAAGCCTCCGAGGAGGACGCGCTCGCGGGACTGGGCGCGCTCTTCGGCTGAACTTTCCATTTCCCTCGTATCCCTGAACAAATCCGTGTGAAATGAATGAAAAAATGAAGATGATTGGAGGTGCGAAAAATGGAGTACGTGTATGCCGCTCTGCTGCTCCACGCCGCTGGTAAGGAGATAACCGAGGAGAACCTCAAGGCCATCCTTGAGGCCGCTGGTGTCAGCCCGGACGAGGCTAGGATAAAGGCCCTCGTTGCCGCCCTTGAGGGCGTCAACATCGACGAGGTCATCGAGAAGGCCGCCATGCCGGTTGCCGCCCCGGTTGCCGTTGCCGCTGCTCCGGCTGCCGAGGCTCCGGCTGAGGCCGCCGCTGAGGAAGAGGAGGAAGAGGAAGAGGAGGCCAGCGAGGAGGAGGCCCTCGCCGGTCTCGGTGCCCTCTTCGGCTGAATTCCTTTTCCCTTTTGTCCGCCCCCGGGCGGACACCCAACAACTTTTCTTTGAAGTTCTCAACCAAAGGGAGTGTTCTCTGACCACCGCAAACTTTATTTTTGGGCCCCGTTACTTACCACGGGGGCCCGTGGCCTAGGGGATATGGCGCCGGCCTTCGGAGCCGGTAGTCGCGGGTTCGAATCCCGCCGGGCCCGTCATAGAAACTTTTGCCAAGCAAAAGTTTCATCAAAGTTTGGCATGCTTTTTGCTCTTGGCTCTTTGGAGGGGTTTGACTTCTAAACTGGCAATTTAAAGCGTGTTTTCCATGCTTGAGCGCCCTTTGGGCGCCCTCTTAAAGCAAACACTCATTAAGTCTCCCACCGTGAGTGCAAACCCCTTTCAAACACAACTCTTGATGAAGCATGCCAACTTTTGACTACCCTTTTGAACGGTTAAACCTTTCTGGTCACGCTTTGCACGAGCAAAGCTTGCCGGGGGCTCCGCCCCCACGCCCCCCCTTTCAGTTCTTGCTTGCGAAAGCTGGCGGAAGGTTAAGTGCTTTTTCTGTAAGCTGCAAGTTTTGAGGGGGGTTTTGCTCAACTTGCTCCTTTGGGGGCGTTTTGATAGTTTGACCTCTGGTTTTGAGGCTTGTGGAGCTTGGAATTCCGGCTTAGAATGGCGGTTTGGTATTACAAACCCTTTTAATGTGCGCCTTTGAACGGGAATCACAAACTTTGATGAAACGTTGTTTAGCAAAGTTTCCCGGCCTCAGGAGTGGTGGCCTTTCGCACCCTCGTGCCGGGCCAACTGCTCAGCCCGAAGGGAGCGTAAGCGCATCGGCCGGATTGTTTTTATACCACCACCTTAAATTCCCTGCGGTGGTCACTAATGATGCTCCCGGACTGGAAAATCAGGAAGGAAATTCTAATCGAGCCCTTCAACGAGAAGTCCCTCCAGCCGGCAGGTTACGACCTGCGCGTTGGGAGGGAGGCGTACATAAATGGAAAACTGATAGACGTCGAAGAGGCCGGAAAAGTCACAATTCCTCCCAAGACGTATGCACTCATCCTGACCCTTGAGAGGATTGGGCTCCCGGACGACGTCATGGGTGACATGAAGCTCAGGAGCAGCCTCGCCAGGGAGGGTTTACTCGGCTCCTTCGCGTGGGTTGACCCGGGCTGGGACGGCAACCTTACCCTCGGAATCTATAACGCCTCGGATGAAGCGGTTGAGCTCGCCTACGGAGAGCGCTTCGTGCAGATAGCCTTCATAAGGCTGGAGGGGCCTGCAAAAAGTCCCTACCGTGGGAACTATCAGGGAAGCCAGCACCTGGCGCTCTCAAAGAGAAAGAAGTGATTTCCCCCAGACGAGGGTTTTCCCCCTTTTTCTCCCTCCCACCGCCCACGTTTGAATAGTTTTCCGGTGCCGTTAGCAGTATCGACCAGTGCTTTTTTTCAATCGTGCCCACGGCCGCTAAAAGGCCCCACCTGGGTGGGCCCTCCAATGGGCCGTAGTGTCCTGACGGCAGAACCGGAAGGAAAGCAGGTGTCGATAAACACCCAGCTGGCCAAGTTAAATTTATCTAAGGGTGCATCCGGCGTTAAACCGTCGGAAATGCCTCCGTTTACCGAAAGGTTTATATATCTCCAATTCCTTAAAGAATACCGAAGAACCCGTTAAGGAGGTGTTGCGAATGGCCGAGCTTCCGATTGCCCCGATTGACAGGCTTATAAGGAAGGCCGGCGCTGAGAGGGTCAGCGAGGACGCTGCCAAGGTTCTCGCCGAGTACCTCGAGGAGTACGCCATCGAGCTTGCCAGGAAGTCCACCGACTTCGCCAGGCACGCCGGCAGGAAGACCGTCAAGGCCGAGGACATCAAGCTTGCCATCAAGGCCTGAAGGCCTTTCTGGCTTCTTTTACTTCCCATTTCCAGATCGTTAGCGTTTTAAGTCAATTCTCCAGGCTTCAAACATGCCAGAGATAGCGGTAAGAATGACAAAGCGCAATCACAACGCATTCGTCCACCTCCTCGGAGCCTTGGAGAGCCAGGGGTTTGACCTCGGGGAGCTCCTGATAACCAAGGATTTCCAAGAGATACTCAATGCCAGGCCAAAGGTGGTCCTGTATTCATTCTTCACCGAGGAAATCTGGGGAGGACTCCCGAGAGAAGTCCGACTTTTGAAGGAACGTGGAACGCTTCTCGTTGCTGGCGGCTACCACGCGATAGCCATGCCGAAGCACACCCTGAGCCAGCTCGGTTTTGACATCGCGGTTATAGGCGAAGGGGAGGAGGTTCTCCACCGGCTCCTCACCGTGCTGAAAAAGAGCAGGTACCGGATCACAAAGGAGCTCCTTAATATCAGGGGGCTGGCGTTCTACCTCAACGGCGAGTTCGTTTTCACGGGCTTTGCGAAGGTTGAGGACTTCTGGCGCTTCCCGCCGTATCCCGAGAGCGTTCGCTTGATATCCCCCATCGAGATAACGAGGGGCTGCCCCTTCGGCTGCTACTACTGCCAGACGCCGTACATCAAGGGGCTTCGGATGAGGCACAGACCGATAGACCAGATAGTAAAGTACTCCCGCAGGATGAGGGACATGCGCTACATAACGCCAAACGCCTTCGCCTACGGCTCACCGGGGGCAATACTGAAGCTCAACAAGCTTGAGGCCCTTCTCAAAGCTTTGCAGCCTCTCCGGAAAGAGGGTAGGAGACTCTACTACGGAACATTTCCAAGCGAGGTTCGCCCGGAGTTCGTCATCCCGGAGACGCTGGAGCTCCTCATCGACTACGCCGACAACAGGAGGCTGGCGATAGGTGCCCAGAGCGGTGACGATGCCATGCTCAGGGCCATGCACAGGATTCACAGGGTCGAGCACGTCCAGCGGGCGGTGGAATACATGCTTGAGTACGGCTTTGAACCGGTCGTTGACTTCATCGTGGGGCTGCCGAACGAGAGCGAGGAGAGCCAGCGCAAGAGCATCGAGCTGATGAAGTGGATTATGAGTAAAGGCGGAAAGGTCAGGGCCCACTACTTCATGCCGCTTCCCGGAACGCCCTGGGCGAAATGTAAGCCCTCTCCGCTGAGCGAGGAGATGAAGAAGTTCCTCGGCAGGATGGCCGCGAAGGGCAAGATAGAGGGCTCGTGGGGCAACCAGATTGAACTGTCGAGGAAGCTTCAGAGGCTCTTGGAAGAGTTCTACGAGGAGCCCATGAGTCACACGGTGCCCGTCAGGAACGTCTGCTGATTACTATGGACATAAACGTGTCAAAGAGCCACCCAATAAGCTTATAACCCCATTCTTTCGTTATCCAACCGACGGCGAAATGTACGCCGAAAACTATAAAAGATTCCTGGAGCTTATAGACAAACTGCGAGAGTTTGAGGGTGCCCTCATAGTGGAGGGCATGCGAGACGAGGTGGCTCTGAGGAATCTGGGGGTCAGGGCGGAGATAATAAGGCTCTCCCGCCTGCCTTTAACGGAAGTTGCGCTCATCGCCTCATCGTATGAAGAGGTCATGATACTCACCGACTTCGACAGGAAGGGCGAAGAACTCGCAAGGAAGCTCCTCCGTTACCTGGAGGGCTATCCCTGCAGGGTCGATGCAGAGACGCGCAGGGAGCTCAGAAGAATCGCAAAGAAGGACATTAAAGGTATCGAGGATCTCTACGGCCTTTACCTCAAGGTCGTCTCCGTTTCTGACCCCCTGGCGGAGGGGATTCGATGAAGAGGAAGAAGACAGTGCTTCACCACATTTTGGCTGAAAAGCAGAAGTTTGAAAAACGGAAAGAGGGTGATGGTATGTCAGCCAAGGACGAATTCGGAACGACCAAGTATGTAATATACGCGGAGTTTGAAGCAAGCGGAATTGTTGAAAGGCCGGACGTTGTTGGTGCTATTTTTGGACAGACTGAGGGTCTTCTCGGTGACGATCTTGATCTCAGGGAGCTTCAGAAGACCGGAAGGATTGGAAGGATAAGGGTTGAAGTTCACACCAAGGCCGGAAAAACCTACGGGACGATAACCGTCCCTTCAAGCCTCGACAGGGTTGAGACCGCGATTCTGGCGGCCGCCCTCGAGACCATCGACCGCGTTGGCCCGGCGGAGGCCAACATAAAGGTCCTCCGCATCGAGGACGTTCGTGCCACCAAGAGGAAGTATATCATAGAGAGGGCCAAGGAGATACTCGAGGGGCTCATGGAACAGGAGATTCCGGAGACCCAGGAGCTGACCGAGGAGGTCAAGAAGGCCGTCCGCGCCAAGGAGCTCATCGAGTATGGCCCAGAGAAGCTCCCGGCTGGACCGCACGTTCCGTTCTCTGACTCAATTATCGTCGTCGAAGGAAGGGCCGACGTCCTCAACCTGCTCAAGCACGGCATAAAGAACGCCATAGCAGTGGAGGGCACCTCCGTTCCGGAGACGATAATCAAGCTCAGCAAGGAGAGAATTGTAACCGCCTTCACAGACGGCGACCGCGGCGGCGAGCTTATCCTCAAGGAGCTCCTCCAGGTTGCCGATGTGGACTACGTCGCCCGCGCGCCGGAGGGCAAGGAAGTTGAAGAGCTCACCAAGAAGGAGATAGTCAAGTCCCTCAGGAGCAAGGTCCCGGCGGAGCAGGTCATAACGGAGATATTCTACAAGGGCAGGAACTTCTACGACGTCATCAAGGAAAAGGAGAAGGCAAAGGCCAGGGAAGAGAGAAAAGAGGAGCGGAAACCCGTTGCCCACGCCCCCAGCCAGGTGCAGAGGAAGCCGGAAAAGCCCGAGAGGCCCGAGCCCAAGAGGGAGGAGAGGATAATAAAACCCATCCAGCAGCCGAAGCCAAGCGAGCTCGATGAGTTCGGCGAGTTCATAGAGAAGGTCAAGGCCTCCAAGGAGTCGATGGCGCTCCTCCTCGACAAGGACAAAAACATCCTCGCGGAGATACCCGTCAGGGAGATGACCGGGCGGCTCAAGGAGCGCAAGGACGTCTACGCGGTGGTCTTCAACGGTGTCATCACCCAGAGGCTCATCGACACGGTGAGCGAGAGCGGCGTCAAGTACCTCGTCGGCGCGAGGAAGTACAACGTCGTCAGGCGCCCGATAAACCTCAAGATAGTCACCTTCGCGGAGTGAGCTCCGCACCCCTTTTCTCCCAATTTCTGAGGACTAACTTTATAACTGCTCCCTCCCTTCTCCCACCGGTGAGGAGAATGAACGTGGAGGAGCTCATACTGAAGTACGCGCTCATCAACGCTTACACCCACAAGGGAAAGGCGAACGTTAAGGCGGTTATAGGAAAGGTTCTCGGCGAGAACCCCGAGCTGAGACCGAAGGCCAAGGAAGTGATTCCCCTGGTAAATGAAATCGTGGAAAAGGTCAACGGCATGGGCATCGAGGAGCAGGGGGCCAAGCTCAGGGAGATTTATCCCGAGTTCTTTGAGGCAAAGAAGGAGAAGAAGGAAGAGAAGAAAGGCCTCCCGCCCCTGCCGAAGGCCGAGAAGGGGAAGGTAGTTACGCGCTTCGCCCCCAACCCGGACGGCGCGTTCCACCTCGGAAACGCGAGGGCCGCTATCTTGAGCCACGAGTACGCGAGGCTCTACGGCGGCAGGTTCATACTCCGCTTCGACGACACCGACCCGAAGGTCAAGAGGCCCGAGCCCAAGTTCTACGAGTGGATCAGGGAGGACCTCGAGTGGCTTGGCTTCAAGGTCGATGAAGTCCACATTGCCAGCGACAGGCTGGAGATATACTACAGGTACGCGGAGGAGCTCATAAAGGGCGGAAAGGCCTACGTCTGCACCTGCCCGCCGGAGAAGTTCCGCGAGCTTCGCGACAAGGGCATCGCCTGCCCGCACAGAGAGGAGCCGCCGGAGGTTCAGCTCGAGCGCTGGAGGAAGATGCTGAACGGCGAGTATAAGGAAGGCGAAGCCGTCGTCAGGATAAAGACCGACCTCAAGCACCCCAACCCCGCCGTCCGCGACTGGCCGGCTCTAAGGATAATCGATGATGCCGACCACCCGCGCGTCGGCGACAGGTACCGCGTCTGGCCGCTCTACAACTTCGCCTCCGCGATAGACGACCACGAGCTCGGCGTCACCCACATCTTCCGCGGACAGGAGCACGCGGAGAACGAGACGAGGCAGAGGTACCTCTACGACTACTTCGGCTGGGAATACCCGCAGACGGTTCACCACGGAAGGCTCAGCATCGAGGGGGTCATCCTCAGCAAGTCCAAAACCAGGAAAGGAATAGAGGAGGGCAAGTACCTCGGCTGGGACGACCCGAGGCTCGGCACCATAAGGGCCCTCAGGAGGCGCGGCATAAGGCCGGAAGCTATTAGAGAACTCATCATTGAAGTTGGTTTGAAGAGAAGCGACACCACCGTCAGCTGGGACAACCTCGCGGCGATAAACAGGAGGATAATCGAGCCGATAGCAAACCGCTACTTCTTCGTCGCTGACCCGATTCCGATGTGGATAGAGGGCTATGACGAGGAATTCATTGCCGAGATTCCGCTCCACCCGGACCACCCGGAGCGCGGTGTCAGGAGGCTTAAGTTCGTGCCAGGGAAGCCGGTATACGTCTCAAAGGACGACATGAATCTGTTCAAGCCGGGCAACTTCGTCCGCCTGAAGGACCTCTTCAACGTCGAAATCCTTGAGGTGAGCGAGGAGGGCATTAAAGCCAGGTTCCATAGTGTTGAGTACGAGATAGCGAGGGAGAACCGCTGGAGGATGGTGCACTGGGTCACAGAGGGGAAGCCCTGCGAGGTCCTTGTCCCCGCGGGGGACGAACTTGTTGTGAGGAAGGGCCTCCTGGAGAGCGATGCCGAGCTGAAGGTAGACGATGTCGTCCAGTTCGAACGCTTCGGATTTGTCAGAATAGATGAGGTAACACCCGAGAAGGTCGTGGCGATATTCGCCCACAGGTAACGCGCTGCCACCTTTTCTTATCCATTTTCGGAGAGAAAATAAAAAGAGACATCATGCGGCCGTTTTCTGGGCGACCAGCCTGTCTCCAAAGAGTCCGAAGAGCAGCAGGATGGCCGCCAGGACACCCGAGACTACGTAGAGCCCGCCGGCTCTGAACACTCCTAAGAAGGCGTAGAGACCCCCAACCACGAACACGAGAGCGCCCACTGCAACCACAGCCATTGCCGGCATTGAGAGCCTCCTTTCGGACGAAACCACCGGGTAGAGCTCGTATATCGCAGTAAAGAACGTGGCAACGACAACCGCCTTGAGGATCATATCGGCTATCGAGGGTGGGGAGTCAAAGATGCCTATCAGGAGGGAGACCCCTATGAGGTAAGTCGCGGCCCTGTTTCTTCCGATGCCCATCATCGACTCGATGATCTGAAGGCCAACCTCCGCGGTTGGGAGCAGGCTGGTCACACCGGCGAAGAACGCTGAGAGACCGATAAGCGCCAGCAGTGTCGGGTAGTCCGCAAGTATCGTGGAGAGGTCTCCCATCATCTGGATGGCGCCCTCTTCGCCGCCGTAAACGTACTGGAGGAGCCTGTCCGGGGTGGTCGGGGCGATGGCGTAAACCACGGTTACCGTGGAGAGAACGCCTATGAGGAGCTGGATGAATATACCCGTTCCAATGATGACCTTGGCGTTAAAGCGCTCGTTTATGAAGCTGCCGAGCATGAGGTAGAAGGCCATTCCCAGGCCGACACCGTAGATGGCCCTTTCGGCGGCAGCCTTTATCATGGCCAGGCTTATTCCGTGCTTTGCGACCATCATATGCTTGGCCATTCCCAGGAACGCGGCGTTCTCCGGTATCTGGGTCTTGAAGGCAACGGCGGTCACGGCCACCGCGACGACGAAGATTATCGAACCAAGGGCCATGATGGTGAACGTCTTCTCCTTGGCCCTTGTGAGTATCAGGAAGATTATGGCGAACATCAGTATCTTTGCTATCAGCCTTGCAACGGTTTCCGTGCCGAGAACAGGCGAGAGCACCGTCAGCATTGTATTGGCCGTGTAGTAGGAGAGAAACATCGCAACGACGGCGAATATGGACAGAATCATCGCCGGCCGCCTGGATACCTTGTTGTAAAGCTCAACGAAGTAGTAGCCGGACTTCATGACCGTCTCTGCCTCGAGTATTGCCACGTACGTCAGCACAGCCAGGAAGACAACGTACACGGCCATTCCGGTAATGCCGTACTGGAGCCAGAACTGGGGGAACAGACCTATGCTGCCGATTCCAGTGGCGAATCCCGCAACCAGGAACGTAAGGTACAGGGTCCACTTCTTCACCTCATCCATTGATTTCACCCCCATGGGTTGTTCGGCTTTTACAATGAACGCTTCCGGTTAAAAATATGTCCCCTCACTAAGAAAGTCCAAAAGTTCAACTTGTATTCTAAGGCACAGTACCGCGCAGAGATGAAACAAAAAGGAAAGTTCAGGAGTCGAGGTTCTTCCACTTCACCAGACCGAGGAGGAACCTATGGGGCAGCTTCTCGTGGTGCGGATAAACGCGGAGTGCGTAGTGCCAGCAGGGGTCGCCCAGATGCCTGAGGGCGTTGCCCTCATAGGTGTAGAGCCACCTGCCGCCTTCGAGCTTCCTCGGATGCCTGAGCTCTATTATGTGGGCCCTCTCGACGTTGTAACCCTCCGCCCTGACACCATAGTAGAGCTCCACGCGGACGTCTTCCGGCTTCAATCCGTCGAGGACGACCTCCACCTCCAGACGGGTCCCGTTTTCGTGAATCCTGGGCTCGCCGAGCCTCACCTCTCCCCATGAAGCGGTGACGCGGTCCTTCCACGCGGCAATGTCCCTGGCACCGCGGTATCCATCGCGGGTGAGCCAGATGTGGTTGCTCATGGCCTTGGAGTAAAACCTGTCCATGTACTCCTTGACCATGCGGTGGGTGCTGAAGCGCGGGGCGATGCTCTTGATGCTCTCCTTCATCATGTAAATCCAGCGCCCGCGGTTTTCGTAGTACGTCGGGATTATCTCCCTCTCCAGGAGCTCGTAGAGGGCCTGGGCGTCCTTGGGGTCGTCGGCCTCAGTTTCAGGCTCCGTGCTCTCCTCTCCGATCACCCAGCCGTTCTTTCCGTTGTAACCCTCGACCCACCAGCCATCGTAGATGCTCGCGTTGAGGACGCCGTTAAGGCCGGCCTTCATGCCGCTCGTTCCGCTCGCCTCCATCGGCCTGCGCGGGTTGTTGAGCCAGACGTCGACGCCAGCGACCATGAGCCTGGCGCTGCCCATATCGTAGTTCTCCATCACGAATATCTTGCCCCGGAACTCGGGCATCTGGCTGACTTCGTAAACGCGCTTGAGAAACTCCTTTCCGGCCTCGTCACGCGGGTGAGCTTTACCGCCGAAGACTAGGTATACAGGCCGCTGGGGGTCGTTCAGGAGCTTCCTGAGCCGCTCCAGGTCGGTGAAGAGGAGCGTGGCACGCTTGTAGGTTGCAAAGCGCCTGGCGAAGCCAATTATGAGAGCGTTCTCGTCGATGTTCGGGAGGGGGTCGTCAGTACCGAGGCGCCCGTTCCTCTGCATGACCTTCCTCCTCAGAAGGGCAAGGAACTGTCTCTTGGCTTCGAGGTGCGCCTCCCAGAGCTCCTCGTCGGGAATCATCTCAACGGCGTACCAGATGCCCTCGAGGTTCGTGTGCTCGCGCCAGACCTTGCCTATATACCTGTCGAAGAGCTTCCTCATCTCGTTGTGAACCCACGTCATGGTGTGGATTCCGTTCGTTATGCCCTCGATGGGTATCTCGTCTATCGGGACGTCCGGCCAGAGGTCCTTCCACATGCGCTTGCTGACCTCCGCGTGGAGCTGGCTCACGCCGTTGACGTAGCTCGACGTTCTTATCGCGAGCAGGGTCATGTTCAGCTGGTCGCCCTCCCTGCCGAGCTCCAGCAGTTCTTCCCTGCCCTCAAGGAACTTTGCAAGCCTCTTCCTGACTTCCTCTATCGGGAACCTGTCGTGGCCGGCCGGCACCGGGGTGTGTGTGGTGAAAACCGTCGTGCCCCTAACTATGCTGAGCGCCTCGGTGAAGGTGAGGCCCTCCCCCATGTACCAGGCCATCCTCTGGAGGTTCGCGAAGGCCGGGTGTCCCTCGTTGAGGTGAACCACACCGGGCTCTATTCCCAGGGCTTTAAGCAGCCTCATCCCACCGATTCCAAGGAGTATCTCCTGCTTTATGCGCTTGTCCATCTCCGCGTTGTAGAGATAGTCGCATATCTTTCTGTTGTCTTCGCTGTTCTCGGGCACGTCCGTGTCAAGTAGGTATATCCTGACCCTGCCGACGCTCACCTCAAAGGCCCTGGCGTAGACGATGCCATCCCCAATCGGAACCTCCACTAGCAGGGGCTTTCCGTCCTTGCCGAGAACCGGGGTAATCGGCATCTCTTCCGGCCGGTACTCCGGGAATATCTCCCTCTGCCTTCCGTCCTCCCCTATTTCCTGCCTGAAGTAGCCGTGCTTGTATAGGAGGCCGACCGCTATGAACGGAAGCCCGAGGTCGCTCGCGGTCTTCACGTGGTCTCCGGCGAGGATTCCCAGGCCACCGGAGTAAATCGGCAGGCTCCTGCTTATTCCGTACTCCATGCAGAGGTATACTATCGGTTTGTCCCACTTGGGATAGTTGGTCGAGAACCAGGTGCTCTCGGGATTCATATAAGCCTCGAACTGGTCCATCACCAGCTCGTAGAGGTTCATGAAATCATCGTCGCGGAGGAGCTCTTTGAAGCGCTCTTCAGGTGTGTCCAGCAGGAGCTTAACGGGGTTCTTGTGCTCGCGCCAGAGTTCCGGGTCTATGCGCTCCCAGAGCTTGGTGGCGCGCCTGTTCCAGCTCCACCAGTAGTTGTAGGCCAGGTCGGCCAGACCCTTGAGCGGATGGGGAAGCTTTTCCCTGATTGTATCACACGTGCACGTATCGAGCTCTGCCATGGCAACCACCTATATATCATCCTGGGTGATACTTAGTCGTCGATGTCCTTAAAAAGCCTTGCCGCTCGACGTTTGACGAAGCCCTCAAAATGGAGAAAATAGGGAGAAAAGCTCACTCCCCCTCAAGGGCAAAGGGACTGATGTAGTCCCCGTACCTTTCCCTGGCCTCCAGAAGCCTCTTCCTTTCCTCCTCGAGAACCTGGAAGAGCTCCTCCGGGACTTCCCCAACCTTCTCGCGGTAGATTTTTTCTATGCGCTCTATCTTGGCGAGCAGTTCCGGAACACGGATGGTGAACTGTTTCTCGTAGGCCTCCCTGGTGTACTCCTTGTCCAGGACCTCCTTGAAGAGCCTCTTTAAGTCCTCGTACTTCGGTATGTAGCCTATGGGGGTCTCTATCGCCCCGACGTCCCCGTGAACCCTCAGCTCCATCCACTTGAGCCAGACGCCCTTGTCGAGCTTGTGGTTGAGCCAGTTCCCGTTTTCATCGCGGAGGAAGTAGTTCACGGCGAATATCTTCGGGGCCTTACTCAGTTTTTCTCCGAACTCCAGGTAGTTCCTGATGTAGTCGCCGAGAGGGACGCTCATGAAGTCGAGTATGGCCATCGGGTTGAAGGCCCTCACTCCCTCCTTGCCGAGCGTTGCCGCGGTGGTCTCGCTCTCAAGCGAAGCCCCCATCGTTATCACTCCGTGCTCCCAGCTGAAGGCCTCCCTGACCGGCGGCCAGGTGTCCTTGTCGCGGCCGCCGAATATCATTCCACCGACCTCAACGCCGCACGGGTTCTCAAGGGCTTCCAGGTCAACGTTCGGGAAGTGCTCAAGGCTGACCGTGAAGCGCGCGTTCTTGTGGCTCGGTGGTATCTCGTTTCCTTCCGCGTCCTTCTTTCCGCGCCACCACTTTCCGCTGTGGTTCTCACCTTCGTCGGGAATCTCTATGCCCATCTCGTTCCAGTAGGGCTTGCCGTCCTTGACGAGCACGTTGGAGAAGATTATCTCGACCGGTGAATGCAGTATCTCCCAGATTATAGGGTCGTCCTCGGGATTGACGCCCTGGATGATGCCGAAGACACCCTTCTCAACGTTGGCCCCCCTGGCGACGCCGTTGACGGGTACTATAAAGCTGAGGTCATCCCCCACGATGTTCTCCCAGCTTATCATGGCGGTGGATGTCTTTCCGCACATGCTCGGGTAGGCGCCGGTGAAGTAGGTCTTCCTTCCGTTCGGGCCGTTTACCCTCATCAGGAACATGTGCTCGCTGAGCCAGCCCTCCCTGACCGCGCGCTGGATGGTGAGCCTGAAGGCAAGCTTCTTAAGGCCGATGGTGTTTCCTCCGTACTGGGTGTTGACTGAATAAACGGTCTCGTCGAGAAGATCGATGTAAATCCTCCTCTCCCCGAGGTTCTTGCTCGTCTTTCTCTCGTCGAGCTCGCCGGCCGAGTGGACGAACTTGAAGAACTTCGCCCCCATCCCAAGGCGCCTGAACTCCTCGTAGCCCTTCCTGTAGAGGATGAACTCCGAGTGGGCGACGTAGGCTGAATCGGTGAGCTGAACGGCAGGGATCGTGAAGACCGAGTTCCTGGGCCCGAGGGCAAAGAAGCAGACGAAGAGCTCCTTGCCCCTCATAACTCCCTTCATGAGTTCGCGTATCTCCTTCAAACCCTCGTCCCTGTCCTTGGTGTTGAGGAATGGAATCTCCTTGCCACCGGGGACGAGCAGCTTCGTGTTGGCCTTGTCGCGGGCCTGGTCGTAGTAATTATCGTAGTGAACCGTGTGGTTTGGAGTCTCGAGCATCTTTTCCTCGCCGTAGTAGAGGGCCTTCCATTTGACGTAGGCCTCGTCCTCGGGGCTGTCCGTGCAGACGAAGACCTTATCAGGTTCGAGCCACTCAATCCACTCCGCCAAAAACTCGTGGAGTTCCGGGTTGTTCAGGGCCTTGATTTTCTCAAACTGCTCTCCATCGAGGAGCTTTTCAAGCTTCTCAAGGGCGTTCATAATATCGCCTCCGTTGGGAGTTGGATTCAGGCTTAAAAATTCTTCGTCGTTATGACGGGCACATGGGGCAATTCCCGGGCGTGTTTTGGTTATTATCCAGAAAAGGGAGGACAGCTTGTCACAACGACAGGTACCCGATGCCCATATTTATCGACCGGTGTTCATCTCACTGCATCGGGCGCAAAGTATATTAACTCGCGGTGATATAGACTATCGGTGCTTGTAATGAAAGCCGTGATTCTGGCCGGTGGCAGGGGCACGAGGTTGCTTCCACTAACGGTGTACCGGCCAAAGCCGATGATCCCGTTCTTCAACCGGCCGCTTATGGAGTACGCCGTTCAAAACCTGGTGAAGGCTGGCGTGGATGAGATATACGTCCTGGTCGGGTACCTCAAAGAGCGCATAATTGACTACTTCGGGGACGGAAGCAGTTGGGGCGTCAGGATGCGGTATTCCAACGGCGACAACATCAAGCTTGGAACAGCAGGAGCCACTAAGAAGGTGGTAAAGAACATGGACGAAACGTTTTTCGTCGTCTCCAGCGACGTGCTGACGAACCTTGACCTGAAGGCGCTCTACGAATACCACCGCAGGAAAAAGGCCCTCGCCACTATCGCCCTGTCAAGGGTCGAGGATCCCACCCAGTACGGCATAGCGGTGATCAACGACGATGGCAGGATACTTCGCTTCAAGGAGAAGCCTAAGCCGGAAGAAGCGTTCAGCAACCTCGTCAACGCCGGCATCTACGTCTTCGAGCCGGAAGCCTTTGATCTCGTCCCCAAGGGCAAGAACTTCGATTTTTCCAGGGACCTATTTCCCCGGATGCTGGAGAACGATCTCGCCCTGTACGGTTTCCCGTTCAATGAATACTGGAACGACGTGGGCAGACCCTCCAGCTACCTTCAGGCAACGGAAGACGTCTTCCATGGGCGGCTCCTGCTGCCCGGGCTGCGGACGGAGGGCCTCAAGGGGAACCTCGAATACGGCGGGGCACTCGTCACGGGAAGGCGGTGCGTGCTGAGGCGGCCCGGGATAAGGGGGTTCGCGGTGCTTGGAGACGACGTTGAAATTGGCAGAAACGTTAAAATAGAGCGTTCGGTGATATTTTCAGGTGCCGTCATAGAGGATGGTGCCGAGATTCGGGAGGCCATAATAGGCGAAAACGTCCGCATTGGGAAGGGCGTTGTGATACAGCCCGGAAGCGTAATCGGCGACAACACGCTCATCGAAGACTTCAGCAAGATCGGCTCCAACGTCAAGATCTGGGTGGAGTCCCGGATTGGAAAGGAGAGTATAATACTGCCCGATTGAGGTGATGAAAGTGGAGGTGTACTATTCCCCCAGGTTCAACCCTGAGGAGCTCGCCCTTCTCGGAAGGGCAATAGGAACGATATCCCACGGCACGATAATAGTCGGAAGGGACGGAAGGGCCATCTCAAGGTACGGGAAGCGCGCCATGGTGGTCGGAATCGTCAGCACCGGCTCAACCATCATGGACGTCAGACTCATTCCCCTCATAGCCCTCAAGGACTTCGCCATGAGGAAGGGCCTGCCCCTGGCCTACGTGTACTACTACGGCGGCGTCCGCGTTTACGTCAGCGGCATCGATGGCGACGAGATAGGGGCCATACTGGAGAGCAGGAGCTTCATAGAGGCCCATCCCAACGACATCGGGGCGACGGTCTATTATCCCAACGCCCTCGACGACTTCCTCCACGAGGTCTTCAAGCACTACAACTTCCACATCGAGGGAAAGGCCCTCGTCGATGCCATGAACACCCCCGCGGTGCTCTTCTTCCCGCGCATGAGCGACCACTTCGGCTTCGAGATTGAGCTGATCAACGATATGATGACCAGCTATCTTCCCCCGAAGCCCAAGGAGGTCTTCCTCCACAAGCTCGGGAAGGGTGACTACGACTTCGGACTGCGCTTCAGGCCCGAGGGGGTTGTCGAGTTCTACAGGGACGGGGAGGAGCTGGAGTTCGGCAGCATATGGAAGCTGCTCGACCACATGAAAAAGAACCTTTGAATTTTTTGGCCCTTTTTAAACCCTTTTCAAAAATTTTCACGGAAAAGCGTTAAAAAGGCCCGCGCCGTTATAATTCTCCGTCCATTTTGGGGGTGACCTCTGTGGGAATGTTCATTGTTATCGAAGGCATCGATGGTGCGGGAAAATCAACTCAGACAAAACTTCTGGCGGAGTGGTTTGAGGAGAAGGGCCACGAGGTCGTTCTCACAAAGGAGCCGACCGACACTGCTTTCGGGAAGCTCATCAGGAAGCTCGTGCTCACCGGCGGAAAGGAGGGCATCATAGACGGGGCGAGGATAAGCCACGAAGCGGAAGCGCTCCTGTTTGCCGCCGACAGGGCAGAGCACGTCAGCAAGCTGATAAAACCCTCAATAGAGGCGGGTAAAATCGTCATATCCGACCGCTACTTCTACTCGTCCCTCGCGTACCAGTGGGCGAGAGGGCTCGACCTTGAGTGGCTCATTGACCTCAACAGATTCGCCGTGAGGCCCGACCTCGTGATACTCCTCGATCTGCCCGTTAAGGAGAGCATGAAGCGCATAAACGGGCGGAGCATAAAGACAGAGTTTGACAAGATAGTCGAGCTCCAGAAGAAGGTGCGCGAGAACTACCTCAAGCTTGCCGAGCGCTTCCCCGAGATAAGGATAGTCAACGCCCTGGCGAGCGTTGAGGACATCCACAACGACATAGTCGCGCTCGTGGAGCACGAGCTCTTCAAGAAGTGATGGGGTCTGCCAGTGCCAGTCTCATCATTCGGTAGCGAATCAGACCGGTAAACGCTCTTCATCCCCCTTCCCTTCTCGGCGGTTGCTTTTTAAAAGGTTCCCCCAAAATTCTCCCGGCCGATGACGAGCGTTAGCCACGCTGAGCGGTGAGGAGAAGAGGGTTAGCCGAGGCCGTTTAAGGGATTCCGTTTTTCACAGGTCTTCAGAAAACCCAGGAACTCCCTGAGGAACTCCATCCCTGCATCGTTGTTCACCGCCTTGGGGTGGAGGGACAGGAGGAAAGTTCCCCCGGTGTGGGCGTACGAGGCCCTGGCGCTCGCCAGCTGGTAGTCAAGGAAGGGGCTGGGAAGATACCACGTGTACTCCCGGTTGTATACGGGTTCGACGGTTCCGTTGGGGAAGTACACGAAATCCTCCCCGATGACTGTTATGTTGCGGGACAGGAGAACCGCCAGTGCATCCTCCGAGAGGGAGTAGCGCGGGGCTATGAAGTATTCCGGCGTGACGTTGAGGCAGGAGAGGACCCTAAGGCCGAGTTCAAGCTTTTTTTCCGCCGTGCTCGCGTTGCAGTCAAACTCGTCCCCGGTGTGGGCGTACCCGTGAAGCTCCACGTGGTATCCCTCTGCCTTCAGCCTCCCAAGGAAAGCCACGAAAGCGGGGTAATCCTCAAGCGGCATTCCCCCGCCGTGGTTCGGAATCACGAAGAGGTAAGTCGCGTTCTGGAGGGAGTAGGTGTCTATAAGGGCGGTTATCTCCCTCAGCTGCTCGAAGTATCCCGGGCTGACGTCGTGTATGAGAATGGCAAAGTCCTCGAACCTGGGGATGTAGGCGGGCGCGGATATGGATGATGACGCCGCGAAGACGAGGACGATGATGACCATAACCGAGATTTCCGCTTTCATGCTCCCACGGGAAAAAATAGAAACCCGGGGCTAAAAGCCTAACCCATGACATTTCTCAGAAATCTCCCAACCCGGGCTTTCCATTCCTCGGGATGGAACTTGAGCGTCCTCACGTGGGGGGCGTCGGTAACCCAGAGCTCAACGCCATCGTTCACGGCCCTGTTCCTCTCGTAGAACTCCCTGATTTCCTCAACCGTGACCAGGGGGTCTTTTTCACCGGCTATTAGGAGGAGCGGCTTTCTGATATCATCGGCGTACTCTATGGGGTGAACCTCCTTCCCACCGCTGAAGAGCTTCGTGAAGGGCTTGACGAAGATGTGCAGCCATTCGGGCAGTTTGGCAAAATATTTCAGCCCCCTCGCGCCTGTCTTATCGAGGTCCATCGGCGGTGAATCGGCGACGCCGCAGCAGACCTCCGGAATCTCAGCGAGCGAGCGTATGGTCAGCATGGCACCCATCGAGAAGCCTATCAATCCAATTCTATTGCTACCCTCAGGGTGATTCTCCCTCAGCCATCTCACGGCGGCCCTCACGTCGGCGATCTCCCTATCGCCGACCGTCGTGTACTTTCCTTCGCTCTTTCCATGGGCTCTGAAGTCAAAGGCGAGGACGTTGTAGCCCTCCCTGAGAAGGAACTCGATCGTGGGCTTTATGTAGAGGTCGTTCCACCTGCTCGCCGTGTAGCCGTGTAGCGGAACGACAGTTTTGTCGCTCCCGTTCGGAATCCACCAGCCGCTCAGCTTGATCCCGTCCTCCGTTTCGATGGTGACATCCTCGTAGTCGTAGCCGAGATCCCTGGGCGTCCAGTCCCCTATCAGGAGCGGCGGTTTCACCATTTTGTAGCCCACGAAGGCCGAGAAGGCCAGGAAGAGCAAGAGGAGGAAGAGAACGAGCCAGATCATCATTCCCTCCTCACCTCGAGTTCCTTCATGCTCCATATAAGGGGCATCGCGAGGAGCACCAGGATGGCCCCTATCGGGAAGAGAATGCGGTAGTTACCGCCCGCCAGGTCAACGATGGCCCCACCCACCGTGCCCGCGAGCAGTACCGGGATGGACTTGGTGGCCTCGTAGACACCGTAGTAGCGCCCCGTAAAGGCCTCCTTCTCGAACTTGGTGAGGAGGTCGCCGACCACGGGGTAGGATGCCGCTATGAGCGCCCCCCACCCGATTCCGGCCATGAACAGTGCCATGTAAATCTGGGCCTCCGTGTGGATGAACCACCCCCACAGGAGCGGCAGGGCGAAGATGAAGCCCCCTATGATTATGCTGAGCCTTCTGCCAACCCTATCGTAGATATAACCGCCTGGAAGGGAACCAACGAGCACGGCAACGTTGAAGAGCGCCATCAGGTAGAGGCCCATCGAGGTCACTGCATCGATGTTCTCGGGTGTCGCACTGCCCTTGAGTATGAACGCTATGATCCCGTACAGGAATATGGCTATGAACTCGAAGCTCATCCACCAGAGAATCTGGGCCGTGTAGAACTTCAGGAAGTCTCTCGTCGTGAATATGCTCTTCACGTATCCCGAGAGACTCTCGTTTTCCTCTATCTCAGGGGGCTCTGGCTCCTTAACTTTGTGATATACAAAAGCCGCCGCGATGAAGAGGAAGAGCGCAGTGAGCCCGAACGGACCGATGTAGTCCTTCCCGTACTTCGCAACCAGGAACCCCCCAAGGCCAAAGAGGAAGAGGTTGCCGGCCCATTCGAGGAGCGTTATAACTCCGCTCGCCTTTCCTCGCTGGCCGCTCTCAACCGTGTCCGGCATCAGAGCCCTGAACTGGGCGGTGTAGAGGTGGAGTGAGAAGTACAAGAAGCCCAGCGTGAGGGCGAAGGCCCAGAGGGGCGCGCCCATCCTGTAGACGGTCCATATCATGAGCGTCGCCAGCGCCGCGAGGATGCCCCCTATGAATATGAAGGGTCTCCTCCTCCCGTGTCTTGACTTGAGGGTATCGCTGTAATAGCCTAGGAGCGGCGGGACTATCAGACCTATAAAACCCTCGAGTGCCAGAATGCTTCCCTTAACAAAGGCGGAACTGGTGTAATCGGAGAGCAAGGGGAAAGAGAATCCCTTGTTGAGGGCCCATCCCATGCTCCTGCTGAATCCCAGGAGAGCCAGACCGAGAACAACACCCCAGTTGAACTTCCGTTCCATGGTACCACCCCCTTATTCCTGTCAGTCCATAACGGTTCCAGTGGATTTAGACGATTAAAATAGAAAAATCGAGGTCAATCCATATCCGGGACGTAGTCGAGGGCGTCGCCCTTCCTCCGAACGATGTCGCCCCTCCGGACGAACTGCATCGCAAGGGCCGCGAGTATGAAGAAGAGCGTTGCGAAGGGCAGGAGGGTCTTGTAGCCGATAACGTCGAGGAACGCCCCCGCGAAGGGCGGGGCAACGAGGTTTGCAGCCTGGCTGAAGAAGTAGTAGAGCCCCGTGTACCCTCCAAGCTTCTCCTCGGTCGTCATGTCCACGACCATCGGCAGGGAATTGACGTTGATCATGGCCCATCCCATACCACCCACGAAGAACAGGCCCATGAACGTCATGACGACGGGGTCGCTCAGGGAGCTGGATTCGGGTTTCGAGCCCTCGCCGACGAGGTACGCGGCAAGCATTATTCCGATGACTATTATGAGACCCAGGGTTATCGTCCTCCGCCTTCCGAAGCGGCCTCCGATGAACCCGGCAGGGATTGCGAAGAGCATGAAGCTGAGGCTGAAGACGCCGAGCATGAAGGCTCCCGTGCTCTCCTCTATTCCAAGGTAGTACTTGGCGTAGCTGGTGAAGAAGGTCTCCAGCGAGTTGAAGGCTATGAACCAGAGGAATATCGCGAGGAGGACGGCCAGAAGGCTCTTCTCGTGACTCGTGAACACGTCCTTGAGGTTCTCCTTGAGTTCTCCAAAGCTCCTGTGGGATGTCTCTGAGAGCAGCTTCCTTATGCTTATCTTCTTCCCGGGAACGCGGTACTCCTCAGGCTCGGGAACGACGAGAACGACGAGTATGTTGGCGAGGAGCATTATCGCGGCACCGAAGTAGAAGGGATACGCGTAGTTCATGTCGTAGAGCGCCTTGCCCCCGAAGTACGCCAGCAGGGCGCCGAGACCTCCCATGAAGTTGATTATTCCGTTGGCCTGGCTCCTCTTTTCGCTAGGCGTTATATCCGGCATGAACGCAACGACCGGGGAGCGGAACAGCGCCATAAAGAAGTTCATCAGGATAATCGTCCCCATGAAGAGGGCCAGACTTTCGTGGGTCCTCGCCACCGGGATGAGCGCAAACATCAGGGCCGCAGACGGTGCGCCCAGCAGTATGTACGGCTTACGCCGCCCGATCCGCGTTCTCGTCATATCGCTGAGCGCGCCCAGGAACGGGAGCAGGAGAACCGCGAAGAGGTTGTCTATGGTCATGATGAAGCCCGTCACCGTCTTGCTGAGGTGGAACGTATCCTGGAGGAAAATCGGGATGTACGCGTTGTAGAGGGCCCAGATGATGCTTATTCCAAAAAACCCAAAACCGAGTATGAATATCCTGCTGTACTTAAACTCCAATCCTTGCACCCCCATCCGATTATAGGGTTGTAATTAACGGGGAATACACGGATGAAACTTTTAAGACTTGTGAGCCCATTTTTGAGCGGTTGGAGAGGTGACAACTATGGACAGTGAGAGACCTCTCATCCTTGGACACAGAGGGGTCCGGGGAAGGCTCGAAAACACACTGCCATCCTTCGAGAGGGCGCTTAAATACGCGGATGGAGTGGAGTTCGATGTGAGGCTGACCCGCGACGGAAAGCTCGTAACCCACCACGACGGGGGTTTTTACTTCAACGGAGCTTTCTACCCCCTCAAAAATCTAACCTTCGTCGAGCTGAGAAGGCTGCACCCAATTGGGAGGATAATACCACGGGTGGAGGACGTCTTCACACGACTTCACGGTGCGGTATTCAACGCCGACGTTAAAGAAGTCAATGCAGTTGAACCCCTGCTAAGGGAGGCGGAACGGTACGGGACCCTCGAGAGAACCGTCTTCTCCTCGGAGAGACCGGAGATAGTGGAGACCGTTCTGAAGGCATGCCCCGACTGCAGGGTGGGTTTTTCCATAGTGGGCCACTCCTCCCTCATGTGGGTTCCACGGTTGAAGGGCATCTACTCCCTCCACGTGCCGATAGATGCCGTTTCGTACGTTGGGTACGGAGCGTTCAGGAGCCTTCTCCAAGCCTTCAGAAAGCGTGGACTTAAAATCTACCTCTGGAACCACGGGATGGACGAACTCCACTGGGTGCCCAGGCTCCTCCCCCTCGTGGATGCCGTCATCTCGGACGACCCGGCGAGGCTTAGAAAAGTTTTTACGGTTTGAGGTGAGTATCAAGGAGGTGATTTTCGTGGCGGAAAGAAAGGTCTTCTTGCTCGGCCACAGGGGTTACTCCGCCAGGTACCCCGAGAACACGCTTCTCGCTTTCAAAAAGGCAATTGAAGCAGGTGCCGACGGAATTGAGCTGGACGTGTGGCTGACAAAGGACGGGGAGGTCATGGTGATCCACGACGATACGGTTGACAGGACGAGCAACGGGAGCGGTAAAATCAAGGATATGACGCTGGACGAGCTGAAGTCCCTGGACTTCGGGAACGGAGAGAGGATTCCAACGCTCGAAGAGACCTTTGAAACCCTCCCGGAGGATGTTTTAATTAACGTGGAGATAAAGGATGTAGAAGCGGTGAAAAAGACGGCCGCAATAATCGGAGCAAACAACCCGTCGAGGGTTATGGTGTCTTCGTTCCTAATCGATGCCCTCATGGAGTACAGGAAACACGACAGGGAGACAAGGATGGGGCTCCTCGTGGACAGGGAAGAGACGCTCGCACGGCTCCCTACCCTCATCGGGGAGCTATCTTTGTGGTCAATAAATCCGCCTGTGGAGGCGCTTGAACTCATCGGTGTGGAAAAAACCGTGGGTGCTCTCCAGATGGCCAGGAAGGCGGGTCTTAAGGTCGTTCTGTGGTCCCTCAAAGATGAGACCTACTACGCCAACGATAACCTCGTTCGCCTCGGCGGGCTCTTCGATGGGGTCATAGTCAACGACGTTGAGAGGATGGTTGAGTACCTGTCCCGGTTAGGGTTAAGGTGAAGACCGAATCCCTAATATACCTCCTTGCTCTTTCTTCCTCTTCGGTGGGCATCAATGGAAAGGTTCATCCTCTCCCTCGACGAGGGAACTACCTCGGCTAGAGCCATAGTCTTCGACAGAGAGCAACGTTCTAAGCGTCGGCCAGTACGAGTTCCCCCAGCACTACCCCAAACCCGGCTGGGTCGAGCACAACCCGGAAGAGATCTGGGACGCCCAGTTCAGGGCCATCAAGACCGCCCTGGAGAGGGCCAAGGTCGAGCCAAGTCAAATAGCGGCGATAGGAGTTACCAACCAGCGTGAAACGACGATAGTCTGGGACAGGAGCGGTAAGCCACTCCACAACGCGATAGTCTGGCAGTGCCGGAGAACGGCTGAGATGGTGGAGGAGATAAAGAGGGAATACGGTGATATAATCAAGGAGAAGACGGGTCTCGTGCCGGATGCCTACTTCTCGGCCAGCAAGCTGAAGTGGCTCCTTGACAACGTTCCCGGTCTTAGGGAGAAGGCTGAGAGAGGCGAGGTTCTCTTCGGAACTGTCGATACGTTCCTAATCTACCGCCTCACCGGCGAGCACGTAACCGATTACTCCAACGCCTCAAGGACGATGCTTTTCAACATCAGGCGACTCAAATGGGACGATGAGCTTCTCGAAATCTTCAACATCCCCGAGGAGGTTCTGCCGGAGGTCAGGGAATCGAGCGAGGTCTACGGCTACACTAAGAGGGAACTCATCGGTGCGGAGATACCCGTCAGCGGCGACGCGGGCGACCAGCAGGCGGCACTGTTCGGTCAGGCGGGATTCGAGGCAGGAATGGTCAAGGCCACCTACGGAACGGGGAGCTTTATCCTGGCCAACACGGGCAAGACTGTCCGCTATTCGGACAACCTGCTCACCACCATCGCCTGGGGACTCAATGGAAAGGTTACCTATGCCCTCGAAGGGAGCGTCTTCATAACCGGTGCGGCGGTCCAGTGGCTCCGCGACGGAATCAGGATAATAAAGAGCGCGCCCGAGACCGAAGAACTCGCGAAGAAGCTTGAAAGCAACGAAGGCGTTTACTTCGTCCCGGCCTTTGTTGGACTCGGTGCCCCTTACTGGGACCAGTTCGCGAGGGGGCTGATAATCGGCATAACGCGCGGAACCGGCAGGGAGCACCTCGCGAGGGCAACCTTAGAGGCGATAGCCTACCTGACGCGCGACGTGGTCGAGGAGATGGAGAGGCTCGTCGGAATAAAGGAGCTCCGCGTCGATGGAGGGGCGACTGCGAACGACTTCCTGATGCAGTTCCAGGCGGAGGTACTCAACAGGCGCGTCGTCAGGCCCATCGTGAAGGAGACCACAGCTTTGGGAGCGGCATATCTGGCCGGCCTCGCCGTCGATTACTGGGAGAGCCTCGAGGAGATAAGGAGCCTGTGGAAGGCGGAGAGGGTCTTCGAACCGACGATGGACGAAGAAACGAGGGAGAGGCTTTACCGCGGCTGGAAGGAGGCTGTGAAGAGGGCAATGGGCTGGGCGAAGGTCGTTGGGGTTTAACAGATTGTTTGGTTCTCTCTATTTTATCGCGAGAGAACAAACCCAACACCATATCTGTTCATTTGATGAGTGTCCACCCATGTCCTCCCCTCTCATGCCCAGAGCTGTTCTCTCCTTCCTTTTCAGCCAAACTTAAGGTTAAGGAAAGCTTTAAAACGGTGAAAGTCCTTTCTCAAGTTAAATCGAGGTGAAGAGTATGAAAACGAAAGTTGCCATAATAGGCGCGGGGATTAGTGGAGCCAGCATAGCGCGCGTCCTGAGCAGGTACGAGAACCTCGAGGTTCATCTGATAGAGAAGGCCCCGGACGTTGGCTGGGGCGTCAGCAAGGCGAACACGGCTTTGATTCACGGCGGTTACGACGACGACCCGGAAAAGTATCCGACGAGGGCGAAGCTGTGCATACGGGGGAACCGGCTCTGGCACCAGTGGGTCAAGGAGCTCGAGATTCCCCACATCTGGAACGGGGCCCTGATAGTCGCAACCAGGGAGGAGGACTTTGACGAGCTTGATAGGCTTCTGGAGCGTGGAAGGAGGAACGGCGTCCCCGAGATGAGGCTCGTTGATGGGGAAGAGCTCTTCCACCTCGAACCGAACCTGACTCGAGAGGCCATCGGCGCCCTTTGGGTTCCGATAGTGGGGCAGATTGGGCCGATTCCAGCCGTCATAGCGATAACCGAGAACGCAGTGGCGAACGGCGTAAAAACTCACCTCGAGACAGAGGTCACCGGCATAAAGGTCGAAAACAGCGAGGTTAAGGGGGTTGAAACTAAGGACGGCTTCATCGAGGCGGATATAGTGATCAACGCCGCGGGCCTCTACGCCGACAGGATAGCGAGAATGGCGGGCATAGACTACTTCGAGATACACCCGCGGAAGGGAGAATACTGGCTCTTCGACGAGGGACTCCCCGGACCGAGGAGAGTCCTCTTCCCGACCCCAACCCCGATAAGCAAGGGAATCGTAGTAACAACCGAGATATCCGGCCATCTGATGATAGGGCCGAACGCTCAGGATCTGCCGCCGGAGGAGAAGGATAACCTCGCCACCACCCGGGAGGGCCTCGAGCAGGTCTGGGAAGGGGCAAAGAAGCTCTGGCCCCAGCTCCCGCCGAGGAGCAAGGTCATCAGAACCTTTGCCGGCTTAAGGCCGGAGCCCAGCGGGGGAGACTTCATAATCAAAGCGGAGGAAGAGGTCGGGGGCTTCATCAACGTCGCCGGAATCCGTTCGCCCGGACTGACGAGCGCCCCAGCGATAGCGTACGAGGTTGCCGAGATAATCAGACGTGACCTCGGGGTAGAGCTGAAGGAGAAGTCCAAGTGGAACCCCTACAGGAAGGAGATAAGCCACTTCTTCATGATGAGTCCTGAGGGGGTGAACAAGGCCGTAAAGAGGAACCCCTCCTACGGAAAGGTCGTCTGCAGGTGCAACAACGTCAGCGAGGGGGACATCCTGGAGGCAATAGAGAGGATGAAGTTCATAGGCGTTAAAACGCCGAGCGTGGATTCCGTGAAGTTCAGGACGAAGGCCACAACCGGGACGTGCCAGGGAAGCTTCTGCAGGCCGAAGATAGTCCAGCTTTTGGCCAGGGAGTACGGCGTTGAGCCGTGGAAGGTCACGCTGAAGGGTAAGGGGAGCGAGATTGGAATAGGCGACGTCAAGGCCCTCCTCAGAGGTGATGCCTGATGTTTCCGGAAATTCCGATGCTGAACTACGATGTTGTGGTCATCGGCGGCGGACCCGCCGGCATGGCGGCCGCGGTAAGGGCCAAGGAGCTGGGGCTGAACGTTCTCCTCCTGGATGAAAACGACTACCTGGGAGGGATACTCCCCCAGTGCATTCACCCGGGCTTTGGGCTTCACTACTTCAGGGAGGAGCTGACCGGCCCGGAGTTCGCGGCGAGGTTCGCGAAGAGGCTGGTTGAGCTTGGGGTGGAGTACAGAACCGCCGCGAGGGTTATGGAAATCAGAAACTACTCCGACCTGGAGAAGGTCGTAATCTTCACATCCCCAAGCGGGGCCTACCAGGCGTGGGCCAAGGCCGTTATCTACGCCGCCGGCGCTCGCGAGAGGCACGCCTTCGAGATAGGAATAGTCGGCGACAGGGTTGCCGGAGTCTATACCGCAGGAGAGGCACAGACGCTCATGGACATCTACGGGATAATGCCGGGCAGGGAGGTTGTGATAGTCGGTTCCGGCGACGTCGGCCTGATAATGGCGCGCCGCTTTGCCCTTGAAGGAGCGAAGGTGAAGGCCGTCATCGAGTTAATGCCCTACCCCGGGGGATTGGCCAGAAACGTTATGATTCTGAGGGACTTCGATATTCCCCTTTACCTGAGCCACAAGGTCGTGGAAGTCAGGGGCAGGGGAAGGGTCGAGAGGGTGAAGGTAGTAAAAGTGGACGAGAACCTCAACGAAATCCCCGGAAGCGAGTTCTGGATCGAGGCGGACACACTGATTATCTCCGCCGGACTCGTGCCCAGCGTCAAGAAACTGACGGCCATAGGCGTTGAGATCGATCCATCCACCGGCGGGCCAGTTGTGAACGACAGGCTCGAGACGAGCGTTCCCGGGGTTTTCGTGGCTGGAAACGCGCTCCTCATCAACGACCTCGTCGATTACGTTGCGGAGCAGGGTGAGTTAGCGGCGGAAGGAGCCAAGGAGTTCATCGAGAACGGCGGGATAGAGAGCAGGAAGTGGATCTGGGTTGAGAAAGGAGAAAACGTCCGCCTCCTCGCCCCACACCGCCTCAGCGGGGAGCGCGACGTTTACCTCTACCTGCGCGTCGCCAGGCCAATGGAAGACATCGAGCTTAGAATCCCCGAGGTCGGGAAGCGCGTAAAGCTCTCCCTGGCAACGCCGGCCGAGATGCTCAGGGTGAAGCTGAAGGCGGAGGAGGTTAGGAACGCAGAGAAGCTCACCGTCGAGGTGGTGAGGGAATGACGAAGACGTACCGCTTCACGTGCATCGTCTGCCCCCTTGGGTGCTCCATTGAGGTAAGGATTGAGGACGGGAAGGTCATAGGCGTCACCGGACACACCTGCCCCAGGGGGCAGGAATGGGCAGTGGAAGAGGCCACCAACCCCAGGAGGGTCGTCATGAGCGTCGTTCCTGTGGAAGGCGGCGCACTGCCAACGGTGAGCGTTAAAACCGCGGAGCCGGTACCGAAGGAGCTGATTCCGGAGCTGATGAAATTCCTGGCGGGGCTGAAGCTCAAGGCACCTGTGGAGATAGGAGAAGTTGTTGCTGAGTGGAACGGAATAAAAATAGTGGCCACGAGGGGGGCTTAGCCATCCCCGTTTCTAAGGCTTTTCTTTCCACGGCCCGAGCATCTCGAAGCTCCCGCGGATTTCTGTGACCTCATCCCGGCTCCAATCAGTGTAGTGCATCTCGCGCCTCCATGTGAAGCGTCCACCCTTAAGCTCGCCGTTCTCGTCCACCCGGAGAAAGGCGATTATCTCGTGCCTCTCCTCAACCCGGCTCCCGTTCTCGATGGTTCCAACTGCATAGCTATCGGTTATGCGGAGAACGGCGCGTATCTCGTATTCATCGCGCCCGACCTTTTCGATTCCCTCGACAGTGCCCTCCGTCAAAACCCAGCTCGCAAAGTTGAGCGCGTTCCACTCAGCACCTTTGCTGTGGAGTGCAAGGCCCCAGTTGATGTCGTAGGAATCCCCACCTGGAAAAGCCCTGATGAGCGAGGTTCTGTTGCCAGAAGTAATCCTCCAGAAGGCGCTCTGGTTCTCATAGTTCACGCAGGCGAAGACTTCCTTCTCGGTGAGACTGTCCGCAAGCTCCGTCCTCCAGCAGAAGGAGCTTTGGCCCCCAATGGCATCGAGAACGTCCTCCACAGATGGCCCTCCCAACGTTGCATCAACCACGGCCCAGACTGCCAGCACTACGAGAACAGCCACCGCGGCCGCAACCGCCGTTTTTCTCATCACACCCACCGAAAAAAGTTTGAAAGTTGAAGGCTATAAAGGTTACCATCAAGGGATGGAATCTCACAGCGCCTCAAACTTCTGCAGGAATATCCTGAGGTCCGTCCTGAAGGGCTCCTCTGCCCGCTCAATCTCCTCGTTCAGCAGCTGGAGAAAGTTCTCCCTGTCGGTGGCCTCCTCCCAGAGGCGCTTTACAAGATTCTCCAGCCGATCATAATACTCCACGTAAGGTCTGGCTTCAAACAGAGCATCCTCTAGCTCATTCACAGTCCGTCCCTCCTCTTGAACCAGTAGTACCACAGCCTGCTCCTGTCCTCCGCCTGTCCCAGGAGGAGGAAGTAGCGGAGCAGGGCAAGGTTCAGGATTATGAAGAATATCAGCAGGATGTTGTACGCGGGGACGCTGGCACTCATGAACGCGTAGTAGTCCCAGATGAAGTGCAGAAACATCGCCAGCAGGAAGTACGAGGCCGTGGAGGTCATTTTGCCCTCCGCCTTCATGCCGTAGGCCACTCCTATCACGGCACTCCACGTGGCATGGGCGAGGGGGGTGAGGAACGCGCGCATCACGGTTACTCCGAGACCCCAGCCGAGGCCGTAGAGGAAGTTCTCCGTCGCGGCGAAACCGAGGCCCGCAGCCACGCCGTAGACGAGGCCGTCCATTATCCCGTCCATCTGCCCCGCCTTGAACGGCCAGCGTATGGCCAGTGCCTTGGCGGGTTCTTCCACTATTCCGGCCACGAGGGCGACGTAGAATGCGGACGCGGGCAGGAGGGGCTGAATGGCTCCACCAAGGGTCAGAAAGCTCTCCAGAATGAACGCTATCCCAACCGAGAGCGTCCCTCCCAGGATGAACGTGCCCAGGACGTACCTCCTCGGCTCGGGCTCGTACCTGTCGGCGTGATAGAAGTACCAGAGTATCGCCAGTGCCGGCCCGTACGCGAAGAACACCAGACCGCTGAACGCATCCACCGCAGATCCACCAAAAGAAAATGGGGGAAGTGGGATTTAAAGGTTTAGCATCCACTCAGGAAGTCCGTCAGGTCGATACCCTGTGCATTGAGGTACTCGACGAGCTCCTCGGGCGGCTCCACCACGGCGGCGTTGGGGTTCCTGACGTCTATCGTGATCACGTCAACCCACTTGGCGCCACCCTTCTCGTAATAGACGGTTTTCTTTATCTTCACCGGAATCAGATCCCTTGTGAGCCTGACTTCGATCCTAGTTTTGTATGCATTCGTCACGTTGGGCCCAATCGCAGTGCCGCCGGTCTCGTTGGCGTAGATAACGTAGTAATCCCCATCCTCGATGACCCTGACGTTTTCCATATCAAGAACCTTCCACAGTCCGTCCAGAATCGTGGAGTTGAAATCCGGCCCTTTGCCCGGTCCGTAGCATGAGGCCTCCCAGGTCACGGTACCGTTCCGGTCGAAATAGCTTGCGTAGCCACTGGATGTGGTGTAGTAGTAGCTCCTGTAATACGAGCCGCCGCCCACGGAGCTGTTCGAGAAGGTGGAGACGGATTTGAGCTTCCTTTCAAAGTTGATCGCACCCTCGTTCGAGAGCTGGGCCACGAGTTTTGTTCCGTTGTAGCTGTCCACGTGCATGGTGTACTCGTAGCTCTTGAGGGATTTTATGGCGTTCTCCATATCATCGGGGGTAAAAGGAAGGTTCGCGGCGGTCGTCGTGGTCGTGGTTGGGGCAGGGGTCGTCCCGCCACCGGAGATGCAGCCCGCGGCAAAGACCACCAGAACAATGAACAGGCCAATGTAAAGCTTCCTCATTCCATCACCCGAGATAACTTCCCCACGGGGTATTAAAAGGTTAGCATCGCCTCCCGGGGTGTTCCGGTGCCAGTGAGGTTTCTTCTTCGCAGCTCAAATTTTGTTAGGGGAACCGAAAAGGTTTTAAATCCGTCCACCAATGGAACATCGGTGAGTATAAATGCCCTACATTGGTTTCGCAAGGAGTCCGTACGGACCGGCCAAAACCTATGAACTAATCATGGATGAACTGAGAAAGCGCGGTTTTAGAGTGGGATTCTCAAAACATCACTGGATGGGGGATGCTCCATTCGGGCTTGTAATAGTGGAAACCGAAAGGGGGGCGATAGCCATCAGGTGGAACATCGGCGATGAGTTCACCCTTAGACTCGAGGAGGTCAACGACGACGATTGGGATGATTTTGTGGAGGATACCCTCGAATACCTCAGCGGCGATTGATGTAGTGAATCCCGGTGGCATTCATTAGCTCCCGTACTTTTTCTATGTCCAACAGGGCGTAATCATCGTTCATTGGAGGTGCGGTGAATCCTATATAGGAGCCGTTGACAAAGCGCCAGTTGCCGAGCTGCTGGAAGTAAACGTCGTTTCCTTCGGTGGAGCTCTTACTTACCCATATTTCAATAGAGAGAACGTCAGGACGTTCCGTGAAATTAACGGCGAGAACCCCGTACCTGCGGACGTTGGTGCAGTTCTGGACTTCAAAACTCAGCCCAAGTGAATTCAACGTCCCCCCGTCCAGCTCATATACAGTGAGCTTTCCAAGGGGGTCAAAGGAATATATGTACGCCACCATGCAGTCGGTCAGAATGGGGTCCTTCATGATGAACTGCCAGCCTTCCCTGGCATCGGGGTTCTCAACACCCAGATAAATCGCGCTAACGTTTGGAGGGGGCGGGCTGATGTCCCCGATGATGTTATCCCACCACGGTCCGACGCCTATGATGACCATAACGGCAAAAATCACCAGCAGTCCGATTAACACTTTATTTCGCATAACCCTCATCGTCCCTAATATTCCACATTCAAACTAAAAAAGTTTCCGGATACATCACCGCTTTGTTTTAACGTTCTCAATGACATCGAATATGCTCCACAGGTCCCTTATGACGTGGAGGTGAGGTATCAATGCCAGCTTTTCGGGGTTCTTCTCCACGAACCTCGCCGTGAACGGGAAGTAGTACCAGACGTACTCGGTGTTCTCGTCGCCGTGGCCCACGAAGCGCCAGGGCTTGTCGTCCACCCAGATGAAAACGTCATCCCCGTATTTCTCGCGAACAAGTCGAAACGCCTCATCTATGGTCATATCGTGGCCAAAGACGATGACGTCATCGAAGAGGTCGTAGATGCCCATCCGCTTCAGGCGCCGCACCTTCATGCCATCGATGAAATCCTCCGCCGAGAAGGAGATGACCACGTGGCCATCCTCCCTGAGCTTCTTCAGCAGTTCGACGGAGTCGTCGATGGGCCTCGTGAGCTCGGCCCGCTCCTCGAACCACGCCTCAAAGAACTTTGTACGGAGGAAGAAAGGCGGCCTGCTTTTCTTTTTGTGCTTTCCAAAGGTAGGCCTCTCAAACTGGAGCTCGATTTTAGTCAAGAGCTTTGCCCAGAGGGCCTTTCCGGGAAGCCATCGGTAGCGCCTCTCGAGCGCGCGCCGAAACGCCTCCTCAATGCACGAGTACGTATCCGCCAGAGTTCCGTCGAAGTCGAAAGCTATTATCATAACGACCCCCCCTACTGGGCGATGAAGATGGGGATTTAAGCGTTGTCCCTGTGGTTCAATCATACAATGAGTAAGTGCAATGAAAACCCATTTCAAAATTGCCAATTCTCAGAAAATCACACTCTCCCGCCAGCGCCGAAGCTTTTGGAAAAAGCTTTCACCAAAAGTTTGTGATTCGTGGTAGGGCTCCTTTGCAGAGGGGATTTCAAGTCCAACATTGACCTTGGAAGGCGGAGTCAGTGAAAATAAAGCTTTTCATGTGGTTCTATTTGAATCTCGCTCCGAAGGAGCGCCAAAAACGCTTGAACCCTCCTGAAACACTCCTTGGAATGAATCAATTCTGCCCAAAAAGCAGTCCTCAGAGAAATCCACTCCAGAACACGCTTTTCAAAAGGAATCACGGACCTTGATCAAACTTCGCGAAGGCGAGCAAACTTTGCTTTGCAAAGTTTGACCAAAAGAGTTCCCTTGTCGTTTAAAAATGGATAAAATCAGACATGCACTCTTAAAAATTACACCTAAAGCGTGGGTTTAACGCCAAAAATCAGGCCTTTAAAAGGTTTCACTTTTATTCTGGCGTTCTTCGAACGCCTTGTGGAAAGTGAAACCCTGTAAGCTTGCAGTTGAACGGCAAACCACTTGAAAAACAAGCATTTTCAAAATCGCATACAATCTTTCCGCCAGCGCTTGCGAAGCAAGGGCTGTTGTGGTGGGCCCGCGGGGATTCGAACCCCGGACCTCCACCTTGTCAGGGTGGCGTCATAACCAGTCTAGACCACGGGCCCAACCCAAGGAATGGTGGACCGGCCGGGATTTGAACCCGGGGCCTCCGCCTTGCCAAGGCGGCGCTCATACCAGGCTGAGCTACCGGCCCACTCCCATCGACGCCGTAATCACCTATCTGGGTGGGTTTATAAATTTTGCGGTTGGGGATATCTTTCAGATGGGCATCGAAAAGCTAATATCCTCCTCCGCGGAATGTTCCACGGTGAAGACTATGGGCTTTGACCCGGTGTCAGAGGCAAAGAGGATTGAGAAAGAGATAATAACCTGGAGAAGGGACTTCCACATGCACCCAGAGCTTAAGTACCAGGAGGAGAGAACCTCTGGAATAGTTGAGGAGCACCTCCGCGAATGGGGCTACAGGATAAAGCGCGTCGGAACCGGGATTATAGCGGACATCGGAGAGGGTGAGAAGACAATAGCCCTCCGCGCCGACATGGACGCACTGCCAATTCAGGAGGAGAACGACGTCCCCTACAAGTCCCGCGTTCCAGGCAAGATGCACGCCTGCGGCCACGACGCCCACACGGCCATGCTCCTGGGAACCGCAAAGATAATCTCGGAGCACATCGACGAGTTCAACGGCAGAGTAAGGCTCATCTTCCAGCCGGCTGAGGAGGGTGGCAATGGAGCGGTGAAGATGATAGAAGGAGGGGCCCTTGAAGGAGTCAACGCTATCTTCGGCTTCCACGTCTGGATGGACCTTCCGAGTGGAGTGATTGGAATCCGCGAGGGGCCGTTTTTAGCCGGAGCCGGCATCTTCGGGGGCGAGATAATCGGCAAAGGTGGCCATGGCGCGAGCCCCCATGAAACGATAGACCCCGTCCCTATCCTTGCCGAGACAGTACTGGCCTTTCAAACGATTGTGAGCAGGAACGTCGATCCGATAGAGACGGGAGTGGTGAGCGTTACGGCCGTTAAAGCTGGAGAGGCCTTCAACGTGATTCCCGAAAGGGCCGAGTTCAAGGGGACCTTCAGGTTCTTCAAACCGGAAATTGGCGAGCTGATTAAGAGGCGCATGGAAGAAATTCTTGACGGGATAACAAGAGCCCATGGAGCCAGATACAACCTCTCAATCGAGGAGCTGACACTGCCGACTATAAACGACAAGGAAATGGCAGGGTTCGCCCTCAAGGTGGCCGAAAAGCTCAGACTGAGGTGGAGGGAGGTAAGGCCAACGATGGGTGCCGAGGACTTCGCCTTCTACCTGCAGAAGGTTCCAGGGGCTTTCCTCGCCCTGGGAATAAGGAACGAGGAGAAGGGAATAATCTATCCACACCACCACCCGAAGTTCGACGTTGATGAGGACGTGCTTTACCTCGGAACGGCGATGGAAGCTGCGCTGGCCTTCGATTTCCTCAGGTGAGGGATTTTCCGATTATCTCTACCTCCCCAACTTTTTGAACCCCGAAGCTCTCGACCCCGTCGGGAATAACCGTCAAAACCCTCTCGCAGCCAAGAACCTTGGCCCTCCCCAGGACAGGCCTCACATCCCCAAGCCCGCCCCACAGGAGCAGCGCCAGGCCTTCTCTGCCCGGTAGGTTTCGGAGGGCGTAGTACGAGCCCCTGCTCCGCCCGCTCTCGACCGTGTGGTGAACCCCGGCGATATTGTCTTTGAACACTGAAAAGAACATGCTGTACGAGCTTTGAAAGCGACCTGCAACCAGTTCGAGGTTTTTAACGTCTTCCCAACCGAATCCAGTGATTTCCGTTCTCCCGGCCCCTCCGGTGGGGACCCACACAATCGTTCCCGAAAACAGTGCAACACTGAAGCCGAGCCTCCTGTAGAAGCCCCTGGCAGCGTCATCCGGCTGAACCGTGAGAAGCCGGGCCCCTCTTTCCCCAGCAATCTCCTCGACGAACTCGATGAGCGCCCTTCCGATACCCCTGCCCCTGTAATCCGGATGAACCTCGATGACGTCAATGTGGGCGATTGACGTAAGCTTCCCGTTAATCGGCTCTTCAGAGAAGAGAACCTCTACCTCACCTACGATTTCTCCATTCAACTCCGCTACGACGACCAGCTGATTATCCAGCAGGAGGTTGTTGATGTGAATCGCGAGCGTCTCGGCACTCATCCATGGCCCGCCCATAGAGTAGCGCCGGTAGAGATTGCCCGCCGGCTCTTCTCCAGCGGTGTGGAGCCTCACTATTCCGGCAACGTCGTCAAGGGTCGCCAAACGGATCATCATCGCCCTCACCCAGGTGGCCGAACTTCCGAAGGATGTGCATGACCGCCTCGGCCCCGCCGTCGCCGTAGGGCTTTTGAGTGACGTAGTCGGCCTTTTCCTTCACGCTCTCAGGGGCTTGGGCTATGGCAACTCTATAACCGACGACGCGGAATGCATCGAGGTCGTTTTCCCCATCCCCGACGTGGGCAACTTCCCTAGGACTTATCCCGAGTATCTCACAGGCCTTTTCAATCCCCGCGCCCTTGTTGATCCAGGGCTTCTTGACGTGTATCGCGAAGCCGGAATCCACCGCGATGAGGTTCAGTCCGAGCTCCCCTATAATCTCCCTGACTGCCCCGACGGGAATCGTTCTCATAATCACAAGCCCGGCCTTCCGCTCAGGCATCGAGAAGCTCATGACGGCCTCAGGGTAGCGCCTCTTTATCTCGCTCCAGAGAATCCACTCCTCGTCCATCTTCGTCAGGTAAACCCTCTTCCTCAGCCGTCCGTCTTTTATGGACAGCGCGCCCCCGTCCTCCGCGACAACCGGCCCGCTGGTGCCTATCATTATTGCCATGGCCTCCGCGAACGGTACCGAGTTGCCGGTGACGAGCATAACAGGGAGGCCCAGACTCTCGGCGAGCCGTATTGCCCTCAAAGCGTTCTCACTGAGTCTCCTGTCGGGATAGGTTATGGTACCGTCTATGTCAAGCGATATTGCCCTCACCCTCACTCACACCACCGAAAGAAGTTGAGAAGACCCGATAAAAGGGTTGCTGGACATCAGTGGTCCTTCATTATCTCCCTCAGGACGCTGGTTGCGTAAACCCCCTTCGGGAGGAAAAACCTGAAGCACATTCCGGTTCCAGGGATGTGGCCGTAGGTGAGGCCCAGGGGCCGTATCAGAAGCTCCCTCCTGCCACCCGGTTCGGCCATCGGTTTCGGGAGCCCCCTGAAGGTCTCAAGCGTTATGCCCTCCTCCTCAAGAATCTCCCCCTCGAGCTTTCCTGGAAGTCCCCCGGCCCCCCTCATCGCAAAGCCGAAGAGCGGGCCGGAAACCATAGCCTCGCCGTGCCGTATCTTCTCGTTCACAAAATTGAGGTTCCCCTCGGTGACGCGGTACGTTCTGTCGCGGTAGGGGATACCGCCCTTAACCTGAACGACGACATCGCCGACGAGGGCCTCGTTCAGAGGAATTCCCATCTCAATCCTTCTGGAGAGGTAGAGGTTGAAGAGGTAGCTCTGGTAGGCGTGGATGAAGATTCGCATTATCGGAAGGGGCAGCGAGAGAAAGGCCCTTCTCCAGCTCCCTGTTTCCTTGTAGCGGTAGAGGAGTGTCCGCTCGTACCTCAGGAAGTTCGGGAACTCCTCAAGGGCTTTCTCAACGTCACCCGTCTCCCAAAAGTGCTTCCTGGCCTCGTCGCCCTCCATCCCTCCCCCGTGCGCTCCGAGGAACAGCCTCGCCGCGCTTTCAAAGTCCCCCTGGAGAAGGAGCTTTCCGATAAGGTGGTTCGTGACGCGTTTCTCCCCGAAACGCTGGTAGCCGAAGTAGTTCGGGAAACCTCCCATACCACGGAGCTCGCGGATTATCTCCCTGCTCCTCTCGAAGGCATTTTCATCGACATCCCTAACCATTATTCGGAACCGATTCCCAAGGAGGTGACCAAGTTTGATAAACCTGCCGTAGGAGATGAAGCGGAGCTCTATGTCCCGTATCCGGACGTTCTCAACGGCCTCCCTCGCTCCGGCCGGCACGCTTATGTACTGGTAGGTCACCGCGTGCCTGTCCTTCGTTCCGGCAAAGCCGATGTCCCTGTAGCTAATCCCGGCGCGCTTCGCTATCTCCTTCACCGCGCTCATCGTGTCCCAGTTGCGCTTCCTGAGAAGAAAGATGGCGTGCTTCCTCCCCTCAAAGATCGACGGGAGGGGGTCCTCGATGACCACGAAGTCCTCCGGTTGAACCTTTATCCTGCCCCCAATACCGGGTTTTTTGCTCAGATAACTGAACCGGGAAAAAAACTCGCGGTGGTCCATTTTAATCACCTAAAATCCTCAAAAATTCTCGAAATGATTTACAATTCCGTTTGAGTTTCTCAAAGTCGAGCTTATCGGCATACTCCGGGAGCTTGGATTTAGTGTAACGCTCTCTCCTTTTCAGCTCATCGGAGGGTTTTGTGCTCCAGCTGTAGCCTAAGCTTTTGCAGACCCACTCCTCGATTTCGTACTCAAAAAGGAGGATTTTGACGGGAATTTTGAGGTTACGTGGGATGTGTTTTTCCACGTCCTTTTTCTTGGATTCGTAGTTTGAGGGACCATCCCCATCGTAGACGAGGAGTATAAAATCCGGCCTGACAAGCTCAGAAGCGCGGAGAATCTTCCCTAACTTTGAGTTGCAGAGGTATGGGGCGTGGATTGGGTTTTTTCTCCCCGAAAGTTTTTTCAGGCGGGTATCTGTCAGGCCCTCCGTCCTAAGTCTGCTCAGGAGGCGCTTGAAGAATTCCCCTCCATAGGCATCCTCCGTTATGATGACTATTTCCCTCGACTTCGACATTGTCCTCACTGTTTGTCGCTTTCGAGCAACGAGCCGTAAAGCCAGCCCTCACTTAACGTGAGGCCTTTTTCGTTGAGGAACTTTTTGATTTTCTCGGGGTCTTTTATTCTTCTGAAGAGGGTCTCACCATGCTCTTTATCTACGAGCACAAGGTCAGAAGGCTCGACAATATCGACGACAACCGGTGAGTGGGTTGTAATAATAACCTGGCTTTCGCTCTCTCTGAGTGTGTCAATAATCAGCTCAAGGGTCTCGGGATGTAGGGAGTTCTCTATTTCGTCGATTATCAAAAGAGGAGGCTTCAGGTAAGCCACAGTCAGTATCGCAAGAACTTTGTAGAATCCATCTGATATGCCTGGCGGAGCAAGTTCAAGGCCATTCTCAAAGACCTTCATCATGACCCTGCCGTCTTCGGTGAGCTGGAAGAAAACCCTCGTGTTGGGAAACGCTATGAATAGGGGCTTGGCTATCTCATCAGAAAGCCTTCCTTCACGGAGCCATATGTTGTAGAGAATGGGAATGAGGTTTGAGGCGTCTTCATTGAGGGTTGTTTCCTTCCGGGGATACTGGGGTTTTCTAATAATGGGAGGATTAACATCTCTCACCGGTAGCTGATCCAGGAATTCCCCAAAGAAAACTGGAAATGATGATACGATATTTGGGTATATAAGGGCATCTTCTTGGGTTACCGCCGGAGAGACGATAAGGCCGTAGTTAGGGAAGTTCCCCACTATCGAAACCCTCAAGGGAGTCCTTTTGAAAAGGACGTTTATAAGCATTGTTTGAGGTGTATTTGGCATTAATGCGGAGAATAGCGTCCAATTAGGGGGGATTCCTTCTAATGAATACTCTCCTGTTACAAAGCCTTTTAATTTTCTCAAATCTGTCCTGATAGTATCAATGTCATTCGTGTGGACATTTTCGGCGATATTCTCTGCAGTATCTAAAACGTCACGGATTCTTTCTGCAAGTTCATTGGAGTGCGCTACCTTAACAATATTCCCAGTTTTTTCAATTCTTACATATTCTAAAACCTCAAGAACCTCCTTCAAAATCCTAAAGCTCCCCCCTGTCCCCGTAAAAGTCGTCTCAAAGTAAACATCGTAGCCCTTAACGTCGAACAGCATTCCCACGGTTATCGGTAGCTCCTCTTTCCCGGCCCAGACAACGTTATTATACCCCCACCATTCAAGAAAGGGGTTGGTGTCCCTTTCAACGTAGATTTTTCTGAGGAGCTTAAAGACCTCAACGAGGTTCGTCTTACCCGAGGCATTTGGGCCTATAAGGACGTTAAACTTACCCAGCTCAACCTCACAGTCTTTTAAACTTTTGAAATTCTTAACGGTGAGCTTTTTCAGTCTCACACTCTCACCGAAGATTAAAAACGGTCAAATGATTAAAAGACTTCCGCTCACACCAGCTTTAGATGGCCAGTAACCTTGTCCACAATCTCTTCCGGGGCCGGGCCAATCGCCAGGACAGTTATCGTACCCGGGGGTATCTCAGTCAAACCAGCGTCCCTGATGAGCGCCGTGGGGATGCCCAGTTTCTCTGCGTGGGCCTTCAGTTCGAAGAGCTCCCGCTCGTTTTCAGCCTTCACGACGACCTTCTTCTGCCCCTCGTGGAACCACGCTTTGAACCATTCGGGTTTCTCCTTCTGAGCCTTCAGTGCAGCGGTAACCGCTCCGTGGGCAACCTGGACGGCGAACTTGCCCTTGCTGAGCTTCAGATCCTTCCGGGAGACTATGACCTGCTTGTACCTGAACATGTCCCATCCCGAAGAAACTGCGAGAACCGATTTATAAAGTTAAGGAGAGAAAAGGCAAGAAGTTCAGAGCTCAACTATCTCAGAGCTCTCTCCCTCTTCCCCGCCCTCTTTCTTCGGCAGTCCTCCAGGGCGCCTCTGTTTCTTCCGCTCAAGCTTCTCCTTGAGCTTCTCTGCCTCGTCCCAGTACTTGTAGGCTACCCCCGCGAGTATGACGGTCAGCAGGATGAACACTATCGCCGCGGGCTTCCACGGGTTGCTTTCCGGCGAGAGGTATTCTGCGGAGATGCCCGCAAGCTCCTCCGCCAGCGGCTTGGGATCGTCCATCTTGGCGAGGGTCTGGTTGACGTAGGAGGGAAGCTCCTCGGCGGTCGGCCATACCTTAACCTCTTCCGTTATTATCCTCGGGGGGATGCTGTTGATCGTGACGAGGTTGCCGAGGGCAAGCCTGTGCTCCCCGCCGAGCGGATCGAGGTACACAAGGGTGGCCCTGATGTTGGTGAGGTTCTCCTTGAGCACCGTGAGGTCGAGCTGGAGGGTCTTGGTCTCGCCGGCCCTTATGGTGCCGATATCAACCAGAGCCTGGCCATCAACGCTCGACGGGAGGTCAAGGAGCAGGGTGGCGTTCTTGACGAACTCGTAGTCGGGGTTGCCGTCGGAGGCGCGGAGGGTGAACTTGAGGCTGACCTTGTCCCCGACCTTGGCGGCAACGTAGTTGCTCCAGGTGCCGTTGTATGCCAGGGCATTGACGTCTATGGAGGGGATGTTGTAAACCTTAATGCCCGTGAGCGGCGCGGAATAGATTACCCTCTTCTTGCCCGTCTCGAGGCTCTTGTCGTCGTAGAAGGTAACGACGGCCTTTCCGATGTCGAATTCACCGACCTTCGTGGGCTTGAGGACGTAGATGAGGGCGGGCATGTTTGTAAAGGCGGGGAATGTCTTGAAGGTCCACGACTTGGCCAGGCTCACGAGTTCGAAATCGTCGGGTAATGGAGCGGCTATGGCAACGTCGTAGGCGTCGCCCTTCCCCCTGTTCTCCACGGAGATAACGACAACCAGGTTGTTGTCCAGCATTATCTCCTTAGGCACAGCATCGATATTCGCCACTATGTCGGCGGCGCGGAGTATCGGCGTCACCTGTGCACCATCCGGCGCGTACACAAGTACCGTGGAGCGGTTATACTGTGGCTCCGTCTTCTGAATGGAGAGCTTCAGGGGAGTGTCGGGTATTGCCTTCACCTCTCCGATGTTTACGAAGTAGGTACCGACCTTCGTTGACTTCCTGTAGACCTCAAGGCTGGCTTTCGTGGAGACAACCGAGATAAGCTTCACGTAGTAGGTGGTGTCATCCACTTTCACGGGCAGCTTCTCCCCCGTGTACATCAGGCCGTTGTACACGAGGAGGGTTTCATTCTGGGAAGGCGTTCCACTTCCACCCTCGTCGGACTTCACGATATTGAAATCCACCGCGGCAACCTTGGGAAGGTAAACCTCGAAGGTGGCACTGTCCGAGGAGGTGTCAGTGACTTTGAGGTACAGGTAGTCTTTGTATCTGTACTTGTCGTTGAGTTTGTATGCAACGCCCTTACCGCTTCCTTTGGATATCTTAACGGTTGTCGGGGTGGATGAATAAGGGAAGTACACGTTGAAGGTGGCGTAGTCACTCGTTGCACTGATGAGCTTTACCTTGATGCCCGGAAAGTTCGAGGGCAGTCTGTAGTATTTCCCCTCGTCCAGGGTCACGGTATCGATTGCTTTGAGCGGAGACATTATGTCGAGGTACACGACGGGCTTGTTTTTGATTCTCCAGATGACAACGCTGAGCGCAAACACCGGGTTTGTAGCGGATGGATAGTACACGGTTTTACCCTCTTCAATATACACATCGGAGGATCCCTTGCCCGCTGAAATTGAGATTCTAGCGGTGGTGAAGTCAGGACTGACATCCGTGAACGTGAATGAATACGGTCCGAGAACGGCTTTGTCCCCCAGTCCAAGTTCTACGGAAGAGATTTTGGCATACAGAACATCCTCTGCAACCGCAGACGTTACATTCAGACCCGCAAAGAGGAATAACCCTACCAAGATTAAAGCCGCTATCCTTTTCATCTCCGTGCCTCCTGTTGTTGGACTAACTAAAAAATGGATGGAAAGTATAAAGACCTTACGGCATAAGCCTTCTTCTGTCCCTGGGGAACAGTATGACCTCACGGATGTTACCGAGGTCGAGCATCTGCTTTATCAGCCTCTCGGCTCCGAGCCCGAACCCACCGTGGGGCGGCATTCCGTAGCGGAAGGCCTTGAGGTAGAACTCGAAGCTCTCCGGGTTGAGGCCTTTCTCCTTTATCTGTTCGACGAGGACGTCGTAGCGGTGCTCCCTCTGACCGCCGGAGGTTATCTCAACGCCGCGGTACTCGAGGTCGAAGGCCCTGCAGACTTCCGGCCTGTCGTCGTACTTCATTATGTAGAACGGCTTCGCCTCGCTGGGGTACCTGTACAGGAAGTACAGCGGTGTCTCCTCGTTCTCCATCATGTACTTTCCAAGGAGCCTCTCGCCCTCTGTGTCTATGTCCTCGCCCCACTCTATAGTTTTGCCGAGGTCAGCAAGTATCTCAAGGGCCCTGTCATAGGTAACGCGCGGGAACGGCAGTTTTGGCTCCTCGAGCTCGGAGTTGAGAATCTCAAGCTCCCGCGCGTTGTGCTCGCGGACGTAGTTGATCGTGTGGGCGACGAGTCTCTCGAGGAGCTCCATTACCTCCTCCTCGTTCTCTATGAAGGCCATCTCACTGTCGATGCTCCACGCCTCGTTGAGATGTCTGGTCGTGTTGTGTTCCTCCGCGCGGAATATGGGGGCGATTTCGTAAACCCTGTCGAGGCCGCTCGCCATCATTATCTGCTTGTAGAGCTGGGGACTCTGGGCGAGGAAAGCGTCCTTCTCGAAGTACTTCATTGGGAAGAGCTCGGTTCCGCCCTCCGTGGCGGTGGCGATGATCTTGGGGGTGTGAACCTCGATGAAGCCGTTCTCATGGTAGAAGTCCCTGACGGCCTTGAAAACGCTGGACCTGATTTTGAAGATCGCCATTACCTCGGGGTTTCTGAGGTCCATGAAGCGGTTGTCCAGCCTGGTGTCCAGCTCGGCCTTTACCTTTCCGGTCGGGTCGAGCGGAAGCGGACTCCCCGCCCTGCTGAGGATTTCAAGTTTCTCCGGGAGGATTTCGAAGCCGAGCTTGGCCTTCGGCGTGAAGTTCACCGTTCCCTCGACCGCAACAACGTCCTCCGCGTTGAGCTTCGGGATAAGCTTGAACAGCTCCGGGTCAACCTTCTTCTTGGGGGCGGTTACCTGAACTATGCCCTCCCTGTCCCTTATCCAGAGGAACTTTATGCCCCCGAGGTCCTTGACCTCCCAGACCCAGCCGGCCACCCTGATGCGCTGGCCGTTGAGTTCCTCCGTAATCTGGCTCGAGTAGTGCGTCCGGTACATGGTCATCCCCAGAAGGAGTAGGGGCGAGCTTTTAAAGGTATTCGATCTGGAGGCGATACGAGAAACAGAAGTATTTTAACGACAACTATCCCCAACACACTACCCCGAACGACTCCTAACGAGCTCCCTGAGGCTGCCGAAAACATCGGGCTCGAACTCCCACGATTTTAGTTTCATCTCCGTGAGTCTACCGTTGGGAACTGCCTTAAAGCAGGCCCTGCCGTTCGAGTAGGCCTCGAAGACCGTGCATTGGCTTTCTCCCATCCCCGGATCCCAGCCAACGGCTCCGGGAGGCTTTCCTTCCGGACTGATTGATGCGATGAGGCCCTTCTCCCATGAGAGTTTGCCCCCCGCAAGCACGTTTCCATTGGCCAGAACTGCCTCCAGCTCGCTCCACCGTTTCAGTCGCAACCTTCCCTCCCACTGAGGTTTTCCTCCAGAGCTGAGCCCGACCAGCGTAAAGTCCCCCATGCCGAGAACCAAATCACCATCGGGGCTTACCGAGATGTCTTTAACCTCTTTGCCCGGAAATCTGAGACCCCACCGCGGTTCTCCCTCCCGGTTCAGGCGGAGAGCCCACGCATCGTAGCGGGATTTCATGGGGTCGTAGGTTTTTCCGACCACTACTGGGTCACCCCCGCGGGTCAGTGCAATCCCAACGGCCTTTTCCAAGCTTTCCGTCCCGTAGGTTTTCTCCATTATAACGTCACCGTCCTCATCCAACCAGAGTAGCCACGCGTTTGAGGCGTCTTTACTGAAGCTGTACGTATAACCGGCCACAACAATTCGACCACTCCCATCAATTACAACGGACTCAGCCCCATCCCACAGTTTGCCGCCGTAGGTTCCCCACCATACAAAGTTCCCATCCCCCTCGAGCCTTAGAACCAGGGCGTCACTGACTCCCGCGCCGAAGCTCCTCGTTTCGCCGACAACGACCGTCCCGCCGTCTTGGGTCACGGCGAGGGCACTGAACGTGTCGGATATTCCTTCATAAAACTTCCTCGCCCATATAAGGTTTCCGTCACCGTCAAACTTGAATACGACTCCTGCATGGCCGGAGAGTCCCCTTTGCTCCATCCACCCGCAGGAGATTATCTCCCAGTCATCAGCGGCCTTAACGTCCGTTATCTCCAGCCTGCTTCCTGTGTGAACCACCCGGAACCACTTAACATCTCCACTCCGATCAAGCCTCGCCACGAAACCTCCGCTAAGGGTTGCCCTGTATGAACCGTAATTATCCCGAATGAGGACATCCCTTTCCGCGACTCCCGCCGCCACTATGTCCCCTCTGGGTGTGACCGTGAGCGAGGTAACCTTTCCGGGCCAGTAAACCCTCACCCACTCAATCATCTCGCCCCACCACCCTTGCCCTCAAAGTGAGGTACAGCTCCCACAGGTATTCCGGATCATAAGGCTCGGGGCAGACCTCCTCGAGCACCGGCGCAACCTCCCTGAGAAACCGCTCCGAGAGCAGGAGAACATCCTCCGCGAACTCCCTGAAGGGAATCTCAACGGTTCCCTTGTGCATCCCCTGGATTCCCTCGCAGTCGCTCCACTTGAGGAACTCGTTGAAGTAGTGGACCCTCAGTATATCACCGTTAAGCTCAAAAAAGACCGAAGTAACACCCTGGTCAACGAAGAGTCCCGTCTGGTAGAGCTTCGTGTCCTCGCTCACGTCGAAGCCGAGTTCCCTGGCATCCCTGCGCGGATATAGCATCTCACCCCTCTCATCAAACTCCGGGTCAAGGAAGGAGATGCAGAGGTCGAGGAGGTCCTGAAACGTGCCGTGGAGGTTCGTCGGCATCATAACTGGGAGGCAACCCGAAGACTTAAAGATTCCGCCTATGATGAGCCTTCCACCGATGGTCATCAGGGTCGGGAAGGGAGAAGGAAAGCACGTATCTTCGTTAGGGTCTATGATGATTTTTATGTGCCTTCCCATGAGGCTCATCTGCTTTAAAGTTCCAACCCACCATGGCATGGCGCTCCCTCCAGAGACTGGCCCGGAGCATCAACTTAACCATTCTCAACCTTCTCGTACAGTTCTTTAACTTCCTGGTAGAGCTCCCAGAGGAAGTTGTAATCCTCCTTTTTCCCTTTGTGCTTGAAACGAATCTCTTCGATGACCGGAGCGTACTTCTCCAGGTACTCCCTGCTGATTTTCAAAACGTCCTCAATGAACTCTTTAAGGGGCACTTCAACAACACCCTTATGCTTACCCTCATATTCAGGACAGTCAGTGAATTCGAGGAGTTCATTGTGGTAGTAAATTCTTGCAAGGTCTTTTGTAGAGCAGAAGTAGTATAATCCAGCCCCCTCCGAATTAAGAGTTGTTCCGTACACTACAGGCTCGTTCCCCAGCTGGAACTTATCCCACTCGGCGAGTTTTCTCTCAGACTGAGAGTACTTCTGAATCTTCGGATCTTCTGGCCTCAGCATGTAACTGCTGGCCATCAACAATTCTTGGAAAAACCCATGAACAGCCACGTTTGCCCCGTCAAGTCCACCTTTCCAGCAGGCTCCTAAGAGTAAGTGCTCATCAACAGTAAAAATCAAAAAGAAGGGAGAGGGAGTGCCAACATACCTCTCAAGGTCTATCTTCACTGTTAAGTGCTTTCCCTTCAGCGTGACCCACATTGTTTAACCCTCCCTGACCCATCCACGCTCATACCTGTTAATATACCTGTACGACCACACAGCACTACCCTCCTTCGGATAAGCAGTCTTCAGCACGAACTTCCCCTTCTCGAACTTGAACTCCAGCTGGACGACATCGATGCCATCAACGTTCATTCCAAGCTTCTTAAGGTCCACTGGAATTCCAAATTTCCTGTTTGGTGCCCCATTCTTGAAGAATTGTTTTCTGTATTCTGGATCCTTAAGCGCCTTCTCCAGTACTTCATCAAGGAACTCCCTGAGTTCGCGCTCGTCCCTGAAGACCTTGGGGAGCTGGACAATCCTTCCAGTTTTAGGCTCGACAATCCTCTGCCCCATTGGCCAAAAGGTTGTTTTTCAATTAATGCTCAAAATCCAGCTCTGTTTTAATTTCCTGTATGAGGTTTTCTAAGTATTGCCTAAGCCGAGAAATTTCCTCTGTAAATCCGTTATATTGCATGGCTTTAGTCTCCATTTCTATTGGGAAGCATTTTTCAAGGTACTCCTCGCTTATTTTGAGAATATCGGCGACAAAGGGCCCAAACGGTAGTTCGATGGTGCCCTGAAGGGGGTTCTTCGAAGAAATATACCTAGGAGCTTCATTTATGAAATGAAAACGCAACAATTCTCCCTTTCTTTCAAGATAATACGTGTTAAAATCTAGGTCAAGTATTGGTCCGCAGACATAGCTATCAGGCAACAACTTAAAACCATCGTTCTCAGCGTTTTTCCTTTTGTTAAAACAACTTTCAGGGTACTTTAGGAGATCTCTCGTACAGAGAAGTAGATCCTGAAAGAGAGCATATAAGTCGCCAAGCCATCCCTCATCGTGGTATCCCCCTACTTCATGCCCAGCCACCAAAAAAGAATAGGAAAACGGCCGGGAAATGGGCCTGGCTCAAAGGATTCCAAATCTATTTCAACCTCAATGAATTTTCCACGAAGTCTGCACCTCATTGAAGTCACCCCATGCGTATCCATTTACCAGATTGTTTTTCTCTGTCCCACACGTACCCTAAAACCTTCTTGCCTTTTGAGGGATACGCTGTAATAAGTTGATAGGCACCCTTAGCTTGGTTGTATGAGAACTGGAACTCTACCGCATCTATCCCGTCTACATGCATCCCCAGCTTATCCAAATTTACCCTTAGCTTCACAAAGCTCTGTCCCCTAAATTCTGTGTAGTACTCTTCCTTCTGAAGTGCCCTCTTCAACACTTCATCGAGGAACTCTCTGAGCTCATGCTCGTTCCTGAATACCCTCGGCAGCTGCTTCGCCTGACCGTTCACGACAATCTTCTGACCCATCGGCCAGAAGGTTGTAATCTTGGTTTTTGCACGGCTCTTAATTACGTCCATCTCGTACCCCCACACGTGCCTCAGGAAGGCGTGGAGCAGTCCGCTTCTCTCGGGTTCAGTTACCTTTTTGTCATTTCTTTTTAGTTCAACCGGTTCAATGTTTTCTGCTTAAGATTTCTTTGAGATACTGCACGTCCTTCTCCAATCCAAGCAATTCCCCTTTGGTTATGATAAAAGGCCATTCACATCCGTTCTTTTCCAACTGCTTATTTATGCGCTCCAAATTTTCCATTAGGAACTTTAGAAACTCTCTGGACAGGCTAAGAACATCAAGAACAAAATCTTTAGTTGGTATCTCCAGTGGACCATGGTTACGGTTTCCACATTTGAAGTGAAGCATTAAATGATTTTTTACTGGCCTGAAGGAAAAGACGCAGTCTTGGAGCATTAAGCTGGTCGAGTATATCTTTCTCTTCCCAGCAACGGCGTCTTCTATTGGAATTTCATCCGCTTTATAACAGCCCGCCTCAACAGCCATGTCCCTCCAGAAGAGGAAAGAATCTCCTTCGGCCTCTTCACATTTCCCTTCCCCAAGGAGGCAGATACTCAGCCTGACAAGGTCTCTAACCAGCCCAAACAAATCCCCAAAAACCCCTCCCTGTTGAGGGGTAACCAAGACATCTCCGATTTTTAGTGAAACCTTGAATGGGTACCTGCAACTTGCCCGGGTTTCAGGCAGATGTGCAACAATTTCAAAGAACCTCCCCCTTAGTTTCAGCTCCATAATCTCCCCCCAAATTTGTCTTTTCCGAGTAGATGGATTTTAGAGTCGTGAGGAGACTTTTGTATCCGGCTAGTTCTTTTTCTGTGATAACCCACTCCTCGCATCCAGACGATATCAGGAACTTTTTTATGTCTTCCATGTTTGAAAGTAAGTAGTTCCGGAAGTTCTCTGCCATATTTATTACGTCCTCAGCAAATTCCATAAATGGAAGTCGGAGAACCTTCTCAACTGGAACAATGACTTCAATGTCCCCATCTGTCCAGTGTTCATTTATCTTATAATACACAACGAGGGTTCTGTTTTCAAGAGCAAACAAATAATAATTGCGACCGATTCTTGCACAGTAAGTTATATCGGGGATTTTCCTATGTCCGGAGAGGAACTGCCCACATTCCATACCTGATGGAGGGTTGAGACATTTTGCACAGTATGGACGAAGGGACATCCGAGGATTTAACAGACAGAGGGTAGCCTGCATAAGCTCGGTAACTATCTCAATACCGCATTCATCGGGTTCTAAGTGGTTCCCAATAACCTCGCCAAACAATGGTTCGCCATCAACCGTAACAACTGAAAAAAAGCCAAAGAAGCACTCGGGCAAGAGCCCGAGGGGAGGTGGTCCGACTTCCACCTTCAGGTGCTTTCCAGCAAATCTGAACTCCGGGAAGGACATTGAGATCACCTCATGGACGACGTATCCACTTACCATTCTTGTATATCCATACTGCACTTCCACTCTCTGGCCAGAATGTAATAAGCTTATATGTGCTTCCACTTCTCTTAAAGACTAAGGTTATTTCAGTTATTCCTGGGAGGTTGGACGGCTTGGTTAAAATAATTGTACCTGGGCGAGATTCCATGCTGGGCCTTAGCAGGTCCTTATATTGCCTTGTTAGTCGTACAATCTCGTTGTACAGTTCCTCCGGAGACTGTATTGTCTTAGGGAGGTTCATGATTTTCTTCTGACCGTTAACATAGTACACTATCTCTTGTCCCATTGGGAAGAACGATGTCTCTCTTTTATAGTCCATCTCATAGCCATGTACATGCCTTAGCCAGCCGTGAATCAGGCCATATCTCTCATTGCCCCTCTCTATGATGATAGTGTACCCGTAAGAGTTCTTTATGGGAGATGTTGATTTTGCAAATCTCTCAACCCCTTCCTTTACTGCCTTTATTGTCGCCCCGTGCTTGACGGCCTCTTCAACTGCCTCCGTTGGAACTCCAGCCCTGACAAGGTCGTCGAGGGCCTTTGCGGCGTCATCGCCGTGCTTGACGATGTCATCGAAGATGTGGGTGAACCTTTCAACCACTTCGTCGGCATGGTTTATTATTTTGGCCTTCCTGAGAATCCTGTAAATATCATCCGTCACTCCGAACTTCTTGCCGAGTTTTGAGACGAGTTTTAATTCCTCGTCACCTGGAACTGCAACGCCAACGATGAAGAGTGTTCCCTGAACCTTACATTCCATTGAATCCGTGCCGTAATCCCTGCACGTCTTGTAAGTATCATAAGCATCCCATATCGTTAGCCCGATGACTATTAACGCACCTATCGCCGGAATGAACTGCGGTCTTATCTCTCCCTTCTGTGCTGGATAGGTTACCGTGTAGCCGGTTGGGAAGAATCTCGGCGTGGATTCCGGTGTTAGCCTTACCCATGAACTCATGAAGATGCCGTTTCCAGAGGAAATACGCAGTTTAACGTAAACCGGTTCTCTGACGTTGAGGAAGACCGCCATCTTCTTGCCCCAGGGCTTCAGCCGGCCAAGGCTGACGCGCTCGGTGATTCTCTCCCCATCCTTGCTGATGAGGACCGTTCCGTAGCCAGTCAAACAGTTCGGTGGAACATTCCAGGTAACGATCGCAATGTTGCCGCTCTGCTCAACGCCGTCGAGGCGGATTGGATACGCTCCCGAACTCGTCCCCAAGACGGGAAGCCCGGACCACGGCAGGGAGAGAGCCGCGGCTCCGGGCAGCGTCAACACGAGCAGGAGAATTAAAGCTCCAACCATCCGGCGGTTCAACCTTACCACCTCCGGAAGGTTTCAATCATGGACAAATAATCCAGACTTAAAAGAATTTCGTAAACTCAAAGTTGAAAACAAAAGTAGAAATTATAGGACGTATAACATTCACACTAAATCCGTTTCCGCTTCCAGTTGCTTTTGTTGCAACTGGCGCGGTTGGCTTCCACTCCCGTTCACACTGGGGCCACCGGCCGCCTCAACCGGGAGGTCATCAACCTTAAGGCCGAACGGAAACGGCCCACGGGGGAAGATTACACTAAAAACCCAAAAAACTTACGGTCACAAAAATACACAAGCGAAACAAAAAACACCACTCAGAGAACATCATACATACCAGGAGAAACAAACGGAGGAACAGAAAAGAACATCAAATGAAGTTTATCTTTACCTCGGCCCCGGTTATCTGGGAAAGTATGCTCTCCAGGACGTCGGCCTTTTCGGGGAGCTTCTTCCTGTCCCTTCCCATGACGAGGACCTTGTAGTAGGTTCCTCCGCCGGGCTTGTAAACGATGTTGACCCCGAAGACGCCCGCGGGGTAAAGGAGATCGGTGGCAAGCTTCTTGACATCGTCGGTTCCCGTGACCTCAACGGCCTCTATGACGCGTATCCTCTTTCCGAGCTCCCTCATGAGGGCCTTGATGTTCTTGCCGCCCTTGCCTATGGTTATCGGAACGTCTCCCTCTCCAACAACGATGACTATAAGGTCACCGGCCTCGACTGCCTTCTTGAACTCCATGTCAGCGTCCCCGATGAGCCTGTAAAGGAGTCTCGCAACCTTAACATCAAGCTCCGAGATAACCCCGTCCTGGAGCTTTTTCTCGTCAGCCGGGCACAGAATGTCGTCGGTCTTCAAACACACCTCACAGATTGGCGCCTTCATCTCCTCACCTCCTCACCCAAGAATGACCTTAAACGGGCTAACCCTTAATTCTGAAAGTCCTTTAAAAACCTTATTATGGAAGAAAAAGCCGAAAGGAGGTTCAGATTTCGCCCTCTATCTCGCGCCTTATGCGCTCGATGAATTCCTCGGTGAAGTGATGCCTCTCCTCGGCCATCCTCCTCGCGGTTTCGGTGTACATCAAATCCTTCAGCTTCAGTATCTTTTCCTCAAAGTGCTCTAAGGAATCCTCGATGCTCCTTCCGTGCTCGCCCGAGTACATGAAGACCCTTGCGATTCCTATGGCACCAATGGCGTCGAGCTTGTCGGCGTCGCTCAGGATTTTTGCTTCAAGCGTTTCCGGCTCGGGTCCCCTCGAAAAGCGGTGGGCTTCTATGGCGTGGGCAACCGCCTCAACCTTCCCCTCAGGGTAGCTGAGGCTTCTAAGGTAGTGCCTCGCTATCCTGGCCCCCTCCGTGGCGTGGTCTTCAACCCTTCCCTCGCTCTCAAGTGGCCTTGCCACGTCGTGGAGGAGGGCCGCAAGGGCCAGGACCTCCAGATCAGCCCCCTCCTCCCTCCCGATGTGGAGGCAGAGGTTGAGCACGCGCTCCACGTGGCTGAAGCCATGGGTTCCCTCCCTTTCAAAGAAATGCCTGGCGTAATCGCGGGTCCGTTCTATGAGCTTGAGGCTTTCCTCGTTGGTTATGAACTCATCGAGCCTCATTCCATCACCTTAGGGCCTCATTTACGAGGGCGTTTAAAAGCTCAACGATTCTCTCGTGAATGTCGAGGCTTATCCCGTCAACCGTTGGCGTCCTAGTTTTGGAGACCCCGTCTATCAGACCGAGCTTCGAGATGGCCCTCACTATTGTCCTCTCGTCCCAGCCGGGGAGCAGTTCTCTGCCGAACTCAATTGACGCCTGAGCCACGAGCCCGTAGGCACCCCAGTTTGAGACCGCCGAGAGGACCAGCTCATCGGTCTCAACGACGCTTGCTATTTTCTCCCCGTGGGGAACGTATCGGACGACCAGATCCCTTATCCTACCCATCCCCACCTCGTTTCCACCGTCGCCTATCCCTATCGTGGGAACTCCAAGGTCCCTCGCCCTGAGAACCGCCCAATCAAAAGTTTCCCTCGTTATCCCCATGCCGCTCATTGAGTAGTACCTCCCGTCGGCGGCCCTGCCCGGGGTTTCCACCGCGATGACAAGGGAATAGGAGGAAACGCCCGGCTCCCTGACGAACTCCAGTCCAAAGGCATCGAGTGCATTTTCCACCTCGGGGTAGGTCAGTATCTCCGCCCTGCCGCCGAGGGTTTCAACGGCCTTGGCTATCGCGAGGGTTCCAGGCGGCCCGTCGGTTTCGGCCCGCATTTCCGGAGGTATGGGAAAGCCCGTGACGATGAGAACGCGTTCATAATTATCCAAAAACAGTTTTGCAGAATTATGTAAAAAATTGGGGTTCTCCCGGCGGTAGTCGAGGTATACCCTAAGAACCCCCCTGTTCCCAACGTCCGTGTTTATCAGATGTGCTATCATGTCTCATTCCTCGAGTTCGTAGACAACTATCCTAACCTTTCTGCCCTTTACCGCCTCTTTAAGCTTCCACCAGAGCTCCGTCGGCTCCTCACTCCTGTGGGTCAGTTCGTGGCCGTTCTCCAGCTTCACCCCCTTCTCCCGGTACCGGACAAAAACTCCCTCAGCGTTGAATACCTCCCTCATTCCAATCCCCCCAGCACTTTTCTCAGCTCGTGAAGCGTTCTAATCTCGTAGTCCGCCATGTTGTAATCCTCGTCGCCATCCCGGTTTATCCAGACCGCCACCATACCCACGTTCTTGGCCCCGTAAACGTCCTGGCTCAGGGAGTCCCCCACCATGACGGCCTCCCCGGGCTCAACGCCGAGTTTCTCCAGGGTATAGAGGAATATTTTGGGCTCGGGCTTTATTGCCTTGACGTCCTCCCGCGTAACGACGACGTCAAAGTAGTCCATTAGACCGGTAAGCCTCAGCTTGAGCCGCTGGTACTCGGGTCCGCTGGTAACGGCCCCAAGCTTATAACCGCTCTCCCGCAGCCACTCAAGCACGGGAATCGTATCCGGATAGACGTGGAGCTTGTGAGGGTACCTCTCCATGAGTTCCTCGTAGCGGAGGTCGAGGTCAAATAGCTCGAAGAAGAAGTTCCAGTCGTGCCAGTCGTAGGTGTCTCTCCTCCCGAATATCTCGCCCAGGAACCGCTCCCTGGCTTCGTCCTTGCTGATTCCAAACCGTCTTGAGAGTATGCCATAAACCTGCGGGAGGAACAGCTGAATCAACGGCATCTCGGTCAGCAGAGTCCCGTCGATGTCGAAAAGAACCGCCTTCATTCTATCACCTACCACTTCTTAACCAGCAGTGCCAGTATCTCAACCTCTCTGTCCAGGTTATCGTCAACGATGACGCCCCATATTATATCCTTCTCGGACAGTATCTCCTGAAAGTTCTTAAGTATTCTATGGGCGTTCATCAGGGGAAATTCCCTTCCAACAAGTATCCCCAAAAGCCCCCTCTCCCAAACACCCCAGTGCCATCTGAAATCAACTTTTTTCAGGATCCTCAAAATCCCCACGTTTCCTCCGTTTATTATGTTGAAGAGGTCGGCGTAATCTATGTTAACGAGCATCTGGGACTCAAGATAATAATGGAGCCTGGAAAACATGTCCGCTATGCTCCTTGAGGCGGTATAAAACGCCGTGGCAAGGGGCTCATCTGAGTTCCCAAAGAAGTCCCACAGAGAGTCATAGAACACCGTTCGGAAATCCTCCGCCCATTTCGGTTTTCTCTCCATAAAAAGCTCCCGTTTAGGCGTTATTACGTATGCAAGGTTTATGGTGTCGCTCGGTACACTGTCAATTATAATCTCCCTCGCGATGTGGTTGGCCTCTTTATCCTCAAATATGAGCCACAAAAAGGTGTTTCTGGGAACCTTGGAGAAAAAGTCTCTCAGTTTTTCTTCGTATTCCCCCGCACGGGGCATTAGCAGATAGGCAGGGTTTATGGTAACCCGAACTGCCCCATCGGCATGGATGTTATTCACGATTCTACTTCCAGCGTTCCCGATTCCAACGAAGACGTGAATATAGGGGGGCATGGTACATCAATAATAAATGGAGAAGAAACAAGTTCATAGTTTTTTCGGTGTTCACTCAAGGGTCGCGTGCTTCTTCTTCATATCCTTCTCCGTCTTCTGGAAGGTGGCCATGAGGAGGGCTATGACCCCGTCGAGGAATATCATGGTGGAGTCCTCGAAGAGGGTTCCCATCGGGGCTATCCACTTGTACTTGGTGAGCATCTGGCGCGCTATGTAGTCTGTCGGGATGTCGGTCTTGGCCCTTCCGGGTATCTCGACGACCACATCGGCGAGCTTTCCAAGGGTTGAATTGGCGTAGGAGGTTATCGCGACCACTTTACCTCCCTGCTTCTTGGCTATTCCGGCTGCATCAACGATGCTGTTGGTCTCACCGGAACCACTGATGGCTATGAGCAGATCGCCCGGCTCGAAGGCCGGCGTTATGGTCTCACCAACGACGTAGACGTTGAAGTCAAGGTGCATGAGCCTCATAGCAAAGGCCTTACCGACGAGGCCGCTCCTTCCCGCGCCGTAGATGAATATCTTGTTCGCTCCAATCATGGCATCGACGAAGCCGCGAACCTGCTCCAGCTTGAGGCTCTCCGAGACGTTGTGTATGTGGTCGATTATGTCGTCCATCGCTTTCCTTATGGTCATCATGTACTCGCCCCAGAAGAGGTCGATTATCTTCCTCGTAACCTCATCCGGCTTCTCAGCCTTGGTTATCGCGCCTCCGACGATTATTATCGTGGCCCCCAGCTCAATGACCTTCGGTATGGTCTGGAGGTTCAGTCCGCCGGCGACGGCAACGGGGACGCTGACGGCTTTAACGACCTTCTCCAGGTCCTCCAGCGGGCTCTTGCCCTGAACCTGCTCGTCTATGCCCGTGTGGACGAGTATGTAGTGAACGCCCATCTTCTCGAGTTCCTTGGCGCGCTTGACCTTGTCCTTAACGCCTATGAGGTCAACCATGACCCTGATTCCATAGCGCCTTGCAACATCAACCGCGTCCTTTATCGTCTTGTCATCGGCGACACCGAGGATAGAAACGACATCGGCACCGTGCCTGGCCGCCATCTCGACCTCCAGAGCGCCGGTGTCCATGGTTTTTAGGTCGGCAACGATCTTCCTGTCCGGGAAGCGCCTCTTGAGAAGCTCCACAGCGCGCATGCCCTCCTTCTTGATGAGCGGGGTTCCAACCTCGAGCCAGTGGGCACCGCCGCGGGCGGCCTTCTCAGCGATAGAAATGGCCTGCTCAATGTCAGTCAGATCAAGGGCAACCTGAAGTATCATCTCCTCGCCTCCGAAGAGTTTTCGATTTAACCTCAGAATGCTACTTTTTAAACTTTGGCGTCGCGAATTAACATTTAAATGTCCAAATACAGCGCCAAGGTTTAAAAGCCCGAGTGCCAACACGGGTCGGTGGAATCAAATGGTGACGTTCATTCCCTTCGGCGAAAAGCCAAACCGCGACGGTGTTCTCTACGTTCTTCAGCTCCTCAAAAGGAACAAACTCATAGAGGATTACATGATAGTTGAATCGAGCAGGGTCGAGCTTCTGGCCGAGAGGATTCCCCAGGACAGCGCGTACATAATAGGGGAGCACCTCGCCACGTACGGAATAGTTGAAAAGCTCAGGCCCCAGTCCCTCATAAGCGTCGATGCCCACACCGACCTGATGCACGACTACCTCGACCACGGCTCGTGGCTGGCCTATACCCTTGAGGAGCGCCTCGTAAACCGGGCCGTCGTCCTCGCCCCCGTCCTCATGATACCGACCACCGAGAGGACTCAGCTCTGGACGCGGCGCGTCAAGATATTTCCCGCCCTCCTGAGGAGCAGGAAAGTCCGCGGGAAGTGGAAGGCCTATAAGAACCTTCAGACAAACGACCTGCTCGAGATACTCGACGAGTCCAAGAAGTACCTCGGTGACGAGGTTTACCTCACCGTGGACATGGACGTTCTAAGGCCCGAGTACAAAATCGCCCGCTTCCAACACGGCGAGCTTACGCTTGAAGAGCTCCTGGAGCTTTTGGAGGGGATCAAGGAGAACTTCAGGATAGCGGCTTTTGACATCGCCGAGGTCTCGGACAGGATAAGGCGTTCGAGACTCGGGAAGAAGGCATTCGTCGAGGTGTTCCAGCTCCTGACGGGGTGATTGAATGAGCGCCAGAGGGCCCACAGAGGAGGAGATACGGAACATAATAATGCCCCTCATGCTTTCGGGGGCCAAGATGCTCGACAGGCACTGCCCCAGGTGCGGTTCACCGCTCTTCGAGAAGGACGGGAAGGTCTTCTGCCCGGTCTGCGAGCACAGGGCAAAGCAGAGAAAGGCCGAGATGAAGGGCGTTGAGGAGAGGCTGATGGAGAAGCTCAACGAGCTCGCCAACTCCCTCCCGGAGGACATAGACGAACTGGAGAAACACTTAAGGGCAATGGAGAAGATAATAGAACTGCTGGAAAGATACCGGAAACTGGAGGGAGGAGAATGAAGAATGTAAAGGTTCTGGAGGCCCTCGGCGATGGCCCCAAGACCATCGAGGAAATAGCGGGAAAAACCGGCATCCCCGCGATGGAGGTGCGCCGCTACCTGCTCCGCTTCGTCGAACAGGGCAAGGTCGAGAGCTACCAGAAGGACGGGAAGCTCTACTGGAAGCTGAAGGAGAAGGACGAGCTCGAGGAGGAGTTCAAGTACGTTTGAGCCCCCAACTTTTTCTTTGAATTGAGCCGCGAGTAATCGGTTTTTACCCCCCATTTTTGACTCATAGTGTTGCGATTTTGACAAGTAGAAATTCAAATAGTTTTTTATATGGCCCTGTAGTACTCATGATGGTGATGTCCTGTGGCAAAGTTCGCACTGTGGTGGGTTAGATGGAACGGTTCTGACTACGAGTCGAGGATGACCGTCGGGGGCAGAAAGGCCACCCCCGAGGACTTCAGGGAGAGGGGCTTTGACAGGATTGTTGTACTGGATGGCGAAGGGCGTAACTCCCGTTGTAGTGGTTCTATGTACTCCAATGGATATAATGATGGAAGAGAACTAGCAGAATGGGTTCTCTCCCTGGGCATTGACATGCCACTTTACATAACCATACCATTTTACCGCCCTGATGGAAAGCAAAGGGATCAAACCCGGGCATCATTTTCAAGCGTTCCTGATTCATACTACAGGGGTTGGATTGATGGAGTTCTTTCAGTCAATATTGACAACATGAAGGGCTTTTACTGGAGTTACGAGAGCTGTCTTCAAACTGGTTCATATGGTGGAAATGTCTCCCAAGAGTTTATTCAGGGTGTTTATGATTATATCCACGGACATGGACAAGAACTAATGTGGATCCCGGCAACAGGTAACAGAGGGGTTACGTATTTGGATGATCCTTCCTTTTGCACTATTCAGAGTTTAGTAAGATACTTTGACTACATCTTTGTTCAGCCTAACTATTACCAGAATTCAATACTCAACGAAAAGTATGGCACTGTACCTTATACTTATCAGAAACTCATCGAAAAAGTTGAATGGATTGACCACATGCCGGATAATGTTTCAATAGAGATGGAAGTCGACAGAAGCATTCTTTATGACTATATATCCCGAACACACATGGAAGAGAATTTTAGAGAATCCTTAATAGAAAGATGTGGTCCTAGGTTTACGCGCGAGTGCTTGATTCAATATACATATGATGCAAAAGAAATAGCCTTCCATTATTTAAAAGCTCAGAAAGATATACTCGGTAAAAAATATGAAGACCTAGTTTATTACTTCAGCGTAGATCTCAGAGTCATTGACGAAATGGAAGGCTTTTCGAGAAAATTCGGTGAGGAATATGTATAGACGAGTTACATTTCTTTTCTTTGTGTTATTCCTCTTACTTCTGGCTTTTCCCACACCCACAGCAACCTCTGTAGATTGCTCCCCTTATGAAGTTTACTCCATTGACTCGGTCTTCCAGGTAGACGGCTGGCTCCTGATAGGGGTTTCCCACGTGAGCTATACCTGCGAGATGATAGCTGGTGAATGGGAGAACAGAGTTGACACCGCGAATTCCTACCTAATCCTGACCGATGGGAGTAAGGCGTTCTTGATTGGCGGCTCGGGCCCTCCCCTTGACTGGACAATGCCGGCAGGTTTCCTAAACGGAACCCTCTACGCCGCTAGGATCTCCAAATCTAAAGAACCCTACAAAAACGTCACCGTGACCATCAACGGCGAGCCCTACAACTTCACGCTCCTCAAGAACGTGACAGTAAGGGAGATCTACCGCCTTGGGGGGAGCTGCTTTGAGAAGGTTTCAGAGTGCACCGTTACCGCCTACCCAAACGGAACCGTGATCAAAAGGTGCAACGGAGCGCAACTTAACGTCTCGGCCTTTAAGCTCCCCTCAACGCAGACCCACGGGAGCTACGTGGAGGTCAGAGATGGAAGGCTCGCATTTACTTTGGAGGGGAAGGACTACACCGCCACGCCTCCGGGAGATATAAATGCCTCAAGGCTCAGTCTAAGGGCTTTCAAGGCGAAAAGAGGGGTTGTGCTGATCAACAGGAAGGTAGTGCAACTTCCCGCTGGGGAGGGCCTTGATGAAGCCCCTCTGCTCTTCAGGATCGAAAACGGGACGGTTTCCCGGCTTGAAGTGTTCCCAGATTTTAGCGAGCTTGTATGCGGGAAGCCGGTCGTGTCTGAGACAAACGCCACCGCTGAACTACACAAACCCGCTACACACGGGAGAAAAATCTGCGGCCCTGCCCTTCTGGTTCTGCTGGCAACACTCGCGCTGGCAGTACGGAGACGTAAGTAGTACAGTATAAAGAACACATGGGGAGATTTGAACCAAAGCTGAGTAACCGGTTTTTACCCCCAATTTTTGGTTCGTATTGTTGCGATTTTAACAAGTAGAATTCCAAATAGTTTTTTATATGTTAAGACATTGTTTCATAATGGTGATGTCTTGTGGCAAAGTTCGCACTGTGGTGGGTTAGATGGAACGGTTCTGACTACGAGTCGAGGATGACCGTCGGAGACAGGAAGGCTACTGTTGATGACTTCCGGGAGAGGGACTTTGACAGGATTGTTGTACTGGATGGGGAGGGAGGAGGTTCTCACTATACTGGCCCGCATTATGATTCAGGACGCAACGATGGGAAAGAATTCGCTAGGTGGGTAGCGAAACATATACGCGGGATTCCGGTGTACATAACGATACCCTTCAAGCGTCCTGATGGAAGCCAAAGGGATCAGGCACTGATCCCATTTAAATACTCCGGCGTGAACTCGTACTATCAAGGCTGGATTGATGGTGTTCTGAGCATTAACAACGACAACCTCAAAGGATTCTACTGGAGCTACGAGAGCTGTCTTCAAACCAGCAACTATGGCAAGAACGTTTCTAAGGAATTCATCCAATACATGTACGACTACATCTACAACCAGGGTCTGGAGTTGATCTGGATTCCCACGATTGGGAACAGGACTATGGGGCAGATACAAAACAGGGTAATCAAGGATTTAGTTGCTATCCCAACTCTTGCGAAGTATTTTGACCACGTGTTTGTTCAGCCTCACTATTATCAGACTACCAAATTAGACGATGGAAGTGATTACACCCTACACGAATTGACACTCCGTGTGAAGTGGATGCTGAACCATGGGCTTTCCATTGAGATGGAAGCCGACAACAGCATAGTTGGAGAACCGAGCAACTGTGCATATTGTAAAAGCACCCAGGGAACATGGAAGAATGGTAACTTTATAGAAAAAGTAGGATGTGACAAAACACCTAATCAGGAAACAGAACAGAAGTGCATTAACCGCGCCTGTGACTACTATAGAGCCATTCTCGAAGTAAACCCCAGCGTATTCTCAACCAGGGCCTACTACTTTGGTACCGATTTGAAAGTCATAGACAAGGTGAGAGCAAAATGCCCAGAATGGTAGTTCCCATCTTCATCGCTTTGCTTTTTCTCACCCTTCAGGTTTCCGCAACGTACTACGTAAAAGAGCCCGGTCCCCTTTACGAGGTAAAATACTCGGTTCTCTCGAACGGAACCGATGCCTTAATTCATCTGGAAGTCCTCCAGTGGGGAGTCAGCTGCGGCATGACCGACTGCTGGCCTGAGGTCTTTTACGGCCACGAGTACCTCCTGTTCTCCGATGGCGGCAGGCTTTACCTGCTGAACTTTACTCCTGCGGTAGGAGTTCCCACGGAGGGGATAATCTACAGGAGAGCAACGTTCATCAACGGGAGCTGGTACGTGGAGATGGAGTACTACCTCCCAGATTACTCCAGGGCCGATATGGTTTACAGGCTTAATACCCGGAACTTCTGCGTTGAGCAGGTAAACGTCAGCAGTTGGTTCTGGATCTCCCAGGGAAAGATTAGCAACGAGATAAACGGCTGGAAGATTGAACTGCAATCCTGGGGTCCCGGCGAGTGGAGTCACGCGAACGTGAGCGACCTCTGGATCGCTTCCAGCAAAAGCGCGAGCAGCTGGTCTCCAGGTCCGGCCATCGTTGTGAATTCGAGCGTTTTCCCGGTTTACTTCATCATCAAAAAAGACGAATTGGCAAGAAACGTCACCCTCGTTTACCTGGACACAACTGGAAACAACAGTCTGATACAGGGTTTCTGGTTTCCGAATAACGTCAAAATCGTCAACGTGACGGTCTGCAAGACCAGTAAGAATACATCCACCAGCACGGCCGTTGAGACCAACGGCACAACCTACACAACAAAGACGTCTCCTAATACAACAAAAACACAAACCAACACAAAAGAAACCAAAAAGGGCATCTGCGGGCCGGCTTTTCTCCTCTTCGGCGCTTTAACCTCAGCCTGCGTGAGGAGAATTAGGAGGTGGCGCTCATCAGAAAGTTCATAGCTCTCTTAGCTGTAATTCTCTCAATTCTAGTTTTGACTCAGACGGTCTCGGCGGATTGCTCTGCCTATGAGGTTTACCTCGTCTGGGGAGTTTATCTCACAAACGGCTGGTTACTCATCGTCGTCCAGCACGACAGCTACACCTGCGAGATGATAGCTGGTGAATGGGAGAGCAGGCTGGACTTCGCAAATTCTCTCCAAGAATACTACGTCCTGACGGACGGAGAGCGAGCCTTTCTGCTCGGGGGATACGGGCCTTCGCTCATGAATACAACTCCGGTTGGCATGATAAACGGAACGTTCTACGTGCTTAGGGTGGAGAAATCCACGGAACCGTACAAAAACCTTACTGTGGCCATCGACGGCGAACCAAAGAACTTCACACTCATCAAGAACGTGACAGTAAGGGAGATCTACCGCTTTGAAGGGAACTGCCTTGAGAAGGTTTCAGAGTGCACCATCACCGCCTACCCAAACGGAACCGTGACCAAAAGGTGCAACGGAGCGCAACTTAACGTCTGGGCCTTTAAGCTCCCCTCAACACAGACCCACGGGAGCTACGTGGAGGCCAGAGATGGAAAGGGTAACATTCACTTTGGAGGGAAGGGACTACACCGCCACGCTTCCAGAGAGTATAAACGCCTCAAGGCTCAGTCTAACGGCTTTCAAGGCGAAAAGAGGAATTGTGGTGATCAACAGGAAGGTGGTGCAACTTCCCGCTGGAGAGGGTCTTGATGAAGCCTCTCTGCTCTTTAGGATCGAAAACGGGACGGTTTCCCGGCTTGAAGTGTCCCCAGATTTTAGCGAGCTTGTATGCGAGAAGCCAGTTGTGTCTGAGGCAAACGCCACCACTAAACTACACGAACCCGCAACAACCAGGAGAGAAATCTGCGGTACTGCCTTTCTGGTTCTGCTGGCAGCATCAGCGCTGGCAATAGAGAAACGCAGGTGGGGCAGTAAAAAGGCACACGAAGAACAAGGGAAAAGAGGAATCAGGCCTTCTTGGCCTGCTCCCAGTACTCGTTGAACTTGCCCTCGAAGAGGGCCTTGACGCGGAAGTCCTTGATCCATATCTGGGTCTCGTAGTTGAAGTAGCGAGCCGCCATGTCCTCGAGGGCGAAGAAGACCTCGTCGTCGCAGATGAGCATCGGGAGCTCGAGCTTGTCGATGACCTTGAGCTCGACCTTGCCCTTCTTGTAGTAGTCCATTATCTTCGAAGTGCCGAGCCTGTGGAGGACGTTCTCGGTGACGATTATCTTGGCCTTGGCGCCGTTGTCGATGGCCTTGATGATGTCGCTCTCGAGGTTGATCGCTATGTAGCCGTCGTCAGCCAGGAGGATCTGCTCCTTGACCTCCTCGAACATCTCCTTGGTCTTGAGGGTGGCGTTCCTGATTCCCCTGACCACCCAGACCTTCTCGACGCCGTACTTCGGAATCTCGGTCTCGATGAGCGGGCTCATGAGCTCAAGGAGTTCCTCCTTCGCCTTCTTCTTGAGCTCAAGCTCTTCTGCAACGCGCTCCTGCCACTCCTCGATGAACTTCTCGAGGATGTTCTGCGGGTGGACGGGCCTGTACTTGTTGACCTTACCCGGCTGGCTGATGGCGAAGCCCTTCTTCTCAAGGCTCCTGAGGACATCGTAGGTCCTCGGCGCCGGAACCTCCGAAACGCTTGCCAGCTCGGCCGGGGTGAGGACGCCAAAGCCGACCAGTGCCACGTACGCCCTGGCCTCGTAGAGGTTCAACTCAAAGTGCTCCTGAAGGAGCTCAACCATCCTGTCCTTAACCATTCTTACCACCACCGTATTTTCCATTTGTATGTTGGGCTCCATCACATATAAGTTTTTTCCAAATGTTGTTAGTGTCTTCGGTTATGTCCCGAAGATTACCCCGGGATGACTTCCCGGGATATTATATCCGTTGCGCATACATGCAAACCCATTACTACATCAGGATTTTAAAATTTTTGGTTTTACTTGGGAGCAAAATCACCCCAAAACCTTTTGTCGCTATGCTGCCGTTAAAATTCTAAAAAACCTGACCCTCCGTACCGGAACAGTCCAAAGCTGGTATCATCAAAAGTGTTATGGCACAGGTATCAAAAAGTAGTAAATAACCCGCGGAAAGAAACATTATTGGGGCTTCCCGTTCCCCAGATATCCCTGCAGCTCCCGGTAAAGCGCGTTTAGAACCTCCTGATAATCGACGCTGCCCTCCTCAATGCGGTCCATCATCTCCTCGAGCCCCCGAGTTTTCTCCTCACTGACGAGATCCCTGTACTTACTAATGAGATAGTGATAAACCTTGATGCCCTGATCCGTTGGCACCAGCTTCTTCCTGCCGCGGGTCTCGATGGCGTAGTAGCGCTGGAGGAGCGTCTGAACGATTTTTGCATAAGTTGAGGGACGGCCTATCTTGCGTTCCTTCATCAGGGCTATTATATCTCCCTGGGTGTAGAGTGACACCTTCGGTGCCTTCCACTTCTTGGCCTCTACAACCTTCAGCCTTGTCCCTTTCTCCAGCCTCGGGAGCTGCCTCATCGGCGGGCTCCTCAGCTTTGTCCACCCCTCCTCAACGACCTCAACATAGCCCTCTATCTCGGTCTTTCCGACGCCCGCGTCGATGACGGCCTTTTCATGGATTATCTTTGCCGCCTTCATCTGGCTCGTCATGAACTTCTTGAATATCATATCGTAGAGCCGGTAGTGGTTGCGGGTGAGGTTCTTGGGGAGCTGGATAATCCCATCGCGGATCAACTGCATCAGCCTGCCCGTGTCTATCGGCCTCGTTGGCCTTATGGCCTCGTGGGTTCCCTCCTCACCCCAGGGGCGCGGTTTAAAGTACTCCTCACCGAGTTCCTGGGTAATGTACTCCTTAGCAATCTCTATTCCCGTGTTACTGACGTGGGTGGAGTCAGTGCGGTGATAACTCGTCAGCCCGGCCTCGAACAGGTCTTGGGCCAGGCGCATGGTCTCCGGCGCTGACAGCTTGAGGAATGTGGAGGCGTCCTTAAGCATGGCGTCGGTCGTGTAAGGCGGCGAGGGCTTCAGCTCCCTTTCCTCAAGCTGGACGTCCTCGACGGTGACGTATTCGGGAGGCTCAACGTTCTTTCCGTCCTTCCCAAGCTCCACTGTTATCCCCAGGTCGTTCTCAAGCCTCAGACCCATGAAGTAGGTCTCGCTCTCGGTGAACTCCTTGTAACGCTCGATCACCCAGCCGAGAACCGGCGTCTGAACCCTTCCGGCGGAGAGGTTGCGGTTCTCAAAGACTCTCTGAAGTTCCTGGCTCAGCTCAAAGCCTATCCACCTGTCCTCTATTCTCCTCACTATCTGCGCGTTGACGCGGCCCTCGTTGACGTCCCTGGCCTCTTCGATGGCCCTCATTATCGCCGGTCTCGTCACCTCGTGGAACTCTATGCGCTTGATGTTCGGGGTGTACGGACTCAGGACGTTCATGATGTCCCAGGCTATCTTCTCACCCTCCGTATCGGGATCGGTTGCGATGAGTATCTCATCGACCTCCTGGGCCAGCTCACGCATCGCCTTGACGTTCTGAAGGGCGTCGCGGACGTTGGTCGAGCCGCAGCGCGGACAGACGCATTTCTCCTCCCAGTCCACGAACTGATGACCACAGTCGCGGCAGCGCTTGATGGTGTCGTAGACGGGTATGAACTTCAGCATGTCGTCTTTCTCGTCAACCAGAACGCCGTGGTAGCCCTCGTTCGTTACGAGGTCAAACATGTGCCCGCCGCTCGCCAGAATGGTCAGCATCATATTTCCTATGCTCACCTCGTAGGCGACCAGGTCACCTATCCTCGTCTTGCTTGGCTGGCCGAAGAAGTTGGCTATCGTCCTGGCCTTGTTCGGGCTCTCTACTATCATGAGGGCGGATTTGACGAGGTCCTTGACCTTGGCGCTTATCTTGCCCTCCATGACGAGCCTTACCTTCTCCCTGTCCTCGTCTATCTGTCTCAGAACATCATCGAGGTCCAGCTCCTCGAAGGGCACCATCTTGAATTCCGTGAAGCGCCAGCGCATCTGCCTGAGGAGGCCGTTGAAGACCTTCTCGTTGTCAACTATGAGCACGCTCAGTCCCTTGGTGATTCCACCGGCAAACAGACGGCTCGTCCTTCCGGTGGCCTGGATGTACGTTCTAACATCGGGAATCTCGATGTACCACTTGCCACCTTCCTCCTTCAGGCTGATGAATGGATCCTCGGCGAGCTTTCTGAGAACCTCCTCGTCCTTGAGGACCCTCCTCAGAAATTCGACCAGCTCGCGGAAAACGCCGAGGACGTGGTTGTGGAACTCGTTCTCTATCGGCAGTCCCTCGGCTAAAGCTTCCTCTATCTTGAGGAGCTCGAACTGAGGGATGTTCCGTATCAGCCTCCTGAGCCTCGCATGGAGCTTTTCAGCCTGCTTCCTGTCTTCGTCGCCCAGGAAGTCCATGACCTCGCTGAGGAGACCGAGGGCGCGGTAGATGGTCGGCCTTTCGAGGTCTATGGAGAAGCGAAACTTGGGAACGCCGGTGAATATAGCGTAGCGGATGAGGTGGGGCATGTCGAGACCGCGGACGAGGGAGCCGTAGTATGTGGCGGAGCCTATGAGGTAGTCGGCCTCCCCATTCTCGAAGCGTTCGATGGCCTTCCTGTTCTTGGAGCTGACGAGTTCGATTCTGAAGCCGCGCTCGCGGAGATAATTGGCCAGCTCCTCGGCGTAGGTCAGGCCCTGATCGATCGGTGTGAAGATTATGCCCCCCTTCCCGAGCATCGTTAGAAGCTCTTCAATGTGCTCCCTGATGTCCTTGCTCGGCTTTAGGTAGCTGTCAGCGACGTTCCTGAGGGCGCTTCTCCCGCTTCCAACCTCGAAACCCAGGAGCTCGCGGTAGAGCTTTATCCTGTCGCCCCTCGCCGAGCCCGTGGCCGAGGCGATGATCATGATGCCAATATCGTTCTTCGACTTGAACTCCTCAATCTCGCGCTGGAGTTCCGCTATCTGAGCGTTTAGCTCCTTAAGTCTCTCCTCCCGGTCCTTGGCGCGTCCGTTCAGGTATTTGGACATCTGCTTTTTGAGGCGGATTATCTCCCAGGCCTTTCCGATTACCTCGTCGTTGAAACCGAGGAGGTAAAGGGAGCGGTCTATGTTCTTGCTCGCCTTGAGAAACGCATCAACGTCATCGACGAATATGAAATCGAAGTGCCTGCCCTTCAGAACCTCATCGAACTTCCTGGCCATCCACTGGGCACTGGTAACGAGGATATCGTAGTCCCCGCCGGTTATCTTGGCCAGCATCTCCTCCTTCTCCTTCTTGCGGAGGTTGCCGTGGTAGTAGGCGAGGTTGACCTCAACGCCCGCGTTCTCCGCTATCTTCCGAATCTTCCTGACGGTCTGAACCACCAGCGGGGTGGTGGGCACGACTATGTAGCTCTTCTTCCCTCTGGTCGCGTGCCACACCGCCATGACGGCTCCAAAGGTACTCTTGCCCATCCCAGTGGGGGCTATGATGGAGAAGCTCCTGCCCTTCAGGAGTCTCTTAACCCACGTCCTCTGCGCGCTCCAGAAGGTAAAGCCCGTGGCCCTTTCGAAGAACCCCTCAACCTCACGCAGCCCGTTCTCGAGGGAGTATATCTTCTCCCACTCTTTCAACGTGCCTCTGAGCTCCAGGGCGCTTCTAACCGCAGTGATGAGGTCAAAATAAGAATCCGCCGTGACGGTGTCATCGAGACACTCGCTGCACGGGTTCTTATTGATCAGCCTCTCATCGGAGATTCTACCGAGGCAGTTCGGGCACATATCCCGGTAAATCGCCTTCATTTTCTCACCCTCTAAGTTCCTATTTGGGGTTGGGGAGATTTATAAGGCTTTTTTAGAGGGCCGTCTCAAGCTCTCTCAGTTCGTTCTCAAGCTTTAGGGAAAGCTCATAGTCGCTGAAAACGTGCCGGTATTCCTCAATAACCTCTTCAAGGAAGTGCAGGGCTTCCCTTTTCCCGGTCATACCCACGAGCCTCAGCGCCCGCCTGAAAAGCCTCGCGACCTCACTCCCGCTCTCGTCGGTGCTGAGGGCAAAGCGGAGCTCTTTGAGTGTAACGTCGAGGGCCAGCTCCGGAACCTCCGCGAGGAACTCCATGGCGACCGCTTCAGGAAAGAGATCGGCGTGACGGTCGAAGGCCTCAAAGTAGAAACCGTTCTCGTGGGCCTTCATAACGGCCGCAACGTGCTTGCAGTCACCTCCCAGGGGGCAGGTGCAGGTGTTCTCCCCCGTCGAGAGATCCAGCTCCACGTAGTACTGGTAAGTGCCCAGAACCTTGGAAAAGAGCCTGTCACCGTACTTGACGACCCATAGAACCTTTCCCGCCTTGTAGTAGCGCTCACCCTTCCGGAGGGTCTTCTCGTCCATGGCTCTCACTCTCACCGCTTGGCGGGGGTTGCTTTAAGCCTTTCGGACGAAAGCGTTTTATCCTCTGGGAGCATACTATAACCGGTGGTGACCATGGATGTTTTTGAGCTGGCCAGGCGCTATCACGACGAGCTGGGCATAAAAGAGCCGAGCATGGCCACGATGGCGGCGGAGTTCTTTGGCGACCTGGGTCTAAAGATGGCGGAGTTCCTCAAGGGGGAGGGCTACGCCGTCGTGAACACCAAGTTCGTCGACTATGACAAGAGCCTCGTGCTGGACATAACAAAAGGAGAAAACATATTTGAGATAACCCTGCGGAAGAGCTAGTCTCAATACCGGTTCTCGTAGTCGAAGATTATCTCCTTCTTTTCTCCGGGCTTCAGGGTCACCCTGAAGTCGATGTAGTTGGCGGTCTCTTCGATCGGCCCGATGCTCGAACTCAGCAACTTGCCCCACTTGTGGTGCCTGACTATCACCGTCTTGGTCTCGTTCCCGAAGTTCTCGAGGGTTACCTTTATCTTGTAGTACGTGTAGCCCTCGCCGTTCCTCTGATCGAGCACGGTAGTCGTGCCCTTGAGGTCGTAGTCCCTGCCGATGCCTATCCTCAGCATCTCGCCCTTGGGGGTGTGCTCGATGGCCCTCTCGCCCACGAGGAGGCTCCCGTCGTCGGTCTCCCTGTATATTTCGACGATCCCCGCTGGGAGAACCTTCTCGGTCTTGAACGATATCGACTCATAGACCGGTCCCTCCCGGCTGTAAGGCCAGCTCTCGTAGAGGTACTCCCTCTCGAAGGAGGCTTCGAAGTTGATGTAGGGGTACATCATCCTGCTCGCGGGGTTCAGGTCAACGATGCCGAGCTTGTAGAGGTAGAACGCCTCTATCTTCTCCGGCTCGCCGACGCTGACCTGGTCGGTTCCCTTCTCGGCCATCGCGTAGAGGACCCTCGGCTGGGGAACGTTCTGATACAGCTGGACGTCGCCCGCAACCAGGAGAACCTTCGCGTCCCTGAACTCCTGGGCGGTGGGGTTGTTGAGGACTATGTAACCGTAGAGCTTCGCGTTATCGCCGATGTAGAGCTTGTACCTGCTCTCCCAGCTCATGTTGGAGACGCGGTAGATTATGCTCACGTTGTACTTTCCGGCTTTCTCGGCCTGAAGAACCGCGTAGACGCTCGCCTTCCCCTCAAGGTTCTTGGCCTTGAAGTATGAAACTTCGTTCGGATTTATGAGGTAGTAACCGTCGCCCTCGATGGCTATCTTCCCGTTCTTGAAGCCGAGGAACTTGCCAGTAACGGTGTCGCCGCTCCTCAGCTTGACCTCGACCTCGCTCCCGACGTTGGCGCTGTAAACGTCCCCTGTTGAGCCTTTGCTGAAGACCCCGAGGACGTGTACTCCACCATCAAGAGGCCTTATCGTGACCTCCGCTATGTCGAGCCCGGCCAGCTCCTCCAGGGGCACGTCGTTTATTCCCTCATCCAGCTCGACCTCCATGACCCTCTCCACAACCCCGATCTTCGCGGAGTTGTAGAGAACGACGGTGGTGTCGCTCGCCGCTGCCTTCTCACCATGGAACGAGAAAACTGCCAGGATTATAAGTGCAATTCCACCCACTGCAGCCATCGCCTTCTTTCTCATGAAAATCACCTGTACTGTATTAGGCGGCGGAGTATTTATACCCCCCTCATCGCTTCAAACCAGGCCGAAACGAAAGAAACGATTGGTTGACGAATGGAAACCCTTTTAACCCCCCTGCCGGATTGAGAACTGTCAAGCTGATGGGGTGATTGGTATGGACAGGATCGAGAAGGCTAGGGCAATCATCGAGAAGGCCAAGGCCGAAAACAGGCCGCTCGTCGAGCCTGAGGCTAAGGAGATACTCAAGCTCTACGGCGTCCCCGTTCCGGACTTCAAGGTCGCCACCAACGAGGAGGAGGCCGTTCAGTTTGCCAGGGAGATAGGCTACCCGGTCGTCATGAAGATCGTTTCTCCGCAGATTATCCACAAGAGCGACGCCGGCGGTGTCAAGGTCAACATCAAGAGCGATGAAGAGGCCAGGCAGGCCTTCAAGACCATCATGGAGAACGCCAGGAACTACAAGCCCGATGCAGACCTCTGGGGCGTCATCATCTACCGCATGCTCCCGCTCGGCAAGGAGGTCATAGTCGGTATGATCCGCGACCCGCAGTTCGGCCCGGCCATCATGTTCGGTCTCGGTGGAATCTTCGTCGAGATCCTCAAGGACGTTAGCTTCCGCGTCGCCCCGATAACCAAGGATGAGGCCCTCGACATGATCAAGGAGATCAAGGCCTACCCGATCCTCGCCGGAGCCCGCGGTGAGAAGCCCGTTAACATCGATGCTCTGGCGGACATAATCACCAAGGTCGGCGAGCTCGCTCTCGAGCTTCCGGAGATCAAGGAGCTCGACATCAACCCGATCTTCGCCTACGAGGACAGCGCGGTTGCGGTTGACGCGAGGATGCTCCTTTGAGGGCTTTTGGCCCTTTTCTCTCCTATTCTGAACCACTCTTACCATGTCTGGATCTGAAGCCTCGTCGACAGGTTTTTAAGTATAACCACGGTTATTATAATGGTGGTTATACTAATGACCATTATACAAAGGCGGGAGCTGGATCGCGTCCTTGGAGTTAGGTGGCTCCTGCTCTACGGCAGAAGGAAAACGGGAAAAACCTTCTACGTCAGGGAGAGGAGCCAATACTCCAAGTACTTCGTTGTAACCCGGGGGAGGAGCCTCGTCGACATAGAAAGCGGTGAAGAGCTGACGATAAGCGAATTTACACGTCTCCTGCCATATATGATACAGAGCGGTCGCGTTGTTATTGATGAATTCCACCGGCTGGACGAGCCCTTCTTCTCACTGCTCCAGGGCCTCTCTGGAAAGGGAGAATTGACACTTATAACCTCAACAAGACACTACTTCCGGCGCTTCATTGGCGAGAACAGCCCGCTCCTCGGCCTCTTTCACCTCCAGGAGGTGAGACTCGTTGACCCAAGGGATGCCATGGCATACGTTGCCGGTCTCGGGATAAAGGGAAAATCCCTAATGGAGCTTGCCTGCCTCGTTCAGGAGCCGTGGCTGGCGCAGACCGTGGAAACTATGAAGGAGCGAACCTTTGAAGTGCTCGGGAACCTTTTGAGGGACTATGTACCGAGCCTGACGGGTGAGATATTCACGGAGGAAGACAAGGAGCTAAGCCAGCGCTATTTTGCTATCCTTGAGGCCGTTGCTGATGGTAAAAGAACCTCTGGAGAAATAGCCTCGGAGCTGTTTTCAAGGGGGCTTATCGAAAAAAACCACCCCGGGGCGGTGAGTCAGTACCTGGAAACCCTCGTGAACATGGGGCTCCTCGAAAGGATACTCCTTTACGGAAAGCGGAGAAAGGGCTACCACTACAGGCACGTTTCACCGGTCGCTGACTTTGCCTTCTACCTGAACTCCAAATACGGGTTCTTCGAAACCGGACTGCCGGAGAAGAACGTCTCCCAGCATCTCGGAGAGAAAATGCCCCGGTACATGGAAACCTTCTTCGAGAGGTTCCTCGCCAGGGTGTATGGTCTCCAGCCCGTGAAAATAGCCCTGCCAGAGCTTGAAGTCGACATAGCCCTGAGAAAGCACAAACGCCTGGCCCTTGTAGGGGAAGTGAAGTGGAAAACCCGGCTGACGAAAAAGGAGCTGAGATCCATAGAGGACAAGCTGAGTAGCCTCGGTGCGGAGAGACAATTCCTGATAGTGCCGGACAGATCAGCGATCCCGGAAGAACCCGAAGAGGTAGAGGTTCTGGACTGGAAGAACTTTGTGGAGCTCTCCAAAATGTGAATTACTCACTCCTCTTTTCATTCCCTGGAACATTTTGCGCGGTTTTCATAGTACTCCAAACCATGGAAAACCTTATAAGGTTCAACGACGTACCCTTTTTGCCATACGCTGCTCCATCTGGGGGAGGTAAATGGTCAGGTTCCTAATAAGACTCCAGCCGGAGAATGAGCCGTTCAAGGTTCCCTTTAACCACCAGCACAAGCTACAGGGCCTGATCTACAGGAGGATTGGGCGCGTTAACCCGGAGCTGAGCCTCAGCCTTCACCCGCCGAAGGTGCCCAAGCTCTTCACCTTCTCGCTCTTCATGGCAGAAAAACGGAGATTCGAGCGCGGAAAGCCTTATTTCCTCGGTGAAGGCGGGGGTTTCTTTTACTTCTCAACGGCAGTTCCCGGGATAGCGGAGGCATTCATAGGTGGACTTCTACAGAAGCCCGAGGTCGAGCTCTGGAACGAGAAGTTCGTTGTCAAGGAAGTTAAATCCCTGGCCGAGCCGAAAAAGCTGAGCGGGAAAAAGTTCGTAACGCTTTCACCGATAGCGGTAACCACTAAGAGGGTTCAGTTCGGAAAGCCCAGGAGCTACGACCTGAGCCCTTCCGAGCCAGAGTTCTACGAGCTAATACGGGAGAATCTCCGCGAGAAGTACCTCGCGATATACGCCGAGAGGCCGCCCGAAGAGTTCGAGATGAAGGTGCTCAACGCCAAGCCCAAGCGCTTTGAGGTCAAGCCCGGCATCTTCCAAGTGGCATGGCATCTGGTGTTCCGCGCAAAGGGCGACGAGGGACTCCTGAAAGCTGGCTACCTGGCCGGCTTCGGGGAAAAGAACTCGATAGGCTTCGGGATGGTGAAGATTGATGGGAGGAGAAGAGCTTAGGTTCACGGGCAACTGGTTCGTAGATGCCGGCATTTTGGGTTTCTTGAATTTGATGGAAGAAGTTTACGGCTGGGACCTTGAGGAGCTTCAGAAACGAATTAATGAGAATCGGGAGAAGGTCTATTATGGGTATTTTCCGCTGGCTTACTTTTACAATTTAGCCCCTAGGAGCCAAGAGAACAAAAGGATTCTATCTCAGGCAATTAAAGAAATTGAAACCTTTGATGGAGATAAACACGAGTTGCTGGAGCTGATATGGTGGAAATATATAGCCCAGCTATTTACTAACGTGTGGATTAGGAAGAAGCTTGAGATGATGCACGAGAAAGACTTAAAGAACAAAAGCGGGAAAATAAAGGATCCATACAATGATAACAGGTATGTAGAATTCGTAAAGAAGCGCGAAGAGCTCCTTAATGTAGTTCTTAAAATGGAAGGCAATCCCATCAAAGAGAAGAAGTGTGCCGATTCAATTAAGAAACTTATTGGAAAAAGAGAAGTGATTAAAGATGGCAACCACAGATTGACCCTGAAAGATTTTGAGGAACTGATTAAGCTATTCTCTGAGTCCTCAAGCCCACTAAACGAGTTACTCGAGGAGTGTAAAGTTAAGACAGAGGAAGCCATTGAAATTCACAAGAAGTTGGAAGAATATTTGATGAAAAAATGGAAAGAACTCTCATCGAACTCATTCGTGGAATATGGAAGTGAAAAGCTAAAGAATTCCTCAAAATTTTATAGATTGCCAATAGACTCCAGCTTTTATCACAATTACCAGTTCTTTAATCAAAGCAAGGGCATCATCGAACAGTTCAGAGCGTTCAGGGATGTCCTTGATGGTAAAATCCACCACATCTCCCGAGATGTTTCCAAGTTCCTTCCCTCAGACAATGAATTCCCAAACGTGTCCTATACCAAGTTCAACATAAAACCTCTCCAAAAAGTGGTTGAATATTTGCCTGTGTATCTAATTTGCGTGGATAAAGGAATGATTGACGTGAATTATAGTGATATCGGGAAGATATTGTTCTATGGGAGTGACCTAAAGTTTGCCTACACCGTAAACAGAAAATTAAAGGAGTGGCTAAAAACACTGCAGGATAAAAACTCGATTTTCAGGCTAACGTGGAGGGCAGTTATAGACACAATAGTGGAAACAAAATCAAGTTACTATCTCGAAAATATGTATATAATTCAACTTAACCGCAATGAAAAGGGCCAGATAATAATACCAACTCAGCAAACTTTTGTAAAAGTTGAGTACCTCGGTATTCCCAAGCTCCACGCCTCGATAATCCTCGACGACCAGATAAGGGAGGCACTTAATACCCAAATGCCCATTGACATTCTGGATAAGTCCAAAAACAAACCTAAGGACAAATTGAAGTGGAGCGACTTCAAAAAGGCTTGGTTACTTGAGGTATTTATCTCTCAGAGACCAATGTTCCCAGTAGTTCTAAGGCATTCTAACTTTTACCTTAGAATTGGAAAGAAACCCCTTTTGACGTCAAGCCTCTACGCCCTGGCAATAGACGCGGAACTCAGAAAACCCATGGGTGCTGGCATTTTTACGTGGGAGTTCTTTGAACGTCCCAAGAGTGCAGTTTCAGAGATAAAGGAATTTTACAACGACATGCAGATGGCTTTGAACGTAATAAAGCGAATCTCTGGGCAAATACGCGGAAAAGACATCCTGCCCCAGCTGTTTTCTGCCCTGAGAAGGCACAACAGAAACGCCTTTGTCAATACGCTCCTCAAGGCACTCTTGAAAGCTAATGATAAACAGGCGGTCGCTCTAATCAACTCCTACCTCTTCAAACATGTTTTGAACAACGATTCCTCATGGGAGGATTTTGCCCTTGCCCTTGTTATTGGTCTTGCCGGAGGTGGAAGCAGTGGGGAAAGTTGATGACCCCACCCTACGAGATATTAAGAGATTGAGCGGTGAAGTATTAGGTAAGGTCAGCTCCGACAGTTACAGACAGAAGCTCGTCTTCGACCTGTTAAACGCGGTTAAAGCTAAAGACCAGAACAGGTTTCTCTGGATTCTACTAAGGGCAATCAACGCCCACTCCAAGGACACGTCAGAGAATGTCAAAAAGCTCTCTTCCGTGCTCATGGAGGTCTTTCCTTCTTCGGAGTCTGATTTTGAAAAGATCGCTTATTCCATCATACTTGGGATAATGGGAGGTGGTAGGGAATGAGTAGGTTCCTCGTTATGGATGTCGTTTTCTACGGCAGTTCGCTCAACTACGACCAAGGGAGCGGGAATTACCAGGAGCTGAAGAAGATAACCCGCTGGGACGGGAGACAGTACACGTTGGTGAGCAAATACGCCCTTAGATACAGCATGCTCAACGACAGCGGGGTTTTTGGAAGGGAGCTCGCACCGGGGGAGGTCTTCATAAAAGACACCGGAGAGAAAAGTAAGGGAGATGTCTTCAACCCCAAGCCGGACGTTCTCTTCAGCGGGGAGATACTAAAGTATCCCGAGTTCGACCTTTTCGGATACCTCATTACAAAGTCAGAGCCAACTCAGTCGAGAACAGCCCCAGTCAGGATAAGCCACGCGGTTTCAATGACGCCGTTTTACTATGACTCCCACTTCAACGGGAACCACTGGATAGCTCAGAGGGCTTTAAAAGCAGGGCTTACGACAAAGCTTGAGCCGAACCTGTTCACGGTGGAAGAGCACTACTCCTATTACATCTACACCATCGTCGTTGACGTTGATAACGTGGGAAAGCTCTCAGTGTTCACGACGAAAATGGATGATGTTAAAACAGTCCTTGACAACCTAAAGGCTAAGGGGGAAAATGCAAAGAAGATTGAGGAGTACAGAACTTTCTTCGAAAGCAACGGCAAAGGAAAGAAGAAAGGAAACAAAGAAAGCGCCTTAGTTAATCCACTAACTCTCAACTCTGCTGAGGGAAAACTTGAAATTGCCGGCGTTGAATTGGAGGAACTCAAAATAATCCCCATAGTGGATCCAACGAGCAACAAGAAAGAGGTTAAAGTTAGTCTCTATGAGATTCAGTTTGACCTCGGCGAAGAAGCAAGGAGAGAAAGGGTTCTCAAGCTTGTCAAGGCCGTTTTGAACCTCAAGAGGAAAATAAAAGGACGCACTGAGTTTCTTGCTCCAGAACTTCTGATTCTTGGAATCTACAAGGACAAACCCTACGACTCCTTCAAGAACAGGATTCAGCTTCTCGGCGAATTTGAGGAAGAAGAGTACGTTGAAGTAGAAGAGAAAAACGGGAAGATTGTCAAGAAAATCAGGAGAATAACAACTGGTGAGAATGGTACTGAGGAATACATTGAGGAAATCGTTGAAACCAAGCCAGAGAACTCCGGCGAAAAAACGGTTCAGGTTAAGAGAAGAAGGAGTGTATCAAGAAAAAGAACTGCTATCTTCGAGATAACTGGTATTTCGAGTAGTACCCCAATATATGAATACTACAACGATGACACAGTAACAAGCACAAAGGAGAAAACTAAAGAACATAACAGTGGTAGTAATGATAACAAAAAAGAAATTCATCCTATTTCTATGGACAGGATACTAAATCTTCTTGGGGAACGCCTCTCCAACACCACTAAAGAGCCCCAGCAAGAAATTTTCATCGTTAAATCCTCGAACGTAGAGGTAAGGCTCAAGTGATGGCTATGGCTGGGAAAACCCTCCTCATTGAACTCTTCCAGCCCTTTGCCCAGTATCGCAATCCTTTCACCTTTTACTACGCCCAGACCTACCCATTGCCACCGAAGTCAACGATAATCGGTATGCTCCAGAACGCGCTCAACGACTGGTATGGTCATGGAGATGGTCATAGAGAGGGAGTTGAGAAGTGGTGGTCACTAAAGGTCAGCGTTCACGGTGGCTTCGAGAGCGTTTTCTGGAACTACCAGCAGCTGATAAAGGCCACTAAATCGGGAATTTCCCTCGTCCGCTTCAGGGGTAGGCCTGTGCTCTGGAATCAGGGCAGACCTCTCTACGGCTTTTCTCTGACATCTCAAAGAACTCCGGTTTCCCAGCAAGAACTCTTCAACGGCTGGCTTTACATCCTCCTCAAGCATAAAGACGAAGAATTTCTTGAGAAAATCAAGAACGCGCTTGAAAGACCAAGGAAAGTCCTCTCCCTCGGAAGGAGTGAGGATATCGTTTTCATAAGGAATGTTCACTTCGTTCGGGAAAGCGAGACAAACTCTGACAATGCCAGAGAAATCGGCGTTATATACCCCACCTACGTTTATGTCAAAAATCCAGAAGAAGCTCTGGCAAGGCAGGAGTATCCAGTCTATTATATTCCTATCAAGGTCATCTTCAAGAACAACGGAAATCCCGTTAGACACAAGGCGGAGATAAGCAAGAAAACGTTCAGAGACGTTGAGTTCAAGCCAGTAGTCCACGTCGGTCCTTGGAAATACTTGGAGCTCAAGCAGGAAGTTACTTTTGAGGAGTACCGGTTAGGTGAAGTTATTTTGAGGATCCCTAATGGAAAGGATGTCAGCGGGTGGTTGTAATGCCCCAGATGACACTTGATGTGTACTATCAAAAATCCCTTCAAAAGGAGGAACCCACTTCTAAGGTTCCTAACAGTGAGAAGGTGGAACTTTTGAGAAAAATACTCGCGAAGAGCAAGCGCGAGGAGGGCAAAGATGATAACTTCCCACCCTATACACTCGTCGGCCACGTTATATTGGCTTTAAACCGGTGTGTTGAGCTTGAGAAGTTTATATCAAGCCTTGAAAACATCAAATATCCTCGTTTTGCGAACCCAGAGGATAGATATATTTTCTTCAAGAACCTTGCGAAGGCTATAATAATTCACGATCTTGGAAAGATAAGCCTCGACTTTCAAAAGAGGCTCTACGCTCCAGATAAGGTTCCCCACGAGATTTGGGGGCTCCTCAAGGAGAGCAAGGGCGTTAAAACCTACGGCAACCACGAGTTGTTTTCCCTCCTCTGGAGCTTCGCCCTTTTGGGAAACAGCAATGAAGATGCAATGATTAGAACCGCTGTGCTTCTCCACCACTACAACGAGTTCTTCTCTCAGGAAGAGCCAAGAATAACCAAAATAATAGAGGGTGACAACTCTAACGAGCTAAAATACCTTGAATTTCTACTTTGCAAGAGAGACAAGCTTGAGGCTCTTCTCATGGCTTATCTCGAAATAATAAGAGACAAATTTAGTGCAATCAGCTTTATAGCAGAGGCTGCTGACGAGCTCATAGACAGCATGGACTTCTCAAGGCTTGAACTCCTAAAGGAACAGATGGAGACCTTTGGGATCAACCCATCCAGAGAGTTCCCCATATATAATCCAAGAGAACAGAAAACCAGCGTGGACTTCTTAGTCTTCCTTGGCATGCTGAGAAGGTGTGATTACTCATCGAGCGGGGACTTTTACGTTGAGGTCATCGATAACTTGGAGGCTATCTTTGGAGACGTGGACTCAAAAATCAAGAAGAAGATAAGAGCGAAAGCAGGAACCACCTTCAAAGGCCTCTGGCAGGAAGAGCTTTTGAGAAAGTACAACTCTGACTATCTTGCCGTTATAGCCCCAACGGGCTCGGGGAAGACCGAATTGGCTGTTCTCTGGGCGAAAAACAGGGGAAAACTCGTGTATACCCTCCCGCTTAGAGTGGCCCTAAACGACCTCTATAGACGCCTGGCCAAGGAGTACTTTGATGAGGAACACGTTGGGTTGTTGCATTCAACCGCTTTCATGGAGTACGTAGAGGGCTCAGGCAAAGAAGTCGACGTCGAGAAAAAGGTGAACGCCGCGAGTTTGCTCGCAATGCCGGTCATGCTATCAACACCTGACCAAGTCTTTCTCACAGGACTCAACTACTATGGGGCCGACAAAGTGATTTCAGTTTATCCAGAATCAGCGATAGTCGTTGATGAAGTTCAGGTATATACTCCTGAAATGGTCTCAGTCTTCCTCAGAACCCTTGACCTGATAATGCAGGCAGGAGGAAAGGTTCTCTTAATCACCGCGACCCTACCACCTCATATAAGATGGTTCCTATCGGGTTTCACTGAAGATGATGCCAAAAAGCTTAGAATCAACACTGACAGGCTTCCAAAACCACTTTTCAATTTCAAAGTCTTGGACGTCGCCGAAGAGTTCAGGGGAAAGGAGGAGAACGTTAAGAATCTGAAGATTAAAAGGCATAAGCTGGATGTCATTGAGGATAAAGTGATGTTTCAATACATCAATGAGAATGGAAAAATGTCTCCTACGGTAGGACCAGCGGCTTTCAAAGAAATACAAGAGCGCCTTGAAGAGTTCAATAACAATGGCCTTAAAGCTGTCATGATAGTCGTAAACAACGTGAAGAAGGCCATCGAGCTGTGTAAATCCTTCACAGAGACGAGTAATGAAGAACACAGGGAAACCAAGGAAATCAAATGCGGGAGCTGGAACAACTGGGATATCTACCTTCTTCATTCAAGGCTCCCAGAAAAGAGAAAACAACTCATCATAGGAGAGGTAAAGAAAATTCTCAACGAATACAAAGATAGAAAAGAAATAGACAGGCCAATTCTCTTAATAACAACTCAGGTTGTTGAGGCTTCGGTTGATGTTGACTTCGATGCGATGATAACGGAAATTTCTCCCATAGACAGCCAAGTCCAGAGGTGGGGTAGGGTCTACAGGAACAGGGGAGGAAAGCACTACAATGAGTACATAAAAGAGATTAGAGAGAAAAACAAAGTTGAGGAGAACCCAAATGGAGAAATCCCGCCGAACATAATTGTTTTCCTTGGAGATGAAATCGATAGAGGAACCACCACCGTTTATGGCAAAGGAATCGGTAAAGATGTCCTTGAGAAGACAAAAGAAGTCCTTAAAAAACTCGATGGAAAACTCCTTGGATACATTGAGGAAAGGAATGCTATTGAGGAAGTATACAGCGGGGAGATTCTTGGGGAATACATAAAACAAGTTGATGAACTCTATAACAAGCTCGACTACTTCACCCTCGAAAAGAAGAGCGAAGCCCAAAGAGTCTTCCGGCAGATGGCAGGGATGTACTTTGTCGTCCCCTCTCTGATGAAGAAGTTTGGGGATGAAACCGCCAAGAAGTTCGGTGAGTTCCTCAGCGAACCTGAAAACCGCAGGCTTAGCTGGAAAGATGTTGTAATCGGAGTCTATGGGCTTGAGGAGGAGCCTCCGCAGGAGAAAGAAAAAAAGGAGGAATGGGAGAAAAAACTGAAAATAGGAAAATGGAAGCTCAAAAAGATCCTCCAGGAGTACTCGGTGAACGTTCCGCTATGGTTCGTTCTGGAGGACTTCAACCTTCAACATGCTCTCAACGATACCTTCAAGGGCTATCCAGTGGTTCTAACATGGGGCAAAGACAATGCCGAGAAGCTCTGGAAGTTTGGAGTTGATGAAGTCGTCGGTGACCTCGATGCAGAAGAGGATGTGCTGTGAGCTACAACAAAAACTATAAAATTCATTACACAAAATACTGTTACAGGTGAAGGTGTAATGAAGGCACCCTTTGTCTACGGGAGGAAAGTGGGCAGGGAACACTTTGCGGATAGAGAGGAAGAGGTTGAGAGGCTCAAAATAGCCATAATAAGCGGTCAGAACGTTATCATATATTCACCAAGGCGCTATGGGAAGAGTTCCCTCGTCGGCATTGCTCTGGAGGAACTTGGGGAGAAGGTGTACCCAATAGAAGTCGACTGCTCGGGGGTCCTCACCAAGAAAGAGCTTGCCGAGAGAATAAGCTCGGCAGCGATAAGAACATGGAAAGGACGGATAGAAGAGTTCCTGAGGAAGTTGTTTAAAACAACAACGCCCAGAATCACCATCGGGAAAAGACTCAGCGTGGAGTTCGTTGTGGGAGAGGAAAACACCGCCTTCGAAGAAGCTCTAAAGTTGCCAAAGCGTCTTGCGGAGATCACAGGAAAGAGGGTCGTGGTCGTTTTTGATGAGTTCCAAGAGGTGAGCAACCTTGGAAAAGAAGTTCTCCCAAAGATGCGCGCCGAGTTTCAGAAACATAAGGAAGTTACCTATGTCTTTGTGGGGAGCAAGCAGGGTATGATGCGCGAGATATTCCAGTCACCCAGCAGTCCCTTCTACAACTTTGGGATGCACATGATTCTCAAAAGAATCCAGGAGGAGAAGTTCAAGCCCTTCATTGAAAACAAATTCAAAGAGAGCGGGTTTGAGGTTGACGACGAGCTGATGGACTCCGTGCTGAGGATAACCAAAGGCCATCCCCACTACACGCAGATGCTGTGCTACCGACTGTGGTTAAACGCCCTCCTCTCGAAGAGGGGCAGTATATCCGAGGAAGACCTGGAGAAAGCCCTTGAAGAGATACTCAACGAAACCGCGGAGTTCTTTGAGGAAATGTGGGACTCCCTGACGATCAACCAGCGGAGGCTCCTCGTTGCGATAGCGCGAAACGAGAGCGACCTTTACTCAAGGGACTTCCTTAACCGATACGGCTTTGAAAGGGCTTCAACAGTCCAAGCGGCGTTGAGGGCCCTTAAAGAAAAGGAGCTGATAGTGCGGGAAAATGGAAGATACTTGATAGAAAATCCCCTCTTTGAGCTCTGGATACTTAAGGTAAGCGAGGGTTGAAGGATGGAGGAATACCCCCTCGACGACCTCCTCATCACCGGCACAGAAATCAACTACCTCTTCATCTGTCCGACGAAGCTATGGTACTTTGCCAAGGGCATAACGATGGAGCAGGAGAGCGAGTGGGTCGATCTCGGCAAATTCCTCCACGAGCGGCGCTACGGCAACGAGGAGAAGGAGGTCCAGATTGGAAGGGTAAAGATAGACTTCATCAGGAAGGGCGAAATCATAGAGGTTCACGAGGTTAAAAAGGGCAAGTCCATGGAGAAAGCCCACGAGATGCAGGCGCTCTACTACCTTTATTACCTCAAGAGGCTCGGCATCGAAGCGAAGGCGGTTCTCCACTACCCCCAGCTCAACGAGACGAAGGAGATAACCCTCGATGGCAGGGAGCGGGAAGTTGAAGAGGCCATCCAAGAGGTAGTCCGGATTAAATCCCTGCCCGCTCCTCCAAAACCGGTAAAATCAAAGAAATGCCGGAAATGCGCCTACTACGAGCTCTGCTGGGTCTGAGGTGGTGGTATGCGAAAGCGCTCCAAAACGATTCTCTCCGACGGAACCCTCTTCCGGAGGGAGAACACCCTCTACTTCCAGAACGCCAAGATGAAAAAGCCAAAGCCCCTTGTGGTAGAGGGCATCTACGACATCTACATCTACGGCCACGTGAACATAACATCCCAAGCGCTTCACTACCTCGCCCAGAAAGGTATAGCTGTGCACTTCTTCAACCACCACGGCTACTACGACGGCAGCTTTTACCCGAGGGAGAAGCTACACTCCGGAGACCTGGTTATCAGGCAGGTCGAGCACTACCTCAACCGCGAGAAGCGCCTCCAACTGGCGAGGCTTTTCGTCAAAGGCTCGGCCCTGAACATGGAAAAGAACCTGAAGCGCTGGAAGGTCGCCGATGGCTTCTCCGGCCTGCTGGAGGAGCTGTTTAGGGAGCTTGAGATGGCCAAGAAAATAACCGAGATTATGAACGTCGAGGCACGGATAAGGAGCGAGTACTATTCAAGATGGGACGAACACCTGCCTGAGGACTTCAAGATAGTCAAGCGCACGCGCAGGCCGCCGGAGAATGAGATGAACGCTCTTATAAGCTTCCTCAACTCAAGGCTCTACGCCACAATCGTTTCCGAACTTTACAACACCCAGCTCGTTCCGACCGTTAGCTACCTCCACGAGCCGGGGGAAAGGAGGTTTTCCCTGGCGCTCGACCTGAGCGAAATTTTCAAGCCAATCATAGCGGACAGGATAGCAAACAGGCTCGTAAAGCAAGGAACCATCAGGAAGGAGCACTTCCGGGGGGAGCTAAACGGGGTCCTGCTCACGAAGGAGGGCATGAGGAAGGTGGTCGAGGCCTACAACGATGAGATGAGGAAGAGCGTGAGGCACCCGAACCTTAAAACGAACGTTACGAAGCAGAGATTGATAAGGCTCGAAGCCTACAAGCTCATGCGCCACTTCGTTGGAGTCGGTAGGTATGACCCGCTGGTGGCGTGGTTCTGAGGTGGGGAAGATGGACTACCCAACCGAAATCTCGGAGTTCAACGAGCGGATAAGGAGCGCCGTCTCGGGAAAACCGCCGCTCGAGAGGAGGATATGGGTGACGTCGCTAAGCCACTGCCTGAGAAAGACGGCCCTTTCAATATACCTCAACACCTACAACCCCTCAAAGAGCTGGGAGGCGAGGATAGGCTCGGCACTCCATGGATGGCTCGGCGAGGTCGTTAAGGGGGCGGAGTTTGAGGTTCCCGTGGAGTACAAACTCAAAAACGGATGGACCCTCGTCGGAAAGGCGGACGCCGTTAAAGGCGACTACGTTCTGGAGTTCAAGTTCAAGGGCTTCGAGAAGAAGGGGGATGCCGAAAGCAAGTCAAGGAACAGGAGAAACCAGGACCTAGACCACGCCGAGCCCTCAAAGGAATGGGTGGAGCAGCTCAACGCGTATCTCGGAATGCTGGGGAAGGAAAGGGGGTACATATACATCTTCGACAGGAACGGCCTCGAATTCAGGATATTTCCGGTGGACTTCGACGAGAAGCTTTTCAGGAGGTTCATAAAACGGGCCGAGCGGGTAATTGAGGCCGTGGAGGAGCTTGAGGCAGGGAAGTTCCCGAAGTGGATAAGCACCGTCGGGAACAAGAGCTGGGTCTGCAACTCGTGCATTTTCAGGCCGATATGCGCCAGCATCGACCGGGAATGGTTGAAGCCTAAATAACGTCCCCCATCGGGTTCTTTTCCACCCCCATTACCTCCCTGGCCGGCATGGAGCGGAGCTTGTAGATGACGACAGAATCCTCTTCATCATCGATCAGCTCCCGGAGGGTGGCCTTTATCCTCTCGAACTCCGCTTTTGTAACTTCCCCCTCAAAGACGCTGTTCTGAACCCAGTGGAGGTGCTGACGCAGGAACTTCTTGACGTTATTGACGCGCTTCACGTTCACGTCGTAGACTATGACGACGTACATGGCACCACCAAAGAGGGTACAGAACCAGGGCTTTTAGGGGTTGCGATTGTGTCGTATCACGTTTAAATACCCAAAATTCACCGAAAATGGGTGTTTTAGGGACCTATCTAAAAACACCGCCCGCTCAGCGTTCGGGAAGTCTTAAATAACCATGTGTTAGAATGTGCCACATTGTTATTTATTCAGCCAACAAATATGACGAAATTTTTTCGGAATGGTCGGATGGGTCAGCAATGCTCCCAAAACTCCCTGCATCCCCATAAAAGAGGACATTCAAGCAGTTAGAGCTGTCTCGCTCTCGATTCCCTGAAATAAGAGCCTAAGAAGGCCCGGGAAATCACTGAGGGACAAAAACGGCAAGGACCAAAACAAAGCCCTCGCCACTATTATGGGCACGTATGGCGCCAGGGATGCCCGGATTGAAGACCCCAACATGCTTCAAGAAAACCCCTCCAAAGAAAGGCTTATAAGAACAAACGGGTTTTATTCCTTTATAGGGCAAAAGAGGGTAAAAGTCGCCCTGTTGCAATAAGACTCTAGGAGAATTGAAAGGCAGAAGAACGACTTCTATCACACCAACAACAACGGCGTTGCAATAAGACTCTAGGAGAATTGAAAGGACGGCAACCCGGAAATGGCAAGGGCTGACGTATGGAGTTGCAATAAGACTCTAGGAGAATTGAAAGACTTGAAGGCATTTGGTATCAGGGGCCCTCTTGAGGAGTTGCAATAAGACTCTAGGAGAATTGAAAGACATATAGAGTTCTTCTACCTGCCCGCTGGGCACATGGTTGCAATAAGACTCTAGGAGAATTGAAAGGAAACTGGTGGAGAGGCTGGGGCAACATCTGGATAATGTTGCAATAAGACTCTAGGAGAATTGAAAGACATCGTCGTGTATCCCTACCAAGCACAGGAGCAGGGTTGCAATAAGACTCTAGGAGAATTGAAAGCTCGATGGATCCGCCGGGAAAAATCGCAGGAATGAGGTTGCAATAAGACTCTAGGAGAATTGAAAGCTGATTGTCCCTTCATCATATGCCGTAAGATAAGCCAGTTGCAATAAGACTCTAGGAGAATTGAAAGATCCAAAATGCTTGATTTTGGTGGCTCTGCGTTCACGTTGCAATAAGACTCTAGGAGAATTGAAAGACGACTCTAATGCCTCGTGAGGTTCTGAAGGAGCACATTGTTGCAATAAGACTCTAGGAGAATTGAAAGGCCCTCCTCGTCATTCTCATTAGGATAATCACAGGTTGCAATAAGACTCTAGGAGAATTGAAAGACAACCTGCCAAGCGCGAGCGACCTCAACATTCAGGTTGCAATAAGACTCTAGGAGAATTGAAAGGTAGTAATCCTTAGCCCAAAGCTCAATCTCATAATTCGTTGCAATAAGACTCTAGGAGAATTGAAAGATAGCTACCTCCCAGATAAAGTCAAGGTTGCTGGGAGTTGCAATAAGACTCTAGGAGAATTGAAAGATCAATGCCTTTGTAGCGTACGCACTGACCGACAACGTTGCAATAAGACTCTAGGAGAATTGAAAGATACCTCGCTCTCCTTTTCAGGGGTGTTTGTGAGGGGTTGCAATAAGACTCTAGGAGAATTGAAAGAAATGATAAAAATCAAACAAAATCCAAAACACTCCTGTTGCAATAAGACTCTAGGAGAATTGAAAGCTGAAGTCTTTGTCGAGTGTTAATAAGCCGTGGGCGGTTGCAATAAGACTCTAGGAGAATTGAAAGAGCAATGTTACAATCAAACCTCGTCCTGTCGAGTTAAGTTGCAATAAGACTCTAGGAGAATTGAAAGGAGGAACTTGATTCTCAGCTCTATTTCTGGTATTTTTAGTTGCAATAAGACTCTAGGAGAATTGAAAGGCCTGAAGTTGTCGCGCTGTCCATGTTCATAATGAGGTTGCAATAAGACTCTAGGAGAATTGAAAGCATTATGGTAACGGACGTAAGGGACCATGTAATCACCGTTGCAATAAGACTCTAGGAGAATTGAAAGGACCTGGTGGTTTTCAGTTTCGCCGCTACAATGTTCGTTGCAATAAGACTCTAGGAGAATTGAAAGCCATATTCGAAGGGGATAGGGACGTTGTCCTCACGGTTGCAATAAGACTCTAGGAGAATTGAAAGTACACTGTAATGGTACACCTGCTGGACATCCTCGCGGTTGCAATAAGACTCTAGGAGAATTGAAAGAAGAAAGTCTCGTTTGAGGGGAGAGTTTGGTTATAGTTGCAATAAGACTCTAGGAGAATTGAAAGAGAAGAGTGTCCCTATGGAGATATTGGATTATTCCCAGTTGCAATAAGACTCTAGGAGAATTGAAAGCTCCGCTCCTCGTAGTAGAACGAAGCCAGCACCAATCGTTGCAATAAGACTCTAGGAGAATTGAAAGAAGTAGATGCTGATAAACTGGGGCTCCGATATGGATGTTGCAATAAGACTCTAGGAGAATTGAAAGTCATAGTTTCTCTTATAGTAACTGGCCCGGCCTCTGGGTTGCAATAAGACTCTAGGAGAATTGAAAGAACGTTGACATATAGCAGGGATGTACTGATGAGCCACGTTGCAATAAGACTCTAGGAGAATTGAAAGTTCAACGCGTTCGATAGAAAAGATATGGTTTTCATGGTTGCAATAAGACTCTAGGAGAATTGAAAGAGGATGGTCTGGATGAACTGCGGGTTGCTGATGGCCTGTTGCAATAAGACTCTAGGAGAATTGAAAGGTTCTCTACGACGATAAAGAAATCTCCCGCCTTCTCAGTTGCAATAAGACTCTAGGAGAATTGAAAGATCGTCATGGATGAAGATTGAGGGGTGAGTGTAAAGTTGCAATAAGACTCTAGGAGAATTGAAAGTTCATTCACAGGCAGTGCGGAATCCCACCACGTACCGTTGCAATAAGACTCTAGGAGAATTGAAAGCTAGCGGGAGGAGCAACATGAAGAGGAGCAGGAAAGTTGCAATAAGACTCTAGGAGAATTGAAAGAATTTGGGGCAGGGCTGTCAATGAGGACTTTGATGAGTTGCAATAAGACTCTAGGAGAATTGAAAGTGAGACCCTGGAGGTCAAGCAGCTCGAAGACGGCAGGGTTGCAATAAGACTCTAGGAGAATTGAAAGTTCGAGATCAAGCACGGGCAACACCTCTCCGCTCCTGTTGCAATAAGACTCTAGGAGAATTGAAAGATAATCAGGATTCCCCCAAAAACTGGCTCGCCGTGAGTTGCAATAAGACTCTAGGAGAATTGAAAGGCATCGAAACGTACTCGTAAAACCTGGCGGATGTGGAGTTGCAATAAGACTCTAGGAGAATTGAAAGCTCATCTTTGTATGCAAGAACCAAGGTAGAGGTGCCGTGTTGCAATAAGACTCTAGGAGAATTGAAAGGGAGTAAATGCCCCACGGGAGCACGATGTGAGGGTGCGTTGCAATAAGACTCTAGGAGAATTGAAAGATGTAAAGATAGCCTTAGGCGCGACCCTCTCCACGGCGTTGCAATAAGACTCTAGGAGAATTGAAAGACGCTCCCCTTCTCCCAAAAGGTAAGCCGGCAGTTTAGTTGCAATAAGACTCTAGGAGAATTGAAAGTCAGAGGTATGACGTAGTATGGCTCAGCGCCCGTGAGGTGTTGCAATAAGACTCTAGGAGGATTGAAAGAGGAACGTCATGAAGCCCTTGGTTGCGGTCCTGGCGGTTGCACTACCCCCTCTGCGCAAGCTCCATCTCAAAGACCCTATCGAAAACCGCCTTGTGGTTTCCGAAGGCCTCAAACATTCTGCCGGAGTAGTTCTCGGAGGCGGTTTCGAGGAACAGCCGCAGGTTTCTGCTTATCTCGTCGCTCATGGGGACGTGGAGGGGTGAGGGTTCGTAGTAGTTGAACGCCGCGTGAAGGAGGACTATCATGTCGATCTCGACGCCACGCTCCAGGAGCCTCTTCCTGCCGGCGTCCTTTCTGAGGTCCGTTATCCTGTAGCCGCTTCTCGTCTGCTCATCGTAGGGCACCCCAATGCCGTAGATGCCCTCCACCCTTGGGTCATAGACAAGGACCTCGGTTCCGCCGACGATGTAGAGCTTTCCGTCGCGAACCTCAACGACGGTGTTCTCGGTGCTGAGGACCGGCAGACCTTTGGCCATCGCAAGAACCGACATGGTGCTCTTCCCTGTGTGAGGATAGCCAACGAAGAGCACCGCCTTCCCGTTGGAGGCCATGACGCCTACGGAGTCGGTTATGAACATCCTGCCAGCTTTGGCCGCGGCCCTCGCGGACGCCTGGAGTATGAAGAAGATGGGCGCCTCGTTTCCGTAGGCGGACGGGACGCGTGATTCTATCTTGTACTCGTCGCGCCCCATGTGGTCATAGACCGCACTGAAGACCCTGAACTCGTCGCCCTTAAAGCGCTCCACCACGACGTGAGGCTCTCCTGAGCTCTCCTCGACATCCGGAAGATAACGCCGCGCAAAAACTCCATTGAAAGCCCTCTCAAAGCCATCATCAAGTTCCCCGCTGAAATGAACGTTCACACCGCCGATTCTCATGCCCATTGGCTCCCCCGGTATGGGCTGGATGGGGGGATTTATAACTTTTCCGTGCGAAGCTGCACCCGCTGAGTGGTGCACATTAACACGGAGATGAAAAAACATCCCGGAAGGAACCCGAAAGAGGAGACAGAACACAGACCAAAACGGAGAAAAGAATGGGACCCTCACTCGAGGGCCGCGAGGAGCTTCTCCATGAACATCTTCTCGGGATAGGCGCCCTCGAACTGGACCTTGTCCTCGCCATCGACGATGATGACAATCTTCGGCACGGCCATGACGCTGTACTTGTCGGCCCACTCCGGGTACTCGATGGCCTCGACCATGTCGCCGAGTATCTTGCCCTTGCCGGCGTTGGTGTTCTCGATGGCGAACTTGTGGGCCATCCTGACGGCGAGCGGGCAGTACGGGCAGGTCGGGGTGACGAAGACGAGTATCCTGACGTCCCTGTCAACCTTCGCGAGCTCTTCCTTGCTCTCCGGCATCAGGTCGGTTGTCGCGTTGCTGACATCGACGATGCTCTCGAGGAAAGCGCCGAACTCGTGGCCAGCCGGAAGGCCGAAGAACCTGACGCCCATGTCCTTGCCGTCCTGGGTGAGTGTGATGGCCGGGGCGCGGTCGATCCTGTACTGCTCGGCGAGCTTCCTGCCCTCCTCGGTGTCGAAGTCGTGGAACTCATAGGTGAGCTTGTCGCTGAGCTCGCTGAGCTCCTGAACCAGCCCTTTGAGCTGGTCGCAGTACTGGCAGTGCTCCTTGCCCGTGAATCCGATAATCTTAACGGGGTTTGTCATCTTGGAAAAGAACTCCTCCCTGATGACCTTCTTATCAGCGTCGCTAATCAGTCCCATCTCCAAACACCTCCATAGCTAAAGGTTTATAACGTTTTGAGCACAATACCACGTGGAGTTTAATCTCCAGGTTTGCAACCTAAGGTTGAATGTTCACTATATAAGCTTTGCGTCACAGATTTGGGTGGTGTGGGTCATGACTGAACCGGACATCTTTTACATCCTGGGGAACAAGGTGAGGCGCGATCTGCTCAGCCACCTCACCTGCACCGAATGTTACTTCAGCTTCCTGAGCAGCAAGGTTAGCGTTTCTTCGACGGCCGTCGCAAAGCACCTTAAAATCATGGAGCGCGAGGGTATATTGAAGTCCTACGAGAGGGAGGGTCCGTTCATCGGCCCGGCCAGAAAATACTACGATATAGCCATATCAAAGACGTACGTTGCCACCGTCACGCCGAACCTGTTCTGGTACCGCGGGCTTGACTTGGGGGGAGAATCCCTGGAGAAAACAAACATAGACCTGTCCCGCATTCCCAAGGATCACGATTCACTCCTGGGCATGGTTCACTCATTCCATGAGCTGACTTCGGAGCTTGAAAAGGTTCTCAAAGCCCTTCAGGCGGTTGAGAGCAGGCGCGAGGTGCTCATGAGGCAGATAAAGGAGCGCTACCTCAAGGAGATCGGCGACATGACCCAGCTCGCGATACTGCACTACATCCTCCTCGTCGGGGAGGCCACCGTTGACGAGCTCAGCGACAGACTCAACCTCAAGGAGAGGGAAGTCCTGGTCAAGGCCCAGGAGCTGGACAGGTTCGTACCGTTAATAATAAAAGACGGCACCATTAAAATTGACGAAGAAAGGCTCAAACAAAAACTTGGCGGTGAAAGCGATGCCAGAGAGGATTAAAGTCATCGTGAACGAGGACCGGTGCTACCTCTGCGGGGGCTGCGCCGGTGTCTGCCCCACCCTTGCAATTGAGGTCCACTCCAGCGGCTGGGAGTTCCTCCAGGACAAGTGCATAAGCTGCAGGATATGCATCAGCGCCTGCCCCGTTGGAGCGCTCAGCGCCGAATCCCTGGAGGTGAGCGAATGAAGGAGATGAAATACGACGTCGTCGTTGTCGGCGCCGGAATCGCCGGGCCGATAGTGGCGAGGAACGTTGCCAAATCAGGTTATTCGGTTCTGCTCATCGATAAGAAGCCCGCCATCGGCACGCCCAAACAGTGCGCCGAGGGCATAAGCATAAAGGTCTTTGAGAAGTACGATATACCCTACGACAGGCGCTTCATCAACCGCGAGATTTACGGAGCAAAGCTCTACTCGCCAAGCGGCTACGAGCTTGAGCTCCGCTATAAAGAGGCCAGTGGCGTTATCCTCGAGAGGAAGGTCTTCGACAAGATGCTGGCCTACTACGCGGCGAAGGCCGGCGCCGACGTCCTTGCCAGAACCGAGGCGCTGGACGTCATCAGGAAGGACGGGAGGATAGCCGGCATCAAGGCCAAGCACGAGGATGAGACGGTTGAAATTCATGCCGATGTCATAGTCGCGGCGGACGGTGTGGAGAGCACGATCGCGAGGAAGGCTGGCATAAACACCTATGCTCCCCCGCATGAGTTCGACTCAAGCTACGAGTACGAGATGCTCATCGAGGGCTACGACCCGGACCTGATACACCTCTGGTTCGGCAACGAGGTTGCCCCGAGGGGCTACGTCTGGGTCTTCCCTAAGGACGAGGACAGGGCCAACGTCGGAATAGGCATCAACTCAGACAACCCGCAGACTGCCAAGTACTACCTCGACAAGTGGCTGAAGGAGAACAACATCCCCGCGAAGAAAATCCTCGAGGTGAACGTTGGCGTTGTTCCGGTCGGCGGCTTCGTCAAGGAACTCGTCAAGGACAACGTTCTCGTGGTCGGCGATGCCGCCAGGCAGGTAAACCCGATGCACGGCGGGGGAATGGCCGAGGCCATGGAGGCCGGAACGATAGCGAGTAAGTGGATAGTCAAGACCCTCGAAGAGGAGAACCTCGCGCTGCTCAGGAACTACACGACCGAATGGTGGGAGACCGACGGAGAGAGGCTTCAGAAGGTTCTCAAGGTCAGGAAGGTCACGGAGAAGCTCAGCGACGAGGACCTGGACCTCTTCATCCAGATACTCAGCGGCGCCGACGCAGAAAAGATAGCGGGCGGCGACTACGGGGAGGTTATCAGGGCGCTCCTCAAGCACCCGAAGGTCATCCTCAGCCCGAGGAGAATAAAGCTCCTCAGGGAGCTTCTCTGAGCCTGAATCCCTTTCCCTTCTTCCTTGAAAACACCACTATTTCTCTCGCTTTCCCGATGCTCAGGCTTCCCCAGGGGGAGTGTAGGTCTTTGGAGTTCTCGATGAAGTAGTAAAGCTCCACGTCGCCGGAAACTGTTTTTCTAAAGGCCAAAACGTCTGGGAGCTCGGCTATCTCCTCACAGGTTCCGTCAGAGCATTCCAATGGCTCTCCGTCGAGTCCCTCGCCAAGCTCAAGGGCGAGAAGCCAGGCAGTTTCATCGATCGAAGCAGGGTATAGCGTGTAGAGCCTCCTGACGGCCTTCAAGAGAACGGGAAAGCGCCTGTCTCCCTTGTCTATCCCGTAGCCGATGCTCCTCAGCGGATCCCTGACTGGCCTCCCATGGAGGGCGTTTCTGAGCTGGACGACGCGGTTGGCCCAGACCATCGTCGGTTTCGGTTCGCTGAGGAGTGAGAAGCGCCTGTCAATGGAAAAGCCCCTCTCAGGATTCAGTTCCCTGAGAGGAGAAAGCCAGAGGTCAAGTTCTGGTTCGCTGACCAGGAGGTGGCCGGCTTTGAGGACGTCGAGCCCCTCAAGGAACAGCCGGTAGGAGCCCTCGATGATATCGTCCCGTCCAAGGGGGAAAGCGTAGAGGCTCGCGTCAGCCAAACCGAGGACGAACGTCGACTGAACCTCAAGAAGGCTCGCCAGGGTTACCTCGTCCAGCCTAACCTCATCCCTCAATCTCTCCAGGAACTCGCGGGCATTGTCGAGCAGAACTTTGGCGGTCCTTTCCCACTCCTCCATGGTAAGAACTCCGCAAAAGGGAAGATAAGGCTATCGCTTCCTCCAATCCCTGCAGTTCATGTCAACGCATATCTCGTACTCGCGGCCCTTCTCGCGTATCTTGACCACCGGCGCGCCGTTGCAACAGGTTTTGCCCGTTGGAATTATCTCGCCGCGCTGGAGGAGCGGATAGGTGACGTTGCACTCCGGCCAGTTGGAGCAGCCGACGAAGCGCTTGCCCGTCTTCCGGTTGTACCGCACCACGAGATCGCCACCGCACTTGGGACACTTACCTATCACGAGGTGCTCCTTCCTCCGCGCTCCCCCGTCAACGGCCTTTTTAACCGCCTTCTCCTCTTCCTCGCTGAGCTCCTTTACCGCGCCGGCCTTTCTGGCTGCCGTTTTTGAAGTGGTCGCTCCGGTTCCGGTCGTCTCCATGAGCATCTTTCCTATGTCGAGCTCCTTCTCCTTGAAAACCTGGAGGATTTTAATGAGCTGGTTCTTGCTCTCCTCGATGACGCCCTCCCTGTCGGCCTTCCCGGCCATAATCTCCTCCATCCTCTCTTCGAAGGCCTTCGTCAGCTCGACGCTCACTATGTCGGGCACGTTCCTTTCCAGGGCCTCAACGACGCGCATGCCGAGCGGGGTTACCTTTATCTTCCGCTTGCCCTCGATGTAGCCGCGGCTGTAGAGGGTCTCCAGAATCTGGGCGCGCGTTGCTTTGGTCCCTATGCCAAGGTCCTCCATCCTCTTGATAACCGCCGCGGGTGAATAGCGCGCGGGGGGCTTCGTCTTCTTCTTCTCGCGCTTTATCTGGATGACATTTACCGGTTCGCCCTCCTTGAAGGCCGGAAGGATCACCTCGTCGAACTTGACGTACTTGCCGTAGACCTTCAGCCAGCCTTCCTTCACGGTCCTCGCCCCACCCAGGATGAAGCGGTGGGAGTTGGAGTCTATGACCACCTTCATTATCTCCCTGACGGCCGGCTCCATGAAGAGGGCCAGAAAGCGCCTGACCACGAGGTCGTAGATGTTCTGCTCATCCTTCGTGAGGTCACCGGGCTTCGGCAATTCGCCAGTTGGATAGATTGCCGGGTGGGCGGGGTCGTCCTTCTTGCCCTCGACGGGCTTGAGCCTCTCCTTACCCAGGAGCTCGTGGGCGAAGGGCTTGTACTCCGGCAGCTTGGCAAGGTTCTGGAGAATGGAGCGGAAGTTGAGGTTCTTGGGGAGCTTCTGCGAGCTTGTCCTCGGGTACGATTGTAAACCCCTCTCATACAGCTTCTGTGCAATTTCCAGCGTCTTCTTCGGGCTGTAACCGAAGGCGGAATAAGCTTCCCTCTGAAGGGTTCCGAGGTCGAAGGGCACCGGCGGATTCCTCTTCTGCTGCTTGACCTCGACCTTCTCGACGAAGGCCGGGCCCTTCCTAGCCTCCTCAACGATGCGCTTCGCCTCATCCTCATCGAGTATGCGCTCCTTCTCATAGGCCGCCGTGTACTGCTCCCCATTCTTCTCGAGGAGCATCTTTATTACCCAGTACGGTGTGGGCTTGAAGTTCTGAATCTCTTTCTCCCTGTCAACCAGAAACTTAAGCGTCGGCCCCTGAACGCGGCCGGTGGAGAGAACCTGCCATTTGCCGCTGGCGCGCTTTATGGCGGAGGTGAGTGCCCTGGAGAGGTTCACACCCCAGTACCAGTCAAGGACGTGGCGCGCTATTCCGGCATCGGCCATTCCGAAGTTTATCGTCGGTTCGAGGTTGTACCATGCCTTCAGAAGGTCCTTTTTGGTGAGGGCGGAGAACTTCATTCTCTTCGCCCTGGAGGGGTCGACGCCGCAGGCGTACTTGAGGGCGGTGTAGCCGATAACCTCACCCTCCGTGTCATAGTCGCAGGCCACCACGAACTCGTCAGCCCTCCTGGCAAGCGTTGCCAAAGCTTTGATGTAGTCCTTGGCGTAGCCCTTGCCCTTCTCGGCGACATAGACAGGTACCCACTCGATATCGAAGATGGGGTAACCGTAGGTCTTCACCTTGGGGGCGAGGGAGAAGAGGTGGCCCACGGCGGGGGCTACTATTATCCTCTCTCCGTCGCGGGTGAACTCGTAGTAGCCTACCTTTCCTATCGTTTTTCTCACGGGTTTGCCTTCCGCCAACGCATAGGCGATTTTGCGGGCAACGTTGGGTTTCTCGGCTATGATGAGCGTGACCATGACGACACCTTGAGGCGATTGGGGAATCAGCTATAAAAATCCTGCGGAGCAAGCTTTTGGAAAGGGCTTGCCACGAACCTTTGGCGAAGATTTTCCTAAAAGCCCCAGCGAAAAGCTTAATAAGGAACCCCCCCATGCACCTACCGCGGGCATGGGGCCGTAGGGTAGCCTGGTCCATCCTGCGGGCTTTGGGAGCCCGTGACCCGGGTTCGAATCCCGGCGGCCCCACCATAAGAAACTTTGCCTGCGCAAAGTTTCATCAAAGTTGGTGATTCCTTTTGTGGTGGTAGTTTTTGAGTTGGGGTTTCTCTTCGAGTCTCCTCTTTGAATGAGTGAATCCTTCTCGATGGTTCCTTTTTGCGGGTTCAAATCTTTTTGCGCTCCTTTGGAGCGCGATTCTAAGTAGAACCCACATGGAAAATGCTTCAGTTCCTTGGATTCAACCCCAAGGGATTAGTTTAAATTTGAAACCCCTCACAAGAAAGCCCCAAAGAGGAATCACAAACTTTTGGTGAAGCTTTTTCCAAAAGCTTCCTTCGCAAGCGCTGGCGGAAAATAAGGTGCCTTTTTGTGATATTGCAGATTCTGAAGTGGGTTTCTACTCAACTGTTCTTTTGGGAGTGTTTCACTCTTCAAACGGCGTCCAAAGGACGCCAATAATAAAGTTGGAACTGTTTGAGGGTCTGTATTTAGTGTTAAACCCTTCTAAAGCTGCTTTTGAGTAGTGCACGACTGATTTTTGTCCCTTTGGATGAGAAAGAATTCTTTGGTCAAACTTTGCTTTGCAAAGTTTGCTCGCCTGCGCGACGTCGGGCTCTGCTCTGGTGTGAACTGAGATGATAAGGTTTATAAGACAACGTCCCAACCCAACGTGAGGCGAGACCGGTGGGGCGGGAGATAACCGAGGAAAAGCTCCAGAAGTACTTTAGAATCACCGAAGAGGCTTTAAAAACCCTTGAAATAGCCGTCCACGAGAAGAGCCTTCTTAGGGGCGTCGCGGAGGATTTTCTGACGATGGCGAGGAGCTATTTCAACGACGCCAGGTACTACTACGAGAGGGGCGACTACGTGACGGCTTTCGCGGCACTCAACTACGCGCATGGTTTTATCGACGCCGGCGTGAGGCTTGGCGTTTTCAGGGGAGAGGATGACAGACTTTTTGCCTTCGGCTGAGGTGAGAGCCATGGGAGACTACGTCGTCGTTTTGGAGGCACCCATAATCGTGAGGGACGTCGAGACCAGCGAGGACGCGATAAACGTTGCGGTTTCCAAGGTCGCCAAGGCGCTCAATAAGGAGAAGCTTGATTTCGTGAGGGTTGAAATAGGCTACTCCCAGTGCCCCGTCTGCGGGGCCCACTTTGAGAGTGCCTTCGTCATTGGCTCGGTGGGTCTCGTGGGGATGTACCTCACGATTAAGGTGTACAACGCCCAGACCATCGAGCACGCCGAGAGGATAGCCAAGGCCGTCATCGGCAAGGCCCTCAAGAAGGTTCCCCTCAAGGTCTATGAGATAAGGGAGCTGACCGAGGAGGACGAGGGGGACGGCGTGGAGCTTGGGGAGTGATCAGGTTTCTCCCTCAATTTCCTCTTCTGGAATCGTCTCCACGTACACCCACAGTGCGCCCAGGCTGTTTATCACGTACCTCACCGCCCCGAGGGGGAGCAGGATGAGCAGCGTCAGCGCCCCCATGTAGTATTCGTACTGGAGAACCAGAAAGACGTCCACAATCGAGAGGCCCAGCCCCAGGGTGAAGTAACCGCCGGGGTTGGCCCTGGCGACGCGCCATATCTCCCCCACGACCCCCACGTTCCCCGTGAAGTAGTACGCCGGGACGACGAGCGCGAAGGTAGGTGTGGCCAGTATCCCGGCTACGAAGGAGCCGAATGGGCCGAAGATCGCTATGGGAATCGCCAGTAGAACCAGTGCAATTAGAACGACCACGAACGTCAGGAGTTCCGCGGCAACCAGGGCAGGCAAAGCTTTCAATCCAGCCTTTATGGATTCTAGGGCCCTCTTCTCCTCTCTAGCCAGCTCCACAGCTGCGTCCACGAGAGCGTAGCCAAAGGACAGATTTGTCAGGAACGCCCACACTGCAAAGATGACCATCAGGGGGAGTTTTTCCCTCATCTCGCTCGATGCACGGAGGTACTCCCAGTACGTGTCCCTGTAGACGCTCATTCCGCAGCAGCTAACGGTCGGCTCGCTGGGGCGATAGTAGGTATCGTCGCATTTCATTCCATGGCTCCCGAAGAAGTCGGGGTTGGAGTTGAAAACCGAGTGACAGGTTATGGCGTCGTTCTCCTTTTCCATCAGCCTCAGTATCTCCTTTACCCTCCCGTAGCTCTCCATGAACCCGCTCATCAGAGGGAACGGGAGGGCGTAGGTTACGAGCAGGGCCACGATGAGCAGACCCACGAACTTCTTACTTCTGAGCGTCTTGTCGACTTCTATACTGGGAGTCTCCATATTACATCATGTGGTGGTGTGAAGATGGGTCTATTTAAGCCTTTTCATTCCAGCCTCGACAAAGCTTTTAAGCACCCACCAATCAACCAACGACATAACCCCTGGAGGTTTTGCCATGGCAAAGTTCATATTCGTCACGGGTGGTGTTGTTAGCGGTCTTGGGAAGGGTATAACCAGCGCCTCACTGGGAATGCTGATGAAGGCGAGGGGATTCAGGACGACTAACATCAAAATCGACCCTTACCTTAACTACGACGCCGGAACGATGAACCCCTACCAGCACGGCGAGGTCTTCGTCCTCGACGACGGCGGCGAGGTTGACCTCGACCTCGGCAACTACGAGCGCTTCCTCGACACCAGCCTGAGCTTTGACCACAACATAACGACGGGCAAAGTTTACTCCGCCGTCATCGAGAAGGAGAGGAAAGGAGAATATCTCGGTGCGACGGTCCAGGTCATACCCCATATCACCAACGAGATAAAGGACCGCATCAGGCGGCTCGCCAGGGACTACGACGTTGTCGTGGTGGAGATAGGCGGAACCGTCGGCGACATCGAGAGCATGCCCTTCCTCGAGGCGGCGAGGCAGATGCAGATCGAGGAGGGCAGGGAGAACGTTGCCTTCGTCCACGTCACCTACGTGCCGAAGCTCAGGGTTGTTGGAGAGCAGAAGACAAAGCCGACCCAGCACAGCGTCAAGGAGCTTAGGAGCCTTGGAATCCAGCCCGATGCGATAGTGGCCCGCTCGGAGGACCCGCTCGAAGAAAGCGCGAGAATGAAGATAAGCCTCTTCACCAACGTCCCCGACGAGGCCGTGATAAGTGCCTACGACGTTGAGGACACCTACGAGGTACCGTTGATGCTCGAAAAGGAGGGGCTGGCCCGGTACATCACCAAGCGGCTCGGTCTGCCCGAGAGGGAGCCGGAACTCGATGCCTGGAGGGCCATGGTTGAGAGGTACAAATCCCTCACCGACACGGTTGAGATAGCCGTCGTTGGCAAGTACGTCAAGCTCTCGGACTCCTACCTGAGCATCAAGGAGGCCCTGAAGCACTCCAGCGTTGCCAACGGCGTCAAGGTCAGGATACGCTGGATAGAAGCGGAGGAGCTTGAAAAGCACGGTGTCAAGCTTTTGGAGGGGGTCGATGGGATAATCGTTCCTGGTGGCTTCGGTGCCCGTGGAACCGAGGGCAAAATGATGGCGGCGCGCTACGCGAGGGAGAACGACATTCCGTTCCTCGGGATTTGCTTCGGCTTCCAGCTCACCGTCGTTGAGTTCGCCAGGAACGTCCTCGGCCTGAAAGGCGCCCACTCCACCGAGATAGACCCGCAGACACCCCATCCCGTTGTTGACCTCATGCCGGAGCAGAGGGACCTGGACAGGCTTGGAGGTACGATGAGGCTCGGAGCTTACCCCGTCCACATAAAACCCAACACCATGGCCAGGGCCCTTTACGGGAAGGAGATAGTTTACGAGCGTCACAGGCACCGCTGGGAGGTCAATCCGGACTACATAGAGAAGTTCGAGAAGGCGGGCCTGGTCTTCAGCGGGGTGGCCGGGGACGACGGCAGGAGGATGGAGATACTCGAGCTCCCGGACAGGAGGTACTTCATAGCCACGCAGTTCCACCCCGAGTTCAAGTCGCGGCCGATGAACCCCGCGCCAGTGTTCCGCGGGCTCGTCAAGGCCGCAAAAGAGAGGAAATACTGGGGTTAAATCTCAATTCCAAGCTCCATGAGCTCTTCATCGACTTTTTTCAGTTCTTCCATCTTCTGAATCTCCCTGTAGAACGCAACCCCTCCGACGCACAGGAACTCCATGAGGAGGGCGTTGAAGGGGGCCTGGAGGAACTGCGAGACGTAGCCGGCAATCCCCGCCGGAAGGAGAACCTCAGCGGCAAAGCCCAGGGGCCCCGTGACCATCGTTATCGCTATCACGCCCACCCAGAGGAGCACGCCGAACGCGAGGCTGGAGAGGACGTTTCCAAAGACCATCCCAAATGCCTCAAAGGCCGCACCTATCCTTCCCTTATCTGCATAGAGGGGTATTGCTATGGCCGTAAGGCTGGTTGTGATGGCCAGCACGGCCAGGAGAAGCAAGACCCCGATCAGTATCAGCACCGCGCCCCAGGGGAGGAACAGCGCCCCCAGAACCGCCGGCAGGAGAGCGACCGCGGCGAGCGAGAGGGACACGGCCATGAAGATCAGCTCTATGACAACGACGCCCGGCAGATGCTTGAGGCCATCGACTAAGAGTTCACCGATGCCGTATTCCTCCCCCGACTCGTGGAGGAGAACCCCCTTCGTGATGGCGTACTGGACTATCGAACCGAGGACGACGCTGATGGCTGTGAGCACCGCGAAGGCCTTGCCGAGCTGGGCGAGGTAGTCCAGGAACTCCTCCCCCACGTCTCCCCCGTACTGTTCCATGATGACGTCTCCGCTCGTGGTCTGGTTCGGCGTGATTTCAAAGGACGGTTCGCCTGGGAGCAGGTACGCCGCTACCGGTGCCAGTAGGAGTGCGAAGATCAACGCCGGGATGTAGAGTCTCTTTGCTTCCATCATGAGCGAGAAGGTCCTTACAAACGCATCTATCGCGCCCATTCCACCACCCGCTGGAGTAATGGGGGAGGGGCCTTTTAAATTTTTTGAGCCGGCGAGCCAGAAAAGCTTATAAACGAACCTCCGAAAGTGGCGATAGGTTGTAAACGAGAATATCAATCTCATGAGGTGAGAAGAATGGCTATCTGGCAGGGAAGATCACTCAAGAAGCCTTCGGGCGGAAGGATTATCCTCGCTAGGAAGAAGAGGAAGAGGGAGCTCGGAAGGGAGCCTGCTTTCACCAAGGTCGGCGAGGACAGGGAAAAGAAGAAGATAATCAGGACCTACGGCGGAAACAGGAAGGTCAGGCTCATCGAGGCCCTCTACGCCAACGTCTTCGACGGCGGAAAGGGCAAGAAGGTCAAGATACTCAACGTCGTCGAGAACCCGGCCAACAGGCAGTACGTCAGGAGAAACATAATCACCAAGGGCGCTATCGTCGAGACCGAGGCCGGCAGGGCCATAGTCACCAGCAGGCCCGGCCAGGACGGCGTCGTCAACGCGGTTCTCATCAAGGAGGAGAGCGCCTGAATTCTTTTCTCCTTTTAGTGTTATCGTTAAGTACCGTCAACCTGAAAACTTTACGCTACCGTTAACTTTTCTGGCTTTACGATGGTTAACGATGAACCATCTCGTACCTCCTCTGCGCACCTCTGCCTATGGCTCTTGCAAGGCCCAGGGCTTCGAGCTTTTCAAGCCTCTTTAACACGGCGGGCTTTGAGAGGCCAACGTACTCCGCTATCTCTCCGCTCCTCCTCGGGACTGTCAGGAACTCAAGGATTTTCCTGTCAGTATCATCCAAAAGCTCGCCGGTTTTCTTCTTGAAGACCACTTCAAAGCGGTTCGCACTGTTCTTAAACTCTACTTCCACGAGGCCGTGCTTCTTGCACTCCTCACGGATCAGTCTCAGACCGTAGCCGTACTTTTCGATGTAGCCCGCATCGTACATAAGTCCGCAGAGGTTCGGGTTCCTCGGCACGTGTTCGGGGTCTTCGAGATCCACTCCAGGCATCAGGCCCCCGGGGTTTCTTATTACAAGCCTATCGGGATGAATGAAAATCCTGACGTCCGCGGGGATTGCGTAGTTCCTGTGGGCGAAGGCGTTTATTATCGCCTCCCTAACGGCCCTTATGGGATACTCGGGCAGTTTGGTTCTCTTCGTTCCCATCACCACTTCTATCGTGCTGAACTGGGAAAGGAGCTCCGCGTACATCTCATCTATAACCTTCCATACCGGCCCCCTGAATTCCTTGCTCCACAGGGGTCTCTCTCCGTCCATTCTGACGATCCTGCCACCCGCGTGCGGTATGAACTCCTCGACATCGGTGAAAAACAGTACCCCTGCATTCGTCAGCTTGTTCCCTTTAATCGCCTTTGCACTCCTACGGTAACGGTTCCAGTCTTCCTTCGGGATACGTCTGCCTCGCGCTCTCTCCACCGCCGAGAAAAACCACTCAACGTATTCTTCCTTCATCTCCGACAGCTCTGCCGCCGGGAACTCATCCCAGGTAACCGCCCCCAGCTCGGCTGAAAGCATGAGAATCTCCTGGATTGAAAGGGGCCTTATCCCGGGGCCTATCCTGATGTAGGCAACTCCACCTATGGAGCAGAGGTTCCGGGACTTTGGAACCTCTATGACAAGAACGTTTCTGCCACCAAGCTCAAGCACGTGGGTTTTTACCTGCAGAGGAGGGGTGACGTTCTGGAGTGAGGAGGATATCGTTTCCCTGGCCTTTTTGATGTCACATCCCAAAACATTGCCCTCGTCGCTCACACCTATCAGAATGTAGCCTCCGTCGGCGTTTGCCATGGCGCATATCTCTCTGGCGATTTCAGGCGTTGCCCTGCGTTTGAACTCTATCCTCTCATTCTCTCCCTGGCGAATGAGTGCCAGAAGTTCGTTCACGTCCCTGATTACCGTTAAGTACCGTCAACCCTGAAAACTTTACGCTGCCGTTAACTTTTCTGGCTTTACGGTAGTTAACGGTATAAAAGAAGCGCGGTCAGAGCTCCAGCTCGTCCCTGTACTTCCTCAGCTCCCTCTCCATTATCCTCCTAGCCTGCTCCTCGACCATCGGTTTAACGAGCTCTATAACGCGCTCCTTCAGCTCGTCGAGTCCCTCACCGTTGAGCGCCGAGATTCTGAGGGGTTCGAGGCCTTTGGCCCTGACGAACTCCTCGACGGCCTTGATTTTCTCCTCATCGGCTATGTCCACCTTGTTGAGGACGACGATGAAGGGGAACTCCCCGAACTCGGCGTAGATTTCCTCGAACAGATGGGTCTGCTCTTCAATTGGATAACCGCAGTACTCGCTGGGGTCGAAGATGTAGACGATGACCTTTCCGAGGTGCTTTAAAGCGAGGATGGCCTGCCTCTCGACCTCGTTCCTCTCGCTCAGGGGTCTATCAAGCAGCCCGGGAGTGTCTATGACCTGGTATTTCAGGTAGTGCTCCTCGAACTGGCCAACGTTTATGCCCTTCGTTGTGAAGGGGTAGCTGGCGACCTCGGGTCTGGCGTTCGTCAGAACCCTGAGGAGCGTGCTCTTGCCGACGTTGGGATGGCCGGCTATCACGACCGTCGGAAGGTTGAGATCAACGACCGGGAGGTCTTTGAGGACGTTTCTGGCCTGGTTGAGGTACTCGAGGTCATCTGCTATATCCCTGATGACGTCGGCGACGCGGCCGTAGAACTGCCTTCGGAGCCTTGACATCTCGTCCGGGTCGCGCGAGTATCGTATCTTCTCGACGTAGCGCTGTTCGAGGTTTCTAATGGTTTTTATGGCCCAGTTCACGTGGGCCAGGGAGCGGTGGAACTGGTCGCGGTCAACGAGCGTATCGACCAGCTCCCTGTAGAACGGGGGAAGTTCTGAAACCCCCGGTGTCCTGTCCAGCAGTTTCCTCAGGTTGTCGCGGATGACGTTGGAGATCGTTCTGATTCTCAGCTCCTCCCTCTGCCTGGCCTTGGCCCTGGGGCCGCCCTTGGGGGTGAGGGCCGAGGCCGCCTTCTCCGCCCTCCTGAAGGCCTTGTCAATAATCTCGTCAGCGGTAAGCACCGTCGGCATCTTTTCAAAGGGGTTCTTCATCTCTCTCACCTCTCCTCTTCTCTTTTCTCTCGCGGTGCTTAGCTTTTCGGCCGGGTATTTAAAGGTTCGCTAAAGTTCGATGACCCTGCCGACGTGGAGGGGTTCAATCCTCTCGCCCAGCCCCGCCTTCAGGAATGCATACTCGTCCAGCCCCGTGCAGTGGCCGGCGTAGAGCCTTTCGGCGTCGATTTCCTCGACGACTTCATTGAGAAGCTCTTTTTTGGCGCCCCTCAGGTGGAGTCCCCCTATCAACGCCCTGACCGGCTTCCCAAGAACGTCCTCCGCGTGCCACGCTATGTTCAGAACCCCGGAGTGACCGCAGCCGGTGACGACGGCGACCCCGTCTCCCAGGTCGATGATCAGAGTGATATCATCGGGGACCGGGTCTCTGATGAGGCGGCCGTTCTCCTCAACGTAGCCGACGGCCCTGTCCCACGTGCGCCGCGGTATTTCCCCGGAACTCCAGAGTCCCGGCGCAAACTCGAAGGGCTCTTCTTTCAGGATGAACTCGGCCCCGAGCCCCTCAAGCTCCCCCCTGTCAAAGGGGATCCCTATATCCCTCCTGTGGGGTTTCACTGCCACCCTGAGCCGGAAGATTCCCGGGTGGGCGATAACCCTCACCGGCTCCTCCCGCGCATTTAAAAACGCCTTCAGTCCGCCGGTATGGTCGTAGTGCCCGTGGGTTATAAAGACGAAGTCTATTTCCCCGGGATCGATTCCAAGCTCGGCCATGTTGCCGAGGAGCACCTCCCCGTCGGTTCCTGTGTCGATGAGCACCCTCCTGCCCCTGTGCTCCAGGAGGGCGGAGAATCCGTGCCCGCCCAGGAGGCCCTTCACGAACCCGGCATGGTTCTCGTAGATCACGGTCAGCCTCATCCGAATCCCTCGAAAAGTTTATGTTTTAGGCCGTTTAAATTCTTCTGTGGTTGCCATGATATCGCCCGTGGACTACGTTGCACCGCTGATTTCCGGGATGATAATCGCGCTTGGCTCCTGGCTCCCGGTCGGTCCGGAGGGTCACTCCTTCACGGCCCTTCTGGGGGTTATTGCACCCTCGTACGGGGATTATCTCGTCCCCTCATATCTGGGTGTGACGTTCGCTGTCCTCTTCTATTTCAGGGAGCTGATAGCGCTCGGCTCCCAAAATGCAATTAAGAGACGTCTTGATTCGGACACGATGTACTTAATCTACGCCTCCGCCTTCACCCTGGTGGTGGGGTACCCCGTCCTGAGGACGGTTTCCGACGCAGTGGGGCCCGGTGCCTCCGACCTGATAAACGCGATCGCAGGCCTCGGGATGATCCTGGTGGGTCTCCTGGCCGGTACGCGCGTTCGGGCACCCCTCGAAGGGATCGAAAGCAGCATCCGGGAGAAAAAGGATGAGGCCACCCTGGTGGATGCGGTGGTATCGGGACTGGCCCAGGGCGTCGCCCTAATAGGGGGGCTCTCGAGGAGCGGCTTTGTTCTCCTCGGTCTTGTGTGCACAGGGATGGACGTAAAGCGGGCCCTTGAGCTGAGCTTCCTGGTAGCCCCTGCATATCTGGTCCTGAAGCTCGCTTTCATGGGAGGATGGGATCCGGAGCTTCCCGTTGCGCTGCTCTTCACCGCGTTCCTGGCGGCGTTCGTGGTGAGCTTTGTGACGATGAAGCTCCTCCTCAAACTTGCCGGCGCGGTGGGGAGGCGGATGTTCCTCGTGTCCTTCGGTTTAATCGCAATCGTGGTCTACCTGATGGGGGTGGTCATGTGAAGGCTGTTGTTCTCGCCGCGGGAAAGGGTGAAAGGCTCAGGCCGCTGACGGATGACAGGCCCAAGGTCATACTCAAGGTGGCCAACAGACCTATAATCGGTTACGTCCTTGAGAACCTCGACCCTTTCGTGGATGAGTTCATCATCGTTGTTCGCTACGAGAAGGAGAAGCTGATCAAGGCCCTGGGAGATGAGTTCAACGGCAAGCCAATAACCTACGTCGAGCAGCTGCCCGGCGAGGGGACTGCCAAGGCAATAGAGTCCGCCCGGGAGCACGTCGGGGAAGAGGAGTTCATAGTGGCCAACGGCGACATTTACTTCGAGATCGAGGGTGTAAAGGATCTCATAGGGGCCTTCAGGAGGGAAAAGGCCGACGCGGCCATTCTGGTTAAAGAGTTCGATGACCTCAGTCACTTTGGCAAGATTGAGGTCGAGGGGAGCCTCGTTTCCGGTGTGAAGGAGAAACCCGGGAAGGTTTCGGGCTACGCCAACCTCGGCGTTTACATATTCAGGCCCGAGGTCTTTGAGTTCATCGGGAAAACCCCCGTGAGCAAGCGCGGTGAGTACGAGATAACGGACACCCTCAACCTCATGATAGGGGCGGGCAGAAGGGTGGCATATGCGGTTTACTCCGGCTACTGGAACGACATAGGCAGGCCCTGGAACCTCCTTGAGCTCAACGAATACCTCCTGAGGAATAAACTGCGGCACGAAATACGGGGTATAGTGGAGGAAGGGGCCACGATAGTCCCGCCGGTTGAAATTGGGGAGGGCACAGTCGTCCGGAGCGGGGCGTACATCGTGGGTCCGGTTAAGATAGGAAGGAACTCCAGAATTGGACCCAACTGCTTCATACGGCCCGCCACCAGCATAGGGGACGGCTGTCACGTGGGCAACGCGGTGGAGGTCAAGAACTCCATAATAATGGACAGCAGCAACGCACCCCACCTCAACTACGTCGGTGACTCGATAATCGGGGAGAACACCAACCTGGGTGCCGGGACGATAACCGCGAACCTCAGGCACGACAGGGGCAACGTGAAGGTTGAGGTTAAGGGCAAGCTCGAGGACAGCGGCAGGCACAAGCTCGGCGCGATAATCGGCCACAACGTCAAGGTGGGCATAAACGTCAGCATCTACCCTGGAAGGAAGATAGGGAGCAACTCTTTTATTGGTCCGGGTGTGATAGTTGATAGAAACGTGCCACCCGGGCACATTGTCACCGTGAAGCAGGAGAAAACGGTGATGATGAGATGAACGCTGAGTCATTGGTTCCCTACCTCAACTTTATTTCGAGGTGGGTTCTCTTCGCGGCCGTTTTTTATAAGGCCTACCGGACCCGGGAAAAAGGATGGGTCTTGCTAACGGCCGCGTTTTTCATAGATGCCCTCGACGTTGAGAGTTACATCCTTGAGCCGCTGGGAATTACGATGCATCCCGATGCCTACGCAATCGCCGCCAAGATTCCGAACTTCATCATAGCATTTCTGGTGGTTTGGGGGGCGGTTCATTTAAAACACGGGGAGAGCAAACTCAAGCATGTGGTTTACATCTCCCTGTTCGCGGTGGTCTCATACATATGGCTCCTCCTGCTGGCCACGGATATCCTAGACGATCCAACAACGCGGGCCATCCTTCCGTCCCTCGCATTCGGCGGTGCTCTCATCTACGTTGGTAACGTGCTGAGGAAATACGTTGTGTCACACCACTGGGTCGAGATGATGTTCCCGTGGGGGTTGATACTTCTCGGGGCGCTCAACCTGACATACCCCGTGACTAGGTTCATCAGCTGGTTCGCGCCTATCGGCTTCTTTATGGGTGCGGTGTTCAGGCTAATGGCCGCCATAGGGGCAACGAAATTTGTGTTCTACCCTCTGACTCCAGTGGTACCCTCCACCGACGTGAAAATACCTCCCGGGGCGTATCTCTTCCCAACACGGGAGGACGTGGTTCACAGATTCGGGACAGTGTGGGATAAACCGGGCGTCATACTCATAACCCGTGAGGACGTGGGGATGCTCAAAGAAAGCATCCACCCCAACACGCTGGTGTTCTGGATAACCCGCGCGAAGGAAGGTAAGCTGGAGGAGTCCCCGACAATCTACGCCATGGGTCCGACGAAGATAGATATCCTGACCGATCTCATAACCCGTGCCGTCGGTCAGGGCTACAGTCTGGTTTATATCGATGCCTTTGAGTATCTGATGCTTGAAAATGGATTCGAGAATACCGTTAAGTTCCTGCTTAACGTTAAGGACCGGGTAGTCAGCTCTGAGGGCACCATCATACTGGTCGCCAACCTTAATACCCTGGAACCGCGCCAGAGAAGGATACTTGAGAGGGAATTCAGTCACTGACTCCCCTTCCCATGGGGCACTCCCGGGAGAAAAGACGATGAAAAGCTGGAGTGAAATCACTCCAGTCCCAATTTTTCGATGAACCTCTTGTAGTAGCGGGTGTCGTGCTCCAGCTCGGCCTTCTGGAGCAGCTGCCTCTCGATGGCCCTCAGCGCGTCGTGAACGGCCTGTATGGCGCCCCAGGTTTCGCCGGTGGCTATGAAAACTCCCCTGTCAGTGACCACACGCATCCTGGCCTGGTAAAGGTGCACGCCGCGGAATTTCTCGTTGAAGCGCCTTATGTAGAGGTAGATTATGCCCTCCTGGCCCAGAAGGTCCTCGTAGCCGTCAACGAAGCGCCTGACGTCCTCTATGATGCGCTCCCTCGTGAAGTCGCTGAGTATCTCCGCATCACCGCCCAGCTGGAGGTAGAAGCGGGCCTCTTTCTCAACCATCCTCGATATCGGCAGGAGCAGGTCCTTTACAGTCAGGACACCCACAACCTTGTTGTTATCATCGACGATGACGAGGCCGTCGATGGCGTTCTCCATCATCGTTGCTACGGCCTCCTTGACTCTGGCTTCCGGCCTGGCGGTTATAACGCCCCTTATCATGACGTCGCGGAGCTGCATGCTGAACGGGGGAATCTTCTCACCGGCCACCTCACCGTACTGGGACTTGAAGCGGGGCTTGATGAACCTTATGATGAGGTCGTGGAGGGTTACGAGCCCTTCGAGCTTTCCAGCCTCGTTTACTATCGGAATCCTTGATATGGCGTGGTCGCGCATCGTTGCCAGGGCCTTGGCCACCGTGTCGTCCGGTTTCAGGGTTATGACGTCTTTGGTCATGAACTCCTCAGTTTTCTTCTTTCCAAACTCTCCCTCGGCGACCCTCTTGAGAAGCTCTATATCGCTTATAACACCTATGATTTCAGCCTTGCTCTCCCCAACCGGAAGGGAGCGGAGATCAACCTCCATCATGAGCTTGGCAGCCTTGCTGAGATCCTCATCCGGTTTGATGACCGGGGCGGGCTTGTAAACATCCTTAACCTTGGCCTTGGTGGGGTCCCACTTGAGGTGGGAGCGTATAATAAGGTCCTGCGTCAGGACTCCTTTGTACAGGTTTCCGTCGAAGACCAGAATAAGGTCGGGGTCTTCCTTCTCAAAAATTCCGATCGCCTCAGAAAGCGGGGCGGCGATGTCGATTTTCTGGAACCTGTCGGTCATAACTTCCTGCACAAGAATACCGACCATGCTGTCACCTCCTTCGTAATATACTAGGGCGCCGGTCAATTTAAACCTTTTCAACGGGATTTTAGTAACTCCAGCTTAATAAATTTTTCGCGGAAAGATTTATAAAACTCCACCATGAACTCTCAACCGCGCCGGGGTAGCCTAGCCTGGGAAGGCGCTGGACTCGAGATCCAGTGGGCTCTGCCCACCAGGGTTCAAATCCCTGCCCCGGCGCCACAACTGCCGAGCCCGATGGGGTCTTGATTCCCCTCTTCTCCAGTCTTACCATCTGCAACGTTCCCCCGGTACTGCGAATATGGAAATGAGACGCTGATTCGATGTCCTCGCAAGAAGGGGAGAGGGTAACCAGCCGCAAAATTGGGTGGAAAAGGCCTTAGGTCATGATGTAGGCCCCGTCCTTCTCCACGATGACCGTGTGCTCGAACTGGGCGACCGTACCGCCCCTGACCTCACGCAGTATCGGGTAGCTGTAAACGGCCCCGACCCTGTCGAGCTGGGCGAGGGCGAGCTTGAGCTGTCCCTCCGGCATGAAGTCCTGCAGCCAGCGGTAGGCGAAGGGAAGCGTTTTGTACTCCCTCTTGATGTGCATGAGGAGCCTCCTTGCCTGGGCCATCCTCACGGGTCTATCGCGCACGTACATGAAGATGAGCGCCGGCGGCACCTCTATGACCTGGCCGGCACCGGTGGTCGCGAAGGGCTCTATCGCTATGACGTCCCCCTCCTTGAGCTCGTAGCTATCGGTGGGGCGGTAAATGTTGGGTATGCTGATGCCGGCGTGGAGTTTGTAGCGCTCTATCTTGTGGCCGCTTAGATTGACTATCGGGTTGAACCCCTTCCCGCGTATGGTGTCCTCTATGGCCTTCCCCAGCTCGTTTATCTTGGTACCTGCCCTGATCGTGGAGATGGCGTTTTCGAGGGCCTCCCTGGCGGCCGCCATCAGCTCGTCCTCCTCCATCCCGACGCGGTAGGTTACGGCGGTGTCGGCTATGTAGCCATCGACATGAACGCCGAGGTCGAGCTTGAGGTAGTCGCCCTCCCTGAGGACGGTTTCGTCGCCCCTGTAGGGTGTGTAGTGGGCCGCAATCTCGTTTATTGAAAGGTTGCACGGGAACGCCGGTTTTCCGCCAAGCTCAACTATGCGCCTTTCAACGAACTCGGCGATATCATAGAGCTTTGCTCCCGGCTTTATGAGCTCGACAACTTCCTTCTTGACCTGTCTGGCTATCTCGCCGGCCTTTATCAGTGCCTCCCTTTCGTCCACTTTTTATCACCATAACTGGGGTGAGCACGTGCCCCTTAAACCTTTCCACGGGAAAACCTTTTATTTGGTGCGAACCCTAACCCTACGGTGGGCCTATGCTGGAACTCGGCAAGCACATCAACATCTCGGACGATCTGTTCGTGGTGAAGAACCTCATCGGCTCAATCCTTCAGGGCGTGGGCATCGCCTACCTCATTCCTGTGCTGCTGGCGTGGTTCTACCCCGATGAGATTAACTACGTCATCTACTTTGCCCTTCCGGGCACGTTCTGTGTGCTCTTCGGTGCCTGGCTGGCGAGGCATATGGGTAAAATTGAGGACGTCAACCTCCGGCAGGCGATGGTTTCGGCCGCGTTCACCTGGCTTTTTGCCTCCGCAATAAGCGTCGTACCCTTCATGGCCATAGCCAAGATGTCGTTCATCGACTCCTACTTCGAGAGCATGAGCGCGTGGACGGGTACGGGCCTCACCATGATGACCAATCTGGAGGGCTATCCCCATATCCTCCTCTTCTGGCGTGCCTGGATGCAGTGGCTCGGTGGAATCGGTATAGTTCTTGTCGCCCTGACCGTCCTCATACGCCCCGGGGTGGCCGCCGCGAGGCTCTACCGGGCCGAGGCCAGGAGCGAAAGAATCCTCCCCAACCTGGTCAACACGTCCAAGGTCATCTTCCAGATATATTTCGTTCTGACCGTTGTGGGCGTTTACCTGTACTACATCAACGGCATGCCGCTCTTCGATGCGGTTACCCACTCCATGACCGGCCTGGGGACTGGCGGTATGAGCACCCACGACCTCAGCATCGGCTACTTCAACAGCACGTCCATCGAAGCGGTCACGATATTCCTGATGATAATGGGTGCCGTCAACTTCACGGTTCATTACAGGATGTTCGTCAGCAAGCACCTGAAGCCCTTCTTTGAGGACATCCAGGTCAGGTACATGTTCATTTTCCTCGTCCCCGCGGTGGCGATTACCGCTTACAGCCTCATCCAGGTGGGCGACAACGTGGGCGATTCCCTCCGCCAGGCGGTTTTTCACTCGGTTTCAGCCATAACCTGTACCGGATTCGGAATCGCTGACCTGCGCAGGTACCCCGAGCTCGGCAAGTTCATAATCGGAATCCTCATGGTCATAGGTGGTGGTGCTGGAAGCACCGCGGGAGGTATAAAGCTCATCCGCGTCACGCTGATGTACGAGAGTCTCAAATGGACGATTCAACAGGCCATACTCCCCAGGGGAGCCATCATAAAGCGCAAGGTCGGTAACTATCTGTTCACCGAGGAGGATATTCAGGAGGTCATGAGCTTCACGATAACCTACATTGCCCTGCTCCTCTTCGGGACCGTTTACACGATGCTCCGCATGGGAACCAGCCTCGTGGATTCCTTCTTCGAGGTGGCCTCCGCCCAGGGCAACGTCGGGCTGAGCGTGGGGATAACCTCAACGTACATGCCCGTCGATATGAAGGTGCTCCTCATCCTCCACATGTGGATAGGGAGGCTCGAGATATTCTCCACCCTGGTGTTCATTATAAGCACGTTCTTCCTCGTCCCGAGGGTGGTGAGGGGCAGATGAACGTAATCAGTGTTGAGGGCCTTGGCTTCAGGTACCGTCGGGCGGAGAGGCATTCCCTGAAGGACGTCAGCTTCACGGTAAAGCGGGGGGAGCTCCTCGGGATAATCGGCCCGAGCGGGAGCGGAAAGTCCACCCTCTGCCTCACCCTCAACGGAATAATTCCCAACTCTATAAAGGGGGAGTTCGAGGGCGATGTGGTTATTACCGACCCAAGGACGGGGGAGGAGTACAACACGAAGGAAACCCCCGTCCCAACGCTTTCCGCGGTCGTCGGTCTCGTCCTCCAGAACCCCGAGAGCCAGCTCTTCAACATGACCGTGGAGGAGATAGCCTTCGGTCTGGAGAACCTGGGACTCGAGCGGAATGAGATACTAAGAAGGCTCCGGTGGGCCCTTGAGGTCACCGGCCTGAGAGGCCTTGAGGGGGAGTTCCCACCGAACCTGAGCGGCGGTCAGCAGCAGAGGCTCGCTATAGCGGCCGTTCTTGCGATGGAGCCGTCGATAATAGTCCTCGACGAGCCGACGAGCCAGCTTGACCCCGTGGGGAGGAGGGAGGTCCTGGGCCTTGTGTCGCTTCTCAACAGGGAGCACGGTATAACCGTCGTCCTCGTGGAGCATCATACCGACTACATTCTTCGCTACGCAGACAGGGTTATAGTCATGGACCGCGGTGAGATAGTCCTGCAGGGGACCCCCGAGGAGGTGGCGGAGGAGGTTGATACCCTCAGAAAGCTCGGGGTGAAGCTTCCGCCGGCCCTTGAGATCTCCCACGAGCTGAAGAGAAGGGGTGTTATCGATGAAACCGTCCTCACTCCGGAGGCTTTCCTTCGCCTGATAGGACGCTCATCAGACTGACGGAGGTACCTTCGAGTCTGTGTTTTAAGTCGTAGAGCTTCATGTTCACCTCAAACCTCGCGTGCGGGTCGTCTATCTTCTCCGCCACCTTAAACGCTACCTCCAGTATTTTCTTGGCGTCCTCCCTGTTTCTATCCGCCTCTATCAGGGCTATGGAGTAAAGCGCCATGGCTTTGTGAAACGGGTGTGTTATGTGCTTTAGAACCCGCGTTGCCTTTTCCAGGTCTCCTTCCCGGTACAGCTTTTCTGCCAGCTGGACCAGAACAACGTCGAGCTTTTCAGGGTCCTTGACGAGATTCATCGCATAGCCCGCTTTGTCAAGGAGGCCATGATTCACGAGCCCGAGTATTATCTCCTTTAGTATGTTTGTGCTGTTTATCGCGAGGTCTATGGCGGCTTTAAGTGTCAGGTCCCCACTGAAATCATCGTTGATCCTGTAAAATGCGATGGCGATGTCCGCCATCAAAACGGCACGGTGCAGGGGGTTTAGTATAGTGTTCACCAGGAGGGTCAGTTCCTTGATCTTGGATCTGACCTCGGCCTCCGACGCGTTTCCGGAGAGGTTGTCTTTTGAGAGGATTTCGCGAAGCACCATCCTTAGGGCCAGGAAGAGATTGTGCTCCTTGTTTATATCCCTGAGAAGGAGTATGGCCTGGTCTATATTGCCCTCCTTTAAAGAGTCCTCGATTTCATCAAGTATCTCCAGGTCTGATTTTTTATTCTCCTTGCCCCCAAGGGACCCGAAGAACTCGTCGAGTTTGCTTACGCTCATTCTTTCCCCCCGAGCAACAATTCCAGGTACGACCTTCTCTCGAGCTTGGTTACCCCTATCGAATTTAGTATCCCCTGAGCTTCTTCACCGCGGGTTCTATCTCCTCCTCGCTCTCCACTAGGGTCTCCACTTCCACGAACTTGCCAAGTCCCTCCACGTTGTCCAGGGTGATCACCACTCCCTTGTCGTAGTAGTACTTCTCCCGCACCTTTACAACGGTCAGGACCTCATGGAAACCCAGGGAGTTCAGTATTCGTTCATGCTCATCGGGGTCGGTTATCGGTACCTCTATCTCCCGGCGGGTTTTTGACTCCCCGTCAAGTTTGGGACCTTTGTACGTCAGAAATGCCTCAAAATGCCCGTTAAATTTTTTCACCCGTATCCTCAGTGCCTCATCAGTTTCGCTGAAGTCCCTGCAGGGGTGCGAGAAATACGTGTCCTCATGATACTCCCGCCTCATGAGCTTGAACTTTTCACGAACCCTGTTGAAAATGCCATCGTCGGCGTACCCCTTAAGTTCAACTTCTATCATCGTGGTGCCTCCGTGGCAGTTCTCTGAATCGCTGTTGTATTATCAATATCAAATTTAACCCCCAATAAAATAAACTTTTTCCTTGGAACGCGCCGAGAACGTTGTATAAATTCCAATGAATTAAAAGCACAGGAAAATTAGAAAAAGTCTCCGATCACCGGAGAGCAACCCATAACTCCCAGGTTGTTCCGGTGTGTTAAGCTGATCGCTATTTAGCAGGTACCTCACGGAGTGAGGTCCATCTCGCGAAGCTCCTCGAGGAAGTGCTTCGCGAACTCGATGGTTTTGTCTATGTCCCTCAGGTCGGCCGTCTCGACCTGGCTGTGCATGTAGCGTATCGGTATGCTGAGGACGGCCGTTGCAACGCCCTCCCGGTTGATCTGCATTATGTTGGCGTCCGTCCCGGTCGGCCTCGGGCTGGCCTCGACCTGGAGCTCTATGCCGTACTTCTTGGCAACCTCATCGGCGAAGGCGCGAACCTTGGGGTTGATGTTCGGGCCGACGTCCATGACCGGGCCGCCGCCGAGCTTTGGCACGATTTTGCCCTTGTCGCCGACCTGCTTGGCGAAGGTGACGTCCATCGCTATGCCTATCTCCGGGTCGATGGCGTAGCTGGCAACCCTGGCACCCCTCAGGCCAACCTCCTCCTGGACGGAGGCAACGAAGTAGATATCAGCCTCGTGGTTCTCAACCCTTCTGGCGGCCTCTATCATGGCGTAGAGGCAGACGCGGTCATCGAGATACGGTGTGGCAATCCTGTTCTCGTTGAGCTGAACGAAGGCCGGAGCGAACTCGCCGACGGTTCCAACGCGGAAGCCCATCTCCTCGGCTTCCTCCCTGCTATCGGCACCAACGTCCACAACGATGGTGTCCCAGTCGGCGGCCTTCTTCCTGTCCTCCGGCTTCTGGAGGTGGGGCGGTATGTGGCCGACGACTCCAAAGCGCTCGCCCTTCTCGGTGAAGAACCTTATCCTCTGGGCGACGAGGGTTCTGGGGTCGACTCCTCCAACGGGAACGACGTGGAGGTAGCCCTCCTTGTCTATGTGGTTGACCATGACGCCTATCTTGTCCATATGCGCAGCAATCATCACCCTCGGCCCGTTGCCCTTCTTGTGGGCGATGACGTTGCCGAGCTTGTCAACGTGTATCTCGTCCACGTGGTCCTTCAGGGCCTCAAAAACGACGTCCCTTATTCCAAGGAACTCGTAGCCAGAAACTCCCGGCGCCTCCACCACTTTCCTGAGCAGCTCAATGTCCACCATGGCTTTCGCCTCCTTTAGATTTCCATCTGAATGTGTTCGGCCGGCTTAATAAGGTTTACGAAAGAAAAGGGATTCAGCCGAGGATGACCTGCAGGTAGGCCTCCTCCTCCGGCTCCAGATGCTCTATCTCCCATACAACCCTCCCGTCTTCTATTTTAGCCCTGCCCTTCGTTGCCCTGACCTCCACTGCGTTGACGCTCCTCTCGAACCTGAAGTTATCAACGCCATTCAGCCTGGGCGCCTTCACCTTGACGAAGTAGTATCTGTCGAGGGTCTCCTCCAGAATCGTTGGCCTGAAGAATGCCATGTACGAACTTCCTGCCAGAATCACACCTGCAATCAGAAGTATAGCCGCCAGCGGGCCGTAGTCCCTCGGAGGCTTTGATGGGATGGTGGTCGTGGGTGGTTGGGGTGTGGTGGTCGTTGGGCTCGAGCTGGACGTTGTGGTCGGCGCGGAAGGCTTTTCCGGTTCGGCAACTTTGAGATTGGCGGACGTGCCCAGATACCTGCTGCTCGTGGCCCGAATCATGATCGTTCCATACCCGGTGATTTCTAGGTTAACCACCGCGATTCCGGATGCGTCGGTTACCCTGTAATCCGTCCCCTTCGGCCCAACGGCCACGACGGTTACATTGGCTAGTGGATTGCCTTTCGTGTCGGTGACTGTGACTAAGATTCTGGTTTTATTCTGGAAGAGGGTCATCTGCAGGGAGTTCACATTGACAGTAGTGTGGGCTATTCTCCCATCCAGATTCAGGGTTATTCGATAAGTTCCGGGGGTGGATACTGCGTAAATCACCCTGCCGTTTTCATCGGTCGTGAGCACCGTACCGTTGATGCTGACGGGGATTCCCCTCACACCCTTTCCATCCTCCCCATAAACCTCCACGTTTATTGAACCGTCCCTGTAAAACGCCCGGTAGGTGAGGTTCCTCTGGTATACAATGAACGTCTTGGAAACCTCTTTGAAAACTCCGCTAAAGTTTGCCCACAGGGTCAGGGTGTATTCCCCGATTCCAGGCTTTGGAAGGAGTATCTCCTGCTCCCACGGGTCGTCTGGCCTGATGTACGTCACCAGGCTGACGTTCTTAATTACATGCCCGTTGTGGCTCAGGTGGTACCCGATCCTTCCGGTCAGCACGCCGTTCGCCCCTGTAACGGCCTTAAGTTTCAGCGGAACATCATGACCGTATATGTACCTCTCCTCGGAGATGACGTACAGGGAATAGTCCACCACGAGCCTGACTTTAACCTCGATTGGAGCCTCGCTGTACGTGTTTCCCGTCCTCGCTACCAGCTTCAGGGTGTACCTCCCGGTGTCCGCGTTCAGTATCTTCACGGAGAGCGTGTCCTGGTAAGTCTGGTTCGGTTCTATAGGCTCTCTGATGACCTTGCTCTGGTAGAGGAATCCTTCGGCGGGCCCGGTGATGTAAACGCTGACGTTTTCGAGGGTCTGGTTCCCGAGGTTCTCCAGCCTGAAGGGGATTATTATGGTGTCCCCTGGAACCCCGGAGAAATCGCTGTTCAGCGGCACGATTACGAGGGGCGACTGGGCGCTTGTGGGAGGCAGAAACGGAAGCATCGCGGTGAGCAGGATTATAATCAGGACTCCCCTAAGTTTCACGTTCTATCACCCCTTCGAGGGACCTCTGTCTTCCGATGACTTCATCGAAGGTGAGGTAATTCTTTGTTTGAAGGCTCACCTTATAGTTCTTGCCCCCTTTCTCCAGGTTTGCCGGGTAGAAGAACCTCCAGCCGTTGTTGATGAACTTGACCGCTATGACTGCCCTTCCCCCGAACCGCTCGGCAAAGGAGGTCAGCTTTCTGTAGTCCTCCTCGCTGAAGTAGAGCCTGTCGTCGTGGGTACTCTTGACCTCTATGCAGAGGTAGAGTTTCCCATTTCCGGCTATGATGTCAACCTTCTTGCTCCCCGCGGAGCGCACCACCGCGAAACCTGCCTTCTCGAGCATCTTTATGAGTTCCCTCTCCGCGCTCGCTCCCCTTCTGTACCTCATTGCACTCCCTCGAACCATCTTGCCCGGTTAGGTTTATAAGTTATGTCGAGGAGTAAAGCCGGTGATGCTTATGGCGATTTACGAACTCGATGGAAAGAGGCCTAAAATTCATGAGACCGCATTCGTCGATGAGAGTGCCTCCGTCATAGGAGACGTCGTCCTTGAGGAGAAGACCAGCGTCTGGCCGAGCGCTGTTCTGAGGGGAGACATAGAGCAGATTTACATCGGCTGCTGCTCCAACGTCCAGGACAACGTCAGCATACACACCTCCCACGGCCAGCCGACGATAATCGGAAAGTACGTCACCATCGGCCACAACGCCGTCGTGCACGGTGCCGAGGTGGGAGACTACACCATCATAGGAATGGGGGCAATAGTCCTTGACGGCGCCAAGATAGGCAAGCACGTCGTCATAGGCGCCGGTGCCCTCGTCCCGCCCGGCAAGAAGATACCCGACTACAGCCTCGTCGTCGGCGTTCCAGGAAAGGTCGTTAGGCAGCTCAGCGAAGAGGAGATCGAGTGGACGAAGAAGAACGCCGAGATATACATGGAACTGGCGGAGAAGCACCTCGGGTCAAGGAAGAAGATCGAGTGATGCCCGATGCTTTCCCGTCTTCTTTCCCACGTTCCCCACATCATTTTCAAGCCCGCCTACGACATGTACGAGGACTACCTCCTCGAGCGGGTTAAGGGGGGCCGCATACCCAACCACGTGGCCATAATAATGGATGGAAACAGGCGCTGGGCCAGGAAGCTCGAGAAGCCGCCATGGTACGGCCACCTTTTCGGCTCCCAGAAGCTCGAGGAGATACTCGAGTGGTGCCGTGAGCTGGGTATAAGGACGCTCACAGTTTACGCATTCTCCACCGAGAACTTCAAGAGAACTCCCGATGAAGTGAACGCCCTCATGGGGCTCTTTGAAGAGAAGTTCAAGGAACTCCTCACCGACGAGAGGGTGCACAAGTACGGCATCCGGGTTAACGTCCTGGGCAGGAGGGAACTCCTACCTGAGAACGTCAGGAAAGCCGCGGAGGAGGCGGAGAGGGCCACCAGAAAGTACTCCAACTACACGCTGAACATAGCCCTCGCCTACGGGGGAAGGAGCGAGATAGCCGATGCGGTTAAGGACATCGTGAGGGACGCTCTGGCGGGAAAGATAAAGCCGGAGGACGTCGATGAGGAGCTCATAAAGGAGTACCTCTATTATCCGAACATGTCCGACCCCGACATCGTCATAAGAACCGGTGGAGAGGAGAGGATAAGCAACTTCCTCCTGTATCAAATCGCCTACAGTGAACTGTTCTTCGTCGATGTGTACTTCCCGGAGTTCAGGAAGATTGACTTCCTCAGAATAATACGCGAGTATCAAAAGCGCCAGAGGCGCTTTGGGAGGTAGCTTTTCTCCATCGGAACCTTTTCCTCCCTGAACGACCCTTTTTAAAATTTTCCGCTAAAGCTTATTAACGTTGGCTTCGAGTTCTCCACGGTGGTGACTAATGGAGTACGGTGAACTGAGCCCAAGGATAAAGAGGGTCTACGCTCAGGTGAGATACCTGGATGATTATCACTGGGAAATATCCGGCGACAAGATAGTGGGTATCCACAAGAAGAGCAACGTCAGGGTTACAATAGACGTCGCGGACAACAAGGAGCACGCGGAGAAGCTGGCCGAGGGAGAGGGGGTTGGAATACGGATAATAGCGGTTCCGGACAAGAGCGTGTTCTACGTCCACAACGGGGCGTTCATTCTCACCTACCGCTACATAAAGGCGACCCTTGCAGATATCAACGACCACATCGTATGGAGCGGCTTCAAGGTCGTTGAGGACAACGGCAGCTTAATCCAGGAGGACCTCTACGAGTACCTCGGAGGCGTCCTCATCAACCACATCAAGAACAACATGCTCGCCGGCCAGGACTACGTCTTCTGGCAGTTCTACAGGTGTGAAGCGTGCGGAAAGTACGTCGATGTCGAGAGCCTCGAGAGGCACCTGAAGGGGCACGGCATAAAGCACCACGAGAAGAGCGAGGAGCGCTACGAGGTCTTTGAGATAAACTTCAGGGACGGCAGGGTCTACGACAAGTACGGTAAGGAGGTCCCCCTGAAGGAGTTCAGCGAGGAGGCCAGGGACTTCCTGGATGAGATCCTCGCGGGAACACCCCCGGAGGGTAGATAATGGACGGGCCCCTCGATATTTTCCCTTCCTCCATTCTTCACAGATCCACCGTCGCTGTCATATATGACGCCTACTCATCCGCGTGGCAGATGCTGTTCCTTCTCCTCCGTGAGGCCATGGAAAATGAATATTTTGCTGTGATTTCAAACTATAGCGTCCCCCTTAGGAGTCTCATCAGCAGGTTTCAGAGCGTTGGCGTCGACGCAGAGGACGCCCTTATCGACGATAAACTGGCCATCATCGATGTTTTCGGCTCCCGCTACTCCCCTCTCCGTCCGAAGATAAGGAACGTTTTCTACCTTGACAGAGTTGAACCGGAGACCATAAACCCCAAGGTGGACATGATATACTGCGGCCCGCTCAGGGAAAGATTGAAATCTGACCGGGCCGTAAGGATGGTTTATACCCTTGACGGTGCTGCCATGATGCTTGGAGAGGAGCAGACCCTGAAGCTGTTGAATCAAACCATAGCCCACAAAAGCGTTCGCTTCCCGGAGTCTTCTCTGTTCCTGGCACTGAATGCCGATATGGTATCGAGGAGGTTCGCGGCGTGGGTTTCAAACGTCAGTGACTACGTGATTCTTGCAAAATCCTGGATACGGGAGGACCATGTCAAGGAACTCCTGTACTTCATAAAAGCCCCCTATGCTGACTTTGAGCCGGGCGTTTATTCACTGAGGGTAAGTGCAGGGAAGAAAAAAATAACACTTGAGAGGCTATCAGCCCCTGAACCTGGGTCTTCTGCTGAGGAGTAGCGGCAGGGGCCTCGGCCTGTACGGGAAGCCCTCGACCTGACCCTTTATCTCTTTGATGAGATCCTCGAGCTGCATCTCGACCTGCCTTCCGTCGCTCCTTCTCCTGACGGTTACGGTGCCCTGCTCCTTCTCGTTCCTGCCGACGACGATGACGTAGGGAATCCACTCCTTCTCGGCCTTCCTTATCTTCTTGTTGAGCCTGTCGCCGGTGTCATCGACATCAACGCGGATCCTGGCCCCCTCAAGCTTCCCGGCCACGTAGAGCGCGTAGTCCATGACCTCCTCACTGACCGGGACAACACGGACCTGTATCGGGCTGAGCCAGAGCGGGAAGGCCGGCTTGGTACCCTTCGCCTGAAGCTTCGCCTGCTTCTCAAGGATGGCGTACATAACGCGCTCAATGGCACCGCTGGGCGAGCAGTGGAGTATGAGCGGGTGCTCCTCCTTGCCTTCCTCGTTGTAGTAGGTTATGCCGAAGCGCTCGGCGTTCTCGACATCGATCTGGACGGTGCTCAGAGCCGCAGCCTTGTCGAGGTTGTCCACGAAGTTGAACTCGAACTTGAGTATGAAGTAGAAGAACCTCTGCTTCCACATCTCGATGAGGACCGGCTTGCCGATTATCCTCGCCAGCTCAACGACGAAGTCCCTGTTCTCCTTCCAGAAGTCCTCGGTGAACCTTATGGCAACCTCGTAGTCGTCCGGGGTGAGGCCAACACCCCTAAGCACTTCCATGCTGAGCTTGTACTGCTTCTTGAACTCGTCCATGGCCTGTTTCAGGTCCCTCGCAACGGTGTGCATATCGGGCATCGTGAAGGCCCTGAGCCTCCTGAGGCCTGAAAGCTCGCCGCTCTTCTCGCGCCTGAACGAGTAGCGGGTGAGCTCGTACATCCTGAGCGGCAGGTTGCGGTAGCTTATCGTGGCGTCCTTCTTTATGAGGAACTGGCCGAAGCAGGCAGCGAAGCGGAGGAAGAACTTCTTGTCGCCGCTCTTGACGACGTACTGCCTCGCCGGGAAGCGGTTGAGGTACTTCTCGAGCGCCGGGTGCTCGAAGTCGTACATAATCGGGGTCTCGACCTCCATGGCGCCGTACTCTATGACCTTCTCGGTGACGTACTGCTCAAGGAGACCCTTTATCAGGCGTCCCTTCGGATAGTAGCGGAGGTTGCCTCCGTCGCTTCCCGGTTCGTAATCAACCAGCTCGTGCTCGAGCATGAGCCTGACGTGGGGCGGCTCCCTGTCGGCTATCCTGTTCTTGCTTATCTCGTAGTTGGCGAACTTCCTGAGGTTCTCGTGCCCGGTGAAGTCGAACTTCTCGACCTCGACCAGCTCACCCTCCGGCGTGAGCACGTACCAGTAGCTCTTCAGCTCCTCCTCCTTCTCAAGGGCTATGTTGCGCTCCTCCTTGCTGACGGTCTCGCCGCTCGGCACTATCGTCCTGCTGAGCTCCGCCAGCGGGTGGCCCTTGCAGCTCAGCCTGAAGGCCTTGTAGTAGCCGAAGGGCGCGCGCTTGACCTCAAAGCCCTCCTGCCTGAGCCTCTCTTCGATCCTCTGGAGAACCTTGAGTGCGACATCTGGCTTTGCCAGTTCGCTGCTCAGGTGGGCGAAGGGATAAACGAATATCCTGTCAGCCTTTACCTGTGATGCAACGTCCTTAATCTCAATAACTGCCTTCTCAACGACCTCGTCGGGGTTGGTCTCGTCGGCCTTCTCAACGCTCATGAAAACCGCCAGAACCTCGTCGAGCCTTCCCTTCTTCTGTTCTTCACTTATCGGCTCCGGGTTCTTAAGGGCCCTGTCTTTGACCTCATACTCCAGATAGTCGCTGTGTATCAGAAGCATTCTCATTCCTAACCACCACCATAGGCTCAATTGGAATTACTAAAACTTTTTCCCTCGCCCTTATAAATCCTCCCGCATGGCAAAGGCTTAAAAAATCCGGATTTCAACTTTCATGGAGGTGGAAGAATGGACGAAAAGAACGGCGCAAAAAGCGGTGATATCGTTCTTCCCGGTGACTACCTCGGCGTCATCGAGGAGTACTTCCCAGGAGAAGGGGTTAAGGAAGAGAACGGCGAGCTCTACGCCGTGAGAGCGGGGAAGGTTGTAATCGACCAGGACAGGATGGAAATCAGCGTTGAACCCGTCACCGACACCCCACCCCTGCCGCAGGTGGGTGACGTGGTCATAGCGAACGTCATAGAGGTCAAGCCGCAGGCGGCGATAGTCCAGCTCATTAAAATCGAAGGAAGGGAGGATGACAGGGAGATAGCCACCTCGAAGCTCGCCGGAATCCATATATCCCAGGTCAGGGACGGCTACGTTGAGGGCATGTCCACGGAGTTCAAGGTCGGCGACATCGTGAGGGCCAGGGTTATAGCGAACGAGAAGAGTCCCATACAGCTCTCCACCAAAGGGCCTGACCTCGGCGTGGTCTATGCCCTCTGCTCCCGCTGCAGGACCCCCCTGGTGAGGCGCGGCGACAGGCTTATCTGCCCGCGCTGCGGAAGCGTCGAGACGAGGAAGCTCTCCACCCTTTACAGGAAGATGAGGGTGTGAGTATGGCGAGGGCTAAGAAGGTAATAACCATCCACGTCCGCGACGACAGGGAGAAGGAGGAGTTCATGCGGGAGCTTCAGCGTCTCCGCCTTCCGGCGTTCATATACGTCCACGGCAAGCTGAACGACCTGAAGATAAACGTCCAGGGGACGAAGGAGGACATCCGCGAGGCCATCCGCAGAATAAGGGAGATACACAACCGCGTCAGGGCCAAGCTCTACCCCGACAAACGCGGTCTCTACAGGTACACCATAGACGACCTCTTCAGAGAGGCGGGGGCCAGCGTTTCAACCCCCATCCTCGTAAAGACCCTCGAGCTCCTGGGCGAAACCGTTGAGGTGCGGGAGGGGGAGCTGGTAACGTCCATGCCCTGGGAGGAGCTGGTCTCCCTGACCGGAACCCTCGGTGGATACCTGTCCGACATCTCCCTCCAGACAACGCGGCAGATAAGGGAGGTCGTCCTGCCCGCCGCCGTTGCCTACGACCTCGATCCCGGGGAGGTAATCGATATCCTCGTAAACCTCGGCGCCGCCGAGTGGAAGGAGGATAAGTTTAAATACGAACTGGTGAAGAACAAGGAGCAGGCGCTGGAGATGCTGATTAACCACTTGAAGGGTGAGGAAAATGAAGATTGAGGTCATCAAGCGTGAGGAAAACGTCCTTGAGTTCTACCTTGAGGGGGAGGATCACACCTTCGCCAACCTGCTCAACGAGGTGCTCCACGAGAACAAGCACGTGACCTTCGCGGGCTACACCATCGAGCACCCGGTTCTCATGGCGAGGAAGCCCAAGTTCCGCATCGTTACCGACGGCAAGGTTACCCCCGAGAAGGCCCTTGAGGAGGCCGCACAGAAGGTGTTCGACAGGGCCAGGGCGGTTCTGGATGCCTGGAAGGCCGCTATAGGCGAGTGACCTTCCTTTTCTCCTTTGATGTGTTCCACGCGGCGATTTCCGAAACCCTTAAATGTGGAACTCTTCTAACTTCCAGTTGAAATGGATACATTTCGAGGGGTGGAATCTTGAGGCACCCTGAGCGAGCCCTTGCCCTCATCCTACTGGCCGGTCTCACAGTCCGGCTTGCCCTTGCGCCCTATTCGGCCGGAAGCGACCTTGCCCAGTTCTACGGCTTTGCCGGGACGATGCTCGAAAAGAAGGCCTGCTTCTACGCCTACGCCGATTGGGTCGGCTACTCCGGCAAGGGCTGGCCATACCCCTGGCCCTACGTTTACGGGCCCGTTCTGGCTTACCTGCTGGCAGGAATCAGATTTCTGGTCGGGGGTGGCGTTGAGTACTTCTGGAGCGGCGGCGTTTACCACGTCTACGTGGACCCCACCTGGGCGTTCTCCGTTAAGCTGGTATTCATAGCCGCAGACACGGCAACCGCGGTTCTTATCTACCTCCTCCTTCGAAAAAAGGGGGAGTGGGAGGGCGTCATGGGGGGTGCGGTTTACTACCTGAATCCAATGGTTATCCACGTTTCAGCTGTTTACGGCATGTTCGACGCCCTGGCCCTGGCCCCGTTCCTTCTTGCCCTGTACCTGGAGGGCAGGAAGGAGGCCTCCCCCTTCCTCCAGGGCCTTTCCCTTGCGGTTAAGCACACCCTCCTGTTTCCGGCCATCGTTTCTTTGTGGGAATACCTCCTGGACGGAGTTGGGGGTCTCAAAAGAGCCGCACTTCTCTTTGTCGGAGCCATTGCCCCGTTTCTCCCCATGCTGCTCCTCTGCCCGTCGAGCCTTCAAAAACTTCCCGAGCTGATGCGGGGGATTGAAGTCGGGTATCCCCTTCCGTTATCGTACAGCATGAACGGCTTCGTCAGCCTAGCCACATACTTTCACGAGGTTTACGGAGTTGAGACGCTGATTTTTATCGAGCACTGGTACGTCCCGGCAGGTTTCCTTCTCTTTCTTACCCTTTTGAGACATTCCTTTGAGAGGAACCTGATAGTTTCCGTCTCGCTTGCCTACGCCACCTTTACTGCAACCTACTGGCGCGTTAATCCCCAGTACCTCCTGCCCCTCGTTGCGTTTCTGGTTCTCCTATCCTTCACCACCGGTGGCCGGATTGGCCCTGTCTCACTCTTTACCGCCTTCTACGTTGGAATCTGGCCGATCCTCCAGCCGAGCGAGTTCTGGTTTCACGTTCACCTCCGGAACCCCAACTGGGCCGTCGTCCGGTTTGTGGGCCACTTTACGATTGGGGTTGGGGGAGACGCTCCATACGTCGCCTATTCCCTCGGCCTGACCCTGCTCCTCTACGCCCTCGTCCTGGGGAGCACCTTGCCGTACCTCAAAAACCTTAAAGCCTGGCTCTCGGAGAGGGTTTGGGTGAGAGCTTGAGGTACGAGAGAAACTTCACGGACAAGGGACTTTCAAAGTTCGGGGACTCACTGGTCAACTTCGTCTTCTCACTCGCTTTGAGCGAGTACCTGGGCAGGCCCACCGGGGAGAGGGTCCCCAACGCGTCTCTCACGATAGCCCTCGAGCTGGCGGGACTTAGGCACGTGATTCCGCCAAGGACCGACAAGCACGGTAAGGGCGACATAGCCGAAGCTATTTTCGCCTACGCGTGGCTCGAGGGCAAGATAACTGTGGAGGAAGCCGTCGAGATTTTGAGGGAGAACTTCACCGAGGACGTTACGCACTTCTCAAGAAGAAAGGAAGCGATAGGGAGGGCCTTCGCGGAGGTTTTTAAGGTAATAGGGGAGAGGTTGGGGCTGTGAAGAATTCCCGCCCCGGCCGATAATTTAATCCGTTAATGGCTACTAAAAAGAGGGTAAAAAACCAGAGGATTTCAAGCACCAGTACACCCCAGTCTCCACTGTCCATACGTTCAACCCCCAATAATATTATTGTTAGGCGTTTCTCGATCCTCAAGCAATGTGTGGTAGTGTAATATCCATGCCAGTTCTTTACCTCCTTTAACCGTTACTGTTTCAAGTATTCCGATTATCTCAGATTTAGCATCGTCGTACGCGCTCTTTATTGTTTTGGCGATCCCGTATGCTTTTCTAGCTTTATCTTCAAAGGTTTGAACATCTACTGGATCACTCAGTTGAACTACATCTGAGACTCTGAGTCCATCGCTAATCTTGGCGACTATCAGGTATGAATACTTAGTCATCTTGTACCCATAGTTAAGGAGAGGATAGTCAAGATAATAGTTTACGAACTCCTTATTTATGTCAATGGTTATCGTTAGATCCTCCTGCATGTTGGTTGGAGTTAGGGTTACTATTTTTAATACTCCCCCACAAGCCTGCCGTAATGTTAACGTAGATATTATGAGTGCTGGCACTGTCCACGTTAATTACTTCACAAACCCATCTTTTTTCTCCTTTAATAGTGCCGGAGTCCTCTTGGTGATGTAGTGGGTCATCACAAACACAGCAAACCCGAAGAGGAATCCCATGCTGAGCACGAGATAGTCTACTTTGTAGACTTGATTTACAAACACCCATAAGATTACATACGACGCTATATACTGAAGTTCTAGTTTTTCCCTGAAGGTGTAGAATGCCAAAGACAGGAGTATCAGCCCTATCGCAATGAGGCTCTTATTTGGTATGCCGAGACACGCTAACAGTGAAAGAGCGAAAACAATGGAATTTGTCTGATTATCCTTAGATCTGTAATACCTCGCTGAGAGTGCTGGAATCAATATGATTAAACCTACTAAAATCCAAGAAAAGGGGCTTTTCGTGGCATATGCGAATGGATATAGTCCTAAAATAGGTAATACTGCATGCACGAACATTAGATCCTCCTTTTCTCTTGCAAAGCGGTAGCCAATAACAAGGAACGGCAGAGATGCCATCGCAAACAGGGTCCCAGCAGCTATCCCATCTTCTCCACCGGAGACCGCTACTATTATCTGAAGCGTGGAGATCATTAAAAGTCCGGGAAAAATGAGGGGAAGAGAAACACGCATGTTTACCTCCATATTATCACCCTCCAGCTATAGAGTTATTGTCATTTTCTCCTGCTCCCGGATCGCTTATCCCCCAGCAATACTCACCCCACAGGTCCCAGAGGAACGTGCCCAGCGGTTTTACCACGTATTCTGTTGTTGCGGCTCCATCAATAAATGTTGCTACGAATGTTAGTGAAAGTGGATTCGAACCTGCAACTGCTGCAACTATTGCACCTCCTGCAAAGTCCGCGCCTAAGCTAACTGCACTATCCTTCCAAGTTTCTTCTTTCTCTGTAATTGTAATGACATCAGATACAGGATAACTCAGGCCTGTCAAATAAGCTTCTATAAGATAAGAGGGAGTTTCCAACAGTTTATGAGTATAACCCCAGTGGCCGAAGTAGTAGTTCGCTAGCTCGTCATTTATGTTAATGGTTATTGTCAGGTCCTCCTGCATGTTGGTTGGAGTTAGGGTCACAGTTTGCTTGTTAACTGTAACGCTGCTTGGCCCGTTCGGCCACACTTTCTTACCCCCAAAATCAACCTCCTCCAGGTTCAACGTAACCGTGTCAGCACTCTTCAGCTCAAAGTGCACAGTACAAGTGGTTGAACCGTCCAAGGGAACAACTGTAGGTTTGCATTCCATACTTGCTTTAACTGGCCCGTTCTGCTTGACGTTGATTTTTGCACTTGCCAATGTCTTACCCCCAACCTTTAAGTACAGAGTAGTAGCCTGACCGATATTGTTGAAATCCGTCCAGTCACTCGGTGTTTACCAGCAATTACAATTTTACTTAGCAGTGTCCATGCGGATACGTAAGTCATCGCTCCGCTAAGTATGTAGTCAGCTGTAATTGTCTTTGCATCCATTCTCATCTCGCTCCCGAATGCATCCTTCATTCTAAGTTTTAACCTGTGATTTCTGGCATCTTTCATTTATCCATCGGTGTGTGAGCCCCATTAAGCCTGTTGTAAGAGGGAAGAGTGACAAGAAGAATCTTGTGGAATCCTCAACCAGCGGAAGATTTGGCAACCCGCTGAGGGCAAAATACCCTACGAAAAGGGCAAAAAGCTGTCGGGATTTCCCCTTAGCACCTGAGAGCTTGGTATAGCCGATGATATACTGTATTATCCTGCCTCTGCAACTCTGAGAATCTAACTGCCTACCAGTCCAGCAAATCATAATCATAAGCGCGAACGCTACTGCAGAGCCAATTAATGTTCTGATTGCGCTACGTACTCCAAAGTACCAGGCCTGCAAAAACAAAGATGAAAAAATCAAAGAGCCAAAGACAAACCTAAGACCAGTTCCACTCCTCATTTTCCATCCCCTTTACGTGTGTTCTAGATAAATGGTTTAATGAACGTGTTCCAGACTATCGGCCACAGGTCTATGCTTAGTTTAATATTAATCATCTTACCAAAGACTGTTACTGTCCCAATATTATAGCTTATCATAGTAGCTGGATCAAGAACAGCCATTCCTCCACTGAGTATGTAGTCTGCCGCAACGGTCTTTGCGTCCATTTTCACCTGAATGGTGTCGTAGATTTCTTCGGAAAAGTGAGTCCAAGTGTTCCCGTCGTAGCTGTACCCGAGGGTGTAGGGTATTTCAACAGTGATGAATTCTCCATCCTTGAGTACTACTTCGGTGGCATCTGCGCCGCTTATTGGAACCCACGAGCTAATCTCTAATGGAAGACTGAACTGGACAATTTTAGTGGTTTGTGCTGGAATAGTGAATGAATCTGGCTGAATGTTCCACTCTCCCGTGTTCAGACTGCCCGCGGGCACATTCTTCAAATCACCCAAAGAGTAGCTGTTTAGCACTGCGATATCTTTGATCCTAACTTCATTTTTAGGATTGGGATTGTGTAAATAAACCCTGCATGACAACGTGGCTCTGTACGCACGATCCTCAAAGTCAAAGTACAAGTCACTGCACTCAAAGCCCACTTGTTTGAGTTCTGTTCCGTTCATCAGCTTCACTTCCACCTTCACTTCGCTCCGGTGTTCTTCTCCTTTTCCGTTGGGTTTTCCGTCGTAATTGTTGATGACATTCTTAACCAGTTTTAGCTTCGCGCGCACTTTCACACATGCGCCAGAGTTTTTTAACGTCTTCGTAGAGCCACCAGAGCAAGATTCCGTAGGGTATCGCGAGGAGTGTACGAAAGAGAGCTGCCATTAAAACTGCAGGAAGATGCACAAGGACAATCACTGTTTTTTCTTGGTGGTACACCATACGAAAACCGTACCACAGGCCAAACCACAGGAAAATTCCGATGAAGGCTATTGCTCCGTACTTCAGGGGCAACACTGTCAGGATTGGGAGATATCCCAAGGAGGTAAAGGAGCAGGCGGATTCAACTTCTTTTCTGTTTATTCCTCTCAAAGACCAAGCGAGGCTTAACAGCGAGAGAGACAGCCAGAGCAGGAATACCGCAATGAATGCCATAAGATCATTGTGTCCATGACTAACCTTGATGAGATATAGGAGGGATACCACTATAACACCTATTCCAATTATCGATTTGTGGTCTGAGATAAGAGCCCCAATCCCAATGATAATCCACAAAATAATGGAAATAAGAAGGAAAACGTCCACCCTTCATCCCCCCACCACAGCATTATCGTCGTTTTCTTGTGGGAATCCATTCACACCCCATTCAAATATCCACTGGACCTCTGAGGCGGCTTTTCCGAGCTTTGGAAGACTTGTTAATGCAAATACCGCCCAGCCCACAGGGTTACTGCCCTCAACAACAAGCTGTGCTGTGGATATTATTTCCCCTGCGGTTGAGCCATAATCTATTGCCTTTTCCGTCCTACTTCTCGTGTCCTTGTAAATTATTGTTATCACATCTGAAACTGAATAATTCAGTTCACTGAACCTTGCTTCAATTAGGTATGAGTGTCCGTCAAGTTTATCAATGTACGTTCTGTAAATGGGCTTTCCTAAGTAATAATCAGCCAGTTCGTCGTTTATTGTTATTGTCACGCTTAAATCCTCCTGCATGTTGGTTGGAGTTGTTTCCAACATTAAATATACCAACGATTTGTTAAATATCCTCGCTTATCATTGCACTGTCATCGTTTCCTTTTGATCGTTTATCACTCGCAATAGATTAATGGCACAGTAAATCACAAATGAGCAGTAAGCTAATGGAATGAGGGGGTATTCATAAAGATGTACCCATGCAAGTATCACCAGCATTGAGTAATACGCCATGACAACGCTTCTGCTGAGTTTCCTCTGGAGTATATACGTCAGCAACTCCCCTACCCCAGATAAGATTATGGCTCTAAGGAGGAAGTCAAATAAGCCTGAAGAATAGAATAATGCTATGAAAATTACCAATGAAATAAGCGGATAGTTCAGAAGTTTGTCAACTCTGTACCATTTTGGAGTTTTATCTGGCGGTGCTACAAGGATAATCCCCACAGTCCACAGAAATATCCCGATGAAAGTGTAACCCCACCATTCAGAGTCGTTAACTTTAACCTGATATGCTGAATACAAGATTATTAAAATATTAATGAGGAGGGAAAACTTAAAGACTCTGGAGGGACTATTCACACTATCACCCCGCTATCACGTTATTGTTATCCTCATCTGAAGGAGTCGGTGCTCTCAGCCAGTTTATAACATCCCTAGCGGTCAAGGACCATGAAATGAAGTCTAGAACTGGGGTAACTTTGGCTACTACCTTTCCCAATGGTCCGCCTGCCACGGTTTCCAGTTGTCCTGTATGCTCAGCTACTTTCTGAAGTACGGAATTTGCTATGCCCGCAGCTTTTACTGCCGTTTCGGCATTCTCCCCCACCGATTGGGGATTGCCCGTTATTTCAATTATATCACTAACCACAACGTTACCGTTGAATACTGCTCTGATGAGATACGAGTATCCTACAAGCCTATCCTTATACGAGCCTGTGGATAGCCATGGACTTTTCTTAAAGTAATAATCCGCTAGCTCATCATCTATGTTGATGGTTACTGTCAAGTCCTCCTGCATGTTGGTTGGAGTTAGGGTTACAGTTTGCTTGTTGACTGTAACGCTGCTTGGCCCGTTGGGCCATACTTTCTTACCTCCAAAGTCAACCTCCTCCAAGTTCAACGTAATCGTCTCAGCACTCCTCAGCTCAAAGTGCACAGTACAAGTGGTTGAACCGTCAAGAGGAACAACGGCAGGCTTGCACTCCATGTTTGCTTTAACTGGCCTGTCCTGCTTGACGTTGATTTTTGCACTTGCCAATGTCTTGCCCCCAACCTTTAAGTACAGAGTAGTATCCTGACCGATATTGCTGAAATCCGTCCAGTCACTCATCGTCTTGCCTGCATATATCTTTAATGCTCCATCTTGGATTACATAACCGCAACCGCTGCACCCGTACTCCGTGTCTTTCTTCGGCCACCACTTTGCTCCTGAATCATCGACCAGCTCAATGTTGAAGGGTCCATGTGCACAGTTCGGATCCAGGTTGGTGACGGTAATATGGACACTCACGCTATCCCCTGCCTCAACCCACTCTGGATAAACCTCCAAGTGGCCCTCCAGGGGGACACCGCTCAAACAAGTTGAAGAGGAAGACTTTTCCACACGTATCTTGCCGCTTCTCGAATCCTCCAGTTTTCCATCCTCCCACACTTCTACCCTCCAGTCATGATTCCCAGCGGTTGCGGTCCACATTAGGGTGACACACTCAAATCCCACCTGCTCCAACTCTGCTCCACTCATCGGCGTCACTTCCACTGTCATCTTTCTATAGCGTTCTTTTCCCGCCTCATTTAGTTTCAGTCATAGTCTTTTGAGGAGAGCTTATGCTTTAGCTAACGCCTCTTTCTTAGGCATAAGTTACTAAATCATGTTTCAGTACCAAGTATGTCCATAAACTAAGGAGCGCAAATATCGTGGGTTCTAGAATGCTTTGCGTGATTATAAAGATTACAAGTGAAGACCCAAGGGATAAGATCAATAATCCACGTCCCAATGATCTACCGATCATTTTGGAAATTGGCACATACATGAGAAATACCACAGTAAGGTAAATCATGATATCCCTGATAAGAGTTGCTCTTGTTGAATAAGCAAGAAGAGTAGGTAACAGAAAGCCTACTGCAAGCAAGTCATAGATCAAAAGAATTTTGGTAAACTCTGCATCTCTATGTGCGCTCCATTTGTGAGTGTAGTGATGAATTTCAAGTCTAATTGCCAGATAAGCTATCAAATATCCAATGACATAAACCAGCGCCCTAGAGTTCTTATTCAAGAATTCATACATAAAACTAATTAAAATTAAAAATGGAAGATAAAAAGTTAGAATGTTGTGAACTCGAATACTCTTCATGTAGCTCACCCCACGAAGTTATCATTGTCAAAATCTCTTGGTTGCTTCCATCCATAGAAATATACATTCTCCGTTATATCTGCTAGCAAGAGCAGTAGTCCGGCGTATCCGAACAGTCTAGATCCAAAAACCGCCAATTGTCCGGGTCCTGTTGCCTCGGTTGTTATGTACCCTGCCCTTTCGAGTATCTCTGTCACTACAAATGTTCCTGAACCGCCGTATTCAACTGCGTCTTTAATCGTGGTGCCATCATTCTTCAGTATCTGGAAGGTAGTGCTTATTGACAGTGCATTCTCAAAGTGCACCAGTATTTCCCAAGGCTGCTCCGTGGCAAGTTTATTCACATAAGAATGCCACGGGAAGAGGGGATCGATCCCAAAGTAAAACTCTGCAAAGCTTTCATCTACCGTAATCGTGATGTGAGTCTCGTCATCTGGATCATTCGGAGTCACCCTAAGAGTATCCTTTGACAATGTGACTCCTTTAAACTCGCTTGGCCAGACTTTTGCTCCCCCAACGTCGATTTCTGATATTCTAACTTGCACCGATTCTTCCGGGTTAGTTCGGAATAAGTATAAAGTGCAGTCAAGGTCGTCTACATCATTTTCACCCAGTACAACTTCATCATCGCATTCCAACTTCAAATCCGCCTTCCATGATTTCACTTCCACTTTCACTTCGCTCCAGTGTTCTTCTCCTGCTCCGTTTGGTTCACCATCGTAATTGTCGAGGAAGAGTTTGAACGTGTGAGTGCTGACTCCAGCAATGTTATAAGTGAGCGTTAGTATTGAGTCACCGTTAGCATTCACTGGAATCTTGGCTTCAATGCTCCTTATCACTTCCCCATCAACTTCAATGAAGCCTTTAACTGGAATCAGCGACCCATCGTAATTCCACGCCTTCACTTGCAAATACACTTCCCCTCCACCCTCAAGCTCAGTCGGGTAAGCGGTTAAAACAACGTTAAACAAATTGCCGGAAGTTCCAGAGACGCTCAAACTTCCGCTCCTCGAATCCTCCAGTTTTCCATCCTCCCACACTTCTACCCTCCAGTCATGATTCCCTGCGGTTGCGGTCCACACTAAGGTTGTGGTGCTCTCGCCGTTGCCCCCGATTGAGACGGTTCTGCTGGACTCCTTGACCCCATCAATAAACAGCTTCACATTCAGGGATCTGGACCGGGAGGAGGGGTTTCTGATACTCACGTCGAATCTCACTCTGTCCCCATCATCCGGATTCCGGGGTGATACATCAACGTCCGATATGACCAGAGTGCCGGTGGTTACTATGACCTTATCGCTTGCGCTCTTCGTGTGTCCGTTCCACGAAATGGTCGCCCGTGCCAGATATGTGCCGGAATCAGGATATGCTACGGTTTTGGTGAGTATCGTCTTCTCGCCATTTGCAGGGATCGTGACGGTACCTGAATAGTTTTTGGGGTCAAATTGGGGGAGAGATACTGTTACTCTGTACTTGACACCGTCCACCGGCAGACTATTGCCGTTTTTAACCTTCACCGTATACGTGACGCTCTCTCCCTCAACAATGTTGTGCCTTGATGCGGTAACGATAACATCGACCTTGCTCCAGTCAATTGAAGACCCGAGATCGATGGTTTCTGAGTAGCTCCTTGTTATGGTTCTGTCCTGACATTTCCTGGAGAGGGTCTGGCCGTCTTTAAATGATGTTGGTGGGCTGCTGCATACTGGCCGATAGGTGATTTTTACGTTCCCGGTTATCCGTATACTGCTTCCGGATACCCTAGCTGAGAACTTCCCGCTCCTCCATGTTTCCTCCTCGTCCGGGCCCAGGTAACTTATGGTTCCTGTGTCAGTTCCCCTGGAGGTTTTGTCTGAAACATTGACCTGGATTTTGCTTACCGAGTTATACTTGGCTACCATCGAAATTTCGACGTGGTACTTTATCTCACCCGCATCGTTCCTGTCCACCACGACACTGATCCCGTTTATTGAGAGAACTCCGAGAGTATTTTCCATATCCAGCGCTTCTTTGATCAGCCATTCGGGCAGGTTCAGGGGTTCTTGGAGATCTGGAGATGCCTTCTCTACTGGCATGGTCTCTTTGGTGTCCAAACCGCTCAGGGGTCTGGGCTGGCCAGGTTTAAGGTTGTCGTAACACGATACCCTTTTAGTCTTGTTAGTGCTGTATATCATGTAGACCCCGAGGGACTGCTTTAACTCCGCCATTTTTTGATTTATGATTTTGTCAATCTCAGGATTGTCGTTACCCCCTTTCTTTGCCTCCAACAGGGCCATGATATTGCTTGACAGCTCATATGCTTCGAGGGCAGATGGCCAGTAGTATACTGTATGGGTTGTTATTATCCAGGTCTCTGGACACCGGACTTCTGGAGTTGATTTTACGTCAGCGTCACCACTTCTACCGATGTCTTTTATGAGAAAATCATAGACCTTGACTATTTTTGTTTTTTCGATTGTGAATACAATGCCTCCGTTGGGAGTTCTCTTCTCAACCCTTGTTATCTCCTGTTCCGGGGATATTAGGCGTGGGTTTATTGGGGGAGATATGTTGAGAGTTATGTTCCGAGGCGGTCTTGGTGTTGGATGGGGAGGCATGAATTTTGTATATTTATACTCCTTTGGTTTTATCCTGTCGAGAATCAGTGCGGTTATTAACTCATTCAGTCCGCGGACGCTGCTGTAAAAAGTTTCTATGCCCGTCGAATCTCCCGAGTAATTGTAGTAGCTTGCATATGTTTCGATCCACGACCGTTTCAGAACAGGGTTGATCTGAAGGGACGAACCTGCCGTTGAAGGGGCCTCTTCGATATTTTTCCAATAACCTGTTTTCAAACCCCATGCTCCGTACTCGTTGTATTTGAACGCCACGTCGATGAAGGCCATGGAGAAATCCTCAAGGAAGGCTGTCATGTTGAAGTCTTCGTTAATCTCACCAGCGTTCTTGGCGATGTAATCTTCCAATGCTTGAATCTGCTCATCAGTCCAGCCTTGGGCTTTCAAAGCCTCCACGGTCTCTTGGGGAAGACCGTTCTGGCTGATGTTTTGAGCCATTTCTCTCAGCTCTTCCGCAGTGTAGTACGTCTTTACACCAGAAGCCTTCAGTTCCTCCATGGCCTGCCAGATTAACGCTGAAATGTTTGCGGCATTCTCGGCACCGAAGCGAGAGTTTTGAATTAGCTCCTTGACAAGAGTCGTGTTTCCAGTGGCGTTGAGGCGAACCACAAGTTCGGCTTCTCTGTTGAGGATTTCCCAGAATTTCTCGTACGGGTCGTTCTGGGCTTCAACAGTGGTGGCGTAGGCTGTACTCCCCGCCGCTGCTACTATCGATCCTAGCAGGAGGGTTATCAACAACACTCCTACTGCCTTTCTCATTGAAATTTCACCATGACACTAATCAAAGTTAGAAATTAAAAGGTTTTTCTATCAACATTTTGCACACCACCAAAAATAGTACACAAAAAATGGAAAATCACAGGCTCGTCAGCAGCTCTATCAACCCCTGCTTCGTCGGGACCTTCATGAACTTCTCGGGGTCCTTGACCTTGAGGAGCAGGGGGACGTCGCCAAACAGCTTGAGAACCTTTCCGAATGGTATGCTTCCCTCGCCGGGGAGAAGGTGAAGGTCGCCGACACCGTAGGCGAGGGCATCCTCGGGCTCCACCTGGGGGAAGAGCTTTCCGAAGTTGTCGTGTATCATGAGGATAATAGTTTTATCAGTTCCGAGCTTGACGTCCTCGAGCAGCTTGTCCGCGTCACCCTGGGCGCTGAGGAAGGCGTGGGCGACGTCGAGGGCGAAGCCGACGTTTTTCCTGTCCACGTTCTCGACGACGTAGAGCGTGTCCTTGACGCTGAAGGTGTTCTCGAGGGCTATCTTTATCCCGAACGGACCCACCATATCCGCAAGCTGCTGGAGGGCCTCTATTTCGAGGTCGAGCCGTCCGGTCCTTCCGCTCTGCATGACGATGACCTTGGCGCCCAGCTTTATCGCGACGTCGGCGACTGCCCTTGCGACGCGGAAGTGACGGGTGTAGTAGATGTGATCGCGGAGGTTGACGGAGGTGGGCATCCTGACGATGTAGTCGATTCCGACGCCCCTCAGGGTCGTCTCGATGTTTTTGAGCTTTTTCTCAACAACGACGCCGTTCTTTATGAGGCCGAGCGTGTGGGGGAATATCGAGACGAAGTCGTAGTTCTTTATCTTGACGTCCGCGAGCACCGACGCGAGGGTCTTGTCCTTCGTGACGAAATGCGGATAGACCGTAATTCCTATCTCCATGCTACCACCTACAAGAGAGTGTGCCGCTGGATATAAAAGCTTACCGAGGGACAGGGTTTAAAAGTTCCGGGCGGAACATCTTCCGGGTGAGTGGATGAGGGAAAACATCTGGAAGTACATATCCGCGGTTCTCATACTCCTGCTCGCCGCCTCAAGCGTGGCGGTGGTGCTGCTCTACATGCAGAACTCGGAGCTGAAATCTTACACCCCTTCGAACGTCTCCCCTGTAGTTGTGGAGACCTCACTGAACGCCACGTGCAACGAAACGGCTTACAGGCTCCAGATAGAAGAGCTCCAGAGGCAGCTCGACTTCATGCGGGCCCAGCTAAGGGAGAGGAACATGCCCGAAGACAACACGACGATAGCCGTCGTCCCGATATTCGGCCTGATTGACGAGTACACCGCCCTAAGAATCGTGCCCCTTCTGAGGGACGTTGCCCGGAACGACTCAATCGGCGGCGTTGTTCTATGGATAGAGAGTCCGGGCGGATACGTGGGGCCGGTGAGGGACATCTACGCCACGGTTCGGAAGCTCAACCTCATTAAACCCGTGGTCGCCTACACCGGAGGCATGGCGGCATCGGGTGGGTACTACATCGCCGCAGGCGCCGAGAAGATAATAGCGGACCCCCTCGCGGAGGTGGGCAGTATCGGCATCATCTACGTCCACTACAACCTCCAGAAGAACTACGAGATGAACGGCATCAAGGTCGATGTCTTCAAGACCGGCCCATACAAGGACACCGGTGCGGAGTGGCGCGACCTGAGCGAGGAGGAGCGCGAGATGATAGCGGAGAGCATTGACACCTATTTCCAGGCATTCCTCCAGGCGGTGAGCAGCGGGAGAAACATGCCGCTCAACGAGACCAGGAAGTATGCAACCGGCCAGACCTGGTTCGCCATGAACGTGACCGGCTCCCTTGTGGATGAAACCGGGGACATCGACCGTGCCCTGAGTATCCTTTCGGAGGAGCTCAACGTCACCAACCCGCGCGTCGTTATATACAGTGGGGACTCTCCTTCGGATTTTGGTATCTTCGGGAGCACGGCCCTCCTGCTTGATCCGCGCTACGTGAGCGCTTACCTGAAGACCGGCTGGGGTGGTTGAGATGCTCTGTGAGGAGAAGCTCGAGGTATTTGAAAACGGATTCCTGGATGAGAAGTTCAACCTCAGGGTGGAGTTTTACGGAAAGGACACCAGAAAGCTTCTCCTTGCGGTGATAAGGGAGCTTTACCTCCCCGATTATGGGGAGGATTATGTCTATCCCTTTGAGTGCGCCAAGGAGTTCTGGGGCATTCACATGGATTCCTCCGAGATAGTCGTCGAGGAATTCCGGCCGAGCCCCATCAAGTTCCTCAACCGCAGCGTTCTCAACCGCCTCGAAAAGGCCCTCGAGGAGATCGATGCGCCCCCGGAGGTTAAAGGTGCCATAGACTTCGAAAAGGCCGAGGTTCACAAGCTCAAGAAAGGTTTATTAGCCCTGGGGAAGAACTTCATACTCGGTGAGGGGGCGTACCTCATCGTCTTCAACAAGCCGAGCGCGCGGGAGCTCATACTGAAATACCTGGGGATGCTGGATGGAGCTTGAAGCCGCGGTCTGGATCGCGATATCACTCGTCGTCCTCTACCTCGTCTGGGAGACGGTTAGCCCTATCCTTTCTCCCCTTATACTCGCGATAACCCTGGCTTACATTCTCTATCCGTTCCACGAGCGCCTCTCCCGGAAAACCGGAAAGCGTGTTTCTGCTTTCACCATGACAGGTATCCTCACGATCCTGACGTTTCTCTTCATGATCGGCTTTGCCCTCTGGATAAACGACGTCAAGCAGTCCCTGGCGTACTACATCGATGCCTTCTTCCGGTGGCTGCTTGGCTTCCACCTTCCCCCCGCAATCTACGAGCTCATCCAGCGCCTCGCGGAGGATATTCCCAAGCGCTTTGAGGAGTACGTTCTTGGCTATACCTACTCCCTTCCCAAGCTCTCCCTCCAGGCCATCGTGATGGTCTTCGCGTTTTACGGGATCCTCGTGAACACCGAGACAATACGGGAGGAAGTTCATGCCCTCCTTCCACAGGACAACAGGGAGCTGGCCCTTAAACTCCTGAACAGCGCTGGAAGAACCCTCCACAGCCTCCTCCGCGGATGGCTCGCCCTGAGCATACTCAAGGGTGTGGCCATAGCGATAGGTTTCTATCTTTTCGCCATAGCCGACGCCGGCGGTGCGATAGCGGCCGGCATCTTCACGATAATCTTTGAGCTCCTCCCCGTCCTCGGGGGATGGATAGTCTGGCTGGCCGGGGCAGCCTATCTCTTCGGCACCGGAGAGGCCCTCGCGGCGGCCGTCTTTGCCCTCTACGGCGCGGTTTTCGTCTCCCCGATGCCGGACTACATCCTCAGGTCCCGCCTGGGCGAGAGGGAAACCGGTGTAAACGCGCTGATAAGCCTCGTTGGAATCTTCGGGGGTTACATAGCCTTCGGCTTCGTCGGCCTGATAATCGGCCCCGTTGCCCTGTCCCTCCTCGGAACCCTGGTTGAGGAATGGAAGAAGACGAAAGAAGCGGCTATGGCCTGAACTTCCTCATGAACGCTGCCATCTTGACGGCATCGAGTGTTTCCCTGACGTCGTGTGTCCGGATTATGTTTGCTCCGTTGAAGACGGCCACTGCCGTGGCGGCAAGACTCCCCGGGAGCCTCTCCGCGGGGTCTTTTCTGTCAGTTATTGCCCCGATGAACGACTTTCTGGAGACCCCTATAAGGATGGGCCGTCCGAAAATTTTGAGCATGTTGAGGTTCGTCAGAACCTTTGAGTCCCACTCGTACCAGGGGGGCCACTCCGGGCGGAGGAAGCCTATGGCCGGGTCCACCGCCACGTCCTCTATACCGTGTCTCTGGGCTACAACGAGGCTCTCCCGGAGAAGGTCTATCACGGTATGAATCGGGTCGCTGAGGTTCCTCACTTTTCCATGGGCGCAGACTATCACCGGAGCACCGTACTCACCGGCCACTTCCGCCATCCTCGGGTCGCCCTTCAGACCGGTGACGTCGTTTATCACATTCGCGCCCGCCTTCAGGGCCTCCTCTGCGACTTTTGCGCTGGTGGTGTCTATGCTTATTGGCACGTCCACGTGGTCGCGGATGGCCTTAACCGCCCATACCGCCCGTCTTACCTCCTCCTCAACGGGAATCTGGGTCTCGAGGTAGGGGGCGGTGGACTTGGCGCCAATATCTATGAATGCTGCCCCATCCTCAACCATCTTCACCGCGGTCTCGATGAGCCTGTTCTCGTCGTCCCTGACGCTCCCCTTGTAGAAGCTCTCAGGCGAAACGTTGATGACGCCCATTATCCTGGGCTCACCCAGGTCAATCCCCGCGAACTTCATGGTTCACACCCAGCTCGAGCTTGATTGCCATGAATAAAAAGGTTAGTGTGGCTATGACTTTTCTCTTCTCCAAGCCCCGCCCTGTAGGGCGGGGTACAGTATTCTGAAAATCAGCCTTCAAGCAGGAAAGCAACCTTTTTTAAAGCCCAAAAACCGTACTATACTTTGGAATGAAACGGGCAGTAACGGTAAAACTCCAGCCCTCAGCAAGAGAAAATTCTCTTCGAGTTAGCCCACGCCACAGCAATAATCTGGAACAGGCTTAACTACCAGAGGCTCAAACAGTTCAAAGAATTTGGCAAAATAGACTTTTCAACAACTGAAAAAGAGGCCTATCACGAGTTCAAAAACTGGATTGGCGGCTCAACAGTTCAACAATTAGCTCGAAAGAATGCAGAAGCGTGGCGAAGTTTCTTCTCACTCAACAAAAAGAAAAAGAAGAGAGAACTTCCCGAGTGGTTCAAACCAAAACCACCAAAATTCGTCAAAGAAGAGAATGGGTGGAAGCTCTTCATAATTCCCCTCAGGAACGACCAGTATCGGATTGATGGGAACGTTATTGAATTGAGGAGGCTCGGCAAATTTGGAAAACTCGAAGTTCAGTTTAAGGGGAGAATACACCTGAAGGGCAAGCAAGGACGCTTGGAAATCACTTACGACCCGGTAAAGCGGAAGTGGTATGCTTACCTAAGCATCACAGTCGGGGAAAAACTTGAGGGTAGAGAATGGGTTAAGCTTCCGAGAACTCCCAAGGGAAGCCTTTCAGCGGGAATTGACTTGGGTGTAAACAATTTGATGGCCATTTACGTTGAGAATGGGGAAAGCTTCCTCGTGAACGGAAGACCGCTGAAGAGCATTGATTTTTACTGGCGGAAGAAGATTGCTGAGTACCAGTCGAAACTCAACAAGTCCGGCTGTAAAAAGAGTAGAAAACTCAAAAGAATGCATGAGAAGGCGAAACTTCAGGCGAAGCACTACATCAATACTGTCGTTAGACAGACTGTTAAGAAACTCTATTGGAGTTTCCAAAATCGTCGTGGGTTATCCGAAAGGCATTGCAAGAAACTCCGACAAGGGCAAAAGGCAAAACTTCCTCCTCTCTCACGTCTGGCGGTTTAATTACCTCATCAAACGCTTAACCGAGGTTGCGGAAGAGTATGGTATTCGAGTTTTGGTTGTTGATGAGGCTTTGACTTCGCAAGTTTGCCCCCTCTGTGGCCAACGCCATGAGAACGCTCGTTTTGTTAGGGGTTTGTTTAAGTGCCACAGGGAGGGCGTTGTTATGAATGCTGACCTTGTTGGAGCGTTTAACATTTTGAAGAAGGTTTTGGAAACCATAACCCCGAATCTGAGCGGTCTTTATGCTCAGAGGAGGGGTAACGGGGGGAAGACCGCCCCAGAGGGGTCGAAGACCCACTTTTTGACGGGTTTGAATGAGACCCCTCAAACCTCCCTGCCATTGGCGAGGGGTTAGCTCGTTGGAACCCTCGCCCTTCAGGGTGGGGAGGAGGTCAGCGTGGGCAGGATTGGGTCGACATTCGGGTCGTTGGAATGCACCGCGGCCGCGAGGAGGCCATTGACTGCGCTGAAGCCGGCCAGGACCGCCTCGTCGGTTACCTTCACCTTGAGCCTGCCGAGGACGTGGAAGAGGTACAGCTCGGTCACGAGGGGCGCTATGGTTAGTATCCCGATAAGTCCGGTGAATATCATGAGGATGTACAGGGCAATCCCAAGTGCGTCATCGCCTTCCCCCATATTATCACCGTGGGGTGTAATATTGGAGATACTTAAAAGTTTTGCCAACCGTTAAAAATCGATAACCCCAAATCCCCCCGGTGACGTTCATGCTAATCCGTACTCCGAGGAGGCTTCATCTGGGTCTCATCGATCCATCGGCTACCTTTGGGAGGCGCTTTGGGAGTCTCGGCGTTGCCCTTGAGGGTGGCTACGAGGTCAGAATCGTCGAGGGCGAGGCCATGGAAGTGATTGCAGATGGAGAAGACAGGGAAACCATCGAGTTCGTCATAAGGAGGATGAACTCCGCCTACGAAACGGGGGTTAATTACCTGGTTGAGGTTAGACAGGCTATTCCTAGGCACGTTGGCCTAGGCTCCACCACCCAGCTCAGCCTGGCGGTCGCGATGGGGATAGCCCGGCTTAACAACCTGAACGTCTCGATTGAGGAGCTGGCGAGGGTTCTCGGGAGGGGGAGGAACGGCGGCGCCGGAATTTACTCCTTCGCCCACGGTGGATTCGTCATAGACGGCGGCGTTAGGAACGGCATTCCGCCCCTGATATTCCGCCAGGATTTTCCCCCCGAATGGGGCTTTCTCCTCGTGATTCCAGAACTTAAACCCGGCCTCGACGAGGAGGAGGAAAAGCCCGTGATGGCTGGCGTCGTTGGAAGGGCCGACGTTGCCATGGAGATAAGCCACAGAATACTGCTTGGCCTCCTACCTGCTTTAAAGGAGAGGGACGTGAAGACCTTCGGTGAGCACCTCTCCGCGATACAGAGGCTGGTCGGAAAGCACTTCGAGCCGTACCAGGGCGGGGAGTTCAGGGAGGACGTTAAGCTGATACTCGACTTTCTGGCGGAGAAAACCTACGGCCACGGCCAGAGCTCCTGGGGCCCGACTGTCTACGGGCTGATACTCAGGAGTGAATTCCAGAGGCTCAGCGCCGAAGCCCACGACTACCTCCAGGAGCACGGGATAAGGGCGAAGGTCGAGCTCGGCCTTCCGAACAACACCGGCGCGGAGATAATCGGGGAGAGCGCTTTTCTCGAAAGGTTGATAAGGTCCGTGGAAAAAGAGTAAATAACGGTGACTGTCATGGAGCCATTGGAGGGGCTTCTAAAGCTCCTGGACAGGTACTTTGGAGAAAATGTAAGGGTCGTGCTCCTATTTGGCTCCAGGACAAGGGGTCTGGCCAGCCCGGGTTCTGATTACGACATCCTTGTGTTGGTTGAGGGAGATAAATCCGGCGGGAGGGAGTTCTGGAGGGAGCTGTTCAAACTGGAACTTGAGCTGGGAGTTTCTTTTGATGTGATAATTCTCCGCGAAGAAGAAGTTTCAGCAGATAATCCCCTGCTGTGGGGGATTCTTACAGGATACAGGGTTCTGCGTGGCGAAGAGCACTGGGAGCGCATGTTGAAGAGACTTAGGAAGGACATCAGAAAGAGAAAACCCCGCCTCATTGAGGGGGACAAACAATGGCAGATAGCCCAGTTGGTCTAACCCTCCGCCTTGCGGAGGAGCACCCGAACGCTGCCCTCGACGAGATTAACTCGGGTAGATTGAACTTCGCGGTCTTTCACATTCAGCAGGCGATTGAAAAGAGCCTGAAAGCCCTTCTTCTCTCAAGAAACCTGGACGTTCGCACCCATAAGCTGAGTGCCCTCGTTTCCCTTGCGGGCATTGATCTTGATGATGAGCTGTTGCTGAGTCTCGCCGAGATTGAAAGGGAGTACACGAGGAGCAGGTATTACACTCCGGGATTCAATCCGCTCACCGACTACCGCATTGAGGACGTTTCCCGGTGGTATGAAGCAGCTAAAAGAGTATACAGCACGGTGGTGAGCATGCTATGAGCTTGGACCGCTTCATTCAGATAAAGTACAAGGTCGACGATGAAAAGGTTGGAATTCTCAGGGAGATTCTAAGTGAACTTGGCATCGACTGCGCCGGAACCATCGAGGAGAGGGTTGACCTCCAGTTCGACGCCCTCAGGAACCTCCACGACAACCTGGGAGACGACGAACTCTTCATCAGGCTGGTCGTTGCGAACTCCCTCGTGAGCTATCAGCTCTCCGCCAGGGGGGAGCAATGGTGGTGGGAGTTCTCAAGGTACTTTTCAGAAAATCCGCCGGGGGAGAGCATATCGGAGGCATACTCCCGCTTCCTGCCGAACTCCAGGACCAACAGGCGGCTCGTTGCGGGGAAAATAAAAAGGTTGGAGAGAGTTGAGCCGTTCCTCGATTCCCTGTCGCTGGATGACTTGAGGGACTACTACTTCAACGGCATGGAGCGCCTGCGCGACGAGCTTGCAAAGGTCCTCGGCTCGAAGAAAAGCGCCAAGACGATAGTCTTCACCGTCAAGATGTTCGGCTACGCGGGCAGGATAGCCTTCGGGGAGTTCGTGCCCTACCCAATGGCCATTGAGATACCCGACGACGTGAGGATAAACGCCTATACCAAACGCTTCACGAACGAGCCTCCGGTGAGCTTCTGGGGTAGAATCGCGGAGGGAACTGGAATTCCGCCGCTCCACATAGATTCGATACTCTGGCCCGTTCTGGGAGGAAATGACGAAGTTCTCAGGCGGCTGAGGGAGCACTGCACGAAGTGGGAGGACGTCTTGCGGCTGACTGCCCTTTGAATTTTTGACGTTTTCTCTTTTTCAAGCCTCGCCGTTCACGGCGGGGTACGGTGTTCTGCAAATTAGCCATCAAACAGGAAAGCAATCTTTTTTAAAGCTCAAAAACAGTACCATACTTTGAAATGAAGCGAGAAGTAACGGTTAAACTTCAACCCTCAAAGGAGCAGGAGAAAATCCTTTTCGAATTAGCTCACGCCACAGCAGTAATCTGGAACAAACTCAATTACCAGAGGCTCAAACAGTTCAACGAATTCGGCAAAATTGACTTTAATGGAACAGAAAAAGAAGCCTATCACGAGTTCAAAAACTGGATTGGCGGCTCAACAGTTCAACAGTTGGCAAGAAAAAACGCAGAAGCGTGGCGTTCATTCTTCTCACTCAACAGGAAGAAAAAGAAGGGAGAACTGCCCGAATGGTTCAAGCCGAAACCACCGAAATTCGTTAGAGAAAAGAACGGCAGAAAATTCTTCATAATTCCCCTCAGAAACGACCAGTATTGGGTCAAGGAAAATATCCTCGAATTGAGAAGACTTGGCAAATTTGGAAAACTCGAAATTCAGTTCAAGGGAAGAATACACTTGAAGGGCAAGCAAGGGCGGTTGGAGATAACTTTTGACCCCGTTAAGCGGAAATGGTACGCTCACTTGAGTTTTACGGTAGAGGAAAAACTTGAAGGTGGGGAGTGGATTAAACTCCCGAGGACGCCAAAGGGAAGCCTCTCAGCGGGGATAGACTTGGGAGTGAACAACTTGATGGCCGTTTACGTTGAGAATGGTGAAAGCTTCCTCGTGAATGGGAGACCATTAAAGAGCATTGACTTCTACTGGCGAAGGAGGATTGCCGAGTACCAGTCAAAACTCAACAAGAGTGGAGCTAAAACGGGGAGAAAACTCAAGAGAATGCACGAGAGAGCTAAACTCCAAGCCAAGCACTACATCAACACGGCAGTCAGGCAAACGGTGAGAAGGCTTTACGATTTGGGTGTTTCCAGAATAGTTGTTGGTTATCCGAAAGGTATCGCAAGAAACTCTGAGAAGGGCAGTAAGCAGAATTTTATCCTCTCCCACGTCTGGCGGTTCAATTACGTGATTAAACGCTTAACCGAGGTTGCTGAAGAGTATGGCATTGCTGTTGAAATTGTTGATGAGGCTTTTACTTCTCAATCCTGCCCTCTCTGCGGCCAACGCCACTCTGACGGGAGGATTTTTAGGGGTTTGTTTAAGTGCCGTAGAGAGGGCGTTGTTATGAATGCTGATTTAGTTGGTGCTTTCAACATTTTGAAAAAGGCTGTCAAAACCATAACCCCAAATCTGAGTGGTCTTTACGCTCAGAGGAGGGGTAACTGGCCGAAGGCCCGGCCAGAGGGGCTGAAAAGCCCGCCTTTATTGGGCTTTAGTGAAGCCCCTCAAACCTCCCCGCCTTTAGGTTAAGGGGTTCATCGTTGGAACCCCCGCCCTGAAGGGCGGGGAGGAGGTCAGTTGGGCCGACCCAAAGGTTTAAATATTCCGCCGTCAATAACACCTCGAAGTTCGAGGTATCGGAGTGAAAGGTATGTCCGAGGTTCTTATAACTGTCGGTGGAGCGTCGGCCAGCAACCGCAGGGGGGCGCCGTCACTTCAACCCCATAGACAAAATTTTTATACTCCTCCGATTAGTTGTAGTCGGGTGGACGGCTTCACTCCGGTACCGAAATAAGGAGGTAGGTGTTATGTTTTGGGGATTTCAGCTTGAGTTCAAGCAGAGCCTTCGAACTAAGAAGCTCTGGGTTATCCTGGGTGTCATGATGCTTCTGTACATACCGGGGTTCTACTTCCAGAAGGCCTCTGGTGAGGGAATAGAAACCGTTCAGCAGGCCGTTTCGGTTCTCATAGGCAACATCAACGGACTGGGCGGCTTTTTCATCGCCATACTCGCCCTCCTGATGGGGGCCACCGCGATAAACAGCGAGATAGAGAAGGGAACTCTGCGCGTTGCCATGAGCAAGCCGATAAAGCGGCTGGGCTACATCGGTGGCAAGTTCCTTGCCCACACGGTGGTTGTGCTGATGGCACTCCTTCTGACGACCCTCGTGGGAATAGTCGGCCTGGCGTGGTTGGGTGCCCCCATGGGGAGTCAGCTCGTCACCGATTCTCTCCTGCTCAACGGTCTGCTGCTCCTGGCAATGGTACAGCTGATAGCGCTGGGCTACATAATCTCCACCGCCGTGAAGTCTTCCAGCACCGCCCTCGGCGTGGCCCTGGTGATCATGTTCGTGGTCTTCATGATAATGCCCGCCATAGTTCAGTTCATGGCCGCCAAGGACACCGTACTAAGCGACCACCCCGACTGGGAGGCGTATCAGGAGAAAAGCAAGGAGTACAAGACCAGATATCTCTTCTACGTTCCAACGACCCAGATAGACGTCATAGTCAGCGATGCCACAAAGGTTACGGGGGACATAGAGAATCCGCAGATAGAATACGTGGGAATAGGGGGTGCCATACGGAAGAATCCCGTTAACCTGGGCATACTCTTCGGACTCACCTTCGTCTACCTCGCCCTGGCCTTCCACCGCTTCCTCCGCATGGATTTGAGGTGATGGCGATGATAAGGATTGAGAATCTCGTTAAGGTTTACAAAGACGTTCGCGCCCTCGATGGCCTGAACCTTGAGGTTAAGCCCGGCCAGATATACGGCTTCCTCGGTCCCAACGGCGCCGGAAAGAGCACCACCATCCTCAGCACCCTGGGCCTGATATTCCCGCAGGAGGGGAGGATTCAGCTCTTCGAGCTTGAGGTTTTTGCCAACGGTAAGTTCGATGAGGGAAGCCTCGTTGAGGCCAAGAAGCGAATAGGCTACATGCCGGAGCACGCCACCCTCTGGGATTTTCTAACGCCGGAACAGACCCTTGACGTTATTGCCGACGCGTTTGGGATTCCGAGGGCTGAGAAGGAGAGGCGGATTAATGAACTCCTTGACCTTGTTGGTTTGAAGGAAGCCAGAAGGAGGAAAGTCGGCAAGTTCTCGAAGGGAATGCGCCAGCGTCTCCTGCTTGCCCAGGCGCTCATCAACGACCCTGAACTGCTAATCCTCGACGAGCCGATGACTGGTTTGGATCCGCGAGGAATAGCGGAGTTCAAGGACATCATCAGAGAGCAGAAAAAGGCCGGGAAGACGGTTTTCTTCTCGAGCCACATCCTGGCTCACGTCGAGGAAATATGCGATACCGTCGGTGTAATAGTCAAGGGCAAGCTTCGCGTTGAGGACAACCTCGACAGCATCAAGAGGGAGTTCCTGAGGAAGGCAGGCTACACGATCGTGCTTGAGACCAACGTTCCGGTGGACTTTACGGGGGTCGAGTGGAAGGTTACGCCGCTGGGCGAGAAGAAGTACCGCATAGTGGCACCGGGGGACATAAGAGAGGAGGTTCACGATTTCGTTGCTTCACGCGGCGCCAAGATACTCACAATGCAGGTCAAAGAGCCGAGCCTTGAGGAGATATTCCTCAAAATGGTGGAGTGAGGGCTAAAGCCTGGCCCTCTCGAATTCCTCCTTTCTATCCAGGGGCTTGGTTGCATCTATCCCCCACTTCGCGGTTAGGCTCTTCTCGGCGGAGGGGTCAAGGGAGCTTCCGCGGGCGTTGGGGATGACCACAAGGTCCCTGTCCGCCTGGAAGCGCGTAGCTATCGCCCACTCGACGTCCCTGTCGTCGTATATGTCCACGTCCTCATCGACAACTACCACGTGCTTCAGGCTTGGATGGCCGGCGAATGCCGCCAGGATAGCGTTCTTGCCGTCACCGTCGTGCTGTTTGGTTATGCTCACCACCGCGTGGAGCCACATCGCACCGCCCTCGGTCAGCCTTACGCCGTGAACCTTTGGAACGACCCTCTTAACGCTCGCGTAAATCTGCGGCTCCTTCGGCAGGCCCATCAGCATGTAGTGCTCGTAGCCGCCGGGGAGAAGGGCGTGGAAGATTGGCTCGTCAACGTGGTGCATGCGCTCGAAGACCACCACCGGCTGCTTCCTCACGTAGTCGTAGGTTCCGGTTATATCCACAAAGGGCCCTTCGTCCGTCAGTTCGGGAAGTATCTTCGCCTCGAAGACGAAGTCGGTCTCGACGGGAACGGGGATTCCTCCGAGGTCGAAGACTTCGAGGGGCTTTCCGAAGGAGATGCGGCTCATCGCCGAGGCTATCTCAAGCTCGCTTACGCCGTACGCAACGCTCGTGGCACCGGCGATTAGGAGGTGAACCGGGTTCCCGACGACTATCCTGACGTCCAACTCTTCTCCCTCCTCTGCCTTTTCCTTCCACATGGCGTAAAGGTGCCTCGGGACGAGTCTTATGGCGGCCCTTTTCTCGTCGATGACCATCATCCTGTGGAAAGACATGTTGACGAAGCCGTTTTCGTCCTTGGCTATGACCATGGCGGAGGTGAAGTACTGGCCGCCGTCCTGGGGGTAGTACTTTGGAATCGGAAGCTCGCGGAGCGAAAAGTCTCTGATAGAGTTCGCCATGAAGGGTGCACCGTCAACCGTCCTGTAGGGTTCGGGGTTCTCCATGGCCTTCGTCATCGTGTGAAGTATCTCCTCCCTCTCGATACCAAGGTACGATGCAATCCTTTCCCTGGTGCTCCAGATGTTGCCCGCGACTTCCCATCCGTCCACGTCTTTGAAGAGGACGGGTCTGTCGCGGTACTTCAGAAGATAACGCGTTACCTCGAGCTCTTTGCTTACCGGCTCCTTAACAACGACGGCATCATCAAACCGTTCGATGATTTCCCTCAGCATTCTATCACCTTAGTTTGGTGTTCCAAAAGGCCTATAAAGCCTTTTTCCAAACTTTCGACGATTGGCCATGCCTACGGTAACCCTCCGCATTCCCGATGGCTCCGCACTGGTCCGGATTGAGAAGGCAGATCCACAGGTGTATTTCAAGATCTACGAGCTGCTGAGCTACAAGAGGGACTTTGGCAAATGGGAAAAGCCGGAGAGCCTCTACGACCCCTACGAGAAGACGTTTCCCGTTGGGGTTCTTCCGAGGGTCAAGAAGTTCCTCAACTGCAAGGGATACCGCGTCCGTGTGAAGGACGAGCGGCAGGTTAGGGGTGCCAAGCTGAACTCCACGTGGAACGAGAACTACAGCATGCGCAGGTATCAGGAAAGGGCGGTTAAAAAGGCCCTCCGGGAGAAAATGGGTGTTCTGGCCCTTCCCGTTGGAAGCGGTAAGACCGTCGTTGGGCTGAGGATAATACACGAGCTTGACCTCCCGGCCCTCATAGTGGTCCACACCAAGGAGCTTCTCTACCAGTGGGCGGACAAGGTTCGTGAGGTCCTGGGGGTCGAACCGGGCATCGTCGGGGACAACAAGTGGGACGAGAAAGACGTCACCATAGCCATGATACAGACCCTCCTGTCGAGGGGTGCCGACAAGCTCCAGAACGAATACGCGATCCTCATGTTCGACGAGTGCCACAGAACCTCCGCCGCCGAGAAGTTCTACCAGCTCGGCCTTTCGCTGCCCCAGGTATACCGCTTTGGCCTCTCCGCGACGCCCTGGAGGCGCATACGCGGTGAGGAGATTAAGATAGAGGCCGTCGTTGGGCCCACCATCTTCGAGGTTCGTGCGGAGGACCTCATAAAGGAAAAGTTCCTTGCGAAGCCGCGCTTTGAAATAATCACCTACGAGTCGAGCATGCCATCCTTCAGCGAGCGCTACAAGGAGCTGTACGAGGACATGATAATGAACAACGACGAGAGGAACCGGGCCGTGGCAGAGAAGGCCGCCGAGCTCGCCCGAAAGGGGCACCGCGTCCTTATCGATGTCAGAAGGATAGAGCACGGCAGGATACTCAGGAAGATGCTTGGCGAGATGGGCGTGAAGGCGGAGTTCCTGAGCTCAAAGAGCTCCAACCGCTGGGAGATACTTGAGGCGTTTAAGAACGGCGAGATTCCGGTTCTCATCTCGACACTCCTCAAGGAGGGCGTGGACATACCGGAGATTTCGGCGATAATACTCGCGGGAGGCGGCAAGAGCGATATAATGACGATTCAGACAATAGGGCGCGCCCTGAGGCCGAAGAAGGGGATGAAGGCCGTCATAGTTGACGTTCAGGACGACGACCCCCTGCTCTTCACCCACTTCATCGAGCGGCAGAAGGCGCTCAAGCAGTACTACGGTAAATACTACGACAGGGAGATGGACTCAAAGCTCGAGGAGAACATCACCAAAAAGGGCCGCCCTCGTAAGCGCTCTTGAGTAGCGCTCGAACAGGTCACGTTTTGCTTTTTTGATCCCCCTTTCATCCACCTGGAACTCCACGTCCGGGTACTCCATGTGCCAGAGGATGAGTCCTTCGGGGGGCGCGGGCGGGACCTTTTTGTTGTACTCCCCCCCGAGCATCATCTCAACCTCGCGGCTTTCCATCAGCCCGAGGCCGCAGAGCCGGACGGCGTTGACTATCCTCCTCGCCATCTCCCACAGGAAGCTTTTGCCCTCGATTTCGATGATGTAGTAGCCCTGACGCCCGATGACATCAACCCGTAGGAGCTCTCTGATTGGGTCCCTGCCGGGTTCAAGCCGGGAGAATGCCGAAAAGTCATGTTCACCAACGAAGAGCGCCGCGCACTCCCTCATGTCATTCTCGTTGAAGCCCTCATCAACCAGGTAGTAGCGGTAGGTCTTTGACCTCGCCTGGAACCGGGGGTGGAAGTCCTCCGGAACCTCTGCAACCCCGAGAACCCAGAGGTCCCTGAGGTGGTGGTTGAGAACCTCCGCGCGAACGAGGTCCGGCCTCGCGGCGACGTCAAAGGCCACGACGTTGAAGACCGCTGAAACCCCCCTGTCCGTCCTCGAGGCCCCTTTAAAGTTCGAGCTCTCGGCGTCCCTTATTATTCCGAGCTTTGATAGAGCCCGTATCAGCTCTCCTTCGACGGTTCTAACGTCGGGCTGCCTCTGAAAGCCATAGAATGCGGTGCCATCGTACGCGATTCTAAGTGCGAACCTCATGGTTGTTGGATGGGGGCGGCGGGTATAAATGTCTTTTCCACGGTGCCGGTTGATACTGCGACGGATTATTTTGCAAATGTAAACCCCAATTTTGGACGCCGTTCAAGTCGGAGCGGGAAAAATTGATAAACCACATCCCCCAAGTGTACCTGGAGGTGGGAGGATGGATGCGATAATAGGGATTGAGGTGCTTGAGAACGTGACGAACTTCGAGATAATGTGTGCCCTTCTGGAGAAGAGGATAAAAATTGAGGATTAGAGGTACGGCGCCCGATAGAGCGGCTTCAGAAACATTTCAAACGCCGCCACGGGCATTTCTATTCCCCAGTTTTCCAGGACGGCCGGGTGGATCTCCCCGATTATGCCGATCGGTTTTCCTTCGACGACTATTTTTCCTGCCCTCCCCGGGATGAAGCTCGGGTGATCAACGCCCTCGAGCTCGTATGTGAAGCCGAGGTGGTGCATCACGCTCTCAAGTATTTCCTTGGCCTCGGTGAAGGTAACGCGCGGGTGGGCGAGGGCAACGGCGACCTTGCTCTCACTGACCGTTTTGGTCTCCCTGCTCTCGTCTATGAGCGTAGCCTTCCCGACCTCGAAGATTCTCTGCGGGTACTCCTCGTGGGTGTTCTGGCTCAGGAAATCGAGGAGGCTCGGGATGAGCCAGACCCGCAGGGCGGACCACTTGGGGCTTATGGGGTTCTCTATCTCAACGAGCTCCGCGGGCGGGTGGCTGAAGCGGTCCTCACCGGGTTCGAGCAGCATCTTCCCGTACTGGGATTCCCTGTTCGTCAGGTTGAAGGTCATGACCTCCTGGAGGCCGTAGCCGACCATGAGCTCCCTGACGGCGTCCTCGAACTCGATGAACTTGTCGCCCCTTCCCTGGACGGCCAGCTCCGGCTCCTCCGGTTCCATTTCGTTGTATCCGTAGGCTATGAGCACGTCCTCCAGGACGTCGCGGGCGTGCATTATGTCGTCGCGGAAGGCCGGATAGCGGAGTCTTGCTCTGCCATCGACGATTTCGACGCTGTACATCATCCTCTCAAGGAGGTCTTTGATATCCCCGTCACTCAGCTCGAGGCCGGTGAGCCTCTTGATGTAATCGAGCTCGACCTCAAACTCCTTCGGGGTGAGGTCGGGGGTCCTGATCTCGAAGTCCGGGTAGACAACCTTAACGCTCTTGATCTTCCCTCCGCGCTCCGCTAAAGCCGTTACGACGACGTTGAGGGCGAGCATGACTTTGTTCAAGTCCCAGCCGGTCACGTCGATGAGGACGTTTCTCGTCTCCGGGGTCACCCTGCCGGTTATCTCGGAGTTTATAATTGGGGGCATCGAGAGGACTTTGCCCTCGCTGTCAACGAGCAGGGGGTAATAGGGTTTGTCCCTGATCAGGTGGCCGTACTCCTTCCCCTTTTCGTGCTTCTCCAGTATCTCCTCGAGCGTCATCTCCTCCTCGAAGCCCAGCGGGACGAACTTTTCGGTCTTCTCTGCGGCGCGGTAGTAGATCGGCGGCTTTATCTTGTCGAAGTCGAAGACGCCTATCGCTACCTCTCTCCTCCTCCTTCCGAACGTTAGGGCGACCTTTTCCTGGAGGTTTATCATCTGCCTGAGTGCCTCCTCGTCGAGGCTGAGACCCTCAACGATGGCGTAGAGACCGTAGGGGCGGATATCCTTCAGCTTCTCATCAACGTAAACGGTTACACCGCTCTCCTCGACTTCGTATTTCGGAAGGCCCTTTTCAAAGCCGAGCGCCCAGCGGATCTGCCTCGCTATTCCCTCGGCGCTCCAGAGGTCGGGCCTGTTGGTGTCCTTTGAGTCCACCTTGAAGTATATCCTGCCGTCCTCCTCCCAGACGTCGTCCAGCTCGCATTTCGCGTAGAGGAAGAGGTCTTCCCACTCCTCAACGCTGAATTCCTTTCCGACCAGCCTCTCAAGGTCAGCCTTGGAAACATCGAACTTCGGCATGAGCATCACCTCACCAGACCAGCCTCGCCTCCCTCAGCCAGCGCAGGTCGTAGCTGAAGAGGTAGCGGATGTCGTCTATTCCGAGTTTGAACATAGCAAGCCTGTCGATTCCTATTCCCCAGGCTATGACAGGGACATCAACTCTGAGGGCCTTCGTCATCTCCTCGCGGAAGATTCCGGCACCGCCGAACTCAACCCAGCCGAGCTCGGGGTGGTAGGCGCTCATCTGGACGCTCGGCTCGGTGAACGGGTAGTAGTCCGGCAGGAACTTGACCTTCTTGGCCCCGGCTATCTCCACCGCGAAGCGCTTGAGTATCCCGAGGAGGTTCCTGAAGTTCAAATCCTCGCCGACGACGAAGCCATCGACCTGGTTGAACTCTATGAGGTGGGTCCTGTCGAGGACGTCCGGACGGAAGACGCGCTGAATCGTGAAGTATTTTCCGGGTATCTCAACGCCCCTGGCGAGCTGTCTGCCGCTCAGGGCGGTTCCGTGTGCCCTCGGCATGAGGAGCATGGCCCTCTCCGGAGACCAGACGTAGCCCCAGCCGCGGGAACCCGTATCGCCGCCGTGCTCGTGGGCGGCCTTGACGCTGGCGACGAGTTCCTCCACAGGCAGATGGCCGCTCTTCGGGTATTTGAGCTGGTAGGTATCGGTCCAGTCCCTGGCGGGGTGGTTCTGGGGCTGGAAGAGCGCATCGAAGTTCCAGAACTGGGTTTCTATGAGACTCTTGACCGTCATCTCGATGAAGCCCATCTCGATGAGCCTTCTCCTAATTTTGTCGAGGAAGGCCCTGTAGGGCTGCTTCTTGCCCGGGTAAATCCTCCGAACCGGTGCCGAGATGTTGAAGCGCTTGAACTCGACCTCGCGCCATTTTCCGGACTTTATCAGCTCGGGGGTCAGGTTGGAGACCTCCTCCTTCAGCTCAATGCCGCCCTTCACGAGCTCCGCTCCCTCTGGGGTTATCTCGACGAACCTCTCGGTAACGGAATCTTCCTCCGCAATCTTCCTTCTCTTGAGCTCTTTAACGGGAATGAGTCCCTCAATCTCGCCCAGGGGTACGGTCCCCTTCTCCGTGAGGAGTTTGAGTGCGACATCGACGGGCCTCTCTTCCGCGTTGAGTCCCTTCTCGGTGATTTCGAGGACTAACTTCCCGTCCTCCTTCCTAACGCTCGCCCAGCCCTCTTTCCTCAGGAGGCCGACGATGGGTTTAAGCTCATCCTCGCTGAGAACGTCCCCCAGGTCATCCAGGGTTACCTTTTTCCTTTCCTTCAGAACCGCCAGCGCCCTCCACTCTGGGAGACCTATCTCCGCGTACTTTCTTCCGGTCTCGGTGAGCCTGACAACCCTCTCACTTTTCTCGTGGAGCTTCGCCAGTCCCTTGCTCTGAAGGCCGAGAACCGCTCTCATAACAGCGACCTGATCCAGACCGGCCCTTTTGACGAGCTCTTCGAATTTAGTCTTTCCAACTTCGCTGAGCTTTATGAGCGTGAATTTCTCCTGGTAGCTTAGCTCCATAGTGCCACCTCCTTGGGGTGAGTTTGAGAGGAGTTACTTAAGAATTGCGGTGAAAGAAAAGGAGAAATGGTTCAGCCCTTGTGCGGGAAGAAGACGACCTTACCGGTCTTGCCGGCCTTCATCAGCTCGAAGGCTTCCTCGAACTTCTCGAAGCCCTTGTACTTGTGGGTGATGACCGGGTCGAGGTTGAGCCTGCCGCTCTGGATGAGGCTTGAGACCGTGTACCAGGTCTCCCAGAGGTGCCTTCCGGTGATGCCGTGAACCTCGAGGGCCTTGAAGATGATCAGGTTGTTGAAGTCCACCGTAACGTCCCTCGGGAAGAGGCCGAGAAGCGAGACCCTTCCCCCAGGGGTGGTGGCGGCGAGGCCCTGCTCCAGAGCCTTCGGCGCTCCGCTGAACTCAAGGAAGACCTCAACGCCGGCGCCGTCGGTTATGTCCATGACCGCCTTGACGGGATCCTCCTCGAAGGGGTTGATGACGTAGTCGGCACCGACCTTCTTGGCCAGCTCGCGCCTGAACTCGCTCGGCTCGCTCACGATAACCGGATACGCTCCGGACGCCTTCGCGACGGCGATTCCAAGGAGTCCGAGCGGGCCGGCACCCGTTATGAGAGTGCTCCTGCCGGCTATTGGCCCAGCCAGAACAGTATCAACGGCGTTGCCGAGCGGCTCCTGGAGCGCCGCGTACTCGGGGGGCATGCCTTTGGGGTTCTTCCAGGCGTTCTGGGCGGGAACTATGGCATACTCGGCGAAAACACCGTCCATGTCAACGCCGAATATCTTGGTGTTCTGGCAGACGTGGTAGCGGTTGTGCCTGCAGGCGTAGCACTTTCCGCAGACGATGTGGGTCTCGGCGCTTATGTAGTCGCCGACCTCGAGGGTGTCAACGCCGGGTCCGACCTCGACCACCTCTCCGGCGACCTCGTGGCCCATTATCTGCGGCGGCTTAATCCTGCTCTGGGCCCACTCGTTCCACTCGTAGATGTGAAGGTCGGTTCCACAGATGCTGGTGGCGAGAACCTTGATGAGCACTTCGCCCGGCCCCGGCTTGGGAACATCGACTTCAACGAGCTCGGCACCGTAAGCGGGCTTCGTTTTCATGATAGCCGGCATCTTTTCAGCCATGGCAATCATCTCCTTAGCATTTACATGGATATCTGAACGGGGGACGATATAAACCTTTTGTGGCTGTTCTGAATCGTTTGCCCGTTTGGGGGTTGATTCCTCCAGCAGCCGTCCACTGGGCCTTGGAGTGTCCTCTGCTAAGCGGAAACCTTATAACGGACGCCAACTATTCTTTCCGTGGGATTTCGGGGGACTGAGCAATGGCGCTCATTGTTGTCACGGGGAGAGGCGGTGCAGGAAAGACAACAACAACGGCCAACCTAAGCGCTTACCTAGCCATGAGTGAGTACCGCGTTCTTGCGGTCGATGGTGACCTGTACCTCCCGAACCTAGGGTTTCACTTCGCCCTGGACACCGTCAAGTACACGGTTCATTCCCTCATGAAGAATCCGGACATTGACCCGGAGTGGGCCGTTTACCGTCACCCCGAAACGGGTGTTCATGTAATGCCCGGGAGTACCCGCCTTCAGGACGTTCTTGGCATCTCCCCCAGGAGGCTGGTCGAGATACTTGACAGGGTCAAGTACAAGTTTGGGGTTGTTTTTGTGGATTCCCCAACAGGTATACCCTTCGATACGCTCCCCACCTTTGAGCTGGCCAACTATCAGATTATCGTCGTTGAGATAGAGCGTTCCCCAATATATTCCTTTGAGATAATGGTCAAGAACGAAATTGAGAAGCTGAAGGCCCTCGGAGAGAGGTATAACCTCAACATCGGAGTGGTGCTTAACAAAGTCAGGGAGTCCGAGGATGTCGTCGATAAAATAATCGAGGTAATTGAAGATGACCTCAACGTGCCCGTTCTTGGATGGATTCCCTTTGATAACGTGGTTCCGGAGTCGATAAACGCGGGTATTCCCGTTCTGAGGTACGCCCCCAAGAGCGATGCGGCACTTGCGTTTATGGAGACAGGTAAGGTGCTTGAGGAATGGCTGTTCGGGTAAATGCTGGTGGAGGGAGTTGGATGGTGGATTTTGATGAACTCGTTGAGAAAGTGGCCAGCGGGGAGATAAAGCTCCATCAGGTTGAGAAATACACGAACGGCGATAAGAAACTTGCCACTGAAATAAGGAGGAAGGCGCTCGAAAAGAAGCTCGACATTAGCCTTGAGAACATAGGACACTACTCGATAGACCCGGAGAGGGTCATAGGAAAGAACATCGAGAACATGATAGGCGTCGTCCAGATACCGATGGGCGTCGCCGGACCGCTGAGAATAAACGGCGAGTACGCGAAGGGCGAATTCTACATCCCTCTCGCCACCACCGAGGGAGCACTCGTCGCGAGCGTCAACCGCGGCTGTTCTGCTTTGACCGCCGCTGGAGGCGTTAAGACTACGATAATAGACGACAAGATGACCCGCGCGCCCCTCCTCAAGTGCCCCGACGCGAGGAGGGCGAGGGAAGTTGCCGAGTGGGTCAAGGCCAACATCGACTACCTCCAGGAGAAAGCTGTCAGCAAGGTCACCAGACACGGGAAGCTGAGGGACGTTAAGCCTTACATCGTCGGCAACAACCTCTACCTCCGCTTCGAGTTCGAGACCGGCGATGCCATGGGCATGAACATGGTCACCATCTCAAGCGAGGAGATAATGAAGGTCATTGAGGAGGAGTTCCCGGACGTGAGGTACCTTGCCCTCTCGGGCAACCTGTGTGTGGATAAAAAGCCGAACGCCATGAACTTCATCAACGGCCGCGGGAAGACCGTCATAGCCGAGGCGGTAATCCCGCGCGAGATTGTGGAAAAGAAGCTGAAGACCACACCCGAGTTGATAGCCGAGGTCAACTACCGCAAGAACCTCGTCGGTTCCGCCCAGGCAGGTTCCTACGGCTTCAACGCTCACTTCGGAAACATAGTCGGTGCCATCTTCCTAGCCACCGGTCAGGATGAGGCCCAGATCACCGAGGGCTCGCACGGCATAACCCTCGCCGAGGTCACTCCAGAGGGAGACCTCTACATTAGTATTACTATGCCGAGCCTCGAGATTGGAACCGTCGGCGGAGGAACGCGCGTTCCGACCCAGAGGGAAGCTCTCTCAATAATGGGCGTCGCCGGCGGTGGAGAGCCAGCGGGTACGAACGCCAGGAAGTTCGCGGAGATAATAGCCGGTGCCGTCCTCGCTGGGGAACTCTCCCTTCTGGCGGCAATAGCTGCAAAGCACCTGGCGAAAGCCCACGCCGAGCTGGGGCGTTAGCTGCTCCTCTTCTTTTCTGCCCTTTTGACCTTGATAACGAAGACCTTTGCGGAAGGTTCCGGGTTCTGGATGACCTCGACGCCCTTGATGTAAAGCAGGGAGAACGGGTAGTCAAGGATGATAAAAATGGCCAGGGCCAGAAGGAGCATAAGGGTAGCCTGGCCCCAGTACCCCTCGATGTTCACTGCGCTTGAAAGCAAAAGGCTCCCAACGAAGCTGATCAGAAAGTTCAACAGGGAGCGGTGTTTGTGTCTGATGCCCCCGATTCTCTTCCGTCCTATGACATCGAGGAGGGCGCGGAATCCTTCTCTTCTCTTCACGCGAAACGCAAGGACGAACTCCGGGTGGGGAATTTCCTTGAGGCTCACGGGCACGTCCGAGGCGGCCAGATAAAAAAGGCGGCCCAGTCCATCGGTTAGCTCTATCACCGTTAGAAACTTTCCGCGGTCGTAGAGGTCCTCCCCCGACGATACCAACAGGTACGGGTCGGGGTCGGTCAGACGGGTGAATCTCATCCCTATAGATTTGAGGGCCCTCTCCACAGGCCGTGTGCAGTTCGAGAGAATCTCGCATCTGACGCGCGCGTAGGTGCACCTCTTTCCGTCCATCCAGCCGGAGATGATGCTTTCAACCTTCGCTTTGAGCTCCATACCATCACCCGGCCCTTCCCGTGCTCACTTTTTCCTCTTTTTGTAGCCCCTCCGGAACCCCTCTATGAGGCCAGACAGGAGCAGCACAAGGGGCAGGAGACTGTTGATCCACTCCAGCTCGTCGTTTTTGTAGCCCAGATAGCTCAGGACGAGAAATCCTCCCCAGAGCAGGAGCTGTAGCATCGCGGAGAATTTATCCACGCCGGGCTTCCCGTGTGCGGACCCCTCAGCTATTTCTCGGAATACCACTTCAAGTGCCTCTTCCTTCCCAATCTCGTACTCGTAAGCCGCTTTGGGCTTTTCCAGGCCATTCACGCCCTTAGTCAGGTAGAACCATCTGTTGATGTCGTTTCTAATCTCGATCACGTGGGCCTCCTTTGAGGTTCCGAGGATGCTTTTGAAATTCGTCATGAGGGTGTACTCGTCCGGGTTCACCAGCCGAATGAAGCGGCCGAGCTTTGATTCAACGGCCTTCGCGTAGTTCCCGAGGGGCTCGTCTTTAACCTCGTAGAGGTAGTAGACGATTTTGATCCTCTGGCCCATGCTTCCCACAAAGGGAAGTAAGAAAAGGAGGTTAAAAACTTAACCGTTTCCGCTTCCAGTTGCGTTTGTTGCAACTGGTGCGGTTGGCTTCCACTCCCGTTCACACTGGGGCCACCGGCCACCTCAAACGGGAGGTCATCAACCTTAAGGCCGAACGGAAACGACCCGCAGGACAGAATTACACCAAAAACCTCAAAAAACTTACGGTTACAAAAACAAGCAAAAACAACAAAAGAAACCATTAAAAGAACAGCCTCAGCTCAGCTCCCCTATCTTCTTCCTCACGAGCGAGCTGACGAGCTTTCCGTCCGCCCTTCCGCGGAGCTTCGCCATGGCCCTGCCCATGACCATTCCCATCGCGCCCATTCCCTTGGCTTTGATGACTTCGATGTTCGCCTGAACGACCTCGTCTATTATCCTCTCGACCTCTTCTTCGCTGAGGAGGGTGAGGCCCTTCTCCTCCGCGACCTGTTCTGCGGTCTTCTCAGGATTCTCTGCCAGCTCCTTGAATATCTCCTCGAAGGCTTCCTTGGCTATCTTTCCACCGAGGTACAGGCCAAAGGCTTCTCTGATGTGCTCATCGGTGATATTCTCGATGGGTACCTCCTTCTTGAGTCCCTTGAGAACCACCACGAGGATTGAAGCCGCTAAAGAGGGCTTGACTCCCCTGGCTATCAGCTCCTCGAAGAGCTCGTCGCGCTCGTCGTTAACGAGGGTCTCGGCAAGGCTTCTGTCTATCCCGTACTCTTTCACGTAGCGCTCGACGCGCTCCTGCGGGAGTTCGGGCAGGTTGGCTAGTATCCCCTCCTTCATCTCGCTGGTTATCAGTATCGGCGGTATGTCCGTTTCCGGATACATCCTGGCCTTCCCCGGGAGCGGACGCATGTACTGGGTGTTGCCGTCGGGCAGAGCCCTTCTTGTCTCCTCAGGAACACCTTCGATGGCCTCCCTGGCGCGCTTTACAACCTCGTAGAGGGCGTTCTTTGCGGTTTCCTCCTCTGCCGCGACGAGTACGAAGGCGTCAAGCTCGCCAAGACCAAGTTTTTCGATAACTGCATTAACCTCTAATTCTGTAATTCCATAATTCGGTAGTTCATCGATGTGGAAGATTCCCTTCACGTACTTCTTGGCCCTGTCCGCCATCTCGGTGCCCAGGCGCCTGCCGGGCTGTATCTCCTTCCCTATAAGCCCGCGGAACTTGGGGAGTTTAACGGCGAGAACCTTTCCGCCCTTCTTTACGGTGCGGGCGATTATCTTCGAGCCGGTGTTCTGGAATATCTCGGTGACGTCGTGAAACTCCTCTTCGATGTCCTCAGGCTTGAGGCCCCTCGATCTGAGCTCGTCCCTGATTTTGAGCAGGTTCACCTGCCTCTCTATCTCGCGCTCAATGATGACCGGAATCATGTCCAGCTCCTGGACACCCTTGATCTCGACCCTTGCTCCGCCCCTGATGGAGACGTTCAGGTCCTGCCTGATGGTTCCGAGGCCGCGCTTGACCTTCCTCGTTGCCCTGAGCGCGTCGCCGATGTACTTGGCGACGACCTTCGCCTGCTCCGGATGGTGTATGTCAGGGGTCGTGCTTATCTCAACGAGCGGAATACCGAGGCGGTCGAGGCGGTAGATGACCTCCTTCTCGCCCCTCTCGACGATTCTGCATGCGTCTTCCTCAAGGCAGATCGTCGGGATGCCGACGCTTCCCCATGGCGTATCGACCTTTCCGTTCATGGCGATTATCGCGGTTCTCTGGAAGCCGGAGACGTTGGAGCCGTCTATGACGATTTTGCGCATGAAATGGACCTCGTCAACCGGCGTCGCGTTGAGGAGGTAGCTTATCTGGAGGGAGATCCTGAGCGCCTCCTCGTCCGGCATGTGGGGAGGCTCCTCATCCATATAAACGAGGTCCGCCAGCCTGTAGTTGCCCTCGTAGATGTAGGTTTTTCCCTTCTTGAACTCCTCAAGGGCGGCCGGGTCGATTTCACCCAGCTCGCTTATCGTCGGCCTGAGCCTGCGCTGGAACGTGAAGTCCACCTCGTCGCTCATCTCGCTGGGAACCGGGGAGAACAGTCTCCTCGTGTCGAGCTGTCTGTGGATTTCAAGGCCCACCTTGAGGCCAAGCTCCTCGTAGTTGAACTTCTCAACCATCATCATCACCTCAGGAACGTGTCAAACCTCGTGTACGGCGTTATCTCTCCGGCGTAGTTCGTGAGCATCATCTCACGCACTTCCTTCGGGTCGTTGGTGTGGCCGAGAACCCACATGAGCTTGACGTATGCCGTCTCTGGGAGCATGTCCTCGCACGGTATGACACCTGCCTTTAGGAGCCTCCTTCCGGTGGAATACACGTTGAGGTTCACCCTGCCGTAGAGGCACTGGCTCGTCATGCAGACGGCGACGCCTTCCTCTGTAGCGCGCTTTATCGAATCGATGACGTAGGTGGGCACGTGGCCGAGACCCGTTCCTTCGATGACCAGCCCTTTGTACCCTCTGTCAACGAAGAAATCTATTATCTCCGGCTGGATTCCCGGGAAGGCCTTGATGATGGCCACCTTCTCCTCCATCTCGTCGTCCACCCAGACCTCGCTCTCGGTTCTCCTGCGGTAGTCGTTTCTCATGAATTCTACCTTTCCGTCGCCCCATATCCTGGCGATTGGGACGTCGTTTATGCTCCTGAACGCGTCCCTCCTGCTCGTGTGCATCTTCCTGGCCTTGGTCCCGCGGTGGGCGAGGCAGTAGGTGTCGCTGGTCTCGCCGTGCATGACGATGGCCACCTCACCGAAGTCGGCGGTCGCCATCCGGACGGAGCAGATGAGGTTCATCGCCGCGTCGCTGCTCGGCCTGTCGGAGCTCCTCTGGGAACCTACGAGGATGACCGGCTTTCCGAGATCGCGGAGCATGAAGCTGAGCGCCGAGGCGGTGTAGGCCATCGTGTCCGTTCCGTGGGCGATGACAACTCCATCCTCGCCGTTGTTCAGCATTCCGGCTACCTCGTGGGCTATCTTAACCCAGTACTCCGGGCGCATGTCCTCACTCATTATGTTGAAGAGCAGCTTCGGCGTTATGTTCGCTACCTCGAATATCTCGGGGACGGCTTTGGCGAGCTCCTCGGCGGTGAAGGCCGCGTGAACAGCGCCCGTCTTGTAGTCAATCCTGCTCGCTATGGTTCCGCCGGTTCCTATTATCGCGACGCTTGGAAGGCCTGGCTTCTTGGGGAAGACCTCCTCGAACTTCAGCTCCTCCCTGGGGGCGGCCTTCTCGATCACCTCGACCTCCAGGATTTGATCCACGAGGATTCCAACGTTGTACCCGTTGTCGAGCTTCAGCGTGAGGGTTTCGCCGCTGGACAGCTCGTAGGGGTTCATGACAACGCCCTCATAGACGCTCGTGTTTCCGTTCTCCTTTTCGATTATCCGGACGTGATCTCCGACTTCGAGGCCTTTCTCCTTCATAAACCTCTCAACTTTCCGCATAACTCTCCCTCCGCCCTAAGCTGATACAAACCCAATATAAACCTTCGGGCTGGACAGGTGACAAAAACCGGCCACAATTATCGGCAAGCTTTGTCGAAATGACAACTATCTGGCCTCAATCTTAAACCTGGGTTCCTCTATCCACTCCGACCGGCACCTTGGGCAGCGGGAGGGGACGTTTATCTCCTGCCGGAAGACGAAGCCGCACTTCCTGCACTCCGCGGGCTTTATGAGGAGCACCTTTCCCTCGCGCTTGAGGGTCTTCTGGATGGCCTTCAGGTCCTCCAGCACGGTTTTCTTTGCACCCCAGCCGCGGAGCTCAAGGGCCAGTGCCAGCTCGCTCGGTGAGTAGTCCCGCTCCTCCAAAAGCTTTATTATTCTCTGCCTGCGAGTCATCATCGCGAGAAGCTTTGAGCCGCGGGATATAAATCTTAGGGTGAGAGCATGATAACCGAAAAGGCTGCGAAGGTTCTTGAATCTCACGAACTATGCGACCACTGTCTGGGCAGACTGTTCGCGGGGCTTGGGAAGGGCACCAACGAGGAGCGCGGGAAGGCGATAAGGTTCGTCCTCAACATGGAGCGCTCCGCCGAGGGCTTGCCCCCGGTTGAAAGGCCCGAAACGTGTGAGCTGTGCGGTAACGTTTTCGAAAGGATTCCCGAACTCACCGGAAGGATGGAGGAGGCCGCGGCTGGCGTCGAGTTCGAGACTTTCCTCGTCGGCTCCCGCTTCCCCGAGGAGGTCAAGGAGAACGAGAAAGCCCTCTGGGAGGAGTTTGGGATAGAGACTGCTGAACCAATAAACCGCGAGTTCAACCGCGAGCTCGGCAAGGCCTTTGGGAAGGCGACGGGAAAAGACACAGCGAAGAACCCCGACGTGGTTTTCATCGTCGAGCCGTATTCCGGTAGAATCGAACTCCAGATAAACCCCCTCTACATTTACGGCCGCTACAGGAAGCTCGTGCGGGGAATTCCCCAGACGCCCCTCCCTGACTTTGATGAGAGCGTTGCCTCGATCATCTGCAGGGCGTTCTCCAGGGCGAGCGGTGGGAAGTGCGTCTTCAAGGGGGCAGGAAGGGAGGACGTTGACGTCCGCATGCTTGGAAACGGCAGGCCATTTATCGTTGAGGTAAAGCGGCCGAAAAAACGGAAGCTAGACCTCGACGCGATGGCGAAGGAGATAAACGCAAGCGGAAAGGTTGAGGTTCTGAACCTGCGCTTCGTTTCACCGAAAGAGGCCGAAGAGGTCCTCACATGGAGTCACCGCAAAGAATACCTCGCGCTGGTTCTGGTCGAGGATGGGGTAACCCCCGAGGAGGCCGAGGATGTTGCCAGAAAGCTCAAAGGACTTGAAATTCACCAGAGAACCCCCTGGCGCGTGAGGAATGTGAGGGCCGATAAAGTCCGCGTCCGGAGGGTTCACGAGGCGAAAGCAAGGTGGCTCGATGGGAAGCACTTCGAGCTCCGCCTCGTCACCGACGGAGGTCTGTACATCAAGGAGCTCATATCCGGCGATAAGGGGCGCACGAAGCCCTCGGTGAGCGACCTGCTCGGAAAACCTGCCTGGTGCAAGAGGCTCGACGTCATGAACATTCTTGATGAGTGAAAACTTTATAAACGGTTCCCGCCGATTGGATAGCGGAGCCATAACAGGCTTAGTCGATACGCCGAAGAGGCGTGAAACTCTGAGAAGTGCCTTTGCGTCTGTTGCGCGATGAGTAAAACCCTGCGAGGTGATTGGAATGGTTAAGAAAGCACACAGCTTCAGAAGGAAGACCCGCGGCAAGCTCAGCAAGAAGCCGAGGAGGAGAGGTCTCCCGCCCCTCACCAGGTTCCTCCAGGAGTTTGAGACCGGACAGAAGGTCCACATAGTTATCGAGCCGAGCTACCACAGGGGCATGCCGGACCCGAGGTTCCACGGAAGGACGGGAACCGTTGTCGGTAAGCGCGGCGATGCCTACGTCGTCCAGGTTAAGGATGGTGGCAAGGTCAAGACCTTCTTCATCCACCCGGTTCACCTCAGGGCTCAGAAGGGATGAGCATGATAGGGAGGAAGAAGCTCGAGGAGCGCTACCTCACGATATCCGAGACCAAGGAGCTCCTCGAGAGGCGCAAGGCTGAGGGCATGGTGGAGAACCCGGAGGAGCCCATGTTTTACGAGGCCAGGGTTAGCCTCGAGCACGCCGAGCGCTTTGCCAAGCTCAAGCCCGAGCAGGTCGCCGAGCTGAAGGAGAAGCTCCTCGGCCTCTTTGAGTGGATAGACGAGAGGATAGCCGTGAAGCTCGTCGACTTCATGCCGGAGGACTACTTCGACATCCGCGTCCTCTTCGCCAAGGAGGACTACATGCCCACCAGGGGGAGGCCGAGGAAATAATAAGGCTCCTCAACGACTACCGTCCCGAGGAGTGACCCTCCTTTCCTTTTCTCTTAGACAAAGTATAAAAACTCCGGACGGGTATAATTTCTGGGGGAGAGACAATGGATAGGTACCGGAGACACTCTTACAGGGAAAGCCTCGACAAGAAGAGGCGGAATGTTGAGTATGAGGAGTACGCCTACGTGCTGGACTATCTGCCCGAGGGCTACACCGATTTAAAGACCGGAAGGAGAACCGGCAAGCCCGTTGCTCAGGTTATAGGTGAAAAGGCTTTCACGCTGCTCGAGGTTGCCCCGAAGGAGGACCTCATGCTCTACGAGAGGGTCTTCATAGGCAAGGGACAGAGGGACAAGATACTCATGATCAACAAGAAGATTCACTTTGATGACCTCACCGCCACCGCCAAGGCCGAGCTTCCGTACGTGGTTGAGGAGATAATCAAAAACAACGAGGAGCACTTCGTCAAGTTCTTCAACATGGCCCCCCCTATAACCAACAGGCTCCACAGCCTCGAACTCCTGCCCGGCATCGGCAAGAAGCACATGTGGGAGATACTCGACGAGCGCAAGAAGGAGCCGTTCAAGGACTTTGAGGACCTGCGCCACCGTGTCAAGGGGCTTCCAGAGCCGGCAAAGATGCTGGCGAAGCGTGTCGTTGACGAGATCGAGGGCAAGGACCGCTACCGCCTTTTCGTTGGCTCAAGGAGGATATTCAGGGTATGAGGGAGCGCCTCTTTTCTCTAATTTCAAAATACAACCTTAAGGCAAATTCTGACCTTGGACAGAACTTTCTGGTAGTGCCGGATATAATCGAGCGCAACGTTGAACGGGCGGAACTCAATGAGAATGATATCGTCCTCGAAGTTGGTCCGGGTCTTGGAGTTCTCACCGATGCCCTGAGCCGGCACGCGGGTAAGGTGTACGCCATTGAAAAGGATTCCCGCCTCGTGGAGATTTTGAGGGCCGAATACGACTGGCCCAACGTTGAAATAATCGAGGGAGATGCCCTGAAGGTTGAGTTCCCCGCGTTCAACAAGATAGTCTCCAACCTGCCCTACCAGATTTCGTCCCCCATAACCTTCCGCTTTCTGAGGTATGATTTCGAGAGGGCCGTTCTTATCTACCAGCTGGAATTTGCCCGGAGGATGGTGGCGGAGCCGGGGGATAGGAACTACTCCCGCCTGTCGCTGATGGTTCGGGCGAAGGCTCACGCCGAGCTCGTGGAGCGCATTGGCAGGGGCGCCTTCTGGCCGAAACCCAAAGTGGACTCCGCGGTCATCGTTCTTGAGCCCAAACCAAGGGACGAGCGCATTGAACTGAACGAGGATCTGGTTAGGGCCCTCTTTCAGCACAGGAGAAGCACCGTCCTGGCGGCCCTTAAAAAGTCGCATCACATGCTGGGGCTGAGTAAGGAAGATTTCAAACGGGTTCGTGGCCTTCTCGGCGCAGTGCCCCACGCCGGGAAGAGGGTCTTTCAGCTGAGTCCGCTGGATGTCATTGATATTGAGCTGTACCTTCTGGAGAACCACCTGATTAGGTCCTCCGAATGAGTTCTTCCCTGAGCCGGGCAAGCTTCTGGTAATGGCCCTCCTCAATCCTCGCGAGGTTCCTGAAAATCTCCCTGGTGCCTTCATCTGAGTTCTCCGATAGGTATGAGTACACGTCTCTCGCCATCCTCTCGTTTTCCATCAGCACCTCAAGGACCTCCCCGATGCGGCCGTTCCGGAGGTGTTCCTCCAGTTCTCTGAGTCCAAGTCCTGTCTCTATTCCAGGTACATCAACGCTCACCAGCTCCGCCCCGCGATAGCGACGTTTGTACTCTGCCATTAGTATCTCTGCATGGTTCAGGCTTTCCTCTGCCAGCTTTCTGAAGATGATGGGTATCCTCTCATCCCAGCTGTATTCCTCGGCAATGTTGGCGAGTCTGTTGTACATTTCGGCCTCGTCTATCTCGGCCGATATCCAGTAGGACAGAACGCTTCTTTCGTCCAGGTTACTCAGTCGTCCGATTATCTCCTTCAGTTCTCTTTTCTCATTGTTAGAGAACTCCCTCATACAGATCCCCCAGATATGTCAACGCCTACATTTTTAAACATGTCTCGCAAACATGCCAGCATGATAGTTGCCATCATCGACGGCTACACTGACGAGCCCGCGGGACTCGGTGTTCCACCGTATCTGGGGATATACCCTCGCTATGCTTACGGCGCCATAAAAAAGGCTCGAAGGGACGCCAGGGTTTTCTACCTGACCATAGATGACCTGAGGGCCACCTTCGAGGGCGAAAGGGGAGTGGCCACTAAGAACAAGACCCCAAACTTCCCCCGAACCCGTGAGATACTCGAGAGGGCGGACGTTATCGTGTACATAGGTGGCCTGCACACCCCCGGTAAGTACCTCTCAGCCGTCCCGTCCCAGGTCGAGGAGGTCGCGAGGTTCCTCCGGCCGTTTCAAGGGGTTAAAATCCTCGGCGGCCCGGCGTTCATGGGCTCCGCCCACGCCGGCGGGACGAGGATAACCTCCCGCGAGCTTCTCCTTGCCCAGTCCGTCTTTGACCACATCGTCTACGGCGACCTCGAGGCGTTTCTGCACGATTACCTCGTGAATCCGTCCGATGCCGACCCCCTCCGCTTCAGAACCTACGGGGAGCTGAGGGACTACGCACTGCTCGGGGCGGAGGTGGTGGGGCAGTTCCCCGACTTTCCCGACTTCGTGATAGCTGAGATAGAAACCCAGCGTGGCTGTCCCAAGGCGATGGGCATAGGCGGCTGCTCCTTCTGCACCGAGCCGGTTCGCTACAGAAACGTCGAGGACAGGCCCATCGAGGATGTCGTTGCGGAGGTCGAGGCCCTTTACACCCTGGGGGTGAGGCACTTCAGGGTCGGCAGACAGAGCTGCATCTTCTCGTACATGGCCAGACCGGACGGAAGGGTCCCGATACCTAATCCAGAGGCTCTGGAGAAGCTTTTCCGGGGTATTCGCTCCGTCGCGCCCGGACTTAAGACCCTCCACGTGGACAACGCGAACCCCGCCGTCATAGCCAACTACCCGGAGGAAAGCGTTAGGATAGCCAAGGCGCTAATAAAGTACGGGACCCCCGGAAACGTCGTTGCCTTCGGGCTCGAGAGCGCCGACCCGAAGGTGGCGAAGCTCAACAACCTGAACGCCACCGCCGAGGAGACCTACGAGGCGGTGAGGATACTCAACGAGGTGGGGGCAAAGAGGGGCCCCAACGGCATGCCGTGGCTCCTGCCCGGGATAAACGTGATTTTTGGCCTTCCTGGGGAGAGGAAGAAGAGCTACGAGCTGACTTTCCAGTTTTTCAAGAGGCTCCTGGACGATGGGCTGATGGTCCGCAGGATAAACATCAGGCAGGTGGTCGTCTTCCCGGGAACTCCACTGTGGCACATGCGGGATAGGGTCAGGACCGAGAAGCACAAGAAGCTCATCCAGCACTACAAATACAAGATAAGGCACGAGATAGACCTCCCGATGCTCAGGCGCGTTGTTCCCGTGGGAACCATCCTCCGCGATGTCCGCGCGGAGGTCCTTGAGAACGGCCTGACCTACGGCAGGCAGATAGGGAGCTATCCCCTGATCGTGGGCATGCCCAAGGAGGTGCCCCTGAACAGGTTCTACGACGTCCTGATAGTTGGACATGGCTACCGGAGCATCACGGGAGTTCCCGTCCCGATAAACGTCAACCGCGAGAGCCCCAGGGTTCTTCAGTACCTGCCGGGGATTGGGAAGAAAACCGTGGTGAGAGTACTGGCGGAGAGGCCTTTCGGGAGCAAGGATGAATTCTTCCGGGTGGTGGGGGAAGAGAAAAGGAAAACCCTTGGGGATGTAATCACCCTGAAGTAGTGGTCTGGTTCTCGGTGGGCCACTTAAACTGCATGATTTTTTCGATTAACACCACTTCCGCACGGAGCGCGCCGTCGGATTTGCCTTCGAGGACTATCAGCCCGGGTCTGGGAACGATGACCCTGTTCACCTCGGCCCCTTCCGCCGGACCCAGCAGCACAACCGCCAGGTGGTCTTTGTTGCCTATCCTCCCCAGCCCGAGGGAGGTCTTTGTCATGAAGGAGAGGTACCTGGTGTCGTGGCGCTTCATGGTCTCTTCGTATGCGTACCCTCTTGCGCTGGCCTCGTCCATCCCGTTCTTCAGGGCCTCAACGTAGTAGTACCGTTTAAACAGTGTGGCAGTGAAGGCACTCATCTCAGCCACTGCCGCGGTGCGGTCTGAGCAGCTTCCCGTAAACTCCTCAGGATTGGAGGAGCAGACCTTGACGCTGGGGTCTCCAAGCACGATTGTGAAGCGCTGGTAGGGCGCGTTCATCGTCATGTTTACATCGACTTCGGGTATGCCCGTTATATACCCCGTAACGTTGATGGCGTAGCCCTTTGTTCCCTTGGGTATTCTGAATCCGCGCATTGTTAGATTGACGTACTGGGGAAGCGTGAAAACAGCGTACTGGCCGCTTGGGAACCTGAGTACTATGTATGTGTGCTCCGGAGCGGGTTTGTCCGGGTTTACTGAGACATCGTATTTGGAGTATCCATACAGCAGGTAGCCGATGGGCGAGAGAATCAGGACTGCCAGAAGGAGCGCGACCAAGAACTTCCTTGACACTCTGGAAACCTCCTAGAAGTGTTGGGAAGTAAAGGAAGAAGAAAAGGCCTTCAGCTGAGGCCAGCGAGGTACTCCATAAGGGCCTTGGCGGCGGCAGCGGTGCCCTCCCTGTCGGTACCGGCGACAAGGACGACGCCGTAGCCGTTGATGTCGCCGCACTCGGCGACGTACTTGACAACGCCGCTGTCGGCACCGGTGCCGTACTCCTCCTTCCAGCCGTCGTAGTCACTCGGGACCTCGAGCTTCTCGGCGAGGGCGGCGGTGACGCTGTTGACGACCGGACCGCCGATGAGGATGAGGTTGCTGTCAACCTTGTCGAGGCCCTGCTCCATGACCTCGGTGTCGAGGACGGTTATCGGGGTGGTTATCTTGCTGACGACGGCGGCCTGGGCCGGGTCGGCGGTGGCGGTTATCTCGTCGATGGTCCATCCCTCGAGCTCGTCGCCCGGCTTGAGGGTCTCGGTGGTGTAGTCGGGCTTGAGCGGGTCGATGACGACCCATGCCTCCATGGCGGCGTAGGTCCTGTCGTCGTCCGGGTTCTTCTTCTTCATTATGTCGGCCTTGTAGTCCATGACGTAGGTGTTGAAGAGCTTGACCTCCTTACCCTCAAGCTCATCCTTGTTCTCGAGGGCGAACCAGTTGAGCTTGCCATCACTGATGCCAAGGCGGGCGATCCATCCGGGTATGTACTCCTTACCATCCTTTATGTAGCTGATGTCGGTCTGAACTGCAACCTTGACGCTGGAAGTTCCGCCGATACCGATGAAGGTGTCAGTGAGGGTGACCCTTATGCCCCCGTCAAAGAGCTCCTCCGTTGGGTGGTCATCGGTGTTGAGGGTGATCATTTCGCTTCCGTCCGGGCCGGAGACCTCGAGGAACGCCTTCTCCTGGTTGACGTCGATGTCGAGGACCTTTATGGTGTAGTCGCCGAAGGTCTTGGCCTTGCCGGCGTCGATGTAGGTCTCGCCCCAGTCGTTACCGTACTCTATTGAGTCACTTCCAATGTCGAGGACCTTGACGGTCTTGCCGAAGAGGTCGATGGTGTCCCCAACCTCAACGCCCTTGATGACACCGCTCTCATATTCGCTGTATCCTTTCGGCTTGGTGTCGCTGACGGTGTAGGTGGTTCCAGTCTCACCGAGGACCGGGTCCCAGAGGGGCTTCTCGTAGGCGTTGAGGGCAAAGGTCACGTTGGCGACGACGTTGTCCACTATGAGGGTGAAGTCCTTGAAGTCGTCGATGTCGGTGTACTCGGTCGGGTCGTCGTTGAGCTGCTTGAGGGTGACCTTACCGATGTTAACGGTGTAGTGGAGCATGACGTCATCGGCAGTGTGCTTCTTATCGTTCGGGTCCGTCCAGTAGTTGTTCTTGACGTTCTTCCACTCGATGGCATCGTAGACGGTAACCTTCCAGCCCCCGTCAAAGACTCCACCTGACCAGACGGAGTCGTCGAAGGTCTCGCTGAATATCGGGTTGTCATCGTCGTCGAAGCTGCCGTTCCACCAGTAGGCCTGGTCCTGGAGGTCCTCTCCGTCCCTGTACTCGCCGGTGTAAGTGTTGTCGAACACCGGGATGTCGTCCGGGTCGTAGGCGGTGTCCTTCTTGACGACGACGCTGGCGTCCTTAACCTTAACGTCCTCGGTGGTGTAGAGCATGGTACCGAGAGCGACAGCTATGTCAGCGGCGCTTGAAACGTCAAGAGCAGCACCCTGGCTTCCAACGACGATTTTAACGTTCGGCTGTCCGTCTTTAACGAAGAAGTCCTTCGGTATTTCCGGGACGGTCGGCTGAGCGGTGGCGAGGCCGATGGTTGCTCCAACCATAGCGGCACCAACGGCGAGCGCCGCGATCTTCTTCACTTTCATTTCACAACACCTCCCTGACTTTGGGCTTACGCCCTGGAATGGTCTAACATGTGTTGTCACTGAGTTTCTCCCCTTTAGGGGTATATATACTTTTCGCTTTCAGACCCTTTCTATGCTTAAAAAAAGCTCGCTCATTGCCGTAAAAATGAAAGGGAGCTTAATTAAATGACTATAAGCTTTTCGCCTTTTGACGATAATATCTCATGGATTTAGTCTGAACTCGGTGTTCTTTTTTTCGAGGATGCGCTTTTTCAGGGGGCGCATTGTGAGCTCGTAGACAAAACCCGCCACGTCCGCCAGTGCACCCTGGAGTTCCGGAGCGGTTATGTCCACCACTTCGGGTTCCAGTATCGCTATCGCCACGGGAGAATATTTGGCGGTCAGCTGGATTAGATTCTCAAACGTGGACAGAAGCTCCGCCGCGATTAGTATGTACTTCCTTCCGTTCTCGTCTTCGCTCTGGACTTTAGGAACGAGTTTGTTTATGGTGCATCCCTCATACGCGAGGGCCTTTGCAAAATTCCTGGTGACTGTTTCCTCGTCGTCCCCAAAGACCTCCACGACAAAGCGGTAGAGGATTTTTCTATCCTCCACAATGAACTCTTCAATCTCCTCCCTGCTGTACCCTATCTGGGGCTCGGGAAACTCTTCCAGGGAAGGATAGGCCGCCAGTGGACCAAATTTGTCTATGAGCTGCCCCATGGCGTAGGAAAGCCCTCCAAGTAGTTCCATGAGTCCCTTTGCGTCCACTTCAATCTTTGGAGGGGATACAACCTCCACGGCGGCCGGTGCGTAGCGCACCGCGGTATTGAACACCGCATTGAGGGGTCCTGAGATCCTTGCCTCTATCATTCCGGAGTACGGCAACGTGTCGTTGTTGGGGTCTTCGATTATCTCTTCCACCCTCACGTCATGAACCCTGATGGATTTTTCAGCCTTCAGCCGTTCCGCGGTCTCCTCCATAGCCCTTTCTAAAACTTTCTTATCGCTTCCCAGGCCTTCGATGTAGAAAATAACCTCAATCGTCTCCAATTTCACCACCACGTCCTGTCATATCGCTTTTTTTGGTATGCCCCCACCACGGGAATCGGTTCGCCGCAGTACTTACACTTCCCATCGTCGGTCAGGTTGTACTCGGTGATTTTGAATCCCCAGCGGACTATTAAAGGTTTGCCGCACTTGGGGCAGTAGGTGTTCTCTCCATCGTGCCCGGGTATGTTACCGACGTAGATGAATTTCAACCCCTCCTCCCGGGCAACGCGGTGGGCCATTTCAACCGTTTCGACCGGCGTTGGAGGGAGGTGGGTCATCTTGTAGTGCGGGAAGAAGCGGGAGAAATGAACCGGCGTGTCGTCCCCGAGGTTCTCGACCACCCATCTGGCGAAGGTTCTGATCTCCTCCTCTTTGTCGTTGAGCCTTGATATTATGAGATATGTCAGCTCGACGTGGATTCCGAACTCCTTTTTGGCTATCTCCGCGGTTCTCCTGCTCGGCTCGCCGCCCGGAACGCCGGCTATCTTCATGTAGAAGGCGTCATCGAACGCCTTGATGTCGATGTTCATTGCGTCTATGTACGGTGCCAGCTCCCTGAACGGCTCCTCGTTTATGTAGCCGTTGGTTATCAGGAGGTTGTATATTCCCTCCTTCCTGGCGAGCTTCGCCGTTTCGAGCACGAGCTCATACCAGATTATTGGCTCGTTGTAGGTGTAGGCTATGCTCTCGCAGTCGTATTTTCTCGCCAGGGCAACTATCCCCTCCGGGCTCGCGTCGTGGAGGTAGGGGAAGTTCTCGTCGGCCTGGCTTATCTCCCAGTTCTGGCAGTGCTTGCAATGCATGTTGCAGCCGACGGTGCTTATTGAGAGGGCGCACGAACCGGGCCAGAAGTGGAAGAGAGGCTTCTTCTCCACCGGGTCGGCCCCTATCGCCGAGACCTTGCCGTAGTTGAGGGTGTAGAGCTTACCACCGATGTTCTTTCTAATCCTGCAGGAGCCGCGCTTTCCCTCGTTTATTATGCAGTTGAGGGGGCACAGTCTGCACCTTACTCTTCCGCCCTCTAGCGGCTCCCAGTAGGTAGCTTCACGCATGCTTCTCACCGCATTGTAGTAGGTTCACTCCCGTTTAAGTTTTTGGTACATTTCATAGTACTCACGCATCGTCAGGAACTTTGCGTTCTGGCTCTTGTAGTGATCTATAAGCCTTCCGAGCAGTTCAACGGCCTTGTCTCCTGTGTTGAACCTGCAGTCCCACCGGATTTTTTCTTTCTGCATGGGAACGAACTCCCATGGGTGGGCGAAGTAAACGCGGGGCTCCTTCAGGCGGGCATGGATGAGCTTCTGCGCCCTCCAAGGTAGTCTTATGACCGAGCTCGTGGTAGATGCTGGGACTTCAAGAACATCACCGAAAAACCTCACGCCCCCCCGGTAGCCCTTGTAGGTCGCCTTCGAAGAGTCCACCAGTATGCCGTTTCTTTCCAGTATATCATAATAGTAATCCGGAAACTGCAGATTGGGCGCGCGGAACGAGACGACCTCCCCAAACTCCCTCAGCACCTTCAGGGACTTCACGATGGCCCTCTCGCCCTCCTTCTTGGTGAGCTTATCCAGCCGCTCGTGGTTGTAGTTGTGGCTTCCAAGCTCGTGGCCCTCGTCGATTACACGCCTGACCAGCTCGGGGAAGCGCTTCGCCATCTCCGCGGTGAAGAAGAACGTCGCCTTTACCTTCTTCTCAGCCATCAAATCCAGCAGCTTCGGGAGCCCCTCCTCCATGCCCCGCGTCGTCACCAGGTACGGCGGGCAGTCGTGTTCGACGTCAAACGTTATTGAGACGAGCATCATCCCAGCCTCCTCATCAGCTTGTAGGTGAGGTACAGCCTGTCTACCTCCGAGCCCACCTCAATCGTCATTCTGTAAACCCGGAGGAGTCTCTTGAGCACGACCTCCCACGAGAACTCCCTTTCGGCCCTTTCTCTCGCGCGCACTCCCATCTCTACCAAAAGTTCAGGCTCCTCAAAGACCCTCGCGAGGTTCTCGGCCATTCCCTCCTCGCTGACCGCCAGAAGGCCGGTGGTACCGTGGACTACCATATCCGACAGCCCGCTCTCGTTCCGGCCGATGACGGGATTACCAGTCGCCATCGCCTCAAGTCCCACGACGGGAAATGCCTCAAGGATGCCGGGCATGAGAACCAGGTCCGCCGCCCAGTACAGCGGGAGAAGTCTTCCCCTCTCCATGAAGTCGTACAGTTCGGTTATCTCCCCGATGTCGGTTTCCCTGAGGTTTCTCTCCAGCAGGGGGCGCATGGGGCCGTTTCCCACCATTATGAGCTTTACCTTGCTTTTCGGAATTCCGCTCCGTTTCAGCGCCTCCCTCATCATCACCGGTATCCTGTGGGCCTGCTTGCGCTCGGTCATCCTTCCGAGGTAGAGCACGACTATCTCGTCCCTCACCCCGATGTCCCTTCTGGCCCTCTCCCTCTCCTCGGGCTCGGGGGGACGCCATTTTTTAACGTCTATTCCGTTGGGAACCACGACGACCGGACGCCCGTTGAGCTCCTTTCCCAGCAGGTTTCTGGTATCCTCGGCGACGGGAGTGCTGACGGCCACGAAGGTGTCTATTCGTTTAAGGTGATGTCTGATGAATGGGCCGATTAAAAAGTCCAGGGGTGGCTTGCCGTAGAAGGAGTGGTTGGTGGCTGCGACAGGGACGTCCCTGATTCCCCTCGATATCTTTGACACGGCAACGGCCAGGGGTGAATATATGCTGTGGACGTGGGTTATGTCAAACCCCTCTCTCTTGTAGAACTCGTTTATCTTCCAGAACTGCGAAAATCCAACGCTGGAGTGGTATTTGCGGAAGTAGAGGGTCGCGGGAAACCTGACAACGTGGTAGGGGAAATTATCAACGTAGGGTTTCATGTACCTGTAGTCATGGGTCAGGACGTAGGGCTCGTGCCCGGTGAGAACGAGGTTGCGGGCGAGTTCATCGATGTGTGATTCTATTCCCCCGATTTTGGGGTAGAACCAGTCGCTTGCTATTGCGATTTTAAGGCTTTCCATATTTCAACCCCTCCGGACGTCAGGAGAACCGCTAGCCCCACTAAGCTGCTGGCAACGTACGATACAAAGCGCTCCAGGAGGGTTATCGAAACCGCGAGCGCCATGGGGATTCCGAAGTATGTGAGCGTCCCCACAAGGCCACCCTCGATTATACCCACACCTCCCGGGGTGAAGGCTACGAGGCCGAAGAGGAGATTGGCCACTGAAACCACCGCTATGAAGCTCCATGCCAGGTTGAGACCGAAAGCTAGAGCTATGAGCTTCAGCCTGACGACGTCGAGGAGCCAGACTGCGGAGCTGAGCAGGACCGCAGCCATGTTAAGACCGTGCATGCTCCGGAGTGCGGTTATCTTCCTCATCTCCTCATCCGTCACAGGGGTGCGGAACAGGTGGAGCGAGAGCCTCACGAAGGCGTCCCACTTAATCCATATCAGGATTACCCCAGCTATGCCGAGGATCACGAAGGGAAGGGGTTCCCCCGATGAGAAGTAGGTCATCCCTGCGAGGAACAGGGCAAAGACCGGAATCGTCTCCAGTATGCGCTCGTAGACTATGCTGACCGCCGAGACACCGGCCGGAATGTTGGCCTTTTTGGAAACCCACGCCATCCTGAGCAGTTCCCCGCCGCTCCTGCTCATTGGGGTGACGTTGTTCATGAAAATCGAGGCGAGTATGGCCTTGACGAGCTCATGGAGGGGTGCATCCCTGCCGACACCCCTCAGAACCAGCTTCCAGCGGATGCCGTAGAGAACGACGCTCACGTAGTACGTTAGAAAGGCTAAGATGAGGTACTTGAGGGACGCGCTAACGACCACTGAAAAATACTGCTGCGCCGACGTTGCGATACTCTCCAGCATAGTCATGACCTACCCTAAGTCGGCCCAGGATTTTAAAACGTTATCGGAACATCTCTCTATACGTCCCTTTTACCCCTCTGTTAAGGTGTTCCCAGCCGAGAACAGGCATCTCCCTTCTTTTTCCATCGGTGGTAATGTAAACCCCGGCCCCTTCAAGAACCCTTCCGATGACGGTGCATCGTATGGGGAGTTCCTCCAGCAGGTTTTCGGGAATGGTGAAGATCAGCTCGAACTCCTCCCCGCTCGCGAGGGCCATCTCAATCGGGTCCAGTCCCAGGGCCTTCGCTACTTCCCTAGCCTCCTCCCGAACTGGCAGTTTTTGAGCCTCGACCTCTATTCTCACGCCGCTCATCCTGGCCAGGAGGTGCAGCTCCTTGCTCGGGCCGTCACTCACATCGATGGCCGCGTTCGCAAGCTTGCTCAGTTTGGTTCCCTCCTCTACTCTGGCCCTCGGTTCGAGGAGCTTCTCATAGAGGGGTTCCCTTATCTTTTCAGGCACGTCGAGACCATGCTTCCATACGAGGAGTCCAGCCAAAGCTCTTCCAAGGTCCCCCGTAACGCAGACCAAATCCCCTGGCCTCGCCCCGCTCCTCGTGAGGAGTCTCTTGGTCCTCCCAAGGGCGATTCCGTCTATTATCAAATCGTCCGCCTCGTTCGTGTCGGCGCTGAGAACGGGGACCCCGTAGAACTCGATGGCCTCACCGATGCCCTTGGCTATTCCTTCGAGGTACTCCCCGCTCAAATTCTCAGGAACGCCGAGGGAGAAGAGGAAGCCTACAGGCTTTGCTCCCATAGCCGCGACGTCGCTCACGTTCATTGTGACGGCCTTGAAGCCGACCTGTTCGGGCGTCATTACCTCCGGCACGTCGGTCTTTCTGACCAGCATGTCGTTCGTTGCCACAAGCCATTCGTCGCCGAGCTTGATTGCCCCTGCATCGTCGCCCAGGGGCAGGCCCCCCTGCCTCTTGAGGTGCCTGAGGAAGAGGGAGATTATCTCGGATTCCCTCAACGTTTCACCTCCAGAAACTCGGTTATGCTCCTCTGCCTCGGCCTTTCCTCCTCCGGGACGGAAACCTCAACGCTCTCAAGCTCCTCAACGCTCGCCTTCCTTATTTCCTCGGGGAGCTTTATCTCGCCGTACTTTCCTCCGCCGCCGGGAATAACTATCAGCTTGCCCTCCCTGTAGGCCCACACCGCTTTGGCAACTTCCTCGTGGACTTCAGCCAGGTTTTCCAGCGGCACATCGACGAGAACCCTTATCTCGCTCCCGAACTCCCTCAAAAAGCGCTCCCAGATTAGCCTTACCGCCTTTGTCTCCACTCCCCTGCCGATTACCATCGCTATTATCTCCGCGAGTGGGGCTAAACGGAGGTAAGGCGGCCTGTCCTTCGGCCTCTCCTCAGTGTCAGCCAGCTCGAGGATCCTGTCGTGAACGCCCTTCTTTATCCGGCCGCCGCACTTCGGGCACTTCCATTTGAAGGCCCTCGCCTCGCCGGGGGAGTAGTGGGTGTAACAGCGGGAACAGGCGGTTAAATGGTACTTGCCCAGCCTCGGGTCGAGGCCGGCGTTGAGAACGATTTTCCTGCCCCCTTTCCTTAGAATCGCCTTCCGGATCTCCTCGAAGGTGGCATCTTTGACCTCGAAGCGGTTGAACTCCCTTCCGAGCCGGTGGGGCATCGGGGAATGGGCATCGCTGTTGCTGAGGTAGGTTAGGGAGTGGTGGGCCTTTATCCTGTCGGCCATCTCCGAATCCGCCGAGAGGCCCAGCTCGAGGAACTGAATTTTTGCCCCTTGGTAGGCCTCCTTTAAGCTGTCGTACTCCTTGTAGAGACTCGTCCAGGGGGTGAAGGCGTGCGCTGGGCCTATTAGAACGCCGAGTTCGTTGGCGAGGTCTGCTATCTCCGCTGCCGGAAGGTTAACCCTCGGCCTTCCTTCGGCCTCGATGTCCCCCGAGTACTTCCTCAGCTCCTCCCTCATCTCCCGGACGGTGGAGATGCTCGGAAAGATTAGGACGTGGTGAACGCGCCGGTTGTCTTCCACCTCGGCCGTGAGGAGGAAGCGAATCCCGTTCCTCTCGTAGGTCCCCTCGTCCACCTTTTCGGTGTACCTCAGCAGCTCCTCCTCCCACTTCGGGTTGAGTATATCGCCGGTTCCGACTACCCCGAGACCCTTGAACCTTGCGTTCTCGGCGAGATTGGGAATAGTCATGGCCTTCGAGACGGCCTTTGAGTAGCGCGAGTGTATGTGAAGGTCGGCATCAACATGCATGAAACCACCTCATTCTATATACATTCCCTCCAGACCGCGGTAGTAGGCGCGGTATATGTCCCTTTTGGTGACCACCCCGACGAGCCTCCTGCTCTCGGGGCTTTCCAGGACGGGCAGGAGGTTCTGGTCGTGGGCCATGAGCTTCTCGAAGGCATCCTCCGCAGTTTCCGTTGGATAAGTTACTCCGTAGGGCCGGCGGATGAATCGCTTCACCGGAAGCCGCTTTACACCCGACGGCTTTTTTAGAATGTCCTTTATTCCGATTATACCAACCACTTCCATTTTCTCGTTGACCACGGGGAAGCAGTCGTGTCCGGTTTCACCTATCAGGTGCTCCACGTCAAAGAGAGTCCTGTTCTCGGTCACATAGACCGGCTCGCGGGTCATTATCTCGCCTACGGATATCGTTTCCAGGATTACGGGCTTTCCGGTCTTGACGCGGTAGCCCTTTCTGATGAGCTTGAGGGTGTAGATGGACTCCCCGTTGAGGAAGAATCTCGCGGTAAGGAAGCCTATGGTCGCGGAGGTCATCACCGCAGGGAGAACCGCGTAGCTTCTCGTTAGTTCGGTCACCATTAGTATCTGGGTCAGCGGTGCTTGAGTCATTCCGCTGAAGAAGGCCGCCATTCCCGCTAGAGCATAAACGGCAGGATTGGCACCGAGACCCGGGAAGAGGAGTCTCACGACCTCCCCAAAGGCAGCTCCGAACATCGTTCCTATGTAGAGGCTCGGGGCGAAGACGCCGCCGCTCTGGCCGGATCCTATCGTCAGGGCCGTTGCCAGCATCTTAACCAGTCCGAGAATTATGAGCAGCTCTACCGCCAGCTCCCCGTAGAAGGCCATCTTCATCCCCTCGTAGCCTATTCCGAATATACCGTAGGCCGGGAACAGCATCCCCAGAACTCCGACCCCAAAACCGCCCATCACGGGTTTTATGATTTCGGGCACGTTGGCCTTCGAAAATCCGTCAACCACGCGGTAGAGGAAGCGGGCGTAGAACGCCGCCAGAAGGCCGAGGCCCAGGCCAAGGAGAAAGAACAGGGGGAGCTCTGGCAGTGTATGGCCGATCTCTCCGGGAACCTCTATCTCCACCGCCCCCTTGAGAACGGCGAGCGTCAGGGCGTTGCCGGTGACGGCGGCGATGAATATGGGCACGAGGTTTATCGAGAAAGCCCCCATGTAGACAACCTCCAGGGCGAACATTGCCCCCGCGAGCGGGGTGTTGAAGGTTCCGGCTATGCCCGCCGCCAGGCCACATGTTACGAGGAGCTTTTTCATCTCCCTCGATAGGTTGAACCAGCGCGCCAGAATGGAGGTCAGGGAAGCTCCGATGAACCCTATCGGCCCCTCACGCCCCACGCTGCCACCGGAGCCTATGGTTATCGCGGTGGCTATCGTCTTCAGAACCGCGAACTTTCCGGGGATGTTGCCCCCCTTGAATATGACCGCCTCTATGACCTCGGGGATGCCGTTTCCCTTGATTTCGGGGCATTTGATTACGAAGAACGCAACGATGAACGCGCCGAGCGTGGGGAGGAGGATGTATCCGATATTAAAGCTCCCGACGTTATAAGAAACGTTCGGGAGAAGCCATTCAAAGAAGAACCTGTGAACGAATCCTATGAACACCCTGAAAACGACGGCCCCTACACCTCCCACTAGGCCGGCCAGTATGGAGAACACCATTACGATGCCCCACTTCCTGAGGTACGCCCCGTCTCCGGAGGTCATCAAATGGGGGTTGGTGTCCCAAATAAAAAGCTTAAGCTTTTATACCACCTTCCCGAACTCCCACCGGTGGAAACTATGAAAGTTGAAGGATTTGTTGCTTCCCTTAGAAACGCCGAGAGTATAGGCGAGCTTTTCAAGATACTGGCCGAGAAAGGTGCCCCCCTGGCCGAGCTGGACGGGAAGAGGTTTCTCATCGTCGTTGAGGGTGACTTTGAGGGCAGAAAGTTCTGGACCGAGATAAACGGAGAGAAGGCCAACCAGGCCCTCGGCGATGCGATGCTCAACTCCTCAAGCTTCCCCTTCAAGTGCAGGCGCCCCTACACGGGCGGAAACGTTATCTTTGTGGACTTCGGCGATATTGAGGTCGAGGAGTTCCTCGTTGCGTACCGCGACCCCGAGTACGGTATCTTTTACCGCGTCAGGAACGGAGAGGCCGAGGAGATAACAAAGGAGGAATACGAGAAACTGCTCCCCGAGATGCCCGAGTTCAAAATAAAGTCAATGAGCGAGGAGGAAATGAGCGCCATGGGGGCTTTCTTCGGCTGAGAAAAGGAGGGCTCACCCGGAGCCCTTCAGCTCTTTTATCCTCTTCTTCGTGCTCTCTATCCTCTCAACCTTTGCGCTGGCCTTCTGCGCCCTCGTTGTCTCTATCTCCTCCTTGAACGCCCATTTGAGCAGCGGCGGGGTTATCAGCACCGAGACAGTTATGAATATCAGCGTCGCCGCTATGAACTCGGGGGCATGCTCGGGGCTTATCGCTCCCCCGTGTATTGCCACCATAAGGTCAACGAGAGCAACTTCAGTTCTTGGCACGGAACCAATACCCATCTGGAGCGACATACGGAGGTTCTCCTTTGTGAAGAGGAAATCCCTTCCGCGGCCCCAGGCGGTTATCCACGCTCCCAGTCCCCTTCCCGCCACTTTTCCGAAGACGGCAACGGTGGTAAGAACCGCCGCGAGGATAAGGGCGTTGGCGTTTTGGAAGACGGTCAGGTTGAGCATCGCTCCCGCGTGGACGAAGAAGAAGGGTATCAGCAGGCCGTAGCCGATGGCCCTCACGTCCTCCATGAGGCGCTTTCCTTCGGGGAGTTTCGAGAGGACGAGGCCCATCATGAACGCACCCTCTATCGCAGCCGCGAACCAACCTTCAGCCAAAGCCGCGAAGAGGAACATCATTCCGAGAACCACTCCGAGGATTCCCTTCTCCACGTGAAGCCTCTCGGCGAATTTTATCTGACCTCCTCTCCGCCCTGAAGGGCGAGGGTTCCAGCGAGGAACCCCCTACCCAACTGGCGGGGAGGTTTGGGGGTTCTCATCAGGGCAACCCTTGAAAAGGGTTCTTCGAACCCCTCCGGCCCGGTCTCAGGCCAGTTACCCCTCCTCTGAGCGTAAAGACCGCTCAAGTTCGGGGTTATGGTTTTGAGAGCCTTCTTCAAAATATTAAAAGCTCCAACCAAGTCAGCATTGAAGATAAGCCCCGTTGCGGGACACTTAAATAATCCACGAATGAAGCGAGCCCCCTCGTGGGGCTTCCCGCAAACGGGGCAAAGCTTAGACGTGAAGGCCTCATTCACAACCACAACACAAATACCATACTCTTCCGCAACCTCAGTCAAGCGTTTAATCACGTAATTGAACCGCCAGACGTGAGAGAGGAGGAAATTCTGTTTACTGCCCTTATCAGAGTTTCTGGTTATGCCTTTCGGATAGCCAACGACAATTCTGCTAACTCCCAAATCGTAGAGTTTCTTAACAGTCTGTCTAATGGCGGTATTGATGTAGTGTTTTGCCTGAAGTTTCGCTTTATTGTGCATTTTCCTGAGTTTTCTACTCGTGTTAGCCCCACTCTTGTTGAGTTTGGACTGATACTCTGCAATCTTCTTCCGCCAGTAAAAGTCAATGCTCTTTACCGGCCTCCCGTTCACGAGGAGGCTTTTTCCGTTTTCAACGTAAACGGCCATGAGATTGTTTACTCCAAGGTCAATTCCCGCTGAGAGATTTCCCCGTGGTGTTCTTGGGAGTTTAATCCATTCCTCACCTTCGAGTTTTTCCTCAACTGCGAGGCTTAAGTGAGCATACCACTTCCTCTTTATGGAGTCGTAAGTTATTTCTAACCGCCCTTGCTTGCCCTTTAAGTGTATTCTGCCCTTGAATTGAATTTCAAGGCGTCCGAACTTCCCAAGACCTTTTAGAATAAGCTTATTCCCGTCAATCTTGTACTGGTCGTTTCTCAGGACGATTACGAGTTTTCTCTTCCTGTCTTCCTTCAAGTAGTTCGGTGGTTTTGGCTTGAGCCAGTCAGGAAGTTCTCCATTTCGCTTTTTTCGAAGGAGGGAGAAGAAGGAACGCCAGGCTTCCGCGTTTTTTCTGGCTATTTGCTGGACTGTGGCTGAACCGATTTCTCTCTTAAACTCCTTATAAACGGTCTTCTCTGTTGAGTTGAAGTCCACGATTTGCCCTTGGAAGAATTGTTGTCTCCTCAGGTAGTTTATTCTGTTCCAGACTTTGGCTCCAAGGTCGGCTAACTCAAAGAGTACTTTCTCTTGTTCTTTGCTTGGTTGGAGTTTTACCGTTACGCTCCTTTTCATTCCAAAGTATAGTGTGAGTTTTAGGCTTTAAAAAAGTATCGATCTTCCATTCGAAGACTCGTTAGTTTACTTGCCGTGCTCCCATCGTGAACGGCGAAGCTTGAGGAAGAAAAACATAAAAAATAAGTTCCCCGGCATGCTTATTAACTATGAAGGCAAAATCTTGGGGAGGAATAGCGATGTCTGTGACCGGTGCATCGAACGTCCTGGTTCCAAGCGTTGACCTGCTGGTCTACGTATTCTTCGTCGTCCTTGCGGTGGGACTGGTTTCACTCCTCGTGAGCAGGAGGTTCAATGTATCCTACATTCCCCTCTTCATGTTCCTCGGCATACTGGTCGGCCCCGTTCTTGGGCTCCTGAACCGGAACCTTGCCAACGAGCTCTTCAACTACGTCCGCGTCTTCGGCCTGGTGATGATACTCTTCACGGAGGGTCACACCCTCAGCTGGAAGATGCTCAAAAGGAACTTCAAGACCATACTGGCCCTGGACACCATCGGACTCCTTCTCACCGCGTTCATCATTGGCGGAATCTTTTCATGGCTCTTTCACGTGCCCTTCATCGTCGGGTTCCTTTTCGGGGCGATCATAGGTGCCACCGACCCGGCCACATTAATTCCCCTCTTCAGGCAGTACCGCGTCCGCGAGGACATCGAGACCGTCATCGTCACCGAGTCGATATTCAACGACCCGATGGGAATAGTTCTCGCATCGGTGGCCGTCGCGATGCTGGTTCCAGAGGCGTCCAGCGCGAGGTTTCTGGAGGCCATAGCCAGCTACATCGGTCTCTATCCAGCCGCCATCGTTTTCTTCCTGTATCAGATGGGTGCGTCGATACTCATGGGGGCACTGCTCGGTGTTGTCGGGTACAACATCCTGAAGAGGACGGAGGTTAGGGACTTCCCTGAGATCGTCATATTCTCCCTTGTGATGGCCTTTGGGGGCTTTCTTCTGGGTGAACTGACTCAAGCATCGGGCTACCTTGTGGCCACAGTTACGGGCATCGTTCTCGGCAACCATAAGGTCTTCTTCAGGGACGATATCTCCGTGGTCAAGAAGGTCATGAGGGCCGTCGAGAGGGAGGTTCACTTCAACGAGAGTCTCGCTACAATCTCCACCATCTTCATCTTCACCCTCCTGGGCGCGAGCCTGAACCCCGGGATAATAAAGGGCCACATCGTGGGGGGGTGTTATCATAGCGTTCGCCCTGATGCTGGTTGCAAGACCCCTTGCCTCCCTTCCCGTTCTGAAGTGGCGCTCCTTCAAGGACTACCTGTTCATATCGCTTGAGGGCCCGAGGGGCGTCGTTCCCGCTGCCCTTGCCAGCCTTCCCCTGACTCTTGGAATCACCTACAACAACCCCGACCTGGTTCAGTGGGGAGAAACCATCCTCAGCGTCACCATAATCACCGTCCTCGTCACGGTCCTCGTGGAGACCCTCTGGGTTCCGATACTCAGGAGGGAACTGCTCGAGGTGAGGAGCATCGAGAGGGAGATGGAGAAGGCAGGCTACCGGCCCAATTCTTAGGCCATCTTTTACGGTTCCCGAAGGGATTGGGTTTTGTTCTGGCTTATTTTGGTTCGGATGCGGCCCATTTTTGGCCGGCAAGTATATAAAGTTCGGCAGATTATAGAATTACACGGGAATGGTGGTTTGAATGCGGACTTGGGAAAGATGGGTGATCCTGCTGGCCAGGGGCATTGTTTTTATTGGTCTGATAAGTGCCTTGCAGTATGGCAAATCCGATCAGATAGCGGCCGCCGCGGCCGGGTTCGTGGCGCTGTTTGTCCCGGACATCGTCAGGAGGATCTATCCAAACCCAAGCAGGAGGATCTGGCCCTGGGTGAGCCCCTTTTACAACGATGGTGTTTACACACTCTTCTCGATATTCATGGCCGCCCACATAACGTTCCTCAACGTGCCATTCGTCCATCTGGATCTCTACAACCAGGTCTGGGGTGGAGCTGACATACCCAGTCACTACCTCAGTGGTCTTGTAACGTGGGTCATATTCAACGAGGTCGTTCTGGAATCGTCGAGGACGTACAATCTCAACTGGAGCCAGAGGAGGATAATCGGCATAAGTCTCTTTGCACTGGTCCTCGTGGGGGTTGTCTGGGAGTTCTTTGAGGTTGTAATGCAACCATCAATGCCGTGGCTCTATGAGAGCCTGAGAAACAAGACCCAGGACGTCGTGATGGAAGTTCTGGGCTTCCTTACTGGAATACTCCTGGTGTACCGCCTTGAGTACCCGTATTCCATGGTCAAGCCATTTCCGGGTAGTAGGGGAGCCGGAAAGGAACCCTCGGTTAGTGCGCTCCCTGATATAAAAAAAGTCGGGAGGTAATCACAACCGTCCCATCGCCCCGATGAAGTGGAACAGCAACTTTGCCGCCGTTAGGGCAGTCACGTCCCCAAGCTCGCTTCCCGCGACCTCCATTATGTCGAAGCCGGCTATCCTCTTGTTCTCCACGAGCCATTCCACGGCTTCAACGACGTCCCAGAACCTCAAACCACCCGCTTCGGGGGTTCCGGTAGATGGAACCAGGGAGAGGTCGAACGCGTCGATATCAATCGAGATGTAAACCGGCTCCGGGAGGGGCTTCACCAGCTCGACGAAGGCGTCAAAGCTGTAGTCCCTCGCGTGCACCCACTGAATTCCGCTCTCCTCTGCATAAGCCACCTCCTCCCTCGTGCCGCTCCTTATTCCGAACATCGCCTCCTTGACCCCGAGCTCCGCTATCCTCCTCGCCACGCAGGCGTGGTTGTATGGGTTGTCCTCGTAGCTCTCGCGCAGGTCGAGGTGGGCATCGAAGACGACGTAGCTTTTGGGTTTCAATGCCTCGACCGCCCCCAGGGTCTGGGAGTGCTCGCCGCCCAGGAGTATCGGGATAACAGAAGGATTGGCACGCTTGAGCTCCTCGACGGTTTCCCTAACCCTGTCCGCGGTCTTACGAGGATCACCGGCGACAACGGCAACGTCCCCGATGTCCGCTATGGGAAGTTCAGCTATGTCAACGTCGTAGTCGAGGACGTAGCTCTCGAGGTTGAGCGTCGCGTGCCTGATGAGCGTTGGCCCGAACCTCGCGCCGGGCTTGAAACTAGTCGTTCCGTCGAAGGGCACACCCAGGATAACGAATCTGGCATCCTCGGGCTCAGCAAGGGGAAATTCAAGCTTGAGCGTCTCGTAGGTGTACAGGAAGTCCATACTCGCACCTCCGGGAAGAATTGGAGTGTACTCTTAAAAGGTTGCGGGAAATAGAAGAGCGGAGAGGGCTCACTCGCCCTTGAGCCTCATTATCTTGATCCTGCCAAGGGTCTCCCAGTACTCGACGTTGATACCTTCCTTGAGCTGGTCCTTGACTTCGTCGGCGACGCCGCCCTCGAGCGGGATGTCGAAGAGCTCGTAGGTCTCCATGTCCATGATCTGGACGGTGTCCGGGGTCATGGCTATTATCTGGGCGGTTCTCTTGTCGATGATCGGAACGTCAACCTCGGCGCTGGTGGGCTTGACGATGCTCCTGACCTTGCCGTCGAAGATTCCAACGGCCTCGATCCTGGCCTTGGCTGAACCGTGCTTTCCGGGCGAGGAAACGGTTATGTTGCCGATCCTGCAGGGCTCACCGTCGATGAGGATGTACCTTCCGGGCTTGAGCTTGCTAACCTGAACCTTGGTCTTGTCTCCCATTTTTCAGACCTCCCATAAGCGTTCTAAAACCGATTGGGAAGGGTCTTTAAAAAATTTTTGAATAAAGGGAGAAATCAACGGCGGGTCTTCAGCAGCATGCCGTTCATGAGCACCGGCACGAGGAGCACGAGACCCAGCACCGCACCGATCTTCACCGGCATCTTCGGGGCGGTGAGCGAGTAGTAGAGGGTCGCCAGCCCGCTGACGAAGAGGAGCAGTATCACAGCCGAGACCACCGCTTTATTATGTGTCAGCTCCGAGGAAAGCAGCGGGTAGCTCTCGACCGCGGCCATGAGCGCCGCCACGGCAAATGGCACAACAACGAACATCGTCCTGACGTCACCCACCACCATGGCGCCGGCAACTATCATGCCTATGAGCCCCACGAACCCCAGGCTCTGGTTTCTCCCCAGCTGCATAACCTCGGAGAGCATCTGGCTGCCCATCTCTATGAGGATAATTATGGTCGTGAGGCCCGCGAGGTATAGGGACAGCATCAGTAGCGCTATGAGGGTCGTGTCGTTGGGCACGTTGCCCCTCAGTATCTCGGGAATCGAGTAGAACACCTCGATGGAATCCATCGGACTCTTCTCGCTGTTGGTGGCGTAGTCCTTGAGGTCGTTGAACTTCATGAAAAGCTTCATGGACTCATCCGCGGGGATGTTCGGGTTCTGGAACGCCTCGCCGTAGGCCTGGTAGGCGGCGCCCAGGGAGTAGGCGACGGTGAAAGCCGCGGCGAAGCTGAGGAGTATCTGGAGGGCGAAAACCGCCGCGAGGACTTTCCTCAGGTCGAGCTCCTCGGGGGTGAAGCTGCCTATAACGTAGTAAACCCCCGCGCCAAGACCAAGGGAGATGAAGACGGAAACGGTCATGAACAGAACTCCCCTCGTCGTCAGGGGCAGGTCAAAGGACGTTATTGAGGATACCGCACCCTCCATGTACTGGACCGCCTGTGGCGCGGTGACCGTGCTGAGTGCCTGGTTTCTGATCATGAACGCCGAAGCGAGGGCGAAGAGAACGAAGAGTATCGAGACGACCGAGATGAACTCGAGGGTTCTGCCCTTTGCCATTATGAGCATAATGACGGAGAGCAATACAGTTCCAAGGGCCAGGACTGGAATGTACCTCGAGCCCACCCCGAAGATGAGGGCGAGGCCGTAGGAGGAGTAGTAGGTGGTGACGCCGAGCATTATCATCAGGAACATCATCAGGCTGAATATCAGTGCGGGAGTCCTGGCTATCTTAAAGAACAGCTCGTATATGAGGTAGCGGGTCTTCTTGGTGCTCTCAGCCTCGCTGTATATCAGGAACAGTGCCACCAGCATCGGAAGGAGCGAAATCAGGAATCCCTTAAGCCCAAAGGTTATGTAGTACTTCGGCATAACCAGGAAGTTCCATATTCCAAGGACGTATCCGGCGATTAAGAACGCCATCAGGAAGCTTATTTTTCGCATGGATTAACACCCCCGGTAGGTTTACCTTTTGGTGCTGCTTTGAACGCCAAAAAATAAGCATAAACGAAATATAAAAACATTATGTAGCTTTTTCGCTTTTTTCAGGGAACCCAATGCTCAAAGTTGGTGATTATCTCGTTTACAATCGTCCAGGCCATCAACGGGGCCTCGTAAATGCTTATTTTTTTCCAGGGGACTTCGCTTCTAAAATCCCCGTGGGGAAAGCCGCCGACGATGACGAGTGGGTTCTCAAGTTCGCCCAGCATCTTCCCGAGGTCCTTTGGCTTTATCAGTTCGCCTTCCTCGTGCATCACGAAGATTCCATCGGGCTTTATCTCCTCCACGAGCTCTCCGAGGGACTTCTCCTCGATGCGGAGCAGCTCCAGGTCCCTCGGAACCGCGCGGTTCTTGAAGAGGCTCTCCATCAGCCCAACGAAGCGGTTGTAGTTCCTCGGGATCCTCGTCTCCGGCTTGATGTATATCACTTCGTCGTTCCTCGTGTGCACGTAGACCCTCAGCAGGCCCTCCTTGTTGGCAATGCTCTCGAGGGCGTTGAGGAGGCAGATGTGGACTATGTCCGGCCGCCCGCGCCTCTCGCCGTCCGGAAGCTTTTTGATGGCCGCGTGGTGGTAGGTGCTGTCCAGCAGTATCTCGTCCGGCCTCTTTCCCCGCCTCCTGGCGTGGTTTACAACGGCAGGATGGTCCAGTATGGCCTTCGGGACGAGCTCAAGCTCAGCCTCAGCTATCACCAGGTGGAGCATTCTCCCACCTCTCGAGCCTTATGCCCCTTTCGGCAATCTCGTCGGCGATTCTTCCGAAGGTGTCTATGCGCATTCCGAGTATCTCCGGAGGAATAACGCCGAAGATGCAGCCCTTCTCGGCCACGAGTCTGGCCACTATCGCCGCGGTGAACCCCGTGACGCGGGCCATCGAGGTGAAGCCATCCCTCTCCTCATCGTACAGGAGGTAGCCTATCTCCTTTTCCTCGCCGTCCAGCGTTCCCCTTCCGACCACCTGCATTATCGAGAAGTCCGGGCTCTCGTAGGTCATGAGGGGAGCTATGACCTCGAGCGTCTTATCGACGTGCTCCTCCTTGAAGAAGCCGAGCTCCCTCAAAACCCTCATCTTCTCCAGGTGTCCCGGCCAGCGCAGCGTCCACTCCTCCAGTTTCTCCGCCCTAACGCTCTCCAGGAGGCTCCTCAGGCCGTCGCTCACGAAGGCCTCGAACTCGAAGTCCCCCACGGTTACCTTCTCGATTCTCTCGAAGGGGTCAACGGCGGTGACCTCGCCGTCCCTTATCACGCGCGCCGGCCTCGTGTACTCCTCAATTAAATCCTTCGGTGACCATGTAATTCTGTAATAGAGCGGTGGCCTTGGCTCCTTGGGGAGGCCGCCAACGTAGATGTAGCCCTCCCTCAGCTCGTCCATCTCCTGCCAGATGCGCCCCATCAGGATGTGGCTCAGCCCGGGGGCAAAGCCGGCGTCGAAGATGACGGTGACTTGAGCCTTCTCCGCTTCATCGCGAAGCTCCAGAGGGTTCTCCGGCATGAACGAGACATCGACCATGTCAACGCCCGCTTTTATAGCAGCCCTGACCGATTGGTACCCGAACCTCCCTGGCAGGGCACCGACAACAAGCTCGAAACCCTTCATGGCCTCGACCAGTTCACTGAAGTCAGCCGCGTTCACCTTCACCGGCGTTGCGAACTCGGAAATCGCCTTCAGCCTCTCATCGCTGACGTCCCCAACGTGAACGTCGAACTCGTCCCTCAAATCCCAGGCTACGGCCCTACCGACGTTTCCGGCACCGAGAACAAGAACCTTCATGGTAACACCCTTAGTAACTTGGCGAAGGTATATATAAGCCCTGCTCCTACTCTTCTTGATGCCGATACGACTTCCCCTCTTTCGAAAAAAGGTCCTGGAGCTGCTGTCCTCCACCGACGAGACGAAGGTCATGCACATCAGCGACACCCCGGAGAGCGCCTACCGCTTCATAGGTGAGCTTATCGAGGAGGTCCGCCCGGAGTACGTTATCCACACGGGCGACCTCGCGGACAACATAAAACTTGAGCGAAGACCCGACATGAAGCCGCTCTACATTGGGGCGGTGAGGAAGCTGGCCCGCGTACTCAAAAACCCCGGGATGGAACTCTACGTGGTCCCCGGCAACGAGGATGATCCCCCGGTAGTCCGGGAGTTCTTCAGGGAAAGCGTCGTCGAACCCGGAACCATCGTTGAGATAGTGGGCAGAAGGTTCGCCCTTGGCCACACGTGGAGGGAGGTAGCCAACCTGGACGCCGATTTCAGACTGTACGGCCACAACTTTAAGCTGATAGACCGGGGACTGAACGGCGTCCTCGGTGTTAACTTCGTTCTTCTCCCGAGCGGGAAGGCCTACCGGGTGAAGTATCCCGGCGGGACGGATTTTGAGAGGGGATACAAGATGTGGAGGGGATTATGATGAAGGTTCTCCGCTTTGGGCCGTCCATTATTTTCCTCAGAACCGGGGACATCCCGGCCGTGAAGAGGGCCCTCTCTGAGGCCTTTGGGGTCGATGAGATACCAACGGACGATGCGATTAAGAGGAGCAGCGAGTTCGAGACGATAGTCTTCGTCACGGACGAATGGAAGAAGGAGACGATACCGCCTGAGACGGCGTTTCTTCTGAGCTGTCATGCTCCCGTCGTTCTGAGCACGGTGGTTAACAGAAGGCTTCCGGTAGAAAAGGTTCATGTGGAGAGCACGCTGGTATTCATAAGGGTCCCCAGCAAGGTTGAGGAGGGCCTGAAGCTCCTCTCCGAAAAGTATGGCGGAGAGATAATGGACATAAGGACCGCCCTTGACGAGGGTGAGGCCGGAGACACTATAATCGGCGTAACCAGGAAGAAGCTCAACTCCCCAATCGGGCCGGAGGACATCGATGGTGCAGTCCTCGTCCGCAGGGACTTTCTTGAGGTTTACAGGGAGCTGAGCGTTGACCTCCCGGTTCTGCTCCTCAAGCTGATGCCCGAGTGGAACGAGATCACGATTAAAATCTACGACACCGACAAGCGCTACGAGGAGAACATAGAGCGGCTGATGATGGTCATAGAGGACCTTGACCTTGGCTTCGTCGTTGGAGAGGGCTGGGACTGGGACTATCCAAGGCCGTTCATGCGCGTTCCGGTTTACAAGCTCAAGCTCCTGACGTGGGAGGACCCGGTTCGCGTTAAGTTCCTGCTCAAAGGCATTGAGTACCACGGCTACAAGCGCCTCTGCGACATAGACGTTTTTGTCGAGGGAAAGAAGATTCACTGGACGGCCCTCGGGAAGTTCGATTCAAAGTTCGAGCTGGCCAAGGCCGCGCGGGAAGAGCTGGAGAGGAACCTCAGCGGGGATGTTCTGGAGAGGCTTAGAAAAGTAGAGGAAGCCCTGGTTGCGGAATCAAAGGATTAAAGCTTTTTAATCTTTGTAACAAAAAAGCCGCTCGTCCCGTGCCTGTCGGGATAGAAGCGCCTTGCCTTCCTTATTTCCTCACTCAGCTCGATTCCGAAGGGGTTTGTCAGTGCTGGCTCGCCGTGGCGGAGCGGAAGCAGTTCAACGTTGAAGTTATCAAGAACCCACTGGATAACGAACTCGTTTTCTTCGGGCTCGAGGGAGCAGGTGGAGTAGACGAGGATTCCTCCTTTCTTGAGGACGCTCAGTCCCTTTTCGAGGAGCTTCATCTGAAGGTTCTGGCAGAACCTGACATCCTCCATCGTGCGGCTGGACTTTCTCTCGGGATTCTTGTGTATGGTGCCTGAGCCGGTGCACGGGGCGTCGAGGAGTATTTTGTCGAACTCGACGCCAAGTTCGTCTATGTGGAGCGAGGACTTGTGGATGAGCACGGTATTGGTTATCCCGAGGCGCGAGAGGTTTAACCGGGTCTCCTTCAAGCGCTCCTCACCGACGTCGAAGGCGTAGATTATCCCCTCGTTCTCCATGAGCTGAGCCATGTAGCTCGTCTTTCCGCCGGGGGCGGCGGCCATATCCGCAACTACCTCGCCGGGCTTAGGTTCGAGAGCTACGGGAGGATACATCGAGCTGGCCTCCTGAATGTAGAGGAGGCCGCTGAGATATTCCGGGGTGGAGGTTATCGAGAAAGGCTCACGCGTGAGACAGAAACCTTCCCTCGCCCAGGGGACTCTCTTAAACTGGAAGCCCTTCTTGTTGAGGAGTTTGGTGAGCCCTGGAACTTCGATGCGAAGGGTATTCACGCGAAAGCACCTTGGCAGGGGCCTCTCCATTGCCTCTGCTATGCTTAAGGCCCTCTCGCCCCATAGCTTGTAATAGCGCTCCGCGAAGGTTTTTGAGTAGCCGAGACTAAAGAGCTTTTCCAGCATGGGGGAGAGTTGGGATAGGGGTTTAAAATCATATTGACCTTCTGCTCTTCTCCAGACCGTAGAGGTAGAGCGAGACCGGGACGGTGTCTTTCCCAAGCTCGTCCTTTGAGAGGTAGATGACAGGGAATGAATAGGTTTTCCGCTTTACCTTTCCGTACTTGACCTCGATTCCGAAGAACTTTCCATGCTCCTTTATCACGAGGTCGCACTCCTTGTTCCTGTCGTAGTAGAAGCCCGCAAAGGCGTGCTTCTCCCGGAGTATAGGCTCCTCAATGTGCCATATGGCGTGGGAGGCGACGGTGTTTTCAACGAGCCACTCCACGTTGGCCTCAACGAACTCAACCGGATTCTCCCCGAGGTAAACCGCGAGGGCAGTCGCTATGAGCGGGCTCTGAAAGACTATCTTCTTTTCCTTCCGGTGGGCGTGCCGTTTTTTGGTTATGTCCCAGGCCTCAAGGGTGTAAATCACCCTCGCGCTCTCAAGGGTCGAAAGGTATTCCCTCACCGTTGGGTGGGAAACCCCGATTTCCCCTGCGAGGGTCACGTAATCAACGCGGTTGCCCCTGAGCCTGAAAATCGCCTCCAAGAGCTCCCTCGCAATCTCCTCGCTCTTCCCGGATTTTGCAATCTCGCCGAGGACCAGCCTTATTATCTCCTCGTAGCGTTCCTCCTTCACCGTTCTGGAGCGTTTAAACTCAAGAATCGCCTCCGGAAAACCGCCCGTGAGAAGGTACGAGTAGAACAGCCCTTCAAGCTCCTCATACCAGGGGAAGATGCCATCAACGTCCGGTTCACTGTACCGAAATGAGACGTCGGGCAGTTTGGGGTTCATAAACCGTGCGAATTCCCTGAAGTTGAGGGGGTCGAAGTAGTACTCGTTGCCCTCAATGCCCCTGCCGGGTAAAAGCTCGGCCTTCTTCTCCAGCTCAACAGGATTCGAGCCTGTGGCTACTGTAGTTATCCCTTCTTCGCCGAGTTCCTTGAGTAGGAGACGCCAGCCATCGAGATAAGTTATCTCGTCGAGGAAAACATAAAGCTCCCCGTGTCTCAGCCTTAGCTCGTCTATAAAGCCCTTAACTTCCCTCCGCGTGAACCTGTCGCAGGGAATGTAGACGATTCTCTGAGCGGGTATGTCTTCCGAGATTAGCCTCTTCACGAGGGTTTTAATGTAAAAGCTCTTGCCGGCACGGCGGATTCCTCTGAGGAGCGTTATAGAACCTTCTCTTATCCCAATTTCCTTTCTTGGGATTACCTCCTTTGCACGGGAGAGGTTCGGGTCTTCCCGCTCCCAGCCTTCTCCCCTCCACCACGGGTTGTGCCTGACGAGTTTAACTATCTTGACTGTCATGTGTGAAAGTGCGCTTTCATAGCTTATAAGATTTATGAAGCTCAACTTTCACAGAAGGTACATTTTATGAAAGTGCACTTTCATAAACTGCACCATTTATGAAAGCTGGTTTTCATAAATGCGGAGGACATAAAGGGAGTTTATAAAGCCCCAGAAGGTCAGAGAACTCCAAACCCACCACCCAGAAATGCGAATCACGATTATAATAATCAAGCGTCGAATATCGAGACTGCCTCATGCCGGCAAAATACGTACTCCCGAGTATGATACTTTAGAGTAAGATTTCCGCGAGAATCTAAACCAGAAAAATAGAAGAGAATCAGACCTTTATCCCGCCCATGATGAGGGCCATCACCGCCTTCTGGGCGTGGAGCCTGTTTTCGGCCTCGTCGAAGACGACGCTGTTCGGGGAGTCAACAACGTCGTCCGTAACTTCTTCTCCGCGGTGGGCAGGGAGGCAGTGCATGAAGATGTAGTCCGGCTTGGCGTGCTTGACGAGGTCCTTGTTCACCTGGAACGGCTGGAATATCTTCCTCCTCTCCTCGGCCTCGGCCTCCTGGCCCATGCTGGCCCAGACGTCGGTGTAGATGACGTCCGCGTCCTTAACCGCCTGAACCGGGTCGTGGAGGAGCTCGAAACTGCCACCACTCTCGGCCGCGTTCTTCTCGGCCCACTTGATGACCTTCTCGTCCGGCTCGAAGCCTTCGGGGGTTGCAACAACGACGTTTGCCCCAAGCTTGGTTCCGGCTATCATGAGCGAGTGGGCCACGTTGTTTCCATCACCGACGTAGACTATCTTGAGGCCGGCTATGCGGCCCTTCTTCTCGAGGATGGTCTGGTAGTCCGCTAAAGCCTGGCACGGGTGGGAAAAGTCAGACAGGCCGTTGATGACCGGGACGCTGGCGTACTTGGCGAGGTCCTCGACGTCCTTGTGGGCGTAAACCCTCGCCATCATTCCGTCCACGTACCTGCTGAGGACGCGCGCGGTGTCGGCGATGGTCTCGCCGCGCCTGAGCTGGAGGTCGTTAGCGTTGAGGTAGAGGCCGTAGCCGCCGAGCTGGTAAATTCCAACCTCGAAGGAAATCCTCGTTCTGGTCGAGGGCTTCTGGAAGATCATGGCGAGCGTTTTGCCCTCGAGAACGCGGTGCGGCTTGCCTATCTTGTTCCAAATCTTCATCATTTCGGCCGTCTTGAGAATAGTCTCAATCTCCTCCCTCGTGAAGTCCTGAAGGCAGAGAACATCCCTTCCTGCAAGGCTAACCACCATGTGCATCACCGTCTAAAGCTGGGGCCCGGTTTTAATAACCCTTTCGTCGGAGAAAGCGTGATGGGACTGAAATCTTTTGAGCATCACTACACGTAGACTTTCCAAACGTAATGAGCGTTCCCGTATTCTCTGTCGCTTGCAGTACTTCCAATATTGGTGTGTTATGCTTTTATAGTCTCAGGTGGAAAACCTTTTAAATACTTATGAAGACATTTATTTTCGAGGTGATTGCCCGTGGGTGATTTGAAAAATGCCAAAATGATGGGTGGCATTGGAGCCATCCTGACCGTTGTGGGCCTCGGCTTCATAGGGTTTATCCTGAAGCTCCTGGCCGTCAAGAACATCGCCGAGGCCACCGGCAAGGGCGAAATATTCAGCAAGTACCTTTGGGCCGCCATACTGAACATACTGGCCAGCCTGATACTCGTGGGAACCATGTGGGGCGCGATACTGGGTGCCTCAAAGTCACCCGGGTTTGGTCTCGGCATGATGGGAGTGGGCGGTATCATCGCAGTGATTCTCATGATAGCCGGTGTCTGGTTCATGAAACAGAGCTACGACATGATCTCAGAGGAGACCGGGGTGGGCATGTTCCACACGGTCGCACTGCTGTACATCGCCGGTGCCATCCTAATGATAGTCATGATCGGTGGACTGCTTATCATCATAGCGGCAATCCTCGAGATAATCGCGTTCTTCTCACTGCCCGACGAGCTTGAGAAACCTGGCGAGGACGCAGTAGTCGTCGCCTGACCTCCTTTCCTTTTTGAACGACGGTGTCGTTTGGCAACTCGAGTTTCACTTTTCTCGGACCTCCCCAGTAAACCTAATAAACCCGGGACTCTTTTTCCTCCGGTGGCGGTCATGGGCAGTGGAATCAAGGTCAGGCTCGTCAATTATACGAAAAAACCCCTGGAAACTGTCACCTGGTCGGCACTTATAAGTTACTGGGACGGCTGGGAGAGCGAGGCCTTCGAGCGGATTACCGAAAAGGACGTCGAGATGCACCTGCCGAGGGTTCTCGGCTACGGCCACGAGTCAATACTGGAGCACGCGGTTCTGACGTTCTCGATTGAGGGCTGTTCTCGCGTGTGTTCCCATCAGCTCGTGAGACACAGGATAGCGAGCTACACTCAGCAGTCGCAGAGGTATCAGTTCGTCACGAATGCTATGCTAAAGGAGTATAAACTCCCAGAGCCTTCTGGGGAAAAGCGAAATTCCCGGTGTAAGCTCCACATTAACCAGGAGAAGGAGATAGTGAGATGGTACTTGGAAGATGGACTTTCAACGTGGCAGATTGCAAGGATAGTCGGTATGCACCCAACCTCGGTGCTGGGTATTTTAAGGGAATACGGAGTAACCCCTCGGAAAGCGGGCGAAATATACAACGGACGAGTCGTAGACAGAACATTTTTCGAGAGCATTGACCACCCCGATAAAGCATACATACTTGGATTTATAATGGCCGATGGGTCCATAGTGAAATCAAAAAATGCCCTTGTAATAGACCAAAAGAACGTTGAAAAGACCCTCCTTAGGGAAATCGCTGAGCGTTTGGGTAAGGGAGTTAAGGTAAGGGTTCAGCGTGGCAGGGATACCCTCAGGATATGGGTCGGAAGTAGGAAGCTCATAGAGGATTTGCTGAGATACGGAGTAACCCCACGAAAATCGAAAACCCTGTCCTTTTCCCAGATCATTGAGGGTGTCCCGCGGGATTTGTGGCCCCACTTTCTCAGGGGGTATCTCGATGGGGATGGGCACATAAAGATAGTGACTAAGGGCGGCGCATTCCAACGAGCGGAGGTAACCTTTGTAAGTGCCAGCAGAGAAGCCTTGGAGGACACCCAATACATGATATCCGAACTAGGATTACCCGAAGGGAAGCTCAAATACTACGAGGACAGGGAGATTGGATACCTGAGGTACGGTAAAGGGGATGGCTCCGAGCAACTTTTGAAGGTTCTCTATCGGGACGCGGACCCGTTCCTCGTAAACCGCAAAAACATTCTAAAGGTAATATTGCTGCTCCCAGAGCTTAAAGAGCGCATCAGCAGGGCCATAAGGTCAAGGTTAGCGGAATACGAGTTCACCGTTCCAGACAGCGTTCTTGAAGAACCCACGCTGGCGTACAAATGGTATGACCTTATGATCGATTCAAGGGAGCTGTACATAAAATCCGTACTAGCGGGAGTGCCGAGAGAGGACGCGCGCTTTATACTCCCCCAGGCGGTGAGGACGAAGCTCGTCATGACCATGAACCTCCGCGAGCTGAAGCACTTCTTCGGTCTGAGGGCGTGCGAGAGGGCCCAGTGGGAGATAAGGGAAGTGGCATGGAAGATGCTGGAAGAAATCGCAAAGAACGATGACCTCCGGCCCATCATAAAGTGGGCCAAGCTCGGGCCCAGGTGCGTTCAGCTCGGCTACTGCCCAGAGGGCGAACTCATGCCCCCTGGTTGCTGGAAGAGGACGAAGGAGAGGTGGACAAAGATAGCCAAAATATGAATTAATTTTCATTAATTTTTGGCCAAGCGTTCATTTTTCCGGATAATATTTGTGCAAAGCAGATTGTTAGAGGGCTTCTGTGCATCTTGTTGCTCATTGTTGCCATACTAAGGACGAGCATGCAAAAATTAACCAAAAAACAGACATAAACGTTCTAAAAAGACTTTTATACTGTACCAATGATATCTTCTCGGTTAGTGTCCCTAACCGTACAGCGGTGGTGATGTGACGATGGGTGACTTTGGAGTACTCTCACTCCTGCCACCTCTTGTGGCCATCGGTCTCGCCATCCTGACCAAAAGGGTTCTCTTTGCCCTGTTCTTTGGAGTGTGGGTTGGCGGACTGCTGGTCGCTGGAGGAAACCCCATAGGAGCCACAACTGAAACCCTCAAGTGGATAGCCTTCAACATAGCGTCAGCATGGGAGGAAAACGGGCAGATCGTCACTGACCTTTGGAACACAAGGATTCTCCTCTTCGACGCACTCATCGGCGCCGGGGTGGCGCTGATATACAAGGCCGGAGGCATGAACGCCATAGCGAAGGCGGTGACGCGGAAGGTTAAAACGAGCCGTGCAGCCTCGCTGATGGCGGCCATCTTTGGAACGATAATATTCTTCGACGACTACACCAACACCATCATCGTCGGCAACACAATGAGGCCTATCACGGACAGGGCGAGGGTCTCCAGGGAGTTCCTGGCCTACGCCGACGATTCCACAGCCGCGCCGGTGGCGGTTCTGGCGGTCGTCTCCACCTGGATCGGTTACGAGCTCGGCCTCCTGAAGGACGCGATAGCGAGCGTCGGTGCGGGTATAAGCGCATACTCAGCATGGTTCTCCAGCTGGCCCTACAGGTTCTACCCGATTCTTGCGGTGATCCTCGTTTACCTCGTTGCCTCCACCCACAGGCACTACGGTCCGATGCTCAAGGCAGAGTACCGCGCCAGGACCGAGGGCAAGGTCCTCCGCGACGGTGCACAGCCGATGATGACGACGGAGGTTGACGTTGGGATGCCCATCGAGGGTAAGGAAAGCGTCTGGGTGTTTATACTGCCTGTTCTGGCCCTGGTCTCCATGACCTTCCTCGGCCTGTGGGTTACCGGTGGGGGCAGCGGCGCCTACGCGAAAGGTGGCTTCCAGGAGGTTCTCTCCAACGCGGACTCAACGTGGGCCCTCGTCTGGGGTTCGTTCTCCATGGTCATTGTCGCAATGGCCCTCGTTCTGGCGATGAGGATAATGACACTGGAGGATGTTGAGCACACCCTCGTTGCCGGAATGAAGCAGATGCACTTCGCCATGATGATACTCATCCTTGCGTGGAGCATCAAAAGCGCCTGCGACGCGGTTGGTACTGCAGACTACATAGTTAGCGTGGCATCGAACGTCCTCTCTCCGGGTCTGGTTCCCTTCGTCGTTTTCGTGGTGGCGGCATTCATATCCTTCACGACAGGAACGAGCTGGGGAACCTTTGCCATAATGATGCCGATAGCGGTTCCCCTCTCCTACGGGCTCAGCGGGAGCTTTGGACCTGTCGTCTACGCCAGCATCGCCTCGGTCTTTGCCGGTGGCGTTTTTGGAGACCACTGCTCGCCGATCAGCGATACGACCATTATGAGCTCCATGTTCTCGGGCTGCGATCACATCGACCACGTGAACACCCAGATACCTTACGCCCTCACCGCAGGCTTCGTCGGCGCCCTTATGCTTCTGCTCTTCGCCGCTGGGCTGAGGAACGGCTGGCTGCTGCTCGCCATCGCGGTACCGCTCCTCGTTGTACTCCATCGCTTCCTCAGTGAATGGTACGGCAAAAAAGCTGGAATTCCGCACGGAAAGGTCCATCTCTACGCTGTTGAGGACTGATTTCTTTTTTTCTTTCCTCTTGCACCGGGTTCCAAACCAACGGTTTAAGAAACGCTTTTTATATCTCTTTCTATGGTTTCTGTGGGGATAAACGTGAAAACGAAGAGCTGGGAAGTTGAAATCTCTCACCCGTGGGAAAGCCTTCAGGTTATCCTCAGCGAGCCTGAGAAAACCCTTCCGTTCTTCCCGTACTTCGAGGATATCCAGGGCGACAGGGTTCGCTTCAAAGTGCCCCGCTTCATCTTCAACTTCGGCTACGAGTTCAAACTAACCGTGGGATTCCAGGAGCACCGTGCCGTTTACACATTCACCGGGGACAGGGGGATACTCACAATAACCTTTGAGGTGGTCGGGGGAAGGCTGAGGGTCTCCGCGAGCTGGGCAGGCTTTGGAGAGGCGCTCATGGGCAAGCCGCTGGAGAACTTCGCAAGGGGTATAGCCGAGGCGATAAAGGACTTCTGCAGCGCCCGGGCCAGCTGTCCCGTTGCAAGGATAACAGGGAAGGAAGGGGTCGTGGAGCACATAACCTCAGAAACCGCACCCGCCCTGATAAAGCGCGTTTCCTGGGAGCTGGAAGGGAAGGACTTCCTTCTGGAGGGCAGGGCCGAGGACGGCACCCGCCTGTCCGCGGAGGTCAGGGGAGGAAAGCTCGTCAGGCTGGTGGTTTATGAGTCTGGCAGGAGGAGCGTCATAGAGTCGGACGTCCCCGTTCTGGAGCTCGATGGAGAGGTATTCAGGGGACTTCCCCTTGAAAAGAGGTTTGAGATAAAGGTCAGGGAGCTTTAGGCTCTCCCTCGCCGGTTATTTCATCTATCGCCCTCTTGAGCTCGTCGTAGGCTTCTTCCAGCGACTCTGGGATAACCTTGGTGTCCGCTATGACGGGCATGAAGTTGGTGTCGCCGTTCCACCTCGGCACTATGTGGAGGTGGACGTGGTCGTCTATTCCCGCTCCAGCCACCCTACCAAGGTTCACGCCAAGGTTGAAGCCGTGGGGGTTCATGGTCTTCTTCAGGGCCTTTATCATGAGCTGGGAGAGCTTCATAATCTCGAGGAGTTCCTCATCTGTGAGGTCTTCCCACTTCCCCACGTGCCGGTAGGGTGCTATCATGACGTGCCCCGGGTTATAGGGGTAGTTGTTCATGATTATGAAGCAGTGCTCCCCGCGGTAGAGAATTAGCCTCTCCCTGTCGCGGTTTTCCTTCGGGAAGTCGCAGAAAATGCAGCCATCGTGTTTGGGTGAGCGTATGTACTCGATTCTCCACGGTGCCCAGAGGGTTTTCATAACCTCACCTCCAGTGGGAGAAACGGGGGTAGGTTAAAAGCTTTTTTGGGGTTGGTGGGAGGGGCCACAATCATCCAACAAAGCTTTTAACTCCACCCTTCTACTCACCCCAGGTGATAGATTATGAAGCAGAGAAAGGGACTTCTTATAATCCTCGATGGCCTCGGAGACAGGCCGATAGAGGAGTTCGGCGGAAAGACCCCGCTGGAGTACGCTGACACTCCAAACATGGACAGGCTTGCCAAGCTCGGAATCCTCGGCCAGCAGGATCCGATAAAGCCCGGACAGCCGGCCGGCAGCGATACCGCCCACCTGAGCATCTTCGGCTACGACCCCTACAAGGTCTACCGCGGCAGGGGCTACCTTGAGGCCATGGGAGTGGGCCTCGACCTCAGCGAGGAGGACTTAGCTTTCCGCGTGAACTTTGCCACCATCGAGAACGGAGTCATCACCGACCGGAGAGCTGGCAGGATAAGCACCGAAGAGGCACACGAGCTGGCAAAGGCAGTTCAGGAGAACGTTAAGCTCCCGGTTGAGTTCATCTTCGCTGGAGCCACCGGCCACAGGGCGGTTCTTGTGCTCAAAGGCATGGCTTCCGGTTATCGCGTCGGGGAGAACGACCCCCACGAGGCCGGAAAACCGCCCCACGGGTTCACCTGGGAGGATGATGAAAGCAAAAAGGTTGCCGAAATCCTTGGGGAGTTCGTTCAGAAGGCCCACGAAGTTCTGGACAAGCACCCGGTAAACGAGAGGCGCAGGAAGGAGGGCAAGCCGGTAGCCAACTACCTCCTCATCCGCGGCGCCGGAACCTACCCGGGCATCCCGATGAAGTTCACCGAGCAGTGGAATGTTAAGGCCGCTGGGGTTATAGCTGTCTCGCTCGTCAAGGGCGTTGCCAGGGCGATAGGCTTTGACATATACACGCCGGAGGGCGCGACTGGGGAATACAACACCGACGAGATGGCCAAGGCCAGGAAGGTAGTTGAGCTTCTGAAGGACTACGACTTCGTGTTCCTGCACTTCAAGCCGACTGACGCCGCCGGTCACGACAACAATCCGAGGCTCAAGGTAGAGATGATAGAGAAAGCCGACAGGATGATAGGCTACATCATCGACAGCATCGACCTCGAAGAGGTTGTCATCGCCATCACCGGCGACCACAGCACGCCGTGCGAGGTCATGAACCACAGCGGCGACCCCGTTCCGGTTCTCATAGCCGGTGGCGGTGTTAGGCCCGATTACACGGAGAGCTTCGGCGAGCGCGAGTGCATGCGCGGCGGCCTTGGCAGAATTAAAGGGCACGATATAGTGCCCATCATGATGGACCTCATGAACAGGAGCGAGAAGTTCGGGGCTTAGGTTGGTCTGCCCTTCGTTCCTTTTTTCACCATGAAGTAGATGGACATAGGGAGAAGGGTCAGGGCGAAGGCCCATATCACCGCGGCGTAGAGGCCCGCGTCGATTCTGCCCTGCCTCAGCAGAGCGGTCAGCATCCCCATGGTTATGAGATAAGCACCCAGTTCCAGTGTGAAAATCCATGAAATCCTCGAGATCCTCCTGTTAGAGGAGAGCTTCTGCCGGACTTCGACCGCAAGATAAACCACGCCCATGACGATGGCCAGGAGGGCCGCTATCTCCCCCCAGTCCATTACCCTCACCTTGCGTATGTTGGACCTTTGGCTTAAAACCTTTCCCGCCAAAAACTTTATAAACCCTGCATGCATATGTAATATTGAACTTACACATGGAGAGGTGAAGAGACATGAGGAAAAAGATTTGGGGTATCGCCCTGTTGATGTTAGCTGCCCTGGGGTTCACCCTCGGGAGCGTGGCAGCGTGGCACGGGACTCCAGGAGAGAACCCGTACGCCGGTCGGACAACCGCGCCCATGCTTAACGGCACTATGGAGACGTACTACTCCGACCTCAGCCAGGAGGAGATAGACGGCCTGCTGTACATGGTGGAGGAGGAGAAGCTTGCACGTGACGTTTACCTGACACTCTACGAGCAGTGGGACCTTCCGGTGTTCAGCAACATAGCGAGGAGCGAGGGGATGCACATGGACGCGGTTCTTTCACTTATAGAGAAATACAACCTGACCGCTCCAGAGACTCTCGACGAGGTGGGTGTCTTCCAGAACGACGATCTCCAGGCCCTCTACGACCAGCTGGTTGAGATGGGAAGCGCAAGCCAGGAGGATGCACTTAAGGTCGGCGCGCTGATAGAGGAGACCGACATAAAAGACCTCGAGGACTGGATAGCCCAGACCGATAACGAGGACATCAAGCAGGTCTACGAGAGCCTCATGGCTGGCAGCGAGAACCACCTCAGGGCCTTCACAAGGCTGCTGGAGAACCGGTACGACGTGACGTATTCCCCGCAGGTGCTCAGCGAGGATGAATACCGGACCATAGTGGGATGAGCGGAAAGCTTTTATCTCTTTTTTCCAACCCTCCTTTAGTCTTGACTCAGCGGTGTTGAAAATGGCACAGAGCGTCGAGGAGCTGGCCACCGTCTGCGATGCACTCTCAAATCCCGTTAGGGTCAGGATACTCAAGCTTCTCTGTCGGAAGGAGTGGTACGTTTATGAACTCGCCAAGGAACTCGGAATATCGCGGCAGCTCCTTTATCTCCACCTCAAGAAGCTCGAAAAGGCCGGTCTCGTCGAGAGCGAGCTTAGACTTGAGCCAGATGACCCGAGGGCCAAGAAATACTACCGTGCAAGGCCGTTCAGGCTCGTTATAGACAACGACGTGATTATGAATCTGGAGGGATAAAAATGCCGTGGGGAGGGGAACCCATGTCGACTCCGAGCGGGTGGATAAGCATAATACTCGGTTTGATACTCCTCGTGGTTTTGGTGTTTGCCTTCTACCAGGTGAACAGAACCCTGAACGAATTCAAGGTCGAGCTTGAGAGGCTCAAGAACGCCCTTGAAGAAACGCGGAAAAACACGGAAGACGTAAAGAAAAAGCTGGAGGAGGTTTAACCCGTCAGTAGCTCCAGCTCCTTTTTCATTATGCTTCTGTTCATGAGCAGGTGGATTATTATCAGGACCATCATAAGGAGGCCGTAGCGGGCCCGGAGCTTGAGGAAATCAAGCTGGTTCATCCCCAGGAAAGTCCCCTGCTTTGCAGAGATGAACGTTCCGATGGTTATGAATATCACGCCTAAAAACGCTATGAACAGCGTCATCGAGAAGATTGCCTTTATTCTCAGCTTCTTTCTCATCTGGGGGTTTTTCTTGGCTTTTTCAAACACCTCTGCCATCGGGTCCATGGTATCACCCCTCGTTGAAACCACATTCAGCTTAAAAATGTGCCTTCCCATTTTTGGGTACTCGTCTTAGCGTTAAGACGCAAACTTTAATTAGTTCGGAAACCTAATCCCATTAGGTGCCTCCAATGGGACGGGATCTGAATGTTATCGGCTCGGATAATGTCACGGCAATCGGTTTGGGAACATGGGGCATCGGTGGTTACGAGACACCGGACTATTCCCGCGATAAGGAAAGTGTTGAAGCCCTGAGGTACGGCCTTGAGCTGGGGATCAATCTCATAGACACGGCGGAGTTCTACGGGGCCGGCCACAGCGAAGAACTCGTCGGGAAAGCCATCAGAGACTTCGAGAGGGAAGGACTCTTCATCATCAGCAAGGTCTGGCCGACGAACTTCGGCTATGAAAAAGCCAAGAGGGCCGCGAGGGCGAGCGCGAAGAGACTCGGCACGTACATAGACCTCTACCTCCTCCACTGGCCCGGCGATAGCTGGGAAAGGATAGAGGAAACCCTCCACGCGCTGGAAGAGCTTGTTGACGACGGCCTAATCCGATACATCGGCGTGAGCAACTTCGACCTGGAGCTTCTCAGGAAAAGCCATGAGGTGATGAGGAAGTACGAGATAGTTGCCAACGAGGTGAAGTACTCGCTCAAGGACCGCTGGCCCGAGACGAGCGGTCTGCTCGAGTACATGAAGCGCGAAAAGATTGCCCTCATAGCTTACACTCCGCTGGAGAAAGGCTCCCTAGCGAGGAACGAATGCCTGGCCGAGATTGGGAGGAAGTACGGCAAAAGCGCCGCCCAGGTTGCGCTAAACTACCTCATCTGGGAGGATAACGTTATCGCCATTCCAAAGGCGGGCAGTAAAGCCCATATCGAAGAGAACGCCGGTGCCATGGGTTGGAGACTGAGTAAAGAGGACAGGGAGAAGGTCAAGTTATGCGTCGGGTAGATGTTTTATTTTCCCTGAACAAATCCAGCATTTATTCTATCCTTAGGGGTAATCGTTAAATAGGACGAACGATTTTCTTTGATAGTGGTGGGGTCAGGTGACATTAGTTTTGGCATTGAAATGGATTTGGGACAAGGAGAAAAACCACGATGCCGTTTTGATGGTCTCGGACTCCAGAGTCACCTACGGCCCTGTAACGTATGAGGCCAAGAAGATTCATTCGGTATTTGTCAATGGCATCCCGGTGGCAATAGCCGGCGGTTCTGGAGATGCCGCAATCGTCAAATACGGATATCACGTTGTTGATGAAGTCGCCCAAAAATACATGGAAAATGGGGATAGAGGTACAACGCTCACTCAGGAAGAGTTTCGAGAACTTGTTGGTGAGGTAGAAAAGGCCCTGATTAAACGGTTCAGGGAGCTCAGGGAAATGGGAATTGACGTGAGCTTTAACATGATCCTGTCGAGTGTGGACCCTGAAGGCAGGGCTTCAATATATCACTTCGACAGCAGAGGACTCGCGGAGCCTGTTCACGATACCCCGGGGTTCGCGATAATCGGCTCGGGCTCCATAACCGGTGGTCTCTTGCTCCTCAGGCTTCTCGGCTACTCGCCGAGCGTGGAACTTAACTGGGGTCTGCTCTCCACGTTTATAGTGGACATGGTCAGCGAAATTGACCCGTCTGTCGGCCCATTCGTCGGCGAGAGCTGGCTCATGAGGGTTGAAAATGAAAAGGTAGCCCTAGGCCAGATAAAGGACGAAGCCCTGAGAGAGTTCAAAGAGCAAGTCAGAAAACGGAAAGAGCTAATTCAGGAGCTCATGTTCCTCTGTGATGTCCTTGGCGAGGAGAAAGTTGAAGAGGTTCTTTTCAGTTCCCTAATGGAGGTTGATGAAGATGACAGACGTGAGGGAGATGATAAGGGACAAAGTTAAGGAAGCTGTGGAGAAAAAGCTGGAAGGGCTCTTCATTGATTTTCTCACCAAAGAGTTTGTTGAGCGGAGGAAGTATCGGGAGTTGCTGGCGGTTTGGCTCATTGCACATCCTGAATTATATAGCTACCCGAAAATACTTGAGGTGGAATGCTACCACAGGGAATACTGCAGGGTTGGGGACACCAGAATACTTGAATACAAAGCAATAATGGCAATCACCAGGCAGATAGTGAAATCCTATGAATCGGAGCTTGTGTTGAACGCTCAGAATGCCCTTGATGGTATTATCAGGAACCCAAGTTCAGTAGACGAGAAGATAACCACAAGGCAGATTTACACGAGTACACTTAACAGCCTTAAGGAGGGCATTCAGAAATACGTTGAAAACCAAGAGAGCACGCTTAAATTTAACGTTGGTTATGAGTCCATTTATCTCGAACCTCCAAAGATACTCTCAAAAGCGGCGGAGTTTATTCTCGAACGCGATAGAAATGTCACTGGATACTTTGAGAAAGAGCTCATTGAGAACATCAGAGTACTCTCAAAGGAGGCCAAGATGGCCTTCGTCGTCCTGTCGGCGTATCCAAGAACACACAATGGAGCCCCGTTCAGTTTAAGCACCTTTGATGTGGTTTGGGAAGTGGTGTCACAGGAATCCCTAAAAGCATCCAAACTTAACACCGGATGGGTACGGGAGGAGTTATATAAAGCGGGCTTAATAGCGTCTGCGGATAAAAACATCGTCCCTCCATTTGCACTCGACATCTGGAAAAACGCCGCTAACATCAGGGAAATAATCCCGGACGTGCCTCCTGAAGTCGTCGCGAGGGTTAGAACGATACTGTCATGGAGGGAGGTCAATGATTGAGGGAAGAATACCGTACCACGATGAAAAGGCGTGGGAAGAGTATATAGCCCAGCTCTCTCACCTTTATATGAAAATCGAGGAAGTTCTCAGACTGAGGGACTGGCTGTTTGAGGAGGCGGGGGACAGAACCGTTGATGCTCTTCTCGGCGAAAACAAAATCTGGGAAAAGGTTCTGTTCGGAGGTCTGAACGAGGACACCATAGAGAAGAACGGCCTCGCCAGGTTCTACTTGGAGATTCTCGGATTTGGGATAGCCGGGGAAGACATGGAGAGGATAGTTTCCTACCTCAAGGAAGGCATAGACCTTGAGAGTGCGTCCTCTGGAATCAAACCAGAGCTAAGGGAAACGGACTTCATAACACTCCTCCGCTCAATGAAAAAGAACCTCTCGGATATCTTTGATGCGCTTGGGAGAGAACTTCCTTTAGTAGGCGAAGTTTCGCTGTCATCCCCTATGGCAGGGCCGCAGGTCGTTGGTGAACTCCTTATGGCAGCAAAGGGGCTACTACCACTTTTCAACCCCCTATCCCTGTTTATAATCTCCATCCGCTCAACGCCCCGCTTTTATCTGGAGGCGAGCTACCAAAAACTGTTCACCGAGGAAGTGCAGGAGCTCTTACGCCGATACGGTATCGTTCTGGTGGACATTGTTTTACCCGACCTACCGCTGGAGCGGGAGAAGGAGAAGCGAGCAGTTGTCGGGTTAAAACCTGGCACCGTCGGCTACAAAATTTATGAGATAATCTTTGAGTGCTACAGGCTCTTCCAGATTCGGGAGGTTGGCGACTTCTTCTTGGTCGAGGATGAGTTTGAGAAATACCTAAAGGTGTACTCCGAAAGGCTGAGAGACGTAATCCCATATGAAGAACTAACGAAAGTACATGATACACTGATCTCAGGATGGCACCCTCATGATAGTGAATTCAACTCTCTCAGAGTTTCCAGTCCATTTAGGGTATATCAAGGGACAGCCACAATAGAGGGGGGCCACATAAAGTTTGAATCAGGACTGCAGGAGAGGGTAGGCTACACCAATTTTATAGCATTCATTGCTCCCCTTGCGTTCTGCGGATTCGCAGTTCTGGACAGGCAGGGTGACAAAATCAACTATCAGGTGATTATGGGATGGGAAAGCTGACAAAAATGGAGGTTAAAACAAAGAGAAAACCACTGGTAGTGGAAGAAATTATCGTCACAGACTTCACGCCGGATGCGATAGTATCAAAAAGGGAAGATACCAAAACCAAGGTCAAAAAGCGAACCATTAAAGTCCCCCTGCTTCTACCGGTGTTTCAAAAACCTCGTGATATAACATTCCACACCGTAGAGGGAGTTTCCTTTCCAGAGCCGTTTAACCTATCCAAAATCCGACCAGTTGAGAGGCTGATGTTTCTCAAGGCCGAGGGTGTTGAATACAGGGAAATTAAGGCAGAAGTTTTTACCCCTTACCTTTCCCATTTGCTCGACATAATTCTCAAAAAATTTCCTGAGGTTCACTTTGAGGAGCCCGAGCCTGTTGGTTTTGATGTTACTGAAGATGTTAGAACGCCTCCCAAAAAAGACCTGAATTCACTTTCCGTTCCAGTGGTCACACCCATTTTCTTGAAGTTATCCGGTGATGTCAGTTATTCAATAACAACGGAAATCGGCTTGGTGGTTGCTGCCGGGTCTTCAGGGGAAATCCCTGAAATAGAACTTCCAGTGGAAGACATGTTTTCAAAGGCCTTTGGCTCGGGTGTATCGTTCCTCCCCGAAGGGCCCGTTATAATTCTCGCCAAAAAGCCCGAGGAAAAGAAGCTGGGATACATAGAGTTTCTGAAACGCGTTCTCAGAGAGATTTACAGGGTAAGAGTCGGAGGATTACCAACCGCATACCATGTCATGTTGCCAGAGGATACAGATAGATTACAGTCTCTCCGGGCAGGAAAATCCATTTTTGTCCTTGACTGGGTGGGTAAGAAGGAGCCGGAGGAAGAACTGAAAAAACAACACTTAAAAATCATGACCGAAAAGGTTAGAGAGCTGTTTTCCCAAGGTTTTGGTTTCTTGGTATTCTACGGCAACGAAGAGTTCCTTAAGTGGGTAAAACATAAGGTGTTCAATTCGGTACTTTATATTTCGGACTCGGGCAACGTTAAAATGTCACTAGTCCAAAAATGGGTTAAGCTAGATCTACAATCCGCCGAAAGTTTATGCAAGCTCATTCACAATTTTTGGGGTTTCTATGGTGAGCAGGAACCTGTAGACAGGGGATTCGATTATCTCGCCCCGCATCTGGAGGACAAATATCGGGAATTCTTAGAAACCTACACAAGAACCATCCGGATACACGGCAAAACAATTCCATCCCCACTGTATATTGAAGGCAACCCTGGAGAGAGCTTGATTCACTACGCCCTGAAGGCCTTTGTGTTTGAAAGATTGGTGGAAGATTATGGCGTTAATCCAAACGACATAGAAACTGAGTATCCCGAAGGGGAGATGAGAATAGATGTGCACGTCAAGTCTCAAAACATTGCAGTTGAGATAGAAACGTTCTATGGGGAGACCCTTCCATTACTGAAACTGAGAAAAGACGTGGAGAGCCGACTGACCACTAAATCAGAGCTGTGGATAGTTTTACCCCCAACATCGTACGTGCTTTTCAAGAACGATGTGCATGCGTTTATAAAATGGACTCTCGCCAGACCGGAGTATAGAAATCGCGTTAAGGTTTTCACGGTGGATGTAAACAACAGAAAGCTGATTCAGGTGTCTTAATCACAGGCTCTCCCCGCTGCCGCAACCTCTATAAACACCTCTGCTAACCTATTTTAATATGGATCTCTTAATGGTTCGAGGTGTATTGATATGATGGGATACCACAACAGGCTCGCGAGGGTGAACCTTAGCAGGGGAAAGGTAACCTACGAGGAACTGCCCGACGAGGTGATAAGGAAGTTCATAGGTGGAAAGGGCCTCGGCTACTACCTTATTTACAGGGAGGTTCCACCGGGGACAGATCCACTCAGTCCGGCCAACAAGTTCGTCTTTGCTCCGGGCGGACTAACAGGATTAATTCCGGGTTCGAGCAAGGTCATAGCGGTGAGCAAGAGCCCCGAGACGGGACTAATCAGCGACTCCAGTGGGGGAGACGCTTTCGGCCCAAAGCTCAAGGGCCACTTCGACGCGCTCGTAATCGAGGGGAAGGCTGAAGAGCCAGTTTACCTCCACGTCCACGATGGAAAAGTCGAGATTAGAGACGCGAGCCACCTCTGGGGGAAGGGCAACTATGAGGTTGCCAGAAGGCTCTGGAAGGAACACCCGAAGGCGAGCATGGCCCTGATAGGCCCTGCAGGCGAGAGACTCAGCAGGATCGCCAACGTGGTTTACGACACCGAGAGGGCCAGCGGAAGGGGCGGCCTTGGAGCGGTTCTCGGAAGCAAGAAAGTTAAAGCTGTGGTTGTCGAACCGGGCGAGAAGCCCAAGGTAGCCAACCCAGAGGAGTTCCAGAGGCTATGGGAGGAGTTCTACGAGCACTTCGCCACAGACCCGAAGTACGAGCACACGAGGAACTACGGCACGAGCGATGCCCTCAGGAGTGCCGCCTCGCTCGGCATGAGCCCCGCCTACAACTTCTCGAGGCCATACATCCCGGACGAGCTCGCGAGCAAATTAGCCGGAGACGAGGTCAAGAAGTATGAAGTCGAGCCGGAATGGTTCGTCCACGGCAAGAGCTGTCCGATTAAGTGCGCCCGCTACGTTGAGGTGGAATACAAGGGCAGAAAAATCCGCGTCAAGCCGGAATACGAGAGCATAGCCATGCTTGGAGCCTCAACAGGAGTTTTCAACTTTCCAGCGGTGGCCTACTTCAACTGGCTCGTGAACGACCTTGGATTGGACAGCATAGCCACTGGAAACACGATAGCGTGGCTCTTTGAGATGGTCGAGAAAGGTCTGATAAGCGAAGACGAGATAGGCCTCCCCGTTAAGGGCTTCGGTGATGAGGAAGCGGAGGAAAGGCTCATCAGGCTGATGGCAGAGAGGAAGGGCTTTGGGGCAATTTTGGCGGACGGCGTTAAAAGGACCTGCGAGAGGCTCGGCAGGGGCTGTGAGTTCGCCGTCCACGTGAAGGGAATGGAGAGCCCCGCATGGGACCCGCGTGGAAGGAGAACCTACGCTTTGAGCTACGCCACCGCTGACGTCGGAGCGAGCCATCTGAGGGGCTGGCCGAGACCGCACCAACTTCCGAACCAGGGGCCGGCAAAGGAACTGGTGCCTTCGATGATAGAGGGCAGGGACGAGAGCTACATCACCGACATGCTCGGAACCTGTAAGTTTGTGTCCTACAAGATGGAGGATCTGGCCAGGTTCTACTCCCTGGCAACTGGCGAGGAGTGGACGGTTGAAAAGCTCAGGAAGGTCGCCCAGGCGGTTGAGAGCATCGCCAGAATACACGACGCTCTCGACTGGGTTACGCCTCCACTCGACGACACCATTCCACCGCGCTGGTGGGAGCCGGAATCAGAGGGGCCAGCGGAGGGCAACGCGGCTTTCATAGACTACAACGACTTCATTGAAGCAAGAAGGGAGTTCTACAGGCTGAGGGGCTGGCATGAAGAGCTCGGAGTTCCGCTACCGGAGACCATGGAGGAGCTCGGCTATCCAGAGTTCAAGGGCGACGCGGAGAGGGCGTTGGAGGTCGTAAAGAAGAGAATGGGGTTCAGGCAGGACTGAACCATGCGAAGAGCAGAGAATCGGCCCTGTTATTCCCCTTTTCTTCCTTATCAGTACGAGCGGAACAGATGCCATCAGCGTGCCAATCAGGGAGGAGTAGGCCAGCTCACCAGCTCCAGGGACCCGGGTAAGTGCGCATCAACGCCTAGCCCATCAAACACGGCGGCGGCCTGAAAGGTAAAAACTATGGAATAAAAAAGGGCGTAGAGGGGGAAAGGCAATCTCTCGGGTAGAAGGAAGAGGAGCCCGTAGAGGATGATAGAGAGAATGGGTAGCTGGACCATCGGAATACTTCATCCGTTCACCATTACACAGGCTGGAACAACACTCCATCACTCTAACGGTGCTCGTGCCGTTGTATGTTGCCTTAACTGTGGAATTACATGGAAAAACTTTCCCATCGTGCTCACTGAAGAATTCAAGATACTTCTGCACCGCACTTTCGTTTGCAGGGGGAGATTCAGGCTCCTGTTCTGGAAGTCGAAGAAGGCCGGATACATCCTGTTCCCTAACTTCCACTATGGATTACATACGCAGTATCCGGCAGTCGGGAGAGAATTTCTTGCAGGTTTTACCCTCAACCCAATATGTAAACTGAGGTTTAAGTGAGAAGTTGCTCAACTTTGCATCGTAGAGCATGTTTAAGGCTGTATCTGGAGCCAGTCAATATAAGAGCCAAAAAACTTTAACCTGGAATTGACTTCAAAAAAGAATAGAGATAGGCATCAGTATATTAACCGTGAAACACAGTATGGGGTGGGTAGACAAATACTGAAACGTCTATGTCTTCAGGTGATTTTGTTATCACTGTATAGTCGGGGGTTTTGAAATAGAACTCTCCACTTACCCGGTATTTGAAGACACCGAAATACGTAGTGGTAGCTGTTGATGTGGTTTTCATGGTAGTGGCCGTTTTCATGTAGAAAGAACGACCCCACGCGGGAGGGTCCCTCCACCAAGATTTTTTCTTGAAGTCATATGCATGGAAATCCACGTAGCTGTTAGGATCTGCAGTGTGGGTATCAATCCTAAAGTAGTAATCATCGTTTGTGTTTACAGAATAGCCTGCACTGGCGCTGATCTTGGTTGCCTCTTCTGGAGTCAATTCGACGGTCAGGGATTCATAATAACTTGTAGTTGGTCCAATGTGTCCGTCCGGAAGGAAATCGTCTATTACCTCATGTGTGTGCCCCCGACTTACGTGGAGGTCAAGATCCTTAACTGCAACCGCTGATGAGGATACATCCCCACGAAGCTTTGTTTGGGCATAGTACTCAATAGTATTCTGGTCAATCACGTAATAATAATAGAACCCCTTAAATTCAAGATACCCGCTCTGTCCAAGATAGGAGACAGTATGAGTTATATAGTCAATACTCCCGGCATAGTTCCAGTTTACGTTGGGTTCGATGCTCGATGCAATTTTAATGTCCGAAACCTGAGCCCTAAAGTGACCTTCTGCAAATTCTGTAAACTTTCTCTGAATGAGAGAATATTCCCAAGGCTTTGCCCCTTGAACTATGTAATATGCAGGAATGTACGCCCCATTACCTGCTGGTCTCAGGGCTATTCCAATGAAAGTTATGTTATTCATGGTGTCGAAGTTTAAAGTAAGTGTTACCGGGAGTCCCTTAAGAAAAGCACGGGCTTGAATTTGTGCGTTGGGACCTGTGAAAGCTTTTGTCAGAGGTTGGGATGGCAGAATTGGATGGATGGGCTTTTGTACCACAGCATGGACACTCCCCGTAGTCGCCCCCACCACCAGCAGTCCGAGGAGGACTGCCAGCAGAGACTTCCGCTTCAAGTGCTTCACCTCCGAGGAGTTATCATAATTTGATACACATTATCCTATATAAATCTTTCCTTTTACTATTCGTATAGTTTCTTCCTTTTTTTCCGAGTATAAATTTATTCAGAGTTGGGTTTTACGATGGAGATGGGCTAAAAGAAAGAAGAGTAATCGAGTAAGCTAGTGAATACATCGGAACAAAAAGCGAAAAGTCACCCCTTCAGAAACGCCTCCACTAAATTCCTCGTCTCGTTGAAGGCCTCGAGCGGAACTCCCTTGGGCAGGCCGCCTATTTCTCCCTTCACGTCCTTGAGGACTCCCTCTCCCGCTCCCAGGAACATGCCCTCGCTGACTATTCCGCGGAAGTTGGCCGGCGGGAGCAGGGCAACGGCAACGCGGTTTCCTTCCTTCACCGTCAGGTCGTTGGTGACAACTGTTATCGCCCTGTCACCGATGTTCACGTTGGTAACCAGAAGCCTGTCGGCGTTCGGGTGCTTCCCGACGCTCATGACTTCGCCGACCTTGATGTCGACCGCTATGACGGGGTCGTTTATCTTTCCGAGGGCGAGGCGTCTCTCGAGGCCGAGCACCGTGTTCAGGAAGAAGCGGACTTTGGCTACCTGCTCCTCGACCTTCTCGCGCTCGCTCTTATCCGCCAGGCTGATGAACTTGTGGTGCCAGTCCTCTCCGCCGAGGGCCTCGATTATACCGCTGGCCTTCTCCTTCAAAGCTTTCATCTGAGGAGTCTCAATCAGCTCCTTTGGTTCTACGTAGCTGTACCTCATCGCCTGTATCTCCGGAATCATCTCCTTCGCCAGCTGAATCGCTCCCTTCTTGTTCCACTTCCCCTTGAACTTCGCGTGCTCCACCGTCTTCAGAAACAGCTCCACTGCCTTTTCCGCCACCAGTAAGCGGTAATCCTTGCTCGTGTCCCACATAACTCTCACCCTCCAGTGCCTCTAAAACGCGGTTCTTAACGCTTTCGTCCCGTATCCCCTCGGCTATCGAGCGGGCTTTGGCTCCATAGCCCCAGCGGGCGTAGGCCAAAGCCACCTCCCCGAGAAGCTCCGACGCTATCCCATCGTCCCGGATAACCCCGGCCAGAATCAGCGGCTCCTCCAGGAAGCCTATGCGAAGGAAGCGCCTCGCTATCCCCCCCAGCTCCCGGTCAGTCGGTCTGAACTTGCCCACGAAGATTATCTCGAGGGCATCGTCGAAGACCCTCCTGCCGAGCCTTGGCTGCTCATGGAGGTAGAGCCAGTAGGCCAGCTCGAGCATAGCTATGGCTCTCCCCTCTAACGGGAGGAAGCGCATCATTGAAATCGCGGGCTCAACCTCCCCCTTCTCGAGCAGTTCCTCCACCGCCGTTTTGCCCCTCTTCAAAACGTCCCTGATGAGTTCCATCTTGTCTTCGATGTACTTTGCCTGGAGCTTGAAGAATATCGAGGTGTAAACTTCCCGTGCCAGCCCGTAGAAGTTGAGGGCTATCTCGTTGGGTATCTCGTCGGCGCTCTTCTCGATCAATCTGGCGACCTTTATCAGCGACGACGTTGCCGCCGATGACAGCCCCCGCGAGGCCTGAAGCAGCTCCACAGCCTCCCTGAACAGCTCCAGACCGTCCTTATAGCGGTCTGAGAGGACGAGGTTTCTCGCTATTCCCGCTAAAACTTCACCCCTTACCCTTGGAGAGTCTATATTACTCGCGATTTCCATGGCGTTTTCAAAGTAAGCCTCCGCGTCCCTGTCCCTGTCGAGTACGTAGAGGGCTCTGCCGAGGATTGAATACGCCAGAGCCTTCTCCGGCGTTCCGCTTATGGATTCGAGCGTCTCCAGCATGTGACTTAAAACCTCGTCTCTCGGGAAGGCCGTCAGCACCTCTGTGAGGGCCACCAGCCGTCGTATCCCGTCCCCTATTGCCAGCGCGTTCCTCAGAGCGTTCTTGTAATCCCCCTTTGAAAGGTAAAGCTCTACGGCCTCCACGAGAACCACCAACCGCTGGAAATAGGGAACGAAAGTAAAAAAGGCTATCGCTAACCCTTGACCTTCCTATCCCACTGCTCAAGCATAGTGTCGAGCGCCAAAAGGCTGTTGAGCCTCAGGCGAACCTTCCGGTTCTCCCAGTCTATGGAGCCCTTAAACTCTTTGAGCAGGGCGAAGACCTTTTCGGCTTCTTTTCTCGGTAGATTCTTGCCGTAGAACTCCTCACCGCAGTGGGGGCACTTGAAGACGAAGCCTTCAAAGGTTTCCATAAACCTTTCTCGCTCCCGGAAAATCTCCTCCGCGTTCTCAAGGACGAGCATCTGCCCGATTAACTCCGCCCAGTCGAGGGGCTTTCCGCAGAGCGGGCACTTTGCCATATCAATCAACCTCCCTCAAAAACTTCTCAATCTCCTTCAGGATGAGCTTTATCGCCTCGTCGAGGCTCCTCTTCCCGTTCGCCCCGGCAGCTCCAGCGTGGCCGCCGCCCGAGCCGTCTATGACTGGCCCGACCTTCTCCATGATTTTGCCGAGGTGCAGGCCCTTCTTCACGAGGTTCTCCTTCGCCCTCGCGGAAATTCTCACTCCCTTCTTCTCGCTTCCGACTATGGCTATGTCCGCGCCGAGGTTCAGGAACGTCTTGCAGGCGAGGGACTCGTAGGCTGAAACCCTGGAGACGGCTATTAGGTACTTCCTGAACTTCCTTATCTCCATTCTCTGGCAGGCCTTGAGGATGGCCATGCGCTTCGCCTGGTCTATGTTCTCGTCGCTGACAGGAGCCACAAGCTGGAATATCTCCCCCATCTGAATTGGAAAGCGCTCCAACATTTCGCTCACTGCCTTGAAGGTCTTCGCGTTCGCAAAGCGGAAGTTTGCCGTGTCGGTGACTATTCCGGCCAGGAGTGCCTTAACGGCCTTCTTGTCATAGAAGTCTAGGTATTTAAACAGCTCCCAGACTATCTCGGCCGTGGAGGTTCGTGATGAATCGAGGACGGCTATATCAGCCCTGATCGGCTTCTCCTTCTCGGCATGGTGGTCGATGACGATAACGGTCTTACCGCGCGGAATCTCGATGGGTTCGAGCTGTTCGAGGGAGGAGGTGTCGAAGATCATAACCACGTCTTCCCTAACAAGGGGATCCTTTTCGAGCGGAACGGATGAGAGGATGAGCAGTCTCTTGGCGTAGGAGGAGACGCTCTGGGCGACGCCGATTTTAACCCTTTCAACGCCGATTGATTTTAGGTAGAGGGCGAAGGCTATCGCCGAGCCGAGGGAATCGGGGTCGGCGTTGTGGTGGCAGAGGAGGAGGAAAGATTTATCCCTTGAGCGTTCAAGGAAGCGCTTAAGCCTTATTTTGCCCCTCATTTCATCTCCTCCAGAGCCTTTTCTATGCGCTCTATGAAGTGTTCGGCATCTTCGACGATAGATTCTGCCTCTTCTCGGCTTGGACGGTAAGTTGGGTCGTAATCCGCCTTTTCTCTGCTGGTCTCGGCCAGGGATAAGGCTTTTGCATAGTATTTCTCAACAACACCGGTGTTCACAAACTCAAGACCAAATTTCGCAATGACTCCTCTGTGGCTTTTCGTTACTATTCCCCTCGCCCTGAGGAGTGCACTTGCAGCGTAAAACATTGCATAGTACGCCCTGCTTATGGCATCTCTATAGAAACCCCTCTCAAAGAGTATCTTAGCAGCATTAAGTGATTCATGGGCATCCTTCAGCAGAATCTGGACTTCCTCGCTAACCAACAGGTATTCCCTCCCTGCTTATGTTGATGTAAAAGGAGGAGTTTATGCGCTTCATGAATTCGAACTCCTCAAGGCTAATGGCTTTCGGAGAGACATAAATGCCGTATTTTAGCAGATAATCCACCACGAGGTCAGCGAGCTTTTTCTGGGCTTCCCAGGGATAATCTCTTACAACCACAAGAATATCCACATCGCTTTCCTCGCTCTGCTCTCCCCGGGCCACGGAACCAAAGAGTATTGTCTCCACAAGGTTATCCCCCAACAGCTTTCGAACGTCCCTTGCAAAGGCCTCGGCGACTTCCCTGTGTCCCATATTCCCACCGGTTCATTATTGATCAAACTGGATTTAACCCTTGCCCGCAATCTCCCTCAGCTTCCTCTCAACGGCCGCGTAGGCCTTCTCAACCGCCTCGTCTATGAGCCCCTCAACGTCCACCTTCACGAAAATTGGGACCTCCAGGTAGACCTCAACCTCAAGGTCGAGGGTCTCGTTCCGGTTTATCCTCATCGTCACCTCGATGTCCTTGACGTCGCTCCTGTTGAGGGCATCAAAGACGTGATCTATTATCGTCTCCTGCGCGATCTCACCGACCTCTATGAGCTGCTCCTCGCTCAGCTCCGGCAGACCGATGTGGATAATCCTTTTCCCGCTGGCTCCCTCGTCCATCACTATCCCTCCAAATGAAAGAGAAGAGGTCAGCCCGCAGTGGGCCTTATGGCAGACTGTATCTTCGCGGTGAGCTCCTTGAGCTTCTCGTTGAGCTTCTTCTCCTGCCTCTCAAGGGCGTTTAGGCGGACCTCAAGGGTCTCGACCTTCTCCTTCAGCTCCTCGACGGCCTTAGCCTTGTCGGTCTTGACGATAAGCGTTCCAACGGTCTTGTAGATGACCGTTCCATCCTCGACCTTCTCAAGCTCTTCTAAAGCTTTCTTTGCCTCGGTGAGCTCGAGCTGAACCTTCTGCTTCTGCTGGATGACGAGCTGGAGCTGCTGCTGGTAGCTCTCAAGCTGGCCGAGCATGGCTTGGACCTGGGGCGGAATGTTCTGCATAACCAACACCTCCGTAATCGTAATGCCGGGTTAGAATTGGGGGTGAAGTTTAAGAAAGTTTGGGAGGGATACGGACTATATAGTCCATGTGTCTATATAGTTCATTGGTTAATATCCATTGATAGGTGGTTAACTATATTCTACTGCGGTAAAATTTATATTCCATGATAAAATCCATTCATTGGTGAAAGCCATGAAGAAAGCAGTTGTTGTGTTTGTGGTTCTTTTGCTGGCTTTTTCCGTAGTGGCCAGCGGATGCATTGACAATTTAAGAGGGAGTACGGAAACGTCCTCAAGCCCTGCTCCGACATCTTCAGCCACGTCAGTTACTTCAGACACCCAGAAGGAAAGCCCCTCTGGAACGACCACCATAACACTCCGCACCACGGGAGCCACTTTTCCACAGTACCAGATTCAGAAGTGGATTGAAATATACATGCAATCCCATCCAAACATCAAGATTGAATACGAAGGAGGCGGAAGCGGGCACGGGCAGGAGGCTTTTCTGAAAGGTCTCACGCACATAGGCCGAACAGATCCTCCAGTTACTGAGGCTACATGGCAGAAGTTTCTCGAAACGGGTGACCAGCCCCTCCAGTTCCCGGAAATAGTCGGTGCCGTTGTCATAGCCTACAACGTTCCCGGCGTTGATGAGCTCAAACTCGACGGAGAAACCCTTGCCATGATTTTCATGGGCGAAATCGAATACTGGGACGATGATACGATAAAATCCCTCAACCCCGGTGTCAACCTGCCCCACGAGAAGATTATCGTTGTCCACAGGAGTGATTCGAGCGGAACCACTGCGATATTCACTACCTATCTGAGTCTCGTCAGCGATGAGTTCGCCGAGAAGGTGGGTGCCGGAAAGCTCGTGGACTGGCCGGTTGATAAAGTGGGAAGGGGGATTGGAGGTAAGGGTAACCCCGGTGTTGTCCAGGCCCTGAAGAGCACGAAATACAGCATCGCATATACGGAGCTTTCCTTTGCGATAGAGGAGAACCTACCAGTTGTCGCGCTTAAGAATAAGGCTGGAAAATTCGTCAAGCCAACTGATGAGACCATAAAGGCCGCCGTCGCAGGCGTCAAGTCCTTCATACCCGAGCCGACAGAGGGGTACAAAGAAGACCTCAAGCAACTACTAAACGCTCCAGGTGAGGACTCCTACCCGATAGTGGCCTTCACCCACCTGCTCGTCTGGCAGAACAAGAACGGGAAGCACTACCCCCCTGAAGAGGCCAAGGCCATAAAGGACTTCCTCATGTGGATACTCACCGAGGGTCAAAAACCTGAGAACCTCGCGCCGGGCTACGTTGGACTTCCAAAGGATGTTGCCGAGATAGGCCTTAAGGCGGTTCAGATGATCCAGGAGGGCTGATGTCCTCCTTCTTTTTCAGGTGGTTCAAGTGAAGCTGGGGATAACTTCGTCCCTCGTGATGGAACTTTCGGGGAAGGGTCTTTCCATTGACGAACTCGGTGTTTCGCTCGTTGAGGTTTACATGGACGATCTTCCACTCCTTGTGGGAACGTCCGTTGACTGGGGACTCGTGAGGGAAATAAGCTCCCTCGGTATCCAGCTGACGGTTCATGCCCCCACTCACACTGGAAAGTTCAGCGCACTTGACCTCGGAGTGAAATCAGGAATCAACATCAAGACGGTGGAGAGGGTTATGCAGATAGCGTCATCTCTGGATGCCCTCAAAGTGGTGATACACGGGGGCAGGATTGGGAAAAATTACCACCGGGCATACCTGAACACGAAGCGGCAACTGGAAATCATAGGCTCGATAGCAGACGACTTTGGGGTTCCCGTCATGCTGGAGAACCTTTTTGGTCCCTCCGTTGGTATTCTGCCCCCGGAACTGATGTCCCTGCTTGAGCCAGACATGGGGATATGCTTTGACTTTGGCCATGCCTTCCTGACTGCTATGGAGTTAGGCATCAACATGGACGAATTTTTGACGCTGTGTCCGATGATTGACCATCTTCACATCCATGACAACAATGGGAGCAGAGACGACCACCTTCCACCGGGTAAAGGGCTGATAGGAATCAAGTTCGTGAAGAAGGTCATTGAAACGGCGCGCCCCTCGACAGGAATCCTTGAGGTGAGGAACTATTCTTCCTTGGAGGAGATATTGAGGGCAATTCAGGTCTTTGAAAACATCCCTATCGCTGCGAGGTGATAACATGGCAAAGAGAAAGATTGACACCTTTGACGCCCTTACCTTTCCCGTCGTGTTGATGGTGTTCCTGCTCTTTGCCGGCATGCTCTTCGTCTTCTTTACAAAAGCCCTGCCGGCATTTGAGCGCTACGGTCTGGGTGTTTACCTGGAAAACGTATGGAAGGCCGCTGAGATACCCGAGGAAGAAGTTTACGGCATAGCAGCGGCGCTGTGGGGCAGTGTCTACACATCTGTGGTAGCGGTGACGATAGCATTGCCGATATCGATAGCATTCTCAATCTTTGTTGATTATGCCCCAAAGAGAGTAAGACATGTCCTTGTTGTGCTCTCCGATGTCATGGCCGGCTTGCCGACGATAATCTACGGCATATGGGGTGCCTTCGTGCTGGTTCCCTTTCTTAGGGACTGGGTGATGAAGCCCCTTTACGATCACCTTTCCTTCGTTCCCCTTTTCAACTATCCTCCCGTTGGGGGCTACAGCTACCTCTCGGCGGGGGTTCTACTGGCGATTATGATAACACCCTTCGTTTCAGCCGTTGTTAGAGAGGCGTACAGCATGGTGCCTTTCACATATCGGGAGGCGGTCTATGCCCTTGGAGCCACCAGGTTTGAGGCCACGAAGATACTCATCGGCTACATCAAGCCCGCTATAATATCGGGAGTAATCCTTGGATTTGGAAGGGCAGTAGGCGAGACGGTGGCGGTTTCTCTCGTCATCGGAAATACGTTCAACATGACGTTTAAGCTCTTTGCCCCTGGCTACACGATTTCATCACTAATAGCGAACCAGTTCGGCAACGCGTTCATCTACCACCATATGACGTCCGTACTTTTTGCAGCGGGTCTCGCACTGTTCCTGATAGGGTTTGCAATTAACATGGCGGGCCTCAGAGCACTGAGGAGGTGGGAGGAGAATGTTCAGCTTTAACCCGGACAGGAAGCTGATGGAAAGGGCATTTCTTTCGGTGATTGCCCTCTTTACCCTGCTTGCCGTGTTTCCGCTCTTCCACATTATTTACGTGGTTTTTTCGCGGGGCGCCAGCGTGTTGCTTGAGAGGGGCTTTTCATTCCTTACGGGCACTTTCTCCACCGGGGGAATAGGGCCGGCCATTGCTGGAACCTTTCTGCTGACCTTCCTTTCCAGCTTAATAGGGATTCCTCTGGCAATAATAATCGGCGTTTACGCCTATGAGAATCCAAAGAGCTCAATAGGGCGATGGACAAAGTCGCTTTTGGAGATAATGATGGAGTTTCCGACGATACTCGTCGGTGTGTTCGTCATGCAGATTCTCGTCGTCCCGATGGGAAGTTATTCGGCGATAGCTGGGGCTTTTGCGCTGGCGATAATTCTCATACCATACGTTGCCATCTACACTCACGAGGCCATGAGGAGCATCCCTTTCACCTACAAGGAGGCCGGCTACGCACTCGGCCTGACCAGGATCAAGGTTCTCTTCAGAATCCTCGCACCGATGGCAAAGCGCGGGATAATGACGGGGGTGCTCATAGGAATGGCCAAGGCTGCCGGTGAAACGGCACCTCTCCTCTTTACCGCGGGGGACTTTATGAGAGTTATCCCACCTCGCTCACCCAACCGGTCGGTGCGATTCCTCTCCTGATATACAACCTCATTCAGAGTCCCAGCCCGGAGGATCATGCCGTTGCGTGGGGCGCCTCCTTAGTGCTCCTGCTGATATTCCTTGGAATTTTCGTTCCCGTAAGGTTGAGTCTGAAGGAGGTGAAAATGTGAACTCAGTTTCATTGGCCGTTGAAACAAGAAATCTGCACGTATATTACGGTGAGAACCACGTGATAAAAGGGGTGAACCTCAAAATCCCTCCGAAGAGCGTGTTTGCCTTGATGGGGCCAAGCGGTTGCGGAAAGAGCACGATGTTGAGAACCTTCAACCGGCTGATAGAACTGAACGCCGATGCAAGGGTCGAAGGGGACGTCTTGCTCTTTGGCCGGAGGGTGTACTCTCCAGAGACGGACCCCATAGAGATAAGAAAACAGGTCGGAATGGTGTTCCAGTATCCAAATCCGTTCCCACACATGACGATATACGATAACGTGGCAGTTGGCCTTAAACTGAACCGGCTCGTGAGGTCAAGGGAAGAGCTCGATGAACGGGTGGAGTGGGCGTTGAGAAAGGCCGCGCTGTGGGAGGAAGTGAAGGACAGACTGGACGATTACCCCTCGAACCTCTCCGGTGGCCAGAGACAGCGTCTCGTCATAGCGAGAGCTCTCGCCATGAGGCCAAAGGTTCTTCTCATGGACGAGCCAACGGCCAATATAGACCCTGTGGGAACGCAGAAGATAGAAGAGCTCCTCTTCGAGCTGAAGGAGGATTACACTATCGTCCTCGTTACGCATTCCCCTGCCCAGGCGGCAAGGGTGAGCGACTACGTGGCGTTCCTCTATCTTGGCGACCTCATCGAGGTCGGTCCGACAAGGAAGGTCTTTGAAAACCCGGAGCACGAGCTTACCGAGCAGTACGTTACGGGGGCACTCGGATGAAACTCCGGAATTTTGCCCGATTGAAGGCACTCTCGGAGGAACTTGGCACCACGGTCATCGAGGCCCTCAGGACACTCCAAGTGGAGGCGCGAAGGAACGAATATGGAGAGGTTGAGGAGTATCTCTGGAAGGCGATATCAATAAAAGCGGATCTCCAGGACGCGCTTGTTGAGTCCCTGATACGGTATCAACCAATGGCAAGGGAGCTCCGGTTCGTTCGGGCCCTCCTCGATGTTTCCTATGATCTGTACCGTATCTCAAGGCACGCGTCGAGGATAGAAACCGTACTTGAAATCCGAGGTACAGAATCCGCAAGGGAAACGGCAGTTGAGGCCCTGACGATAGTTCTTCCCTGGATTGAAACGGCTGTGAAGGCGCTGGACGGTAAATTCAGCATTCCAGCTGAGGAGTTGCCCTTCTTCAACGCAGAATTCGAGGAGTTCTGGAACAGAAACATCAAAACGGAGGAACCAGCTGTTATGGCTGTTATGATACACTCTGAGGGTATTTTCAACCACACAAAGCACATGCTTGCCTCCGCGGTTTATTACGTTGAAGGTCCAAAAGGGCTTGAAAAAATGCCCATACTCCTGATTTCGTGAGGTGGTATCATGAGGAAGCTCCTCGATATTGGCATGAAACAGATAAGAAAGCTCCTGAACGAAATGGGAGAAAACGCCGTAACTGCTCTCGAAAACGCGAAGGCATCTTTTGGAGGGGAAACCGATGGGACCGAGGATATAGCAAGTAAAATGCACATTATCAGGGGAGAGGTTCTCGACATAGCCACAGAGCTCTTAGTTAGGTATTCTCCGATGGCAAGCGACCTGCGCTTTATCCAGAGCGCGGTTGATGTTTCCTATGATCTGTACCGCATATCCAGGTACGCAATGGAGATAGAGCGGACGGTTAAAATACTACGGCCCAGGAGGATGCCCGAACTCTCCGAGAGGGGCTTTGAGATAACGGTAAGGGCCGTGAGAACGGCATTGGGAGCATTTGAAAACCTCAACGAGGTCGATGCCGGCAGATTGCTTGAGCTGGACGATGCCATAGATGAACTCTATCTCAGATCCCTCGAAGAACTTGAAGAGCCGGACAAAGAGAAGGCCCTGAACGCTCTTGTGCTCAGACACCTCGAAAGGATATGTGACCACGCGACCGAGATAGGAGCGAAGGTGATCTACGTCAAGGACGGCAGGAGAATTTAATTGATTTTTATTTTTTAAACCTCTATGGAATCCATAGCGACCTTGATCCATCTCAGATAAGAGTTCAGCGTTCCGCGCAGAGCGGAGTTGTCCCGGGCGAGAAAGCGGATTATCACCCTGTTCTCCTCGCGGAGGAACTCTATTTTGCTCCTTCTGTAGGGCACGCTCTCGTGCTCGTAGAGAACGCTCTCGTAGACTACTTTGGCCGTCTCCTCGTCGGGAAAAGTCAGCTCGATCACTCCTTCGATGGGCCACGCTTCAGAATCGCTTCCTTGTAGTCCCATCTCCGCCCGTCCTCCATTATCCAAATCTTGACGCTTATGAGCGGGCCGACGGCCTTCTCCCTACTAACGTCAAGGCGGTAGAAGTTCACCGCCATTCCGCGCGGATGCCTCTCTATGACGCTCAGAACGTCGGTGTTGTACCTGTCTGCTATTCCGAGGAGCGAGCGCTCCTTCCTCGGAACGAACTTTCCGCCGGTCAGCTCGGCGAAAACCTGGGCGAATGCAACGTGGTCAAGACCGACGCGCTTTGCTGTGGTCACAACAAGTGGCATCTCTTCACGTATGGGCCGTATGTCCCTAAAACCAATCTCACGCTGGAGCTTTATGCCGTGGAGATACAGGTAACCGAGATAACCCCAATCCTCGGGGTCGACCTTGATAAAGGTCATCTTGAGCGGGTTCCCCTTCCAGACGTTGACTATCAGGAGCCTCTCGTAGTTCCTGTCGTAGGCCTCCATGAGTAAGTCCTGTATCGTCTTCTTTCCCCTAGTCAGGTAGAGGGAGTTGGGGAACACCTTCTCTAAGTCGTGCCCGAAGCTCCTCGTCCTCCTCGTGGGTCTGTGGGAAGTCGTTATCAGCATCATAGCCCTCACTCAAAATTCGTTTAAGCGATAAAAGGCTTTCGAAACGAAAGAATCAGATCGCCTTTACGCGCCTGGCCACCCTGGGCCTAGGCTTGTAGAGTATCTTGCTGCCGCAGTAGGGGCAGCGGACTTCCCTGGTGTTTTCGAGGTCGAGCTCGACCTCCTTTCCACACTTTGCGCAGCGGTAAACGGCCATCACCATGGTTATCACCCTAAACTAAGCAAAGGAAAGGGGTCAGGCCTTGGAGGCCGTGACACGCTTGGCGACCTTTCCGGCCGGAGTGGTCGGCAGGTAGGCACCGCCGGCAAAAGTTGCTCCGCACTTCTGGCACTGCCATATGCCGGTGCTAATCCTCCTGACGGCCTTCCTTCCGCAGACCGGGCAGACGTGCTTCTGCTTCATCTTGGCCTCAACGGCCGCGACCCTTCTTCTAATCTTGAGACCGTACCTTGGACCGTATCTTCCGGCTGAACCAACCTTAGTAGTCCTTCCCATGAGCATCACCCCTAATTATCAACGGTTTTCACGACTGGAGAGTGTTTCCGGGGACGTTTTATAAACCTTTGCATAACAAGCTTTGCTGGCGCAAAGCTTGACCAAAGAGATTTACGCCATTTAAACTCCAAACCGGGTGCGTGCACTCCGAGAATTTAAAGCTTTCTGTGGGTTTCCTGTTACGCATGCCTATTTTATCTTTGGTTTCCACTTGTATCTTTGGCGTCCTTCGGACGCCGTTTGTGCAGTGAAACACTCCCAAAAGAGCAAGCGGGTAAAAAAACCCTCCTGAACCTGAAGCTTGTAGAAAATGCACCTCACTTCCACCACCCGTAAGGACGCCTCCTAACAAGGGGCCCTTTTATGAGTGTTCGCGTTTCCAAATAGTCTTTAGAGCTTTGGAATTCTATAATCTTAGAAGCGTTTATTGTTGGGTTTACTTTTTCCCGCGCTCCGAAGGAGCGCTTCTTAGAGAAACCCGTGTTATGAATCCTTTGAAGTGAATTCCCACATAAAACACCCCCCTCAAAAACCCAAACCTCCCAGAATTGTACTTTTGGAGAAGAATCACAAACCTTGGTCAAACTCTACGGGACTGTCGTCCCTTGCGTCGAGCAAAGCTCGACGTCGCGAAGGCGAAGTTTGTAAGGGGGCCATTGGAAATGTCGGCCCCCTGGGGGTCCCGACGTCATCGCAACCCAATACTCGTCGGGCAGTTCTTCCTATGCATAAAACCTTATAACGGTTGGGCTAACTCACCCATAGGTGCAGAACATGGCCGGAACGATAAGCAAGATAATACACTTCCGCGACGAAGAGGAGTTCCTCGACGACATGGCCGAGATAATGGAGCGCTTCTCCTACCTGGCGAGCAAGTATGGTCACAATCCCGTTGAAGGCGTTCTCCTGTGGGACTACATAGGCGTTCAGGACGAGGAGGGCGTCAAGATTTTCCGGGTCGGAGAGTTCCCCTACTTTGAGGGAACGCTGAAAGTTGACCTTGAAACTCTCCGCGTCATGGAGCGCTACTTCGACGAGATGGAGAGCAAGTGGGACGAGCTCCGCGTGGAGGACATCGCCTACTTCGTGGAGATGCTTAACGAGGCCCTTGGAAGGGAGATCGTCTTCTACGAGGCCTACGACCTCGGCCTTGACAGGAACACCGCCTATATAATCCTCAACCTCGTGAGCCTCCACTACCTCGAAAGCGTCCTCGACGGAAGAGACAGGGATATATTCGAGGAGGCCGTCGAACTGCTGATGAAGTACATTTGATTATGTAATTACCGAATCAATGAATTGCCCAATTAAAGCTGGAGGTGTGGCGATGCTCTTCAAGAAGAGGGGAACCTTCACGGAGGAAGATGCTAAAAAGGTCATCGAGATCGTGAGCGAAAGGCCCAACGAGAGGGAGATAATCATCATGGCCGAGTATGTCACCGAGGAGGCAAAGAGGCGCCTCTGGGACTACGCAAGGGGAGTCCAGCTGATGGCCGACATGACCGGCGAGAACCGGAGCGTAAGGGTTGAGATTCTCGAGGGCTATGTGAGCGAGCACGTGAAGGGCGTTGACGTTGATGAACTGTGAGGTGTTGTTATGAAGCTCATAATGGCCGAGGTCTTCAACAGCTGGCAGGGTGAAGGCGGGAGCGTCGAAGGCTCAGCTTTTGGCAGGAGGCAGATTTTCGTCCGCTTCGCAGGCTGCGACCTTAACTGCCTCTGGTGCGACTCCAGGGAGTACATCAAGGCTTCCCAGGTTTCACGCTGGCGCTACGAGGTGGAGCCCTTCACGGGGAAGTTCGAGTACAGACCTAATCCAGCGGAGCTTGGTGATGTCGTTGATGCCATTCTGCGCCTCGATACCGGCGACCTTCACTCGATAAGCTACACCGGAGGCGAGCCGACGCTCCAGGTAGAACCGCTCAAAGCCCTTATGGGGGAGATGAAGAGCCTCGGCTTCGACAACTTCCTGGAAACCCACGGCGGTCTTCCGGAGCTGATTAAAGATGTTGCCCACCTTACCGATTACGCCAGCGTGGACATAAAGGACGAGACCGCGAGAGCGACAGAGGACTGGAGGGCTTTGGTTCTCCGCGAGGTCAAGAGCATAAGGATTCTGAAGGAAGCAGGGGTAAAAGTTTACGCCAAGCTCGTGGTCACCTCAGAAACGAAGCTGGAGAACGTCCGCTGGTACGCCGAACTGCTGAAGGGTTTAGCTCCCCTCGTAATCCAGCCGAGGGAGCCGATTGAGGTAAGCCAGGAAAGGCTCATGGAGCTCTACCGCGAGGCGGCCCTTATCATGGGCAGGAAGAACGTCGGCCTGAGCTTTCAGGTTCACAAGTACCTCAACGTGCTTTGAGAGGGTTTTTAAGGGGGCTGTTCAACCTTTGCCGGCGATGATGACATTGGCCTTTGGGGTGATTGATGCCCGGGATCGACGGCCTGAGCCAAAAACTTTTAACCTTTAACTTCCTCCCAATCTGTGGTGGTAATCATCGAGGTTCTCAGGTGCGAGCGGTGCGGTGCACCCCTTGAGACCACCCCGGAGGATGTAATAGTCGTCTGTCCCTACTGTGGCTATCCCAACTCTTACGATAGAATCTTCACCGAGAAGAACGTCTTCTTCGTTGAGAGCCTTCCAAAGAAGGAAATCCTGCGCCTCTTCTGGGAGCGCGTGAGGAGGGACAGGGATTACCTGGGCCTCCGCGGGAAGATCGAAGTTGCGAAGGTGGAGGGATTCTACGTCCCGCTTTGGTTCGGCAGGGTAAAGGGAAGTGGGTACGTTAGATACGTGGACAAAATCAAGGAAGGCAACAAGACAAAACGAGTCGTCAGATACCGAAATTTTGAGGAGAAATCCGTTGTCTGTATCCCCGCAAGGAGGAGCGTCTACGACGTGACTGTAGAGGAGCTGGCCAGGAAGATGGGACGGAGGATCTACATAGCATCGGGGGAGATGAGTCACGTCCTCTCCAGAATTATGGAGCCGAGGCCAATATCCGAACTCACCCCCGAAAAGTGGGAGGAACTCGAGCTGGACTTCCTGAACACTGATTTCGGAAAGGAGCAGGCAAAGGCGGCGCTTCTGGACAGGTCCTCTGACCGGGCCAAGGAAATCCATGTTCCAACGGACAAGGAGATGAAGGCGTTCTGGTTCAACGGTGAGGTCGAGGACTTTGCCCTTGTCTTTTACCCCCTCTGGAAGGTGTACTACGATATCGAGGGTGGAACGTATTTCGTTGCATACGACGGCCACGAGGGAAAGGAAGTGCTCGCTCTTGAGCCGGTGAGGGTCTGGCGCAAGGTGGCCTACGCCCTAACTGCCCTTTTCGGTGTTTCGATAGCGGCTCTGTTTTCGACCCCCTACGGCAACGTGGAATACTGGGATTTTGCCCTTCACGCCAGACAGGGGGCTGTTTTTACCCTGATAATCCCGGGTCTGCTCGCATACTTCGGGTTTGAGCTCGCCAAGGGCTACGGGCGAAAGATGGCCAGAGATGTGAGGGTTGAACGATGAGGGTCAAATGCCCCCGCTGCGGTGCGGAGTTCGAGGCGGAAGGAGGAATGGTGACGTGCCCCTACTGCGGGTTTCAGATACGGCTCGGTGAGGTGAGGACGTTCACGTACCCGCTGAGGGTTGAAGACCCCTGGAAGCCCTTGGTGTCCTTCATAAGGCTCCAACGCCTCTCTCCCAACGACGTCGAGTGGAAGGCCCAGCTTATCGAGAGGGAGCTACTCTACGTTCCCTTTTACGTCTTCTTCGTAAGGGCTGAGGGCGTTGCCCACACCGGCGGGTTTTCCTACGATGGGGCGGGCCATGTTGAGTTCTTTAATTACGTAACGGTCCCCGCCGCTGAGGGGTTTGATGAGCTGATCAACTACCCCCTGCCAACGAGGGGGAGGCGATACTTCGACGGCAGGGTTGGGGGAAAGCTCGTGGAGAAGACTCTCAGTGAGGAGGAGGCCCAGAAAAAGCTCCGCAGTGAAGTTCGGGGCATGTTGGAGAAGGAGGCAAGGCACTACTTTTACTGGGGTAGCGTGGAGGTGGGAATGCCGACCTTCGAGCTCCGGCTTGACGGTTTGGTTTACTATCCAATCTGGCGCCTTAGATACCGGTACGGCTTTCTCACACACAGGGCCTACGTGGACGGCGCTGATGGAAGGATTCCCTACGGGGAATTTCCAATAGCTCTGCCAAAGAGGTTCGTTAATTTTACCCTGGGGTCTCTGCTTTTAGCTTCAGGCTTTTTCCTCGGGAAGCTGCTCCTACCCCATGGCCTCACCTCAGTTGTGGGCTCAATGGGTGCCGCCGCTGCCGCTTCCTTTCCATCGTTGAGGCGCGCCTTCACCCTCCGCGGAAGGGCCAGTGAACACAGACTTCTGGCGGAGACTGCCGAGGATTATGCCCCCGAGGAAGAGGCCTTCGGGGCAATAAGGCGCTTCTGGAAGGCCCACATGTGAGCCGTCAAATTTTTAAATCTCCCTCTTTTAGTAACCCCTGGAAAGATTAAGGGGGTGGTGTCATGCCAGTGATAGAGGAAGTGACCGCACCGAGGAGCTTCGAGAGGATTGGAAGCCACTCCCACATTAAGGGACTCGGTCTCGACGAGAGCGGGAAGGCGAAGTTCATGGCCGACGGAATGGTCGGACAGGTTAAGGCTAGGGAAGCGGCGGGGATAGCGGTCGAACTCATCAAGCGCGGCAAGCTCGCCGGCAAGGGAATCCTCCTCGTCGGTCCAACCGGAAGCGGCAAGACGGCGATAGCCATGGGCATAGCCAGGGAGCTCGGCGAGGACGTTCCCTTCGTCCAGATAGCCGGCAGTGAGATTTACTCCGCCGAGGTCAAGAAGACGGAGTTCCTGAAGGAGGCCCTGAGGAGGGCCATAGGAGTGAGAATAAGCGAGGAGAGGAAGGTTTACGAGGGTGAGGTAAGGGAGATAAGGATAAACCGTACCAGGCACCCGTTCAACCCCTACGTCGAGGTTCCCGAGAGCGTCGTCATAACCCTCCGCACCAAGGACGACGAAAAGACGATTAGAGCCGGGAGGGAGATAGCCTACCAGCTCATGGAGATGGGCGTTGAGGAGGGCGACGTCATACAGATTGACGCTGAAACCGGAAGGATTTCGAAGATAGGCACCACCAAGGAGGAAGAGGGGCTGTTCTTCAAGCGCAGAGTGAACCTGCCGAGCGGCCCGGTTCTCAAGATAAAGGAGTTCACCTACACAGTCACTCTCCACGACTTGGATGTGGCCAATGCCCGCGGAAACATCTTCGGCCTGCTCTTCAGCACAGGGGCGGAGATAAGCGACGAGATAAGGCAGCGCGTTGACGAGACGGTCAAGAAGTGGATCGAGGAAGGGAAGGCCAGCCTCGTTCCGGGAGTGCTCTTCATAGACGAGGTTCACATGCTCGACATCGAGGCGTTCTCCTTCCTCGCGAGGGCAATGGAGAGCGAGCTGGCGCCGATTCTCATTCTAGCGACCAACCGCGGAAGAACGAAGATACGGGGCACCGACCTTGAAGCCCCGCACGGGATACCCATCGACATGCTCGACAGGCTGCTTATAATCAACACCGAGCCTTACAGGAAGGAGGAAATCAGGGAGATAGTCAAGATAAGGGCGAGGGAGGAGAAGATCGAGGTCAGCGAGGAGGCAATAGAGTACCTCGCGGAGCTCGGCGAGAGGACCAGCCTGCGCTACGCGGTACAGCTCCTCGCGCCCGCGAGCGTTCTGGCAAAGGGCGGAATGGTGGAGAAGGAGCACATCGAAAGGGCGAAGGAGTACTTTGCCGACTTGAGGAGGAGCATGGAGTTCGTGGAAAAGCTGGAGGGCATGCTGAGGTGAAACTTCTCCCCGGTTTTCGTAAAACTTTTAAGTTCCTGTTTTCTAACTTTTCTCGGTGGGAAAGATGAGAAAAATCGCCGGTAGGAAAGTTCTGTTCGCGTTCCCGGTCATCGTTGCACTCCTCGGGTTTTTCTGGGCGACGAATGTTAGACCCGTCTACGTCCAGCTCAACGGAACTTTCTCCGGCGGGCTCGTCCTTCCCGCTGCACTCTCGGACGACGTTTCCGGCTACTTCGCCAGACTGAACGCCACCCTCTACTCCTTCGAGGCAGGGGTCATCGGGGACGATATGAACGCCAGCATAACCCTCTCCGTCCTCAGACTTTCCCCATCCACCGAACCCGAGAACTTTGAGGTCATCGTGAACGGCCGCCCGATAAAAGGCACGACCTACGTCCCATACGCCGAGAGAATTCCAGTGTGCATCAGATACGGTGGGCACAGGTACAGGGCGTTTTTGACAGTAACCCCCGTGCATGAGGTGAGGGCTTCCGGAAGCTGGAACCGGACCTACCTTGACGGCGCCTCGAACTCCACCCTGATGGAGCTGGGTGACCTGAGGCTGGTTCTTAGGGTTGAAGAACCGGGCCACTACGTCTTTTCAATCGTAACCCCGGAGAACTTTGAAGTGGATTCTGGGGGACTGGTGCTGGGGTGATGGGATGAGGCGTCTCCTTTTTGCCCTTCCGTTTCTCCTAGCGGGGTTTCTGTACCTCTTCATGGACTTTAGGGAAACGCCGATGATAATATTGACCCTCGGCTGGCTCGCCTTTGCCCTGGAGTACCGCTACGATGGGGAGAGCACGGAAAGCGACGAGCTGGTCGCACTTGCCATCTCGATGTCCGTGGTACTCATCCCCCTGCACGAGGGAGTCGCCGAGATACTGGCCCTATTCATTTTCATCCTCGTGATGACGGCTCTTTTTATTAAGTTCAAGATGAGAACCTAGCTACCTCATTATCTCCATCAGCTTTCTCGAAAGCTTGAGGTGGAACTCGAACTCGTGATATGTCCTGTTCTCCGTCGGAAAGACCAGTTTAAGCTCGTTCAGTCCGCCCTTGCCCCCGAACTCGCCGAAAATAGTTATCCCGTTCACCTCTATGACGCCGAAGACCGCCGCGAGGTTGAAGAGCAGCGTTCTGAGCTGGTACGCTGTAACGTCGTGCCGCCCGATTTCCTGGCGGGGGTACTTGAAGAGGAAGTACTCCAGCCCCTCCATCTCGGCCACGTCGGTTATCGCTATGTCCGCCGTGAGGAAGACGAGAAGAGTCGGCGTCATGTTGTCGTAGTGCTTGAGGGATTTGACTATTATCTCGTCGTTGTTGTGGGCCTGCTCCTTCACGCTCTCGGCTATGATTATCCTGTCCTTCAGCCTCTCGAACTCCTTGAGGGCTATGTATGCGGCTTTCCGGCTTTTCTTCGTCCGCCTGTTGCTGAACTCCCGCAGGAGGCTTCCGTTCCTCACCTCGCGCCTGATCTCCTCCAGCTCCCTGTGCCGGTACTTGTAGTTCATCGCGTTCTCTATCTCCTTCTTGACACCCTCGGCCACGACTATCTGATACCTGTCGAGGGGCCTGAAGCCCGAGATGAAGCGGTGGTAGAAGAGGTTCGTATCGGGGGCAAAGGCAACGCCTTTTCTGAGCCTCTCGTAGAGCTCTAGGTTCTGAAGGAACTCGTCTATGTTGTCGTACCTGACTATCCCTGCCGAGATGAAGCACTCGTAGAAATCCGTCCAGGTGGGGAGTTCGTTTGATAGATACTCCGGAACGTGCTCGTTGAACTCCCTCCTGTTCACGGTTAGCTCGACACGGTAGCCTTCTTCGATGGGTTTTGCCCTCAGCAGGGGAAGGCCGTATAGGGGATAGCTCACCCTCACCTCGCCCAGAACGTTGAGGAGTATCTGGAGCTCGGGCTTCTCTATAACCTCGCTAGTATCCCTCACTCTCATCACCCAGGAAGTTCTTTATCGGCTGCATGTGGGTTGGAATCATCATGTAGGGCCTGTCCGGGAAGTCAAGATCGAGTAACCCCATGTAAACGATGAACGCCACGGGAAACTCCTTTATCTGGACTATCGCGGCAGCGACGAGGGCCTTCCTGCCAGAGGTTATGTCCAGCCCCATTCTATAACCCTCGCGCTCCAGCTTTGAGAAGAGCTCCCTGAACTTTCTGTCGGCGACGAAGAAGCCGTAGTCAGGAACGACCTCTGTTTCTATCGTTGGATGGAGGTTATATGCTTCCGAAATCGCCCTGATCGCCTCGACAACCTTGGGCAGGTTGTGACGGTAGCGCTCCTCCGTGAATACGTATATCCTCTCGGCCTTTCCTCCCCGCGTGAGGAGCTTGTAGTAGGTGTTAACGACCGCCCACGGCGAGCGGCCGAGAAGGGTTATGTACGCAACCTTCACCATAATCCACTCCCCCAGATGTACGCTATGACCCCGTAAACCAGAGCCAAAACGAATGGAACCGCTGAAATCCGTCTTTTAACCGTTTTGTGGGCGATTAAGAACGGCACCAGCGCCATTATGAAGTATTCAATGCCGTAGGTTTCGTGAACTCCGAATGGAGTGGCGGCGAAGAGAAGGAGGAGAGAGGCCAATACCCCCGCGGGGACGGTTAAAACCGTGAACATGAGAACGTCGGGGGCTTTGGCTGACCTTCCCTCGGGGATTAGAACTATCCAGAAGAGGAAGCTCAGAAGGAGGAAGTGGAGCAGCAGTTGCGAGAACTCCACCTCGAGGTTGGGCTCGCCCCTCGCGGGCAGGTAGTAGAACCACGCGGCCCCGAATGCATAGGCGAGCGTCATGAGAAGTGAGATTCCCCACTTCATTCCGGCGGGGGAGACGTTTTCCTTCATCCGTTCGCACCGTTATTCAATTAGCACCATCCCGTACAAAACGCTTTCGGAGAAGTCCATTTTCACGAGTTTCCCAATCTCGATGCCCACCGCGTCTATGCTCGGTCTGACCTTGGTCGGCATCCTGCACGGCTCGCCCCTCTCGAAGGGACAGTCGTCGCAGAGGTTGCAGGAGCCGGGAAAGAGGGCCATCGCGTACATCTTCCCCTCCTTGAAGAACTCTTCCTCCCTCTTCAGGAGGTACAGCAGGGCCCCCCTCTTCTCCTCCTCAAAGCGCTCCATGTCTATCTCAAACTTCACTATCAGCGCCCTCTTGAAGTGCCCTATCCATTCCCTCGCTTCCCTCCAGTCCGGGACGTGTGGCGGACAGTTCGGCCTCCTACCGTACATCGGGCAGGAGCGACACTTCCAGACAGGTCTGGGCGAGACGACTATTTCATCCGCCGGAATTTCCCTCTCCCACAGCACCTTCATGGGGCATCAAGAAAAGATGGGGAAGGAGCTTAAAAATCAATCCATGGTTCACTCAACGTTTGTCTTCTTCCTTGGGTGGATATGGGTATCTCTCAGCCACTTCATCGCTGGTATCGGCCAGTATTTCCGGCAGGCTTCACTCCCATCATCAACACCACAATGTTGTTGCTGTTGATAAAGCGTTGTGCCGAAATCTTTTTACGTTTTATCGAGTATACTGTTTACATGAGATGGTTAGCGCCGCTCCTGGCGGTTTTGTTGGCCCTGAGCGGGGGATGCATATCTTCAAAGGATTCCGGAGGGGATGTTAGGATGGATCTTGAGGTTGGCTCCATATTTCACGACGGGGACACCATACCAGTCGAGTTCACCTGTGATGGAAACGACGTGAACCCGCCGATATTTATCGGGCACGTGGACCCAAACGCAAAGAGTCTCGTCATAATCATGGACGACCCCGATGCCCCCGGTGGGACCTTCACCCATTGGATAGCGTGGAACATTCCACCCCTCGGGGAAATACCAAAGGGAGTTCCGCCGCAGGGGGTTGTGGACGCTCCCGTCAGGATGGTTCAGGGAAAGAACGACTTCGGGAGAATAGGGTACGGGGGCCCCTGTCCGCCGCGGGGGCATGGGGTGCACCATTACCACTTCAAGGTCTATGCCCTTGACACGGTTCTAGAACTCGATCCCGGGGCGAGCAGAAAAGAACTGGAAAGGGCCATGAGCGGCCACATCATTCAGATGGGTGAGCTTGTGGGGCTCTACGGGAGGAAATGAACCCGTCTGCCCGTTATTTTTCCATTAGCTTTACCGCCAGGTTTATCGCACTCTGAAACGCGGACAGGAAGTTCAGGGTGAAAAATATCCAATCCCCGATTATGTACGAGTATACGGTCAGCATGCTTGCCGCGGCCACGTAGATTATGATGAACTCCAGGTTCAGGGGGCAGTGCTTTGTTCTCAATGTCTCAACTGTCTGGGGTACCCATGAGCCCACCAGCAGCAGCATTCCGATGAGTCCAATTATCGCTCCGATCTCCATGGTCTCTCACCGCCAACGGGAAGGGGAGAGCGTAAAAAAGCCTTGTGGATGGACCCGTGTTAAAATCGAATAGACCGGTTGGATGAATAGACAAATTTGAGCTAAAGCTGACTGGCGAGTCTGGACATTGCCCACGTCTTGACGTCGTCGTCCATGATGCCGTTAATTATCTCCATCGCCTCGGCAACCTTTCCCCTCTTGGCGAGGGCCAGCGCCACCTCCGCCTCAACCTTTGACTTGTTCGGGAGGTCAGTTATGTACCGGGAAATTCTGAGGGCTTCCTCCGGATTGCCCATGTTCAGAAACTCAAAGGCCAGGCTCATCAGAGCCTTTGTGCTCTCGTCGCGGTTGTCGATGTCAAGGGCTGCCTTAACCGCCCTTTCCAGCGCCTCGTGATAATCCCTCCCCGACTTTGCCACCTCGACTGCTATGTGTGAGAACGCCTTCGAGCGTATGTTGCCATCGGGTATTCCCTCAGCCATGTCGAGAGCCTCATTAACCCTGCCGGATTCCACGAGTTTAAGAACTGCCTCGTACAGTGCCCTGGAGCGGTACCACTCCTGCATGATCATCCCCTAACATCTTTGACGCCAGAGGATTTAAGCATTCTGTTCGGATAGCTTCAACCGAGATTGAATGGGAGCAAGGTTTTATAACCTCTGAGGATAACCGAGAATGGGTGATTTGATGAAAAAGTTTGGTGTAGTGCTCTTGCTCATGATTCTCATCGGCTTTGGGGCGGGATGCATCACAGATTCGAACGGTACCGCGCCGACCCAAACCTCCCCCAGTGACCATGGCTACGTCACGGTAAACGGGACGAAGATATACCTGGATGAAATTCACTTCTACATGTACGGAATGCAGACCTGCCCGCACTGTCACAAAATGCGGGAGGAGATACCAAAGGCCTACGGAAACGACAGCCTGACCTACTATGAGCTCGTGAACAACGAGGAAAACGCAAATCTGTTCCAGAGAATATACCAGCTAACGGGAATCCAGGGTGTTCCGGCTATAGCCATAACCTACAACGGGACGCTCTACGCCGTGCTTGAGGGGGAGTTCAACGTTACCGCCGTCCCGAAGATAATCTACACGGGGATGGAGAATAACGGGGTCATTCTGGCCGTGGGGGGTAAAGTGTACCTCCTGCCACGCGACAAAGACAACTCCGAGGAAGTCATTAACGAGCTCTATGAGCTTTTTGTCGAGCACAGGATGCCATCGTGGAATTCAAACTCCACCTCCGGCTGAATCCTTTCGTTCTCAACTTTTTGTTTCCGAAACCCACAAAAAGAGCTATGATAACTTTCTACCATGAGAAGTGAGATAAAGGGACTGGCGATAATCCTTCTGGCATCCTTCGGGGTCAGCTCCCTCGCGCTGTGGGCGCTGGGCATGGTGGACTTTATACCAAAGTTCTTCGCCCTGGCCATGAGCGACTCGATAAACCCGTGCACCTTCGTCATATACACCATGCTCCTCATAGCACTCTCGGTCAGGGAGATATCGAAGAAGAGGCTGTATTTCATAGGGGCCGCATTCATAGCCGCTGTTTACATATCATACTACCTCCTTGGCGTCGGACTGCTGTACTTCGCTGGCTACCTGCCCCTCTGGATCGCTGGAGTTGCGGCAATATTATTCGGTGCTTACACCATAGCCACAGGTCTGATGGAAAAATCCCGCGTCGGAGACAAAAGCAAAATCAGGAGGAAAATATTCAGCAGCGACGCAACTGCAATTGGGGCTTTTACGCTCGGGGTTATAGTCTCCACAACTTTGCTGCCGTGCTCGGCTGGAAGCTACCTCGTCTACGCGATAATAATCTCGAAGGCCGGGAAGGCTTTGGCTTTTCTCCTGCTGGCCCTCTACAACTTGGTGTTTGTGCTTCCCTTGGTCGTCATACTGCTCGCCATGGGGAGTGTCACCGAAAGCAAGCGCTTCTCTCAGGCGATGGTGCGGCACAGTCGGGAGCTCTCGGTCATAGCTGGACTGCTGCTGATAGCTATTGGGGTATGGGTTCTCACAGGGGCTTCACTTTAGGCCAAGCTTTTCCTTCACCCTTCTCTCGAATTCAGCGAAGTTCGGAACTCCTATGAACTCCACCCTGTTGTCTATGAGTATCGTGGGGGTCCCCATTATGTTGTGCTCCATGGCTTTCCTCTGGCCTTCGGGGGTTGCCACGCTGAGTTCCTTCGCTATAACCCCCTCGTACTTTCTCTCAAGCTCCTGAGCCATTGCCCAGGCTATCGGGCAGTAGGGGCAGCCGGGCGACGTTATGACCTCAATGACCACCTTTCTCTTTGGCTTGACCTCTATCATGCCGGCCCTCTTCATGAGTTCGAGCATCTTTTTTCTCCTTATCATCTCAAGCTCGTCCATTCTCTCACCCCCGTTAGAAAAGAGAAGGAAGGGGATTTAAAAAGAAATTTTTGAAAAAAGCTTCAATCTACGGCGTTCAGATGTGCCGCCAGGAGTACGGCGAATATAATCGCCAGCAGGATGTGCAGTTTCTTCCATTTTTCATACCTGCTCACGTACTTCCTTGCTTTTTCCATGTCGTTGGCCTTTGCCGCAGAGATTATGCCATGATTTATGCTCCTTCCGATGAAGCCCATCACGTTCAGGAGGATGAGAATGACTGCCATCGCTAGCCCTGTTGTACCTGCCAGACCGGTGTAGTTGCCGCACGAGAAGAAGTGGAGGAAGACCAGCAGGGTTCCAGTTATCGTGAAGAAATGGTGGATGGTCATTGGGGACATTGGGCCGATCACCGTCATATAAGGATGCTCCATCTTTATCTCGAAGCCCCAACCGCTTGACCTCTGGTGGGTTATGATGAGCTTCCTCTTGGTGAGGGTATAGTAGGCAACTCCTGCCGTTATCATTGCGACCCCTGCAACCGCGAGGGAGGTATAACCAGCCTCGTACTCATTTTCTTCCCCGTCATCGTCCGCAAGAACAAAAGGCGTTATTAGGAGAGTCAAAAGAAGAAAAGCCAAAAGCCTCTTCATGGGCATCCCCTCAGAAAGCGCCGCTTCCAAGGCCGCAGATGTTCGCGAACGGACATATCGAGCAGTCCTCGGTGTAGGGCTCGAGGTAAGGCTCGCCCTTAACGGCCTTCGTTACTTCCTTCGCCTTTTCCATGGCTTCATCATCGCCCTCAAGGACGAGGGTGACGCTTCCTTCAGCTCCCCCGGCACCGCCTGCCGCTATCGGAATTGCCTCGACTCCCGCGAGTATTCTGTACGCCTCGACCTCGGTGACGGGATGCGAATGCGGTATCGGCACGAGGGCCGAGTAAAGCCCGGTCCCCCAGTCGAAGGAGTAGATGCCGGTGAGCTTGGCGCTCTCCTCGACCGGCGTCGGCACAAACTTCTCGAGGCTTACCGGGGTTATCGTGAAGACTCCCTTGGTTATAGTCCAGCCAAAGGTTTTTCCTATCGTCCCCCCGTCGGGAGCCGCTGCAAAAACTGCCACGTTCCAGTTGATGTCTATCGCGTTGGCGCCCTTTATGAAGACGTCCTTTGGCCCCATCCTCTTGAGGGCCTCAAGCGGATCGTCGAAGGGCTCGCCCTTGTAGAGGACGAGGTGCTTCGGCCACGTCTGTTTGGGTGTGACACACGTCCGTCCTTTGCTTATAACGCCGACAGTCCACTTCTCCTTCTCTATCTTCTCCCCGAGTATTTCCTCGGCCACATAGGCGGCTGTTGTGCCGGTGGCTATGTAAACGAAGCCGTGCTTGAGGGCATGCTGGACTTCGGGCATTGCCACAACTGCCTTTGCGATGAGCCGTTTGCTCTCGGGTGGGGTGAGGGTTACGAGTGCTCTTTTCACAGAAATCACCTGGCTAAAATAGGCATCGAAAGGTATTAAACCTTCCCTTAGAGCGCCCTAGAAGCCTTAGCTCAGCCGAAAAGTTCAAGGCATACGCTGCATTCCGCGGGATTTACCTCGGGGTCGATTTTTGAGTGGAACTGGCAGACGTAGCCCTTTCCAAGCATCTCGACCGAGATTTCCACGAGTCTTCGATGTATTCTATACTCACTGGGTCTTGTCCTAATGATCTCGTCGGCAAGTGAACGAAGCTCGTTGTCGATGTCTGGGAACTGGGAGACGTCCATCAACGCGCCCCTGTCCATCCGAAGATAGCGGGAAACGGCAGACTGGGTTATGTGGAGAAGCTCAGCTATCGCGGTCTGCTTCAGGCCGTTTTCGTAGAGTATCTCCACAAGCCTCCGCCTGAGTGAGGGATACACGTAGCGCGAGGCCACTTCAAACGCATTAGTCTTCATGGTGGGTTTTTATGACGGGCGGAATATTTAAGGGTTTCTGTCAAGCCCCCCATCTGAGTTTATATGACATAAGTCATATAGCCGCTTTAGGTTAAGAAACCGCAAGATTTTTATGAAGGTCACTTCATCTATAATCGAAGGATATGACACTCGTCATAAAAGGAGGGATTGAAGATGATAAAGGTACCTGAGAAGTTGGACATGCTCTGCAACCAGTGCTCGATGAGCCTGGCGGGAGGATGTACGATAAGGGGAGTCTGCGGTAAGGATCCGGACCTCAACTCGCTCCAGGAGGCCCTGCTGTACGGTATAAAGGGAACCTCCGCCTACTACTACCATGCCCTTGAGGTCGGCTACGACGACCCGAGGATAGGCCACTTTTTGGCTGAGGCGCTGTATTCAACCCTCACCAACGTCAACTTTGACAAGAACCGCTTCCTTGAGCTCATCCTTGAGAACGGAAGGGTTCACCTTGAGGCTATGAAGCTCCTTGATAAAGCCTACGTCGAGACCTTCGGAAGGCCGGAGCCGGTTGAAGTCCCGACCGGAACGGCTGAGGGGCACGGCATACTCGTCACCGGCCACAGCTACAAGGCCCTGTACGAGCTCCTCAGGCAGATTGAGGAGATGGGCCTTGAGGATGAGCTTAAAGTTTATACCCACGCGGAGATGTTCCCAGCACATGCATACCCCGAGCTGAGGAAGTTCAAAGCCCTCTACGGCAACTGGGGAGGCTCGTGGCTCTACCAGAAGAAGGAATTCGCGGAGTTCCCGGGCGTTATTCTGGGCACAAGCAACTGTGTCCAGCAGCCGACGAAGGCGTATCAAGATAGAATCTTCACCGTCGGAATAGCGGGCCTTGAAGGGGTTCCCCACATCGAGGACTACAACTTCGAGCCGCTCATAAAGCGCGCACTTGAGACCCCTAGGATGAAGGCTTACGACGGCGGAAAGCTCCTCACCGGCTTCCACCACACCAACGTTTTGGCTATGAAGGATAAGCTCATTGAACTCATCCAGGAGGGCAAGATAAGGCACATCTTCGTCGTGGGCGGCTGTGATACGCCGCACAAGGGCATGGGCTACTACGAGAGGCTCACCGAGCTGATTCCAAAGGATGCGCTGATACTCTCAGCGGCATGCGGCAAGTTCCGCTACAACGCGAGGGACTATGGAACTATCGAGGGCATTCCAAGATTCCTCGACTTCGGCCAGTGCAACAACGTTTACTCAATAATCGAGATTGCAATAGCACTTGCAAACGAGCTCGGGACGGATGTGAACTCCCTGCCGGTGAGCATAGTCCTGAGCTGGATGGAGCAGAAGGCAATAGCAATACTCTACTCGCTCCTCTACCTGGGAATCAAGGGCATCTACATCGGACCAAAGCCGCCAGAGTTCCTGACTCCAGGGGTCTTTGAAATCCTGAGGAGACAGTTTGACCTCAGGCTCACCGGTGACCCGGAGACTGACCTCAGGGACATGCTGAGCAAGGGAACAAAGGTAGAAGAGGGTTCGCCCCTCGCTGAGGAGCTGGATTAAGCCGACTTTTCTTTTTTCTTTTGATTTGTTGGTGTTGGGAGTTTAGGATTTCTGGCTTCTGGTGGTTCCTTAGTTGTCCTATTTTGTTGGTTGTAATCTGAACTTCCTGCGGAGCAGTAATCTAATTTTAATTGCCACCGCCGTGTTAATATTTTAAATAGTAAATTTTTTGAGGTTTGGATTTATTATCCAGCATGAGTAGCATTGGAGGTGACTGCATGGGTTGGAAGAGGGTTCTCGCCTTTGCCCTGGTTGTACTCTTCCTTGGAATGACCTTCAGTAGCGCCAGCGCGACTGCGGGCTTCGTTAACGGGACGGTAAACAGTACCGTGAAGATTCCATCAGAGTTCAGTCCTGAGAGAAGGCCCGGAGATGAGGTTCAGCCGCAGTTTGTGCAGGTGGGACTCCTTGCCATTGAGTTCGCGGCAGGAGATGCCCTCCTTCTAAAGTTCCTGGTTTCAGTGGGGGCTATATTCACAGTTGGGCTTTATAATGTTGTCAAGGATCATCAGGACACCATTGAGAAGTACCTGGGCAAAATTGCGGACCCAATATTGAGGGCCATTAGTTTGAAACAGCTTTCAGAGTTTGCCGAGGGCTTCATAAAGGTCACAAAAGACGACTTAAAGCACCCACGTGTTAGGTATCAAGTGAAGACCTTATGGAAGATTCCTCTGCCCAAGCTTGAGGGTGTCAGAGTTTATGACGGGTCAAAGCTGATCGTCAGCGTTACAACGAGTGAGCTAGATGATGTTAGTGACCTCTTCACTCCAAAGGAGTTCGGGCAACTCTTGGGTCAAGCATACCTCAACGGATGGGACGCTAACGACGCGAAGAAGCTTGTGGAGGATTTCGACAAGCAGTACAAGAACTTTAATGTAAAGTTCAGGGGAAGGTATGCCTGCGGCAGCTACTTCCCGGAAGGAGACGTCATCATTGATGATGAAGGGGCGACACACATAATTGAAAGGCACATTAAAAGGGGAGTGTATGATGGTAAATCAAAATTCGAGCAGATAACAGCCAAACAGCTCCTCCAGATGCTTGAAGAGACGATTAAGACCGGTAGGGTAAACTGTTACAGAAGCAATCCACCGAAGGAAGTAGTCCTTGAAAAGTATTATCCCGGGATGGGGGCCAAGAACCGGCTGAGAGTTGTCATAAGGAAAATATCCAATGGTTTATATAGGATAGTGACAGCACATCCGGTGGATTGGGACTGAGGATAGAGACCACTTTTAATTTTTTTAGCCGCATAACACGAGGATGATACAAATGGTAGACTTCAAAATCACGTTTAAACTTGAGGGACCTTTTGACCCCTTGGAAAAGAGGGCGGGGAGGATAGTGACGGAAGGGATGAAACACGGGTATTCACACGAATCGATAATAGATACGGTTCTCAGCGAGTACGATGTTCTCATCCGTTGCCGGGGAGAGGAAGTGTTCAATGCGACCGTCTACCTCAACGAATTTCTCTATGAGCTTCTCCGATTTGCGTTCTACGCCGTAACAGGCGAAGTCCCGGAAGACGTGAAGTCATGCGGGTGGGGCTTTAACAGTATGGACGAACTCCCGAACTGGCTTGATGAGGAAGTTAGAACCTTGGGGAACCTATTGGGAGAGGAGTTTAACGAACTGACCTCCGGCCCATTTTTAAGGTCCTTCCTTGGAAGCTACGACCCGAGATTGATTGTCTACGGGTTCAGGAAGGGCGGTCATCTCTATTTCGTGAGTGTGGACTACAGAAAGGTCTGCAGGGTGCCAACCAGCGAGTTCGTGAAGGTCGCAATGAACGTCATAGAAGAGGCCATCGTAGAACTGGAGTCCTGTACCCACGTATTTGATGGGAACGGGATTGGAGAGTACCGGGAAATGATTGATGACTATAAGAGGCTCCTTAATTTTTTAAAGGGAAAACCCGGGAGATGGTCTTAATGCCGGTTAAGTTCTCGGTTGATTCCACTCTCGAAGAGTTAGAGGAATCCGAGGGGTATGGGGCATGGATTATTATAGAAGTCAACGGGAAGAGAATTGTGTGGGCCGCCTGCTACATTGTGCAGGCGCTGTCGGCAATCCTCGCTACAGTAACCTTCGCGGTTGCATCGTGCGATGAAATTCTGTACGTGCTTGAAAAGTTCGAGGAGGACGAGGGGTGGGTGATAAGGAGGAACTGCAGGGGTGGGAAGCTCGAGGTGGGTTTCGGCACTTACGAGCCGATTTCTCCCGTGGTGTTCAGGAAGGAGGGCGATTACCTGCTCATTGAGGCCTTCGAGAACGACCGGTTGGTTGGCAGGGAGAGGGTTGAAGTCAGGGAGTACGTGAAAGCCGCCCTGGAATTTCTCGAGGAGTACCTGAGAGGGACTAAAGATAGGGCTTACCTGACGGGGCTGGAGAGGGTTAAAGAGCTCGTGCGGAAGAGCAGGTATAAGGACGTGCTCGGGGGTTAAGACCGTAGAATGCTTGATACTGAAGTTACGGACAGCTTAAGGAACGAATACCTCAGATAGAAGAGGGAACTACGTCGAATGCTTGAGGTGTGAGGCGTGATTACCTTCTCTTTCTTCCCCCAGGATGGGAACAGGGGCTTCCCCGTGCTGGTGCTCGGAGACGGGCCGGTGTTTATCAGTGAAGATCCGGTGGCGCTGGATGAATTCATGAGCCCCCTAAAGGCACTCCAATCAAATGATGTTCCCCCGAAAAAGCTCTGGGACATGGAGATAAGGGCCGAGGGTGGATGGGTTTGCCTGACTCTGCAGGGTGGCAGGGAGGTACAGGTCACCCGCAAAAAACTCGTCGAGACAATCCGGACTTCCATCCAGAACCTGGAAGCGGTTCTCCACAATAAACCGGTGCGGATGGAGTGGCTCAGGTTCAAGCTAAAGCCGCCTTCACCTGAAGTGCTTGAGATGCTCGGTGAACCTGAGGACATCATGGACGAGTACGAAGTTCAAGTTTACGGGAGCACGTACGTACTGGAAGCGTTCGTTAATCTCGAGGGATACGTTGAGGAGCTTAAACTTCTCAAGGCTTTCGTGGCGGACGGCAAACTGCCCGGCGAAAGGTGGCGGGTAAAGCGGAACGTTGATGGCGAAATCAAGAGGCTGTCTTCCAAGGGGGCAAAAAAGCCGGAGGATAGGGGCCTTCTCCGCGAACTGGCGGGCCTTAAAAAGCTCTCAGCAGGAGCGGCTCCCCCCTTCGTTCGCTTTACCCTTTCAACCTACGACCCCTTTGAAGTTCTCTACGCGGCAGACTCTGGAAAGGGTGAATTTTTGCTGGCATTCGTCCTGTATTCCGGCATGGCCGTCAAAGTCCCAAAGGATGTCCTCATAAGGGCCATTGATGAGGCCATCAAAGATGCAGAAAAAGAACTCGAAAGGGTAAAGTTGCCCGGGAGGTGAGCTCGTGCCCTTTTCCATCTTTTTCTTTGGCTGGGAGGAAGCGCTCCGGGGTGAGGTGCCCGCGGATACCCTGACCATCGCTATCAAACACGGAGACGAGACCATACCATTGGGCGATTGCTTTACCAAAGACGCAGTTAGAGACGTTATTGACGCCATCGCGTTCGCCACCAACTCCTGCGAGGGCGTTAAGGAACTACACCTCCGGAGCGGACGATGTGATGTTTTGTTATTTCCAGGCAGGTACTGCGCGGACAATAATATTGTCCTAAGATTTGGCACTTATGAGCCCATATCCCACGTCTATTTTAAAATCAGAGGCGACCTCCTCAGGCTTGAAATATATCGGGAGGACAGAAAAGACGTGGAGGCTATAGAGGTTCTTCGTGTAGACTTCATCCGCTCCGCTCTGGACTTTGTCCGTTCCTTCCTTGCGAAGTTTCCGGATGAGGAATTAATGAGGGAGCTTGAGATTGTGGAGGAAATGGCGGGGAGGAAGGGTCTGCTTCCTGCTGAGGAAAAGTTTGAAATTAAGGTTGAGTGGCTTGGGGAAGTTAAATGCAGGAAAGAGGAGTTCCCGATAGTCTATGCCGTTGTAAGCTATGGGAGGGAAATATTCAGCGGGCTCGTTGAACCGGTAGCCTTTGCCGGGGACCTGATAAACCTCCTGAAGTTCGCTAAGGGCATGGAAGTCGGGTGTGAGATTAACATGACGCCGTATAATGACATCGTTGAAAGGGCAATGTTGCTATTCGGTGATAAGAAGGTTTCCGATTACCTCTTGCTCTGGTTTGGAAGCGAGTGGCCGGGAACAGTGTTTGTATTCAAGAATGATAGTGAGCTTGTTTTTGTGAACGCTAAAACGGGCTTCGTCATCGAGGTAAAGAAAGAAGAAGCGGAGACTTTAGTGGCGAATGCTGTTGTGGAGATAATAAGAGAGTTGCAGGAATGGGATGGGGAGCTTTTCGGCCCCATAAGGAAGGAGGATGCCGTCTCCATGCTCACAGGGGAGCTCAAGGAGGCCTTTCAGTAGAGTGGCTCATTATTTGCCCACCGGAGGTGTGAGCATGACAAGAGTTCACCTGTGGTATACACTCCCAACTAAAGACTACCCGAAGGGAGCGGTCGTTTCGTCGCTCTCAGACACCGTGGAAACATACACTGAATCCGTTGAAGAAGACGACGAAGAGGACTTCAACGAGCTCCTCAAAGGCATCATCTCAAGGGCATTTGAATACGGCGTTAAGTACGGGTTGGCGGTGAATGGCAGAGAGCTGATAGCACCCGCCTGTGGGAACTTAATTGACTTTTTTGAGGACGTGGCACTCTCGATTGTTTACGCAGGGGGAGGAAAGGATTCAATAATCGAACTCATGAGTCTCCCGGTGGAGGTAAACCCCCTCAGGAACAACCCTGTCACCAGAAACATGTCCATAGAAGAGGTGTTTTTTCCTGAAGGGCCCCTTAAACTCTTCTTCGGCACCTTTGACCCCATAAAGTTCGTCCTGTACCGCAAACATAGCAAAATCCTTGAAATTGAGTCCCCGGACAACGGAGTAACCGTCCGGGTGGGGGTTGAAGAGTACGTAGAGGGCATTAGGGAAGACCTCATAAGGGGAGTACATGAGGTGGAAGAAGCCCTAAAAACGTTCACTCCCCTGCGGGCTTTATATCCAAAAATACAATGGGTGAAGGTGGTAGCAAGGTATGCGCTCAGCACATGGTGAGAAGCATGACCTTGAACAGTGCTAACCCTGGGTTTTACTGGTACTGGTATCTTCCCGGAGCTACTTACAAGGGTGCGGACGAGCTTTTGGAGTGGACGGAGGTGCTCTTTGACTTCGATGATGTCCTTAAATATTACCTGCCCGTTAGAGCCCACTGGATTGAGAACCCCTCACTCCTAACTGGGGTTCCCAAGGAGGTTAACGTCATCTCCACCACCGTAAGCTTCCCCCGCTTTCTTGGAAACTTTATTGCTGGAGCACTCTACGCGCTCGGAAGGGAGGAGGAACTTGAGAAGCTCGTCGGAGGGCCGGGGGTTAAAACGCCCGCCGGAGACGGTAGAATGGTTCCAGAGGGCATTCTAAAGCCCGTTGGAGAGCTCCCGGAGTGGGTGAGAACGCGAGCGAAGGCCAAGCTCTACGTGGATATGGACTTTGGGGCCTTTGATCCCACCCTTCATGTGGTACTTTTGAGGAGTGGAAACTCTCTGATTTGGATTTTCGACAATGGCAGGATCTACAAGATGGGGGAAAGAGAGTTCACGAGGTTTGCTTTGGACATTCTCATTGCAGGGAAGGACTCAATAAATGTCCTAATCGATCGTATTGATACTCGTTCATCCCTGGCCAATGCCACAATAAGGCACATTGACAGGTCAATTGAGATGCTTGGACTTAACTGGTAGGAAAGACACCTTTAGGGGAGTGGCTTGATAACCTGGTACTTTGATGTTGAATACCTAGAGGAAAAAGCTGGAAACTGGGGAATACGTTAAGGATTTTTTGGTCCTGAACAGAGCGCCTATGCGCCTTCATGCTCTTTCAAGGCTCTTTCTTTTACCTTCGGAGGGATATTCACTAGAAATCATGGGGCACGAAGTCATCTCAGACGATTCTATGGAGCCATTAAGGTTCTTTCTTGTTCCTCAGGATTCGTTCATTGTGAGCATCTATCTCAGGGGAGCCCTTGAGAAGTTTAACAGAGAGATAGTTACAAAGGACTGGTTTGTGGGCTTTCTGCGGAAGTGGGTTTATCCCTCCGAAATCAAGAGGATCCCGAATCCACGGTTAAAAGAGGTTCCTATTGAGGAGCTGAGACGGGAATACCTATTAGAGTGTCCAGGCATTGGAGAACCTGTTCTCGATGCCACGTTTGGAAAGGGCCTGAACCCGGTGGTGTTTAAGCTTAGGGGAGAAAAGGCGCTTGTGTGTTCAGGAGCCTACTTCGCGGGGAAGACGGAACGCTTAACCTGAAGAGAGTTCTGATAGAGTGCGACGCCGACTCCCTGTCAGAGGCTTTCTTCGAGATGGGTGAGGCGACTTTAAAGGCCCTCGCGGAACTTGCCGGGCTACTCCCCCCAGGGCCGTGGAAAGAGCCGTTATCTGCTTACATTGAGGTTCTCAGGGTATTCAAAAAGTTCAGTCGTAACATATAACCGGTGAAGTCACGGGTTGGAAAGATGATTGTCATGGGGGCTGTAAGTGTATGGTGGCAGATACCAAAATTCGAGCAGATAACAGCCAAACAGCTCCTCCAGATGCTTGAAGAGACTATAGAAAGCGGAAGGCCATATTGTCCCGGATCTAGTAAAAAATACAGAAAACTCGCGTTGGAGAAGCATTACCCTGGAATGGGGCTAAAAAACAAGTTAAGACTTGTTATTCAATGGAAGGACGGCAGGTATCGTATTGTTACAGCGTTTCCAGTGGATAAATGAACCGCACTTAGTTTTTATTTTTTAAGCGCCTGAACTGACAATCATGGGGGGTGACAGATGAGCTTCGAAATTCGCTTTGAATTTTGTGCTGGTTATAAACGATTTGAAGAACTGTGTGGGGAGATAATAAAGCGTGGAATTAACAATGGTGACAGTCACGAGACGATTATCACCAAATGCCTGGAAGAGTATGAGGTGTGGATGTTTTACAGGGGAAACGAAATATTCCAAGCAACAGTTGACTTTGAGGTGTTTCTTTTGGATCTCATTGCACTCGCCTTTTATGCCGTCTTGAGTGACATACCTGGAGAGATTGATTTCAACGGAGTGATGCTTAAGAACACACATGACATTCCAGAGTGGCTGAAGGAAGATGTTGAAGTTCTTAAGAATATTCTGGAGAAAAAAACTGAAATTTTAACTCAAACTCCAGTTTTCTACTCGGTTCTTGGGAGCTATGATCCTACACTACCAATGTTTGCCCTCAGAGTAGGGGACACTCTGTATCTCATCAGCACCCCTTACAGGCAAGTTGCGGAGTTGGAAACCGACATATTCGCAGGATACGTGGCAGAGATAGTAAAAACGGCACTTGGAGAGCTCAACAGCTACATTCCGCTGTTCGAAGAATACGGGATTAGCGAATACGCAAGCCTAATAAATGGCGTTGAGAAGGCCTGGGAGCTATTAAACAGAAGAATTCGAGAGAAACCCGGAGCAAATCCAAAAACCTGATTCACACCACTCTTAAATGGAAAACCCGGAAGATGGTCTTAATGCCGGTTAAAGTCCCAAAGGATGTCCTCTTAAGAGCCTTGAGTGATGCCATCAAAGATGCGGAAAGGGAACTCAAAAAACAATCCGTCATGGGGTAAGATTGCTGCAAAATAAAACAGAAATGGTTTGAACTGGGCTATCTACCCTCTTTCAGCCCGTTTCCAGGGCCTTAAGCTCCTCCATCATCTCTTTGAACTTCTCGTCGCTCATACCTATGAGCTCCTTTGCCTGCTTCAGAGTAATCGTCCTTGCGAGGGTCTTCCTCATCTCGGGGTTCTCAAGGGGCGAAAAGCCGTACTTCAGGAGTATCTTCAGAGATTCGGGATAGGCCTTTAGGAGCTTGCCAACATTGGTTTCCTCCGTTATTTTGTCCAGCTTATCGTCACACTCCTTGACTTCCATCGTAAGCTCCCTGGAGTCCTCGGTTTTCATTATCCTGAGCACGAATGCCCCGCCAACTTCTTTCAGTTCAACCCGATAACCTGCCTCCTCAAGTCTCCCCAGCATGTCAACGAAGGGCTTGTCTCCTATAACTTCAAGAGTCTCCCCCACCTGAAGCTTTCCAAGGGCCTCTACGATCATAACCGCCGGCTGGGGTGGGTTTAAACCGCGAACGTCAAGCATCATTTTTCATCACCGCTCCCTTCTATGACATGCGACATATAAAGATTGTTGGGCAAATTTGCCCAGAAACGCTTAAAAGTACCCAGTATGACACTCGTCATGAAGGTGATAAAGATGACTGAGTTGCTGAACAATCGCGAATACAAGAAGGAGCAGCTGAAGAAGCTCCTCCTTAGAATTCACGAAGGGGAAGACGTAAATAAACTCAAAGATGAGTTCCGTCAGGTTTTGAGCGGTATTTCGCCCCTTGAGATTCCGATCATAGAGCAAGAGCTGGTAAAGGAAGGCATCTCCGCCAAGGACATAGCCAAGATGTGTGATCTGCACGTCGAGCTCTTCCGAGAGGCAGTCAAAGGAACGGATGAGCTGGAAGAAAAAGACCTTCCGGACGGTCACCCTCTCAAGACCCTCTACCTCGAAAACAAGGAGGTAATGAAGGACGCCGAGATGCTCAACCTCTACGCGAGGACTTTGGCAACCACCAAGGACGAACGCATGAGGGAGGAAATTCTCGGTGTCCTGGAGGAGATAGTGAGCAACCTCAGAAAGGTCGGCTTCACCCACTACAACCGGGAGGAGATGCTCACCTTCCCGTACATCGAGCGGAGGGGGCTTACGGCAATAGCGACGGTTCTCTGGACGAAGCACGACGAAATCAGGTTCATGATAAAGAGGCTTGCCGAACTCCTGAGGAAAAGGGACGAGATGTCCTGGGAAGAGTTCGTCGAGCGCTTTAAGGAGAAAGCCGGAGAGGCCTCATTCGCGCTGAGTGACATGGTCTTCAGGGAGAACAACATCTACTATCCAACCCTCAGGGCGCTGCTCACGGATGGCGAGTGGAAGGCAATAAGGATGCAGGAGGATGAGATTGGCTACTACAAGGTCAACCCACCCGCCTGGGATCCCGGCGAGGACGTTAAACCGCTCCATCCATGGGAAATCAACCCTGAACTGAGCGTTGAGGAACTTTTGAACCTTCCAAAGGAAGTTCAGCAGGCCCTGAAAGGCCGCCCTCTGGAGTTTGACAAAAGCCAGCTGAAGCGCGAGGGCGACATCGACCTTGGAACGGGCTTTGTTAGCCTGGAAGAGCTGAAAGCGATATTTGAGGCTTTGCCGGTTGATGTGACTTTCATCGACAAGGACGACCGCGTTCGCTTCTTCTCGCCGGGCGAGAGGATATTCACAAGAACTCCCTCCGTGCTCGGGAGGCCAGTTCAGCTCTGCCACCCGCCGAAGAGCGTTCACATCGTCAACAAGATACTCAAGGCCTTCAAGGAGGGCAGGAAGAAGGAGGCGACCTTCTGGCTTAGGCTCGGGCCGAAGTACGTTTACATAAAATACGTGCCCCTCTTTGACAAGGAGGGCAACTATCTGGGAACCCTCGAAATGACCATGGACATCGAGCCCTACAGGAAGATTGAAGGCGAGAAGAGACTCCTTGACTGGAGGGACTGAGATGAAGGTTGTTAGGGTTGAAGAGGCTGAGAGGGTTGATAATCCTCACAGGGTGGACGTGAGAAAGCTGATGGACGAGAAGAGCGCTCAGATATTCTACATAACTCTGAAGCCCGGGGAGAGCCTGAAGAGACACACAACGCCGGTTGATGCTTTCCTCTACGTCCTCAAGGGCCGGGGCATCGTGGAGGTCGGCGACGAAAGGGCAGAGGTTAAGAAGGGAACCGCCGTATATCTCCCGAAGGAGGTGCCGCACGCGGTCTCCAACGAGGGAAGCCTCGACATGGCATTCCTCGTTATCAAGGTGATGTAAATGCGCGGAAATCCCGAGATTTTCAAAAGACGGGTGGAGCGCTTTCAGGAACTCCTCAGGGAGAACGAGATAGATGGAGCGGTTATCAGAACCCTTTCCAGCTTCATATACTTCACAGGAACCAAGTGGCTCAGGCCGAGCCTCCTAATTCCCGCCGAAGGTGAGCCAGTGGTTTACGTCGTCAAAGGTGAAGCGGAGCTTTTTAAAAAGAAAAGCTGGATCGAAAACGTCGTAGAGTTCCAGAAGGTGGAGGACCTTATGGCAGGCGTTGTGGGCTGGATACACCGCAACGGAATGGAGCGTGTTGGCCTTGAATTCGGGATAGAGCGCGACGCCTACCTGATATTCCTCAAGATATTCGAGCGCCTCAACCCCACCATAGAGATAGTTGACGTTCTTGACCTCACAATGGGCCTTAGGATGATAAAGGACGAGTGGGAGCTGGACAACATCAGAAAGGCAGGGAAGATAGCCGTTAAGGGTATGAAGGTCGCCGGGGAGGTCATAAAGCCCGGACTGAGTGAGCTTGAGATAGCGGCGGAAATCCTGAGAGAGCTCATGCTCAACGGAAGCGAGGATCCCAAGGTCTACGTTTCAACAACGCCCAGAGCCCATGCTGAACCGTTCCGCGACCTGAGGGTTCCGGAGAACGGGGTCGTTACCGTCGTCATAGGTACCGACTGGAATCACTATTACGCCAACATGGCGAGAACCTTTGTGGTCGGCGAGCCGAGCGAAAGGGTAAGGAGAGCCATCGAGGTCAAGGAAGAGGCATACAGGATAGCCCTTGAAGAAACCAGGGTTGGAGTCCCGCTGAGCGCTGTCGAGAAGAAGCTCGCGAACTTCTTCAAGGAGAAGGGATTCGCCGATGCGTATCTGGCTGGTTACACTCACGGCGTTGGTCTGCTCATAGAGGAGCCGCCAATAACCACCATAGTCGTTCCCCAGAGAGCCGCAAAGGTTCAGGAGAATATGGTTCTTACGATAATACACCCGCCCCTCATGATTCCTGAGGGGGCAATAAAGCACGAGGACACCTACATTGTCAAAAAAGCGGGACTTGAGAGGGTGACCTAAAACACCCTCGCGTAGCCCCACTTCCTCACGCTCGTCAGGATAGACGTTTCCGTGCTCCTTATTCCCTCTATTCTTCCGAGCTTCTCAATAAGGAAGCTCTCCAGCTCCTGAAGGTCCTTAACGGTCACTTGCATGAGTATATCGTGTGCCCCGGTCGCTATGCCCAGAACGTCCACCTCCGGAAGTTTGCTCAGCTCCTCCGCGGCCTTCTTCACCCTGCTTGGCTCCACGTCAACGGCTATGAAAGCAACGATTGAGTAGCCTGCCTTGAACGGATTTATGAGTGCTGAGAACTTTCTTATAACTCCCCTCTCGATGAGCTTCCTCACCCTGAGCCTCACCGTCGATTCTGGCACTTTCAGCCGTCTGGCTATCTCGGAGTAGCTGGCCCGCCCGTCCTCCTGGAGGATGTGGAGTATCATCCTGTCCAGTTCGTCAAGGTGCTCATTAGTCCTCATTTTCTCACCTCAATTTTTGTCGATATTTTGCTGTTCTTTTAACTTTTTCTGCGAAATTAGCAAAATTAAGGCGAAATTGCTATTAATTCCAAACGCGTATAGCATTACGGTGAGAGCATGAACTACCCCCGGAATAAGGAGGAGGTTCTGGAGCGCTATTCACGGGTTTTTCCGAGGTCGGCGCGCGTTACCTATGCTCCGATAGTGGGTGTTAAAGCCCAGAACGCTCGCGTCTGGGACATAGAGGGCAGGGAGTACATAGACTTCCTGAGTGATGCGGCGGTGCAGAACGTTGGGCACAACAATCCCAGGGTTGTCAATGCCATAAGCGAGCAGGCGGAGAGGCTGATACACTTCACCTTCATCTACGGCTTCCCCGTTGAGCCGCTCCTCCTGGCCGAGAAGCTCGCCGAAATAGCGCCGATTGAAAGCCCGAAGGTAAGCTTCGGCATGAGCGGGAGCGACGCCAACGACGGGGCAATAAAGCTCGCGAGGGCCTACACCAAGAGGAGGACCATCCTGAGCTACCTGAGGAGCTATTACGGTGCAACCTACGGTGCGATGAGCATAACAGGCCTTGACTTCGAGGTTCGCTCAATAGTGGGCGAGCTGAGTGGTGTTCACTACATTCCGTACCCCAACTGCTACCGCTGTCCCTTCGGGAAGGATCCAAAGACCTGCAAAATGGAGTGCGTTTCCTACATTAAGGAGAAGTTCGAAGGGGAGGTTTACGCGGAGGGAACTGCCGCTCTCTTCGCCGAGCCGATACAGGGCGATGCTGGAATGGTCGTTCCGCCGGAGGGCTACTTCAAAAAGGTGAAGAAAATCCTCGACGAACACGGGATTCTCCTCATAGTGGACGAGGTTCAGAGCGGCATGGGAAGGACGGGCAAATGGTTCGCGATAGAGCACTTCGGCGTTGAACCGGACGTGATTACGCTCGCGAAGCCCTTGGGCGGCGGTCTTCCAATAAGCGCCATAATAGGGCGCTCCGAGGTTATGGACTCCCTCCCGTCGCTTGGACACACCTTCACCCTCAGCGGCAATCCCGTGACGAGCAGGGCGGCCCTGGCGGTTATCGAGGAGATAGAGGAGAAGGACCTGCTCAGGAGGGCGGAGAAGCTCGGGAAATACACCAGAAAGAGGCTCGAGAAGATGAAAGAGGAGCACCAGCTCATCGGCGACGTTCGCGGCCTCGGCCTGATGCTCGGCGTTGACCTCGTGAAGGATAGAGAGACAAAGGAGAGGGCCTACGAGGAGGCCAGAAAGGTCGTCTGGCGCGCCTACGAGCTCGGCCTAGTCCTTGCGTTCCTTCAGGGCAACGTGCTGAGGATTCAGCCGCCCCTCACGATAGAGGAGGAGCTCCTCGAGGAGGGCCTCAACAGGCTGGAGCAGGCGATATCTGACGTGGAGGAGGGCAGGGTTCCCGACGAGGTTCTGACGAAGGTTCAGGGCTGGTGATTGACATTTTTCTGTCTATTTCTCTCACTTCCGAAAGCTTTTTAAACAAACCTTTACACAGATTGAGCGGGCTTTAATGGAAACCCTTGAGACGATGAAAGGACCGGTACTGAAGGTTGGAATCGAGGATAAGGTTGAACCTTCAAAGGCTTTGGTTTTTGGCCTTCAGCATGTTCTCGCGATGTTCGGTGCCACCGTCACCGTGCCGCTTGTCGTCGGCGGTGCCGTTGGTCTGAGCGGCTCCGAGATTGCCCTCATGATACAGGCAGTTCTGCTGGCGATGGGCATCGCAACGCTGCTCCAGACGACGATAGGTTCCCGCTACCCGATAGTGCAGGGCTCAAGCTTCGCCTTCATCCCGGGCCTCATAGCGATTGGCTCAAGCCTCGGAATGGCGGCTGTGCAGGGTGCCCTCATAGTTGGGGGCCTGATAGAGGCCGCCATCGGATGGCTCGGGATAATCGGTAAGGTCAGGAAGCTCTTCACCCCGCTGGTTACGGGCGTCACGATAACGCTGATAGGCTTCAGCCTGGCCGACGTCGCGGTTAAGAACGTCTTCAACTTCTACGCAGACCCGTCCGGGGGGACCATCGCCAGGGCAACCCTGGTCGCGGTCATAACTTTCCTCACGACGGTTTTCGTTGCCCTGCGGGCGAAGGGAAGCCTGAAGGCGATGCCTGTCGTTGTGGGTGCTGCAGTTGGCTACCTTGTGAGCGTTCCCCTCGGCCTCACGGACTTTGGACTGGTAAAAAGCCTGCCGGTTGTGAGCATCCCAAGGCCCTTCCCGTGGGGCGAGCCGGCCTTCGACACAACGGCGATAGTCCTGCTTCTCTTTGCCTTCATGGTGAGCATCATAGAGAGCGTCGGGGACTACCACGCGATAGCGGCCGTAACTGAGTCCGAGATAAACGAGAGGCGGATAGCGAGGGGCATTGGGAGTGAAGGCTTAGCCTGTTCAATAGCCGGTCTCCTCGGCGCGTGCGGAACGACGAGCTACTCCGAGAACATAGGCGTTGTCGCGCTGACCAAGGTCGGCAGCAGATACGTGGTGCAGGTGGGGGCGGTTATCCTCATACTGCTCTCGCTGCTCCCGAAGTTTGGGGGAATTCTGGCATCAATGCCCGCGCCGGTTCTCGGCGGCCTGACCTTAGCCCTGTACGGAATGATAAGCGTCACCGGGCTTAGGCTGATAAAGGAGAGGGTCGAGTTCAACGACAGGAACACGCTGATACTGGCCGCCGCGCTGATAGCAGGCCTCGGCGCACCCCAGCTTCCGGCGGAGTTCCTGGCGGCCTTTCCGAAGATAATCGCCAGCATTCTGGAGTCGGGGATGGCGGTCGGAGCTCTCACGGCCATAGTGCTCGACAGGCTCCTCTGAGCCCTTCTTTTTATGGGGTAAAATGCAAAAGAAAGGAATCACCAGATTACCTCTTCTTCTGCCGGGGCTGGCGCGGGCTCTTCCCCAAGCTCCGCCGGCATCTTGTTGAACCCTATTATGACGAAGACGCGCGCGATCAGGAGCAGCAGTAATCCAACGATGATTACGGCAGTCAGTGCGCCCCACCACACCCACGTGGCGGCGTCTTTGAACTCCCTGGTGCCGGTTATCTCGTACATCGCGAGCCAGGCCCTCTTCTGGAAGTAGGCAGCGCCTATTATCAGGGCCACAAACAGTATGAAGAGAAATATCGCCAGTCCTATCCCTGCCGATTCGCTGAGGTGCCATCCCGCCGGGACGAGGGCAAAAGTCCCGAGTAGTAGAGCGACGATAACAATTAGACCACCTACGGCAAAGATGACACCGTAGAGGTAGTTCTTAAAGGGTCTTTCGTCGCCTACGGCATCGCTTATTCCCTTCAGCGCCAGCAGTATCAGGATGAAGCCGATCAGCGAGACCACACTGCCGATGTACGGTATAAAACCGCCGATGAGGCTGAGGATTGCACCCCACATTCCCATGTTCTTTTCGCTGCTGAGGTTAGCAACGGCCATTGAAACCACCGTATGAAAATCAACCTCAAGCTTAAAAACGTTACCTAAAAGAGTGAGAAGATGGGCTTACGACGCCGTGTTCATTGGGGTTGTTTCAAGTTCCTCCGGCAGGTTCGCGAAGCCTATTATCTGGTATATCGAGGCCACAAGGAGCAGTATAAATCCGACGAGGATTATGGCGGTCAGCGCACCCCACCAGAGCCACTTTGCAGTGCTCTGGAATGCGTCAACGCCCGTTATCTCATACATCGCTTCCCACGCCTGCTTCGCGAAGTATACTCCGATTATCAGCACGGCCACGAACGCCAGGAAACCGAAAATCAGCATTCCCGCGCCGAAGTACCCCATTGGGTGCCTGAGTGGTTCACCCCATGCGATTGAGGCGTTCGCCATCGACAGAACGCCGATGACTACGAGAATTAGGGCTAGAATGACACCAACGAAGGCCACCACTATTGAGTAGAGGTAGTATCTGAAGGGTCTTTCATCGCCGAGCTTGTCTCCTATCCCCTTGAGCGCCACTAGTATGAGTATGGCTCCGACGAGAGATAACGACCCACTCAGTGCTCCGACGTACGGGATAACTCCAGTAAATCCGCCCACGAGTCCCAGGATGGACCCTACAAGGCCGAGGGTTCTCTCGCTCTTAACGTCAACCCCCACATGCATCACCGGGTTGTATAAAACCTTGCTTCCTAAAAAAGTTTACGATTGGAAGGGAAAAGAGAAAGGGTCACTCCTTCTTCTCGTCGGGCTTTGCCTGGGCCTTTTCTTCGGTCTTCTCTGGGGCTTTCTCAGCAGGCTTCTCTTCCTTCTTTTCGGCAGGTTTGGCGGCCTCTTTCTTCTCCGGAGCCTTGGCAGGCTTCGCAGGTGGCTTGGCCGGCGTCGGCTTCTTGGGTGGCCTCAGACCGTAGCCGAGTATCTTGAACTCTATGGTTGAGCCGTCGCGGAGGTGGTAGATGTGCGTACCGTCCTCCTTCTTCTCTATCCTCTCAACGGGGAAGCGGTAGTCCCTGAACTTCTCGTTGAGCTCCTTGACCTTCTTCGGGTCTATGGGTACCCAGTCGTAGAGCTCCAGGTCCTCCTCAAGACCGCCGGTGGTGAGGTAGTAGTTCTCGGTGAAGTCGAGGGCACCGGTCGGGCAGACGTCCACACAGAACTGGCAGAATGTACAGCGGCCGTAGTCCACCTTCGGGTGCGGCCTCTTCTCCATCTTGCCGTCCACTTCTATCCAGGTCATCTCTATGGCTCTGGCGGGGCATATCTGGCCGCAGAAGTTACAGCCGACGCAGGTCTTCCAGTTCAGCGTGTGGAATCCCCTGTACTTCGGTGCCGGCTCTATCTTCTCGAAGGGTATCTTTATCGTGACCGGCTTCTTGAAGAGGTACTTGATGCCCATCCATGGCTTGACGAATGACTTCTTGAGCTTGACCTTCTCCTCGCCGACGACCCTAACCTTTGGCTTCTCAACGCTCTCCATCTTCATCACCTGTCTATGTCCGGCGGGCAGTTGTCAAGGGTCTTCAGGATGACCGGCACGTCCGCAAGGCGGGCCCCCTTGAGCAACTCCTCAAGCACGGTAACACCGTGACTCTGGCTCGGTCCGCGAACGTGGACGCGGTAGGGCTTGTGGGTTCCATCGCTGACGACGTAGGCACCGAAGTCGCCCTTAGTGCTCTCCACGTGCGCGTAAGCGTCTCCCTTCGGCGGCTTGAACCTCGGCAGGGCCTTGAGCCTGGCGTCCTTCACCATGTACGGTCCGCTCGGTGGCCCCATGTCGAGGAGCTGCTCGAGGATGTAGAGGTCCTGCTCCATCTCGTACCTCCTCACGAGTACCCTGGCCAGGCTGTCGCCCTCCTTAAGCACCGGAACCTCGAACTCGAGCTCGGGGTAGAACAGATACGGGTCGTCCTTCCTGACGTCGTAGGGAACTCCGGTAGCGCGGAGGTTCGGACCGGTCACTGCGTGCTTCAGGGCGAACTTTCTGTCCATCACACCGACGCCTTCAGTCCTCTCGAAGGTGATGTAGTTGTCGAAGAGTATCTCATCGAAGTCCTTGAGCTTGCCTTTGATGTACTCGACGGTGTCCCTGAGCTGGCGGAGCCACTTGTCGCCGGGTATGTCTCTCCTGACTCCTCCTGGCACGGTGTAGATGTGGTAAACCCTTCCTCCGGTCAGCTCCTCAAAGAGGCGCATGAACCTCTCACGGTAGGCAGCTGCCCACTGGCCGGCGGTGTAGAGGCCTATCTCGTTTCCAAAGCCCATTATCCAGAACATCCACGCACTCATCCTGGCCATCTCGAGGACTACCGTCCTTATCCACTGGGCCCTCTCGGGAACCTCCCAGCCGACTATCTCATCAACGGCCATGGAGTAGATGTTCTCCGGCACATCGCTCTCTGGAACACAAATACGAAGGAGCAAGGCGATGTTGGTGAAGTAGGGCCTCTGCTCTGCGAGCTTCTCGAATCCCCTGTGGAGGAAACCCGGGTTGACGATGGCCTTCTCCACCCTGTTGCCGTCCATCTTGAGGATTATGCTGAAGTTCTCTGTCGCCATGTGCTGCGGACCGAAGAACAGCTCGTAGGTATCCTTGTCAATTGGGTGAAGGTACATGTCGTGTGCCTTTGCCTCTTTCTTAAGCTCCTTCGGGACTTCCAAATTCGCCATGATCATCACCTCATATCACGTAGTTGGTCTTGCTCTCGTCGTATCTGTCGAAATCCTCGCCGTAGATCATCTTGACGTAGCCTATCATGTTGAAGTCCTTCCTGAGCGGGTGCTTCTCGTGCTCCCTCGGCTCGAGGATGAACGGACCGAGCCTCGGGTTGCCCTCGAATATTATACCGAAGAACTCGTGGGCCTCCCTCTCGTAGGTCTCTGCAACCGGCCAGATGTCCATGACGGTCGGCATCTTCGCGTTTTCTCTGGGTATCCTCGTCCTCACGAAGGCGTGAGTGGTTTCGCTTACGCTCCAGAGCTGGTAGACGAGCTCGAACTCACCCTCCTTGAGCCAGTCGACGACGCTTATCTGGATGAGCATCTCGAACTTCTCACTCGCGAGCTCAAGGAACTCCTTTATTCTGTCCGCGGGAACTTTGAACTCAACGCGTCTCTCGCGTCTGACGTTGCCCTCGGCGTAGGGTGCCTTCTCGAGCACCTCCGCGACGAGCTTTCCCTCCCTGGTGTCGGGGAGCTTTGGAGTCTCCACTTCCGGAACCTCCTGGGGCTTCTGCTCCTCAACTTTCTCCTCGACCTTGGGCTTCCCGTTCATATCCATGCCAGCCACCTCCTGGCGTCCTTCTCGCGCCATCCTTCTCCAAACAGCTCGTCCTGATTCTTCCGGTAGTACTCGTAGTTCTCCCTATAGCGCTTCCAGCCGTCGGCGGTTCCGTCCTCTATCTTGCGCATTATCTCCATTATTCCGTCCATGACTGCTTCAGCCCTCGGCATGCAGCCGGCTATGGCAACGTCAACCGGCAGGTACTTGTCGAACTGCTTGACCACGTTGTAGGAGTCCCAGTAAACGCCGCCGTTTATCGGGCATGAGCCGTGTATCATGACGTACTTGGGATCCTGCATCATCTCGTAGGTTATGATTATCCTCTTGAGGGTCTTGGGGGTGACGTAGCCCGTGATGAGGAAGAGGTCACCCATCCTCGGTGCGGGATTCGGCATTATTCCGAAGCGCTCGAAGTCGTATCTGGCGGTGGCCAGCGGCGGCATCTCGATACCGCCGCATCCGGTACAGAACGCCACTATCCAGAGGCTCTTCTTCCTGGCCCACTTGAACAGGGGCTCAAAGAGCTTGAACTCCTGGAGCTCGTAGCTTACGAAATCGTCATTCTTCCTCTCGCTCATCCACATCACCTCACACCGTCAGGAGCACGGCTATTATTCCCAGTATGGTCGGCCACTTCCAGAAGAACTTGGCCGCCTGGTCTATGGTGAACCTCGGGTAGATGCTGGCCACGAATATCGCTATGAAGAGCACCGCTATCTGCTTGACCAGCAGCTCGAGCAGGTTGCTCGCACCGCCGAGGAAGAGTACGGCGAAGAAGGCGGTCTCTGCGAAGAGCTGAACGGCGTGCTGGGTGAAGAGCAGTGCCGCGTGCTTGCCGCCGTACTCGACCATCGGTCCCATGGAGATTTCCGCCGGGGCGGTGATGATGTCGAACGGCTCCAGTCCGAGCATCGCCTGGAAGACTATGTCAAAGACTATCAGGGCGAGGAGCAGTGCAGGAACGAGAATGCTCCATCCCTGGGTCTGCTGGAGGGCCACTATCTCACTGAGCTTGAAGGTGCCCCAGTGCTGGATGAGGGCTATCAGCGCCAGGCCGTAGGGCAGCTGCATGGCCACCATGGTGAGCAGACCACGCTGGACACCGACCGCTGAGTACGGGTTGCCCGAGCTCATGGCACCGAGCATTATGCCGAGCATCGGTACCTCAAGGAGGTAGGCGACGACGATGAGGTCTGCGTTGGCGCTGAAGAGCTGGAAGTTGGCGAGGGGGATGAAGAGGAGCGCAGCTATGCTGGCCCCAAGCGCGAATATCGGTCCGAAGTCGTAGATGAAGCCGTGGGTAACGCTCTCCTTTTTGCCGAGGAGCTTGAGGGTGTCTATTATCGGCTGGTATATTGGAGGTCCGACGCGTCTCTGTATCCTGGCCATTGCCTTTCTCTCAATGCCCATGAAGATGAAGCCCATGAAGGTGGCGTATATCAGCATTCCTATGACTTCAAGCACAAGTTTCCAGTCTATCATTCACAGCACCCCCCACAGCGCGAGTATAAGGAGCACTATCACCAGATACCATGAGTAGCTCTGGACGTTTCCGTTGTAGAACGCCTGCCTGAGAGAGTCCGCGAAGTCCTCCGCCATGCCCGCTAGCCTCTCGTAGAACCTGTCGAAGCTCCTCTTGAGCCAGAAGTCGAGGGCCTCGGCGAGTGGCCTGTAGAAGTTCTTCCTGATGCTCAGGTTGAACTCCTCAGTAACAGGGTTACCGGACTGGTAGGTGTTGGTCACGCTTATCCTCCTCACCTTTGCGCCGTAGAGGTATATCAGCCCGGCTATGGCGAGGCCTATCGTGAGGACTATCGTCACGAGCAGGGCGTTGTAGGTTCCGGTCGGGGTAACGAGCTTGTAGTAGTCACCGCCGACTACCTCTCCACCGAGCATCTTGTTGATGTACCCCGTGACCAGGCCCGGAGCCACACCGAAGAGCAGGTTCGGGATGGCCAGTATGGCCATGGCTATCAGGAGCGGAAGCGGGGCCTCCTTGACGTCCTCAAGGTCGCTCGGCCTCTGGCCGAACCAGACTGAGTAGAGGAACCTGACAACGTAGGCAAAGGCCAGACCGCTTCCGAGGAATATTGCACCAGCGACGAGTGGCATGTGGGCGCTTATCGCTGCCTCGTAGATGAGCCACTTGCTGGCGAAGCCTGCCAGCGGCGGGATTCCCGAAAGGCTCAGCACCGCTATGAGGCCCATCGCGAAGGTGAAGGGCATCTTCTCGGCAAGGCCGCCCATGTCCTTGAACTGGGTCTTGCCGGTCTGGAGGATTATGGCGGCCGTGACGAGCCAGAAGAGGCCCTTGAAGACCGCGTGGCTGAGCACGTGGAAGAGGCCTCCCGCGAATCCCAGGGTGCTTCCGAGGCCGAAGGCGAGCAGTATGTAGCCGACCTGGCCAACGGAGGAGTAGGCAAAGAGCTTCCTGATGTCCTCCTGAAGCACGGCCAGGAAGCTGGCTACCACGACGGTGATGGCGCCTATCCAGGCGATTATGTACGCGAAGACCAGGTGGTTGTGGAAGGTTCCGAAGGCGGCGTAGAGCTTGTAGCCCATGAGGATGTAGAGCAGGAGGAAACCGTAGGCTCCCGCCTTGCTGAGGGCGCCGCTGAAGAAAGCGGTGTAGCTCTGGTCGGTCTCGCTGTAAGCACCGGGCGCCCAGACGTGGAGCGGGAAGGCACCTGCCTTGACGCCGAAGGCGGTCAGGAAGAGACCGAATATCACTGCCATCTCCCTGGTCGTTATGGTGCCCATGGCGGCGTCCATGTAGAGCGCCTGCCGGATGGATGCAAAGTCAAGGGCACCGGTCTTGGCGTAGAGCATTCCGATGGCTATGAGCATGGCGTAGGCGCCTATGACGCTGAGCACGAAGTACTTGAGGGACTCGTGCCTGTTCCTCCTGAGCACCATCATGAAGCTGGCAAAGGTCATGAGCTCCCAGAGCAGGAAGAAGCCCACGAAGTCCTGGCTCAGGAAGACGCCGAGCACTCCCGTGAAGCTCATCAGGGCGAAGAGCCAGTCGTAGCTCTCCCTCGATGTGACGGCCATTCCGAAGGCCATCGCGAGGCCGACAAGGGAAGCGACGGCCGCGAAGTACCAGCTCATGGTGTTGAGCTGGAACTGGAGGGTGAACCCGCTGACTGTGAGCGAGTACTCGACCGGCTCGCTGAGGACGGTCGAGTAAAGCTTGGCCAGCATGGCCAGAGGTACGGCGGCACCGATGATGCCGATTCCCTCCCTGAGACCCCTGATGTCAAGCGCCCACGCGATGACACCGGCAATCAGGGGCGCGAGGAGGATGATAAGCAGCTCGTTAATCATGCTCCCACCCCCATCAGTGGAACGTTCTTAATGTACTGGGCCACATTGAAGATGTCGTTTCCAGCCTTCTGGGCGATGCTCCAGGCGTAGTCGGGGTAAACGCCTATGACTATCACGAGGGCCGCGAGGAAGAGCAGCATGAGGCTGACGGCAAGTCCCTCGTTTATCCTCTCGCCCTCTCCGGCGAACCACATCCTGTGTATCAGCCTGAAGTAATAGACCGCCTCGACGACGCTGGCCGTCAGGACGACCGCGGCGGCCCAGGCGTAGTCCGCGCCGATGGCGGCGAGGAGGATTCTGAGCTTGCTCCAGAATATGTTGAACAGCGGTATTCCCACGGCGGCCACCGCTCCGACGGTTATGGCGAAAGCTGTTAAGGGCATCCTCTTTCCAAGGCCCTCGAACCTCTCCATCTCCGCCCCGCCGAGGGTAACCGCGACGTGCCCGACGGCGAGGAACAGGAGGGCCTTGACTATGGCGTGGTTCACCATGTGGAAGACTCCGGCATCGACGCCGCTCTGGGTTCCGAGGGCGAAGGCCAACCCAATGAGGCCTATCTGGGCTATACTGGAGTAGGCTATCATCCTCTTGACGTTTCTCTGCCTAAGCGCCGCGAACTCGGCGACGAAGACGGTGAGGGTGGCCATTATTACAAGCAGCCTGAGGACGCCCTGCCAGCTCTCGACGGCCTGCATGAGGTAGAGTATCCTGGCCATCGCGTAGAGGCCCGCCTTGACGACGAAGGCCGAGAACATGGCCGTTATCGGGTGCGGCGCGGCCTGGTATGCATCTGGTGCCCAGGCGTTGAGCGGGAAGAGCTCGGCCTCAACGGCCAGGCCGAAGACTATGAGCGCCAGCCCGACCTGGGCGACGGTGGCGTTCATTCCGCCGGCGAGCTGGGCTATCTGGGCCATGTTGAGGGTTCCGAGCGAGCCGTAGATGAGGGCTATGCCGATGAGGAAGAAGCTTGAGCCTATCCCTCCGAGGACTATGTACTTCATTGAAGCCTCCGCCGCCTCGCCGGTCTTGTTGTAGGCGGTTAATGCGTAGGCGCTTATTGCCGTTATCTCCATGAAGACGAAGAGGTTGAAGATGTCTCCCGTCGCTATCATGCCGGTGGCTCCGAGCATCAGCAGGAGGAACAGCATGGCGTATTTGTCTATCGGCTCGACCTCGATTGCCCTGAGGCTGAAGACGGCCATCATGAAGCTGACCACGGCAACGATGAGCACGAACAGCGCCGCGAAGTGGCCGATGTAGAGGTTGATTCCAACGGGCGGTCTCCAGGCGCCGGCCATGACTATTATCGGCTGTCCGGTGGTGTAAACCTGCTGGAAGATCCACGCCGCGATTCCGGTCTGGACTGCGGTGACGGCTATGAGGTAGTACTTAACGGCCTTCTTTCCGGCGCCCTTTATCAGGGGCACGAAGAAGGCGCTTATGAGGGGCAATGCTATGAGGAGTGAAGCGTACTGCCCGTTCATCCTCTCAACCTCCTTATTTCCTCAACGTTAAGGGTTCCGTACTTCTCGTGGAGTATCATGGCGACGCTAAGGGCCATGGCGGTGGTGGCAACGCCTATGACTATTGCCGTGAGAACCAGCGCCTGGGGAATCGGATCGACGGCCTGGTTAGGCCCGATTCCCTCGCTCAGTATGGGCGCGCTCCTTCCGGCAACGTAGCCGACGCTGACCAGGAGGAGGTTCACGCCGGTCTCCATTATGCTGAGTCCGATGAGCATCTTAAGGAGGTTCTTCTTAACGAGGACCGCGTAGAGGCCTATCAGTATGAGGGAGATGGCACCGAAGTAGTAGACTGAAATCATTTGCTCACCTCCTCCTTGAGCATGTTGTCGATGATTCCGCTCAGCTCGGTGCCGACCTTGAGGCCGATGATGGTGTAGATTATGGGGATGAATCCTCCGCTGAGGAGCCTGCCGATGTTGTCAACGCCGAAGCCCCAGTCCTGCCATATCCAGTCGTAGAGGAAGTAGCCACCTATGGCGAGGCCTATGAGGCCGACGAGCACGTAGGCCATTCCGACCGCACCCTCGGTCTTCTCGAAGGCCTTGTGTGGTATCTCGTAGGTGGTAAAGGCCATGTAGAGCAGCAGGAACGCGGTTGCTATGGTGGCTCCGCCGGGGAATCCTCCACCTGGGGTGAGGTGTCCGTGGATGAAGATGTACGCACCGAAGAGCATCACAAACGGCACGAGGAGCCTGGTTCCGGTCGTGAGAACTATCGAGCCCTCGGTCTTGGCGGTCCTCTGCTTCTTCCTCCTCCAGAGGAGAGCACCCACGCCGGTTGAGGCTATGAACAGAACCGTGACCTCACCGAGGGTATCGAATCCACGGTAGTTAACGACTATTGCGGTGACGGCGTTGACCGCGCCGGTCTGTTCCTTAACGTGGTCAAGGTAGTACTGGGCAACGAGCATCCTGTCCTGCCCGAAGGGAACTCCGGCGAGTCCCTGGGCTATCCAGTAGCCTATGAGGAGCAGGGAAATTATCGCGAGCGCACGCTTGAGCATTTTCACCACCTCACCCACCAGCCGGGCTTCTCCTCTTCCTCGGTCTCAAAGCGCTGGGTTCTTTTGATGGCAAAGATGAATATCGCACCGCTGAGCGCTGCGCCTATGGCAGCCTCTGTCATCGCAACGTCCGGGGCCTGCAGCATGAAGAACAGCAGCGAGGCGAAGAGACTCACCGCCGCCATTCCAACCGCCGCCGCCAGGAGGTCCCTCCACTCGACGGCAAGTACTGCGGAGATTATCATTATGCCCACTATCAGGTACTCGATAAGTGCTATGCCGTTCATTCCTCACCACCCTCCTTGGGAGTCTCTTCGGGGGCTTTCGCCTTGGCCTCGATGTGCTCGCGGTACTTATCGACAACGCTGCCCTCCCAGAGGGGGATTCCGCTCTTGTAGGCGGCCCTTATGAGGGCGTGGGCGCTTATCGGGTTGGTGAGCAGCAGGAAGACCGCGATGACCACGGTCTTGGTGAGCCATGCCGCGCTTCCGAAGTCGGTACCGAGCGCCCAGATTCCGACACCTACCATGACGCCGAGGCTTCCAAGGGTCGCGCTCTTGGTCGAGGTCTGCATCCTGTTGTACACGTCGGGCATCCTGATGAGACCCAGGGCTGAGAGGAAGTAGAAGAACGTTCCTATGAGGACGAGAGCTTCCCCTATCGCGGCCAGAGCGTTCATAGTCCTCCCTCCATGTAGCGCGCGAACGCTATGACTCCACCGAAGGCGAGTATCGCGTAGACCAGGGCCACGTCGAGGAATATCATTCTCTTGTAGTAGAGTGCGAAGAGCACCATGAGTCCAGCGGTGATGGTGGTCATGATATCAACCGCAACGAGCCTGTCGACGGTGGTCGGTCCCCTGAAAACCCTGTAAACGCTGAGCAGTGTTGCTATCGCTATCAGGGCGAGGTAGATGTTTATCCCTATCATCCGAAGATCACCTTCAGGAACTTTTCGAAGGGAACAGTTATTCCCTCGGAGGAGGCCTTAACGTGCTCCTCTTCGCTCTCGGTCAGGGCCTCATCCGGAACCCATATCCAGTGGATGAAGTATTCATCTTCGTCGACATCGAGGGTTATTGTTCCGGGGGTCAGTGTTATCGAGTTGGCCAGGGCGAGCTTTCCGACATCGCTGCTGAGAACGGTTTTGCACTTCACTATTCCGGGCCTTATGGGCCTCTTGGGGTGGAGGACCCTGTAGGCAACGTCGAGGTTGGCCATGATCATGGCCCAGAGGAAGTAGGGGATGTACGCTATCATGTACGCTATCCTCTTGGGGTGGAGGTTCGCCAGGCCGTTGGTGGTGAATATCTCGTAGGTGAATGCCGCGACTATGAGCGACAGCAGTAGGCCGAATCCCAGCTCCTGTACGTCCAGACTGGCCGTTATGGCCAGCCATATCAAGAACAGTACGATCACCGTGTACAGGTATCTGCTTATTTTGCTTGCTTCTCCCATATCATCAACCTCCAGCGGTTGGTGGACATGTCCGAACAGAGTTAAGGGAAGCTAATCTTTGGTTTTTAACATTGACTTATAAACCTTACCTGCGAATAACAAAGGTTTAAAACTTTTGGTTGAAATGAAGGCATCAGATTTGTTCTTTAATGACAAGAGGGGTTCTTCATGGAGCACCGCTTTATAGGAGCAAATATATCCAGTTTGTCCATCTCCATCTGGGGATGAGAAACCACCGGAATTGCGTTTAGAAATCGGAATCCCAGAGCACGCCTGTGCGTGGGGTGAAGAAGATCGGGACAAGAACCGCCGATTCAAATCGAATTCAAAATGATGAAAAAGTGGGAACAACGAGAACGGACCATCAGTATATCGAAATCCTCTTGACGCCCTCGAGCTTTGAAAGCTCGTTGATGAGGTCGCCGGGGATGGGCTTCTCGGTGATTATCGTGAGGGTTGCCTCGGGGTACAGTTCGGGGTCCTCCGCGACGACCTGGACGATGTTGATGTCGCGCTCGGCTATCTTGAGGGCTATCTTGGCGAGTATTCCAATGGCCCTCGGCTCCGGCTCTATCTCGATGACGCCGTAGCCGACGTGTCTGCCGACGTACTTCATGTGGACCGTCGGCTCGAGGTTGGTGTATATCTCCTTCAGCTCGGGTATCTTGAGTATCATGCCGACGGTCTCCTTGACGACCCTCCTGTCCACGTCGAGGGCCTTGGCGATCTTGGTGTACGGAACCTCTATGTCGCCGGCCTTGATCTTGAGGTCATCGGAGACCTTGAGGCCGTACTTGAGGAGGGTCTTGGCTATCTGCTTCCTGACGGGATATTCGTCAAAATAATGCTCGATCTTTCCCCACATCAGCATCACCCACACTAGTCCATTGTTAGACTGTTTAATTCAATAATATTAAAATGTTTCCATGCCCGCATGATGCCAACAGGTCTTCCCTTAAAAACCTTTGGGCAGTGACGCCCCTGGAGGCCCACCCGTGCCGGGATGTTTTATCCATCGTCGGGTTTTTAAGAACGGTTCCAAACCCCGGAACATGATCGAGGTTCACCTTCCCCACGTCACCTTCGAGGATGCCGGCGAGAGCATCAGGCTGGTCTGGAGAGAGACCCTCTACGCGGACCTCGACAAGGGCGAGCTGGCGAGGGTGATAAGGAGAAAGTACCGGGTTAAGCCTGAAATCTCCGTGAGAAACGGCCTTCTCGTCATCGACACGGACTATCCCGGCATCGAGCAGTACATTTCGATATACATCCAGAACAACCTCGGAGCCCTCCTGAGAAACCGCTACACCAACAGAAGGGTCCTCTATATCCACGAGGGACTTGACGTCCCGCTCCTGGGGTACAACGCCTTCGGCCTGATCGACAGGGGAACGAATCTGATTCAAATCCGCGGCGTGAGCGGCTGCAACCTCAGCTGCGTCTTCTGCTCGGTTGATGAGGGGCCGTATTCGAGGACGAGGAAGCTGGACTACGTCGTTGATATCGACTATCTCATGAAGTGGTTCGATGAGGTCGCGAGGATAAAGGGAAAGGGTCTGGAGGCCCATCTTGACGGCCAGGGCGAGCCGCTTATCTATCCCTTCCGCGTTGAGCTCGTCCGGGCGCTCAGGGAGCACCCGAACGTGTCTGTAATCTCGATGCAGAGCAACGGGACGCTTCTCAACGACAAGTTGGTTGAGGAGCTGGCGGAGGCCGGCCTCGACAGGGTGAATCTTTCGATTCACTCCCTCGATCCGGACAAGGCGAGGATGCTGATGGGCAGGAAGGACTACGACCTCGGGCACGTTCTGGACATGGCCGAGGCCATGGTGAACGCTGGAATCGACGTCCTCATCGCCCCGGTCATTATCTTCGGCATAAACGACGACGAGGCCGAGGCCTTCATAGAGTTCGCAAGGAAAATCGGCGCCGGAAAGCGCTGGCCGGCCCTCGGCTTCCAGAACTACATCCCCTACAAGTTCGGAAGGAACCCAACGATAGCGAAGCTCGTCCCCTTCAAGGACTTCTACGCCTGGCTCAGGAAGCTCGAAGAGAAGACCGGGATGAAACCGCTCGTCCTGAAGCCCAGGCACTTCGGGATGGAAAAGCGCGAGTTCATCCCCCTCTCCTTCCGGCCTGGGGAAATCGTCAAGGCGGAGGTCGTCCTCCCGGGCAGGATAAAGGGCGAGATGCTCGCGAAGGCCCGGAACCGCCTCATCGAGGTCATCAACACCGACGCCGAGGTTGGGGACAGGATCAGGGTGAGGATAGTCAGGACGAGGCACGGTATATATATTGGTACGGAGATTTAGGGTCTCCTGAAAATATCGTATTTTTTGGAATGTTTTGGAGTTTTAACAATACTGCAGTAACTTTTAAATTTGAAGAACCGTACTTAATGTAGGGAGGATTATGAGAAAGGTCGTGACAATTATCATCATGTTTATTCTAATGGCAATGGTGTATTCGGGTATCCTCTCCTCCTTTGGCTCGCTCTCAAAGACGCTGGAAGGACTTAACGGGGAGGTTTCATTCACGTGGACTTCACCAGCGGAGGGGGCAAAAACGCCCGGACCCCGAGTTCCGGATTACAACCAGTCCGCTGGTGGGATGGGAATATCCCTGGAGGGCGGCGTCTACAATGCAAGTGACCTGAACTCTTCCATGATCCGTGAACTCCTGGACACTACAGATCGGTACGTTGGGAACAGCTCCCTGAGCTCTGAGTACGCGCTGAGGGTTTACATTTTTCTTTTGAAGGCCTTGCCGTTCACAGCGGGGATGCAGTAAGCAATCAACCAGCATTCAAGCGGGAAAGCGACACTCTTTTAAAGCCTAAAAACAATACCACACTCTAAAATGAAGCGGACGGTAACAGTAAAACTACAACCCTCAAAAGAGCAGGAAAAAGTTCTTTCCGAGTTAGCTGACCTTGGAGCCAAAGTCTGGAACCGGGTGAACTACCTGAGAAAACAGCAATTCTTCGAGGGCAAAATCGTGGACTTCAATACAACCGAGAAAACCATTTATGAAGAGTTTAAGAGAGAAATCGGTTCTGCCACAGTCCAGCAAATATGTCGCAAAAACGCGGAAGCCTGGCGGAGTTTCTTCTCCCTCCTCCGGAAAAAACGCAATGGAGAACTACCCGACCGGCTCAAGCCAAAACCACCAAACTACCTCAAAGAAGACGGGAGGAGAAAACCGTTAATAGTCCTGAGAAACGACCAGTACAAAATTGACGAGAACAAGCTTATTCTAAAAGGTCTTGGTAAATTCAAACGCCTCGAAATCCAATTCAAGGGCAGAATACACTTGAAGGGTAAAATGGGGCGGCTGGAAATAACCTACGATGATGTCAAGCGGAAATGGTACGCTCACGTCAGCTTCACGGTGGGGGAAAAACTTGAAAATGGGGAGTGGGTCAAACTCCCAAGAAAGCCAGAAGGAAGTCTCTCAGCGGGGATAGACTTAGGAGTGAACAACCTAATGGCTGTTTACGTGGAGAATGGAGAAAGCTTTCTGGTCAATGGAAGACCGTTAAAGAGCATTGATTTTTACTGGCGGAAGAAGATTGCCGGGTACCAGTCCAAACTCAATAAATCTGGTGCTAAGACAAGCAGAAAACTCAAAAGAATGCACGATAAAGCGAAACTTCAGGCGAGGCACTACATTAACACAGCAGTTAGACAGACTGTTAGGAAACTCTACGATTTGGGAGTCTCAAGAATAGTCGTTGGTTATCCAAAGGGTATTGCTCAAAGCCCTGGGAAGGGTAAAAAGCAGAATTTCCTCATCTCTCACGTTTGGCGGTTTAATTACGTGATTAAACGCCTCACTGAGGTTGCGGAAGAGTATGGTATCAAAGTTGTGCTCGTTGATGAGGCTTTCACTTCGAAAACTTGTCCCGTCTGCGGGAAGCCCCACGAGGGGGTGAGGTTTGTTCGTGGTCTTTATTCGTGTCCCGCAACGGGGCTTATCTTCAATGCCGACTTGGTTGGAGCTTTCAACATTTTGAAGAAGATTGTGAAAACCATAACCCCGAATCTGAGTGGCTTGTACGCTCAGAGGAGGGGTAACTGGGGGGAGACCCTCCCGGAGGGGTTCGAAGAACCCTTTTCAAAGGTTGCCCTGATGAGAACCCCTCAAACCTCCCTGCCGTTGGCGAGGGGTTAAACCGTTGGAACCCTCGCCCTCAAGGCGGGGAGGAGGTCAGAACGATACTCTGAAGGTCGTTAGAAACTCTACGGAGACCTCTAAAGGGATAATTGAGAAATTCTTCGCCATCTTTGGAGAACACGGCGGGCAGAATGGGGAGGAGCTCTCACGAACCCTTGAAGAAACTTTTCAGCGGGCCCAGAACCTCACGAGAACGGTCGAAGATATGCTGGGCAAAGCACTATCTTCAAACTCTGGTCGTTAGTGTCCTATAACTCCAATTCAGTAACCCATGGAGGACCCCTGTTCGTTTAACTGTAACTTCGAAAAGTTTAAATTTTTAGAGTTTTATTGCGTTTGGGGGGAGTGCATGAGGAGGGCATATATCGCCATCGTAGTTTTGGTGGTTTTGGTTCTCGCGCTCTACTTCGGCGATTTTGCTCTGGCAAAGTCCGAAACACATTCAACCATTCAGGTTGGGAGCTCAAAGGACGCCAACGCGACCTTCAACGAGGGCTTTTGTGTGTACCCGGATTCTCCTTTTGGAAATTTGGTCGCCGACGAATTGAGGGCCGGAGGGCACAAGGTCCTGATTCTCTCCGCCCCGGTGGAATGTGATGGTCAGTTTCTGGCCGTTTGGATCGAGGGACTCAACATCAACTATTCCCCTGTGCTCTCGAAGGGGCGCGTGAGGGCCGTCGCCTTCTATTCTAGCGCCGGCGATCCAACCCACTACATAAACTACCGGAACGCTGCGGATAAGAAAACGGCCCTGACGTCCTTTGAGAAAACCGGCAGGGCCCAGTTCCAGGCCTACATCATCGCTGAAGTCTCGGACGAATCCGAGGGCTTCATTGCCTTCAGGGGCTACCAGGACTACCTCATGAGAAAGGCCGCTGAGGTGGTCGCCAAGCAAGCCGAGCTTTTCCACGCGGGGGGTGGGGAATGAGTCGGCCGAAGCTCTTCGTTTTTTCTATAGCAATTCTGTGTCTTCTAATCGGATACCTCCTAGCGAATGTTTCGGTGGGGTGGAAATCAAAGGGTGAGTTTGATCGCCTCTCCAACGTCACCGTTTCTGGAAAGGTTGTTGTGGACATGCCTCTTGAACTCGAGCTCATCCCGGATGTTTATCCGGAGCTTGATTACCACGGCCAGTTTGGGGACTCCCTAAGAAATGCCATAGTCGAGGCTTTGGAATCGGAAAATCTCTTCCCCGAGTTCGCTCACGTTAGGCCGGTCGTAATCTTTCCGGATGAAGGTCTCCTCTCAAGGATAAACGACTCGGTTGTTGTCATTTTCGTCCCGTTTCGTGGACATGAGAACACGGTCTATTACGAAAACTGCTACGCGAGCATACTCGTTTACATGAGCTCCAGCGGTGACGTTGGGAGCTACCTGTCGGTGGAGGAAAGATACTCAGGGGATTCAAGCAAAAACGATGACCTGCGATATTTTGCCTCAGATCTTTTCCGCACCGCCAAAGCAAGGGCTGATCTCGATGGAAGTCCCTATTCGCTTAAGGTGGTTTACTGGAACGTTCTTGAAGTAAGACGCGGTAAGCTGGCCAATAGGAGCTGCTGGGACATCTTGGCTGAGGAAGTAGGGAGGGAAATCCAAGAATGGGCACGGACACTCGAGCCCTCAAATAAACCTTGAGCCCCTGACCATCAGTTCGCCCCTCTCATGGAGCCCCATCAGAATTTCCGCTATCCTCTCCCCGGCCTTTCCGTCGCCGAACGGATTCGCCGCCCCTGCCATTTTCCGGTAGAACTCCCCATCCTCCAGGAGTCTCTGGAGATACCTCAGGGCGCGCTCCTTTTCCAGGCCCACGAGAACGTTGCCGCCCGCGGCGACGGTTTCCGGCCTCTCGGTGTTGTAGCGGAGCGTTAGGCAGGGCACGTTCAGGATTATCGCCTCTTCCTGTACTCCGCCTGAGTCGGTCATTATCGCGAAGGCGTTCCTCTCGAGCTTCAGGAAGTCGAGGTAGCCGAGGGGCTTTGTCACGGTCAGGTTCTCTATTGAGGCCACCCTCTCCCAGAGGCCGAACTCCTCGAGCCTGCCCCTCGTGCGGGGATGCATCGGGTAGACCGCCCTTATTGGAAGCCCTTCTAGAATCTCAATGAGTCTTTCGAGGTTCTCCCTGCTGTCGGTGTTCTCGGCGCGGTGGGCGGTTACGAGCACGTATTCCTTCGGCTTCAGTCCAAACCTCTTGAGCACATCGCTCTTTCTCTCCGCCACCTCCGCGTTCTGGAGAACGGCATCCACAACGGTGTTGCCAACGACGTAAACGTTCTTCGTTATGCCCTCGCGCTCCAGGTTTTTCCGGGCTTCCTCCGTTGGGGGGAAGAGAACCTCGCTCGCGTGGTCTGCAAGAATCCTGTTTATCTCCTCCGGCATTGTCCGGTCAAAGCTTCTGAGGCCGGCCTCCACGTGGGCAACGGGGATTTTGAGCTTGACGCTCGCCAAAGCTCCCGCCAAAACCGTGTTGGTGTCCCCCTGAACGAGCACGACGTCCGGCCTCTCGTCCCTCAGGACCTTCTCGATCTTAATCATCGCGAGACCCGTCTGCTCGGCCTGCGTTCCCGAACCGACCTCGAGGTGGTGGTCTATGGGGGGCATCTCCAGCTCTTCCAGAAAGACGCTGCTCATCTCGTAGTCGTAGTGCTGTCCGGTGTGAATCAGGAGCGGCTTAACGCCCCTATCAAGGAACGCCCGTATCACCGGCGCGAGCTTTATTATCTCCGGCCGGGTTCCGAATACAAAGGCGGGTTTCAATACTCACCCCTCCCAACGCCTTTGAAGACGAACCCTTCGGGCGGCACCTCGACCACGCGGCGGCCGTCGATGAGAACGCGGTTCCGCATGAGTTTCCCGAGGGTTTCCCAGTCGAGGGATTTGAAGGCCGTGTGGTCCGTCGCTATGACCACCGCGTCGGCGCCCCTCAGGGCCTCCTCGAGGCTTCCGTGGGTTCCTTCCACGAACGGGTCGTACGTTCTTACCTCCGCCACGTCATCCATGATGGCTTCCACGAAGGTGGAGGCAGGGGAGTTCCTGGTGTCGTCGCTGTCCCCCTTGTAAGCCAGCCCAAGGACCGCGACCACGGCCTTTTCTGGCAGGAGGTTGATGGTTCTCAGCGCCTCGAAAAGAAGATCCTTGGCGAGGAGGGGCATACCGTCGTTTATCTCCCGCGCGAGCCTTATGAGGCCAAAGTCGTCCTTCGCCGGCCAGACGAGCAGGTGGGGGTCCTTTGGAAGGCAGTGGCCGCCAACGCCTATTCCAGGAACGTGGATTTTAACGCGCGGGTGGCTGTTGGCCAGTTCTATGGCCTCGAAGACATTTATCCCATACTGGTGGGCGAGGTAGGCGAACTCGTTCGCGAGGGCGATGTTGACGTCCCTGAACGTGTTCTCCATGAGCTTGACGACCTCACTGACGGTCGATTTTGTCCGGAATATCTGCCCTTTGACGAAGGAGCGGTAGAGCCTTTCGGCAAGCTCAGCACTTTCGGGGGTTATACCACCGAGGATGCGCGAGTTGTACACCAGCTCCCTGAATATCCTGCCCGGCATCACCCTTTCCGGCGCGTGAACCATGTGGAAATCCCTTCCCGGCTTCAATCCGGTCAGCTCCCCTATGAGCTCGGCCATTCTAACCGTCGTGAGCGGGGGAACCGTGCTCTCGATAACGATGAGTGCGCCCGGCTTCATCGCCTTTGCAACGGTTTTGACGGCGCTTTCCAGATAGGTGAGGTTGGGTGTCCTGTCCTCCCTCAGGGGCGTTTGGACACAGATTATGTAGACGTCCTTTTCTCTGATGTCGGCGGGGTTCGACGTTGCCCGCAGCTTTCCGCTCTCAATGGCCTTCCTGAGGAGATCGTCTATATCCGGCTCGACTATGTGGGCCTTTCCGGAGTTTATCCTCTCAACAACGTCAGTCTTTATTTCATATCCTGTAACATTGAAGCCCGCGTTGGCGAACATTATCGCGGTCGGGAGGCCGATGTACCCGAGGCCGATGACAGCTATCTCCGCCGTTCTCTTCTCTATCCTGTCCCGCATTCGTGTCACCCATCAACGCTTTTCCTGCATGAATAAAAGCCTTTTCCAGAAAACGGTTTCCGGCCCGGTTTCCTGGGATGCAGGGGTTTCCAGACTATTTTACGGGACCAGGGCATATTTACAAGATTTTTACCTTTGGTCGGGGTCGTTTTCATGGAAAGAAAGCGTTCTAAACGTTCTTTTGTCTGAAAACATACTGTTAAAGCTTTGAAAAGAAGGCTTCACAACCGTTTTTGGGAAAGCCTTATATTGAACAGAGCTGTTCAGTAACATGGTGGGTAGAATGAAGGTATGGATCGACATAACGAACTCCCCTCACGTTCACTTCTTCAAGGGTATAATCAGGGAACTCGAAAAGGCAGGACATGAGGTTTTGATAACCACGCGCGAATTCGACGGCCTTACTGGCATCCTCGACATGTACGGGTTTGATTACTACGTCGTCGGAAGGCACGGGGGTGCCACCCTCGAGGGCAAGCTCGTGGCCGGCACCGAGAGGATGTACCGCCTCAGCAAGCTCATAGTGGAGGAGAAACCGGACCTGGCTCTGTACAAGCACTCCGCGGAGGCACCGCGCGTCGCCTTTGGCCTCCAGATTCCTTCGATAGGTTTCGTGGACAACGAAACCGCCGTTGGCCAGAACAAGCTCATACTCCCCTACACCGAACTCCTGGTGTTCCCCAAGGCCATAGACGCCTACGAACTGATCAGATGTGGCGCCGACCCCAACGGTATGAGGCCGATAAACGGCTTCTCCGAGCTGTCTCACCTCTACGGCTTCCTTCCCAACCGGAAGGTCCTGAACAAGCTCGGCGTCAGGAGGAACGGGTACATCGTCATGCGCACCGAGCCCGTGAAGGCCAACTACTTCAACGGGAACGGGAAGAGCATCCTTGAGGACGTCATACCCCTCCTCCCGGAGGTGCCCATAGTTCTCTTCCCCAGGACCCCGGAGCAGAGGGAGCGCTTCGAGCGCTTCGACAACGTGATCATGCCGGAGGAGCCCGTTGACAGCCTCAGCCTGCTCTACTACGCCAGACTTATGATAGGGGCCGGTGGAACGATGAACCGCGAGGCCATAGCCCTCGGAACCCCGACAATATCCACCTACCCAGGCAGACTGCTCGCGGTGACGCGGTGGCTCGTCGAGAAGGGCGTCAAGTTCCACTCAACCGACCCCGTGAAGGTTGCCACGATGGCAGAGCGCATGATGGAGATGAACGGAAGCTACCGGGCGTACCTCAGGAGCGTTGTGAGCAGCTTTGAGAACCCAATGGACGTCATACTCGGCGAGATCGAGACGTACGAAGAGTTCGGAACGTTCAGCGCGATGAAGATTGGGGAGGCAGGGACCTCAGAGACCCGCAACCCTGGGGGTTACGTAGGCCTCAATGAGGGCCGCGACGAAAAGGAGCAGAACTGACAGGGCGAAAAGCTTCAGGCCTTTAACTGCCCCCCTTCTGAACCTTTCTCCACCCTCACCTTCTCCTGAGATTATCTCCCTGTACCAGACGATACCGGCGACGCCGGCGAGGGCTATCGCGGGTATCTCGACGACGCCGTGGGGCACCAGGCCGAGGAGTATCTGCCCCATCGGCATCCCGCCCATCCGGTGAACCGCAAGCACCACCAGTCCAACGACGAAGCCGTTGAAGGCCATTATAAACCACGGGCCGAGACCGAAGAAAAGGCCCGAAATGAATGTGAGGAGTGCCACCATCGAGTTGTTGGTGAATATTTTGATGAAGTTGTGGAAGCTGGAGTCTGAGATAGGCCCGATTTGCTCGATTATCTTCCGAACTGCCTCGAGGGCCGTGTCCGGACTGGCGGCTCCAGCCCAGTATCCTCCGAGGGCGGAGAGCAGGAACACCAGCAGCAGGTGCCCCAGGGTTCTCCTCGGAACCTTCACACCGAGCACGTCCATCACTCCTTCAGCGCGTTTTTGAGCGCGATTTTGAAGTCCTCGATGTTTACGTAGGGCATCTCAATGTCCATCCTCATGGCAAAGAACTCGTCCATGAGGTGCTCCAGCTCGTCGATCCCGTGCCCCTCGAGCTTTTGCTCCAGCTCATGGACCGCCTCCTCGGGATGCATGAAGAAATCTCCCGTGATCCTGACGTGCTCGGCCCTGCCGTCCCTCTCATCGAACTCTATCCTGATGAGTCCCTTCTTCGCCTTGTGCTCGCCCACATGGTGTTTCATTCTACCCACCTCCAAAGTAAATTGGTGGAAGAAGTTTTTAAAGGTTGGTCATGTTTCTTTGAGCTCGGCATCGCCCGCCCACAGGAGAAAGCCCTCGGCCTCGTCCGAATATTCCAGATGTATCCTTGCGGCTATCGATATCGACAGGCTTCCGAAGGAGTGCTTTCCCCCGACACCTCCAGAGTGCCGTCAGGATACGCTACAAGGGCCACCACCAGGGTCTTTCCGCGCCACACTGTGCGTGCCCTTACGTACACGGGCAGCTCTTCTTTTGTAGTGTTCCCACCGAACACCCCCGGAAGCTCCAGGGGGAACGAGAAGCGCCACACAACGTCTCTCCCGGAAGGGTACCTCTCCCGAAATTCCAGCCCCAGTTCCCCCGCCATGGAGAAAACCTCGTCCTCAATGAACCGCATGACCTCTTCCTCCACCTTCCCGCGGACCAGGGGAAGCACCGTCGATGGAACCGATGAGAGATCGACAACCGCCACGTATCCCACAACCCCATCTTCCATGGACACGCTCATGCCGGCCAGCCGTGAAAGATTTTCCATGTCGCGGGCGAACCCAGCGTAGGAGTACTCGGTTATTGTGTACCTCACCTCCGAGGGGCCGTAGGAGATGGAATTCACCTGTGTCCCTCTGGGGCTCCACCCGTCCGGGGCGGTGGACGGTACGAGAGTCCGGGGTTCGTCCATTGTGGCCACTGTTAGGATGAAAACCAGCGCTATCACCGCAAGGATGGCACCGATGATTTCCAGCGCCCTCATTTAACCACCCCGGCCACACTCTCCGCGTCCGACACCAGAGAACCGTCATGGAGGTTCCAGTCGATCTCGACCTCGACCTCAACGAACTCGAGGGGACGCAGCACGATCCTCCGGTGGTAGTCCTGGGGAACGGCCACTACAACAATGCCATAGCCGCTGGTTGATTGGATGAGGTATTCACGTATCTCCACTTTCACATTCCCCAGCTCAACGGTGCCGTACTGGGTCCTGAACGTTCCCACAGGATATCTTGCGGACAGTTTTTTAAGCATCACCCCGTCCCTTTCCTTCCACTCCCCTTCCGAGATTATCGAGAGCCCCATTTTATTAAGCATCTTTGTGACTTCCGAATCGAGGGAATCTTTTATCTCCTTCTCAAGAACGGGTTCCAGAGCACTCTTTGCTGGCACATCTGACGTGTCTATCCATCCAACCGCCATGGTGGTGAACTCGGGGGTTTCCATGGATTCGCTGATGTTGAGAAATTCAAAAAGTCCCTCCAGCTCTTTCATCCGTCTGCGCTCATAAGTGGGTTTTCTGAAGAGCAGTATTCTGTAGGGAATTTTCACAAGGGAAAACCCATGAATCGAAAGTTCGTAGGTTTCGGAGTATCCCTCTCCCGTTTTGACCCACCCCAGTGCTTCGGCCTCCTTGGTCATGGCTTCCAGCTTCCCTGTGGTCTCAACCTGCTCTTTTTCCCCGATGCATCCAGCCGAGAACACCAGGAGGATCATTACGAGCAGGACGGCGCCCCTCTTCATACCAGATCCCCTAAATAGAAAATCCTTCAGGTTATTATCGTTTTCCATCTCCCCGCCGCCACCACGCAAAACTTTATAGTCCATGTCCCGAATCACGACCGGTGGTGTGAGATGGGATACGGCGAAGTTAAGGAGAAGATGAGGCTCATCCTTCAGGAAACCCTTGGGGACATGCTGAAAGAGGCGGGGAAGGAATGGAGCGGGGAGATAACCTTCGACGACACCCCGAACATCGAGCTCGGCGACTTTGGGACGGCCGTTTCATTTCAGCTTGCCCGGGTCTTCAGGAAGGCGCCGAAGCTCATAGCGGAGGAGCTTGCGGAGAGGCTCGGTGGGAAGCTCCCCGAGGAAATCTCAGAAGTCAGGGCGGTCAACGGCTACATCAACTTCTACCTGAACTACGGCACCTTCGGACGGGAGCTCGTCCGCGAGATACTTGAGAAGAAAAACGCATACGGCGAGAGCGCGCTTGGGGATGGGAAGAAGGTCATCGTCGAGCACACTTCCGTGAACCCGACGAAGCCGCTCCACATGGGACACGCCAGGAACTCGGTTCTCGGCGATACGATGGCGAGGATAATGCGGAAGCTCGGCTACACCGTCGAGGTTCAGAACTACATAGACGACCTCGGCGTCCAGTTTGCCCAGGTTCTCTGGGGTTACCTGAACCTCAAAGAGGAATTCGGCAGGATCGAGGCGGAGATGAGGGAAAAGGGCCTCAAGGAGGACTTCATTGACCACGTTATGGGCCTCCTCTACGTCGAGGTGAACAGGCGCATAGAGGAGAACCCCGATGTTGAGGGGGAAGTTCGTGAGCTGATGAAGAAGCTCGAGGAGGGGGACAACGAAATAGCGGAAATCGGCAGAAAGCTCGCGGAGAGGGTTGTCAGGGCGCAGATGCTCACGACCGGCCGCATGAAGATAACCTACGACCTCCTCAGCTGGGAGAGCGACATAATGAGGAGCGGCATCTTCGGCGAGGCTTACGAGCTCATCGAGGCCAACGAGAACTTCTTCTGGGCAGAGGAAGGGAAGTATAAGGGAGCGTTCGTGATGGACCTCAGAAAGCTCTTCCCGGACATGAAGAACCCATTCCTCGTCCTCAAGAGGAGCGACGGGACGGCGACCTACACCGGCAAGGACATAGCCTATCACCTTTGGAAGTTCGGTAAGGTCACCGCCGACATGCTCTACAAGCCGTGGGAGAACGAAGAACACGAAACCTGGACGACCGCCCCCGATGGGAGAGCGATGCCCGGAACGTTCGGAAAAGCTGATGTGGTCATCAACGTCATCGGTGCCGAGCAGAAGCACCCCCAGATGGCCATCAAGTACGCCCTCCAGCTGCTCGGCTTTGAGGACTCCGCCGAGAACTTCCACCACCTTGCGTATGAACACGTTGTCCGCGAGGAGGGCAAGTTCTCGGGCAGGAAAGGAACCTGGGTCGGTTTTACCGTCGATGAGGTTCTCAACGAGGCCGTTCAGCGTGCCAGGGCCCTCGTGGAGGAGAAGAACCCCGGCCTGAGCGAGGATGAGAAGGAGCACATAGCCGAAGCCGTCGGAGTTGGAGCGGTCCGCTATAACCTCGTTAAGTACAGCCCGGACAAGGTGATAACCTTCCGCTGGGACGATGTTCTCAACTTCGAGGGGGACAGCGCCCCCTACGTCCAGTATGCCCACGCCAGGTGCGCGTCCATCCTCAGAAAGGCCGCGGACGGCGGCATTGAGACCGACTGGGAGGTCCTCATGGAGAGGGCGGACTTCTCGAGGCTCACCAACAGGGAAAAGGAACTGGTGAAGCTCCTAGCCAAGTTCCCGGAGATTGTGGAACAGGCGAGCAGGGACATCAAGCCCCACCTCATTCCGTGGTACGCCAACGAGCTCGCCTCGCTCTTCAACAAGTTCTACATGGACCACCCCGTGCTCAAGGCGGAGGAGGGAATACTGGAGGAGCGCCTGCTGCTCGTCCTGGCGACGAAGCAGGTGCTGAGGAACACGCTCGAGCTTCTCGGAATAGAGGCGCCAGAGAAGATGTGATCACTCCCTCAACACTTTTTCCACCACGGGGTCTACTATCAGGTACTCCCCGTTCTCCTTCTTTATCCACCCCATCTTTTCCAGGTTCCTGATAAGGCTGCCCAGCCTGGCGTTCGTTATGGGGCCGCTCTTTGCCTCCACGTAGTCCTTTATTTTGGACCACCTGTGCAGTCCAATGGATACCGCGCGCAGAATGAGGGCGTACCTTGGGGAGCGCCTTTCAAGTTCAAGAAGCTCCTCCCGTATCATGTTCCTCGCCTTTGCTATCGTGGTTTCCAGGGCCTTTTTGGGGTCTCCTTTTTTCCAGTAATTGAATCCAAACTCAACGAGCCATCCGGGTATTCCATCCAGCTCGTCAACGGCCCTTTTGATGTCATCCTGCGGTACGTTCAACCCAACCTCCGAGAAACCCACCCTAAGGAACTCCTCGGAAAGCTCCCTTGGAAACGGTCTGACCTCAACCTCCTCGTAGATTCTTCCGTAGAGGGGGCTTGAGTAGTCATCCAGCCCCAGAAAGTCGTGGAGAAGTCCAACCTCCGAGCCGGTGAATACGAAACTCAGGTTCGGCATTGAGTCATAGGCGTGGGCTATGCCAGCCAGCAGGTCCTTTCCGCCCCGGGAGCCGTAGAATCTCAGATACTGAGCCTCGTCAAAGGCCAGGATGACTTTATGGCCTGTCCTTTCCCCAATCCAGTGGATAATCTCAAGAACGTCCATGAACCCCATATCCCGGGGTTTGATCTGAATTCCCCCAAGGTTCACCTTCTCAACGCTCATACCCCTGAGGAATCCAAAACGGCCCCTCCCCAGGAGTATCCTCCTGAGTTCGTCCGCCATTACTGGGGCGCTTATGCTTCCGCTTCCGGCTGCGTAGAGCCGGCGGGCATCGAGGTAGAGCCCGATTCCGGGATATTCGTTGAGAGCCGCCTTTAGAAGGGAGCTCTTACCCACGCGGCGGATTCCTATGATGAGGGTTATCGGATACTCCTCCATACCCCTGAGGATGGCTTCAAGTTCCACCTCTCTGTCAAACATCTCCCCCCTTCTCTCCTTTGGTCTTGGGTCAAAGAGCATAAGTACCGCCCCCGATACCTGGTATCGGTACCGATACTTAAAAACTTCCCGGAACCCTAAAATACCCCCTTCCCCCAGAATCTTCGGTGATTCCATGCGCGGTGTTGTGGTGCCCCTTGTAACGCCCTTCAACGAGGACTACTCCATTGACTTTCCCGCCCTCGAGGAGCACATCGAGTTTCTCCAGAAGGTCGGCGTCCACGGGATATTCATCAACGCGACAACCGGTGAGTTCACTAGCCTGAACCTGAACGAGCGGAAGCTCCTCGCCGAGAGGGGCAGGGAGCTGGTCAAGTCGGCGTTCTACCTGGTCGGTACGGCCTCCTCGAACACCGTTGAGGTCGTTGAGCTTACGAAGCACGCCCAGGACATAGGGGCCGACTACGTCGTGATAGCGCCCCCCTACTACTGCCCCCTGAACGACGACGCCCTGTTCACCCACTACTCGACCGTGGCCGAGAGTACGGATATTCCGATCATCCTCTACAACATCCCCTCCTGCGCCAACCCGCTCAGCGTTTCCCCCATCAAGCGCCTTGCCCTCGAGTATTCGAACATCTCCGGTGTGAAGGAGACGATTGACAGCGTAAACCATATCCGGGACGTTATCCTCGAGGTCAAGGGGGAGAGGAATGACTTCAGGGTCTTCACCGGCCTCGACCAGCACCTCCTGAACACGCTCGTTCTGGGTGGGGACGGGGGGATAATGGCCTGCGCCAACTTCGCCCCTGAGGTTCATCTGGCCCTCTGGAGGGCGTTCCATGAGAAGCGGTTTGAGGATGCTTTTGAGCATGCCAGGAGGCTGGCAAAGCTGTCCAGGGTCTATGACCTTGCCTCATCCTTCGGCTCCGCGATAAAACTTGCCATGTCACTCCGCGGCTTCTCAATAAAACCCGTCCTCAGACCCCCGTACATGATGGATGGAGACGAAGTGAAGGAGGATATAAGAAAGCTGCTCGCCGGGGTGCTGGGCTGAATTCAAGCGTCCTTCATGAATCCCCATTGGTTGAAGAAAAAAGAAGACGCACAGGAACTCACTGAATCTTGTACCTCAGGAACGCCGCTATTCCGCCGAAGGCCTTGTAGAACTGCTGGCCCTCCTCGGTGTCGAGGGAGATGACCTCCACCTCGGAGCCGGCCTCCTCCGCCATCTTTATTAGCTCCTCCGCGACGTCCCACTTCTCGAAGTCCAGGTTCTGACTGCCGCACTTGGGGCAGTGAGTGAGTTTTTTCCTGTAAACATGGAACTCCTGCTCGCTCATAGTTTTTTCTTCGCTCCAGCCGCAGCTGTTGCACTTGGCCCTGACCCTGACCCTGTCATAGCCCTCGCTGATGAGGAGCGTATCGACGGCGCCGAGCTCCAGGGCCTTCCTGACTTCGTTCTCACCGTACGTTATCATCCCTGTGTCCTTGACGAGGTGCCTGAAGAAGTTCTGTATGAGGTGGCGCTCCTTTATGGCCTCGTGGTCTTTGAGGATGTCGCTGGCCTTCTCGACGAGCTCCTTGAGGCCGTAGGCCCCGCTGTAGCTGATGTCAACGACGCCGATTATCTTCTTCCTTAGCTCGTGGTGGAGGTACTCGCCGTCTATGAAGTCCTCCTTGGTCGGTCCCGGGCCGCCTATGATGATGCCCCTCAGCTCGCCCTTCTCCAGGAGGGGGAGGAATGCCTTGTTGGCGTGCTCGGCGATGCGCTTCATGAACTCGTGGGTCTCCTGCTCACGGATGCGCTCGTAACGCCTGGCCGACTGACCACCTGCCCTGGTCTTACCGGGCACGTTGGAGGTCAGCTCGTCGATGACGTCTATCCTCTTCCCGCGCAGGAGACCTATGGTGGCTTCGTTCTTCTCAACGGTTATGAGGCCGTAGGCGTCCTTGACGCGGAGCATCTCCTCCAGCGGCTCGGTGATGAAGGTCTGGTCGCACCGGTAGAGCCTGACCTTGAGGGGTTCTGGAGGGATTATCGCCCAGAGCTTTATGTCGCTGACGCCCTCCTGCTCGCTGACGTTTCCGACGAAGAGGGCCAGACCGGTCTCGGGGGTCTTGCGGTAGAGCTTGAGGTGCTGCATCGCCCTCTCAAGGGCACCGAGGACGTTCTTTCGGGTTGACTTGCTCTTGATGTTCTGGGCCGTCCCGTACTCCTCCCTCAGCTGCTGCATGACCTTGTTCAGATCGTATCCGGCCGGAACGTAGAGGGTCACCAGTTCGGTGGCTCGACCTCGATAACCCTTCAGCTCCTCGACCTTCTTCTTGAGTTCATACATCTCGGCTGACTTGTGAGACATGAGCATCACTCCCCTTCAGAACGTTTTTCCAGCCAGTTTCCGCTACCTGAGAATGAAAAAAGCAGGGAATTTATAAAAGTTTAGGAACAGGGGAGGATTCGGCTAGAATCACGAGATTATTATGAGGGCTATGACGCCCAGGATTCCTCCTATAGCAACCACCAGAACGTTCAGCGCCGTTAGTGGCACATCCGATATCCCTATCCAGTTCGTGAACCACAGGATAATCAGGCCGATTATCGCGTTGGCCAGGAGGTACCTGATTATGGCAAAGCCTACCTTGACCACCAGCAGGATGACCAGGAACGGGAAAAACAGCAACTCTCCAAGCATGGTATTACCTGAAGTAGTTAAAACGAACGGGCTTATTAATCTTTCGCAACATAAATGGGATGCCGGAAGAAATGAATAAATTCAATTTCGAATTATGAAAGTTTTTCAAGGGCTTCCCTTGCTATCTCTCCCAGCGGTACCCACTTCTTGCCCTCGAACGGGAGTATAACCTTATCCTCGACGCCCACGAGCTCCTCGATGTAGGGCCTTGCATCGGTTATACCAAGCTCCCCCGCGAGGAGTGCCGCGAACCCCTTGAGGTTCCGGCCGCCCTCGACCAGCGCCCTGATTATATCGTCACTTACCTCCGCCCGCAGCGCCCTCACAGCTCCTCCAAACTGCCCCGCGAGCTCGTAGGAGAGCACCATGGCGTTTTCCCGGACGTACGGGTTCCTATCCAGGGTAAGGGCTACAGCCTTTGGGAACACCGTCCTCAGCCGACCCTCTAGAAGCCCGGGCCTCTGCTCTGCCACCATTCCGAGCAGGAGGAGGGCGTCTCCCCTGATTCCGGGAGAGCTTTCATCCAGAAGTTCAATCAGGCCGTCCAGGGCCTTTTTGTCCTTTACAACAATCGCCAGTGCCTCGTCAAAGCGCTCCTCCTCGATGAGCTTTTTGATTTTGCCCCTCTTGGAGCCGAATGAAAAGAGTCCCATGGCGGTCACCTTAAGGGGAGGGTTGTCGGGGGAGCGTTAAAGGTTTTTCGTCCCGATATCCCAAAGATATTTAAACGCGGAGGCACACTTTTTCATAGGCATTGGAATGGTGAACGAAAATGACACCTCCGGCACTTCCTGTCCAGCATGGTAACTTTGCGGGCCTGGCGTTCCCGTTCGGCAGTATGAATATTCGGCCGTTGCTGGAGGGGATATCGCGGGATGGAGGTGGACTCAGGGGCGTTTTAGAGGAGTTCAAAAAGAACCTGGGCGAAAAGGAGGGAATTCTGTTCTCCAGGTTGATGGAGTTAACTCCAGATGAACCGAGTGAGGAAGCCTATCTTATGGCTATTGAACGTATTTATAGGCTCTTTACCGAGGAGTTCGAAGGGGACATCCATGCAATTGCCGATGCGGCGATTAACGTGGAGATGACTCCCAACGAACTTGAGGAGGAACTTAGGAACATCATCCTGCCAGAACTCGTTAAACTGAAAGCGGATATTGACCGGGCTTCTGAGCTACTGTTGAAAAAAGCTCTGGACGGCCGGCTTCCCGAGGAGGAGCTGGAAGAGATGGATGCTGTGGACAGATTCCTTTTCATTGAATCGAACATTCTTGGAATAATCATAGAGACCAGGAGCCTCGAAACTGCCAGCGAGCTGTCATCCTACTTCCTGCTGCTCATGCTTCGGTTGTTGAAACTTCTCCAGAACAGAAAGTCTCTCACCGAACTGCTTGAGGACATCAAAATAGTTGCCGGTAAGATAAGGGAAGTTCATCCGACTCCAAGTGCGGTGGATGACTATTTCCTTGATGAACTTCTTGAATCGAATACCTGAGATTGGAGGTTGTCCAATGGAGCAGGGTGAGATCTGGACGGCCCCGTTCCCTTATTTTGATGAGGATGGAGGGCTGAAATACAAACATCGGCCGGTTCTTATAATCTCCGGCGACACAATGAACAACAATGGGCGGGATGTAGTAGTCTGCCAGATTTCGCGGTTTGAGCTGAAGCGTGTCTCTGCCCTGTCCCCCCAGCTTAGGGAGATGGTGAGGGTTATAAAAAACGATGACCTGGACCCAAACACCAGCAGAGGGCTTAGGAACGTGAGTATGATAAAACTCTTCAAGCTGTTCACAATGCCCAAGACGAAACTCAGAAACGGTAGATACATAGGAAAGCTCAAGGAGGGCGTTATAACGGAGCTGGCAGAAAAGACACGGGAGCTTTTTTAAGGGCCTGTGTTGGGTCTTTGGTGCATATAGATGTTCCGGCGCCTCCTTACCTCTCCTAATTCAGCACGAAGACGGCCACCTCAAGGGAGGGTTGTCGGGGGGACGTTAAAGGTTTTTCGTCCCTATGCTCAGGATATTCAAACGCGGAAGCACACTTGTATGGTTTTCTTCATTATTCAGCACCCGTGAGCTCTTTGAACTCCTCTTCAACTTCCTGGAGAGTCTCTTTTACCTCCGGCCATTCATCCTCGAAATCCCCTTTTAGCAACTTTCTCCGGGCTTCCATAGCCTCTGCCTTGATTTCTTCGGGCGTTAAACTCTTGGCGAGCTCTCTGGCCTCTTCAATCATCATCTGGCCAAGCGTCATGGTAACTGCGAATTTAATGAAGTCCGAACGGCTCCGAAACTCCTTTCTCTGCACCAATTCGTCAATTTTCTTAACAACATACCCTGGAAGCCTCACCGATATTGGGTATTCAACCCTCTCCGCCATCCACATCATCAACTACAAATAAACTACAATAGTATTTAAACCTACTCTTAAGTCCCAACCCTCCTATCCGCTACCTATATATTTTGAGAGTGTCTTAACCGCTTCTTTTCCACCAACTACTTTTGCTTTTCCACTTTTATACTCCTCAAACCTCTTTTCAAGGCCTTTAAGTTCCCCATCTACTTTTCCAACGGGTGGGAGGACTGCATCGAAACTATTTAAACCTCCTCGTTGCCGTTTTTCTGTTCATATTGCTAGTTAACCAGAACGGGACGGTCTAAAAGAGAAAAATGATAACGGGGCTCAGATTACCCATCCTTTCTTTTTCAGTTCCTCTAGGAACTCTCTTGGAGTCAGAATCTTGATTCTGCAAACTTCATTCCCATCTTCATCCTCAATGATTACTTCCCTGGTTTCGGGATCCCGCAGTGAAAGGAGATCGTCTTGATCTTGGGTGATGAGATACTCAACACCGGCATCACAGGCCACTGACAAAACTTCATTATCCTCCTCATCCTCACTGGCATCTACCCAGCTCTCTGGACTGATTACTACAGACTTTATTTCAAACGCTGTCATAATTGCATAAGGTTTGTACCATAGTAGTCCCCCGGTTGGCCCTGAAGATTTATTGGCCAGATACCTTTGGACACGACGACTTCCCAATTTGGCACGAAGACGGTCAAGCATCAACTTCGAAGCGAAATTGACTATCCTGCCTTCAATCACCAGGCGAACCACGGTTGCTGGCGCCGCTGCCGGTCCTCCTAACGCGGAGGACACGGCGACGTTCAGGTCTATCACTACGGGAATAGGCTCGAACTTCCTTCTCGACACCTTTCAACACCTCCTGGATCTCATCATCACTCGGAGGTGAATCCGGCCCGAGGGCCATCATCTCCAGGAGGGCTTCATCAGAGGTAGGTACCTTAAACGCGGGAAGCTCGAAGAGTGCTTTTTGGATTGCATAATTGATGAAGTCACTCCTGCTCGGGAAAACCCCCAGGTCCACGAGGGCCTCTATCTGCTCGTATGCAAATATTGGAATCCTCACGCTGATCAATTTGGTTTTGGGGCCATCCTTCCCCTTCCCAGTCCTCCTGGTTATCTCCAGAGAGTATGCCATCCAAACCACCCCCACAAGTACCTCGTAATACGTTTGTATTACATCTTTTAAAAACTTTTTGGTCATGTATCTGTCAAGAAGTTTAAGAATTAAGAACGCAGTTCTTAGAGAAAGTGTGAGAAGAAAATGTTACAGGGAGCCAGGTCTCACCCGCCAAAAGGTCCTCACTAAAGAACTCCTTGGAGATCCATAAGAGATCGCGCCTCAGCCCGCCCCAAGCGAGCAGATTATAACCTCGCACGCGCCCGCGTTGCCGTCCATGCAGTCGTTGTAGATTTTCTCAAGAGTCTTGCCGTCCGTTGAATATTCTATAACCTCCGGATAGGTGCCGGTGTAGGATGTCTTATCGACGGTGCAGGTGGTCTTGCCGTCCGAGATCGTGAGGGTTACCGTTTTGGACTTGAGTTCCTCCCAGAGCTCGTTGGCCTTCAGCTGGACGACGATGTACTGGGCGTCGTTCTGAAGCTGGAGAACGTTCACCTGCTCGCCGGTCTCTATGGTGTGGGGAAGGACGCCGTTGTTGTAGGCGAAGAGAGTTGCCAGAACGAGCACGAACATCCCGGCGAGCATGAATAGGTACTCCAGAGAAGCCTGGGCGCGCATTGGAGATCACCTGACAGGAAAATATAGAAAAAAGTATTCAATGCTTCACTGGTTGTTCCACCAATCTACAATGGCCTTACATGCAGTATATCTATCTATGTTTAAGGTAGTTGTCTGAGTTTCATTGGCACTCTGGTTGTGATATGAAAGAGTGCCACTGGTAGAGGTGCCGGTACAGATGCTGTAAAGGTCACTAAACGTTGTCGTGCCTGAAATGTCGTTGTACGTGTAGGGAATTTGAACTGAATCCAAGCTCTGGCCGGAGGCCTGAAGCTGGGCTTTTATGGTTTCAACTTGGGCTTGAATCTGGGCTAGGTTTCCCTGAGTACTAGCGTTTTGTCCTGCATCGCTCACGTACCTAACCGCAATCAGGATTATAACGAGCGCCGCCGCGATCATGAAGAGGTACTCGATGGCGCCCTGACCCTTCCTCCTTCTTAGCCTGAACATGTTATTCACCTCCGGGGGGTTGCTTCATTCTATCATAGGCCCGAAAAAACTTATATAGCTTTCTGCTCAAATTTAAGGGAAGCGTACTCAATATTGCGGAAACCTCAGGGGTGATCCCGTGGAATTGGTGAGTATCCAACATGACTCGGCAAGCGTTGAGGAATGTACAAAGAACATCGTACTCCAGTCGGAGGAAATCCTGTCACACCGCGGCGGCTTCATATCATCCGCGAAGATAGACCTGGCCTTTGGAGCTTTTATGAACCTTACCGTTACGATGCTGGTCGATCCGTGTCAAGATATGGCAAAGGGGGTCATAGCTGAGTACTCAACGGGTAAGAGCAGGGCCGACGCGATAGCGAAGGCCGTTGAGAAGGTGAACCTGAAGCTCCCGCCCGGTGCGTCCGTCGTCGACTTCGAGGTGGGGACGTACATCACGCCCGTCACGAGGAGGACCTACGCGGTCGCGATTGCCGTCTACAACGCCCCCCTGGAGAGGCGGCCGCTGAGCGAGTACACCGTTGAGGAGCGCAGGCGGCTCCTGGGGCGTATCCTTGAGGAGTTCAACCACAACCCCCGCGTCCTCAACATCTCCGAGATAGCGAGGATGTTCGGGGTCTCGAGGGACTCGATATACTACGACATCGAGCAGATACTCAAGGAGAAAAAGAAGGGGCGGGTCAGCCGGTAGCGCTTATCGGGGCGGGGGTTGCCGAGAGTATGAAGAGGGCCAGTGCCGCCAGCGCCAGGGCAATTCTCTTCTTTGATATTGGGGACACCTCGTCGAGGGCGCCGGGGTTGCCCATGGCCCCCATCATCAGGACGAGGATTCCCCATATCAGCCACCCCACCCAGAGGAAGCTCATGCCTATGAGCACCAGACCTATTGCCATGGTCAGGTAACGGTGCGTCCTCTCGCCCAGGAACGCCCTCGCTATGTGGCCCCCGTCAAGCTGGGCCGCGGGGATGAGGTTCAGAAAGGTCACCAGTATCCCGACCCAGCCGGCTATCGCCACCGGATGGAGGAACACGACGCTGTTCTCGGGGAAGGTCACAACGTACTTCTCGATGAGCATGAAAAAGAGGTTCTCGCCGAAGGTTATCCCTCCCGCTGGCGGCACCGCGCTGACGGGAACCGGAACCGACAGCTTTAGCCCTATTATACTGACGGGAATGGCAACGAGAAAACCCGCTATTGGGCCGCTCACGCCGAGGTCGATGGCGGCGTTCCTCGTTGGCAGGGGCGACTTCACCCTTATCACCGCGCCCATAGTCCCGAGCATGCTGGGAAATGGAATGAAGTATGGCATTGTTGCCCTAACCCCATGGTAGGCCGCGGCTATCTTGTGGCCCAGCTCGTGGGTGCCGAGTATCGCCATGACGCTTATTGAGAAGGCCAGTGCGTTGACGTAGGGGTTTCTTATCCCGGGCAGGCCGTATTCGTCGAGGAGGGAGATGTAGCCCAGGGAGAGCCAGTAGCCGGCGAGGAACGTGGTGAATATCGTCGCGATTAGGAAGACCCAGGGGAGCCAGCGGTTGTCCTCCTTGACCTCACCGGCGGGGAAGACGTAGAGTAAAACCTTCCCCCCGCGCCTCTTGAGGGCCGCCCAGTATCCGAGCTCCTCCAGCTCCCTCAGGACCCTTTCAAAGTCCTCCTCCAGGACGTCCCTGACCTCAAATGTGAAGACGTTGCCCTCGATCCCGCGGGGTTCGATGACGTAGAACTCACTCAGCTTTGCATCCACGGCGGGCGGAAGTGCCGCGGGACGAACGGCGTGGGTAGGAGCGCGCAGAGAGACGGATGGTTCGTTCGGGGCGTTTTCGGCCCCGGCCTCAAAGCCCACCAGAACCATGTCGCCGCCGCACTCTGGGCAGCTTCCCTCCAGAACAGGCTCGCCCGACTCGATGACCTCCCTGTGGCCGCACCTGACGCACTCGTAAATTCCCCTTGGCATTTTTCCTCCCAGAATAAAGAGTCGAGAGGGGTTAAAAAGTTATTTATGCTTTCAGCCTGGATTATTCAAAGCATTGTGCCATTGGAAGGTTAATTTCGTTGCCTGGTCTGTCCGTCATTTATATGCGGTTTCTCTTGGCTTTATATCGGTTATTATGATTACTTTGTCGTCCCAATACACGGTGTAGAACACCCGGTAATCGCCAATTCTGAGGCGATAGGTGTTAGTTTTTTCGGTTTTCTCACCTTTAACGGGTTTTAAGTCATAGGGAGGTTTTGGGTAGGGGTTTGTTTTCAGGGCATCGATGAATCCGGCCAGTTTTCGGCGTTGTGCAGGCTTGAGGTATCTCTTGGCTTTTTTGACAACGCTCTTGTCCACGATGATCCTGTACAACTTCCCCACCTAACTCAGGAGTCCTTGAATTGCCTCGTCTGCACTTAGCCCTTCTGAGGGGCTGTTTTTTAGGTCCTCAGCTTTTCTTTTGAGTTCCTGGTACTCCTCTTCGGGAATTATCTCAGCCTCTTCCTTCTCCGCTTGGAGTTTCAGAAGTTCGAGCTTGAGTTCCTCCAGTTCCTTTTCAATCTTTTCAATGTGGTTGATGATGATCTGGACGCTCTCGCTCACGCTATCACCGGAAGATACTACATGATCAACCTCAAAAGGTTTGCGAATTTCGCCGCCGCTCGGCTGGTGGTGGGTTGCGAAAGTAGAAAAAAGAAGCCGATTCACTCTTCCACTTCAACTTCCCCGGAGTCCGCATCGACCTTAACGCGCTCCCCGCTCCTCAGCCTCGAAACGTCGATGCCATCGACCATTGGGATGCCCGCTATTATTGCGCCCGTCGCGACTATGGTCTCCGCTTCGCCGACGATTATCGCCTTTGGGGCCTTTCCGTTCTTTTTCAGGGCATAGATGACGTAGGAACCGACCGTCGAGCCCTTCCCGCGGGGAAACGCGAGTATCTTCCCGGCTATGCTCTGTCCCCTTATGTCGCTCTCAGCATCGGTGACGATTCCGGTCTCTGGATCGACTCCACCGAGGAACGAGAGGGGTTTCCTTGAGACAATCAGCTCGCCCTCCGCCTTTCCCCCGACTATCTTCCTTCCCCTGAGCTTCATTCCCGCCACCTCACGGCGCCTCCCTTATCAGGTTCTCTGCATCGTCCAGGCGGACATGGAACCCGAATGAGCGGAAGTAAAACGCGGATTTTCCGCTGTTGGTGGCTATGCCGCTGTACCACCCCTTAATCGGGGAGACAACGAAGCAGACGTCCGCTATTATTCTCCCGTTGTAGCGCTCTATTATCTCCGTGTAGCCGAGGGCATCGGCCAGAGCCTTGACCGCGCCGCTTGCCGTGATGAACAGGGGTATCCTGAGGGGCCTTCCGCGCATCCTGAGGAGCTCCGCAATTTCCTTCACCTCACCGAGGGATGCGTGGGGGCAGCCGATGAGGATCATGTCTATGTCCGCCCAGTCGTCCCTGAACTCCTCCCGTACGGCCCGGATATCTGAATCCTCAACGGTTATCGTCTCAAGTTTATCCGTTATGGCATCGCGGTACTCGGGGGTCTCGCCCTCCACGTGGTAGAGCGCTATCGACCCGCTCGCCGCCATCGCCGCCCCCATCTCCTTGAGGAGCTCGGTTCTCTCGGGTTTTGGTCCCCTGAGGTAGGGCACATCGTTGCCGAGCGTCCTGCCCAGGTGGTAGCCGAGGGCCGCGTAGTCAACGAAGGTTTCCACCTTCGCGTCAACGTTGACCACCACCGTCGCTTTCCTGTTCTCGTCCAGGTGGAGGCCGTAGTTCGGTGTCTTGCCGACTATCGCCGCCGCTAAGCTCGAGGGGCCGCCTTCTCTGTTCGTCCTTGCGCCCAGAATGGAGTTGGCGAAGCTGACGGCAGAACTTTCGCTCCACGCGATGTGGTCGCCGAACTTCGGAAGGTTCGCTCCGTAGTACGGGGTGCAGGTTGAGGTGATCTCGATTCCCATCCTCCTGTAGAGTTCGAGAACTTCCCTCTGTTTCTCCATGAACTCGTCGTCGCCTATGCCCGCGGGGTTGAGGGTCGTGTAGACGCTGACCTTCGCGCCCGCATTGACGAAGTCCCTCAGGAACTCCATCCCGGCGTCGCCGATGTTCTTGTAAGAAACGCCTGCAATCTGGGCGCTCTTTATCGGAATGAGCCTGTCGGCACCGTAAATTTCCCCAAGGGCGACGAGTATCTCCATCGCCTTCTGGAGGGCGTAGCCGTACTCCCCCGCCAGAATCAGCTCCTCCTCCTTAGTCAGGTACATGACACCACCGGGGGGATTGGGGTGAGGTGGGTTATAAATCCCTCCCGTAAAATTTATAAACCCTGCACGGTTCACTAACTACGGGTCGAGCAGCGGGGTGGGGCAGCTAGGAGTGCCCGCCGGGCTCATAACCCGGAGGTCGGAAGTTCAAATCTTCCCCCCGCTACCAGCTTATTTCTGTTCGTTGCTGTTCTTGTATGATGCTTGGTGTTCTTTTTCAGTCATTGAGCTCTTGAATCCATTCCATCGAGGAGCGAAATATTTTTATGGTTCTATCGTTACTGCTATTGATAGTCATGCGGCGAATTAAGGACCTAGATATTGATGAACTTCATGAGATCGTAGAACGTGTGAAGGCACTGCGTTCTGAGGGACACAGCTACGGGAGAATTGTCGGGATGATTTCTGATGAATACAACCTCAAGCTCTCAAAGGCAACTGTTATTCGCTGGTGTAAAGGCACCCATAGTCCATTTAACAAAATCCGGGCCATCCATTCGGATCCCTCCCCAGAGCTTTCGTATGTAATTGGTGTTTACCTGGGGGATGGTAGCGTTCACCGGAAGAGCAACGGGCGGTATCTCATCAAACTTAAAGTCATTGATCGAGAATTTGCCGAGGCGTTTGCGAACGCTTTGGAAAAACTTGGGATTAGGGCCACGGTGGGGTTCGAAAGGGATTCAACCCGTGTGGATAGATTTTACGTGGAGGGAAGCAATAAGACCATGTTTCAGCTCTTGAGCGGCCCTTGGGAGAGGTTGTTTTCTCTGGCCGGCGAATACCCGGCTCAATTCCTCAAGGGGTTCTTTGATAGTGAGGGGTTTCCGGTAATATCCGCCGGAAGGACCTTTACAGTGCAGGTTGCCGCGGTCAATTCTGATCTGGTGGTTCTGGGGTTCATTAGAAAGCTGCTGGAAACACTTGGAATAAGCTCCAAAATATCCAAACTATATTCAAAGGGACATAGGGTCGTTATCCGCGGTGAGGAGTACTCGTCAAACGTTGATATGTTCATCCTATGGATTTCCCGCTTTGGTGACGTCATGCGGTTTGCCAAAGAGATTGGTTTCACTGCAAGGAGAAAAGAAGCAAAACTCCGGCGGGCGATTGAATTAAAACTTCATTATCCAGACGGGAAGGCCGTAAGACTATGGCATGAGGAGTACAAAAGGGGAAGCAGGGGATACGTCCCAAGGGCAAACCTTTTTAAACCTCTCCTCAATTCCCAACGCGAAGGGGCGGCTGGCGGGAGCTGGCCGTCACCAGGAGGTGTATGGTATGGCAAGGATACACGCGAGAAAGAGGGGTAAATCAGGTTCTAAGAGGCCACCGAGGACCGCTCCGCCGACCTGGGTTGAGTACACGGCGGAGGAGGTTGAGGGGCTCGTTGTTAAGCTCAGGAAGGAAGGCTACAGCGCTGCCATGATCGGGACCATCCTCAGGGACCAGTACGGAATCCCGAGCGTCAAGCTCGTCACCGGCAAGAAGATAACCAAGATCCTTGAGGAGAACGGCCTCGCGCCGAACATCCCGGAGGACCTCATGGCTCTCATCAGGAAGGCCGTCAAGCTCAGGAAGCACCTCGAGATGCACCCGAAGGACAAGCACTCAAGGCGCGGTCTCCAGCTCACCGAGAGCAAGATCAGGCGCCTCGTTAAGTACTACCGCAGGACCGGCAAGCTCCCGGCCAAGTGGCGCTACGATCCGGAGCAGGCCAAGCTCCTGGTCCGCTGATCCCTTTCCTTCTTCTTAAACCTGCGGTGGTGAATCTGCCGTGGATAGAGGGGCGTTTTTGGAGCGGGCCAGGGAAGGCGCCGAACTGATCAAGATGCACATTGAGTTAGGGCACACCATCCGCATAGTCTCCCACCGCGACGCGGACGGCATAACCGCCGGGGCGATTCTGGCCAGGGCGGTGGCGCGCGAGGGCGGAACCTTCCAGCTCAGCATCGTCAAACAGGTGAGCGAGGAACTCATCAAGGACCTGGCCGCTGAAAAGCACAGGATATACGTCTTCAGCGACCTGGGGAGCGGTTCGATGGGTCTCATCGAGAAGTACCTTGAAGGCGCCACGGTCGTTGTTGCGGACCACCACCCGCCCGAGAGGGACGGATTCTCCACGGATTCTCACGTGCTGGTGAACCCCGTCCCCTTCGGGGCCAACAGCGTCCGCGATCTCAGCGGTTCGGGCGTTGCTTACTTCGTCGCCAGGGAGATGAACGAGAAGAATCGGGATCTGGCCTATATCGCCCTCGTCGGCGCCGTCGGCGACATGCAGGAGATAGACGGCACGTTCCACGGCATGAACACGGACATCATAGAGGATGGAAAGGATCTCGGCATCCTGGAGGTCCGGAAGGAACTTCGCCTCTTCGGGCGCGAAAGCCGGCCCCTACGCCAGATGCTGGCCTACTCCACCAACCCGGAGATTCCCGAGGTAACTGGCGATGAGCGGAAGGCCATAGAGTGGCTCCGCGCCAAGGGCTTCGACCCGGAGGTGAAGTACTGGCAGCTCCGCGAGGAGGAGAAGCGGAAGCTTCACGATGCACTGGTGATACACCTCATCAAACACGGCGCCCCCAAGGAGGCCATAGACCGGCTCATTGGGGACGTGGTGGTAAGCCCGCTCTACCCGGAGGGCGACCCGAGGCACGAGGCGAGGGAGTTTGCCACGCTCCTCAACGCCACCGGTCGCTTAAACGCCGGGACGCTGGGAGTTGCGATATGCCTCGGTGACGAGGATGCCTACAGGCGCGCCAGGAAGATGCTTGACGATTACAAGCGGGAACAGATAGAGGCCAGGAAGTTCATAATCCAGAACTGGAGCATGGTGGACGAGGGAGAGCACGCCTACGTCTTCTACGCAGGCAGGAGCATCAGGGACACTCTCGTCGGCATCGCCGCCAACATAGCGATAAACGCCGGGCTGGTTGACCCAGAGAAGCCGGTTGTAGTGCTGGCCGACAGCGACGAGGACGAGAGCCTCGTGAAGGGATCCGCAAGAACCACGGAGAGGGCCCTTGAGAAGGGCTACCACCTCGGCGATGCACTGCGTGAGGTCGCGGAGAAGCTCGGCGGAGAGGGCGGAGGGCATGCGATAGCCGCGGGAATCCGCTTCCCGAGGGACAGGATCGAGGAGTTCATCAGGCTCTTCAACGAGGCCCTTGAAAAGCAGGTGGAGGGAAAGGGCAGTGAAGGTTAAGGCCAGGGTGGAGATGGTCTGGCACTACGGCGATCCGAAGAGGGCGGAGGCCATAGCCCGGTCCCTTGAAGTGGACAACGCGGGCATTCCGGATGGCCTAAAGAAAAGTTTAAATGTGCTGACCCGATGGGAAAATGGGGACGTCATAACAAAGGTTAAATACTCGGGTGAGATTGAAACACTCATCAAAGCGCTGGATGATTTGGTGTTTTCAATCAAAATCGCCGAAGATGTAACCGAAAAGGTGTGAAGTGGAGGTGTTAAGATGGCAAAAGTTAACCCAAGGAAGAAGGCTGCCGCTACCAAGGATAAGTGGAAGAGCAAGGAGTGGTATATAGTTTACGCTCCGGACTTCTTCGGGAGCAAGGAGATAGGCCTTACCCCGGCCGACGAGCCGGAGAAGGTCATAGGAAGGGTCATCGAGACCACCCTCAAGGACCTCACCGGCGACTTCACCAAGGGCCAGGTCAAGCTCTACTTCCAGGTCTACGATGTCAAGGGCCAGAACGCCTACACCAAGTTCAAGGGCCACACCCTCTCGAGGAGCTACATAAGGAGCCTCGTCAGGAGGAGAACCACTCGCGTTGACGGTATCTACAACGTCACCACCAAGGACGGCTACAAGCTCCGCGTCATGGGTATGGTCATCGCCTACAGGCGCATCCAGACCAGCCAGGAGAGGGCCATAAGGGAGATCATCAGGGACATCATCTACAAGAAGGCCGAGGAGCTCAACTACAGGGACTTCGTTCTCGAGGCCGTCAGCGGCAAGATGGCCGCCGAGATGGCCAAGGAAGCCAGGAAGATCTACCCGATCAAGAGGGCCGAGATCAGGAAGATCAAGGTTCTCGCCGAGCCGGAGGCCTGAGGGCCTCACCCCTAACATTTTAACATCGTTCCCTTTTCTGGAGTTAATTTAAAGTTTTGATGGGTGCATTCGCCAAACTTTTTAAGTTTGTAGTTCGATTAGATGTAGGGGTGGATGTTATGGAATCTGCCACAAAGCATGTTCAGACAGAGATAGATGAGAGTCTTTATCTCATGCTGAAGATGATAGCCATCCGGAAGAGGGAGCCCCTGAAGGAGGTTTTAAGGGAGGCCATAGAGAGGTACATAGAGGCAGAGGAGAACACTCTAACCAAGAACCTTAAAAGCGACCCGATATGGAAGCTGGTTGGCAGGGGGGAACTTGAGGAAAACGCCAGCGAGAGCGAAGGCTGGGGGACCGTGGAATGGGAAAGCGAATAAGGCCGGAGATTATCTACCTTGACACAAGTGCTCTCATAGCGCTTTTTAATTCGCGGGACAAAAACCATCAAGCCGCGGTGGCCTTTCTGGAGACCTCCCTTAAAATGGGTGTGGTGTTTCTTCTCTCCCGACCGGTGCTCGTTGAGTACCTGAACGGACTGGCAAAGCGGGTGGGAAAAGATGTCGCTAGGGAACAGTACGAGGCCATTACCTCCAGCAGGTTCATATACATGGAAAACGAAACCGAAAAAGACTGGTCACGTGCATGGGGGCTCTTTTTTAAGTACCGGGACAGCAAAGGGATAGACATCTTCGACTCCCTCAGCTTTGCTATAATGGAGAGGCTTGGTCTGAGGAGGGTTTTTACATTTGACAGCGATTTTGAAGTTCACGGATTTGAGAGACTTCCATAGCGGAGAGGAGGTGCGGTCATGAAGTTTCTCGTGAAGACCCAGAAGGGTATGGAGGGCGTTGCGGCCAATTACATCAGGGAGGAGCTCCCGGACGCCGAGGTTTGGATTTCTCCGATGGGCTATTACGGACTTGTCATCGTGGAGACTGAGGATGAGAACGCGGGCGAGGTGATGCTCGGCATTCCCGAGATCGAGAGGGTCATTCCCGTTCTCGCGGAGGTTCCGGCCGAGATTGAGAGGATCGTTGAAACCGCCGAGAAGGTGGCCCCGCTCATAGGGGAAAACGAGACCTTCGCAGTGAAGACAAAGAGGCGCGGAAAGCACGGGTTCTCAAGCATCGACGTCAACAGGGAGCTCGGGGCAAAGGTGCGCGAGCTCACGGGCGCCGACGTGAACCTCAGCTGGCCGGACAAGGTTGTTCAGGTTGAGATAATCGGGGACAGGGCATACGTTTCGGTTCTCCCTGGCGAGGAGTTCAGGAAGTTCACTCCGGACAAGAGGGACGCCAGGGAGCTCTTCCGCAAGGTCACGGTAGTTCAGATGCCGTACTGGGGAGGCTACAAGGTCTGCCGCTCCTTTGGGGAGAAGATCGGAAGGGCCGCCCAGGCCTTCGAGGTGAAGGAACTCATAATAGCCCCGAAGGGGAAGATGGATGCCCTTGAGCTGGCCGAGTTCATCAAAGGGGTCAGGGTTGGTCAGGAGAGCAGGCACAGGATACAGCGTGAGAGCTATCCATGGAAGGTTGAGAAGGTTCCCGTCAGCGTGTGGGACCTTTACCAGGTGGTTCGCGACAAAAGGAGGGACAAGAGACTCCTCATAATAACGGACCCCAAGGGCCCAACCGTGGCGCAGGTTGGAGAGAGGCTTGCGCGCGACATGTTCCACGCGAAGGAGGTCGTGGTGTTCATCGGCTCCCGCGAGGGGATTCCGAGGGGTCTCTTCAGGTTCGCAGATTACGTTATCGACCTTGCCCCGTACATGACCTTCGCCACCGAGCACGGCATTCCAGCCGCACTCGTGTCCCTCTGGGAGGTTTACGAGGAATACGCAGGGAAGCGGGAGGAAAGAACCTGAATTTTTCTTTAATTCTTCAATTCTTGAATTATGCTTTGGCGAGGCGTCAGACCCTAAGGTCGTCCTCACCGTTCGGGAATCCGCCGTAGTCATCATCCGCCCGAGGAGAATTCCCGTCGAGGTTTTAAAATCTCACGCCCCTCCGTTGAGGAGGTAGAACAGGCCAGCGCCCACGAAGCCGCCCAGGAGTGAGGCCAGGAAATTGGTTGAGTTGTTGTTGGTGATGCCCTCGTTCTCCAGGGTGGCGCCTATGAGGCTGTCCAGATTGACCCCGATGAAACCGCCCAGGGTCACCGCGAGGAGCATGAGGCCCTTCTCCGCGGTCAGGGGGAGGGCAAAGGGTGCTATCACCAGCGTCCCTGCGAGGGCGAAGAGCTCACCCGCCCATGACACGGCGCCGTTGGTTCCTGGCTTGGCGGGTTTGAAGTTGGTTATCAGTTTCGGGCTCTTCCCGAAGACCTTTCCGAGCTCGCTGGCTAGTGTGTCCCCGTTAGCCGTCGCGATGGCCGCGAACGTGGCCGCCCAGAAAACGTCCATCTGGGACAGGTGCTCAAAGGCGAGAAATATGGCGGCAGCGAGCCCGTTTCCAAGGACGTTGCCCCAGCTCCTGACTCCGTTTCTGCCCTGGGCCGTGCCGAGTCTGGCCTTCTCCATAAACCGATACTTGGTTGCAAGAACGCCAAGAACCACGAAGGCCACCATGGCCAGGAACGGATAGATCCCGCCGAGTTCTATGACAACAAGCCCAAGGGCCGCTGCAGCTGTGGCGCCCTTTGCATCGAGGGCTTTGAACCGATACGAGCCAAGTCCCAGCCCTGCGACCACTGCCATGTCCACGGCGATTCTTTCGAGCATCTCTGTCACCCTGGGAAGAAGTGCTGCGGTGCGTTTATTATTCTTTCCCTCGGCGGTTGACGAAGGAAGTAAAGGAAATCAAAGAACCTCGAACTTGACGGTCTCGGTCACGAAGGTTATGTCGAGCTTGTCGATTCCGGGTATCTTTCTGGAGACCTCTGCGATGATCCTCTCGAGCTCCTTCATGTCCTTCGGTCCAACTATGTGGACGACCAGGCTGTGGGAGCCGATGGCACGCTGGATGATCTTGATGTTCTCGTCCTCAACCAGCGCGGGGATTATCTCGTCGATGTTGACCGATGGCTTGAGGGTTATTCCGAGGATCACGTGGACGTAGCCGAGGGCATCGTAGTCGGGTATGACGGTGTATTTCTTTATGACGCCGTTCCTCTCGAGGCGGTCCATTCTCCTGGATATCCTCTGTCTGGTGGTGCCGAGGATCTCGGCGAGCTCCTTATAGGTAAGGCGGGCGTTCCTTGAGAGAAGCTTTAAAATGCGGATGTCGATTCCGTTTATTTTATCCGCCATCTCTTCACCCCCCAGTACTTTTAATCTCGGTTGGTCGTTTGATTATAAAAATGTTTCTATAAGTTGGATTATTTCTAACCCTCCGGTCACTCTGTGGGCACCCAATGGCCGTAAAACCCGGTTATACAGTGGAACCAGTTGTTACAGTGGAAGATCTTTATCCCCCGGGGTCCTCATCGGGTTCTCTCCATCGGTTCTTGTCACGGATCCGATACTTCTCTAGGCTTTTATCCAGTGCATTTATGAGGTCGATGTCGTAGTAGTTCGCGATGCATGCGAGTGCGAAGACCACGTCGCCAATTTCTTCCTCCAGACGTTCCTTCCCACCAGTGCCTTTTACACCCTCGACCTTCAGAAGCTCGTCCGCCAGCTCGCCGACCTCCTCCACCAGCGCCGCGAGCATCTCGAAGGGACTCCAGTAGCCGCCGAACTCCCTGACGAGCCTGTCAACTTTTTCCTGATGTTCGTTCACGGTCACACCAGACCCTCGCGGGCCTTTGTGAGATACTCCTCGAGCACATCTCTGTTGGTCCTGTAGAAGTGCATCTTGCCCTCCTTGCGCTCCTCGATCAGGTTCAGGGCCTTGAGGGTACGGAGGTGGTGGCTGATCAGGGTCTGGTCCTGCTCGAGGATCTTTGATATCAGGCACACGCACATCCAGTTGTCTTTCAGAAGCTTGAGTATCCTGAACCTCAGGGGGTTGGATATTGCCTTGAGGAAGCTCATCGTCTCGTCATCGACGTGGATGTCCAATTCCCTGTCCAGGTCGGGTATGCTGCATGTCTCAAAACACTGCATCACTGTTCTCTTCTGCTTCTCGTCCAGCTTGTCCAGGACGTCACGCACCTTCATGTCCAACACCAAAACTCTTAGTGCGGCCCACCTTTTTAAGAATTTTCACATGAACGGGGGTCGGTCCCATGCGTGGTGGCCTCAGTCAACTATCTCCATCCAGATGCTCTCGCCGCTGCTTGTGTATGCTCTGACGGTATCTTCCGTGAAGGGATACGCTATTATCAGGTGAACCCCTCCGAACTTCGAGAAGAAGTGGAGGTCCGCCCCGGAGGGCCTGGCGCTCGGGCCGGGATGTGAGTGGACGGTTCCCTTTATGCTCTCGTCGTAGGGCAGCATCCAGGTGTCGAAGAAGGCCGAGCTCGTGCCGAAGTGGGGGTTGGGGGCTATGAGAACCTCCTCGAAGACCCCGTCTTTCTCCCTCAGGAAACCGGCGAACTCGTTTGGGTAGAACTCGCGCGCCAGCTCGAGCAGGTATTCGAGCAGCTCCCTCCGTATTCTCACGACTTCCATGCTTTCACCTTCTCGGCCTGTGAAAATAGGGAAACTCAGAGGACGGCGATGGCCTCTATCTCAACTGCCACTCCTTTGGGCAGGTTTGAGACCTCAACAACCGCCCTGGCAGGCTTGGAGCTGGAGAAGTAGCGGTTGTAAACCTCGTTGAATCTGGCATAGTCTCCCATGTTCCTGATGTAAACCGTGACCTTCACCACGTTCTCGGCGCTTCCTCCCGCGGCCTCGACCACCGCCAGAAGGTTCTCAATGGCCACCCTGGCCTGCTCCTCTATGTCCCCGTCCACGAGTTCCCCGGTTTCGGGGTTTATCGGTATCTGTCCGGAGACGAAGAGGAGCCTTCCTTCCGCAATGATTCCCTGGCTGTAGGGACCTATCGGCTTCGGGGCCCTCTCAGTAAAGACGGTTTCCTTCATTCTTCCACCTCCATTCGAATCAGCGAAGCGAAGACTCCTCATTGCGGCTGGGGCACCGCTCGGGTGTCCTCGGCTTCATCACTCTCTCCGGGTTCACTTCTTCTCAAGGTACTTTTCAAGGCTCTTGGCCGGGACATCGAGGGGCAGGCCTATCTTCTCCAGGGCCTTCCTCAGGGCGTAAACACGGGCATGCTCAACGAACGGCTTGGGAGCGTAGTTCTCGGCCGGGAAGTGCATGTACTTCTCAACGACCGCAGGGATCTCGGCCTTTCTAACCTTCTTGAACTCCCCGAACCATGCGTCTATTCCATCCACGTCGATGCCGGCGTAGACGGGGAGCTTCAGGGTTATGCTCTCGTTTATGCCCGCGAGGAGCCTTGCGACGTCCGCCATCGGCGTCTTGTCGTCGATTATGAGCCTCCGGACGGCCCTCCACTTGCCGTGCTCCGCGCTGAGGTGGAACGCCGTAAAGTTGACGTGGTCCTCGTTGTAAGGGAAGACTATCCTGACCTCGCTCAGCGGCCCCTCTGGGTAGTCCACGGGGGCTTTCCTGGAGAGAACATCCCTGACGAGGAGAGCCTTGGCGACGTCAACGAGGTGCTTCCTGAGCTTTTTGTCGTCCTCGAAGACGAGCTGGCCCAGCTTCCTCGCGGTTCCCGGGGATTTGAGCGCCACAACGGCATCACTCAGGTTCTTCTGCGCCAGTTCCTCTGCTAGGCTCGCTATTCCCGCGACGTTCATGACCTCCGTGAGGTACTCAGGTATCTTCGCGTTGACCGTGTTGGCGATGCTCGCTATGAAGTGAGCCACCTTCTCGTCGTCCATATCGAGGAGCCTGTCGGCAACCTTCCAGTTCCCGTGATGCGCCGTGAACACTATCTGGTCTTCCACCCTCATCGCTTTCACCATTCATTATGGATTCCATGCACTATTTTAGCTTTTTCTCGGATGCCTCAAAAAAGTTATAAATCGCCCCGAGCATTCAGGGTTGAGAGAACGAAAGAGGGAAGAAAAATGGGGGACAAAGAGAAGATTGAAGAGGCCCTGGCCCCCAGGGAGTACGGCGAGAGCCTGGAGCTGGGCGTGGATTTCAGCACCACCGAGGAGATCAAGGTTCCGGAGAAGCTAATAGACCAGGTCATCGGCCAGGAACATGCCGTCGAGGTCATCAGAACCGCGGCGAACCAGAAGAGGCACGTCCTTTTAATCGGAGAACCCGGAACCGGCAAGTCCATGCTCGGTCAGGCCATGGCGGAGCTTCTCCCGACGGAGAACCTCGAGGATATACTGGTCTTCCCGAACCCAGAGGACGAGAACATGCCCAAGATAAAGACCGTCCCCGCCTGCCAGGGAAGACGGATAGTCGAGAAGTACCGGGAGAAGGCCAAGGGCCAGGAGAGTATAAAATCGTACATCCTCCTGTTCGTTATGTTCACCGTCATGCTTGCCCTTTTCATAGACTTCAACGCGACGACGCTCCTGATGGGGCTCTTTGTCATTATACTCACCATAATGGCGCTCTCCAACATGCGCCTCAAGGGCTCCGTTCTTGTTCCGAAGCTTCTCGTGGACAACTGCGGCAGGACCAAGGCACCGTTCATCGACGCAACCGGCGCGCACGCGGGCGCGCTCCTCGGCGATGTGAGACACGACCCGTTCCAGAGCGGCGGCCTCGGAACGCCCGCCCACGAGAGGGTAGAGCCCGGAATGATACACCGCGCCCACAAGGGAGTCCTGTTTATAGACGAGGTAGCTACGCTGAGCCTCAAGATGCAGCAGAGCCTCCTCACAGCGATGCAGGAGAAGAGGTTCCCGATAACCGGCCAGAGCGAGATGTCGAGCGGCGCGATGGTCAGGACCGAGCCGGTCCCGTGCGACTTCGTCCTCGTCGCGGCCGGGAACCTCGACACCGTTGACAAGATGCACCCGGCATTGCGCTCCCGTATAAGGGGCTACGGCTACGAGGTTTACATGCGCACGACGATGCCGGACACTCTGGAGAACAGGAAGAAGCTCGTCCAGTTCGTCGCACAGGAGGTAATCCGCGACGGGAAGATACCGCACTTCACCAGGGAGGCCGTTGAGGAGGTAGTCAGGGAGGCCCAGAAGCGGGCAGGCAGAAAGGGGCACCTCACCCTCCGCCTCCGCGACCTCGGCGGTATCGTTAGGGCTGCGGGCGACATAGCCGTAAAGAAGGGCAGGAAGTACGTCGAGAGGGAGGACGTGATAGAGGCCGTCAGGATGGCGAAGCCGCTCGAGAAGCAGCTCGCCGACTGGTACATCGAGAGGAAGAAGGAGTACCAGGTCATCAAGGCGGAGGGCAAGGGAATCGGCCGCGTGAACGGTCTCGCCGTCATAGGCGAGCAGAGCGGTATAGTCCTGCCGATAGAGGCGGTCGTTGCCCCCGCCGCCAGCAAGGAGGAGGGCAAGATTATCGTCACAGGAAAGCTGGGTGAGATAGCGAAGGAGGCGGTTCAGAACGTCTCGGCGATAATCAAGCGCTACAAGGGCGAGGACATAAGCCGCTACGATATACACGTCCAGTTCCTCCAGACCTACGAGGGTGTCGAGGGCGACTCGGCGAGCATAAGCGTGGCCACCGCGGTCATATCCGCGCTGGAGGAGATACCGATAAGGCAGGATGTTGCCATGACGGGCTCGCTCAGCGTCCTCGGTGAGGTGCTCCCGATAGGGGGTGCCACGCCGAAGATAGAGGCCGCAATCGAGGCCGGCATAAAGACCGTCATAATCCCCAAGGCCAACGAGAAGGACGTCTTCCTCAGCAAGGACAAGGCGGAGAAGATACAGATATTCCCGGTCGAGACCATCGACCAGGTCCTTGAGATCGCCCTCGTGGACAACGAGAGGAAGGATGAGCTTCTCAGGCGCATAAGGGAGGCCCTTCCGCTCTCCCTTTGAACTTTCCTTCCCTCTTCTTCCGTCGCCGGCAGCCTTTCCTGGTCACCACATTTCGGTTCGTGGTTCCCATTCATGTCCAGAAATGCTTAAAAAACGTCCCATCCACGTTACCCACGGAGGTGAGCTAATGCTCAAAGTTGAGAACCTTCACGTCTCGGTAGAGGGCAGGGCCATACTCAAGGGCCTCGCCCTTGAGGTGAATCCCGGTGAGTTTCACGTTGTCATGGGACCGAATGGCTCTGGGAAGTCAACGCTGGCCCTCACAATAGCGGGTCATCCAAGGTACTCCGTGGAGGGTGGAAGGATACTCTTCGACGGGGAGGATATAACCGGCCTTGGCCCCGACGAGAGGGCCAGGAGGGGGATAATGCTGGCCTTCCAGCACCCCCACGAGGTCGAGGGCGTTAGGATCATTGAGTTTCTCCAGCAGGTTCTGGTTGAAACGAAGGGCGTTGATCCAGTGGAGGCCTACGACAGGATAGTCAAAAAGGCGGAGGAGCTGTGGTTCCGGGAGGAGGACCTTCACCGCTACGTTAACGTTGGTTTCTCCGGCGGTGAGAGGAAGCGGCTTGAGCTACTTCAGGCGCTCCTCATAGAGCCGAAGCTCCTCATCCTCGACGAGCCAGACAGCGGTGTGGACGTTGACTCCCTGAGCGTCATCAGCAGAAAGATAGAGGAGCTGCATCAGCGCGGCACGGCTGTGCTCCTCATCACTCACTACGGCAGGATACTCGGACACCTCGACAGGGAGAAGCTCAGGGTTCACGTCATGAAGGACGGCAGGATAGTGAAGACCGGAAGCGGCGAGCTGGTGGAAAGAATAGAGAGCGAGGGCTTCGGCAGGATATTCGAGGAGGTGGGAGAATGAACCCCCATTCTGACTCCGTGACCATTCAGGAGGCCAAGGAGATCATAGCACAGGAGATAGAGAACCTGGCATACAGAAACAAAGAACCGGAATGGATGACGAGGATAAGGTACAAGGCACTCGAAGCGTTCGAGAGGGCCCCGCACAGGGATCCCATAATCAGCGAGGAGGAGCTGCTTAAGTTCATCGCCAAGCCGGAGATAGCCGGCGTTCCCGAGAACATCGAGAGCCTCGACGACCTGCCCCCGGAGATGAAGGCCCTCCTCGACAGACTGGGCATAAGCGAGGTCGAGCAGAAGTACATAGCCGGCCTGGCGGTTCAGACAGACACCGGGGTCATCTACAACGAGTTCCTCAAGGAATGGGAGAAGAAGGGTCTCATAGTCCTGCCCATGGAAGAGGCCGTCAGGAGGTACCCGGACGTCGTTAAGAGGCACTTCCTCCAGATGTTCCGGGCGGACGAGAGCAAAATGACCGCCTACCACACCGCGGTGTGGAACGGTGGAATCTTCCTCTACCTCAAGGAGGGCCTCAAAGTTCCGTTCCCGCTGCACCTGTTCTTCCTCATTCAGGAGAGCGCGCTGGCCCAGGCACCGCACATAATCATAATCGCCGAGAAGAACACGGAGTTCCATCTCATCGAGGGCTGCACTGCGCCGATTCTGCTCAAACACTCCCTCCACCTCGACATGACCGAGGCTTACATCCATGACGGCGCCAAGGCCCAGCTGACCGTCCTCCAGAACTGGCCGGAGTACGTTCACACCAGGCCGATGACCAGGGCGAGAATAGGCAAAGGAGCGCGCTTCATCAACACCACCGTTGGTCTCGGAACGGGCAGGAGCAACATAGCCAACCCCAAGTACTGGGTGGACGAGAACGGCTACGTCGAGCTGAACGGAATAATCCTCGGCCAGAAGGACTGGTACGTTGACCTCGGCGGCGAGATGTACCTCCAGAGCAGGGGCGCCGCTGGAATAAACGCCAGCAAGGCCGTTATAATGGACGACAGCACCGTGATAACCAGGGGCATCATTAGGGCCGAAGCTCCGAAGACGAAGGGACACATAAGCTGCGACGCGCTCCTCATGAGCGACGGGGCGACGATGGAGACCTACCCCGGCCTCGTCAGCAAGGTTGACGACGCCGAGCTGAGCCACGAGGCCGCGATAGGCAAGATACGCGAGGAGGAGCTGTTCTACCTGATGTCGCGCGGTCTGAGCGAGGAGAAGGCGACCCAGCTAATCGTTAAGGGCTTCCTCAAGCCCATGCTCAGGGACATCCCGATGGAGTTCCTCGTGGAGATAAGGAAGATAATCGAACTGGCCGTGAGCGGGGGCATGTGAGCCCCGGCCGATTCTTTCATCCTTCAATTATTTAATTCATTCTTTGCAGAGTTCTTCAACCAGCTCGACTACCCTTGGCAGGGCCCTTTCAACCTCCTCAGTGAGCTCCATTCCGAGGTCTATCTCCTTGGCAACGACGCCGATGAAGTGTACATCCGCCTTTGCGAGACGCTCGTCCATTGCCATCAGGAGTTTGAGCCCGTCTATGGCCCCCATGAAGTGGGCGCTCCTTATCTCGGCCTTCAGCTTATCGAAGACCTGTTCTCCCCTCAGGTGAATTATCTCGCCCGGGCGGAACTTCTCGCTCAGGATGGCGTCTATGATTATCAGCCTCTCCTCCCCCTTGTAATGGGCGGAGAGCATGAATATGTCCGTACCAACTTCGAGGACGTTGTATCCCTTCTCCGTGAGTATTCTGCCGGCCTTCAGTCCGATCCCATCGTCCTTCATAAGCTCGTTGCCGAGGGCAAGGATTAGGGTTCTCATGGAATCACCCCGTTATGAGTTCAACACCTTCCCCCTTTGCAGGCCCTATGAAATCCTCGTCGAGGGTCGCTAATGCGAAGCCGTGCTCGATGCAGGTTGCAAGAATCAGCGCATCGTTGGGGAGCATTGCGTATTTCTCGATGAGTTCTATTGCCCTGAAGAGCGTCCCTTGCGATGATTCAATAAATCCAAAGCTCCTTAGAGCTTTGAAAACAGCCTGAATCTCCGGCGGCAGTTTGTCCTTCCTTCCTTTGAGGGTCCTGGGTGCGAGTTTTGAGAAGTAGCTGAGGAGCAGATACGTAACCTCACTAAACACAGTTTCGGTTATGTAAAGGGCAATATCTTCGTTCTCAAAGGACTCAAAGAGTTCAACCGCCCGTTCGCTACCCTTGAAGTACTCCACAATGAGAGAGCTGTCAACCAGTAATTCCCTCATAGTACTCCTCCTTGAGCTCCTTCCAGGATTTATCGGTCTTCATGATGCCCTTAAGCTTCTTCATGTTTTCAAAGAGTTCGTCCTTGTGAGAGAGATACCATGCCATAGCCTCAACGTCCTTCCTGAAGGTCTCGGCGTACTTCTTGGGTACCTTCACGTGTATAACAAGGTCAACAATTTCTTCGGCCATAATACTCCCTGGTATTTTTCTGTCACCAGCCCTTAAAAAAGTTGAGAAATCAGAGCCTCGCCACGTGCACCGAACAGGAGATGCACGGGTCGTAGGCGCGAACGACCATCTCGGCGAGGTACTTGAGCCTCTCCGGGTCGTCGTTGTAGTGCTTCTCGGCCATCATCCTCACGTGAACCTCCATCATGGCGAGGTTGAATGCCGTTGGAGTTATAATGTCGGCGTAGGAAACCCTTCCGTCCTTGACTTCAAGGGCATAGACGAGGATTCCGCGCGGGGCCTCGGTCGTGCTGACGCCGAAGCCGTCCTTCACCTCAACCCCCTCCCTCGGTGCTATCGGCCACTTCGCCAGGGCCTCGTCTATGAGGTCTATAGCCCTCTCCGTGAAGTAGACCAGCTCAAGCGCCTGGGCGAGGTTGTTCGCGAAGGGGTTGGTCGGCCTGAGCAGATCCCTGTGGCTCTCGTAGAGCTCTTTCGCCCTTCCATAGAGCTTGTCAGCGTGGTTGACGACGCGGGATATGGCTCCGGTCATGAAGGGCTTTTCGCCGTTGTAGAAGCTGTGCTTGGCGAAGCTGTGCTCCACAACGCGCTCGACCATGTGCATCTTGTAGTCCTCGCTCGGGAACTCAAAGCCGTCGCTGACGCTTATGGCGTCGCCGTATATGCCGTAGACGTCTCCCCTCGGCTTCACGGCCATGTGGATTATCGGCCCCTCAACCTCCTCGTACTGCTCAAGCTTTGCAAAGAGTTCAAAGGTATACTCGGCCTTTGGGAGTGCCTCGCTGAGGCGCTTCTTCATGGTCTCAAGGGTGGCCTTGTCGGGCAGCTTGCCGAAGCCTCCGAGGACCACGTTCTCCTGGTGGATCGCCCTCGCTCCGAGTTCGTCCATCATCCAGCTTCCGAGGTTCTTTAGGTCGAGGGCGATGCCTATCTCCTTCTTGTACTCGTTAACCATCTTGAGCGGGTTGGAGTAGCCGAGGTAGTCCGGGAGGACGAGGAGGTACAGGTGGAGCGCGTGGCTCTCTATCATGTCGCCGATGTAGAGGACCTCTCTGAGTGCCTGGATTTCCTCGCGGGGTTCAAAGCCTATCGCCTTTTCAGCGGCCTCAACGGCGGTGAGCTTGTGGGCGGCCGAGCAGAAGGAGCATATCCTCGGGTAGACAGCCAGGGCCTCGTCGAGCTTCTTACCTATGGTTATCGCCTCGAAGAACCTCGGGCCCTCTATGATGTTGAGCCTGACCTCCTTGACGCCATCGTCGCCCACTATGATTTCCACGCCGCCCTTGCCCTCAACGCGCGCTATGTGGTCAACGGTGATGGGAAGGTAAAGGTTCTTCATTCTTCCACCCCCTGGAATATCTTCTCAACCATCTCCTCAAGCTTCGGGTTGTGGGCGTTGAACATCTTCATGCGCTGGAGTATATCCTCCTTGCTGATTCCCTTCTCCTTGAACGTCCTGGCGAGTGAGTCGAACCAGGCAACGTCGTAGCCTATCGCTCCCCTGCAGCCGATGCACGCCACTCCAAAGCCTGGGCACCTTGCGTCGCAGCCGGCCCTCGTTATCGGGCCAAGGCACGGCTCTCCTTTCTCTATGAGTATGCACGGGTGTCCCTTCAGCCTGCACTCGACGCAGACCGGGTAGTCTATGTCCTCTGGCCAAGAACCAACGAGGAACGTGCCGAGCGCGTAGAGGAAGTCCTTCTTCTCCGGCGGGCAGCCGTAGATGCGGTGGTCAACCTTGATGTAGTTCTCGACCGGCTCGGCCATCTTCGGCTCGAACTTGACCTTCCCATCGCCGTAAACGGTCTTCCAGAGCTCCTCAAGGCTTTTGTCCTTCTCCCAGCTCTGCACGCCGCCGTGGACTGCACAGGAGCCAACGGCAACCACTATCTTCGCGTTCTCACGTATCCTCTTGACGAGCTCGACCTCCTCCTCGGTGGAGACGCTTCCCTCGATGAAGGCTATATCGACTGGCTCGTCCTCGTAGCTGTCGCGCTCAAGCATGAACCAGCAGACGATCTCCGCTTTTGGCAACAGCTGGAGTATCTCGTCCATCATGGCCAGCTGGAGCTGGCACCCGTAGCATGAGGTGAGAGCGTAAAACCCAATTCTGACCTTTCCTTCCATCTCCACCACCTCAGTCCAGTAAGCCGGGCGTTGATACTATGTCGAAGTACGTGAAGACCGGGCCGTCCTTACAGATGTACTTCCAGCTCGTGCTCGTTCCAACGTTGCAGTGGCCGCACTTTCCTATTCCGCACTTCATCTTCCTCTCCAGCGTGACGAATATGTTCTCGGGCCTGTAACCGTAGTTGATGAGGGACTCGAAGACGGCCTTGTACATCCTCGGCGGACCACAGATGGCTATGGCGGTCTTCTTCGGGTTGGTGTTGGCCTCGACTATGAAGTTCTGCGGTCTTCCGTGCAGACCTGGCCACTCGGGGTCTCTCGTCACGCTTTGGATTATCTTGACGTTCTCGGCCTCGGCGAGGTCCTTCATGGCCTCGAGCTCCTTGTAGAACAGGAGGTCCTTTCCGTAGCGGGCGGTGTTGATGAAGGTTATGTTGCCGTACTTCCAGCGGTTGTCCATGGCATAGAGGAAGACGCTCCTGAGCGGGGCCGTTCCCAATCCAGCGGCTATGAGGAAAAGGTCCATGCCCTCCCACTCGTCAACGGGGAATCCGTTTCCGTAGGGGCCGCGAACGAGGACGGTGTCACCGGGCTGGAGCCTGTGGATGACCGTGGTGACCCTTCCGGCCTTCCTGATGCACAGCTCGAAGAATCCCTTCCTCATCGCTGAGGAGCATATGCTTATTGGCACCTCACCAACACCGGGGATTGTGAGCTGGACGAACTGACCGGGCTTAAACGTCCACTTTTCGGCCAGCTCGGGATCCTCAAACCTGAACAGGAACAGCTTCTCCTTCTCGGTGAGCTGGTAGACCTTGAGGACCTTGACCTTGTGGAGCGCATAGGGGTTCTCCTCCGGCATCATAATCTCCCTGGGAACTACCTCGCTCATATGTCCTCACCCCTTATCTCCGAAGCATAGGCGAATCCCCTCTTCGGGATTTCTTCGCTTATCTCGGACGGACAGGTCTTCTCCTCTAGCCCCATGATCGTGCGCAGGTTCTTCACGAAGCTTATGCCCGCCGGGCAGAAGTAGGTGCACCTTCCGCAGCCGACGCAGTAGCTTATGCCGAGCTTCTCGTTGTAGGAGTTCTTACAGAGGTAGCGGTTCATGAAGCGGCTCTTCTTGGTCGGCCTGAAGTTGTGGTTTCCAGCAACGAGTCCGTGGCTCCTGAGCTGGCAGGAGTCCCAGCGCCTCTCGCGGTAGCCGGTTTCACCGTCGAGGCTGACTATGTCCTGCACCTCGTAGCAGCGGCAGGTCGGGCAGGTGGTGTTGCAGTTGCCGCAGGCGAGGCATATCTCAGCCTGCTCGTCCCACATCGGGTGCTCCATCTCGAGCTCTAGGAGGTAGCGCAGGTTGCTCCAGTCCTCGTGGTACTTGAAGGCCTTCGAGCGTTTGTTCTCGAACTCCCTGAAGTTGCAGATGTCCTCGGTGGTGACCTCCTCGAAGAGCTTGATGTTCTTATCCACTATCCTGTGGCCGATGGGAGTTCCGACGCGGACGAGCCAGCCGTCCGGAAGCTCGTGCAGGAACAGGTCGAAGCCGTCGTCGGCGAAGTCGGTCTCGCGGAGGTTGCAGAAGCAGTACTCGTCGGGCATGCAGCTGATGCCTATGATTATGCCCTTCTCCCTGCGGACCTTGTAGTACTTGTCCGGGAGCTCGTCGAGGTAGATGGTGTCGAGTATCTTGAGGCCGAAGATGTCGCAGGCGTGGAGGCCGAAGAGCACAAACGGCTCCACATCTTCAATAACTTCCTTGTACTCCGCCTTCCTGATGTTGAACTCGAAGAGCTTCTCCCTGGGAAGGAAGAAGAACTTCTTCGGCGGCATTATGGTTCTGTTGTAGCTGAACTCTACCTTTTTGACGTCGTCTATTTCCCTGAAGTCGTAGAACTTCTCGGATATCTTAACCGGGGCGTAGAGCTTGCCCCACTCTTTCAGCCTCTCGAGGAAAATATGGGTGTTCTCCTTCGGGAGCTTAACGTATCTCAAACCAACCACCTCCAGTGAACATAAATATACACGTGCTCATGTTTATCCCCTCAATTGATGCTTGGCCGGAGGTTAAAAAAGCGTTTTTAAACCCGAAAATTCTAAACCAAAGGTTGAAACGGTTTTGTTTTCGTATCATGTGGGATATAAAACAAAAGAGTTTATTCTTTTTTCTGGTCACGCCGGAATCTAAGTGTGCATTTCTGATTTTAAGGCTCCAGAACCTTTAGTTTTGGAAATACGGTTTTGGAAAGCCCTTTAAGTGGAGTTATCACAACCTCTGAATGAACATAAATGATGATATGTTCCATCGTGTTCATCACTGGGAGGGAGCTGGATGCGCACCATCGTCACGTGCTTTCACTGTGGCATTGGTTGCCGGATGGGGGTGAAGAAAAAACATTCACGTCCCCATGAGATAAATTATCTTCGAGATTTGGACGTCCCTAATGGCTCCGGCAAGCTCTGCTCGTGGGGAAATCTGATGTTCGAACCTGGCGTTGGGAGTAACCGAATAAAACGCCCTATGAGGGCTTTGGAGGAAGGAAAGTTTGTTGAGATTGGCTGGACGGACGCCCTTCGTGAGGTTGGTTTTCAGTTATCTAAATACGCCCGCGATGACCCTGAGATGCTTGGTTTCATAGGTGGGGAGATTGTATCAAATGAGTCGGCGTATCTATTTCAGAAGCTTGCCAGGTTGCTTGGTACCAACAACGTCGATACAACCGCCTCCCTTTCCCATGGGGTTTCGATTAGGGCGGTTCTTGAAATGGACGCGTGGGGCCACTGGGCAACCTTTACGGATATCGACGGGGCAGACCTGATCATAGTCTGGGGAGCAGATCTGGCGGGAAATTACCCGGTACTGCTCGGGAGGATTGCCAGGGCAAGAGAGCGTGGGGCGAGGGTAATTCTCGTGGATCCTGTAACCGGGAGAACATCGAAATTTGCCGATTTCCACCTTCGGCCCCTGCCGGGTACGGACGTCTTCCTCGCGCTCTCTATTATGAACCACCTGATAAAAACCGACGAACGCTTCGGGGCAGTCCTTCCGGAGGACGTCCTAAGACTCGTATCGAGGTTCCCTCCGTCGTATGGAGAGGAGCTGACGGGGGTTCAGGAGAGGGTTATAGATGCCGTTGCACAGGAAATCCTCAGATCCTCTCGTGGAATCATTCTCTGGGGTTCAGGAGTTACAATGAATGAAAACGGTGCCTCCTGCGTGAGGACTCTAATCACGCTCACCTTCATTTCAGGAATGAAGTTTCTTCCCATCTCGAGGTACGGGAACTCCCAGGGTATCCTCGACATGGGACTCATTCCCGACCTGCTCCCGGGTTATATCCCCTGCGGTGAAAGAGGGGATTTTCAGAAGGCATGGCTTGTTGAGGGTCTGAATCCTAACCCCGGGAAATCGCTTGCTGAAATGCTGGATGGTGGTATTGATGTGTTCTACATCCTCGGGGCGGATTTAACCCGCCATATCCCGGGTGCCCTCGATACCCTGAGGAACGCGGAATTCGTTATTCTGCAGGACTCGTTTATGACCGAGACGGCCAAGTTTGCCGATATAATCCTTCCAAGTGCTCTTCTCTACGAGGAAGGCGGCTCGACGACGAACTTCGAACGAAGGGTTCTGTGGTGTGGAAAAGCCAAAAGACCTCCCGGTGAAGCACGGGGTGCGGTTTCGATTCTTGGGGAGATTGGAAAGGCCATGAACCTCCCAAGCTTCGGTTATACCTTTCCCGAAGAGGTGCTTAGGGAGATAAGCCTTCTTATTCCGGAATATCCTGGGCCGAGGAAGCTAGTGGGGATTCCAGAAGGTGTTTTACTCGAAAGACCCCCAGGGGTAAAGCGAAGGTTTGCCTCCGTAATTCCATCCAGGCCTCCTGAAGGGGAGATACTTCTCATTCGGGGGCATTCCGGTCGATTTATGCCGGGTTTATTGGCCGGGAGAATGGGGGAGACTGATACCGCCCTCATAAGCCCCGAGGATGCATCGCGCCTCGGCGTTTCAAGCGGCGACAAGATTGCGATTGAAGTCGGGGACAACAAGATAGTTGTAAGGGCTAAGATCTCAAACCGCACGCTCAAGGGAGTCGTTGTGGTGCACTGGGACCTTGTGCGGGCCGCATTGTCGTTAGGGTCCCTTAGGAACTTTTTGGTATCCAAGGCCTGCCCCTGCAGGATTCGGAGGGATGAAATGTGAAGAAGGTGTTCATTGACTTCAGGAGGTGCATAGGTTGCGGCTCCTGCGAGGCGGCCTGCGCGAGGGAGCACAACGGGAAGCCGAACATATCCATCGTGCAGACGTCCGAACTAATGATGATGTCCTTCAACTGCCGTCACTGTGAGAACGCCCCCTGCATGCTCATCTGTCCAGCGAGGGCGCTTTACAGAGACGAGGACGGGGCCGTTCGCGTTAAATACCATGAATGCATTGGCTGCATGCTGTGTTCTATCGCCTGTCCCTTTGGAACACCACGTTTTGACGAACGCCTCAAGGTCATGGTGAAGTGCGACCTCTGCGCCAACCGGAGGGCGGAGGGCAAGCTTCCAGCCTGCGTTGAGACCTGCCCAATGGATGCGCTGATTCTAGCCACCGAGGAGGAGATAGTGGGGATGAAGCTGAAGGAGGCTGCCGTCAGGAGGGAGGAGTTCATCAGGAAAGTTGAAGACATGATGGGGTGTGGGCCATGATTGCGCTCGTACTCTCTTCAATAGCGCTCGCCTATCTCGGGGTTGTATGCTTCGTGCTCGATGACAGGAGGGCAGACACGGTAATGCTCCCCCTGCTCTGGTTGTCTTCCCTGATTCAGGTTCTTGTTGCGGCGGTGTTTTACCGCTCCCCAGACCCGATTCACGCTGTGTTCCTTGACATGAATGGATTTGGGGAGGTTTACGGCCTTAGGATAGACGGCACGAGCGTCTTCACGGCGTTCGTTGTTTCCACGGCGGGGGCGGTGTTCCTGACCTATGCCGTCCGCTATATGGATGAAAAGAACGTCGGCCACCCACACAGGGGGCAGAAGGGCCGGTTCTACGGCTGGATGATGCTGTTCCTTGGTTCAACGCTGGCTTTCATATACTCCTCCACGGTGCTCCAGATGCTGATATTCTTTGAGCTTATGAGCCTCGCGTGCTGGGGTGTTGTGGGGTTCTATGGCAGTAAAAGGGCGGAACGGGCGGCGCTCAAGGCCCTGCTGATTCCCAACTTCGGGGCCATAATCGGCTTCTACACAGCGGTGGCGTATGGAATCAAATACGGGGACCTTGGGCTTGACTTCCTGGGAGCACTTCCTGAGAGGGAGAAGATGATACTGTTCCTGTGCTTTATGGTGGCCGCGTTTACCAAGAGCGCCCAGTTTCCGCTCTACTCGTGGATCCCGGACGCAATGGAGGCCCCGACCCCGGCAAGTGCCTTTCTCCACGGCGCAGCCATGGTAGAGATGGGGGTCTACCTTCTGATAAGGGTCGTCCAGTTCATGGAGCCCCCAGTCACCGTTTTCTACCCCATGGCGTTGATTCTCGTGGCAACCCTCACCGTTGCAATGCTCCAGTATCCGAGGCAGAGCGATGCCAAGAAACTGCTGGCGTATTCCACGATAGCGGAGTGTGCCATAATGTACACCGGTGTCGCCATTGCCGTCCTCGGAAACCCCCTCGGAATTAAAGCCGCGCTCTTTCAGCTGATGAACCACGCTTACCTCAAGGGACTGGCCTTCCTGACGGCTGGATCGTTTACCTACTACTACGGGACGCTGGACATGGGGAGGATAAAGGGCCTGAAGGAAACCCCCTCCTGGCATACTCATGGAGCTTTTCCCTACTTGGACTCGCGGGCCTGCCCCCGTTTGGGGTGTTCTTTAGCAAGCTCTACATATACCTCAACGCCGGGAAGATGTACGATGTCCCGCTCGGAATCCTGCTCCTCCTCGTGGTTCTCGCGGATTCGGTAGTTCTTCTGTACTCAGCACTGAGGAGTATCAACTCCATGATATTCAGTGAAGGGGAGCCGAGAAGGGTGGACGGAATCGTAAGTGGGGCACTGTGTTCGCTTATCCTCCTCTCCCTCACGTCCGCCTTTATTGGCTACGCCCTTCTGGGGGTGGTACAATGATATTTGCGCTGATGTTTCTCCTGGCTATCATCGTAGGACTGGTGTCCAGAAACTCAAAGGTAGTGAGCGTTCTCTCGGCGCTCGCGTCCATTTCCCTGGTGGTTGAGGCTACTGGGGGAATTGTCTTCCACACCGCCATCTCAGGAATCACCGTTGCCTTTGCCACCGATGAACTGTCCAGGTTCTTCGCCATACTCGTGGGGGTGGCGGGCTTTGCTGTCTCCGTGTACTCGCTCTCCTATATGGGCAGGAGGCACCTCGTGACCGCAGCATACCCCCTATTTGTGCTTTCTATGGCCTTGATAGTCCTCGCCAGGGACTTCCTCACGCTCCTGATTTTCTGGGAGCTGATGACGGCCGCCTCCTACGTCCTCATCATGTATAACCACGAGAGGAGGGAAACCCTGAGGGCCAGCGTCGTGTACCTTGTTGCAATGCACGCCCTGAACACTGCACCCCTGATTATAGGGCTGGGCTATGTCTACAGTCATGCGGGAACCCTCGACTATTCGGCGCTAAGCGGTACTGTAGTTCCCTCATGGGTGATCTGGGCATTGACCGTGGGGTTCCTAGCAAAGGCGGGCATTTTCCCCCTGCATTTCTGGCTCCCTGAGGCCCATCCCGTTGCACCGAGTAATGTTTCGGCACTCCTCAGTGGGGTTATGCTCAAAATGGCGGTCTATGGGATGTTAAGAACCTTGGAAACGTTCGGTAGGGCGGGTTCAATAGCAGTCCCGCTTGTGGTGCTCTCAATCGTCACAATCGCCCTCGGTTCGTTGCTGGCACTCAACCAGAAGGACATCAAGAGGATGATGGCCTACTCGAGCATCGACAACATGGGGTACATATTCCTCGCCATTGGGGCGTACCTGCTCCTTTCGGGGGAGCTCAAGGAAGTGGCCATAACAGCCGTCCTACTGCACTCCTTCAACCACATGCTGTTCAAGAACCTCCTTTTCATGCTCTCTGGCAACATCCTCCACGCAACAGGAAGGAAGGACACGGGCATCAGGGGGCTCTCAAGAGAGATGCCTATCACGTTCAGGCTGTCAATCGTTGGAATCCTTGCAGTGTCAGGTGTACCCCCCCTGAATGGCTTTGCGAGCAAGTGGCTGATTTACAGGGCGACATTCCTATCGAAGAACCCTCTCCTGGTGGCGGGCGGTGCAGTTGCACTCCTCGGGAGCGCGCTCACCCTGGCGGCCTACCTCAAGCTTTACCGTGTGTTTACCTGCGAGCCAAACGTCGAAGCCGAGGAGGCTCCCTTACCAATGCTTCTTGGCGAGGGGATTCTTGCGTTCCTCTGCGTTGTGGGTGGTGTTGTTCCCGGTATGCTCCTGCGCCCAGTGGGCCTTCCCTACCCAGCAACGCTTGACCTCCCGCTCTTCACCCTGATAATAGCTGTGCTCATTGCGTCCCTGCTCGTGGCGCTGCCTCCCCGGGCAAGGGAGAGCGGAGTCTGGACCAACGGGGAGCCCGTAGAGGAGTTTGAGATAAAGCCGGAGCACATGTACACCGGCGTTTCGGGGGCAGTGCAGAGGATCTCGGCAGCGGGAGACAGAATCCAGTCCCTGGCACTATCCGGGAGCAGGTTCTACCGTTCGACTGGAGGGGTTACATTGACGAGGCACTGTTCATGCCGCTGATCAGGCTCTCCTGCGGGTTCGGTGCATGCTTCAAGGAGCTGTCGAAGGAGCTGAACGGGATGCTCGCGACAACTTTCCTCGTGCTCGTGGCGATGGTAATCGCGTTCCTAGCCTTCGTGGGGGTGATAGGATGAACGCTCAGGACGCCGCCCCAATCATCGTGCCTCTGATGGTCCCTTTCATTGATGGGGTTGCAAGAAAGGTCCGAGCAGTGATTCAGAAGCGTGTCGGCCCATCGATTGTCCAGAGCTGGTACGACCTGCTGAGCTTTTTGAGGATAGAATGTAACTCCCCCGTGGATTCCCTGACATTCAGACTGGCCCCCTACATTGCCTTTGCGAGCGCCATAGGGATGCTCCTGTTCCTGCCCTTTGGAGAAAAGGCACCCTTTGGGTTCGAGGGGGACGTCATAGCCTTTATCTACGTCTTCACGATGTTCTCAGCCGCTGTCGTGATGGGGGCTCTGAGCGTTCCCAGCTCCTACACATCTGCCGGTGCCGGCAGGGAGGTCACGATGTCCATAGTGTTCAAACCGCTTTTCGCGGTTGTTATTGGAATATTCGCGATGAAAACCGGTGCTTTAACCATAGAGGGCATGGCGTCAGCATTAAAACCCTCAATATCAGTACTCGGCGCATACCTTCTGCTGATTTATCTGACGTACGTTGAGGCTGGTTTCGTGCCGTATGACATAGCCGAAGCGGAAACGGAGCTCCTCGGTGGTCCCCTTGCTGAGTACAGCGGAAGACTGTTTGCGATTATGTTGTGGGCGTTCCAGATAAAGCGGTTCGCCATGATATGGTTGCTGGCGTCAATGCTCGTCCTTCCATTCGTGAGCGGTAGTACTGTGTTACTGTTCCAGTGCGGTGCGTTTGCACTCCTTTTCCTTGGAATGGTCGTGTATGAGGCGATGAGTGCCCGCTACCGCATCGATCAGGCCGTTAGAAATGGGACCATGGCCTTGACCCTCGGAATTTTCTTCCTGCTCGTTGGATGGATGGGGTGGTAATATGATAGCGGAGTTTGAGGCTAGGTTTGGGCCGATCCTTGAAAAGAGAACTCTCGGCGAGAAAAAAGTGCTGTACACGATAATGGCGAGGCCAGAGGACTTTCAGAATATGGTTAGGTCCCTTCTCGCTGGGCAGAATGTAAGGCTCTTTACAATGGTTGGGACTGACGAAAGGGCGGTCGAAGATGCATTCAGCATAACGTACTGGTTCGCGGATACCTCTAAGGGAGAACTCCTGGGCGTGAGGCTATACGTCCCCGAGGACAAGCCGGTGTTTCCGAGCGTGGCCCAGTTCCATAGGGGCGCTCTATGGTTCGAGAGGGAAGTTCAGGATCTTCTCGGCGTTGAGGCGGAGGGTCTGCCGGATCGGAGGAGGTTGATACTGCCCGACGACTGGCCGGAGGGTGTTTATCCCCTCAGGGAGGACTTCAAGTACTCGGAAAGCCCGCCGGGCGAGAAGAGGTATCCCTACGCCCGACCTCCCGAAGGCACGAGTGTTCACGCGATAGGGCCGTACCACATCGCCCTCGACGAGCCGGCGCACTTCAGACTCTTTGTCAGGGGGGAGGAAATTGTAGGTGTCGATTACAGGGGCTTCTACTCCCACCGGGGAATTGAAAAGCTCGCGAGGGGCAGGCTGAACTACAACCAGGTGTGCTTCATAGCCGAGAGAATCTGCGGGATATGTGGTTTCTGTCATTCAACGGCCTACGCCCAGGCAATAGAGGAGGCCGCCGGAATAGAAGTTCCTGAGAGGGCCGAGTACATCAGAACACTGCTTCTCGAACTTGAACGGCTCCACTCCCACTTCCTGTGGATTGGTGTTGCGGCACATCTTGTGGGCTTTGACACCGCGTTCATGGAAGTCTGGCGTATAAGGGAGAGGGTCATGTGGCTGGCTGAGAGGCTAACCGGGAACAGAAAGACCTACGGGCTCGTCGTCGTTGGAGGCGTGAGGAGAGACCTCCTTGATTACCGAAGGGAGCTTGTGGAGAGGGAACTCGATGTAATGAAGAGGGAATTCAACGATGTTGTGGAGTTCCTCCTATCCTCCGCCGGGTTCATCAAAAGATGTGAAGGGGTTGGAGTGCTGTCAAAAGAAAAGGCGCGGGCCTGGGACACGTGTGGGCCGGTTGCAAGGGCGTCTGGTGTGGACTACGACGTCAGGAGGGACTTTCCCTACGCTGCATACAGGGATTTGAGCTTTGAAGTTCCGGTCGAGAAGGAAGGGGACGTTCTGGCGAGGGCCATTGTTAGGATAGAGGAGGTACGGCAGAGCATCTCAATAATTAAGCAGGTTCTCGACGCGATGCCCGGCGGGGGCATCTTAGCGGACTTTGGGGATATCCCGGAGGGAGCGGAAGGCATCTCAGCCGTGGAGGCCCCCAGGGGTGAGAACGTACACTACATCCTGGCGGGGGACAGAAATACCATCTACCGCTGGCGCGTGAAGGCCGCCACATACAACAACCTGCAAACTGTGCCGGACATGCTCGTCGGTTACACGATAGCGGACGCACCTTTGATTATAGCCAGCATCGACCCGTGTTACTCCTGCACTGAGAGGGTTCAGGTGGTTGATATCGAGAGTGGAAAGTCAAAGGTGGTGCGGCTGGGGGTGGGAATTTGCCGGTGACCAAGGCATACCCATTCGAGCCCGAAGAAGCTCCTCCGGAATACAGGGGCATCCCCTGGATAGACCCCGTGCTCTGCATAGGTTGCGGTGCCTGCGCCAACGCTTGTCCGCCGAACGCGATACTGAGGATAGACGACCCCGAAAACGGGACGAGAAGGATAGTGCTCGACGTGGGCAGGTGCATAAGGTGCGCCCGCTGCGAGGAAGTCTGCCCGACGGGTGCGGTCAGGCTCACCGCGGAGTTTGAGGCCGCCACCGATGACAGGAACGATCACGTGGAGATTGTTGAGCTGAGGCTCGCCAGGTGCAGGGGCTGCGGGAAGTATACCTGCTACACTGAAAGGCAGGTGGAGAAGGTACTGTCTCTGATTCCGAGGGGAATCCTTGACTTTGACAGGGTGAGGGAAAAACTCCCCCTCTGTTCCGAGTGCAAGCTGAAGCTGACGGTACTCAATGCCACCAAGTTCGGGGAGGTGGAGCCGTGATGAAATCCCTTTGGGTCTTCCACGTGAATACCGGGGCCTGCAACGGCTGCGACATAGAGATACTAGACGTGCTCACCCCATACTATGACATAGAGAGGCTCGGAGTAAAGCTCGTCCCAACGCCGAGGCACGCCCACGCCCTCCTGGTCACCGGACCCTTAACGAGGCAGGCATACCATGCGGCCAAGATGGCCTACGAAGCCATGCCACCAAAGCCGAGGATTGTCATAGCCGTAGGAACCTGTGCGTGTTCCGGAGGGATATTTCACGACAGCTACGCCCTGAGGCGCGAGTACAGGGAGTCCCTTGAATACCCTCTGAAGGGTGGAACCTCAGAGTTCCTGCCTGTGCACCTCTACATCCCAGGATGCCCCCGAGGCCAGAGGAAATCCTCTACGGCATTGCGCTCCTCAAAAACATCGTGGAGAAAAAAGTCAGGGAAAGGCGGTTCAGTGAGGGCACCTTCGTTCTCCCGAGGGAGAGCTTCAACGCGTGGGTAGAGGTCCTTCTCCGCGCAAGGATAAGAAAGGAGCTGGGCTATTTCGATGGTTACTCTCTGCTCAGACGCTTTATGGAACTCGTTGAAAGCTCCGAAAGCAAAGAAGAGTTGGAAAAACTCGTTGAGAGGACCATAAATGACGAGGGCGATTCTAGGCTCAGATACGGCCTTGAGAAGCTTTATTCCTACTATCTTGAGGTGGTGAGAACTTATGAGGGCATACTTGCTGCGAAGAGGGCGCTCGTTGGGCTTCCAAAATGAGGTCTCCCGGGTGCTGGACCACTTCGAGTCCAGTGCACTGGTTGAGGAGGTAATCTGCGAGATAAGTCCCGAAACCGCGAGTCTGCTGGAGAAAGGTGTCCTTGACATCGAAGCGTTCCCCAGGGAGGACAGGAGGATCGTAGAAAAACATCTGGAGGCCCTCAGGAAAGGAGAAATCACGGTGGGGTGGGTTCCTGATGTTTGAGCACACAATTCCCGTCCTGATGGCGCTCTACGGAGTTGCCGGGGTAGTCTATTTCATAAGGGTGCTACTGGGCCCCACGGTTCTCGATTCAATACTCGCGGGAGATTGTGTAAGCCTTGACGTCGCCTTGATTGCACTCCTCGTATCGGTGTACTACGAAAACAACCTGCTCGCGGGGGGAGCCTTCTTCCTTGTTCTCTGGGCGTTCGTGCTCGACGTGTTCGCGTCAAAGTACCTCGTTAAAGGGGAGGTGGGGGTATGATACTCTCGTTCATCGGGGTTGTACTGCTCATCGTAGGGGCAGTCTGTGATATATTTGGGGCCATCGGGATGCATCGCTTTGGAAACTTCTACCTAAGGCTCCATGCTGCAACCGTTGGTACGGTGGGAGGAAAGTTCTACCCCTTCATCGGGGCGGGCCTCATTGCTCTCGACAGGGGACTGCTCTCCGTGGCGGGGGTGGCTTTCCTGAGTGCATTCACCCTGTTGATAACGACATCTGTTGGGAACCATGCGCTTGCCTACGCCGCTGAGAGGGCAGGGGTGGTGAAGATTGAGCACAACGAGCTTGGAGGGGATTGGGATGATTGAGCTTGCGGCCCTTGCCCTGCTCGGTTGCCTTGGGCTCGCATACCTTGTGGTCACGGAGAGGGATCTGCTGAGGGCCATCCTCTACACCGGGCTCTTTGGTGGTCTCGTAATCCTCGCAGCGTACACCCTCATGGCACCTGACATAGTACTCGCCTACGTTGCCATTTCCGTCGCTCTATCCACGGGCCTGATGGTGTTTCTCGTTAGCAAAACAACTCGGGAAGAGGTGGTGTGATTGAGGATCGCTGGAATGCTGGTGATCATGCTGATTACACTCTCCGCCGCATACCTGCTCCAGCCCCACGTCGAAGGCATCGTCGGTGTCGGGGCGCTTGGTGAGTTCTACCTGGAGAACAGCTACCTCGGCGAACGTTCGGCCGGCTCGCCTGAAGTTGTCACGTCAATCCTGTGGGACTACCGCGGCGTTGACACGTACTTCGAGACGGCAGTGCTCTTTCTTGCCATAATAAGTGCGGTTTCGGTGTTCCGAAGCTTTAACGGGCCGAAATCCCGGGGAGAAGGGTTCACAGAGGTAGTTAAAACGGGGGTCAAGCTCGTGGCCTTCATCACGTTCGTGGCGTCTGCTTCGGTGGCGTTCCACGGGCACCTCACCCCGGGTGGCGGCTTCCAGGGGGTTCAATGCTCGCCGCTGGTTCCCTGCTCATCATAGTCGGCTTCTCCAAGAAGGCCCTTGAGAGGAACGGGATAACAAAGACGCGGGCACTTGGGATAAGAACCGCGGGGCTCTTGACCATAGTGTGCGTCGCGGTGTACCCCCTACTGAGGGGACTCCATTTTATGCAGAACCTGCCCGTTTATCCAGTCAAGGTGGGGGGACTCCTCGTGAGCGGAAGCCTGCTTCTCTATAATCTGGCCGAGTTCTTAGCCGTTGGGGCAGGGTTTACGATAATCTTTCTTCTCCTTGCGAATCCGGAGGAGGGATGGCAATGAGCCTCGCAGCGTCTCTGGTGATAACGGCAACGGTAGCCACCATGCTAATAGCGCTCTACGGAGTGGCTGTTAGGCCAAACCTCGTTAAGAAGGTGCTCTGCCTGTCCCTGTTCTCAGATATGGTGAACGTCCTTGTCATATTCCTCGGTTACAGGGACGTCAAAAACCCCCTTCCTCCGGTTTTAACTGAGTACTCGAGTGAAGGTGTGACGAAGCTCGTGGAGAGAGGCGTTGATCCGTTCCCTCAGGCGCTGACGATAACTGCGATAGTTATCGGCCTTGCGGTTACCGTCCTCATGGCCTATGGTGTGATACACATCCAGAGGAAATACGGGACGGTTGATGTCCGGAAGCTTGCGGGGTGGGAGGAATGAGGTCTGTCCCTGTGATGATTGCGGCGTTCGTAACCTACATCATCATAACTGGCTCGATAACAGCTTACGACATAATCACCGGTGCGATAACTGCCTTTGCGGCAGGACTGCTCTTCGGGAAGCACCTCGTTAGTAACCCCAGCAAGGCCCTGAATCCGGCGAGATGGGCGCGCTTTGCACTCTACTTTCTCAAGTACATCACGGTAATCGAGGCGAAGGCCCACGCCGACGTCATCAGGAGGATACTTAGTGGGGATGTCAGGCCGGGTATCGTTAAAGTGCCCCTGAACCTGGGAGACGAATACGCCCGTTTCCTCGTTGCCGCTTCAATAACCAATACTCCCGGAACCGTGACAGTCCACATGGACGATCATTGTGTGTACGTGAACTGGATAAGCGTCTCCACATCGGACCTTGAAAAACGCAGGGAGGAAATCCTCGAAGAGTTCGAGGAAAACGCGAAGAAAATCTTCGAGGGGGAGGAGCATGAATCCATTAATACTGCCCGCGATTCCAATGGCCTTCGCCTTCATACTCCCCATACTCTCCACCATAATTAAGAGTAGGCGCTTTACCTTTGGCTACGCCCTACTCATTACTGGAACAACGCTCGTGATGGGGGTTGAGCTCTTCAGGGATGTCTATTCCTCTGAGCTCCCGTTAACCTATTCCTTCGGCGGCTGGAAGGTGCCGGTCGGCGTAATCTATGAGGTGGACAGGTTCGGGGCGGTTATGGTGCTCGTAACGGCCTCACTGATGTTCCTCACGGCGGTCTACTCGGTCCGCTACCTGGGTCGTGAGGACGGTGTGGAGTGGTTCTACACCCTTTACCTTGGCCTTGAGGCGGGTCTCCTCGGCATATTCATGACGGGGGACGCGTTCAATCTGTTCGTGATGCTCGAAGTGACGGCGATAGCATCATACGGCCTCGTGATGTTCTACACGGAGGACGGCTATCCCGCTTACTCTGGCCTCAGGTACGCGATAATAAGCTCCATAGGAACGACTCTCTACTTCCTTGCCCTAGTGCTGATCTACCGGGGGCTTGGCACAGTGAACTTTGCAGACATCTCTGCGAAGTTACAAGGAATTGGATTCCCAATATCAACACCCTTGAACAGCACTGTTCCCATCCTCGCCATTTCAATGGCGCTGATAACGTGGGCTTTCACGATAAAGGCCGCGATAATGCCGAACCATTTCTGGCTTCCAGGGGCCCATTCCGCGGCTCCAAGTCCGGTCTCAGCCGTACTGTCTGGCCTGGTGGTCAACGCTGGAATTTATGGATTTATGAGATTCCTCAGCCTGACTTATGTCCCGGAAGTTTCTCATATTGGCGATATCATGTGCACGCTACTCCTCATTCTCGGGGCGGTCTCTGCCCTTTTATCATCCATCGCAATGACCGTTCAGGACGATGTCAAGAGAATAGTAGCCTACTCAACAATACTCAACATGGGCTACCTGGCGATGGCCGTGGGAGTGAACAGCGAGGCCGGAACCGCCGGCGCAGTGTTTCACATGATAAACCACGCGATAGCGAAAGCTCTCCTCTTCCTCGCGGTAGGGGTCTTCATCCATACGGCGGGAAGCAGGAAGCTGAATGAGCTAAAGGGGCTTGGAAAAAGTATGCCCTTCACTACGGTGAGCCTGGCGATAGCCACGATGAGCCTTGTGGGATTGCCCCCTACAAACGTTTTCTTCAGCAAACTTTTGCTTTACAGGGCCTACGTAGAGAAAAGCCCTGTTCTCGTTGCAGTACTTCTGTTATCAAGTCTATTTGCTCTGGTGAGCTATATGAGGATGCTTTACTGGCTATGGATCAAAAAGCCGGATGGGGATGGGGAGGTCCATGAATCACGTTCGATGGTGGCGGTACTTGTGACGCTCGCCCTTGCGTGCCTGGTTCTCGGGGTACTCTCTCCAATTCTGGTCGATAGAGTTGTGAACCCTGCCGTGGCCCAGCTGAAGGACGTGGAGGGTTACATACGGGCTGCGCTCATCGCGGGGGTGAAGTAGATGATTGGAGAGTTCAGAAGGCACTACGGTGAAAACCTGCTCGGGATTGCACTCCTGGGCGAGACATGGCTTGTGGTTTTGAAAGAGGGGGACAAGGCGGAGCTACTCGCCGATGCCGCCGAAAAGTGGGAGGGACTGGACGTGATTGTGGTGCCGGCAAATTCCCTCCACAACCTCCATCCCGAGGTATTTGGTGACTTTCGAGTTCTTTACGACCCAGAGGGGATGATTTCTAGGACACTCAAGAAGATTGTGGAGATGAAAGGCGCCTACCCAACAGTATGGAACCTAAGGCTTATTGATGTTATGGAGGTGGAAAGATGAGCGGAATGCGGTTTGCATTTCTGTGCAAGTCCCGGCCAGAGCCTAGCGGAAAGAAGGTGGCCATAGTGGGGGCCGGTCCTGCCGGCTTAAGCGCTGCAGGTTACCTCGTCTGCCAGGGACACGAGGTGCACGTCTACGACAAGCTCCCCGAGCCGGGGGGTTTGATGCTCTTTGGAATTCCCGAGTTCAGGATTCCGATATACCGCGTTAGAGAGGGCTGTGGTGAGCTCAAGGATATCTTTGAGGTCAAGTTTTTCCCCAGGACCAAGGTGGTCTGCGGCGAGTGTGGACATGAGGCAGGAGACGAGTTCGTTGAGAAGACTGTGCACATAGCGGAGCTTAAGGAGAATTACGACGCGGTGCTGATAGCCACGGGGGCATGGGAGCCATGGACACCTGAACTTGAGGGCGCCGAACTTCAAGGGGTGTATCCCGCGCTGGAATACCTGTTCAGAATAAAGAGCGCTAAGCTCGGACACATGGAGTGGACGGACATAATACATCCTGAGAGCAAGAAAATCCTCGTTGTTGGTGCGGGACACACGGCGGTGGACGCGGCCCTTGAGAGCGTTCTCCTTGGGGCTGATGAGGTATACCTCAGCTATCGGAGAAGCATAAAGGAAGCCCCCGCCGGCCCGTATGAGATACATCAGCTCATCCAGAGGGGGGTTAAGTGGCTCGAAAAAACCATGCCCGTCAGAATCATAGGAGATGGAAAAGTAAGGGCCGTCGAGATGGTCAGGATGGAGCTTGGTGAGCCCGATGCGAGCGGGAGAAGGAGGCCAGTACCTGTTGAGGGCTCGGAGTTCAGGTTGGAGGTTGACTACGTCATATTTGCCGTGGGACAGACCCCCACACCGCCTGCCGGAGAGGGCGTGGAGATAGCCAGGGACAAAAAGGGCAGAGTGGTCGTGGATGGGAGACACATGACGAGCGTGGAGGGCATATTTGCCGCGGGAGACGTCGTCACGGGCCCGTCGAAAGTAGGACAGGCTGTTAAAGATGGTCTCTACGCCGCGAGAAGCATGCACATGTGGATGATGGGAGGTGAGTGATGTGGCAAAGAAGATACTCCACGTTGATTACAGCCTCTGCATTGGCTGTGAAACCTGCCAGGGGGTGTGTGATTTTATCCACGATGGAAAGCCCAACATAAGGATATACTACACTGTTTCGGGCCTTCCGGTGCCGATAAACTGCCGCCACTGTGAGAGGGCCCCTTGCCTTGAGATATGTCCCGTTGGAGCGATATATAAGGACCACGAGGGGGCGGTGATAATAGACCCCGGGAAGTGCATAGGCTGCCTGATGTGCCTTGCCGTCTGCCCGTTTGGAGTTCCGAGCTTCAACGTCAGAATCCGTGTGGTGACCAAGTGCGACATGTGCGCCGCGAGGAGGGCCGAGGGCATGGAGCCAGCGTGTGGGGAAATGTGTCCCGCCGAGGCAATATTCTTCGGCGAATCTGAGGAGATTGAGGACAGAATAATGAGAAGAACCGCGGAGAAGATAGCAAGAGAAAGGATATCCTCCATGAATTTGGAGGGGGTGGGGAGAATGCTTTAGCGGTCTGTTTTTAATTTGTTTAATTAAACATCATAATTTACCCATCATGGGTTGAGAAAACAAAACATCTTTCTGACAATATTGTCGTAACATTTATAAGTGTTTATTCTGATTAAACGTTCGAATATTGTGATTATAGGTCCAATATCACACCTTAAGTTACAAACTTATGGTTGTATACATTTGGTCCAAAAAAACCTTTTATTGGGCTTCTACTATATACGAATGAGTACATTTGGAGGGTCTGCGATGGTGTGGGAATCCCACGTTTCGATAAACCAAGTCTTCGAGATGAGGTGCAAAACAACCAACTACTTTGGTCTATGCGCCATACACAAATTTAACGATATTGTCCGGGAGCTTAAGGGGAAGGGCGTGGACAAGGTTATCCTCGTTACTGGAAAGAGTTCCTATAAGAAGTGCGGCGCATGGGACGTTGTCAGGCCTGCCCTCGAGGAAAATGGCGTTGAGTATGTTCATTACGACAAGGTGGGGGCCAACCCAACGGTTGACATGATCGACGAGGCGGCTGAGATGGGAAGAGAGTTTGGGGCTCAGGCTGTCATAGGCATAGGTGGCGGCAGCCCTATCGATAGTGCCAAGAGCGTTGCGATTCTGCTGGAGTACCCAGACAAGACCGCCAGAGACCTCTACGAGTTCAGGTTTACCCCGGTAAAGGCCAAGCCAATAATAGCGATAAACACAACCCATGGAACCGGAACCGAGGTTGACAGGTTCGCAGTGGCTTCGATTCCTGAGAAGGAGTACAAACCGGCCATAGCTTACGACTGCATCTACCCCCTTTACGCAATCGATGACCCAGCACTAACAACAAAGCTTCCTCCGGAGCAGACCCTGTACGTGACCATCGATGCACTCAATCACATCACCGAAGCTGCCACAACCAAGGTAGCCAATCCATATTCAATACTTCTCGCCAAAGAGGCTGCGAGGCTGATATTTAACTATCTCCCAGAGGCTCTCAATCATCCGGACAACCTGCAGGCAAGGTATGCCCTGCTCTACGCCTCTGCCATAGCTGGAATAAGCTTCGACAATGGTCTGCTTCACTTTACGCACGCCCTTGAGCACCCATTGAGCGCAGTCAAGCCGGACCTGCCCCACGGCCTTGGCCTTGCAATGCTCCTTCCAGCGGTAATCCGGCACATCTACCCTGCCACCGCGAAGGTACTTGCCGAGGTGTACAGGCCGCTCGTCCCCGAGGCCAAGGGTGTCCCGGGAGAGGTGGAACTCGTCGCCAGGAGGGTGGAGGAGTGGCTCTTCAGCATCGGCATCACTGAAAAGCTCGCGGATGTCGGGTTCACTGAGGCGGATGTTGACAGGCTAACACAGCTGGCCATGACGACCCCGAGCCTTGACCTGCTCCTTTCCATGGCTCCATTGGAGGCTACCCGGGAGAGAATAGCGTCTATATACCGTGATTCACTTTACCCTATCGGCAGAGGATAAGGAGACGCTTTCTTCTACCCTTTTGATTTAATCATTTTATATTCTATTTGCTTTATGAGTATTTTATTTTTAACCTTTGGTTCAAAAAATCTTTTTATTAGCTTGTTTGCAGGTCGAATTGAGAAGAAAATCGGGGGAGATCATTTTGGGGGGAATTGAACTCGGCAAAGTCTGTCGAGTATCTGGGGATGCAAAACTTGTAATGTACGAGGAGGGGGGAGAAGTCCAGGACGCCCTTTTCATATCCACCGCCCCAGTCAGGGGATTTGAAAAAATGGTCATCGGGAAGAGCCCATTCTTCGTTGTGGAGGCTGTCATGAGAATATGCGGCCTATGCCACGCCTCCCATGGCATAGCTGCAGCGGAGGCCATAGAAAATGCAATTGGAGTAAAGCCTCCTAAAAATGGAGTGCTCCTGAGGGAGGCACTTGGGCTCATCAACAGGATTCAGAGTCATCTACTCGAATTCCTCATGGTGGTCCCTGACTTGGTAGTGCCTGAAGAGCGGGAGAAGTTAATCCTCAGGCTGATTGATTTCCACACAAAAATCGGCGACTTTCTGCTAAAACTCGGGGGGCCATGACCCATCCACCCAATCTCACGGTTGGAGGCATAAACCCCGTCCCCAAGTGGAGCGTATTCAATAACCTCAAGGCCAGACTACCCAAGACGCTCCGCTCGTGGAATGAGCTGGCACACCTGCTAGTTGACGAGGACATTCAAACTGATGTTGCGATGGAGTTGAGGGAAAAGAAACTCGATAACCGGTATCTATCCAGTGGACTCTTCTACGGCGATAGATTCAACATCGATGTTCGTAAGATAAAGCTGATTCCATACTACGAATTCCGGAAAGATAACCCCAGTTCCAAGGAATCGACTACCATGATAGCGATGTACAAGGGGAAACCTGTTGAAGTTGGCCCCAGGGCCAGGTTGAGTACCTATCGGGAAAAGAGCTATTCGACGCTCTACGACCTCCACACTGCGAGGGTTGATGACGTCAGCATTGCACTCCATAGATTGAGCAGTATCCTGGATTCCCTTGATATGAAGGAACCATTCAGGAACCAGAACATTGTTTTTGGACCGGGTAAGGGCGTCGGTGTCTATGAGGCCCCGCGGGGAACTTTGGTGCATATTGTTGAACTTGGAGAGGAGGGAAGGACACTCTATTCGAGGATAGTTGTCCCTACGATGTTCAATATCCCCGTCATGGAAGAATCCATAAAGGGGTTAAGTGTTGAGGCTGCTGAGGCCGTTGTGAGGCTTTATGATCCATGCATCCCATGTACAACACACGTTGCCAGGCTAAGGCGGTGAGACCATGGAAAGGATTGATGTTCTCCACAGGGATTTTGGTGGATGTGCAGGATGCAGTGTGAGCATCGTGCGTGCATATCCTGAAATCAAGGATATCGTCAAACTGGACACTCCATATATGGTGGACAGGTACCCCCAATCGGACGGTTACAACGTTGCGGTCATCACTGGGGGTGTATGCGTGAACGAAAGGGAAATACTTGATAAACTCAAATATATCCGGGAAATCTCCGATGTTGTCGTTGCCTACGGTTCGTGTGCCGCATTCGGCGGAATTCTACGCTTCTGTCGTGGTGGTCAAGACCCCCGACCAGACCACAGGAGCTTTCAGCCAATAAACAGCATTATAAAGGTTGATTACTCCATTCCGGGCTGCCCCCCAGCGCCGCTGATGCTCCAGTCCTTTTTCAGATTTTATCTCCATGAAGACGAACGAAGACTGGAGCTTTTTAGAATTTGCGGGGGTATAAAGAAACTAAGCGGTTTTGACCTTTTGGATGATGTAGTACTTACTGGCCTCTGCATCGGCTGCGGGGCATGCGAACTATCCTGTCCCACCCATGCCCTCAAGCTGGTAGATAAACGGCCAAATCTCGTCCAGGAAAGGTGCATACGGTGCGGGACGTGCTATATTCGATGTCCCCGGGCCACTCAGATTTTAACACTTGGAGGTGGTTCTGATGATCAACGTCGCTGACTCCTTTGTAGGACACGTACTCAACATTTACCTTGCTAAGGCGACTGATGGGGAAGTCCTCAACACAAAAGTGGCAAGCGGTGGTGCTGTGACTGCCATCTTGAACTATGCCCTTGACGAGGGCCTTATAGACGGTGTTGTCACTGCAAAGAGAACCAACGGACTTGAGGGCAAAGCCGTGGTCGCAAGAAGCAGGAAAGAACTCCTAGCAACGGTAGGCAATAAATGGAGCATTGTGCCCTTTGCATCCCGGATAAAGACAAAAATAGAAGAAAATAACCTCAATCAAGTCGCTGTGGTCTGTTTGCCCTGCCAGGCACAGTTCTTTGGTCAGATGAGGGACTTTCCAATGCTGGAGACGGACTTCGGTGAGAGAATTGAATACATCATAAGCCTGTTCTGCATGGGCACCTTTGCCTTTGAGACATTCATAAACTACCTACATATGAATCATGGTATAAAGGGACGAGATGTGAGGGATATAGTTCTCAGAGGAGACGTTATAGAGGTTCATCATCCCAGAGGAGTTCTGAGACTCTCGATCAGGGAAATTTATCGGTATCTCCAAGTTGGCTGTTTGGTATGCACAGATTACACTGGCAGCTGGAGTGATATCTCCGCTGGAGTCGTTGAGACGAAACCGGGTTGGACGATACTCATTGCCAGAAATAAAAAGGCTGATGAGCTTATAAAAAATGCCAAAAAACGCGGCTATATAGAAGTTAGAGATGGTTCTCCGTTTATTGGGGATGTAATCACTGGAGCCAGGGAAAAGCTCGCTCGATCTCAGAAGAACATGATGTGCCTATTCTAACGCTCCGTTCTTAATGTTACTTTCTCTTTTGAGAGCCTCTGACCTCCTCCCCGTCCTGAAGGGCGAGGCTTGGAGAAGAGAAAAGTCCCGGTTTGAGCATGTACTGGGTTATCCCCTCGACATCCTATCCAGCTTCAGGTAAAAGAACAGGATTATCATGAAGATGGTGATGTAGTAGCTCCACTGGAACGGTATGACGCCCATTATCCCCAGGGTATAGACGACGGTCAGGACGAGAACGATGACCAGCAGAATCCTGTAGAACGTCTTTCTCTCCATGCTTCCACCCGAAGAAAATGGGGAGGAGACCTTTTAACGGTTGCCCAGAAAAATGAAAACTCAGCCGGAGGCTGAGGTGGTCGCGTTGCAGACGAGCGGCTGCGGCTGGAAACTGAAGGCCTCCGGATGGAGGTACTCCGCTATCTCCTCAAGCCCATGCATTATCCTGGGACCCGGTCTGACGACGAGGTTCTCGTCGCTGAGGACGTAAACGCGCCCGTTCTTGACCGCGTCCACCTCGGAGAGCGGCCCGGAGCAGAGGTCCTCTGGACTTATTCCCGCGTTCGGCGAGATTATTATGACCTCCGGGTTCCTGGCGATTATCTGCTCCTCGCTCGCGGCCCCCAGCCGTTGACGTCGTTGAAGATGTTTTCACCGCCGGCAAGGGTTATGAGGTCGTTGACGAAGGTTCCGGCGCCGGCCGTCCAGTAGCCGTTGTAGTAGCTGAGGATGAAGAATGTCCTGGGCCTCGACTGTCCCGCCACGGTCGAGGTGACGTAGCCGACCGTCGCCTGCATGTCCGCCACCGCTGCCCTGGCCCCTTCCTCGCGGTTGGTTATCTTTCCAAGGAGCTCAAGGGCGTTGTAGATTGCGGTGATGTTCTTGGGGTCCACCACAACGACGGGGGCTATCCTCTCCAGACTCTCCATTATGTCCGCGGAGAACCCGTCCACCAGGATCAGGTCCGGCTCCAGCGCCGCGATAGCCTCGAGGTTCGCGTACTTTCCGTAGCCGCCCACCCGGGTTATGTTCCTCACGGCCGGCGGGAAGTCATCGTAGTCGGTAACCCCGATGACCCTGTCGCCCGCGCCTATGTAGAATAGGCTCTCCGTTATGCTTGGGGCCAGGGTGACTATCCTCTCCGGCTCGTCGTCGATTGTGACGGTTCTTCCCGCGAAGTCGGTCACGGTGAGCGGGTACTTCACCTTAAAGGCCTCAGGATGGAGGAGCCTGGCAACGGTCTCAAGGCCCCTGACGACGCGCGGGCTGGGGTGTATCAGGTCGTTCTCGTTCTCGATGACGTAGATTCTCCCATCCAGGGCGGCCTTTATGCTCGCGAGGGGGCCGCTGTAAACGTCCTGGACGCTCATGCCGCAGTGGGGGGTCAGGAGCACCACATCGGGGTTCCTCTCTATGACCTGCTCCGGACTCACGGTCGGCCAGCCGGTCGTATCGTTGAAAATGTTCTCTCCTCCCGCCAGTTCTATGACGTCGCTGATGAAGGTTCCGCCGCCGGCGGTCATGAGTGGATTGTTCCAGACCACGTAGAAAACGCTCACACGGGGTTCATCCTTAACGGCGGAGCTTATCGTGTTTATCTTTGCCTCGAACTCCGCCGTTGCCTTCCTGGCACTTCCCTCCGCGTTGAAAACCGCTCCCAGGAGGTCAAGGGCCCTTGGGATGTCGTCGATGCTGTGCGGATCAACCACGAGAACCGGGGCTATCTTCTGGAGGTCGTCGAGTATCGTCATGGAGTAGCTGTCCACCAGTATCAGGTCGGGGTTGAGCGATGCTATCACTTCGAGGTTGGCGTACTGGCCGTAGCCTCCCACGCGGGTGACGTTGGCAACCCCCGGCGGAAAATCATCGAAGTCCGTAACACCTACGACTCTGTCGAAGAGGCCGAGGTAGTGGAGGTCCTCGGTTATGCTCGGGGCAAGGGTCACAACGCGCTCAGGGGGTTTCTCGATGGTGACGGTCCTGTTGGCGAAGTCCGTTACGGTTATTGGATAGTACGGTTTCTCGGTTCCGGTGGGCGTGGGGGCGGTCGTTTCAGTTGGACCTGGCGAGGTGGTCCTGCTCGGGGTAGTGCCTGGGGTTGTACCGGGCGTGGTTGAACTCTCGCCTCCACCGTTCAGACAGCCAGAGGCAACGACGGCCCCAATGAGGAGCACCATGAGCAAAACCGCGGTCTTTTTCATTCCAACCACCTGGATTATTTGTCCACTGATGGTTGGGTCGAGGGTATATAAACTTGTTGGATATTTTTGCCATGGCGGGATGTTAGAAGAGGGTGAATGCAAAGGGCCACCAGGGGGAACTCAGCCGCGGCCTTTTCCTATCCGGAATATGTCCACCCTCGTGATGATGCCGGTTATCCTGCCCTCCCTGTCCTGGACTAGAACGGCGGGGTGCTCTTCCAGGAGGTACTTGACGACCTCCAGGTCCTCGTCCTCGTTCACTATCGGAAACGGCTCCTCCATGACCTCCATGACCTTGTGGTCATAGATGTCCTCGTACTCGAGGCTCTGCCTGACGAGGGTTCTCTCCGTGACGGAGCCGACGACCTTGTTGCCTGCTATGACTGGAATCTGGGATATGTTGTGTTCATTCATGAGCTTTATGACGTTCTCAACGCTGTCGTAGGGTTTGACTGAGAGAACCGGGGATGACATGACGTCCCTGGCTGTGAGCTGGGCCCTCTTGCACTCGAGCAGGGCCTGGAGGATTCGGTTGAAGGTTGAGAGCCTGGGGTCCACCTTTCCCGTCTCGAGCTTCGCTATGTACGCCTGAGTCACGCCGGCCTTCTCCGCAAGCTCCTCCTGGGTTATTCCAAGCTCCTTGCGAATTCGCCTTATCTCCTGGGGTTCTATCGGTCGTGGAATTATCACCATAAATAACCACCGATTATGCCGGCTTCTCAGAAACTAACTCCCGCCCTCCCGGTTATAAGCCTTCCTCAGAAGTGCATCGAATTGTGGGCCGGGTACAGAGGCCCGCGTTCATCCGCTCGCGCGGGTGGATGCTCCCGGCCCTGTGGGCTCGGCGTGAGCACTCTCCGCTCACGGAACCCGATACCTCGCGGAGGCGGGTAGACCGAGCCCATGAGGAGACGATTGTCCCCTCACTGTCGGCGATTGGTTTTATGACCGACCACCTTAAAAACCTGAGCCTCAGCCTGTGGAGATGAGTATTACCCCAAGAACCGCCAGGATCAGTCCCTCGAGTATCCTCCTGTTGGGCGGTTCCTTGAGGATTAATATCGCCAGGGCGGAGGCTATTATGGGGTTTATAGCCGAAACGGGGGCCGATATCTGAGAGCCCACGAGGTTTATCGAGTAGACGAAGAGGTACTGTCCGAGGAGCAGGCCGGTGGCCGCGGCGCCGGTCAGGAGAAGCGCCTCCCGAAGGGTTATCCTCCTCAGCTCACCCGCGTACCTCGGCAGGAAGGACGACACGGCTAAGGCCGCGAACATCATTCTTATCCCCGCGAGCGTGAGCACGTCCACGTAACCGGTGAGCCAGTCCATGGTGAGTATCGCGAAGCTCCAGGATATCGGGGCCAGGATCGCGAAGAGAAAGCCCCTCGGGTTTATATCCTCTTCCTCCTCCGCCTTCCTCACGACCACTATCGCGGAGACCACGAGCGCCGCTCCGACGATTATCTGGGCGCTTATATCTCTCCCGAGAAACAGGAATGCCCAGAGTATGGCCCACAGAGGGTAGGTGGAGGTTATCGGGACGGTTCTTGAGACGCCCATCATCTTGAGGGCGTTGAGGTAGAAGTAGTCGCCTATGACGAAGCCGAAGGCCCCGGAGACGAAGGCAACCGCGAGCAGCTTTGGCGACAGCCCGGCGACCTTCGAGAAGGTGCCGTTTATCAGGAAGATTACCGCGAACATCACCGAGACGGCGTAGAGGCGGAAGATGTTGGCCGCCACTGGGCTCTTGTCCCTCATTCCTGCCTTTATCAGTATCGTCGATGCCGCCCACGAGAAGGCCGATGCTAGCGCTGCCAGAACTCCAATGATTAGAGCGTCCATGTTGGTGGGGTGGCACAGTTAGCTTAAAAGCTTAGCGTTTAGATGTTCGACGAAATGCCGTCAAAGTTATTAAACCTCCCGCGGAATTGGGACGGATGATGACCTCGGCATATCTGACGTCAGGATGATGACGATCTTGAGTGCTGACGACGGCCCTCCCTGTCATGAGGGGTTTTAAAATGAATAAAAGGGGAGGGCTCAGCGGATAATCACGTTGAGTCTCCTCACCTTCATTGAGATTCCGTACTCCCTGGACACGTCCTTGATGACCCGCTGAATTGTTGCCGCGATATCCTGCTTTATTTTCTCGTCGGAGACTCCTGAGAACGAACCGAAGAGGCCTCCAACGTTTTCCCTGAGGAAGCTGGCCTCGATATCGACGTAAACTGTGGAACCCTTGATCTCGTGGTTCAGCTTGAGCCATTTGAACGTGACGCGCGGGACGAGCTTGAGCTCCGCGTGAACCCTGTTCTTTAGGGTCTCCACCGCCGGTTCTATGCGGCTCTTCAGCATGGTTTCCTCGCTTTCCTTCTTCTTTTCCTCTGTGAGGACGGAGAGCTCGTCTATTCCGGCCTGTTTAAGGAGTTGCTCGACCTCCTTCTCCAGGAGCTTCTTCTTGGCGATTATCTCCGCGGCCTTACCGCTGGTCTCGACGGCCACAGGGGCAGCTGCAGAACCCGAGGGGCTTGCCTTTGACACTGTTTCAACCTCTATGTTGTGGACGGTTATGTAGCGCTTCAGGGTTCTCCCGAGCTCCCTGGCGTGCCTGCTCACCACGTCCTTCACTACCCTCTGAACCGCGTCCTTACTCATGCCCGTTTCGACGACTAAGGAGAGGTTTATCTCGAACTCCTTGCGCCCCCTGATGTCGAAGTGGGCCTTGTCGATCTTTATCCCCGCGCTCTCTATCTCCGTCACAACGGTCCTGGCGTAGGCGCTGAAGTACGGCCACACGTCCTCGAGAACGGACAGTGAAATTCTTCCATCCTTTGTGACGTTGCCGGTCTTCTTCTTGTCCCTGTCCACTATCTCCTGGGGCTTGAGTTCCTGGCCGTCGATGATTATGCAGACATCCCTAATTATCGGCTTTATCTCTGCCTCCCTGAGGAGAACGGGGGCGTACTTGCTAACGGCGTGGAGCATCCTCTTCTCCGCCACTTCTATGTCCCTTGAATCGCCGGTGGAGTTTCCGTAGATGTGGACGTTAAGATAGACAACGCCCTCGCCCACGCTGGCATCGAACTCTATTCTGTTTATCGTAAGGCCCTTTATCCTCTTGGCCTCTTTGAGGAGGTCCTCTGCATAGACCTGGAATGCCTTCTCGGGTATGCTCCCCCCGGTCAGGTTGACCACAACCTCGGGCTTCCCCGCAGGGGTTGGGGCGGGCCTGGGCTTTTCTGCCTCCACCACTGGGGGCTGCGGCTCGGGTGTGGCCTGGGAGGTCGCCGCCATTGCTGCTTTTCTCTCAGCAGGTTCCCCGGGAGGTCCCTCGCTGAGGACTTTGAAAAGTTCGCCCAGCGGGACTTTTGGGGTCTGAGTGTATGCGTCGATATTATCAGCCACGGACAGTTTGAGCTCGAGTTCATCGAGGATATAAACGTCAACGACCATTGGTTTGCCAATGGATGACTTCAGCACCCTGATTGCTTCCTCTCCCGAGAGGTTCTGCTTCGTGTCAATCACGAGACACTCCGCTGCAAGCACCTTTGACCTGTCAAGGAGGACGGTTATGTAATACTTACCTTCCGCGCTCCTGGCAAATATCTTTAGAAAAGCCCCGTTGCCCTGGGAAAGCGCCTTTTGAACGAGCGCTCCCAGATCCCCTGCGGAGGTTGCTACCACGTTCTCCATGGAGGGTCCCTTGTCCGGCAGCTGCATATCCATCACCATTAGCTATATATATCCTTCAGCCAAAAAATCCCAGAGAGGAATTCACCGTCCTAGTATATCGGCGCTTGTATTTAAACATTATTGTGCAAAAAGGTGGGGAACATGCGGGTGCTGGTACTCGGAGGCGGGGCAATCGGCAGGGCGATGGCCGATTCTCTTAGGGGGGAGTTTGAAGTTGTGGTGGTAGAGAAGGACGAAATCCGCGCCAGGGCCCTTGAGGAGAGTGGTTTTCATGTTATCCACGGGGATTTTTCATACACCGCCACCCTCCTGAAGGCGGGGGTTGACAAAGCCGAACTCATCATAATAACCACAATGAACGTTGATGTAATCAAAAAAACCGTCTACGTGATAAGGACCAACAACAAAGACGTGCCCATCGTTACGGTTCTTCCCGATGATGTTGGCCTGGATGACCTCGTTTCCCAGATAAACGATGAGTACGAGGCAGAGGTTAAGGTTGACTACGCTGTCTCGCCCAGGAGTGCATTGAAGGATGCCCTAATCAGAACGGTTGGTAGGATTGGCGAGCGGAAAAACGCCAACCTGCTGGTCAAGAAGCTAAAGGAGCTCAGGAATCAAGCAGACTCCCTTCTGATAGTCATGCACGACAACCCCGACCCGGACGCAATAGCCAGCGCGACTGCCCTGAGCGTCATAGCCCAGACCCTTGGCTTCAAGACCCAGATAGTCTACGGCGGCGAGATAGCCCACCACGAGAATAGGGCCTTCGTGAACCTTCTCGGCATCGACCTCAGGAAGGTCTCCCGGGGTTCCTACGAGCTGAAGCGCTACCCGTTTATAGCCCTCGTGGACTGCCAGCCCAACGGCAACCTCACGACGCTTGATCAGTCCGATTACAAGAAGATAAAGATACTCATCGACCACCACCAGATACTCCAGCACCTTCAGGAACTCATCCCGGAGGACGCTTTCCTCGACATACGGCCCGATGTTCACTCCTCCGCCGCGATCCTCGCAGAGTACCTCAGGATGCTCAACATCTCCCTGTCTCCACTCATGGCCACCGCCCTCTTCTACGGCATTTACATCGACACCAAGAAGTTCTCCAAGCTGAGCCACGTTGACCTCAGGGCCATCGAGTTCCTGGCAGGCAAGGTGGACTACGAGCTCCTTGACAAGATAGAGCACCCGGACATAAGCACCGAGACGGCCGAAATTCTGGCGAAGGCAATAATGAACAGGCGCATCTACAAGAACGTTGTCGTCAGCAACGTGGGCTTCATCACCAACCGCGATGCCATAGCGGAGTCAGCTGATTTCCTCCTCCGCCTGGAGGGCATAACCACGGTCCTCGTCTTCGGCATAGTGGACGACAGAATAGAGATCTCCGCCAGGACCCGCGACGTCAGGGTTAACATCGGGGCGGTCCTCAGGGAGGCCTTCGGTGACATCGGAAGCGGTGGAGGCCACTCCAGATCTGGCGGGGCGAGAATCCCGCTTGGAATCTTCAAGCTCGCCAAGGACAAGGGCTCGCTCCTCAGGCTGGCGGAGGAGGCCATAACGGAGAAGTTCCTGGAGGCACTAAAAGTTAAAGAAGGCTGATCACTCCTCTTTTGCCTTTACGAGTATTATATCACCTATCGCGGTGACCCTGTTGTAGGGCACGCCGACCTTTTCACTCGGCAGTCCAAGGGCCAGCACCTTTCCCTGGCCCCTATCAATATCGATCAGAATCTCGTCGACGTAGCCGACGTAGTAGCCCTTGGTGTTGTATATCTGCTTCCCGTAGAGCTTTGAGAGGCGCATCACCATTTTAATCACCGGAGTAGGTTGTGGACGGACGTATTTAAACATTACCTCCGGGGAATGCTCTTGGCCACCTCGAAGGCCCACCTCGCAAATACCGCGAAGAAGGCCAGCACCGCCCCCATGACCCCTACGACGAACAGGCTCGCAACGGCGCCCTCGGTGCCCTGGAGGGGTTCGTACCCTTTGAAGGCCAGCATTGCCACGGCGAAGCCGCCGAAGTAGCCGAGCGGAACGAGGAACATGTCCAGGTAGCTGGAGGGACCCAGGATCATCATGACCGCCATGACGACGGCTATGAACGCGTACGCCCCCGAGGGGCCAACGTCCCTCACCGTCCACAGACCCGCCAGCAGGGAAGTGGCCAGAAAACCCATGGGGAACGCGTATGCAGAGGCCCTGACGTTAACGGGGTATCTGAGGCCCAGCAGGACTCCCGCGAGCAGGCCGACGTATATCAGGTACACGAACCCCTCGTTTCCAGCATTGGGCGAGTACATGGCCACCGCTACCGCAAAGCCTATGAACGAACCCACCCCTGCCCAGGCAAGGAGCGACCTCCAGTTCACATCCCGCGGGTTCATGATTTCACGACCTTTATCGTTATCTTTGAGCCGTCCTGAAGGTTCAGCTTCTCCCTGAGGTAGATGGGGGCCACTATTTCCGCTATCTTCGGTGGATGGACCGTTCGCGAGGGGATAACTATTGCACCCTCAGCGTCCCCTATCCTAACCCGGTATGCTTTGACGTCTCCGAAGGTCCTCCCATCCTTTACGAATCCCGGAAGGATGACCGGCCTGACGCCGCATAAGGCATCGAATACAGTCCTCGGGAAGATAACGCGGATGTTCAGCGTTCCGGGGTACGGTTTGAAGCCCAGGTACTCCTCGATAAGCTGGGAGTACTGCCTTACGTAATAGGCCCCCTCCCCTATTCCAGAGATGACCTCGCCGATTATAACGCCGTTGTAAAGGACGCCCGATATGGCATCGCAGAGTTCCTCCAGAAAGGCCAGACCGCTGGGGCTTATCTCGACGTAGGTTTTCTTCCCCTCGACGGACTTTTCTATGAACCCCTCCCCCTCCATGTCCTCGAGGAGCCTCAGAACGGACTGCGGGGAAACCCCGAGCTCATCGCCCAGGTCCCTTAGCGTCACCTTGACCTTCTCTCCAATAGCCCCCCTTTTGGCCAGCAGGATGAGCAGTCTTACCCTCTTCATAGCGTTTCCCTCTTCGACAGTCTGTCAGCGAGCCTGAGCGGTCTGGGATAACCCCCCTCAAGCAGAGGCTCGATGATTCTCACCGCGGATTCCAAGTCGATTAGATGGCCGACGCTTACATAAGCTTTTCCCATCCGCTTGAACAAGCCTTCCGGCGCACCTCTCAGGGGGCCCTTGGCAACTCCTATGGTTGGCCGTCCGACCAGCAGACCAATGTGAGAGGCCAGTCCGTAGCCACGCGGGTGCGCCCTTCCGTGTCCCTCAACGAGGAGGAGGTCGAATTCCTCACCGCGGAGCACCATGAGAACCGGCCTAGTTTCTCTCAGGAAAAAGTATGTGGGAATGTACGGAAACGTGACATCAACCACGGCCGTTTTTGATCCCAGGACCTCGCAGTCCGGAAAGGTGCAGAGAACCAGGGCCGCCCTTGCCATGTTCCCTCTGTACGACACGTCCACTGCGGCGACAACCCGTACATTCCCGGGATCAACTGGTCTCTCCACGACCCTTCTGGCGAGTTTCGCCTGGGCCGCGGCGATCCTCTCAAGTTTTTTCTGCAATTCGGTAAGCACATAATCACCGAATTATGTTTTTATGCAATTGCTTCATTGGTTTGTTCCGTCTTCCCGTTTTTCCAGCGCCCCGGCCGCAAGGTCGAGTTTTGTCTCCAGGCTTTTACTCAGCTTTGCCCTCATGAGGTCTTCGAGGGTCCTTTCAAGGATGTTCCGTGCCTGGTCCTGCTTTCCCCTTACGTTCACGAGCCCCTTTGGATACTCCAGCGTCATCAGCTCCTCGTAGGTCTTCTCCATGGTGCGGTAGGTTCTCTCCGCCCCCTCGAGGTTCCCGTCGAGGAGGAGCAGCAGGAAGTGCCTCCTGAGCTCACCGATGAAGTCCCCGATACCGAGGGCGTAGTCGGCGTGGGGAACCCCAAGCTCTCCCGGCGATGGCCACTCCTCCCCGGTCATGTACGCGAAGAACAGGCTGGCCTCAACGAACTCCTGATGGGCGCTCTGGACGTAGCCAGTGTGGTAAAGGTCGGGATGGTCCTTCAGCTTCCTCCTCAGCTCCTCGACCTTCTCGCGGACGAGTCTCAGCCGTTTCTCAGCCTCCTCAACCTCTCCCCTGTGCAGGGCCTTTATCGTATCCCCGCTCATCCTGACTATCTCCCTCGTCAGCCTCAGAGCCTCCTCCCTGAGCGAATCCTTCTCATCGAGAACCTCCCTAATCTCGGCGATTATTTCCTTCAGTTCCATGATCTCACCGGAAGAAGTTCAACAAAGGGGTTAAAAATGTGGGCTCGGCCCATCTCCATCCCTCATCGGCGGCCGGACGGCGTCCTCCGGCGGTCCGGAGGGCGAGCCCTGTCCGCCCGGCATCGTCGCACCCGCTCATCGCTGCCCGAACGCTCCCGGGACCGGGCCGCCGGGCGTCGTCGGATGCTCATGCGAATGATTTTCGGGGAAAATTTTAAGGGTTTCGGAATAAATAACTGACAGGAATATTCGGCTCTCGAATTCATGCCGAAAAGTATATAAACGGATGCACAGACCCGACCATACAAACCCCCAGAGGTGACGCTCATGGCTGAGAAGGTCAGGAACATAGTTGTTGAGGAGCTTATGAGGACCCCCGTTGAGATGCAGAGGGTCGAGCTCGTTGAGAGGAAGGGTATAGGACACCCTGACAGCATTGCCGACGGCATAGCCGAGGCGGTCAGCAGGGCGCTCAGCAGGGAGTACGTGAAGAGGTACGGCATCATCCTCCACCACAACACCGACCAGGTTGAAGTCGTCGGCGGTAAGGCCTACCCGCGCTTTGGCGGCGGTGAGGTCATCAAGCCGATATACATACTTCTCTCAGGTAGAGCGGTTGAGATAGTTGACCGCGAGCTCTTCCCGGTTCACGAGGTTGCCATCAAAGCCGCCCGCGAGTATCTCAGGAAGGCCGTCAGGCACCTCGACCTCGAGAACCACGTCGTCATCGACTCCCGCATCGGACAGGGCAGTGTGGACCTCGTCGGTGTCTTCAACAAGGCCAAGGAAACCCCGATCCCGCTCGCCAACGACACCAGCTTTGGCGTCGGCTACGCTCCGCTCAGCGAAACCGAGAGGATAGTTTACGAGACCGAGAGGCTCCTCAACAGCGATGAGTTCAAGAGGAAGTACCCGGCGGTTGGTGAGGACATCAAGGTCATGGGCCTCAGGAAGGGCGATGAGATAGACGTCACCATCGCGGCCGCCATAGTGGACAGCGAGGTTGCCAACCCGGATGAGTACATGGCCGTCAAAGAGGCCATCTACGAGGCGGCCAGGGGAGTTGCCGAGGCCCACACCGAGAGGAAGGTCAACATCTACGTCAACACCGCCGACGACCCCGAGAAGGGCATCTACTACATCACTGTCACCGGAACGAGTGCCGAGGCCGGTGACGACGGTAGCGTTGGAAGGGGCAACCGCGTGAACGGTCTCATAACCCCGAACAGGCACATGAGCATGGAGGCTGCCGCAGGAAAGAACCCGGTCAGCCACGTCGGAAAGATTTACAACCTCCTCTCGATGCTCATAGCCAACGACATAGCGGAGCAGGTTGAGGGTGTCGAGGAGGTCTACGTCAGGATACTCAGCCAGATAGGCAAGCCCATCGACGAGCCGCTCGTCGCGAGCGTCCAGATAATCCCGAAGAAGGGCTACCACCTCGAGACCATCCAGAAGCCGGCCTACGAGATAGCCGACGCCTGGCTCGCCGACATAACAAAGATACAGAAGATGATTCTCGACGATCAGCTCAACGTCTTCTGATTCCTTTCTCTTTCCAGGTTTTCTAAGCCCGAGATCTGATCGGGAGTTTAAAAGTTTTGGAAGAAGCCTCAGACGGCCGGGTAGCCGCTCTGCTTGAGGACCCTTATGAGCTTCGCCTCTTCGAGCGCTATAGCGACCTTCTCTTTCTTGACCTTGGCGAGCTGGGAAGCGGCGGCCTTCTTCTGCCGGGCCATTCTCACGAGGCGGGCCTCCTCGAGGGCGAGAAGCTCCTTCCTCTTCTTAACAACCTCAAGCCTCTTCTGAAGTAGGGTGGATTTCAACTTCTCCATAGATATCACCTAAACTCTTAGGCGCTCCCGGCCCTTATAAGGTTTTCGATAAATGCTACATGTACATTCGGCAATTGACGGAAGACAAGGATATAAGCCCCGGCGTGTATCCCGCACCCGGTGAAGTGAGGATGATAATAGCGGTAACCGGAACGCCGGGGGTCGGAAAGACCACCGTATCAAGGCTCTTAAGCGAGAAACTTGGCTACGAATACGTGGGCGTTAAAGAATTCGCCAGAGAAAAGGGTATCGGCGAGATGGTAGGAGACGAGCTGGAGATAGATGTCGATGAGCTGGCCGAAGCCATGTTGCGGGAGTTTCACGGGAGGGATGTTGTGATAGATGGCCACCTCAGCCACTTTGTACCGGCGGACGTCGTAATAGTCCTCCGTGCCGATCCCAGACTCGTTGCTGAGAGACTGATGGAACGGGGCTACTCGAGGGAGAAGCTCGCCGAGAACGTCGAGGCGGAGCTGGTGGACGTCATCTTGGTCGAGGCCCTCGAGGAAAACGAAAACGTTCTGGAGATTGACACGACGGGAAAGACCCCCGGCGAGGTTGTGGAGGAGATATCCGAACTCCTTGAAAGGGGAATTAAAAGGCGGTTTGGAATCGTTGACTGGAGCGGCGTGTATGACGAGGTGCTGCCATACCTGCGGCTGGGGAGTGGTCGGATGTGAGCGCTTTCCCCACGGAGAAACGGGGGCGTACCAGTGAGGAGGTGGTAACGTGAGGATCGTGGCTGTCACGGACATCCACGGAAACCGGAGCAAGGTCGGAAAACTCGTGGAGACCCTTCGTGGGATGGACTTTGACATCCTGGCGGTGGCGGGAGACCTGACCCACTTTGGAAGTGCGGAGAGGGCCCGCGAGGTCCTGACTCCTCTGATGGAACTGGGAAGGCCGGTGGTTGCGGTTCACGGCAACTGCGATGGGCCGGACGTTCCTCCTTTTCTGGAGGGGATAGGGGTATGGGCCCACGACAGGCGCGTTGAAATCGGGGGCGTTGGAATCGTCGGTATCGGAGGCTCAAACATAACCCCGTTCCGCACGTTCTGGGAGCTCACGGAGGACGAAATTGAGGGGATTCTGGAGCGGAACTACCGCGACGGGGACGTGATACTCTCCCACGTGCCCCCAAAAGATACGAATGCAGACCGCGTTCATTCGGGCCTCCACGTGGGAAGTCCAGCGCTGAGGGGGTTTATAGAGAGGAAAGAACCCCCGCTCGTTCTCACCGGCCACATCCACGAGGCGAGGAGCGTCGATAGAATCGGTGAAACAGTGATCGTGAATCCCGGTCCCCTCTTCAGGGGATACTACGCCGTTGTGGACTATGATGCGGAAAAGAAGAGGGTGGATGGTGTGGAGCTGGAGAGGCTTTAGGCCTCAGACCAGTCCCTTCTCCTTCAGAACTTTTTCCATCCTGTCCATGGCCTCTTCAAGCTGCTCGTAGGCCGTCGCGTAGCTTATCCTGATGTAGCCCTCGCCGGCGTTTCCGAATGCGCTTCCCGGGACGACCGCGACCCTTGCCTCCTTGAGCATCAGCTCGCTGAACTCCTTGCTGCTCAGACCGGTGTCCCTAATGCGCGGGAAGATGTAGAAGGCACCCTTGGGCTTGACTGTTGGAAGTCCCATCTCGTTCAGGCGCTTCCAGACGAGGTTCCTCCTGCGGTCGTACTCCTGCCTCATCTCCTCGACGGCTTCCCAGCTGCGCGGGTCGTGGATGGCCTTGGCGGCGGCGTACTGGACGAACGTAACGGGGCAGGTGGCGTTGTACATCTGGAAGCGCGCCATCTTCTCGATTATCCAGGAGGGAGCCGCGACAAAGCCGAGGCGCCAGCCGGTCATGGCAAAGGTCTTGGAGAATCCGTTTATGGTTATCGTGCGCTCGAACATGCCGTCGAGGGAGGCTATGCTGTGGTTCTTGACGCCGTCGTAGACGAAGTGCTCGTAAACCTCGTCGCTGAAGACGATGAGGTCGTGCTCAACGGCGAAGTCGGCTATCTCCTCGAGGTCCTTCTTGGTGAGAACTGCTCCAGTCGGGTTGTTGGGGCTGTTGATGATGAGCGCGCGGGTCTTCTCGCTCACATGCTTCTCAAGGTCGTCCACGCTCAGTCTGAATTCGTTCTCCTCGTAGGTCGGCACCTCAACGGGCTTTCCGCCCGCCAGGATGACGGCAGGGGCGTAGCTGACGAACATCGGGCTCGGAATGAGGACCTCCTCACCCTCTTTGAGGAACGCGGCGAGGCCCAGAATGAAAGCCTGGTTGGCGCCCACGAGGATCATTATCTCGCTCCTCGGGTCAGCCTCGATGCCGTTCTGCTTCCTGAGCTTCTCCGACACGGCCTCGCGGAGCATCATGATTCCCGCGTTCGGGCTGTAGTGGGTCATTCCCTTGTCAAGGGCCTCCTTGGCGTACTCTTTTATATGCTCTGGAGTATCAAAGTCCGGCTCACCTATCCCAAGTGATATCAGGCCTTCAACACCCTGGGCGAGGTCAAAGAGCTTTCTAATCTCAGAAGGGTTGACGAGTTCTAACCTGTCGCTCAGCGCCATGAGCATCACCGCTCTTCCTTAGAGGCAATGTTTATAACTTTACCTCAACGAAAAGATGTTCATCGAAGTGCTTAAGAGGTCATGAAAGAACCCAATAGGTCATTAAAAGAACAACTTTAACACAAGCCCCATAAGCCCTTAAAGCCCTACGGAAGAACTTTAACGCCCATTCTCCCGGCCAACTTCCTGAACTTAGAGTCGAAGGTTACCAGAACGCCCTTCTCAAGGGCGTGGGCTAAAATCATCGCGTCGTTGAAGCGAGAGAGTGGAAGTTTCTCAACCTTCAGTATCTCAAAAGCCTTTTTCACGATTTGTGGATTATCGTTGAGCCCCCTGAACCTCGGGTCATCGAGGTAGCCCTTCAGAACTTCCCACGTCTCATCAACGGAAAACCCGTTGTTCTTGAAGAACCAGACGAACTCTTGGAGGACTATCGCGGGTATATACCACGTGTCGAGGGACTCCAGGACATCTTCTGCCTCGCTGTGAAACTCGGAGTCCTCGAAAGTGTCGTGGATGAGGACGTTAGTATCTATCACTCCATGCATTCCTTCATGCCCCCCTCGATGCCCCTCTCAATTTCCTCCGGAGGGAGCTTTCTTCCAAGCCTGAGTCTTTTTCTCTTCCGCTCTAGCCTTTTCAGGACTATCCTGTCGCCCTCGAGGTGAACTTCGAGGAGCTCCCCTTCCCTTATCCCGAGCGCCTTTCTAATCTCCGCCGGAATCGTTATCTGATAGTTGCGGGTTACTTTGGTAATGCTCATACTATGCCCACCTTCATAGTAGGTTCATCGGCCTACTATATTAACCTTTCCACACCGCAAACCCTTCAACCATCAGGACATCCAGTCCGGCCGTCCGGAACGTCCTCAGTGCATCCTCAGGTGAGCAGACTATCGGCTCGCCATGCATGTTGAAGCTCGTGTTCAGCACCGCGCCCAGGCCCGTCTCCCGCTCGAAGGCTTTGATTACGCCGTAATAAGCTGGATTGGTTTCCTTCCTTACGGCCTGAGGTCTGGTTGTCCCGTCCACGTGAACAACTGCCGGAGCGGCTTCTCTGAACTCCTCGCTCGCCGTGTAGCTCATCGTCATAAACTCGTTTGGCCTTCCGCCGAGGTCTTCAAGGTATTCTCCAGCTCTTTCCCACAGCAGGGAAGGGGCAAAGGGCTGGAAGACGTCGCGCTTCAAAGCCACGTTGAGCCTTTCCTTGACGCCCTCATTCCTCGGGTCGGCTAAAATGGAGCGGTTGCCCAGGGCCCTCGGTCCAAACTCCATCGCCCCCTGGAAGAATCCAACCAGCCTGCCCTCAACGAGGGCGTCCGCGACGAGGCCCGGGACATCGTCCACCTCCTCAAACTCAACGCCCTCCCCCTTCAGGAACTCTTCAACTTCTTCCCTTCCGTAGGATGGGCCGAGATAGACGTGCTCAAGTTTGAAGGACCTCCACTTCCCGTCGAGCCTCTCGAACTGGGCTTTCACAAAAACCGCGGCGCCGAAGGCCAGACCACCGTCGTCCATCGCCGGAAAGACCCAGAGGCTGTCGTCCCCAAAGACATGGCGAAGAACAGCGTTCGCCTTGACGTTCTGGGCAACTCCACCCGCGTAGGCAACTGGAATGCCCCGTCCCTTGAGCTCAAGGCCCATCTCCTCAATCAGCCTTTCCAGGTGCGCTTGGGCGCTGGCGGCTATCTCTATGGCCTTTTTCTGAAGCTTGCCCTCAAGCTTTCCGCGCTTCATCTGGAGGGCTATCTCCCTGGCGTGTCTGAGGGGGTAATCGAAGAGCTCCGCCAGCTTCCTCGTCGCTTCGACCCCGATTACTCCGAGATGGTTGTCGAAGCTCAGCCCGTTGAGCTCTATTATTGAACTCAGGTCGTAGGCTGGTTTCCCGTATGCCGCCAGGCTCATGACCTTGCCCTCGTGCCGCATGGGCTTGAACCCCAGAAGCTCGGTAACGGAGGCGTAGAAGTCCCCGAGGGAGTCGATGTAGGTGCTCTGGGCTATCCTGACCATCTCTCCGTTTCTCGCCACGTATATCGAAGAGCTCAGCCCGTCTCCCGCGGCGTCTATGCTCACCGCGAGGGCATCTCTCCAGCCGGAGGTGTAGTAGGCGCCCGCGGAGTGGGCCAGGTGATGCTCGACGAAGATGACTTTCTTCTTGAAGTCCTCTCCGAATATTCCCCTGAGGTTCTCCTCCAGCTCAAGCAGGCGTTTTTGCTTCCTGAATATGCCAGCGACCGCTATGGCCTCAACATCCCCCGGCGATGCCCCTGCAATTTCGAGGACTTTCGCCACGCTCATCCTTGGAAAGCCGCGGTACTTCTTGATCCTGTCCAGTCTCTCCTCGTTTACCGCGAATATCCTTCCGTCGTCTATCAGCACCGCACCGGCGTCGTGACCGTCGTGGATTCCAAGTATCATGGTGGTTCGTTCGATGCTCTTTTTTTAAACGTTGGGGGAGGGAAGAATTTAAAAATGCTGCCCGATGAATACATTTGAAGGGGGTGGAAATATGAAGAAAGTTGCAGCAATCCTTGCCATTTTGATGGTTGTGATGGTCCCCTTTGCGGGGGCCGCAACCGCGGCGAAGCCCCAGGACTCAAGGGGCAGCATAATAACGCAGACGAAGCTGTGGTACTACCTCTACATCGGGGGGGAGTCCAAGTTCCACAGGCTCTACAATGAGAGCGTCAGCGCCGGCATCGACAACACCACTCTCCAGGCCGCGATGCAGCTCTACGAGAACGCCAGTGCAGAATACAAGGTTGCCCTGTCCTACGGCAACCCCCTCGAGTCCAAGAACATGGCTTGGCTTCCGTTCATCGTCCACATGAGGAAGGCGTACATTACCCTCAGGGACGCCATTTCGCTCCTTGAAGATGCCCTCAAGGGGCTCGAAGCCCAGAACGCCTGATCCTTCTTTTTTTGCTCCTTGTCTTTCTTAGGATAAAATCAGAAGAAAAAATCTGGGGCTGGAGGCTCAGTAGGTTCTCGCGAACCTCGCTATAAACTTGGCCTCCCTGCCGCAGACGGGACACTTCTTGCCTTCGGGGGCTTTGGCCTTCTCCTCTGGGTAGGGCGTTCCAAGCATCTTGGCATCGAGGGCTTCCTCCATCTCGAGACCGCAGCTCTCCTCGCCGCACCAGGGGATCTCAACAATGCCGCGTCTGTCCTCGAAGACGGCCTTAGCCTCATCTATTGTCTCGACGCGCTTTATGTGGCTCTCAAGGAACTCCTTTGCTCTGCTGTGAAGGTTCTCGTGGATCGCGTCCAGGGTCTTCCTGACCTCCTCAGCAATTCCCTCGCGCTCCACCACGAGCTTCTCAAGGGTGTCGCGCCTCGCAAGAACGGCCTTCTTGCCCTCAACGTCCCTCGGGCCGACTTCCACGCGGAGGGGAACTCCCTTGAGCTCCCAGTCGTAGAACTTCCTTCCGGGCCTTATGTCACGCTCGTCAACGTGGACCCTTATCCCCTCTGCCTTCAACTCCTCCGCTATCTCACGGGCGTAGGCGAAGACATCGGCCTCGGCGTTCTTCTTGGGGATTGGAACTATAACCACCTGTACCGGGGCCACCGTCGGGGGCAGAACCATTCCCCTGTCGTCGCCGTGGATGGCTATGACCGCTGCCAAAAGGCGCTCGCTCATTCCGAACGTTGTCTGGTGGGCGTACTCGTGGTCGCCGCTCTCGGTCTCGTACTGGATGTTGTAGGCCTTCGCGAAGTTCTGGCGGTAGTTGTGCATCGTGCCTATCTGGAGGGTCCTTCCGTCGGGCATCATGACCTCTGCGCCGAGGGAGTAGTAGGCTCCGGGGAACTTGTCCCAGTCAGGTCTCTTGGAGATAATGTAGGGAATCGCGAGGAACCTCGCGAGGTTGTCGAATATCTCGAGGTCCTCTTTTATCTGCCTCTCCGCATCCTCAAAGCTGTCGTGGGCGGTGTGGGCCTCAAAGAACCTGCTTATCTCGCGGACGCGGATGAGCGGTCTCGTGTGCTTGGTCTCGTAGCGGTACGTGTTAACTATCTGGTAAACCTTGAAGGGCAGGTCGGCGTGAGAGCGAATCCAGAGCGAGAACATTGAGTACATAGCTGTCTCGCTCGTCGGTCTGAGGATCAGCCTGATATCGAGCGGGTCGTGGCCGGCGTGGGTGACCCAAAAAACTTCTCCCTCGAAGCCGGCTATGTGCTCGGCCTCCTTCTGGAACTCGGTCTCAGGGATGAGAGCCGGGAACAGAACCTCATCGTGGCCCGTTCTCTCCATCTCGGAATGGACGAAGCGCTCGATGTTTCTCATTATCTTGAGGCCGTAGGGCAGCCAGATGTTCATTCCCTTGACCGGATAGCGTTTGTCCTGAATTCCAGCGGTCTCGATAAGTTCGTTGTACCACTCGCTGAAACTCTCGCTCCATTTCTTCCGCTCAACCTTACTCATCTGCACCACCTAACGGGAGAAACCGAAAAAGTTTTTAAGTTTTCCCGGTGCTGGCTCGGCTTTTTGACGAATCCCATGCAAAAGCCTTATTAGGACCGTTTCGATAAGCATCTTAAGGTGATAACATGAGGCCGAAGGTGGCCGTTCTCTTTAAGATGAAGAGCAAGCCCGTTGAGGAGCTCAGGAAATACGCGGACGTCGAGTTCATCCTGTATCCGGACGTAGATGAGCTGAAGGATCGGATTGGGGAGTTTGACGGCGTCATAATCTCCCCGCTGAACAGGTTTCCGCGCGAAGTCATCGAGGGGGCCGAAAGGCTAAAGGTCATCAGCTGCCATTCAGCAGGCTACGATCACGTTGACGTTAAAGCCGCAACGGAGAGGGGGATATACGTTACCAAGGTTGCTGGAGTCCTCAGCGAGGCCGTCGCGGAGTTCGCCGTTGGCCTGACCATAGCCCTCCTCAGGAAGATCGCCTACTCCGACAGGTTCATCCGCGCCGGGAAGTGGGACTCCCACAGAACCGTCTGGAGCGGGTTCAGGGACATAGAAACGGTCTACGGGAAGAAAGTTGGAATCCTCGGCATGGGTGCCATAGGAAAGGCCATAGCGAGAAGAATGAATGCGATGGGCACGGAGATACTCTATTGGTCCCGCTCTCAGAAGCCCGATATTGAAAAGGAAGTCGGGGCGATTTACAAGCCACTCGACGATGTCCTGCGGGAAAGCGATATCGTGATTCTGGCCCTGCCGTCCACACCGGAGACGTATCACGTCATAAACGCGGAGAGGCTGAAGCTTCTCGAAGGCAAATACCTCGTCAATATCGGCCGCGGGACACTGGTGGACGAGAAGGCCCTCGTGAAGGCCATCGAGGAAGGAAAGCTGAAGGGATACGCGAGCGACGTCTTCGAGAATGAGCCGGTTCAGGAGCACGCGCTTTTTGACTACGAATGGGAGACCGTTCTAACGCCCCACTACGCGGGCCTCTCAAGGGAAGCGATGGAGGACATGGGCTTCCAGGCGGTTGGGAATCTCCTCACCGTTCTCCGCGGTGAAGTTCCAGACACTCTGGTGAATCATGAAGTGCTCGGAATCCGTCCGCCGGAGAAGGTAAAGATGCTCTGAGGTGGTTGTGATGCTCGTTGATGAGCTGAGGGAGATAACTCAAATCCCCGGTATTTCAGGCTACGAGGAAAAGGTCGGGGAGAAGATAGCGGAGTGGATTGAGCCCTACGCGGACTACACGGTTGACACCATCGGAAACCTCACCGTCGAGCTCGGTGAGGGCGAACTCAAGGGCATCTTTATGGCCCACATGGACGAGATTGGGCTTCTCATAACGGGCATAAGACCGGACGGAAAGCTCACCTTCAGGAAAATCGGGGGCATTGATGACAGGCTCCTCTACGGAAGGCACCTTGACGTCATCACCGAGAACGAGAAGCTCGACGGCGTTATCGGAGCACTTCCGGTGCACTTAAACCTTGAAAGAAAGTTTGACACGGTTCCCTGGAGCAAACTGGTCATAGACATCGGCGCCGAGAGCAGGGAGGAGGCAGAAGCCCTTGGCGTTAAGGTGTTGGATTATGCGGTCTTCAAGAAGCACTTTGCCGTTCTCAACAACCGCTATGTCTCGACCCGCTCCCTTGACGACCGCTTCGGTGTCGTCGCACTGGTTGAGGCAATAAAGGACCTCGTTGACCACGACCTCGATGGAAGGTGGATCTTCGCCTTCACAGTGCAGGAGGAAATAGGCCTCAAGGGAGCGAAGTTTCTGGCCGAGCATTACACTCCAAAGTACGCCTTTGCCATAGACTCCTTCGCGTGCTGCGGCGATATAACCGGAGACGTAAGGCTCGGAGGAGGTGCCGTGATAAGGGCAGTCGATAACTCCGCGATTTACACTAGGAAGCTCGCCAGAAAGGTTGCCGGGATAGCGTCGAGGAACGAGATTCCCCTTCAGGTGGGCGTCACAGGCGGCGGAACGGATGCGTCTGTGTTCCAGGGCAAGAGCGAGGTTTTAGCTTTGAGCGTTCCGATAAGGTACCTCCACAGCGAGGTCGAGACCCTCCATCTGGCCGACCTCGAGGCGCTGATAAAGCTTATAGAGGCGATAGCGTTTGAACTATAAGCATTAAATTAGAAAACTGGAGGTGATTCTTTGCTCAAATACCTCGGTTACTTCGCGGTCGGAGTCTTTATCGGCATCCTCGCGGCCCTCTTTGGCCTTGGAGGAGGGTTCCTGATAGTCCCTACACTCAACTTCCTCGGCGTTGAGATACACCACGCCGTCGGAACTTCCAGTGCGGCCGTCGTCTTTACCTCCCTCAGCTCGGCGATAGCGTACTCAAGGCAGAAGAGAATACACTATAAAGTCGGCCTCCTTTTGGCCTCAACGGCCGTAATAGGAGCATACATCGGCGCGTGGATGACCTCCTTTATAAGCGCCGCCCAGCTAAAGGTCATCTTCGGCGCGGCCCTCGTTGTAGTGGCCATCAGGATATACAGGAAGAAGACGGCCGAACCAAGCGAGGTTAAGCTTGAGGAAGTTGAGGTCAACTACAAGCTCGTCCCCATAGGTGGGTTCTTTGCCGGAATTGCCAGCGGCCTCCTTGGCGTTGGCGGGGGAATAATCAACGTGCCGTTTTTAACGTACCTTGGCCTACCGATACACTACGCGGTCGCTACCTCAAGCTTTGCGATAGTCTTCACAGCAACCGCTGGAGCGCTCAAGCACTACGCCATGGGCAACGTGGAGACACAATGGCTGGTCCTCCTCGTTCCGGGCCTCATCATAGGCGCCCAGCTCGGTGCGAGGATAGCGAAGCGGACGAGGGCATCTTCCCTAAAAAAGGCCTTCGCCGTTGTCATGGCCCTCCTTGCCCTGAGGATGATACTGAAGGGCCTTGGACTTCCTGTCCCGTGAGGCCCTCTTCTCCTTTGATTACCCTGCTAAATTATATAAACCCTCCCGGGGATACCGGGCCGATGCGGAATGCTTAACCCCATAATAGCCGTTTTGATGGGTGTTCTCATAGGTGCAATAGCCGGTCTGTTCGGGGTCGGAGGCGGGTTCCTCATAGTCCCCTCGCTGGTGTTCCTAGGACTGCCCATCCACGTGGCCATCGGAACCAGCCTCGCGTGCATAACGATAAGCTCCCTGTCATCGGCCTACGCCCACATCCGGGCAGGCAGGGTTCTCTACCGCGTGGCTTTCCTGAAGGAGGTCTTCTCAATTCCGGCCGCGGTGATAGGCGCGTATCTCTCGGGAATGCTGAACTCAAACGTCCTGGAGGCTGTATTTGGGCTTCTCCTAATCTACGTTGCCTACGTCTTCGTCAAAAGGAACGACTTAAGAAACCGCGGGGAGGCTCTGAGGATAAACTACCGGAAGGTCCCACTGATAGGTGCCCTCTCCGGCCTGACTTCAGGACTCCTTGGGGTCAGCGGGGGCGTACTGAACGTTCCCCTCTTTCACACCCTCGCGGGCCTCCCCGTGAACTACGCCGTCGGAACGTCCAGCCTCGCCCTGTTCTTCACTGCCCTAGTAGGAACGGTTACTCACATAGGACTCGGACAGGTGAACCTCCAGACGGCTCTCCTGCTCTCCCCGGGTCTCATAATAGGAGCCTCCATAGGAGCCAGACTGGTTCCAAAGCTTCATCCAAGGCGGTTTAAGATACTGTTCTCGGCACTTCTGATACTTGTCGCGGTGAGGCTCCTCATCAGGGCACTCAAAGGTTTTTAACGTTCAACCTCAATTTCCCCCGGTGAGAAAGATGTCGGAACTTTTCGAGAAAATCAAGGCCGAGTACGGCGTCGAGATAAAGGATGAGCGCGACATGACGAACGCGTGGAGGCTCGTTGAGGCCCTTAAGGATAAGGGCTGGGTGGTGTACATCATCACCGCTAAGGGTCGCGAGCAGGTCGATGCATGGCACCCGAACTACGGAAGCCTGTACGCCCAGTTCGGCGAGATTCCACATTTTAAAAACGTGGTGGAAGGCATATGCGTTACAGCACTCCATATAAGGGAGCTTGAGAAGAATGGAACGCTCTGAAACGTTCGTTCCGCCGGAGTCCTCAAATAGGTTTGGGGCGTAGCGTTCATCGGTGATGCCCATGAACGGGATGAAGGGCTTTGCACTGGCCCTGGCAATATTGCTGGTTGGAAGTGTGATACCCCTGGGACTGGCAGAGAGCAACGGCACGAGCAACGCCACCGGAAGCTACACCGGAGCCCTGGACAACAGCACCCGGGAGATGGTGATAGCGGGTCAGTTGATTGATCAGCTTCAGAGGCTGAGCAAGTTCGCCGAAGATAAGATAGAACCCATAAAGGACAAGCTGCCCGAGAACTCGACGATACTGACCCACTACGAGCTCGCAGAGGACTACAAGGAAAAGGCAGTGAGCGAATACGAGGCCGGCGACTACTACAGCTCGATACTGGACAGCCTCACCGCTATGCACCACTACAAGGTTGCCCTCTCAGCGCTCAAGGAGGCCAAAGAGAAGGTTCAGGATGTAAGGGAACGCATCAAAATGGAAATCGAGCGCCTCAGTGAGTACTTCAGGTTCGTTGAGAAGACCATAAGGCTGGCAGAGAACCAGGGAATAGACGTGAGCAACCTCACCGCACTTTACAACGAGACCAAGGATGCCTACAAAGTTGTACTGGATGAGCTCAAGGCCGGAGACTACGAAAAGGTGAGGGCAGACTATGAGATTGCCAAGGAGAAGAAGTCCCTCCTCGACGAGGAGCTGAGAAAGGTCCGCGAGGAGCTCGCCTATGCCAACGCCGATAAGATCGTCAAGGATTTCCTGATGAAGGGCGAGAAGGGAATGGAGATAGCTCAGAAGGCAATCGAGGTCGGGGAGGGGAACGGCTACAACGTGACGGAGCTCCAGGAGAGGCTCGATGCATTCTCGGAGGTTTACAGTCAGGTCAAGGCTCTCGCCGACGAAGGCAAGTGGGAGGACGCCCTCACCGTCATGAAGGACAACAGGGAAACAATAATTGAGTTCCACAGAGCTGTTGAGTTCGTACTCAGGAAGGTTCGCGAAAGGGAGCTCGATGAAAAGCTGAAGGACGTTCGCGCCTTCCTCAGGGAGATGAACGAGGGGATTCAGAAGGACGCAAAGGCGCTTCGCGAGCTCAAGAACAGGGGCGTCGACACCACCCGGGCAGAGGTTCAGCTGAAGGTGGCCTCCCAGGAGCTCAGGATAGGCGTCGAGCTTCTAAAAGCGAAGAAGCCCCTCCAGGCCAAGGCACACTTTGCAATAGCGCTGGACATGCTCCACAGGGTGGATGAGTTCATACTCGCCCACTCCTGACCTTTCCTTTTTAGTTTATGGAGGGATGCTTAAATGAGACCCAAATGGATCCCAATCCTCATGATGATAACGCTCATCCTCCTGCCAGGGGTTAGTTCCTATACCGTTTCATCCCTGGTTTTGACGGTTTACAATGACGGCTACGTCAAGGTTGAATATGAACTCCTGCCCGCGGAGTATTCATCCCAGATTGAACTTCCCCTCCTCGGCAACCATTACGAGAACGTCATCGTTGAGGACGGGAGCGGAAACCCCCTCAACTTCAGGCTTGAGAACGGAAGCCTTCTCATCTATTCCGGGGATGCTGAGGTAGTCAGGGTCTCCTACTACACCCCTGACCTGACCGTGAAGCAGGGCATGGTGTGGACGCTTAACGTCGCGACCAATGATTCCTTCACAGTTGTGCTGCCCGAAAACGCCATAGTGGTTGACCTGAGCGACATACCGCTTGAGATAGCCGGGAACTCAATAACCATGCCCCCCGGAAACCAGAGTGTTTCCTACACACTCAACGGAAGAGGGGCTGAGGGTGGAAATGGAACGGGGAGTTCGGAGTATCTGCCAATCTTGGCGGGTCTCGGCGTGGTCGGGGGTTTAGCCTACGCCCTCTGGAGAAGGAAAGGCGGAGGAAAATCAATGCCAAGCCGTGAGGAGTTCCAGGCCAGGCTTGAGAACCTCGACCTCAACGAGGAAGAGAAACGCGCGCTACTATACATCTTTGACAAGGGTGGAAAGGCCAGTCAGGCGGAGGTTCGTGAAGCGATAGGCCTGCCCAAAACCACCGCATGGAGGATGTTCAAGCGCCTTGAGCGGAAGGGTCTGGTGAAGGTTCTTAAGGGCAGGAAGGAAAACTGGGTGGAGCTTAGGTTTTAAGGTTTAAAAAGCTCCGCTTTTCTGAGTTTTCTTTTTTGTTCCAGGGAATAAATGAACATCGGTACTGGTCCATTCAATTCCTTAACGTTCTCTCATCGAAACCATTCCACCGGCCAATAACCGCATGGCCCAAAATGCTGTAGAAAGATTATTATACTTTGCCAACATCATTTCTTAGCGGTGGTCCCATGTTCGTGAACAGGGAACGGGAGCTGAAGTTCCTCGAAAGGAAGTGGAGCGATGATGGAGCACAGCTCATAATCATCTACGGGAGGAGAAGGGTTGGAAAGACCATGCTCCTCAAAGAATTCCTTAAGGATAAAAAGGGCGTTTACTTCCTCGCTACCGCCGATTCCATGGGCGAGAACGTTAAAGGACTAGCAGAAAAATTCTCGGAGCTTACGGGGAGAGAATACTTCAAAGACGTGAGAGATTTCGGAAAGCTCTTCCGCTACCTTGCCGATGAGATAAAAAACGAGAGGGTCGCCGTCGTTCTGGACGAGTTCCAGTATCTCATGAGCCTTGAGTCCGGAATTTTAAGCGTTCTCCAGAAGGCCTGGGATGAGCATCTCAGGGATACCGGAATCTTTCTCGTTCTCTGCGGCTCTTCAATAGGGATGATGGAGAGAACGCTTGAGTACAAGAGCCCGCTCTACGGGAGAAGAACTGGCCAGTGGAAGGTCGAGCCCTTTGACATCAGAGCTATAGCGGAGATGCTTTCTGATAGGGACATGGAGGAGATTGTAAAGTTTTACGCCGTTTTCGGCGGCGTTCCCTTCTACCTCGACATCGTGAAGGATTTAAGCGTTGAAGAGGCCATAAGGGAGAAGGTTCTGAGGAAGGGTGAGGTCCTCTATGAGGAGCCGGAGTTTCTCCTGAGGGAAGAGCTGAGGGAACCAAGGACGTACAAGCTGATACTCAAAGGTCTGTCCCTCGGGTACGAAACCCTCGGGGAGCTGGTTAATTTTACGGGCCTCGACAGGGGGAATCTCTCGAGGTACATTGACACACTTGAAAGGCTCGACCTAGTTGGCTACGAGCTCCCATACGGAAGGAGGAAGAGGGGGCGCTACTACATCAGGGACAACTTCTTCAACTTCTGGTTCCGCTTTGTGTATCCCAACTTAGCCGATTTGGAGCTTGGCATGGTTGATGATGTCTGGGCTAAGATTGAGAAAAGCCTGAACGCCTACTACGGCAAAATGTTCGAGAGGCTCGTGAGGGAGATGCTAAGGATGAAGATACTCGACTTCGGGCAGAAAAAAGTCGCAAGGTGGTGGCACAAGGGGGAGGAGATTGACGCGGTTGTGGAGCTTGAAGACGGCCTGCTCTTCGTCGAGGTGAAGTGGAGCGAGCTGAAGAGAAAGGATGCGGAAAGGGCACTTGAAGAGCTGAAGAAAAAGGCAAACTCCTTTGACGTGAAAGACAAAAGGTTTCTGCTCATTGCCAGAAGAATCAGGGGAAAAAGCAACGAGATGATGGACCTGAAAGACCTTGAGGAGTTAATACGCTGAAATCCTGAGCATTTCAAAGCCTGTTAAAAGTCCAATAGGAGAAAAAGAAAGGGGCTTACCTTATCCCTGCTCCCAGTTTTATCTCCTTGTCCGGCATCAGCAGGGCGACGTTCTCTCCGTCGTCAGCAGCGAGGAGCATTCCCTGGCTCTCAACGCCGCGGAGCTTCTTGGGCTCGAGGTTGGCTATGATGACGACGTAGTGGTTGAGCAGCTCTTCCGGCTTGTAGTACTTCTTCAGTCCGGCGACGAGCTGCCTGACCTCGTCGCCCAAATCGACCTTGACCACGTAGAGCCTGTCGGCGTTCGGGTGGTCCTTGACCTCGATTATCTTCCCAACCCTCAGGTCGAGCTTCATGAAGTCGTCAAAGCTTACGTATCCCATTCTTTCACCTTCCTCCCTTTTCTTCGCCTTCTCCTTCTTCGAGGCTTTTCCGGGCTTTTCAGCTTTAGCCCCCATTTCATCCCCGTAGATGCTCTTAAGGATTGCCATGGCCTCTTCCCGTTTGGCCTCCCCGAAGCGCTCTAGAGCTACCTTCACAACGTCGTCCCGCTTGTAGTACTTCTCAAGGAGCAGTCTCGCGCTCTTCGGGTTGCCCCGGGCTATGTAGTTCACGATGAAGTAGATTATGTCCTCATCCGTCACCTTCTTGAACATCGGAGTGGCTTTTCTAACCCTGTGTCCGGCCGGAATCTCGGTGAACTCCCAGCGCTTGAGTTCCTCGAGGTTGAGGAGGTGCCATATCTTCTCGCTGGCATCGGGGAGGAACGGCTCCAGCAGGATTCCAAGGGCCTTGACTATCTGGAGTGAGATGTTCACAGTGGTTGCAGTTCTTACGCGGTCGGTCTTGGCGGTCTTCCACGGTTTCTGGTAGTCGAAGTAGCGGTTGCCGAAGATTGCCAGCTCCATGACCCTCTTTAACGCGTCCTTGAACTTGTATTGAGCTATCAGCTTTCCGGTCTCCTCGAAGGCCTTCTCGATTTCCTCGAAGGCCCGCCTATCAAGGTCGTCAAGCTCGCCCCTTTCGGGCACGACTCCATCGAAGTAGCGGTTGGCGAAGGTCATCGCCCTGTGAACGAAGTTTCCGAGGTTGTTTACCAGCTCCTCGTTTATCTTGCTCTTGAAGTCGGCGAAGCTGAAGTCGCTGTCCCTCATTTCGGGCATTATGGCCGTGAGGTAGTAGCGGAGGTAGTCCGCTGGGAAGGCATCGAGGAACTCGTGAACCCATATCGCCCAGTTCCTGCTCGTTGAGAACTTCTTGCCCTCCAGATTGAGGTACTCGTTGGCGGGGATGTCATAGGGGAGAAGCCACTCGGCCTCGATGTCCTCATCCCTGTACTTGCCGTAGGCCATCAGGAATGCCGGCCAGAATATCGCGTGGAAGGGCACGTTGTCCTTGCCGATGAAGTGTATAACTTTCGTCTCACCATCGAAGTTGAGCCAGAACTTCTTCCACTCGTTCTCCCTTCCCTCCCGCTTCAGGTGCTCGATGGTGATCGAGATGTAGCCTATCGGGGCCTCGAACCAGACGTAGAGCACCTTTCCTTTAACGTCCTCGTCGTCGAGCGGAACCGGAATGCCCCAGTTGAGATCCCTCGTCATGGCCCTCTCTTCGAGGCCCTCATTAATCCAGCCGAGGACGGTGTTTCTGACGTTGGGCTTCCAGTGCTCCTGGCTGAGAACCCACTCCTTCAGCCGCGCCTCGAAGTCCTGCATCCGGATGTAGTAGTGGGCGGAGTCTTTTGTGGTGATTGGATTGCCGCACAGGTTGCAGCGCGGGTTTATGAGTATCTCCGGTGTCAGTGGATGGCCGCAGACCTCACACTGGTCGCCGCGCTGGTTCTCGGCGCCACAGTATGGGCAGGTGCCTATCACAAATCTGTCCGGGAGGAACATCTTGTCATGCTCGCAGTAGGCCTGCTTGGTGACCTTCTTGACCAGGTGGCCGTTTTCCAAAGCCTTGAGGAAGAACTCCTGGCTTACCCGGTAGTGAACCGGAAGCTCGGTTCTGCCGAAGTAGTCGAAGCTTATCTTGGCCCTCTTGAAGGTCGTCTTTATGTGCTCGTGGAACTCGTCGACGATTTCCCTGGCGCTCCTGTTCTCCTTGAGCGCGCGGAATGTTATCGGCGTCCCGTGTTCATCGGTTCCACAGACGAAGAGCACCTCCTCGCCCTTCAGTCGGAGGTAGCGCACGAAGATGTCCGCTGGAAGGTATGCCCCTGCCAGGTGTCCCGCGTGAATCGGACCGTTAGCGTAAGGAAGGGCTGACGTCACCATGTACCTGACCATTTTAACCACCGTCCGGCAATGGATTCAGAGCCTTATAAGACCTGCGGGTTTTAAACATTACGGTGGGTTATTTTCAGTTGCTCAAAATATGTTGAGTTATGCATAATCTCTGCCCAAAGGTTTTAGTTTGGATGGCATCCATGAAGTGCGGTGACCCTCATGAAAGCCAGAATCATCGAGCGCTTCAAATTTGAGGCGGCCCATGCGGTCCTGATTGACGGAAAGCCCGAGGAGATACACGGTCACACCTTCAGGCTTGAGGTGGCCGTCGAAGGTCCACTGGAGAACGGCTACGTGATGGACTTCCTCGAACTGAGGGGGATTATGAATGAAATCATCGAGAAGCTCGACCACAGAAACCTGAACGCCCTCTTCGAAAACCCCACCACGGAAAACATCGCCCTCTGGATAGCGGGAGAGGTGGAGAAAAGGCTTCCTGACGGCGTAAGGCTCCACAGGATAGTCCTCTGGGAGGGCGAGGAGAACGGGGTGGAGTTTGAGTTCTGAGAAACGTTTTTATCTCCCGTGTGGAAGTTAGAAATGGTGAACGGGATGTCAGAGGCTACGTCAGAACGGATGTTAAAGCTGTATTCTCATCTTTTCAAAGAGGCTCTCGAACTTAAGAAGCTTATCGAAGTAAAGAAAAAGGAAGTTAGACCCGGAATGTTTGGAAAGGGGAACGTTGAGGAGTTCAAAAAGTACCGGCTTGAGGTGTATGAGAGGTGATCTTCATAGACTCAAGCGTTTTCTACAACTACCTTGTCGAAACCAGCCTCACCGAATATGCCATTGATGTTCTTGAGTCCCGGGAAGGGAAACTAACTTCAGACACCGTCGTTGATGAGCTATTCTACGCGCTTATCCGGAAGCTTGGAGAGAAGGAGTACAACGCAAGGTCAATCTGGAAGGTCAAGGAGCTTCTCAGAAACGACGCCGAGTTCAGGAGACGTGCTTCTGATGTTATATCTGACATATTAGCACTCCTTGACGCAAAAGATGTTTTACTTGTCTCTGACTCCCGGGACTGGCTGACCGTTGCCACCCTCGTCCACGACTACTCCTTGCTCCCTCACGACGCCAGAATCCTCGCCACCGCTTTGGAGTATAACTGTGATAAGCTCGCCACCCTCGACGAGGACTTTGGGACGGTGAAGGATGTTATCCGGCTCGCTCCGGAGGGGTTCTGGAGGAAGGATTAAATCTCCCGGGGACGAAGGTAGGTGGGTGAGAAAGAGGCGTGAAGGGGAGCTGAGAAGGCTCGTTGAAGAGCTTGTCGCCCTGATGAAGACCCCGTGAACCACAAGGTTTTTTCATTTTAGGCCCTGTATGTATGAAAAGAACCTTAAGTCCTCCAGTTCTACCGTGACTCTACCCTAACCTCACGCACGCTCTCCGTGAGCGCCATTCCATTTGTTCCCTTCTCGAAGGAGAGACCGTCGGGCAAAGATACCTTAACCGGCACGGCTTTTTTCTTCTCCTCGCTGGGGCTCCAGCTTATTAAATCGCCCTCCTCAACGTCGAGCGTTTTTATCAGCCCCACAGGCCCTTCAATTATATACTTGGCTGGCCCTTTCGGGGCGTAGAGCCGCCATCTCCGGGCGGTTTTGAAGTCCACCACCCGTCTCGCAGAATCAAGCCAGATGACGTCTATATCGCTGAGCATAAAGAACATATGAATCGACGCATTGGCCTTTGTTTCAGCAGGGAGGATAAAAACGAGGGCATAGTTGATGTTTTTAACCAGCATTAATCCCCTGAAGCGCTTAAAGAAGCTGTCCGCCAGCTTCACGGGCCCGTGCCACGTTCTCTCCTTGGTCTCGTTGATGAGCATGGTAAGAAATGGGAGCGTGAGTTGATAAGTTTTTGGGAAAGAAAGGAGCTAGAGATCTCCAGCCTTTGCCTTCTCCCCAAGCTCGAAGCCCCTGTGGAGCGCCCTGAGGTTTATCTCCTCGGTGCCCTTGGGGACCGCATCCAGAACGGCCTTCTCTATGGCATCCCTGCTCACGACGCCGGTCCAGGCCGTCAGGATCCCTAGGGTGAGGATGTTCATGGTGAGGCTCAGTCCGGTGGTTTCCTCGGCTATCTCCGTGAGCGGCAGCGAGACCACTTCAAGGTCCTTCTCGAACTCCCTATCGCGATGGGGAACGAGCTCCTCCTCGACTATTATGCGGGCACCCTTCCTGACGGTGTGGAGGTACTTGTTGTAGGCCTCCTGGGAGAAGAAGACTGCACAGTCGGGATTGAGGGTCTTGGGGTAGTCTATGGGCTCGTCGCTTATGACCACCTCCGCCTTGCTCGCTCCTCCCCTTGATTCCGGCCCATAGGCCTGTGTCTGAACGGCGTAGAGTCCCTCGTAGACTGCAGCAGCTCTCCCAAGAATGACGCTCGCTAAAATGACTCCCTGACCGCCGAAGCCGCTGAAGAGTATCTCCTTCCTCATTCTTCCCACCCCATCATCTTCTTGGCGCGCTTCTTGTAGGCCCCGTACTCCCTCACGAGACCCGGCCTGTCCCTGTCTGCGAACTCGCCGATGACTATCTTGCCCTCGAGCTCCTCCGGCGGCATCTTCTTCGCCTTCGCGAGCGGGACGGTTATCTTCTGGTACCAGCGGAGCAGTTCCGGAGCGGTCTTCATTCTGTTCCTCCTTCCGAAGCTTATCGGGCACGGAGAGAGGAACTCGACAAGCGTGAAGCCCTCCTTCTGGAGTGCCTTCTTGATGCTGTTGATTCCCTGGAGGTAGTTGAAGACGCTCCATCTCGCCACGTAGTTGGCTCCAGCCGAGACTGCCAGATCGGCTATGTCGAAGGGATTCTCGAACTGGCCGTAGGGAGCAGTAGTTCCGCGCAGGCCCTTAAGGGCCGTCGGCGCGACCTGGCCACCGGTCATTCCGTAGGTGAAGTTGTTGATGAGGATAACGGTTACGTCGAGGTTCCTCCTGATGGCGTGGATGAAGTGGTTTCCTCCTATGGCTGCGGCATCGCCATCGCCCATGAAGGCGATTATCTTGAGGTTCGGGTTGGCGAGCTTTATGCCTGTGGCGAAAGCCAGGGCCCTTCCGTGGGTCGTGTGCAGGCCGTCGAAGTTGACAAAGCCAGGAACGCGGGAGGAACAGCCGATTCCGCTGACCCAGACTATCTCGTCCGGGTTCAGCTTTAGGTCGTCTATCGCACGGAGCGTGTACTGTAAAGCTGAGCCAATTCCACAGCCCGGACAGAATATCGTCGGGAGCATGTCCTTTCTCAGGTACTTGTCGCGAATCTCGTAAGCGGATTTCAGGTACATTCAGCCCACCACCCTCTCGACTATCTCCATCGGAGTGTGAACCTCGCCGCCTATCTTTGCTATGAGCTCGACCTCCGCCTTTCCGTTGGCGCCCTCTTTGACGAGGTGGTAGAGCTGTCCGAGGTTCATCTCCGGGACGTATATCTTCCTCACGCGCTCGGCAAGCTCCTCGATCATGTCGAAGTCAAAGGGCCATATCGTGTTGAGCTTGAGGAGGCCTGCCTTAACGCCCCTCTCGCGGAGTATCTTAACGGCCCTCACAGCCGAGCGGGAGACTATGCCGGTGCTTACTATCGCCACCTCGGCGTCATCGAGCTCGAAGGCATCGTAGGAGATGATGTCCTCCCTGTTGCGCTCCAGCTTTTCGATTATTCTACGTATGAGCTTCTCGTGAACCTCCGCATCGACCGTCTTGGGCCTTCCCCTCTCGTCGTGGGTGAGGCCGGTGACGTAGGTTCTGTACCCCTTGCCGAATATCGGCATCGGCGGCACGCCGTCGCCGTGTATGTCCCCGAAGGGATACTTGGCCTCCTCCTCGTTGGCAGGAAGCTTGCGGTCGATTATCTCGACCTCCCCTGGTGTGGGGATGTAAACGCGCTCGCGCATGTGGGCTATCTCCGCGTCGGTGAGAAGAACGACCGGCGTCCTGTACTTCTCGGCCAGGTTGAAGGCCCTTATCGTCAGGTCGAAGGCCTCCTGGACGGTTGAGGGACTGAGGACTATGAGCGAGTGGTCGCCGTGGGTTCCCCAGATGGCCTGCATTATGTCGCCCTGGGCCGCGAGGGTCGGTTGACCCGTTGAAGGCCCACCGCGCTGGACGTCCACGACAACGACCGGGGTTTCAGTCATTATCGCGTAGCCTAGGTTTTCCTGCATGAGGCTGAATCCCGGGCCGCTCGTTGCCGTCATAGCCTTCGCTCCAGCCCAGGAGGCGCCTATTATCGCCGCCATGCTCGCCAGCTCGTCCTCCATCTGTATGCTCACACCGTCCACCAGCGGCATGTAAAGGGCCATGGCCTCGAATATCTCGCTCGCAGGTGTGATGGGATAGCCCGCGTAGAAGCGGCATCCCGCGAGGATCGCCGCCCTCGCTATCGCCTCGTCCCCCTGAATGAAATCGCTCTTACCGACCGGAAACGGGTATCTCATCTGCATCCCTCCTCGTAACCGACCCTGAAGGCTTTGATGTTTATATCCTCGGTCCCCTTGGGAACCCTCCTTCTTATGGCCTCCTCGACGTTTTCCTTCTTCACAATACCGGTTTTCGCCACGAGATAGCCGAGGGCGACCATGTTGACGGTGAGTGCCAGACCCGTGCTTTCCTCCGCCAGGCGCGTGAACGGGGCACCGATGTAGTCCCTATCGGGCTTGACCAAGTCCGTGTCTATGATCAGCAGCCCGTCTTCCTTAAGCTCGTCCTTTACTGTGTCGTAGCCTAGCTGGGCGAGGGCAACGAGAACGTCGGCCTTCGTCACGATTACATCGTAAATGGGCTCCTTTGAGATTATCACGTCGGATATTGAATGACCCCCCCTGCTCGCGGAGCTGTAGTCCTGGGTCTGGACGACGTTGAGGCCCTCTATCGCAGCCGCCTCTCCGAGTATGACACCGGCCAGGACAACGCCCTGGCCACCTATGCCTGCGAACCTAACCTGCATTTTCACACCCCCAAGTAGGATTTCGCAAACTCCAAGAACTCACGGGCGTATTCCAAAACTTCATGTGCTTCTTTTTCGGTGTACTCGATGAATGCGTCGTAGTCAGCCGTGTGTCTCATGTTCAGAGCCTTTGAATATCCTGTGTATAATCTCGGAGGCATCTCTCCAGTTTTAACGAATTCCTTGCCGAGCGCTGCATGGACTCCAGCGTGTCTCCTTGGAGTAATTCCCTTAGCCAGCAAAAGGGCCCTTGCACAGTAGAACATGGCGTAGTATGCACTGGAGATGGCAAGGCTATAGTACCCACTCTCAAAGAGCTCGCCCGTGGCATTTAGTCTTTCTTCAGCCTTCTTGATTAGCGCGTGTATTTCGTCGTTCATACTGCGATGCCCTCCGACTTGGCCGTTCTGTAGAGACTGTCCCTTTTTATGTGCGGCACTATCATGACCGAGACCCCAAGTTCAAGCGTCATATTTGCGCTGAGCTCTGCTATAATCTCCCAGTCCTCCGGTTTAACCTCATCTTTGAGGATTACGAGAATGTCCAGGTCGCTGTCCTCTTTAAAGTCTCCTCTGGCCCTTGAACCAAATATTATAACCTCCTCCACCCTGTCTCCAAAGGCGTCCCTGATTTTCTTTCCAACGCCCGCGAGCTCCATATTCCTCACTCCTTAAGGCCGAAGTGCTCCTGAACTTCGTCTATGAGCTTGTTAAGCTCTGTGATGAACTCGGGCCTCTCCCTGTTGACGAACTCGCCGATGACGAACTTGCCCTCGAGCTCCTCCGGGCTCATGTTTCTGGCCTTGCTAACCGGAACCGAGTTCTTGAGGAACCAGTGGAGCATCTCGGCCGGCTCCTTCATCCTGTTCCTCCTTCCGAACTGGACCGGGCACTGGGAGATGACCTCAACGAGCGAGAAGCCCTTAACCTGGAGGGCTTTCTTTATGCTCTCGATGAGCTGGTAGACGTGGGCGGTTGTCCAGCGGGCAACGTAGCTCGCTCCGGCGGCAGCAACAGTCTCAGAAATCTGGAGAGGGTGTTCTATGTTTCTGTACGGGCTGGTGGTGGTTTTGGCGCCGAAGGGCGTCGTTGGGGCCACCTGTCCGCCCGTCATTCCGTAGATGAAGTTGTTGACGAGGATTACGGTTATGTCTATGTTCCTTCTCGCGGCGTGGAGCAGGTGGTTGCCGCCTATGCTCGCCAGATCACCGTCACCGCTTATGACGACGACCTTCTTGTCCGGAAGGCCGACCTTAACGCCAGTGGCGAAGGCAATCGCCCTCCCGTGGGTCGTGTGGAGGGTATCGGCTAAAAAGTACGGTGAGGCTATCCATGCGGAGCAGCCTATACCGCTGACGACGACGAGATCCTTCGGGTCGAGTTTGAGGCTGTCTATCGCGTTCGCGAAGGCGTTGAGGACGGTTCCGCCGCCGCAGCCGGGACAGAGGGCCGTGGGTAAAGCCTCCTTGCGGAGGTACTTAACCATCGGATAGGTGGAGTATATCTTCTTCGCCATCAGGCAACACCCCTTATCTCGCGGAGGATTTCCTCAACGGTCAGAGGCACTCCGCCAATTTTGTTCACGCCCTTGAGGAGAACGTCGTCGTTGACGTAGCGCTCGACTTCGATTATCATCTGACCGAGGTTCATCTCGGCGACGAGTATTGTCCTAACGCGCTTTCCAAGCTCCCTCATTCTCTCCGCCGGGAACGGGTGGACGGTCTTCGGCACGAAGAGGCCGACATTTATTCCCTCTTCTCTCGCCCTGAGAACCGCCCCAAGGGCCGGACGAGCGCTAACGCCCCAGCTGACGACGAGTATCTCGGCATCGTCCGTGAAGTGCTCCTCGTACTTCTCGTAAACTTCGCGGTTCTTCTCGATCTTGCGGTGGATTCTCCTCACGAGCTTATCGTGGACCTCGGGGGTGTAAACATCTCTCAAACCGTTCTCCTTGTGGGTCGAACCGGTGACATGGGTGAAGTAGCCGTGGCCAAAGAGAGGCATCGGCGGAACGCCGTCCCCGTGGGGGTCGCCGAAGGGGAGCCTTGCCTCTTCTTCATTCTGTGGAAGCTTGCGGTAGGCAATTTCCACTTCCTCGATGTCCGGAATTTTTATCTGCTCCCTGGTGTGAGCTAAAACCCCATCGAAGAGCACCACAACTGGAGTTCTCAGCTTTTCGGCGATGTTAAAGGCCCTTATGGTCTCCCAGAAGGCGTCCTGCCCGCTCGTTGGAGAAACGGCAACGATTGGGTGGTCCCCGTGCGTTCCCCATCTCGCCTGGAAGAAGTCGCCCTGAGCTCCCTTCGTGGCCTGTCCGGTTGAGGGGCCGCTCCTCTGGACGTCGACAAGAACGAGCGGGGTTTCGGTCATCACGGCATAGCCTAGGTTCTCCTGCATGAGGCTGAATCCGGGTCCGGCAGTGGCGGTCATAACCTTAAACCCGGTCCATGAGGCGCCGACCATCGCGGCTATGCTCCCTATCTCGTCCTCCATCTGGAGGTAGTAGCCGCCGAGCTTCGGCAGTTCTCTTGCCATAGTCTCAGCTATCTCGCTGGATGGGGTTATCGGGTAACCCGCGTAGAAGCGGCACCCTGCGAAGAGAGCGCCATAGGCTACAGCCTCATTGCCCTGCATGAAGTAGTTGCCCGGTTTGTAGAGCTTTCTAATGAGCCTGAGCTGTTCAGGCTCGTCTCCACGAATAATCATGCTCACCACCTTACCGCGATGGCGAAGTCAGGGCAGAGCAGTTCACAGAGCTTGCACTTGACGCACTTCTCAGCATTAACCGGAACCGGATAGTGGACGCCCTTCTCGCTGAGCTCTTTGCTCCATTCAAACACTTTTCTCGGGCACATCTCGACGCAAATGCCACAGCCCTTGCACAGAAAAGTGTCCACGTCGATTTCAACGATTCCTTCCGCCTTGCCGGTAACGAGGTAGTCAGACCTCTCAACCACGGTTTTCCCTTCGACATCTGCCATAAGCATCACCCGCGATTTGCTAAGCCCTTTTACGTTTGTCAACATTTAAAGCTTTCGTGAGGGCTCATAAATGAGCATCAAAGAATCACGAGAGACGTTATAAGGCCGGCGAAAAGAAAGCATGAAAATTCTTTCAAAAGCGAAATAACTTCACCACGTCAGCAGTTGCCAGTCGAGGAGGCCGTTCTCAATTATGTACTCCCATCTCTCGCGGCACTCTGGCTTGAGGTTCTCGATGTGGCTCAAATCCTGCGTCGCCGAGAACTTCTTTATCGCCCTTCCTATGGTCCGGTCGTAGTCCGTGAGGCAGTTGTGCGGACCGCGCCTTGAGCCAGCCCCCACTGGGTCGCTCAGGATCCTCTTGTTCGGGAAGCGCTTCTTCGCCCAGATAAGGACCTCGACCGCGCTCCAGAGCCACGGCGGACGGTACTCCTTTTTCTCCCAGAGCCGTTCATAGAGCGTCCCCTTCTGGATGTCGGTGATGTTTATCGAGAAGGTGTCGGTGTATGGCTCGGCTTTTATTATGCTCTCCTTGGCGTCCTCTACCCCGTCGCGTTCGGAAAGGAAGATGGGCTTCAGCAGGAGGTAGGTCTTGACCTTGGCCCCGGCTTTGCGAGTTATCTCTGCAGCCTTAACGAAGTCTTCAAAGGTGTTGCCCTTGTTGATCGAGACATCGGCGATGTCGTCGTTTGCCGTCTCAAGGCCTATTGCCACCTCGAAGTGTTTATCGGGGACTATTTCGGCCAGCTCTTTAACCGCGTCGTAGCGGACCAGCTCACTCCTGCTCTCTATCACTATCTCCTTGACCTCGTCCAGAGCGGCCAGAATCTCGAAGATTCTCCTCCTCGTTTCGGGCTTAAGCTCCCCGTTGTCAAGGAACGAACCGGAGGTAAACATTCTAACCGCGAAGGGTCCCTTTTTGCCTTTGATTTTCTTAAGGGCTTCTCTAACGTAGTCCACTATCGCCTCCTGGCTCCACTTCACCTTCGGTGCGGCCGTTGGGTAGGCGCACATGTAGCAGGCCTGGTTGATCCTGAAGCGATAGCAACCTATCGTGGGCAGGATTATGAAGAGTGCCGTTCCGGGCTTTCCGGCGACGTTGTCCTCGCTCGTCCAGTATGTCATTCTCTCACCTAAGCCTCGCTGGAAGTTAGGGTTTTTAAAGGTGAGGGAAGGTTTAAATCGGTTCGGGTTAAGTTCTATTTCGGTGAGAAGATGGAGGAAGTTGAAAAGATAATCGCCCGCCACAAGAACGAGGATCCGATATGGCTTGATATTCAGCTGGCAATTCTACTGGGCAAGATCGACAAAAAAGAGGCCCTAAAAAGGGCCAAGGGAGTCATGAAAACCTCCAAATCCTGGCAGGAGCTGGAGGCGGAGATGTATGATGAGCTTGTTCCTTGACAGCAACGTCTTCGTCGAGTACATTAAAGGAAATCCAGATGCATCGACACTCCTATCTACGGTAATAGATGGCGAGTTTAGACTGTTCACAAACGAGACAGTTTACAACGAGGTTCTTTTCACATACCTGCGCTCAAATATTGGAGGCTACTGGATCCTCAAAAGGAATAGGGAGGATGTTAAGAAGACCGCAATGCTGTTTATTCATCAGGTTCTGCCCATTTTAAGTTCGACGAATTTCCTCGATACAACTCATGAGATTGCCCTCATGTCGATTAAATTTACCGCCGAATACGGCCTTCTTCCAAGCGACGCCCTAATCCTCGCAACCGCAAAGTACTACGGTCTTGACGGCATCGTCAGCCTTGACTCTGATCTCCTTCAAGTTGCACCCAAGGAGGGACTGCTCGCCATTTCAAAGGTTGATGACTTGAGGGAAGGAGAATGAGAATCCTCATCACGAACGATGACGGGATTTATTCCAGGGGCCTGAGGGCGGCTGTCGAAGCTGTGAAAGACCTCGGGGAGGTTTACGTGGTCGCGCCGCTCTTCCAGAGGAGTGCCAGCGGAAGGGCCATGACCCTTCACCGTCCCCTCAGGGCCAAGCTCGTTGACGTCCCCGGGGCGAAGATAGCCTACGGCATAGATGGAATGCCGACGGACTGCGTAATCTTTGCCCTCGCACGCTTTACCGATTTCGACCTCGCCATAAGCGGGATAAACCTCGGTGAGAACCTCAGCACTGAGATAACCGTTTCGGGAACAGCTTCAGCCGCTATAGAGGCAGCCACCAACGGCATTCCGAGCATAGCGATAAGCCTTGAAGTCAGCAGGGAGAAGTATAAGTTCGGCGAGGGGAGCGAGGTTGACTTCTCCATAGCCTCGCACTTCCTGAGGAAGGTTACGCGGGCCGTTCTAAGGGATGGTCTTCCCGAAGGCGTCGACATGCTCAACGTGAACGTTCCGGACGATGCGACGCCCGAGACTGAGATAGCCGCCACGAGACTTGCCCACAGGATGTACCGACCGACGGTCGAGGAGCGCATAGACCCCAAGGGCAACCCGTACTACTGGATAGTCGGCAGGAAATGCCGGGAGTTCGAGCCCGGAACTGACGCCTACGCCCTCAAGGTTGAAAGAAAGGTCAGCGTGACCCCAATAAACATAGATATGACCGCGCGGGTGGACTTTGAGAACCTATACAAACTTTTAATCCTTTAATACATCTTTACGTTTTATAGTATGCAATTGTATTCATTAAGTTTAGTTTGGGGAAGAGTAATGTGCCGACTTATTAACTTTTGTCCACACAAGATTTATTAAGTGTATTGGAGAATATATCCACTGGTGGTTCCCTTGAAGAAGTGGCGGACGATGGCATTTGCAGTCCTTTTTGCGGTTTTAGTTTTGAGTAGCCTCACTGGAGCTTTAAGCATGGTTCCCCCGAAGGGCCACACTGGTTCCGTCACGCCAGCTGAAGCCACGTCTGTCGCTCAGAGACACCTGCAGTGGGCATCTTCAAACCTGCCCGGATTTGAAGACTGGAAGAACGCAAAGCTTTCCCAGCCTGTGGTGTACTACTTCCCCAACGGAACCAAGAGCGCCTACGAGTTCACCGTGCTGGTGAACGGAAAGCCCAATGGATTCATACTCGTGGCGGCTCAGAGGTACATGCCCCCCGTTCTTGAGTTCAGCAAAGGCGAGGCACCCAGCAAAAGGCTGGGAAGAATCACTGCGACCAGAATAAAGGGCTTTTCAACGGAACGGCACAGGTTGCTCTATTACGGGGCGTTAAGCTATAGTGTGGAGCTAAAAAACGGAAAGGCCATGGACATCTACGGCAGACATATTCCTGTCCCAAAAACTGTAGGACTCTCATTCTCTCCAAAACGTGTAGCAGACGCATGGGGAGCCTTTGAGACTCCCTCAGCAAGTGAACCTATGGTTGAGATTCTCTCAGAAGACATTTATACCAAAATCATACCTAACGTTCCGGTGTGGACAGAGGACTCATACTTTGGAGACCCGGGAAATGGGTATATTAGCTATCCAAACAATGTCGGGCCAAGCGCTGACCCCTGGGACGCATGGGACGGGTGCACTCCAATTGCCGCGGCCCAGATTATAGCGTATTATGAGCACCCAGAAATCTATGAAAACGGTTATTACACTCAGGAATACAAGGAGTACATGACGTCTTTGGTTGATATCCTCCACTACACCATGGGAACGTTTGATAAGGAAGGCAATCCCGGACAGACTTACGTGTGTGGGAGACGGGGCCCTGATGCATGTGATGGCATTGAAGCATTTGCCAGCGAATATCAAAAACTGAAGAACGAAGGAATTGTTTCGTGGTCTCTCGTCCACAGTTACGATGCACAGCCAACATGCACATGGGGTTTGTGCTGGTTGCATGCATACATAAACGCGGATGATGTCATTGATGAAGTTAACGCCCACAGACCTGCCCTACTCCAGTTAGACAATGGTGGAATTGCAGTGGATAGACAAAAAGCATATGGAAACCATAGCGTGGTTATAGTTGGGTACGTTGGAAACAGCTACACCATCGACTACGTAGTGATCCATGATGGGTGGGACATGAGCGAGCATTATCTCGCGTGGGGCAACTGGGGCTCAGATACTCACCTCGTGAAGGTAATTCCTAAGAGGAGGTGAATTCATGAGACTTCGCTCGCTCCTCTATCTTTTCCTCTTCCCTGCATGGGAGTTCCTGCTCATGATCTTACTTTCCCCAGGATATTATGTTAAAGCATCCTGCCTTCAGATACATCCATATCCAATCTGCGGCTTTCACTTTAGCCCGTCGGCAACTTTCGTCCTCCTCGTGACGGCACCGTTCTTAATCTCAATTATCCTCGGTCTCTGGAAGAAATGGGACGAACTCGTAGCATTTGGAGTTCCTTCCTTTGTCGTTGTTTTAGTAACGATTATCCTCCTGTATCTCTTCGAAAAGTCATGGATTTCCTTTTTCGTGCCCGTAATAGTCTCGGTGGTCCTGTATAGCCTCCCATGTATAAGACTGGACGGCCCTATAAAAAGAGCGGAAAGGCTGGTATGGATAGCCACGTCACTCATAGTCTCGTTTATCCTCTGCATTATGGTGTGGAATGGCATATCAATAATGGTATAGAAGAATTTTATAACAAAGGATGTCGTATTTACTGCAGATGGAGGGGGCTTAATGAGGAAATTCCACATTGTCTTCCTGTTGTTGGTTGTCACATTGGCGTTGATTGCCGCGAAAGTCTCTCAACATCCAGAAAAAAGCCAGTGCTTCTCAACGGTGCCTGTGAACGTCAGCGATGTTAAGCCTCCCATCGTCAGCGGGCCGGGGTTCCCGCCGAGCTACAAGTTCGGGGGAATAACATTGGATGAGGTTGTAAACGGAAGCCCCCGACACGTGCTCCCCGGGTTTTTTGGCTTTGAAAACGGCGTCGTGGCCCCTTGAAAAGCCCGCCTGCTACTTTAAATCCCTGGAAGGCGTTTCCGAGAACTGGACTGGGATTATAGCACCCGGCCTGAACGTTGAAGGAGTTGAGCTCTCCGGAACCCTCCACATGGCCGTTTACTTGTATCCGTTGGAGGAAACGGCAATAATATCCAAGGTGAATTACGGGGAAACGCCGGAGAAGTCAAAGATAACCGAAGCATTTCGGCTCAAGTATAAGGAACCCCCCAGTGAGATCGTGGACGCCTACATTTCCAAGCTTAAGGACTCGGGCTATACCGCCGTCAGGGAGCTTTCCGGAGGTCTTTTCAAGGGTTGGATTTTCAGGAAGGGAAATAATTACCTGCTCGTGCTTAAGGTTAGAGACCAGGGCAACCTGTACCTGCTCCTCGCCAGAGGTAATGAGAGGGACATCAAAAAACTCGCTGACTCAATTTCCCTTATGTGAGGTGATGTGGTGGTGAGGCTCAGAGGGCCCCCTCCTCCACATTTTTGTCCTCGTCTCAGCAACGGCGTGGGAGCTTGTACTTGCCTATAATAGTCGGGCCATCAGTGAGTATTATGTTGAGAAAGGCACAATTTTTTTTGAGAACTGGACAGGTGGGACAGGGGGACCCTGCATTTCTTGGAGCAAATACTCCCCCTCATTAGAGTTTGTTCTCCTAGTCCTACTCCCTACACTCGTCCTGATTATCTTATACCTTTGGTTTAAGGAGCCCGCCCTAAAGAAATCGGCACTCTCAATAGGGTTGCCTGTTTTGTCAGTGATTGTTATCTATTTTAAAACTACAGGACCGGGTGTTTTATTGGTTCTGATTGTTGTCTCGGCTGCGGTTGGTGGAGTAGTTGGGAAAGACAAGTGGGAAAAAGTGCTACTCAGTATTGCGGGCTTTCTACCAAGCCTTATAATAGGTATGATAATAGCGGCTGAACTCACAGCCGTATGGTGTTAATAAGGGGTGAGTGAACCCATGAAACTCAGCCCTCTCCTTTACCCTTTCTTCTTTCCAGCATTGGGAGTTCCTGCTGATGGTTTTACTTCCACGGGAGTACTACGTCGGGGTTTCCTGCCTTCAGAGGCATCCGTATCCAATATACACTTTTCACTTCAGCCCATCACCAGCGTTCATTCTCCTCGTGATAGCGCCGTTTATAGTCTCAATTGCTCTTGGCCTTTGGAAAAAATGGAGTGAGTTCATAACGTTTGGAACTTTTTCGCTCGCCGTTGTCGTAGTAACGCTTCTGCTCCTTTACCTCTTCGAAAAGTCTTGGATTCCCGTTGCCAGCCCCATAGTTACATCGGCAGTATTGTATGGCCCCTTCTGTGGGAAGATGAAGTGCCCAACAAGGGAAGAAAAACTAGTGTGGGTAGCGACGTCGCTCATGACCTCGTTCATCCTCTGCATTATGGTGTGGGCGGACATCGGGAGCAGTATAAACTGAAAATCCAGCCAGTATGGGGGTGAGCCTGTGAAACTCAGAGAACTTCACATTTTTGTCCTTGCCTCAGCAATGGCGTGGGAGCTTTTCCTCGCATACAACGCACCCCAGCTGGACGACTACTACATCAAAGGCGGAATGATTCATCTGAGCAGTGGAGTCATCAAATGCTGGAGGGAGTACTCACCATCATTAACTTTTGTTATTCTCGTTCTCCTCCCCGCTCTCGTCTTGCTCGCCCTGTATCTCCTCTTCAAGAAAGCCACCCTAAAGAAATCGGGTCTCGCGATTGGAGTGCCCGTTCTGTTGGTGGTTCTCGTCTCCCTCATAAACCCCGATAGTTCTCTCTTGGCCCTGCCCGTCATCTCCGTCGGCGTTGGTGCTGTGCTCGGGGAAGGAAAAGGGGAGAAGGCGTTGCTCGCTATCGAGGGCTTTTTGCCGGGTTTTGTTGTGCTTACGATAATACTCGGCGGGCTTGCGGTCAGTTGCTGATGGAAGGGGAAGCACCATGAGACGAGTCATGCCATTCCTGCTCCCCATCGTCGAGTTCGCACTTGCCTTTGCCGTCCCGCGAGAGGACTACGTGAAGGCCCTCTGCTGGTCGAGAAGCCCTCCCGCCTGTTCCTTCGAGTTCTCTCCCTCCCCGGTCTTCTTCTTAGCCGTTGCGCTTCCTTCGTCCTTCTCACGGTTCTCTCGCTCTGGAGAACCTGGAGGGAAACCGCCATTCTCTCGGGCTCCGCTGGAGTCGCCGTGCTCATCGGTACCGCGCTCTTAACCTTCCAAGAAGAAACTGCTCTGCTGGCCGTTCTAATCCTCTCGCCCCTTCTCCAGTGGGTGTTTGCAAAAGTTGCGGGGGCTCAAATCGAAAAGAAGGGAGGAGCTCTCCGGACGGTCCCAGCCGTCCTGAGCTTCATCGCCGTCTCGATTGTGGTGCGCATGGGTCTAGCAGTGAGTATATGATTCACCCCTCTCCAAAAATCCTCTCCACAAACCACTTCTCGTCGAAGGGCCTTAGGTCGTCGTAGCCCTGACCAACGCCGACGAAGAGTATCGGCGCTCCAATCGCGTGGCTTATGCTCAGAGCCGCACCGCCGCGGGCGTCAGCATCGAGCTTGGTGAGGATTACGCCGTCTATCTTAACCGCCTCGTTGAACTGCTTCGCCTGCTCTACTACTGAGTTGCCGGCAAGGCTGTCGCCGACGAATATCACCAGGTCCGGCTTGGTTACGCGCGCTATCTTCTTCATCTCGTCCATGAGGTTTCTGTTCAGCTCGTTCCTCCCGGCGGTGTCTATGAGGACGACATCCAATCCCCTGGCCTTTGCATGCTGGATCGCGTCGTAGGCAACCGCAGCTGGATCTGCTCCGTAGGAGTGCTTGATGACCTTGACGCCGACGCGCCTTGCGTGCTCCTCGACCTGCTCTATCGCTCCAGCCCTGAAGGTGTCGCTCGCGGCTATGACGACGCCGAGACCGTTCTTCCTGAGCCAGTGGGCGAGCTTGGCTATGGTGGTCGTCTTTCCGGAGCCGTTGAAGCCCACGAAGGCTATGACGAAGGGTTTCTCCTCCTTGGACTTGATGAGCTCGATGAGGTCTATCTTCTTCTCGGGGGTTAGAATCTCCAGTATCGCCTCCCTGAGGCCGTCCTCAATGAGCTTGCCTTTGTTGGTTCCGATGCGAACTTTCTTCCCAACGAGATTCTCATTGATTTTCTCCCTCAGGGCTTCCACGGTTTCGAGGGCAACGTCCGCCTCCAAAAGTTCAATTTCCAGCTCGTCCAGTGCCTCTTCAACGTCCTTCTCCTTTATCTCAACCTGGAGGAGCTTTTCAATGAACCCCTTTTTTTCCTCTGGAGTCCCCTTTTCAAGGGTCTTCTCTTCCTCCTCTATCTTCTCTTCAACGGTCTTTGTGAACTTCTTGAGCTTTTCCCGGAGTTTTCCGAACATCTTCACCACCTGATGAGCGAGCGACTTAAGCCTATATAATTATTATGATAATTATTATGAAGTGCCCTCGGCGATAGCTGGTGTCATCACACCTCAGACCCGAAGCCACTCGTCATCGGGCGGGGGTGTCTCATCCCCGGAGTTTATAAACCGCACGCGCCATTCAGTACCTCCTGACGTAGGTTTTGCTCTCGACTATTCGCCCGTCCTCCAGACGCATCACATCGACCCTTTCGAACCCGACGGTTTCCCTCTTGTATGCGATTAGATAGTCAATGAAGTCCTTGATTCTGTAGCGCGTTATCGAATCCTTCACGTACTTGTGTTCGTACAGCAGGATGAGCTTGTCCATGTGCTCTCCCAGCCACTTCTGGAGCCTTTCTCTCTCGGCCTTTGAGCGCGAGAGGGGATTGATTATCAGGTACACATCGAAGTCGTCACTCTCAAACGGTGGGCCGATGTAGACGTCACCGTTCACCTGGAATGGAAGGTATTCAGCAAGCACGCGCCTGCCGTCCTTGCTCCAGGCATTGATGTATATTTTCGCAAGCCTCTTCCCGTCTCCAGTTATTAAAACGGCTCCCGAGTTCAGTTCGGCTATTTTCTTCAGCATGGTCATCACAAAAAACTTTTACCGGGTGGTTAAAATCCTTTCTCAAATTTTCGGTTTTTCTGTAACCGCAAACTATATATTCCGTCTGGAGTTATACCTTTGAAAACTCGTGGGGTGTTAGCATGAAGAAATGGTTAAGTCTGTTTTTAATAGGCCTCATGGCCCTCAGTGTCGTGGCCAGCGGCTGTATATCCCCCGGTGGGGAGGAGTCCACCAAAGGCGCCATCGCCATCGTCTATGATGTCGGCGGGAGGGGTGACCTGAGCTTCAACGACATGGCCTACCTCGGTGCCAGCAAAGCGGCGAAGGACTTCAACCTCGACCTCGTTGAGCTCCAGAGCAACAGCGAGGACGACTACGTTAAGAACCTCGAGACCCTTGCCGCCCAGAAGAAGTACCTCGTTATCATAGCCGTGGGCTTCATGATGACCGACGCCGTTAAGCAGGTCGCGGATGAGTATCCCGACCAGAAGTTCGCCATCATCGATGGTTACATCCCTGACAAAGACAACGTCATGAGCATCCTCTTCAAGGAGAACGAGGGATCGGCCCTTGCCGGTGCACTCGCTGGCCTCATAGCGGCCAACGACGGCAAGGACAAGGTCGGCATCGTTCTCGGAATGGAGATACCCGTTCTCTACAAGTTTGAGGCCGGCTACCGCTTCGGTGTTAAGTGGGCCGAGGACTACTACAAGCAGAAGGAGGGCAAGGACGTTACCGTGGACGTTATCTACCAGTACACCGGAAGCTTCGGCGACGCCGCCAAGGGTAAGGCGGCGGCGAGGGCCCAGCTCGCCCAGGGCGCCTGGGTTATCTACCAGGTCGCCGGCGGAACCGGACTCGGCGTCTTTGATGCGGTTGGAGAGGTCCTTGACTCCCAGGGCAAGAAGATGGGTCCGCCCTTCGCCATCGGTGTTGACTCGGCCCAGGACTGGATCAAGCCGGGCGTCATAATAGCCAGCATGATGAAGCGCGTTGATGTCGGTGTCTACACCGCCGTCAAAGACGCCGTCGAAGGCAACTTCAAGGGTGGCATAGTCGAGCTTGGCCTTAAGGAGGACGGTGTTGGCCTCAGCACCGTTGACGACGTTATGGCCATGTTTGACTCCCTGCCCGAGGACACCCAGCAGCAGAAGCTCAAGGATCTCGGCTTCAACAGCAGGGACGAGCTGAGGCAGTACCTCGAGGACACCAGGAAGCAGGTTCCCGACTGGATCTGGGACGCCGTCAAGGAGCTTCAGGGCAAGATCACCACCGGCGTGATCAAGGTTCCGGCTCCCATGGATCAGGACGGAATTGGGGCAGTTAGGAACGCCAAGACCTGGCAGGAAATGATGGAACTCGCCAAGTGACCCTTTAATTTTCTTTTCTCTACTTTCAAAGGGGGTGCGGCAATGGAGAGAACACCAATAATCGAGATGAAGGGAATCGTCAAGGTGTATCCGGACGGCACGAAGGCCCTCAAAGGTGTTGATCTTACGGTCAATAAAGGCGAGATTTTGGGTCTCCTCGGTGAGAACGGTGCCGGAAAGACCACCCTCATGAAGATCCTCTTCGGGATGCTCCATCCCACGTCGGGTAAAATTCTCATCCGGGGCGAAGAGGTTCGCTTTAAGAGCCCCTCCGATGCCATCGCCCACGGCATCGGTATGGTTCACCAGCACTTCACGCTCGTTGAAGTTTTCGATGCCCTCCACAACATAATACTCGGAATGGAGGGCCACGGGGCGTTTTCTAAGATAGACGTTTATAGGGCAAGGGAAAGGCTCCAGAGTCTCATGGACGACCTGAACTTCCAGGTGCCCCTCGAAATCCCCGTCGAGGACCTCCCCGTTGGTGTTCAGCAGAGAATAGAGATCCTCAAGATGCTCTACCGCGACGTTGATGTCCTCATCCTCGATGAGCCCACGGCGGTTCTCACGCCCATAGAGGTTGAGGAGCTTTTCCGTGTCCTGAGGCAGCTCAAGGCGGAGGGCAAGACCATCATCTTCATCAGCCACAAGCTCAACGAGGTCATGGACCTCACCGACCGCGTCACAGTTATCCGAAAGGGCGAGGTCATCGGAACTGTCAACACGAGCGAGGCAACGCCCCAGCTCCTTGCCAAGATGATGGTTGGCAGGGACGTTGTCCTGAAGATAGAGAAGCCTCCAAAGGAGGCAGGGGAGCCGATTCTCCGCGTCGAGAACCTCAAGGTGATGGGTGACCGTGGCGAGATTGCTGTCAACGGCCTCTCGTTCGAGGTCCGCGCCGGCGAGATATTTGGAATAGCGGGCGTCGAGGGCAACGGCCAGACCGAGCTGATTGAGGCGATTTCCGGTCTCCGAAAGGTGGAGAGCGGTAGAATATACCTTCAGGGCAAGGACATCACGGGCAGGGGGCCAAGGGAGCTCTACGACCTCGGAATGGCACACATACCCGAGGACAGGACTCACATGGGCCTCATACTGGACATGACCGTCACGGAGAACTCCGTCCTCGGCCTCCACTGGCATCCCAGGTTCCAGCGCTTTAAGGGCGTTATAAACTGGAGCAAGGCCAGAGAACACGCCAGGTCGCTCATAGAGCAGTTCGATATCTCCGCCCCGGGTACTGAGGCACCGGTTAAGTCCCTCAGCGGTGGAAACCAGCAGAAGCTCATCGTTGCGAGGGAGGTCAGCAAGGAGCCCATATTCATCATAGCGGCCCAGCCGACGCGCGGTGTCGATGTCGCCTCGACGGAGTACATAAGGAACTACCTCGTCAAGCTCAGAAACGAGGGTAAAGCGGTCCTTCTGGTCTCGGCCGATCTGGACGAGGTTCTTCAGCTCAGCGACAGGATGGGAATAATCTACGAGGGCGAGTTCATGGGCGTTGTGAAGCCCGAGGAAGTGAACACGGAAGAGATAGGAATGATGATGGGAGGTATCCGCTATGAAGAAATCAGGAAGTGAGTCCCTGAAGTCAATAAACCTCCGTCCCTTCGTCGAGAGCCTCATAGCCATACTCGTGGGTTTCATCATCGGGGCGCTAGTCCTCCTGGCCTTCGGCTACAACCCGTGGTCCGCTTACTACTGGCTCTTCCAGGGCGCCCTTGGGTCCACGTACGGAATAGCGTCCACGCTCAAGTACGCCACCCCGATAATGCTCACTGCGCTCACGTTTGCAATCGGCACGAGGACCGGAATCTTCAACATCGGTGCGGAGGGCTCCTTCTACTTCGGCGCCATAGCGGCTGTGATATTCACCAACGTCTGGGACAACATGCTCTTTGGCCTCGCCATGGGCATGCTCCTCGGAGCACTCTGGGCCCTCCCGGCGGCGGTGCTCAAGGTCTACCGGGGTGTGCATGAGGTCATATCCACGATAATGCTCAACTGGATCGGCTGGTTCTTCGTGCTCTGGCTCATAGTCGGCCCCTACGCCAACCCCAGCGACCCCAACAAGACCATCAGGATACCCGTTGATGCAAGGCTTCCCATCATCGGCTACGGACTTTCGATAGCCATAGTCATCGCGGTAGTTGCCGCGGTGCTCACCTACTTCCTGCTCTGGCACACCACGATGGGCTTCGGCATGCGCGCCAGTGGAATAAACCAGAAAGCCGCACGCTACGCGGGGATGAATCCAAAGATGGCGGTCATGTGGTCTTTCCTCATCGGCGGTCTCCTCAGCGGCCTCGGCGGTGCCATGAAGATCATGGGAGAGGGACCCAGCTACGCCATCAGCCAGGGCGGTGCGAACATCTACGGCTTCGGTTTCGACGGAATAGGCGTTGCCCTCGTCGGCAGGAACCACCCGGTCGGCATAATCCTATCGGCGATATTCTTTGGAATGCTCCGCGCTGGAACCGCCCTGATGCAGGCCCAGGCCCACGTCCCGCTGGAGATCATCAAGGTCATACAGGGAATCATCGTCATAACCGTCGCCATCCCGAGCCTGTACGACCTGGTTAAGAAAGCAATCCACAGGGGGGCTGCCTGATGGACGTTGGATCCGTGCTCTCCATCCTGATAACCTCCCTAATGGCCATGGTGCCCATAGTGCTCACGAGCGTTGGCGCCGCGTGGAGCGAGAGGGCCGGAGTTGTCAGCATCGGCTACGAGGGTGTTCTGCTCATGAGCGCCTTCTTCGGTGCAATATTCGCCGAACTCACCAGCAACGCAGTGGTGGGACTGCTCGGCGGCATTTTCGTTGGAATACTCCTTGGAATGCTGCACGGTGTCCTCACCGTCTACCTCAAGGGAGACCACGTTATCCCCGGTATAGGCATCAACCTGCTCGCCATGGGTGTCGTCCCCTTCGGTATCCTCGCCTACTGGGGAACCGCCGGCCAGCACCAGCTTCCACACGACGCCCAGATGTGGCACTTAAAGACACCCTACGGTGAGCTCAGTCCGATGGTTCCCGTGACCATCATCATCGCGCTGGTCACCTGGTGGGTGCTCTTCAAGACCCCGCTCGGACTCCGCGTGCGCTCCGTCGGTGAGAACCCGGAGGCAGCCGATGCCCTGGGTATAAACGTCGAGAAGTACAGGTTCTGGTCAACGGTCTACGGACACGCCCTGGCCGGCCTCGGCGGAGCGTTCATGAGCGTGGACTGGCTCGGCCTCGTGCACAAGACCATGTCCGGAGGCAGGGGTTTCATAGCCCTCGCCAACATGGTCTTCAGCGGCTGGAACCCGCTCGTCTCCCTCATCGGCGGCTGGCTCTTCGGATTCTTCGACGCCCTTGCCGCATGGCTCGCCCCGAAGCACATAATCCCCGGGCAGTTCATCCTGATGCTGCCCTACATAATGACCCTCATCATCGTGGCGGGCATCATCGGCAAGGCCAGGCCGCCGAAGTGGGACGGAAGGCCCTACAAGAGGGAGTGACCCATCTCTTTTCTCTGCTCTTTATTCCCTATGATGGCAAAACACGGCCACAATGGGGAAAAGAAAAGTGAATCCGAATCATCTCTTGAGTATGACCCCGAGGGCAACGCCGAGGACTATGCCGACGACCAGGGAGAGCGCCACGTACCTTCCCACATCGTCCCTCTGGGCCGGCAGGGTTTCTCCCGGCCTGCCGCCGAGGGCCTTAATCACCGCCGCGCTGTTCTCGATTAGAACCTCCGTGTAAGGTCTGTCGCTCCAGAAGACCGTTATCTCGGCGAGCGGCTTCCCGCTCTTTGCCGCCAGCTCCTTCGCCGCGTCCTTCATCTGGTCGGGGCTGTCGAGGGCGTAGACCACGAGGTCGGTTCCTTCGGCGGTTCCGAGGAGCTCGTCGATGCCTATCGCAGGAACCTCCTCCTCGGGCTTTATTGAGGCAGCTGCCCTTATCCCGAGCCACTCGATGGCGTACTCGTCGGGCGGCATCTGGATGACGGCGGTTTTGTTGCCCTCAACCAGCGCCCTGTACGCCTCCACTATCGCCTCGACCCTGCTCTCGAAGTCCCTGTAACTCGCCCTGTAGAGCCCCGCTTGGGTGGGGTTGGCCCTCTCGAGCGCCTTTTCAGTCGCCCTCGCTATGGCCAGGGCGTTGGTCGGGTCCAGCCAGACGCCGTGGGGGTTGTCCTTGTCGTTGTACCAGTGCTCGGGGAGATAGCGGAAGCCCTCGCGCTTGTAGTCATCGAGGAAAAGCGCCTCCCCCGTTATCGTTCCCTCCTCCTTCAGCTCGGCTATCTTCTTCTCCACGGGCAGGTGGCCGCCGGTGGTTACTATCACGTCGGCTTTCCTCAGGAGTTCGATCTGGCTCGCGGTCAGCTGGTACTCATGGGGATCCGCGCCGGGGGGAATTATGTAAACCACATCCACGGAGTCCCCGAAGGCGTCCTGAACTATTGAGGCAATCGGGGCTATGCTGGTAACTACGAGGGGTTTCTCTGAGGAGGCCCCGGCGAAGGGGATGAGCCCTGCCGTCGCGGTTAGTAAGATGAGTGTGATAACCAATCCTCCCGCCCTCATTTTCGGTCACCCGAACTCTTCTTCCGAAATCGCTTTAAAAAGCCCTCGGAAGCTTTAAATACCAGTTGCCCGAAATACCACAGGGTGTCGTGATGAAGCGACTGTGGGCTTTAATAATCCTGTCGCTCTTCATCGGAGCGGCCGCGCCGCAGGTGACCGGCTACGATGTGACCGAACGGGTGAGCGTTGAGATAAGTCCCAACTCCGAGCTGCTGAGCGTCGTTTACTACCTCGCCTTTGGCCACGACCCCTTCGTCGTAGACCGCGGGGGCTACCTCGATGAAGTTGATTCATATTTCGCCCCCTACAGGAACCACCGCGCGGTTCAGATGCTGCGGGAGCACCTTGAAAAGGCCTCTTCCATCTCGGAGAGGGACATGAGGCTGTTCTACATCGAGTATTATCTCCTCCTCTGCACGGAACCTCCTGAGCTCCAGCCCTGGGGGAACATCGACGACCCCTGGACGCTCGACTTCATCGGGGCATTGAGGGACTTCGCCAGGGAGAGCGACTTCATGACCTTTTACAGAACCCATCAGGATTACTACCTGGAAGACCTCCGGATATACGAGAACGCCCTCTCGCTCCTCCCGCCGGACGAGTTTCTGAGCAGATACACCGACGCTTCCAACGTCCGCTTCGAGTTCCTGCACCCGTTCCTGGTGGCGATACACGGCCACAGCTTCAACCCCGTCAGGGACGGCGTCCAGATATACGGGGCTGGGGGAATGGTACCCCTCGTTAGGCGCGACCCCCAGAGGACGGTTTGGAGCTACAAGACGGCGAGGGACACGATGTTCGGCCTGCCCCTCAACAGGGACTACGTGAACAACACGGGCCTTGACGAGCTTATCTACCTGGGCTTCGTCTACCACGAGCTGGGCCACGACATCACCCTGCCGGGCCTCTACGCCAACTACGGCGACACTTACTCCCTGGCCTACCTGGAGGACACCATTGAGGAGGACATGCCGTACCTAGCGCGCTACGACATTCACTTCTGGGACCGGACGGGAATGATATACGAGGGCTTCGCTGACGGCTGGCTGGACTTCGCGCTCTCCAACGTGGACCCCGACTACGCGGCCTTGGCGGTGTGGCTCCAGAGGGCCTGGGGCGAGTTCTGGATAGACGAGGTGCTCCGGCTCTACGGCAGGTACGCGGCAATGAGCGTCCAGAACTCCGTTCCCCTCAACGACTACGTGGACGAGATGCTCGTTGATCTGAGGACGATGATTCCCCCCGAGAACGCCGGCAAGCTCTACGACGAGCGCGTCCCGGTGACCCCGCTGAGGGCCTTCGACAGGGGTGCGGTGAAGGGTAGAGTAGTGATAGTTTACGGAACCCAGAACCCCGACCCTTCGGGGGTCGAGAGGGACAGGGAGACGGCCGATACAATAGCCCAGAACCTCAGGGTCTTTTACTCCCAGTGGAACGGGACGGTGGAGGTTTCGATCAAGGCGGACGTGAACGTCACCGACGAGGACCTGAACTCGAACCTGGTGTTGGTCGGAGGGCCCTACTCAAACTCGCTCGTCGATGAGCTGGACGAGGGCTTTCCACTGCGCTTTGTGCCCGCTGGAGACGGCCACTGGATCCTCGAGAGGAACCCCGACTGGGAGGTTTACTCCTACGTTCTAACCAGCAATGAGGAAGACCCCGTTATCACGGGGGAGCTCGAGGACATCACGGGAACCGCCGCAATAATGGCCGTGAGGAACCCACACAACCCGGCCAATTACATCGTCTGGGTGGCGGGGGAGAACAGGAACCTGACGGCCCTCTTCCAGAACCCGACGTACTACCTGAGCAGCTACGAAATATGGAGTGAAAAGGGAATAGAGATGGGGTTCTACGTTCAGCCGCTGGCGTCTTCCTGAGGGAGGCTTTCCCTTTTTCCATTTCCGTTGCTCTTGATGTGAGGCTTGCCGATGGCTATGGTGAAGCCCTTGAAGCTGTCGTCCTTTCTGTTGAACTCTATCGCCAGCGGAAGGCCGTTGTCCTCGTTGAAGACGATCCTCACGATCCTCGCCCGGGAGTGGTCGTTGAGGTAGTCCTCTTTGAGACCGTCGTAGTTCTCGAGCACCTCGTCTATGCTCTCGCTGTGCATTTCGTAGATTTCCCTGGCGTAAACGCTGTGGTTTTTGATTTCCTGAACCCTCTTTTCCCGGTCCAAGCTATCACACCCTCAGGCTTTGCGCCAGGCTCCCTCGCGGAACTTAAAAACTTTCCTGCGCTCCGCCATTCTGAGTGCTTCCTCAAGCTTGCCCTTCGGGACTTCCATCCCGTGGAGCTCCTTGAACAGGTCGATGATTTCATCGGTTGTTAAGGCTTCCTTCTCCTCAAAGAGGTTGCCAACGAGGTTTATCATGTCCTCAACGAAGTTCCACGGGAAGACTATCCACGCCCAATCGATCTCCTCGCCGTAGTAGTCGGGCTTGAAGCGCGAACCCCTGATGGTGAGGAGCGTGGCGACCCTTATCTCGGCCGGCCCCTTGCCCTCGATGTAGTTCCTGGCGAGCGTTAGGCTCTCCCCCGTGTCGCTGATGTCGTCGACGATTAGAACCTTCTTGCCGCCCAGGTCGTAGTTGCTGCCGTACTTGAGCTTTGCCTTCCCGTCCGGGGTCGCTGTGACGCCCCAGTGCTCGACCTTGAGGCTGACGAGGTCCTTGATGCCGAGGTAGTCGCAGTAGAGCCTCGCTGCAACCCAGCCGCCCCTGGCAAGCCCGACCACAACATCGGGCTTCCAGCCGTCTTCGAGAATCTTCCAGGCACCTTCCTTTGCCCACCTTTCTATGTCGTCCCAAGAAGCGAGATAAGCCGGAAACTTCTTCATTGGATTTCCCTTAATTGAGCGGAGGGAAGGGTGTATTTAAGTGTTTTGCTCCCGGGCGTTGATTGGGAGATGATAAAAAAGGTTGGAAATCAGACCTTAACCCTCTTCCAGACCGTTCCCTGCGGGGTGTCCTCGAGCTGAATCCCCATCTCCCTGAGCTCTGCCCTTATCCTGTCGGCCAAAGCAAAGTTGCGCTCCTTCCTGAGCTGGGCGCGGACGTCGATGAGGAGCTGGATAAGGGCCTCCTCCTCGCCCGCCCTCTGCTCCCTGAAGTAGTCCTCGAAGATGCCGAAGACCTCGCTTACGATCCTGAAGAACTCCAGCGCCTTGCGGAGGATGCTCTCCTTCGGCTTTTCAGCCTTCGTTAGATACCTGTTGACTGCGTTGCTCGCCTCGAACACCGCCTTCAAAGCCTCGGCAGTGTTGAAGTCGTCGTCCATGGCGCTGTAGAACTTCTCCCTCGCGTTCCTTATAGCCTCGTAGGCCTCGAACTCTTCCTGACCCCACTTGAATGCTATATCGGCCCGCTCCATGGCCACGCGGATGTTCTCGAGGGTGTTGTAGAGCCTCTCGAGGTTGTTCCTAGCGTGCTCTATGCCCTCCTCAGTGTAGTCGAGCGGCGAGCGGTAGTGCCTCTGGAGGATGAACAGCCGTATGACCTCGGGGTCGTAGCGCTCCAGCATTTCTCTGATGGTCACGAAGTTGCCGAGGCTCTTGCTCATCTTCTCCCCGTTCACCATCAGGAAGCCGGTGTGGAGCCAGTACTTGACCCACTCGTGCCCTGTGCAGGCCTCGGTCTGGGCTATCTCGTTCTCGTGGTGCGGGAAGATTAGATCGTTGCCGCCACCGTGGATGTCGAAGCTCTCGCCGAGGTACTTGGTGCTCATCGTGGAGCACTCTATGTGCCAGCCGGGCCTTCCCTCGCCCCAGGGGCTTTCCCATTTGGGCTCCCCGGGCTTGGCTTTCTTCCAGAGGGCGAAGTCCTCGGGATTCTTCTTGCCCTCGCCGGGCTCAACGCGAGCGCCCTTCCTGAGCTCCTCGAGCTTTATCCCGCTCAGCTTTCCGTAGTCCCTGAACCTCTGAACCTCAAAGTAAACGCCGTCGCTTCCCTCGTAGGCGTAGCCCTTCTCCTGGAGCTTCCTCACGAACTCTATAATGTCGTCCATGTGCTCGGTGACGCGCGGATAGACGTCGGCGGGCTTGACCTTCAGGGCCTTCATGTCCTCAAGGAAGAGGCGGAGGAACCTCTCGGCAAGCTCCCTCGGATCCTCGCCGGTTTCATTCGCCCTGCGGATGATTTTATCGTCGATGTCGGTGAAGTTCATGACCATGAGAACGGTGTAGCCGCGGTGCTCAAGGTATCTCCGGATAACGTCGAAGGCCACGTAGGTTCTGGCGTGGCCGAGGTGAGTGTAATCGTAAACCGTTGGCCCACAGACGTACATCCTGACCTCCCCGTCTCTCAAAGGCCTGAACTCCTCCTTCCGCTTTGTCAGGGTGTTGTACACTCTTATGGCCATCTTCTCACCACCGGGGGAACTTCGTGAAGCCCTTTTATTAGGTTATCGCCTTCATCATGGCCAGATTTGTGTACGCGGCCCGTTCTTTTTTGAAAGTCTGGGAGCGTGTGTGCACGGCCGCCGGCAAAAGCTTAAAAAGCAACCCTCTCAATCCGGGGTAGAGCAGGAAAAAGGAGGTTACGATGATGAAGGTTCAGAAGGGAGACGTCATAAGGCTTCACTACACCGGAAAGGTCAAGGAGACCGGCGAGGTCTTTGACACCACCTACGAGGAGGTTGCCAAAGAAGCCGGAATCTACAACGAGAACGGTATTTACGGCCCGGTTCCGATAGCCGTCGGCGCCGGTCACGTTCTCAAGGGCCTCGACGAGCAGCTTGAGGGCCTCGAGGTCGGAGAGAAGTATGAGATAATAGTTCCGCCCGAGAAGGGCTTTGGAAAGCGCGACCCCAAGCTCATAAAGACCTTCACCCTCGGCCAGTTCAGGAGGCAGGGCATCTACCCGTTCCCGGGAATGCCGGTTGAGATCGAGACCGAGGGCGGCAGGAAGCTCAAGGGCCGCGTCCTCACCGTCAGCGGCGGCCGCGTGAGGGTTGATTTCAACCACCCCTACGCCGGCAAGCACCTCATCTACGAGGCAGAGGTTGTTGAGAAGATTGAGGACCCGATAGAGAAGGTCAAGGCCCTGATAGAGCTCCGCATGCCCCGGGTGGACACCGGGAAGGTCATCATCGAGGTTGGCGAGAAGGACGTTACCGTGGACTTCAGCAACGCCGGACTTGAGAAGAACACCCTAGTCCTCGGAGAGATACTCCTCGAGAGCGACCTCAAGTTCATCGGCTACGAGGAGGTCAACTTCAAGCCGGGCGTTGACGAGCTCCTCAAGCCGCCCGAGGAGAAGGGCGAGGAAGTCGTGGAGCTCGAGGAAGAGGTCAGCGAGCCCCTCCTTGAGAAGGTTGAGGAGAAGGCTGAAGAGGCCAAGGAAGAGCCTGAGGCTGAGGCGAAGCCGGAGGAAGCCACCGAGGAGGAGCCCAAGGAGAAACCGGAGACCAAGGGGGCTGAGGAGGCGGAGAAGGAGAAGAAGCCCAAGAGGAAGACTACGAGAAAGAGCACCAAGGGCAGGAAGACCAGGAGAACGACGACCAAGAAGACCACCAGCAAGAAGAAGACCAAGGTGGTCGAGGAGAAGAAGGGCGAGTCCACAGCCAAAGACTCGGAGTGAGGTTTTTAATCCCTCACTTTTTATATCTATTCTGGTGTGGTGCATGGTCAGCGAGGAGAGGCTTAGGATACTGCTGGAGGACCTCGGCTCGAAGTTCGTTAAGGATGACATTCCAAAGATTCGGAGTGCGCTGCTGGCCCTTCGAAAGGTGAGTGAAATCCCGGTCTCCCGTCTCAACCCTTCGACTGGGTATCATCCGGTGGTGATTTTCAAGAGGAGATTCGGAAGGATTCAAAAGGAGGTTCCCGTCTCCATCGTGGACCTGAAGGTTCTCAACAGATACAACATGCCCGGATGGCGGAGGGAGATTGAATTTTGGCTCGATAATGATGTGGCCCTTCAGGACAGCATCATGGGAATAGAGGCCCTCATGATAGGCGACCCCAGACAGCTGAACAGGCTGGGCGATGTCCTTCGTCGGATTCTTCAGCAGATGAATTATCGTCCGCGGAGGCTGATTCTCTTCTACAGCACAATCTACATGGACTTTGGGGCGGACCGGTACATTCAGATAGACCTCCGCGGGGGAGACATGGAGCTGACGCTGATAAATATGAAATTAAGCGAGGCATCCAGCTATCTCGGAAGGGCCATAACCGGTATAGACTCCTCGTTCGGCAACAAGAACATGGAGTTCTATAAGCTGCTTTTTGCATACGCGACTGAAACACGGAGCTCTTTTGACTGGTTTTTCCACAGATACATATACCCTCGGCTAAATCCGGAGCAGAAGGAGTTCTTTGAGGAGATGCAGGACTACAGGAACTTCCTCACCCTCCTCTACTCCTACATGAACCGTCTCAACAAGGACCGGATTGGAACGGAGGTTGGCATAAGGGTCATCAGAAGGGCCAATCCAAAGAGACCGCTTGAAATAGGCATAGTGTTCACGAACCGGGGCATAGAGATAAGGAGGTACGCAAACAACGTCCAGATAAGCTTCATGGTGTGAATGCCCCTATGAAACTCAGACGCAACCCGTACGTTCTCTACGCGCTTTCCCTACCATTTATCATCGCGGTCCGCTACAGCGGCGGCGGGCTCTTCCTCTGGGCGGGCTACAACGTCCTGTTCTATTTCGCCCTCCCCCTAGTCCTGGCGTATGCCCTCGGTTTCGAGCGGGGGGAGCTGGGGGTTCGGGCGGGCAGGCTTTCTGAGTACCGATGGGCCCTCTTCCTTTTCATCGCCACAATCCCTCTGAGCATCTACGGCACGACGATTCCGTCGATGAAGGAGTACTATCCAATATTCGAATACTCTGGACCGCTTGATTTCATCGTCAAGGAGCTGGCGGTAGGGGTGATAATGTTCGCCCACGAGGCTTTTTACAGGGGAATACTGCTCTTTCCCCTCGCCAGGAGGAACGAGTGGCTCGGGATTCTGGCGCAGGATGTTCCCTACGCCCTCGTCCACATTGGAAAGCCGGGCATAGAGGTTCCATATTCGTTCGTGGCGGGGATAGTCTTCGCCAAGCTTGACCTTCGGGCCGGAAGCTTCCTCCCCAGCTTTCTCCTCCACTGGCTTGGCTCGGTGCTCTTCGACGTCCTGTGCGTCCTCCTATAGGCTAGGATGGCGAAATAGCTATTAGGGATCAGCCCCAAGAAACCTTATGCTGGGCGCCGAAGTGTACCTGAAGGGCCGGTACTGGGAGGTTGACCTCCTCCGCGGCATCGGAATAACGATGATGGTGGTCTCAAACTTTGTCACAGACCTCTGGCTCTTCCTCAACTACTCCGGGCACCGCACGTTCTGGTTCGCCTTCGCAGTTGTCACCGCCTCGATATTCGTCTTCACATCTGGCCTCTCGTTCTGGATAAGCTATTCCCGAACGGTAAAGAGAAACCCCCAACCGTACATGAAGTATTTCCGGCGCTTTCTCAAGCTATTTGGCCTTGGTATGCTCATAACCCTCGTCACCTCCCTTCTCCCGGGTGAAATGACGATTCACTTTGGAATCCTCCACTTCCTCGGCGTGGCGGCTCTCCTGGCCATTCCATTTCACCGGTTCGAGAGAAAGAACCTTTTCTGGGCAGTCTTTTTCATCCTCGGCTATTTCCTGGTGAGCAGCCTCCACGATGGCCTCTGGCTCCTCCCCCTGGGCATTACGCCCGAGAACTACTTCGCTCCCGATTACTTCCCGATTTTTCCCTGGTTTGGAGTGTACCTGCTCGGAATGACCGCTGGGAGCGTTTTCTACCCCGGGGGAACAAGAAAAATGCATCCTTCCCTGCCGCAGAGTCCCGCGATTCACTTCCTAACCTTCGCTGGCAGGCACACGCTGGCAATATACCTGCTCCACCAGCCGGTTCTCGTGGGCCTGCTGAGGCTTGTCCACGGGCCTATCCCGGGGCTTCCAATTTAACCGGAAAATTTAAAAAGTTCGTTCCAACTTTGAATCGTATGAAGGTGGAAATCGAAGCGTTTATGGAGCCTCCTTCCATTGAAGAGTGCCTGAGAAAGGCCGCGCTCGACGCGCTGGTGGACGAGACGGTCAGGGTCAGGGGAGATTTCGTTAGTGAGCTTTTCCACCCAGGTCCGTGGGAGAGGTTTAAGGAATGCACCCGGCCAAAAGCGAGCGTCGAGTTCTCGGTGGGCGGGTTATTCATCGCCCGGGGTGAGGAGGACTACCTACGGTTTGCGGAGGGAATTTTAAGCATCGGGGCCGTCGCAAGGGGCAGGTTTGAGGTGGCCTTAAGGCTGGCGGGGCTTACGGAAACGCACCTCTTGGCGGACCCCGTGGACGATGGAGTCCAACTGTCGTTCGCGGGCTTCTACGGCATGGTAAGGCTCTCCGAAGGCGGGATAACCTTCTCGACGGAAGAGAGCACCGTGCAGGTGCCTCTTGAGGACTACCTCGGCGCCGAGGAGCGCTTTCTCAGTTCCCTCGCCTTCGACCTCAGGGAGCTGTTCGAGACCTGCTCAAAGCACGGACTTGAGAGGGCGTTCCTCGAGAACACCCGGCCGGTGAGGCTTCTCCTGAAGGTGATTGGCTATGAGAACGGGGTGGGACGTTGAGGTAACGCGGGAGTGGCTACTCGAAAATCTCCTGGAACTCTCGAGGTCGGGCGACTTCCTCGAGTACTCCCGGAAGGACTGGGACGACTACGGGGTTCTAAGCCTCTGGCAGGGCGACCTCCTCGTCTTCGGGGCGGACGTTTTCCTCGGCCAAGCTCTCGAAGAGCTGGCCCTCCTGAACTTCCACCTGCTCGGGACTGAGGCACCGCTCGACCTTGGAAAGCCGCGGACGGGAAAGCTTGAGGGGAGGCCCTTCCACCGGGCCCTCGCGGGAAAGAACTTCGACGCGTTCTTGGGGGAGCACCTGATATTTAGCCTCGGCTCCTACGACCCCTGGATAGACCTGCACGTCGTTGATGACGGGAAGACCCTGGGGATCCTTTCCCTCGAGTGGTACGGACCGCACCAAGAGCTGTACTTCGAGGTTCCCAAGGAGGAGTGGCTCGACTCAACGGTGAGGCTCTTCACGATGGTCGTTAGGGACTTCGAGAGGATGCGGGGGACGCTTCTCAGGCACGGCCTCATTGAGGCACCTCAAAAAATCGGGCGCTACCGGGTAATCCTGAGGAGCCTTCTCGACGCGTATCCAATAGACCTCGACGCCCTGCCACCGGCTTACGCCCCCTGGGAGGTGGAGGAAGTCCTGAGAACGGCCTCGAACTTCCTGTTCCGGGGGAGTGCCGAAGGGGCAAAGTGCGTCCTCGACTCGCTCGAAAACCCCAACCACTACTGGCAGGCGCTCTCCAGAATCCACGGGAAACCGGAGACCCTCGAGCGCCTCTACCGCCTCCTTGATGAGCCATACCGCTCTGAGGCTCTGGCCCACCTGGCATACCTATACACTGTGGATGGAAAGCCCGGGGACGGATCGAGGATCGCGGAGGAGCTAAGGAGCGATGCAGCCCACTGGAACCTCGCCTTGGGACTTCTCAGAGTGGAGTGCTATGAAGAGGCCATAGCAACTGCGGAAAGAATCGAAAACGCCTGGCTTAGGGGAGGAGTTCTCATCAGGGCCTACCTCGATCGGCCGGAGCTGGCCGAGGAGATAAAGGGGATAGCGCCGGAGCACGTTAGAGTCTTCATCGAGGAAAGGGAGAAAGGAGGACATTGACCCTTTTCACGACCTCCCGCGCGTCCCTTCCGAAGATTAGAACCATCGGCTCCTTGCCCCAGTCCCCGAGGTGGTAGATTAAATCGGGCCTCTCTCCAGCCCTCTTAACGGCCGTCTCTATTCCCCATTCCATCGTTCCCCTCCCGGCTCTCTTTACCTCCTCCGGCTCCTCCCTGCGGTCGTAGAAGGAAACGACGAGGCCGAGCTCTTTGGCCCGCGCTATCAGCTCTTCCGAATAGCACAGGTTCAGGACGGCCCGGGTTTCTGGGTAGAACTCGCGCATCCTGAGCAAAGCCCTCCTCAGGTGGTCGCTGGCGTTAAGTTCCACGGGGCCAACAGGCTTTACCGTTTTTCCGTAGCGGACGATTCTGCCCTTAACTGCGAAGACTTCGCCGAGGGGAGTCGCGAGCGCGAAGTTCGTTCCCACCTCCGGAACGTGGGAGTTTAACTTTTCCCCGAGCTTCACCAGCTCTCCAACGGCCCCTTCAAGCTCTTCCCTGGCCCTCCAGCGGTAGGCATCTCTCTGGAGCTTCCAGAGGAGATTGACGGCCTTCGCTTCGGCCTTTGAGAACCTTATGGCGCCTTCGACGAAGCTCTTAGCATTTTCCACTGCCTCGGGAAGCTCAAACTCCTTCGCCAGAAAAGCGGCCAAGGCTGACGAGAAGGCACAGCCCGTCCCGTGGGTGAAGCCATCAACCCTTTCCCCAGGAAACTCAAAGAACTCCCCGTTCCAGTAGAGGACGTCGGTGAAGTTGAGATGCCCGCCCTTAACTACAACCGCTTCCGCTCCAAGCTCCTCCGCCATGGCCCTCGCCGCTTCTCTCATGTCTCCAACCGAGCGGATTTCGATGCCCGTAAGTGTTTCTGCCTCGGGGACGTTGGGGGTGACTATCGAGCCACTCACGAGGACCTTGAGCGACTCGACGTCATCAATGAGCCTCTCACCGGTGCTCGAAGCCATCACCGGGTCGAAGACCCTCGTTAAGTCCTCCGTCTCCTTGGCAACGACCTTGGCTATCTCCCCGCTCCCAAGCATGCCCACTTTGACTGCCTTAATATCGAAGTGCCCCTTAACGGCCCGTATCTGGTCCCTCACGACCTCCACTGAAAGAGAGAAATAGCCGGAAACCTTCTCGGGGTTCTGGTAGGTGACCGCTGTAAGAATTGGGAGCGGGTGCTCCCCTAAAGCCGAGACCGTCTCGATGTCAGCCTTCAGTCCAGCTCCCCCGCCGGTGTCGAGGCCCGCTATGATGAGAACGGCCATTCCATCACCTCAGCTTTTCGAGAATTTCGAAGGCCGCTTTCCTCCCGCTGAGGAACATTCCGCCGAATATCGGGCCCATTCTCGGGGCACCGCTTATCGCGTTCGCGGCCATTCCGGTGACGTAGAGGCCGGGGAAGATTTCCTTCGTGTGCTTTACGGTGAGCTCTTCGCCCCTCTCGGCCCACATCGGGCCCTCTCCGGGAACCTCAAGCAGGCCGCGCCTGACGAGGTGTTGCGTAATCTGCGCCCCGTGGCCCGTCGAATCGATTACAAACTTCGCCTCGACGGTGAGCGGGTCCACGTGGAGGCCCGTCATGAGAACCGGCGTCCAGTTGATTACGATTCCGGCCACGCGGTCGTCCTTGAGAACCAAGTCCTCGACCTCAATCATGTTGAAGAACCTCACGCCGGCTTTGACGGCCTTGCTCGCTATTGTCGTTGCTGTTTCGATAGCATCTGCAACGTAGAGGCCGTTTTTAAAGGGCTTGTACGTTATCCCGAACTCGTCGAGGATTTCCCTGGCTTCCTCCTGGACGACTATCCTGTTGAAGCCCATCGCGCCGCCCCAGATTCCGCCGCCGGTGGAGAGCTTCTTCTCGAATATCGCAACCTTTGCCCCGTTCTTCGCCAGGTAATAGCCTGCAACCATCCCCGAGGGGCCCGCGCCGACTATCGCCACGTCAAGGCTCAAACTCTCAAGAAGCTCGGCCGTGTAGGCCTCTATTATCGCCCTGCTTATCTCTATTTCTCTCATCACGACCACCCAAAAACCTTTTAAGGCTCGCTAAAAACTGAGTTTTGAAATTTAAAAACTTTGTTATAAGTGGGTTTTAAACCGGCAGAAAATGCGAGTAGCGAAAAAAGAAAAATCAACGGTCATGCCCGGTGTTGATATTATCCGGGCAGTAACCAGTACGCGGGTCACAGGGCGGGCTGTAGCCAGGATCCCCTGGGATGAAGATATCTCCAAACATTCCAGTTAGGGGGTACTTGTCACCTTTGTACTCAAATGCCACTTTACTGGAATATATTGTGACGCGTACGTTGGTATCTTTGTACTTTTCTTTCAATGCCATTGAAACACTTACTAATGAAGATATCCTCGTTTCTTTAGTTAGCCCCACTCCAATTGCTAATGTGAAAGGTGCGATTTTTGTGTTTCCTCCGCCAATGACTCCCAGCACTGGTGCTGAAGCTGAAAACAGTGGTAGGGTATTTACTCTATGACTAAAGTAATATGTGTTGGTGAGAAGCCCTCCCTCGCTTTCCATAACGCCCTTGGGAGTCCAGTACCTATGTACAAACAGCATCGTCCTGCTCATCGGTCCTCCGTTCTCCCTTGGCCATCCGGGTTCTACGAACTCTCTCAGGCGCATGTCCTTTTCATCTGGTTTCCCCAAGATAACGTACGCGTAGGTGTCGAGAGGTTTTTTGTTCCAGACCTCACCATTGATGTAATCAACTCTATAGAGCTGGTACTTGGCAAACGTCACGCTACCCCTAATTCCGGCCCCAATAACGGAAGGCGAAGTTAACTCTGAACCCCATATCTTAATCGTTGATTCAGGGATCCTGAGGGAGTTTTTATTTATTACATATGAATGCCCAAGTATCTTTCCTTCCACTGAGCCACTGACACTTCCTTTTTCAATGGCTCCCACCGCAGAGAAAGCTAGCTCCGCGTTATTGTCTGATATTGCATCGTAGTTTAAGGAGATAAAAACGTTATTTACCTTATCAGTGTCTCCAGTTACTTGAAACGCAGCCACCGGAATGATGCTGGCTGTTCCTAACGTCTTCTCGTGAAGCCACTCAAAACAGTACCACGTCCGATCGCCACCTTCATAGAACACTGGCGAACAGGAAGACTCAAGAAGTGATAATCTCTCAGAGGAGATGCCAATGGTTTCTCTGGTTTCCTTTGAGGTTACCCTCCCATGATCTCGTAGCATCCTCATGACTTCTCCCTTGTCGTAAAGTCTGTCAATAGCATTGCCGTCGAGTTGGACCTTGATCGTCATTCTGGATACAATCCCGTTAACCGTGAGGGGAACCGTTTTCATGAAGTAATTCAGATTGCCATCTCTGTCAACAGTAGTCCCCAGCAGGAGCAGGGAAGGTTTCACGCTCCCCGGGTCGATGCTTTCGGCCGTTAAGTACTTGCTCCATTCGCGCATGGCATGGAGTACACGGTAAAAGTCTATTGAGATCTTGCCCTTACCGGAATAAACTCCGAGGTCCATCAGAGAGCCGTTGGGCATAAGCATTGAGATCGTAACCGTCGCCGGGTCATCGGTGGGCAGTTCAACCTCGAAGGAGGGCTCGAAGATAAAGTTCCGGTAGTAATCCACCCTCGTCCCGTAGTATTCGGTGGACTTCACTGGAATCTGGGAGGCTGCAAAAACCGACGCTGACACCACGGCAAGTATCAGGAGAAAGACTATTGCCACTCTTTTCACAGGATCACCTAGATAGTTTATAGTATCTACAACTTCAAAAAGTTTTCGGTTGAGCGCCCAAAAACCTTTTAAGCCGCGCTCAAAACTAAGTTTTGAGATTTAAAAACTTTGTTATAAACGGGTTTTAAAACCGGGTGATGGGAATGACCCAGCTTGAGGAAGCTCAAAGGGGAGTAATCACGGAGGAGATGAAGTTCATCGCCGAGAGGGAGGGAATCAGCGCCGAGAAGCTCAGGAGGAGCGTCGCCAAAGGCCATACTGTCATCTTCCGCAACGTCCGCCACGACTGGGTTAAGCCCGTCGCTGTCGGCAACGTCGTCCGCGTGAAAATCAATGCCAACATAGGCACCTCCCGCGACATCGTCGACCTCAAGGCCGAAATAGAGAAGGCTAAGGTCGCTGTCAAGTACGGGGCCGACACCATAATGGACCTCTCCACCGGCGGCGACCTCGATTCGATAAGGAAGGCCATAATGCACGCCGTTGACGTGCCGATTGGGACGGTGCCTATTTACCAGGCGGCGGAGGAGATGTTGGCAAAGGGAAAGGCAATCATCGAGATGAGCGAGGACGATATGTGGAAGGCCGTTGAGAAGCACTTCAGGGACGGCGTTGATTACACGACGATTCACGTTGGAGTCACGAAGGAAGTCGTCGAGAAGATGAAGGGTACGAAGAGAATCGTCGGCATGGTCTCGCGCGGGGGGACGTTTTTAGCTGCCTGGATACTTCACTGGGGCGACGAGAATCCTTTCTATAAAGACTACGACTATCTGCTTGAGCTGGCCAGGGAGTACGACGTCGTTCTCAGCCTCGGCGACGGGTTGAGGCCTGGCGGACTGCCAGATGCTGGCGACGAGCTTCAGATAGCGGAACTCTACACCCTCGGGAGGCTCGTTAGAAAGGCCAGGGAAGCCGGAGTTCAAACGATGGTCGAGGGGCCAGGCCACGTTCCGATAGACCAGATAGGGGCCCAGGTGAAGCTCGCCAAGATCGCCACGGACAATGCTCCTTTCTATGTGTTGGGTCCGATAGTTACCGACGTTTTCCCAGGCTACGACCACATCACGGCTGCCATAGGCGGAGCAATAGCCGCCCTGAACGGCGCCGACTTCCTCTGCTACGTAACGCCGGCGGAGCACCTCGGACTGCCGACGGTGGAGCACGTGAGGGAAGGGGTTATAGCCGCCAGGATAGCCGCTCACGCGGTGAACCTGACACGCTTCGAGGCCGACTTTAGGAAGGACTACCTCATGAGCCTGGCCCGCGGTAAACTCGACTGGGCGGGACAGTTCGAGCTGAGCCAGGACAGAGATAGATTCATCGAAATAAGGAAGGAGAGACCGACAAAGACCGAGGCCTGCTCGATGTGCGGCGACCTCTGCGCGATAAAGCTCATCAACGACATGCTGAGGGATGGGTGAGGCGGAGTGAGGCTCATCTACCGCGGCAAGACCAAGGACGTCTACGAGGACGGCCCCCACCTAATCTTCCACTTCAAGGACACCGTCCTTGGCAGAGCAGGGAGAGAAGACAGCGGGGGCAACGAGGTAATCGGTGAGAGGGAGGGAAAGGGAAGCATTGTCCTGGAGCAGACGGAGTTCTTCTTCCGCCTTCTTGAGAAAAACGGCTTAAAGACGCACTTCGTCGAGCGGATTGACAGCAGAAAAGCCCGCTTCCTGAAGGCAGAGAGGATTCCGCTGGAGGTCGTCTACCGCGAATTGGCCTATGGGAGCTTCCTGCTGAGGTACGGGCGCTGGGTAAAACCCTTCCAGAGGCTTGGAATGGTTGAGTTCACGCTGAAGGACGACTCCCTCGACGACCCGATCATAGCTGAGGAAGCAGTGGCTGCCCTCGGAATCGCGAGCGATGGGGAGCTTAGAGAAATGAAGTCAATCACGAGGAAGGTCGCGGAAATCTTAAGGAAGTTCTTCTCCTCAAAGGGCCTCCAGCTGGTGGATTTTAAGCTCGAGTTCGGGAGGCTGAATGGAGAGATTCTGGTGATAGACGAGCTCAGCGGCGACACTATGCGCGTTGCCAAAGGCGGGAGAATCCTGAGCAGGGAGGAACTGTTGGAGGTGATTGAATGATTATCTCGACGATAGCTTCGCACTCCTCCCTCCAGATTCTCCTTGGGGCTAAGGATGAGGGATTCAAGACAAGGCTCTACGTGAAGCCCGAGAGGAGGGCCTTCTACGCCTCCACGAGGCTCGCGGACGAGCTTGTCGTTACGGAAGAGATGGGCGCGATTCTTGAGGACGATGGAATAGTAATTCCGCACGGCTCCTTCGTCGCTTATCTCGGGCTTGAGGCAATAGAGAACGCCAAAGCCAAGTTCTTCGGCAACAGGCGTTTCCTCAAGTGGGAAACCAGCTTTGAGCTCCAGGATAGGGCCCTTAAAAAGGCCGGTATTCCGATGGTTGAAGTCATCGAGCCCGGAGAGGCCAAGCCGGACGAGCTTTACTTTGTCCGCCTTGAGGGACCGAGGGGTGGAAGCGGGCACTTCTTGGCTTACGGTTATGAACTGGAGGAGAAGACCAAAGACCTGAGCGAACCCTACAGGATTGAACGCTTCACAGACGGAGTTTACCTCTACGTCCACTTCTTCTATTCGCCGATTTTAAACCGTTTGGAGCTCTTTGGCGTTGATGAGCGCCTGGTCATTGCGGACGCAAACAAGAGGCGGCCCTTCAGGACCCTCCCCTACACCATAGCGGGAAACAAGGCAGTAGCGCTGAGGGAGTCGCTCATTCCAGTGCTCTACGATTACGGATTGGCTTTCGTCGATGCCATGGAAGAGCTTGAACCTCCCGGCATCATAGGACCCTTCGCTCTCCACTTCGCCTACGATGGTGAATTCCGCTGCATAGGCTTCGCCTCGCGCATAGACGGCGGCAGCAATGCCAAACACTGGTACTCGGCCCTCTACTGGGAGAGGCCGATGCTCATGGGCGAGAGGATAGCGCGCGAGATTAAGCTGGCCCTCGAGGAGGACCGCCTCAGGGAGGTGGTAGCTTGACGTACACCGGAAGGACCCTCGGAATCGGTCTGATGAACGGCAAGCCCTTCGCATTCTACCTCCTCTGCTCCCGTTCTTTTCCCCAGAGGAGGGCAGTGGTGAGGAGAAACGCGGTTTACATTGAGAACTTAACGGAGACGGACAACCCCTACGTCAGCTACCCAGTCGTGAGGCTCCTCGATGACTACGCCGTCGTGACGAACGGCCTCCAGACGGACTTCATGGCCCAGGCCCTTGAGTGGGAGAGCCCGAGGAAAGCCCTGGTTCATGTCCTGGATGTACTCGACTACGAGCGCGATTCCTACTCAACTCCGAGAATAGCCGGGATAATTGAACATGGAAACGGTAAGGGCTGGCTCGGCTTCGCCGGGAGGGACGAGTTCTGGGTTAAATCGCTGGAGCTGGAGGAGGGGACGGCATTCGTGACGGCGACCTACGACCTTGGCTTCGTCGAGCTCGATTTCCCACCCTTTTCAACGGCGGAAGGGCTTGCTGGGAGAGTCATGGGGCTGCCCTTCGAGAACAAGGTTCTGGCGATTGGGGTCGTGGAAGAGAAAAAAGGATGGAGGCTGGCCGTCAGCCCCTGACCGAAAAGGCCTCCTCCAGCTCCCCCTCAAGCGGCTCTGCCCTGGTGGCGAGGCTCACGAGCACCATAACAACGGCGGATACCAGTGCTCCGCTGACGTAGATGTACTCCCAGTACTGGAAGGACACGACACCGGTTATTCCCAGCACCGCGGCCAGGGAACCGGCCGCCATGCCGGCCAGAGCGCCCTCCTTCGTGGCCCGTCTCCAGTAAATGCCGAGCACGAGGGGTATGAAGACGCCGGAGGTGTACACATCGTAGGAGTATATCAGCAGCTCCACGATCCCCTGGATGGTGAGCGCCGCCACCAGGGAGAGCAGGCCAATGGCGACGGTGGTTATCACCGAAAGGTTCAGCAGCTTCTTTTCGTCGGCTTTGGGGTTGATGAAGCTGGCGTAGATGTCCCTCACCATGTGGGATGTTGCCGCGGATAGAAGGGAATCCGCGGTACTCATCACCGCGGCCAGGACGGCCGCCACGAAGATCGCTCCCACGCCGCTCCCGAAAACCGTAATGACCAGCGCGGGCACGGCGGTCTTCGGTGAGTTTATTATCGACTCCGGGTTGCCGGAGAGGGCTATGGCGAGCATGCCCGCAAGTGCCGGCAGGAACGAGAGTGCCATGAGCAGAGCGCCGGCGTATATCGCGCCCCTCCTTGCCGTCTTCTCGTCCTTCGCCGCGAACAGCCGCTGATAAAAGTCCTGGCCAATGAGGGTGTACATTACCGTGGCCAGGAGCGTCAGGGCCAGGAGAGATGCTCCCAGCGAGGTGAGGCTGAAGTAGCTTGAGGCCGGCTGGGGAAGGCCCTGGATGCCCTCCAGCGCACCCCTCAGACCGTTTATTCCCCCCACCTTTATGAGGCCGAGAACCACGGCCACGAAGATTCCAACGCTTCCGATGATTACCTGAACGAAATCCGTAAGCGCCACCGCCCACAGTCCTGAAAAGGCCGTGTATGCTATGAAGACCAGCGTCGCAAGCACCGCTCCAGCCGTGCCGGGCAGTCCAATCGCCTCGAAGATCGCCGAGGCTGCCCAGACCTGTGCCCCCAGTATGCCAACGAGCGCCAGGAGCGACAGCAGGGCCGCCAGCAAGCGGATGGTCTTGCTCCTATAGCGCATCTCCAGAACGTCCGGCACGGTGTAAAGTGCCAGCGCGCGCATGGGCCTTGCAAGGGTCAGACCGAGAACCAGAAGCCCCAGGCCGCAGGCGAAGCCGTACCAAATTCCACCTAACCCGTACGTTGCTCCCCAGCTAGCTCCGCCCAGGATGAAAGCCACCACCATAGTGAGTGGCTGCAAGGGTTCCTACGCTAAGTCCCAGTCCCAGCCTCCTTCCGGCGAGCAGGAAGTCGGCCGAGGTTCTGATGTACTTCCGCGCGTACGCTGATATCGCTAGCATCGCTCCCATGTAAACCGCTATTGTCGTCCATATTGCGTCCATTTCCAACACCTCAACGGGACGGTCGGGAGAGATAGCATCCCAATATAATTTTTTTCCATGAAATCATGGAAGAACGACTAAATAGACAACTTACTTGCGGCGGTTTCTGTCGTTTTGACATATCACTTTTCGAGCTTCACCGATACTCTTATTAGCGCTAAAGCCTTCATCTTAATGGTGATTCTCATGGAGGACCAGTACATGTGGATGGAGAACCTAGAGGATGAGCGCGTTTTAAAGGTGGTCGAGGAGGAAAACAAGCGTTTTAGGGAGTTCATTGGGGGACTGAGCGACGAGCTTTTCCCCGAGGTCTGGGAGTACTACTCAATGCCGACGCTCTACGGTGCGAAGCTCACCGAGAAGGGCATCATAGCGATGTACAAGGAGAGGGAGAGACAGCTTATCAGATGGCTCGGTGGAGATGTCATAGTTGATTCCAAGGCCCTTGAGGAGGAGCTTGGCGATGAGGTCCTGCTTCAGGGCTTCACCGCCGACGGAAAGGGAAGGTTCCTCGCCTACAGCTTCTCCATCGGAGGCGCCGATGAGGGGATAACCCGAATCATAGACCTCAAAACAGGAAAGCTCATCGACGAGATGAAGCCCTCGGTCTGGAACGTGACCTTCCTTGAGGACGGATACTACTTCTCCCGCTTCTACCGGCACGGTGAAACGCCCGACGGGGTTAAGGCTCCAGCGGTGAGGCTCTTCTGGAAGGATGGGAACGGGGAGAAGATGGTCTTCGGAGAGGGCCTCGGCTCCGGCTACTTCATCGGGCTGAGGAAGAGCACCGATGGAAAGACTGCGATGGTAACGGTGACCTTCGGCTGGAACAGGGCTGAGATATACGTCGGGCCGATAGCGGAGCCGGACCGGTGGGAGAAGGCCTACTCTGCAGAGGTTCCGGCGGAGCCGATCGATGTAATCGACGGAAAGCTCTACGTCCTCACGAGGGAGGGGAGGGGCCTCGGAAAGGTAATAAGGGTGGAGGACGGAAAAGTTACCGAGGTCCCCCCCGAAGGCGAATTCCCGCTGGAGTGGGCGGTCATCGTGGACGGAAAAATAATCGCCGGCAGGCTCGTCCACGCGAGCTACCGCCTTGAGGTCTACTCCCTGGACGGCGAAAAGCTTGACGAGGTGACCTTCGACCTTCCGGGGAGCGTCTATCCACTCGACGCCGACGGGAAGAGAGCTTTACTCCGTTACGAGAGCTTCACGGTTCCCTACAGGCTCTACGGGTTCGATGGAGAGCTCAACCTCATAGGGGGGCAAGAAATTGAAGGTGACTTCAGGGTCGAGGAGGATTTTGCAGTCTCCAAAGACGGAACGAGGATTCACTACTTCCTCGTTAGGGGCGGGAGGGACGAGAAGAAGGCATGGGTCTTCGGCTACGGCGGCTTCAACATAGCACTAACCCCGAGGTTCTTCCCGCAGGCTATACCCTTCATAAAGCGCGGCGGGACATTCGCCATGGCCAACCTCCGCGGCGGTTCCGAGTACGGCGAGGAGTGGCACAGGGCGGGAATGAGGGAGAACAAACAGAACGTCTTCGATGACTTCATAGCGGTTCTGGAGAAGCTCAAGGCAGAAGGTTATAGAGTTGCCGCGTGGGGCAGGAGCAACGGCGGGCTTTTGGTTTCTGCCACACTCACCCAGAGGCCGGACGTTATGGACGCCGCGCTGATAGGCTACCCCGTCATAGACATGATGCGCTTCCACAAGCTCTACATCGGCAGCGTTTGGATCCCTGAGTACGGCAACCCCGACGACCCGAAGGATAGGGAGTTTCTGCTGAAGTACAGCCCTTACCACAACGTTGACCCTGAGAAGAGCTATCCCCCGACGCTTATCTACACCGGCCTCCATGACGATCGCGTTCATCCGGCACACGCCCTCAAGTTCTTCATGAAGCTGAAGGAAATGGACGCGCCCGTCTACCTCCGCGTGGAGACCAAGAGCGGCCACATGGGTGCTTCACCCGAAACGAGGGCGAGGGAGCTGACGGATTTGCTCGCGTTCGTGGTGAAAATCCTTTCTTAGCTTTCTCCATTTTTCAGTTCAACGTTTTTGGAAGGGTAGATGATTTTGATAAATTTCTGTTAAATTCGAAACCGTTATAAGTCCCCTATTGACTTAAATCTGGGTAAGGAGCCATGCCGAGCTACATCGTTGTTGGCGGTCAATGGGGAGACGAGGGCAAGGGCTCCGTTATAGCGTACCTTGCCCTGAAGGACGAGCCTGAGGTCATAGCGCGCGGTGGCGTTGGGACGAACGCGGGCCACAGCGTTTTTATCAACGGCAGGAAGTATGCGGTCAGGCAGCTTCCAACGGCGTTCATCCAGACGAAGGCCCGGCTTCTCGTGGGTGCGGGCGTTCTGGTTGATCCCCGGGTGTTCTTCCACGAGCTTGAGCATCTTAAGGACTTCAACGTCGCCGAGAGGGTTGGCATCGACTACCGCTGTTCCATAATCGAGGACGAGCACAAGAAGCTCGACAGGAGCAACAGCCACCTCCACGACAAGATAGGCACCACCGGAAGCGGCTGTGGGCCGGCGAACGCCGACAGGGTCATGAGGCGGGCGAGGCTTGCAAAGGACGTCCCCGAGCTTGAACCCTACCTGGCTGATGTCGCCGCGGAAGTGAACGACGCCCTGGACGAAGGAAAGCTCGTGCTCGTCGAGGGGACGCAGGGCTTCGGCCTGAGCCTCTACTACGGAACCTATCCCTACGTGACCTCGAAGGACACGACCGCTTCAGCCATAGCGAGTGACGTTGGAATAGGCCCGACGAGGGTCGATGACGTCATAGTCGTCTTCAAGAGCTTCCCGACGAGGGTCGGCGAAGGGCCGTTCCCGACGGAGATGAACCAGGAAGAGGCTGAGAAGCTGGGCCTCGTTGAGTACGGGACCGTCACAGGGAGGCGGAGGCGGGTCGGCTGGTTCGACTTCGAGTTCGCCCGCTACTCCGCGAAGCTCAACGGCGCGACGATGCTCGCCCTGACGATGCTGGACAAGTACGACAAGGATGCCTTCGGTGTCACCGACTACGACAAGCTTCCTAGGAGGGCCAGGGAGTTCGTTGAGGAGATTGAGGAGCGCGTCGGTGTTCCGGTTGGACTCATCAAGACCGGGCCCGAGCTGGAGCACATAATAGACAGAAGGGAAAACATCTAGCCCTCGAGAAACTCCAGAATCATGCCCCTGACCTTTTCTTTCTCCAGTTTTGCTATTTCCTCAAAGGAGAGCGTCTCTTCAAGCCACCTGATGAACCTGTAGCCGAGATAGTAGCCGGTGAACTTCATTCCGAAGAGCTCGTACCACGAGCCAAAGAACGGGTTCAGGGGTTCGTTTTCCCGCACCCTCCTTGCGAACTCCTCCTTAATGCGCCGCTCGTTTCTCGTGCACCATTCGAACCATCCATCATATTCGAGGTGCCATGGCCTCCCCGTTATGCTGTCCTCCACCCTCTGGGCGAACCCCTCCGTATACAGTCCCATAATGGCGTTTTCTTCGAGCTTTTCCAGGTCCTCGTTCCTCATGAGCCAGTGCACAAGATGTCCGAATTCGTGCGCAATCAGTCCAGCAATTCCATCGTACCATCCAAGCTCGGCTACGGCTTCCAGGCCAAAAAGAATTGCAGGCTTTCCTTTGAATTCTGTCACCCACCCGGCCCCGTTTTCAAGGCCGACGTATATGACGATGTTGTAATCGTCCTGTGTGATTCCGAACAGCCGCTCAATATAGGCGGCAATTTTTGGCAGTGCCCCCATGAAGCACTCGTATGCTTTATTGAACTCCTCTGGCTTCCTCTTGTCCAGCAGCCTCAGATAATCCCTCCAGCTTGCCCCGTACCCTGCATAGTCCGCTTTAATTTTTTCAAAGAGTTCCGGATAGCCACTGATGTATGCGATCCAACCCTCCGGGCTCCCGTCCCAGCGTTCCATAAAATCCTGGAAGGTGTCGAAGATCATGAGAATTCACCCTGTGTGCCTCACCATCCACTCAACCACCGTTCGGTGGAGTTCATCCGCCCACTCGGGGTCCTCGAATATCTCGTGGTAGGCCCCCTCGAATTCTTTAATCGCCTTGTCCTCAACTGCCAGCTCCTCAAAAAGCCTCCTCGAGCCCCCGGGCGGTGTTATCACGTCGCCCGTGCCGACGATTAAGAGGATTGGAACCTTTATCATCCCCGCGTCCCTGTGGGCCAGTTCCATGTTCTCGAAGATGCTCCTTCCGAGCTTTGCGGAAATCCTGTCGTGGACGAGTGGGTCTTCGACGTAGCGTTTCACCGCTTCGGGGTTCCTGGAAAGCAGCTCCGGCTTCAATCCGTTGGAGAGAACAACCCCTGGGGCCACCTTTCCAAGGAACTTCGCGAGGGTTACCATGAATCCGGGCGTTTCGGGGCTTTTGGCGAGGGCCGGCGAGGACGCTACCACGCCCAGTATTTTATCGGGCCGTGTCTCAGCGTATCTGATGACGGTTAAGCCGCCGAGGCTGTGGCCGAAGAGGAATGGGTTTTCGCCGATTTCGTCTATTATCCCGTCGATTATTTCCATAGCTTCTTCGACACTCGTATGCCCCCTCTTGCCGGGGCTCTTCCCGTGGCCGGGCCAGTCGAAGGTGTAGACGGCGAAGCCGGCATCGTTGAGCTCTCTGATTAATCTCCCGTACCTTCCGCTGTGCTCGCCGAGGCCGTGGACGAGAACGACCCAGCCGAGCCTCGGTTCGCCGAACCTGGCCTTGTAAACCTCCATCTCAACCACCCAGCCAAATTCTCTTGAGTGGAAGCCTGTCAAAATCCTCATCCTCGCTCACTATTGCCTGAAGGCCGTTGTTCTCTATGACTGCAACGTGAAGGGCATCGGAGGGACGGAGGTTGTATTTGAGGATTATTTCTCTGGCAGTTATGTAATCGAAGACCCCCAGAGGGAGAACTTCGACGTAGGGAAGGACTTTCTCGTCTATGAACTCAATAGAGAGTTTGTATGGGACGTCGTATTTCCTCCTGGCAACGTGGATGGTTTCGTCAAGAACCAGCGCGCTTGTGTAAAGGCTGTGATTCTCAATCAGCTCGGCGTAGAACTCCACGATTTTCCGCTCAGCTTTGGGTGTTCTGGTTAGGAGGTAAACGAGAAGGTTTGTGTCGAGGAAGAGCTTCATTCTCCAATCCCCCAGACCTCGTCGAACTCATCTTCGAGGCTTATACCTTTAAGTTCGCCGAGTTTGGCGGGTTTTCCCTTGGCCCTCTTGTGCTTCCATTCGAGGAGCTCTTCAATCAGCTTTTCTTTACTCTTCTTGGGCATTATTATCAGCCCCCTCTCCGTCGGCTCGACTATCACCTCCCCACCTTCCTTTATGCCATAAGCTTCCCTGAAAACCTTGGGGATGACTATCTGTCCCTTCGGCCCGACCTTGAGGCGGATACTAACCAATGGTATCACCGTGTATAACTTATGGTCTAACCATAAAAACGTTGCCTGATAATGGTTCGGGCTTTCATCCCTTCCCTTTCGGAAAGGAACCTCCTCGATTGGTCAAAATGTCAAGAAGAGAACGGGCTCTCCCTGAGCCTCTCGTTTGCGAACCGGACGATTCTCTCGACATCCTTCCCTATCGTTTCAGGTTCGGGCTTCATCTGGACGTAGAACACGTTGGTCTTCGGCGTTAGTGAGACGTGCTTGATGTTGTGGGGGTTCGATAGGCTCTCGATAAGGGCCCTCAGGTTCTCCACGTCCCGCTTCTTCTCGTACAGGGCCTCGTACTGCTTTCCGGCTATCTCTATGACCTCCTTCCTGAGCAGCTCCTCGTTATCTATTCCCGGCCTCATCCGGTAGTAACCCTTCTGAATGAGGTGGGCCTCCCTCTGTATGTCCGAGAACGGCTTGATAACGAGGTACAGCTTGTCGTGCCGGCTCGTTATCAGCGCTATCGGGAAGTAAAGGAGGCTGTGTCTGGGCAGGAGCGTGAGGGTGTACTCGAACTTCCTGATGTTGTCCCTGTTGACCTTGTACTCGGCGCGGAAGCCGATGTAGCCGCCGAGCCAGGTGTAAAGCTCGTCCTCAGGTTTGATTACATCCTTGACGGCCCGTATGTAGTGTTCCATCAACATGAGGTTCAGCTTCCGCCCCCTGTAGAACTGAAGGGCGGAGATGCCGGCGATAAGGAATATCGCGACAAACAGTACCTGATTGTCCATCTCAATCCTCCTCCAGCGGATAGTACCTTTCGAGGGTTCGTGCATCGAGTACCTCAAGATTGGCGACATCATCGAGGGCATTAACAACATCCCTCACGATCCGCCAGCGAACGGGCCAGCTGAGGGCGTTCTGAAACGGGTGATGCAGGCCCTCGGAGAGGCGGAGGTATACCCTGACGCCCTCCTCGTCGGCTTGAACTTTAACGAGCCCGAGGCTCACTATATCCACCTCGGTTATGGGGTCCTTCACCCTTTTAAGCCTCTCGTAGATTTCTTCACTCTCCAACTATCGTTCCCCCGAGGGTTCTGAGACGCTCCAGCCCGCGGGGTTCCTCCGCGAAGACGGGTATCCTCACAACCTCGATTCCCCTGAACTTCCTCCCCACCTCGCCGAGAACCCGCTCCTGGGCCTCCAGCTTGGCCTTCAGCTCCGGAACCTCCGTCCTCAGCTCCAGGACCTTGTTCATGACGATCATGTTGAAGGGAACCCTAAACTTCTTCAGGCTTTTGTAGGCCCTCTCCGTCTCGTAAAGCGGGAGCATCTCGGGGTTCATCACCGCCACGACGCTCGTTTTCTCGGGGTCGGTTATAACTCCCTCAACGAAGGCCACCTCTTCGCGGTACGACTTCAGCTCCTTCATTACTGCGTCGTCATCCTCCCTCGTGGGCAGCTTTATCTTCTCGCCCTCGACGGTGAACTCCTGATCTCCATGGATGTTGGCTATTGCGGCGCGTCTGTCGAGTATGGCCTTCCTTATCTCGATGAGTTTGTCCGTCCAGATTAGGGAGATTTTGGGGAGCGCGAGAACCCTCAAGGTTAACCCCGTTGGAGGGGTGTCAAAGATTATAACGTCCCACTCATCTCCCTTCGCGAGTATCTCCCTCACAGCCTCCAGCGTTGCGTACTCCTCGATTCCTGGAGAGTAGCTCAGAACCTCGAAGTACTTCTCCAGGTTTATGACCGTTAGGTAGCGGTACGTGTGCTTCATGCTCTCCTCCAGGTGCTTCAGATAGGTCTTTATCAGCTTCTCCATGTCAAGTTCACTTGCATAGAGGTTCTCGGCTATTCTCTTTGGTTTGTCCTTCAACTTCACCATCAGCACGTCACCGAGGTTGTGGGCCGGGTCTAGGGAGACGATGAGGGTCCTGTAGCCCCTCTCCGCGAGCGCCGCGGCGGCCGCCGCCGAACCCGTTGTTTTCCCAACTCCACCCTTGCCTATGAAAAAGACGACGCGGTAGCCCTTTTTGGGCAGGAAGAACTCCCTCATGGGACCACCTCACGTGATTTCAAACATCCCAGCCAGCTCGCCGAGCACGTCGTCCATGTCCACCGCCCTGCGCTGCATTACGTACAGCTCGCGCGTCATGTGCGGCAGTATCCTTATCACGAGCGTCGTCGGCGGACTGGGAATTCCAACGAAAGCTCCCATTAGCGTGAGCGCGAAGACGTTCTCAAGCTCCCTCAGCTCGAATTCGAGGTACTCGGTTGAGTTCTGCTTGAATGCCCCGAAAAAGCCCTTTAAGAAGGCCCTAACGTTCTCTAGCGGGTCTTTTTCTTTCTCCGTCATTTTCACCACCCGAGAATTGAAAAATAAAGAAAGACGTCAGGCCGCGCTCGCGGCGTACTCTTCCCCGGGCCTCTTCCAGGCAACCCAGAAGTCCCAGGCGAGGAGCAGGTTGAGGAGCAGGCTGACCACGAGCGCGCCCTTGACAGCTATGAGGTACTGGCCGACCATCGGCACGTAGATGAGGTACCAGATTATCGCCGCCGTCACCGTGATCCAGAGGAAGAGGGCAGGGATTAGAACCGCCCAGCTCCAGTTTCCAGCTCTCTGGACCTTTGCAACCCAGAGCGCGGCGGTCATCATGGCTATACTGGCGAGCATCTGGTTCATCGCACTGAATGCCGGCCAGATGACCTTGTAGCCGGCTCCCCAGGCGAGGTAGGTTCCAAGGCCGGCGATGATTATCGACGCGACCCACTTGTTGGTAACGAGCTTCATGGCGCCCTTGCTGGTGTCGGAGATCATTCCAAAGAGCTCCTGCCAGGCGAAGCGGCCGAGCCTCGTGGCCGTGTCGAGCGATGTGAGGGTGAACGCTGAGACCCAGAGGGTCGCGAAGGTCTTTCCAAAGGTTTCGCTGACGCCGTAGAACTCGCTGACCGCCTTGGCGTAGCCTCCGAGGAAGGTGCCGAGACCGCCGACGTTGATGTAGTTGAGTCCCCACTCGGTGGGATCACCGCTGAGGCCCGTAAGCTGGACTCCGTAGACGGCTATGGAGGTGATGACGATGGTGGAGAGGAATCCTTCGGTGAACATTCCACCGTAACCCACCATCAGGCCGTGGATCTCATTGTCAAGCTGTTTCGAGGTGGTTCCGGAACCCACGAGCGAGTGGAATCCGCTGAGGGAACCGCATGCTATGACGAGCGGTATCGTGGGCCAGAAGGGCGATGCCACCGGAACGGAGCCGTCGGCGGTGATTCCCTTGATGACGTTGGCGCTCCACATGGTGTACGCGGGGGCGGCAAAGTCCTTGGCCAGGAATATGAGGGCTATGCCGCCGAAGAGCAGGCCGAACCACAGGATGTAGGCGTTGAGGTAGTCCCTGGGCTGGAGGAGTATCCAAACCGGGAGCGAGGCCGCGATTATGATGTAAACCATGAGGATTATGTTCCAGTAGTGGTAGGCGGTTGTGTAGGCGGCCGAGGTTGGGTCGGTCTGGCCGTCCACGAAGACCAGCGGGTACTTGAGACCGACCCACACTGCTATGATGAGCAGGATTATGCCGATTATCGTTGCCAGCTTGAACTCCATCTTGACCTTGTACATTAGGTATCCCAGTATCACCGCGACGAGCAGGAAGAGGAGCGTCGCGGTTGCGGCCTGGGGCGTTACGGTGAGCAGCTTGGCGGTGACGGCAACGAAGGCCGCGACGACGAGCAGCAGGGCGAACCAGATGTATACCTCGAAGGATATGCCCGTTTTCCTGCTCATGAGCTTTCCGGCTATCCACTGGACTGACTTACCATCGTAGCGAACCGATGACATCAGTGCCAGATAGTCGTGGACTGCACCGATGAAGACGTTTCCGAACCAGACCCATATGAGTCCCGGAAGCCATCCCCAGGCCATTGCCAGGGCGGGACCAACGATCGGGCCCGCTCCCGCTATCGATGCAAAGTGGTGGCCGTAAAGGACAAGCGGGTGTGCCGGAACGTAGTCAACTCCGTCGTAGAGCTTGTGGGCCGGAGTCGGCCTGTTGGGGTCGGCCTTGACGACCTTGCTCTGAAGGCTCTTGCCGTAGCTGAAGTACATGGCCAGGTATATAACACCGGCCAGAAGAACTATTACAGCGGAGTTCATGGTTGCACCTCCATGTATATTCTGCGCTGTGATGTACACTTTTTAAATATAAATGCCTTTCGGCAAAAAACTGAACCTTTTTCGTTTTTAAACTGATAGTTGGAAACCCGGCCAGAAGCTTGCTGATAAAACCTTTTGTGTACTCCCGCAAAAGTGAGAAGGAAGGAGATTCCTCACCTTAGCTCTATGAGTGGTTGTCCGGTGTCTACTGTGTCGCCTTCTTTGACTAGGATTTTTTTGACTACTCCATCCTTTGGGGCGGGAATCTCGTTCTCCATCTTCATTGCCTCGAGGACGACCAACCCCTGACCGGTTTTGACCGAGTCTCCCTCCTTGACGAGTATTCTCAAAATCTTGCCGGGCATTGGGGCAGTAACAAGGCCCTCACCGGCAGGAGCGGGAGTCGAGACAGGAGCAACCGAAGCCGGAGCAGGGACCGCCGTGGGGATGGGTACAGGGGCAGTGGCTGTTTTCGGAGCACTGGGTGGAGTCGAAGCCCCCGCTATCTGGGGCAGGTACCTGAGGGCACTCAGGTCGATGCCCTCAACGCCGACCTCGAATTCGACGCCGTCCACGTAGACCTTGAACCTCTGAACCGTGGGCGGCAGCTCAGGCTTCTTCCTGCCCTCCTTCCTGGCCCTGAAGAACTCCCTGGCTATCTGCGGGAAGAGGCAGTAGGTCAGAACATCCTCCTCCCTCTCCAGGTAGCCCAGCTCCTCAAGCTCCTTTCTGCATTTCTCCAGCGCGGGTGCGAGCAACTCTCCAGGTCTTACGGTTATGGGTTCCTCCTCCCCCAGGACCTTTGCCCGCAGCTCGGGGTTTATCTCCCCCGGCGGCCTTCCGTAGAGTCCCTTGATGTAGTTCTTGACCTCCTCGGTTATTCTCTCGTACCTTCCAAAGAGGACGTTGAGAACCGCCTGCGTTCCGACTATCTGGCTGGTCGGCGTCACCAGCGGCGGCCATCCAAGGTCTTCCCTGACGCGCGGTATCTCCTCCAGAACCTCCTGGAGCCGGTCTAAAGCTTTCATCTCGCCGAGCTGGCTTATGAGGTTGGAGTACATCCCGCCGGGAACCTGGTACTTCAGAACGTAGGGGTTCACCATGAGGGCCTCCCTGTGGAGCATTCCTGAGTATTTCTCGTCTAGGAGCCTCTTCAGGTACCTCGAAACCTCGTGGATGAGCTCCCTGTCGAGGTGGCTCCCAACCGCTTCCGGCAGGGCGTGCCAGATGGTCTGTATGCCCGGTTGAGCCGTTCCAAAGGCGAGTGGACTTATCGCGGTGTCTATGTAGTCCGCCCCGGCCTCGACGGCCTTGAGGTACGTTGCGACGGCCATTCCGGTGGTGGAATGGGTGTGAACGTTTACGGGAACACCGTAGCGTTCCTTTATCTCGCTCACCAGCTCATAGGCCTTCCAGGGCGTCAGCAGGGCCGCCATGTCCTTGATGGTGATGACATCAACGTCCAGGGCGAGCAGTTCTTCCACCTTCTTCATGTAGTACTCGAGCGTGAACACCTTGCCCGTCGTGTAGGCTATCGCACCCTGAACCTCTGCGCCAACTTCTTTCGCCTTCCTTATCGCCACCTCCATGTTCCTGACGTCGTTTAGGGCATCGAATATTCTGAAGATGTCTATTCCGTTCCTGTGGGCCAGCTCGACGAATTTTTCGACCACGTCGTCCGGATAGTGGCGGTAGCCGACGACGTTCTGCCCGCGGAGGAGCATCTGAAGCTTCGTCTTCCTTATGTGCTCTCTGAGGAGCCTCAGCCTCTCCCAGGGATCCTCCCGGAGGTAGCGGATGCAGACGTCGAAGGTAGCTCCTCCCCAGACCTCCATGGAGTAGAAGCCGATTTTATCCATCTTCTCGGCTACTGCCAGCATGTCGTCAGTTATGAGTCGCGTCGCTATGAGGGACTGGTGAGCGTCCCTAAACGTTGTATCTATTATCTCAACCCTGCTCATACCCCCACCTCCATCCCGGGCTACAGTCAGCCATTTAAAAGTCTAACGACGTTCGGTGGAGAAGAATTCGACAGAAGACGAAATGATGTCGCGCCGGAAAATTTGAAAATTGGTGAGGGCTCAGAGGAGCCCCTCAGCTTTCGCCGCTTCCTCAGGGTCCTCGTTGCGGTGGACGACGCGGAGGAGTGCCTTTATAAACGGCTCCGGGTCTTCACGCTGGAAGATGTTTCTTCCAACGACTGCTCCGGCTCCGCCGGCCTCTATAACATCCCAGACGAGCTTGAGGAAGTCCACGGGGTTATCGGTCTTCGCCCCGCCGCTCAGCAGGACAGGAACTCCTGCGGCGGCATCAACGACCTTGGCGAAGGTCTCCCTCGAGCCGGTCCAGTAGGTCTTTATCATGTCCGCGCCGCTCTCGACCGCGGCCCTGGCACCGTACATGACGACGCGGTAGTCCTCCTTTTTACCGTACTTCTCGTTTATGTAGGGCCCGCGCGGGTAGGCGAACTGGACGACCGGGAAGCCGAGGTCGTGGGCGTAGCTCGCTATCTCCGCGAACTGACGCATCATGGCATCTTCCTGTGGGGAACCCCAGTAAACGGTGGCAGCGATAGCGTCGGCGCCGAGCTTCACCGCATCCTCGACGTAGCCAAGCTGGCTCTGAAGGAGCTGGTCGTCCTTCGGGCGGAGGTTCGTCTTGCTGGTGAGCTTTATCATCAAACCTCTGTCGGGCTTCACGTCGTTGCCGGCTATTCTCGCGAGCCCCGGGAGCATCATGACGCCGTCGATTCCGGCCCTCATGACCTTCTTTATGATAATCCTCGGGTTAACGTGCTCCCAGTGCTCCTCGAAGTCCGTCGGCCCGTGCTCGAAGCCGTGATCCATGGCGAAGATGAGGGCCCTCCCGTCCCTCCTGAAGAAGCGCTTCATCCTCCTCCTTATACCCACGTTCTGGTATGCATCCATACTAATCACCGGGAGTGATATATTCTTTTGGGGATTTAAGGTTTTCCTTGACGGAAAGTTGTTTAAGTCAGAACTGAGAAGTTCCACCGGTGATTCGATGCCAGAACCGGACAGTAAGCTTATCGGTCGTAAAATAATCCGCCTGCCTGAGGTTGACTCCACCAACGAGTACGCGAAGCGAATAGTGCAGGATGTCCCGGAGGGAACGGTTGTCGTGGCGAAGCGGCAGACCGCCGGAAGGGGCAGGAAGGGCCGCTCCTGGACCTCCCCCGAGGGCGGTCTCTGGATGAGCATTATTCTCAAGCCCCCCAGGGTCGATCCAAGGCTCGTCTTCGTCGGGGCGCTGGCGGTCGTCGATACGCTCGCGGACTTCGGAATAGAGTCCGGGATAAAGTGGCCCAACGACGTGTGGGCTGGTGGCAGGAAGATATCGGGAATACTGACCGAGGGAAAGGCCGGGGAGTACAGCATACTGGGAATCGGCCTCAACGTGAACAACGCCATCCCAGAGGAGCTCAGGGAAAACGCTGTGTCGATGATGCAGTTTACCGGCAGGGAGCTGCCGCTCGACGCCGTTCTTGAGAGGCTCCTGTTCCACCTGGAGGGATGGTATAGGGTTTTCCTCGAGAGGCCGGACCTGCTGATGGCGAAGGTTCGCGAGAGGGCGTTCATACTGGGGAAGGCCGTCACCGTAACCGAAGGTGATGAGAAAATCTCTGGCATGGCACTGGACATACTGGACGATGGCTCATTACTCATGAGCATTGACGGACAGTTAAGGAGGATCCTGTATGGGGACGTTTCGCTGAGGTTCTTCTAGGTTCTTTGTCATTTTGTCAATATTTGGCGGATAAAATTAATATATCATCTCGAACTGATTGATTTTGCTGGCAATCAGTCAGCCCAATAAAGGGGGTGGAACAGTGGGAAAGGGACTTCTGAGGAGGTATCTGGACTACCCGGTTCTCTGGAAGATACTCTGGGGCCTCATTCTGGGCGCAGTGTTCGGTCTGGTGGCGGCCCACTTCGGCTGGCAGGACGCGGTTGAGACGTACATAAAGCCCTTCGGCGACCTCTTCGTCAGGCTCCTGAAGATGCTCGTCATGCCGATAGTCCTCGCGTCCCTTGTGGTGGGTGCATCAAGCATCAGCCCCGCCAGGTTGGGCCGCGTGGGCGTCAAGATCGTCGTTTACTACCTGTTTACCTCGGCGTTTGCGGTGTTCTTCGGCCTGCTCATGGGCAACCTCTTCCATGTGGGGAGCGGGGTTGACCTTGGAACCGGCGCCGGCAAGGCCATCGAGGCCCAGCCGCCGTCCCTGGTTGACACTCTCCTGAACATAGTGCCGACAAACCCCTTTGAGTCGCTCTCCAGCGGTGCGGTTCTTCAGACGATATTCTTTGCGATAGTCCTTGGGATAGCCCTCACGTACCTCATCAACAGGGAGGACGAGAGACTCAGGACGGCAGGAACGACACTTCTCAGGGCCTTTGACGGCCTTGCCGAGGCGATGTACCTCATAGTTGGCGGTGTCATGCAGTACGCACCGATAGGCGTCTTCGCGCTCATAGCCTACGTCATGGCAATCCAGGGTACGAAGGTCATCGGGCCGCTGACAACGGTCGTTCTGGCGGTTTACGTCGGTTTGGTCCTTCAGATACTGCTTGTTTATGCCGTTCTGCTCAAAATCTTTGGTATCGACCCGGTGAAGTTCCTCAAAAGGGCAAAGGACGCCATGCTGACGGCCTTCGTCACGAGGAGCTCCAGCGGAACGCTGCCGGTCACGATGCGCGTTGCGGAGGAGGGGATGGGCATCGACAGGGGAATATTCTCCTTCACGCTGCCCCTCGGTGCGACGATAAACATGGACGGAACCGCGCTCTACCAGGGGGTTACGGTCCTGTTCGTCGCATACGCCATCGGCCAGCCGCTTTCACTGAGCCAGCAGCTCGTGGTTGTTCTCACGGCGGTTCTGGCCTCGATAGGAACTGCAGGAGTTCCCGGAGCTGGGGCGATAATGCTCGCCATGGTCCTCCAGAGCGTTGGCCTCGACCTCACTGCCGGAAGTCCGGTAGCCCTCGCCTACGCCATGATACTCGGCATTGACGCCATCCTGGACATGGGCAGGACGATGGTGAACGTCACCGGCGACCTCGCGGGAACAACGATAGTTGCCAAGACCGAGGGAGAGCTGGACGAGTCGAAGTGGAAGGGCTGATCTCTGGTTTTATTTTCCTGTTCCTGCCCTTTCCAGGGTTTTCCTTTATCCGGGTTCTTGGGATAAAGTTAAATACCCCGGTGAGGCGCTATTTACCAGCAGAGATGAAATGGAGGTAGTGCCTAATGAAAAGAGTCTTTGCGGTTATTTTTGCGGCGATTCTTCTGACGTCTGTCGTTGGCCCGAACTTCGCGCTTGCCGGGGATGCGACCCCCGTGGTCTACAAGCAGGACTTCACGTTCAAAATAGTCCTCCTGCCCAACGGCAGCGCCAACATCACCATGACGAGCATCTGGCTGGGGCCGAAGGAGGAGATCGATAAGCAGATAGAGAAGATTCTCAACGAGACCCAGAACGGCAACATGACGATGGAGGAGGCCATAGAGAAGTTCGAGCAGGAGCAGCTCGCCCGGTACATCCAGGGGCTCACCCGGGCAGGGGTAAAGCTGGTGAACGAGAGCATGAAGTCCTACGGCATAGAGGAGGGCAACAACATAACCCTCGTCTTCAACGCGATAGCCCTCGACTACGCCAGGTACTACTCGTATGACCACTACTGGGAGCTCTGGATCGACCCGACTCGGGGATACGGCTCCATGATGGTTCCAGATACCGGGTTCCCCTTTGGAGTCGAGGCCAACAACACGTTTATAGTTGTTCTCCCGCCCAACGCGACTTTGCTCAGCTACCCCAAACCCTTCGTCAAGCAGTACAACCAGAGCAGGTTCGCGGTCGAGTCGAGTGCTGAAGGCGATACCGTCATCGTTCGCTCCCGCATATACCTCGAGCCCTGGCTGACCCCGGACGGTTTTAAGTCTCTCTTTGGGGACTACGGGGACTACTACATCCGCTACAAGACCCCCTACGAGGGAGTCGAGCACTACGAGAAGAGCGTAACCAACGAGTACGTTACCATTGACGTGTACTCCAACGGCACCGTCAGGCTGCACATGAAGGACGAATACGTGGAGCCCCTCAGGGACGTCATCGCCAGAAAGGCCGAGATAGTGTCGTACGGAGTTCAGAACGTTACTGAGTACATACTCAGGACTTACTCCCTTGCGCTCGGCTACCAGGGTGCCATAGTGGACGGTGGTAAGGTCACCATCCTCGGACTCAACGAGACAACCGCGCCCCTTGTCATCGACGCAGAGTACATGCTGAGGAACTTCACCAAGTACGAGAACGGGTCGTACGTCTACACCTTTGATCCAACAATGGGAATGGCCCAGAGTCTCCAGGACAGGAGCGAGTACGAGGTAAACAACACCCTGCACCTCACCCTCAACCTGACCGACGGCGGGGAGTTCATCGAGGTGCCCGACAACATCAGCACCGAGGTCAAGGGCAACCGCTTTACCATGACCGTTGTCCGCAGGGGAAACACCCTGGAGATTGTCTCCAACGTTTACATCCGCTACGGCGCCCAGCCGGAGGACGTGAAGGAGCTTTTGGCCAACCGCACCAGCGCAACGGTAAGGTACACCCTGGCGGCTGAGGAATCAAACGGGGGAATGAGCGACACAGGGAAGATGGCCGCGGTCATCGTCGCGGCGCTTATCGTGGTTCTGGCGGTGGCCTTCTGGAAGAGGCGCTGAGCCTTTTCTTTTCGATATTCATTTAAATGCTGAAGCCAAACTCTTCTGGGGTGATAAAGGTGACCCGCAAGCTCTACTACGAGGATGCCTACCTGAGGGAAGCGAAGGCGAAGGTTCTTGAGGTTAAAGAGAACGCCCTCCTCCTCGACCAGACGGTATTCTACCCAACCGGCGGCGGCCAGCCCCACGACAGGGGAACCATAAATGGCGTTGAGGTTCTGGACGTCTATAAGGACGATGCCGGCAACGTCTGGCACGTGGTAGCCGAACCCGAGAAGTTCAAGCCCGGCGACGAGGTTGAGCTTAAAATCGACTGGGACTACCGCTACAGGCTCATGAGGATCCACAGCGCGATGCATCTCCTGGAGCACGTGCTGAACGAGGTTCTCCCCGGCGAGTGGGAGCTCTACGGCAGTGGCATGAGCGTCCAGAAGGGCCGCTACGACATAACCTACCCGGAGAACGTGAACCAGTGGAAGGAGCAGATTATAGAAACCTTCAACAGGCTCGTTGACGAGGGCGGCGAGATGAAGATATGGTGGGAGGGCGAAACGCGCTACACCCAGATAAGGGACTTTGAGGTAATCCCCTGCGGAGGAACGCACGTGAGGGACATAAGGGAGATAGGCCACCTCAGGAAGTTCAAGCGCTCCAGCCTCGGAAAGGGGAAGCAGAGGCTGGAGATATGGCTTGAGTAAGCCTTTGTCAGTCATCTTTAACTTTTCTTTTAGTGGGCTTCATCGTGTCAGGAACCGCTACGAAATGGACTCTCCCACTAAACCTCCTAAGAAGTTCCTCGGCACTTTTGATATGATAGTGCTCAAGGAATCTTTTCATAACACCTTCCCGAACCTCCCATATTATCCTGTCGTCTTCCATGATGCCTACTAAGTCATACCCACATCCGGATAGTTCGTAAAGTTTTACCCTCAATGTTACCACCTACTCTCTTTGGACTTGACACTATTTGAATTTAATTATCCCACCAGCCGAAACTTCTTTTAAGTGATGCAGACATCACATAGTGGGGATAGCATGATGAAACTTCCGGAACTGAAACCAAATGAGATTGCCCGCTTTTTTGAGCTTTACGAGTGCCCTCAATACATAAAACTCCTTTATGAGAAAAAGAGTGGCAAACTTGACAACTATTACTGTGTATTGGGTATCAAAAGTCGCGTGGACGATGTTCTCGTTAGTTGGGGTGCCAAATTTGAAGAGATTCTCCTCGAGGAGTTACAGGCATTGTTTTCCAATTCAGAGTTTTACGGCCTCTTTAAGAAAACAAAAACCGAAAAATCTCCTAGTCGAGTATTCTTCGAAAGGAATTATCCCGACACCTGTGTTTACATTGACTCGGAAAAGGATTGTGTAGAAAAAAGCAAGAGCTATTAAGAAATCTATCCCGGGAAGTCCCAACCATAATCTATCAACCCTGTCTAAAAGGAACCATTGGAGCATTTCCCGTCGTGGGAAGGGCAGACTTCATTGTGGCGGTTCCAGAAAACGAACGTTTCACCTTTTACGTTTTGGAGGCCAAATTCACAAAAGAGGAGAAGCTTTTCCATAGATTCCAAGCGATAATTTACGCTTATCTCCTGAATCAGGTTTTAGACGGCCTCAAAATCGATGGAGAAATAAAGTTGGCGGTTGTAACCAAGGGAGCCCCACTAACTGAGTGGCCACCGACGGGAACCCTGAGCTTTCCCCAGGAGGTAGAGGAGTACATTTTAACCCTAGAGAACAAGCTGGGAGAAGACGGCCCGTTTTATGCCATGTTGAACTCAGAAAAAGCCGACCTCTGGCTTACAATGAGGTGCGCTGAGTGTCCATTCGAACCCGTCTGCATAGCTAAAGCCGTTGAGAGAAGAGACTTGGGGCTTCTTGGAATTCAGCCGGGCTATCAAAAAGTTTTCAGAGAGGCGGGAGTCAAAACCATTAATGACCTTGCCGATCTCTACGAGTTTCCCGTTGATAAGAAGGGTCGTTCATGGCCCACTAATTTCAAACGTCCCATAACCAAAAAACCTGAGGTAGTTGCCCACATAGTTGGAAAGACTGAACTCAGCAATCTTCCTAAGCTTTCTAAGATGGCTCAGGTAATAAAAAAGGAGATTGAGAGAAAAACAAATGACGTCAGACCCGAATTTATCCCCGGAACTGGCTACAGCTTGCCTGTAGAGAATGGATATTTTTACCCAGAGAACTCGCTTGTCAGGGTTTATCTCTTTGTTCAGCACAATCCGATACACGACACTCTGATTGGAATATCCGGCGTTGTGGAGAACTCCGATTCCAAGCGGATAAGAGTCTTGGCCGAAGTCGCTGATGAAATTCCAGAGGGAGAAGAAGAGGCCCTCAAAATGGAGAGGAACCTCCTAGTGAAATTTTTCACAGAAGTCCTCTATGCCATCATAGATGTTGCGCCAAACTTAGAGGGACAATATTATCGTGACCCTTACGCGAGAAACAAGAAGGGGGAACCCGCTTTCATGGTGGGTTCACGTGACGATGTGTTTCTCCACCTGTACTTTTACAGTAGATTTCACAGAGACAAGCTAATGGAGGCAGTGAAACGTCATAGGGAAGTCTACGGTATGAATGCCATCCGCTCATTTCTGAGTCTCCGGAAGGCGATTGACCAAGAAGGATATTCAATTATCAAGGATGAACTGATAAAGCGTCATGCCCTTAGGTTCCCTCCGGGACTGGGGATAATTCCTGTGGTTCACCAATTTCAGCTTAACTGGGGGGAGGCTCCAGAAGAGTACCAGGGCAATGCACCCAGTTGTTCACATGGGGGTTGGTTTAGATGGAATGGGTTAGAAGAAAAGTTTGAGGACCTTTTCAGGTTCCTCGTTGAGAAGGATGAAAATGGCCGGTTGATACTGTTTAAGGAAGATAACTCGTGTCCCCTGTACAACATAGGAAAACACTCATTTGGGGGATATGGAAGGATTCCACCCCTTTATCCTATCTTCCATAGGGAAGACGAGCAAGTGCCGCTTTACGTGATATGGAATGCATTTACCAAGAACAAACAGGAGGAGCTGAAACATCTACTCAAGTACTTAGCGCTTGCCGTTAGGCATATTGAGCGTTCAATACCTGAAAGCACAAAGGACAGGTTTGTTAAAAAAACTCCGTTTAGCCTCCAGGACCTCGTCGATTTTAACATAGAGAATGTCAGTCTGGCGGAGGTTCTTGAAGAATACCAGAAACTCGAGTACAGCAAAAGGAAAGAGGAACTCCAAACTCACCACCGGCTTCCTCTCTCAGTTCGCGTGTTGAGTGGACGTAGCATAGTGATTAAGATCTCTAAGGTGGAAAAAGATAAGGGCAGGAAGATAAAAATAATCGGGCATGTAGTCCTTCCGCCAACCGACGATGAAGGTATCTGGAGGGATTATGCCTCATCAGAAGCCCCGTTGTTTAGTTTAGATGAATCCTCATGGGTTGTCATTACCCCCATCAAAAACGAATGTAAAAAAGAAGGGGGCATGTGTCTCAGGCTCGTAATAACAGACAAGAAAGATCCAGCTTTTGAAATATCAAGATCCCCTCTTGCGGTGATCAATAGGTTTGATAGAAAAACAGGGGAGGTTGAACTTTCCTTCCTTCCCCTTCGTCAGCATGGGCCGTTTTTGTTAAGCCACTCCTTCCCGAAAAATGACTATTCCGGAATTCAGATTAATGGTGAAACGATTTCAGGTGGGAGTTATTTAGCCATCGACCCCGCTATGGATGATCTTAACATGAACCGGGCCTACACGGTTCTCGAAGAAATCCTCAAGGGTTCACGTCATCATTATCTCTACAAAAAACTGCAGGACATCTATTCATCAGAGAGGTTTACCCATGGGGACATTAAGAAATACCGGATACATCTGTGGGAGAGAGAACACATTGAAGAGTTCGTGAATCTCCTCGAAAATGTTGGCAAAGTAAGCGATGGGGTCCATGCTCCAAACTCCAGCCAGAAGGGTTTTATTCTTGACATTGACCACTTCTTGGTGAGTCTCCAGGGGCCGCCTGGGACAGGCAAGACTTCGGGGGCTGTTGCGCCCGCGATACTGGCTAGGGCGTATTCTTCAATAAAGCAGAAAAAGAACTCGGTTTTCATCGTCACTGGAGTTTCTCACAGAGCCATTGATGAAGCACTTATTAGAACCGCCAAATTGCGTTTAGCTCTTAGATCCCATGCCAAAGAGCTTGGAAATATTGAGCTCATTAGGGTGGCCAGTAGTGGAGATGCTCTCCCTCAAATAGAAAATAACTTAAGGGCAGAGAACTTCATGCCCGAGGAGTACAATGTCGCTCTAACGTACGCTGAAGGAAATAAGATTCGAGAATTGCTTTCCTCCACTCGGCTTGATGGGTGGTTGTCTCAAACAGGTCGTGTAAAGGTTATCTTCGCAACCCCCGGAACGATTTTCAAGCTATTCAAGGATTTGACTAAGTTCCCACCAATGGCTGAGCTTGTGGTTATTGACGAAGCTAGTATGATGGACCTTCCAATGTTCATAATGGCAACTATGGGTGCTAAAGATAGTTCACAGGTTCTTATTGTAGGTGACCACAGGCAAATGCAGCCGATCCAGACTCATAACTGGGAGGTTGAGGACAGAAAGACAATTGAGGAACACGTTCCATTTCTATCAGCAATAAACTTCTTGAGGTTCTTGCGTGGGGAGCTTGATCCAGAGGAGCACAAGGAGTTCGAAAAGCTCCTTTATCGGAATCCTCCCCTGTGGGAGAGCAAAGAAGTAATGGAGAATTTACTTCCCATTCACCGGTTAAGAGAGACCCATCGTTTACCTCAGATTGCTGCGGAGATGCATTCTGAGCTTATCTACAGCAAGGACGGGATTGAGTTGGTAAGTAAGAAGAGAGGAGATAAGAAAAGACAATTGATGCAAGTTGTGACTAATCTTAAAGTTCCAGAGTGGGTAAGGTGGATTCTTCATCCTGAGTACCCCTATGTCATTATTGAGCACAATGATACTTCTTCCACAAAGGTCAATGAACTCGAGGCAAAAATAGTCTCTGAAATAGTTAAAGCCATTCCAAGGGGGTTGGATGTTGGTGTAGTCGTCCCATATCGGGCTCATAAGGCGTTAATTTACAGGAAATTTAGGGATTTGGGTAGGGAAGTGTTAGTTGATACCATCGAGAGGTTTCAGGGCGGTGAGAAGGATGTCATCATAATATCCATGGCATCGAGTGACCCCACTTATTTAGCAACGGTTTTCGATTTTATTTATGACCAGAATCGGTTTAACGTGGCCGCCAGTAGGATGAGGGAGAAGCTGATATTGATTGCATCGAAGAGTCTCTTCACGGCGTCAGCCTTTGACTTGGAGCAGTTTGAGAAGGTCAAGGTTTGGAAACGGTTTTATTTACGGGTTAAGAAATCCGGGGAAACAAGTCCAATGTTGGATTTCAGAGCAATTGAAGATATCCCTATACGAGTCAGCTTATATAGGCTAAGAGAGTGGAAATAAAAAGAGTCCCAGTTGAAGGCTTTCTTCGGGGGTAATTTGCCATGTCTTTGTTATGGTGGCATTATATAATACTGGCAATAACCCTTTAGTGGGCAGTTGTTGCACTTTGGTGTGCTTGTACATATTCCTTTTTCGATACCAAGGTCGTTGTTTCCACCTTCTTGACAGAATGCCACGAATACCATGTCAACCACTCTTATCCAAATATCAAGCCTTCTGGCGATTTCACTGCAAATTTTGATGGTTTTATCTACGTTTTCTTCCGTAGGTTCCGGAGACTCAAGCCATCCCAAACGGTAGAAGAGCCGCAGGATCGTTGTGTCGGGTTTCATAACTTCAAATCCTAACTCCATTAGGTAGTGGTATGCCGTTACCTTTCCAATTCCCTTGAATCTTCTAATGAGTGCGGGTCGTATCTTCTTCTTAATGCCCTCATAGTCGTAGAAGCTTACGCCAAACGAATCCAAGTAGTTGGCGAATGATCCATATTTCTGAATTATTTTCTCAAACTCTCTTGCGTTGTGGATGCACGCTTCTATCTTTCTCCTGTTCCTAATCATGTTCTTGTCACTTAGCATTCTTTTTATGTCTTCTTCTCCATACCTCGCCACCTTTTTGAAGTCACTAAGGTATTTAAGTATGGTTGGCATTTTTTCTTCCACAATTCTGGCTTTCATGCCAGCGAAGAAGATAACCTGGACAAGGATAGAATACATTTCTTCATCAGTCAGTTCCTTGTATCTTCCAGCGTACTTGTTGAGCTTCTCTAAGTAGGCTTCAAATTTTTTCTTGTCCCTGCTCTCCTCTTTTAGCTTCTTAAGAACCTCTTGAAAAACCCTAACATGCTCCTCGGGGTCGTGTTCAACGCTTACCGCTTGATCCACCCCTGTTTGTACTGGTAAATTCAAAGAGTACCACAGGTTTCCATACTCTTTTAGGACGTCAAGCTGGTGGATTATCGTGCTGTCTTTCAGTGGAACAATTACGAGACCGATATCATACCTCTGCAGGACCTCTCTGGCAACTCTTCTCAGTTCATTAATTTGGTCCCCTGCTCTGTAAAGTTCAACATCACTGTCCAACGGCTTCTTAAACACCTCTTCGGCCAGCTTTCTGAGCTTCCTATCTTTAACAACATGCACACCAATCATTATCAGAGCATCTTCAAGCATTCCCTCGATAGTGGGAATCCAAGTTATTGATGTCTTTCCAAGCTCTGGATAGAGAGGTTTCAGCTCCCAAGCTGGGCGGTTGTTCTCATAGAGCAGTAGAATGTAACCGGGGTTTGGGAGGCCATAGGTAATGTAAGGCCGACTTCCCACGATAATAAAAGCCGTGACACCCATTTAGAGCCACCCCGATGGTTAAGTAACAATTTTCTACCTTTTACTCTTTTTGAATACCCCTCTTCTCGCCCCTTTGAGACTCCTGCAACTTCGACACATTTTCCTTGTCACTTATTTTTGCAACGTCTTGAAGTAGTTTTGTACACTCAGCTATCTCGCTGGATAGTACGCGCTCCTCCCTATTTAGTATTGAGAGCAGAGTATCGGTTAGCGGCCACTTGTCACGGTCAATTTGCTCGAGTATCTTCTTGGCCTCTTCGGCACTTAAATTCCCACTAACCAAGTCAAGCGCAACCTTCATTGTGTAGATATCTGTGTTGGTGTTTCCGGTCATTTTTATTATCCTCTCAATGGCTTCATCGTAAAGTGAAACGTCACCAAAATCGTGTTTCGTAGAGTAATGGATGCATATTGATTTTACCATGCAATCGACTGCCTCTTTCTTCATCCCCAAATCTGCATAAGTTAAAGCCAAATTGTGCAGGACGAGACCCCTTTCATCTGGCGTTCTTGCGTATTCCAATGCTTTTTTGAGCACTGGCAAGGCTTTTTCGGGACGATTAGTTTCATAATAATGTGTCCCAAGATTGTTCAGCGTTATTGAGTGGTATTCCGGAACAACACCGAGCTCTATGGCTTTCTTCTCAAGCTCGACAGCTAGCTGTAAGTACCTCTCAGCTTCCTCAGGACAGTCCTGCTGTGGGAAGTAGATTAAAGAGACTGAAGTGGCAACTCTGGCAGCCTTAATGTAATACTCAGCCGCCAGCTTTTCTGGCGTTGTTCCTTTAATTGAGCTAAAAATCTCGTCCAAAAGCTTGGTTATCCCATCATCACCACTGTTGTCCCTGTGCTTTTCCAGTTGATAATCAGCAATGCTAATGAGTAACTTTATGTAGCCATCGGCATAAATGAGCTTTTCTCGTTGCCAGACTTCCTCGTACGCTTTCTCGAGGTCCTTTAAAGAGTATTCGGAAAATCCTTTTGCAAGGAACTCCTTAACCGTTATCCCCTCAGGTCTCACGAGCTCCTGGAGGTCTTTATAACGTCTTTTGTCCACGTAATCGGATTTTACCCACTTTTCGAGTGCCCTACACCGCTCTGGGGCATCTTTCCCCCGTTTGTTATCAATCTCCTGACGGAGTGCTTCATACCTGATTTCTCTGAGGTACTCCCCCATGTCCAAGCTTTGGGAAAGAAAACCGGGAGAAAGGGATAACAGTTCCCTCACCCATTCATTTGGTGGATTGAGTATGTCATGGCAGATTTTTTCTGCCAGTTTGCATGGTAGTTCTAGGACATTCCAGTATGAGGGTTTTCCATCCTTCCTAATAACTTGCTCTGATTTTGCCAAGTATTTTCCATCAACTGTTTTTTCAATTTTCCATCCGGTAATCTCGTTCAGAGTTTGCTCGATGGGACACCAAGCTATTGATTTAACGACTTTCTCTTCTTTGTCACTTTCAGCAAGGAACATGCAGTAAAGAAAGGCCTTTATTTCCTCTAAAGACACGCCCTCTGTATATCCTACGAAATTTTGAAGGTAATAAACAACCGTGGCGAGCATGGGGAGCCTCCTCATGGAAGCGAAATTCCCCCA